>CAVXVP010000016.1:0-92282 GCA_963765245.1 uncultured Chloroflexia bacterium
GGGTGAACGCTCCCTCAGCGCGGGGTTCGTTTCCGGACGACGGCGGACGCTGACAGTCCCGCAGACGCGATGAGGAGCACGACCGCCGGAAGAGCCATCCACGCGATCTCGCTGGCCGTGCATTCCCGATACAAGGAGTCGGACTGACAGATGGTGAGTGGGTGGACCGAGTGAAGGGCCCACGACGAGGCTGATCCAGCGAACAGAGCAGCTGCTTCGACGACGTGGCTGTGGCGAACGAGGACGGTCCCGGCGAGCAACACGGCGATCATGATCGCGAGGCTGCTCACCTCCAGAGGGATAGAGATAGGCCCCTGCGGGACAATCGACTCGAACACCCAGAAAGCGATCCAGACCGCTGTGCCACCGCAGACAGCGGCCGCCAGCGAGCCCAGCACGATCCGCACAGATTTCTCCACGACAGCGCATTGATGGTGCGGCATGGCTGAAATACCCAGCCCCCGATTCGGCGGTGGCGCCGGCGTTGTCGGGGGGCTCGCCTCGGCCGAAGGGAAGCTAAGGCCGAGGCGTCCGCAGCGTAACGCACCGGACAGCCCTGACCCGGCCCGGGCCCATCGTGCTGAGCTCCGTTCAGGCAGGCCGCGACTTGCTGCCGGGGGGCGCCAGGTTCGGCCGCCGATGCTCTCGTGACTGATCTCTCATGACACACTCATCTGGCGCTAATGAAGGCCTACTACTTTGGACGCGCACGGATGTCCGCCCTCCGAGGTTCGTGCGACCAGCGGCCCCGGGTGCTGAGCCACGCACGGCGCGACACATGACCCGAGGATCGTGGTGCACTCAACGTCCGGGGACGACGAACTAGTGGAGACCATCTCGCCATGAGCGACGCAATGCGTATCCTCGTTGTCGACGACGATCCGAAGATCCGGACTGTCGTCCGTCGCGGGTTGGCCTACGAGGGCTACCGGGTCGTCGAGGCCGCGTCCGGCGAGGAGGGTCTGGAAAAGGCACGCGAGCACCTGCCGGACCTCGTGATCCTCGACATCATGATGCCCGGCATCGACGGTCTCGAGGTGACTCGCCGGCTGCGGTCGGCCGGCGATGACGTGGCCATCCTCATGCTCACGGCACGGGACGAGGTCAAGGATCGAGTCGAAGGGCTCGAGATCGGCGCCGACGATTACCTCGTCAAGCCGTTCAGCTTCGAGGAGCTTCTCGCTCGCGTCCATGCGCTGCTGCGGCGGCGATCCGCACCGTCAGGCGAAGTGCTCCGGTTCGCCGACCTTGAGCTCGACGTTGATGCCAGGGAGGCGCGGCGAGCGGAGCGGACGATCGAATTGACGACCACCGAGTACAGCCTGCTCCTGCTGCTCATTCGTCACCCGCGCAAGGTGCTCACCAGGGACGTGATCATGGAGCACGTCTGGTCATATGACTTCGAGGGTGAATCCAACGTGCTCGAGGTGTACGTGCGATACCTGCGCAACAAGCTCGAGGCGAATGGCGAGCCGCGCCTCATCCATACGATCCGTGGCGCCGGTTACGTGCTGAAGGAGTGAAGGACTCTCGGCGTCGGCTCTCGATCCGGACCCGGCTTGCCCTCATCTACACTGGCCTGCTCGCGGCGGGGCTCGTCGCTTTCGGCTCTGGCATGTATCTCGTCCTGCGCGCGCAACTCGACGTCGCATTCGATGCCGGTCTCGTCGCGAACGCCGAACACGCGGCGGGCGCCTTCGCCCAGGACACGGACGCTAGCGGTCGCCTGCGCCCGACCGCGCGCCTGATCGCGCAGTTCGCTTCTACTGGCGGGCGGGTCTTGGTTCTCGACGCCAAAGGCGGGGAACTCGCCGACTCGGCGCCTGCTGGCAGTCCGGCACTCTCGATCAGCGCCGAAGACCTGGCCGCCGCGGATCGCCATGCTCACGCGATCACTGAGCTTGCGGCGGGCGGGGATGTCCTGCGTCTTACCGTCGAGCCCGTCAACCTCGCGGATGGCAGCCGCGCGGGATACGTCGCCTGGGCGGACTCCACTCGCCCGCTGCGCGATCTCCTGGCCACGGTGAGCGCGGCTCTCATCATCGGTGGAGCGGTCGTCGTCGGGCTTGCCCTTGTCGGCGGCCTCGTCCTGGCGCGGCGCGCCCTCGCTCCAGTCTCCGACGTCACGGAGACCGCTCGGGCGATCTCGCTATCGGGCGACTTCGCGGCGCGCGTCGAGGCCGGCCGCCCGGGAGACGAGGTCGGCGAGCTCGCCATCGCGTTCAACGAGATGCTCGCTGCCCTCGAGCAGAACCACCAGGCGCTCCAACGGTTCCTCGGCGACGCATCGCACGAGCTCCGCACACCGCTCACGACGATCCGGGCGAACCTTGACCTCGCCGAACGGTCGGACGTGCCGGAGAACGAGCGGGAGGCGATCTTGGCCGACGCGCGAGAGGAGGCTGAGCGGATGGGCCGGCTGATCGGCGACCTGCTTTCGCTCGCCCGCGCTGACTCGGGGGCCCGGCTCGAATTCCATCCCGTCGAGCTCGACGCCTTGCTCGTCGAGTCTGTCCGGCGCCAACACCAGGCCGCACCGCACGTACGGATGACTGTGGCCGCCGTGGAGCCCGCCGTCGTCGAAGGGGATGCCGACCGACTGCGCGAGCTGTTCGGGATCCTCCTCGAGAACGCCGCACGCTACACACCCGCGGGCGGTTCGGTCTCGGCCCGCCTCGAACTGCGCGACGGTCGCGCGGTCGTCCGGGTCGAGGACACCGGGATCGGTCTCGATGCGGGTGACCGGGAGCGGGTCTTCGAGCGGCTCTACCGCGGCAGCCGGGCGCGAACGTTACGACCATCGGGTACCGGGCTCGGCCTGGCGATCGCCCGCTGGATCGTCGAGTCGCATGCGGGGACCGTCGAGCTGTCCGACCGAGAGGGAGGGGGCACCGTGGCGGAAGTCACGTTTCCCCTGCACCAGCCGTGAAGGCCGCCCGAGTGCTCCTCATCGACGATGAGGAGCCGATCATCGACCTTGTCCGGGGCTATCTCGAGATGGAGGGGATGGAGGTGGTCGCGGCCACCGAGGGCCGGGCCGGCCTGGAGCTCATCCGGTCCCGTGACCCGGACGTCATCGTGCTCGACGTGATGCTGCCGGGCATGGACGGCCTGGAGGTCCTCCGGAGGGCCCGGGAGTTCTCCGACGCATACGTGATCATGCTCACTGCCCGGATCGAGGAGATCGATCGGATCCTCGGCCTCTCCATCGGCGCCGACGACTATCTCGTGAAGCCGTTCTCACCGCGTGAACTCGTCGCGCGGGTCAAGGCATTGCTGCGCCGCCCCCGCTCCGCCCGCGGAGAAGACGACGCGGGCGTCCTCGATCGTGGTGAGCTCGTGATCGACACTCGCCGGCGACGCGTCACCGTCATCGGACGCGCGATCGAACTCACGACGATCGAATTCGACCTCCTCGTCGCTCTCGCAGGTGAGCCCGGGGTCGTGGTCGGGCGGCAGCGTCTCCTCGACCGCGTGTGGGGGTTGGACTACGTCGGTGACGAACACGTCGTCGATGTCCACCTGGGCAATCTGCGCCACAAACTCGGCGAGGATGCCGCCGCTCCGAGGTTCATCGAAACCGTTCGGGGTGCCGGGTACCGCCTGCATGAGGACGACCCACGATGAGACGTGTCCGACGGCTCGGCACCCGCATGCTCCTTGCCAACGTCGCCGTCATCGCGATCGGCAGCGTCACGCTCTTTCTGACGGTGGGACTCGTGGCCCCGGGTGCGTTCGACTCGGCGATGGGTCAGGCGATGAACGGCACGAGTGGCATGAGCGGAATGATGGGTGATCTCGTCCGGGCAGCCTTCCAGGAAGCCGTCCAGACCTCGCTGCTCGTCGCCGTGCTCGCGGCGATGGTGGCGGCGGTGGTCGTGAGCGTGGCGCTGTCCACGGCCCTGGCGAGGCCGATCAGCCGGCTGGCCCGGGCGAGCCAACGGATCGCCGCAGGTCGGTATGCGGAGCGAGTCGTCGTCGCGTCCGACGACGAGATCGGTGAACTTGCCGTGTCGTTTAACACGATGGCCTCTTCTCTCGAAGCGACCGAGCGACGGCGGCTCGAGCTCGTGGGGGACGTCGCGCACGAACTGCGAACCCCGCTCACGACACTCGATGGCTACCTCGAAGGGCTCGAGGACGGCGTGATCC
This sequence comes from uncultured Chloroflexia bacterium, assembly GCA_963765245.1. GTDB lineage: Bacteria > Chloroflexota > Limnocylindria > Limnocylindrales > CSP1-4 > SPCO01. The sequence continues at coordinate 4,153 of CAVXVP010000016.1, forward strand.
CGCCGGCCGACGCTACGTGGGCGCTCCTCCGACGGGAGACCGCTCGCATGTCACGACTCGTCAACGACCTCCAGGAGCTCTGGCGCGCCGAGGCGAGGCAGCTACCACTCACCCTGGAGGCGGTCGATGTCGACGCCGTCGCGGCCGCCGCGGTCGAGAGGTTTGCGGTTGTAGCGGCCGAGCGCGGCGTGACGATCGAGCTCAAGGCTCGCCGGTCTCCACTGTCTGCCCGGGCTGATCGTGAGCGACTGTCGCAGGTCGTGGACAACCTCCTGAGCAACGCGGTGCGCTACACGGCGCAGGGGACGAAGGTCCTCGTAGACCTGGAGAGCGACGATACGTCCGTCACGCTTTCGGTCGCTGATGAGGGCCCCGGCCTTACCGAGGAGCAGCGGGTCAAAGTCTTCGAGCGCTTCTATCGGATCGATCCGTCGCGTTCACGAGCCCTCGGTGGATCGGGTATCGGTCTGGCGATCGCCAAGGCCCTGGTCGGGCTCATGGACGGGCGGATCTGGGCGGAAAGCGAAGGCCAAGGGCGCGGAGCCACGTTCCGGGTGGCCCTGCCGCGCGTCCGCTGAACCGCGGCCCTAGGAGTCGAGGGCCGAGGACTGGCGCTTGCCTTCCGGTTGGACCCAACGCTTCGGGTCGTCGCGGAATGTCTCGGCGCAGGCGGTCTCGCAGAAGTGGTACCTCGCGCCTGCGTAGTCGACGGCGGCCGCACTCCTAGGGTCGACTTCCATGCCGCAGACCGGGTCGATCGTGATCGTGTTGGCTGCCATGAGGATTCTCCGATGCGATCGGCCAACCGTCGGCTGGCCATCTCAGGCAGGGTAGGTTGGCTGACCGATGTGATAGCCACCTGAAGACGGGCTGGGGACCCGCTTAGGACCGCCGCGGCCGGCGCCCCATCGAAGCCCGGATGCTCTTGACCAGAACTTGACCTCCGTGAACACGACCACTTGAAGTCCGAAGCCCAAGATGGTCTTCGTCAGACGTCGAAAGCACGACTGGCGATAACGGAGGAAACGCGATGATGACCGGCTTCGGCTGGGACATGGGCTTGGGCGGCTGGCTGTGGATGGTCGTGGGGATCGTTCTGGTCGTCGTGATCGTCTGGGCGCTCGTCGCCGCCATCTCGAGCAGGGATCGCCCAGCGGTGGAAGATGCCGCCTTGATCCTGAAGGCACGCTTCGCCCGCGGCGAGATCAACGAGCAGGAATACGAGCAGGCCCGGCGCCTGCTCGGGATCTGGAAGGAGCACCGAAATGACATCGAAGCGACTTGGACTGATCGCCGGCGGCGTTCTCGCCAGCGGGCTCCTGCTTGGGACCGCGGGGCTGGTCGCCGCTCAGGATCCGACCGCAGTTCCGGGATCGGCCGGAATGGGCGGCTCCGGCATGATGGGCGGCTCCGGCATGATGGGCGGCTCCGGCATGATGGGCGGCTCCGGCATGATGGGCGGCTCCGGCATGATGGACGCCGAAGACATCCAGGCGATGACGGCGCTCCACCGATCGATGGCGGCGAACGGTACGTGCGACCCGGCCCAGATGAGTCAGCTCCACGCGCAGATGCACACGGGCCGCTGAGCCGGCGGATCCCATCGGGCGCCGCGGCCGGGTGGCTCGGCGCTCCTGGGGTGATGCAGGCCCACGAGGAGGCCACGGTGTCGACGTTAAACGCATTCACCTTCCGAACGACGAAGCGACTGTCCATGGACGAGACCCGTGCTCTCGTCGAAGTCGCCCTCAAGGCTGAGGGCTTCGGCGTTTTGACGGTGATCGACGTGGCCGCGACCCTTCGGGCGAAGCTCGGCGTGGAGCGACTCCCATATCTGATCCTGGGTGCATGTAACCCGCGCCTGGCCCACGCGGCGATCGAGATCGAACCTTCGATCGGGGCCCTTCTGCCATGCAATGTCGTTCTGCGACAAGACGAGGGCTCGGACCGGACGAGACCGTGGTGGAGATCCTCGATCCACAGGCCGCGCTCGGCATTGCCGGATCCGGCCAGATCGGCTCGATCGCTGCCGAGGCAGCCGCCCGGCTTCGACGAGTCCTGGCGGCGGTAGCCGCCGACGAACCGGATGTGACGTGAACCGTTAGACCGAGTTTCAGCATCGGCTCATCAGACTCTCATCTCGCCCGTCCATTGTCCTGGGATGAGGAACAACCGCGCTCTGATCCCTCTCCTCGCCCTGTCCCTCGTCGCCGCGGCTTGCACGGGCACGGCCGGCGCACCGGCGTCATCGTCAGGCGGGACCGCGAGCTCCGGCCCCATCGGTCGCACCCAGACGAACGAGGGCGGCCAGGTCACGGTCGTGGCCACATGGTCCGGCCCGGCCGCCGCCGCCACCTTCGACATCAAGCTCGACACGCACTCGGTGGACCTCGATGCGCTCGACTTCTCGAACGCCGTCCTGAGCAACGACCGCGGTCAGACCCTGGCCGCGCTGCCTTGGACGGCCGCGAACGGGGGTCACCACCGCGAGGGAACCCTCCGCTTCAACGGCGATGCCACGGCCTTCTTCGCCGGGGCGGCGTGGATCGAGCTGACCCTCGTTGGCGTCGGCGACATCGCCGTGCGGACCCTTCGCTGGGAGATCGGCACGTGACCGCCGCCGTCGGCCCCTTCCGGTCGACGCTGCCGATCGCACCCCGTTCGATCACCGCCGGGATCCTCGGCGCGGCCGCACTCCTGGGCACCTATCTCGCCATCATCGGCCTCGCTCAGGGCGTCGACCACGCCTTCGAGCAGCTTGCCTCCGATGCACTGTTCGTCGGCCTCATCGCAGCCGGCTTCGGTACCCAGATCGCGCTGTTCGCCGAGCTCCGCTCCATCGACCGTCGCCACCGGGCCGCGGCCGCCGTGACCGTCGCCGGCACCGGCACGAGCGCCGCGGCGATGCTCGCGTGCTGCGCGCACCATCTGGTCGACCTGCTGCCGCTCGTGGGCCTCTCCGCAACAGCTGTCTTCCTCAACGCATACAAGACGCCGCTCTTCCTGATCGGTATCGGCATGAACCTGATCGGGATCATCGTGGTCGGCCGGCAACTGCAGAAGGCGCGGCGCACGTGTGCGGTCCTCGAGCGAGCGAGCGCTGCCTGAGGCCTTCCTCGGCCCGTCCACCATGGATCTCTTACCACCGCCTCAGGTGTATCTCAGGGCGAGAGTCGAGGGTGGCGCTCTCGATCGAGGCGCCCGGTCGAGCCCAGTCGGCGGCGCGACCCGGGAGCAGCGAGAGTCATGCGCAGCTTCGATGGCCGGTCACACGGCCCGTCGCAGACCGAGCCTGATATCCGGTCCAGGGCTCTGCTGCTCTGGCCCGGACTCGACAGGACGAAACTGACACGCACGTGTGGCGACCCGCATCGAGTTGCCCGCCTTATCGAGCGTCGGACCGCTCTGTCCCGGGTGGCGATCCTCGGGATGCTTGGGGTCTCGTCGCTCTCGGACGAAGAGCGGTCCGACGTGACCCGGCCCTACCGACCTCGCTGATCGTCCGAGAGGCCTTGCCGGATCCGAGGGCACGTGGGCGCATTGGGGAGACAGCCGTCAGTGGGCAGCGATCGCTCTGGATCGGCCAACCCTGCCCTGTGGGCGAAATTCGCGTCCCACTCGGCCGACCTCCTGCCGGCTGAGCTAACTCCAGGGTCGAGGCGTCTACGTGGATCTGGCGTACGGTCGACCGATGCCAAGGCGGGCATACAGCGGGCAGTAACCTCGGGCGCCCGTCACGACGAAGTCGAGGCCAAGGAGTGCGGCGCCGAACCAGGCCCAAGCGATCGGGCCACCGACGGACAGCCACGTGGTCAGACCCAGGAGCGCAAGCGATCCGCCGCCGACGATCCGGACAGCGCGGTCGATGGGACCAAGGCCCCCGCGATGCTGGTGTACCTGGTGAGACATGGGTTCGATCCTCTCGGTCATCTCGGGTCTATCGAGGCCCGAATACACCCAGGACGATGGCCAGCGCGACGAGGACCATCGGCGCACAGCACGCGACCATCCACAACATCGAATGGGCCGGCTGGGCCTGCTTGGTGTCCTCGTGCGGCTGGCCAACGCGCCCGTCGGCCTGCACACGCGACGCAGGTTCGGAACTGTGGTCATGCATCTTCTCTGAAGCCTCCGTCTCGGCGAGCTCACGCTCTTCAGCTGGCGGGATCATCAGACGCGGAGATGAGGCGCATGCGTGGACGGGCTGAGCCACGGCTGAGAAGTCAGGCCGACACCGACCTGGCGGGTCGTGCGAGTGACGGCAGACCAGGTCGGTCGCGAAGTCTCAGGAGGTGCTCACGTGGTCCTCACCAACGCGCGCCAAGCTCGTGGCATCGACGCCAGGCGTGGCATTCGACGTGATCTACGATCGGGGCCGCGCCTCTTTCGAGAGGAGTACCAAGGTGAAGAAGATCCTCGTCGCTTATGACGGCGCTGAGCCGGCCCGTCGAGCTCTCGACCTGGCGGCTGAGCTCGCCCAGCAGTTCGACGCGAAGGTCGGGGTGGTGAGCGTCATCCCCGACCATCCCGGGCGCATCCCGGTCGCGCCCTGGGACGACCGGGTCGTCCATGCCGGTGAACTGGCCGAGGCGAAGGCGATCCTCGTGAAGCATGGCATCGAACCGGTCCTCTACGAGCCGGCCGGAGACCCGGCCGTCGCGATCGAAGAGGTCGCCGAGCAGGGCGGCTACGACATGGTCATCGTTGGTTCACGAGATCTCGGCGCCCTGTCGCGCGTCCTTCAGGGCAGCGTCTCTGAGCACGTCGCTACCCATTCCCACGCAACGGTGGTCATCGCCCGCTGACGTTCTCTCCGCCGCCCTGCTCGCTCCGCGGATCTGCCTGGGAGGCGCAGACTCGTTCGCCTGTCGATCGGGTCCTCGCCGGGAACGTCGTCCTGACTCCGGTCGGCGACGTCGAGGCCGAGACGAGGGCGCTGGGTGGCAGGGGCGACGCGCGGACTCAGCTCCGTGCAGCGGGAGCGCCTCCCGAAGTCTCAGGAGGCGCTCACGTGGTCCTCACCCCTGCGTGCCACGCTCGTGACATGGACATCAAGCGTGGACTCCGCATCCCGATCTACGGTTTCGGCTGTGGCGGGGCGGGAGCCGCGACGATCGAACGTGAACTCGTGGCGACGGACGGCGTGCTCCGCGCCTACGTCAACCCGGCGACCGAGATCGCATATGTCGACTATGACCCAGCCGAGACGGACCCGTGGTCGCTGGCCCGGGCGGTCGAGAAGGCTGGCTACCGGGCCGGCCGTCCGGTCGAGGCGTAAGCGATGTTGCTCGCGCGCCGCAACCTGCTCCGCGATCGGACGCGGCTCATGCTCAGCGTCCTCGCCGTCGCGGTCTCGATCGGGCTCATCCTGCTTCTGGCCGGCTACCGCGCCGGTGTCTACAGTCAGGCGTCGGCCTACCTCGATAACACCCCGGGCTCGATCGTCGTAGCCGAACGGGGGATTCGTGACTTCCTCGGCACGAGCTCGGCCCTCCCGTCGGGGGCCGAGGAGGCCGTCCGCCAGGTGCCTGGAGTTGAGCGAGTCGTCCCCATCGTCTCCCAGTTCGTGATCTTCGACCGTCACGGTCGCAAGGATGGTTTCTTCCTGATCGGTTACGAGCCGGCCAAGGGCGGCGGCCCATGGAAGCTCGTCTCAGGGCGGGAACCGGCGACCGACGACCAGCTCGTCGTCGACCGGACGACCGCGGGCCAGCACGGCATCGCCATCGGCGATACGCTCGACGTCCTCGATCGGACGATGACGGTCGTGGGGCTATCGGACGACACAACATTCTGGGCCGGCTCGATCGCGTTCGCCCGGATCACCACGCTCCAGTCGCTGCTGAGTACGCCGGGCCTCCAGAGCTTCCTCATCGTCGGCCCTGTGGCCGGGACGAGTCCTGCTGTCCTTCGTGACCGGCTCGTTATCGCCGGGAGCGAGGTCCTGCTCAAGTCCGACGTCATCGCCAACGACCGCAAACTCATGGCCCGCATCTACGACGCCCCGATCGGGCTCATGGTCGCGATCGCCTTCGTCGTCGGAGTCCTCGTCGTTGGCCTCGTCATCTACACGGCGACGATCGAACGCCGGCGCGAGTACGGTGCCGTCAAGGCGATCGGGGCTCGAAACCGAACGCTCTACAGGGTCGTGACGGCACAGGCCCTCATCGCGACCGTCGCGGGCGCGATCGTCGGTGTTGGGCTCGCATACGGGGCCGGAGCAGCCCTGATGAGCTGGCGGCCGCAGTTCAGGGTCGAGATCGAGCCGGCCGCGGTCGGCGTGGTCCTCGGTGCGAGCCTTCTCATGGCGCTCCTCGCGGCACTCATTCCCGCTCGCGCGATCGCCCGCCTCGAGCCGGCGGAGGTCTTCCGAGGATGAGCGCAACAGGACTCCTGGCGCGACGCAACCTCACCCGCAACAGGGTCCGGTTCCTCGTCTCGGTCGGCGGTGTGGCCCTTGCCCTCTCGCTGACTCTCGCTCTCGACGCCATTTACGCGGGGGTGGCGAACCAACTGACCACGTACATCGATCAGGCTGGCGCCGATGTCTGGGTCAGCCAGGAGGGCGTGCGCAACCTGCACATGGTCGCGTCGTCACTCCCCGCCTCGGTGAGCGACGAAGTTCGGGCCGTCTCTGGCGTCGCGCAGGTCACCCCGATGCTGGAGGCGACCGATACGATCGTCGCGCGCGACGAACGGGCCGTGGTCTACGTCGTTGGCCTGCCCCAGGACGCGCCGATGGGCGGCGCATGGGACATCGTCGAGGGTTCGGGCCGGGTCACGCCGGGCGAGATCATCGTCGACCAAGGGTTCGCCAAGTCGGCCGGCGTTTCGATCGGCGACACGGTCACGGTGCTCGGCGGCGAGGCCCGGATCGTCGGCTTGTCCAAGGGCACGGCGAGCCTCGTCAACTCGGTCGCTTTCGTGTCGATCGAGAGCTTCCGGGCGATGCGCGGTGGTGCCCCGGTCGTGAGCTTCGTCCTGGTAAAGCTCGCCGCGGGCGCATCGCCGGATGGGGTCGCCAACGCGATCGAGCAGCAGGTCCCGGGTGTGACCGCACAGACGAGAGCGGGCCTCGCCACCCAGGAGCGACGGCTCGTCATGGATATGAGCGCTGACGTCATCTCGATCATGAACGCTGTCGGCTTTGTCGTGGGTCTCGCGGTCGTCGCTCTCACCGTCTACGTGGCGACTCTTGCCCGGCGCCGCGAGTACGGCGTCCTCAAGGCCCTCGGGGCCCGCAACCTCGTGCTCTATCGGGTCGTTCTGGTCCAGGCCGGCCTGAGCGTCGCCGCCGGGCTCCTGCTCGGCATCGCGTTCACGAGCCTGCTCGCGATCGTTGTGCCGCTGGCCGGGCTCAATCTCGAGCTGTCGATCACAGCCGCATCCCTCACCAAGGTAGGGCTGTTCACGATCGTCATCGCCGGGCTTGCGGCGATCGTGCCGATCCGGCAGGTCGCGAGCGTTGACCCGGCGATCGTTTTCCGCAAAGGAGCCGCAACATGACCACCTGGACGCTGGACGTCCGCGACGTCACCAAGACCTTTGGCGTGGGCGATTCCGCGGTCTCCGCGGTCCGTGGGGTCAGCCTCGCCGTCGAGCCCGGGGAGGTCGTCCTGATCATGGGCCCCTCTGGCTCGGGCAAGACGACTCTGCTTTCGATGATGGGCGCGCTCCTGCGGCCCACCGAAGGGTCGATTCACCTCGACGGCACGGACATCAGCGTCCTTTCGGAGGGCCGGCTCCCCGACATCCGGCTCCGCCAGTTCGGCTTCATCTTCCAGGACTTCAACCTGTTGTCGGCCCTGTCCGTCCTCGAGAACGTGGCGATCGTGGCCGAGCTCGCGGGCCTCAAGGGACGGCCCGCTCGCGAGAAGGCTCGGGCCCTCCTGACCGACCTGGGCCTCGGCGGGCGGCTCGACTTCCTGCCCGAGAAGCTTTCTGGGGGCGAGAAGCAACGCGTGGCCATCGCGCGGGCGTTGATCAATGACCCGACGCTCATCCTGGCCGACGAGCCGACCGCCAACCTCGACAGCAAGATCGGTCACGAGATCATGCGACTCCTCCGCCGGATCGCGAAGGACCAAGGTCGAAGCGTCGTCATCGTGTCGCACGATCAGCGGATCCGCGACATCGCCGACCGGGTCCTGTGGCTCGAGGACGGCGCGTTCAAGGACATCGTCACGATGGCCACCGATCCCGTCTGCGGGATGGCCGTCGAGCGCGAGCGTGCCGTCAGCGCCGAGCTCGACGGCGAGAACCATTGGTTCTGCTCGAAGGGCTGCCGTTCAGAGTTCCTCGGCACCCTGTCGCCCGATTGACTCGCTGACGCTGGGAATACCCCACCGTCCGCGGCTCGACGATCGAGGTTGTCGGGGATCGGGGTTGCGGCGTCTCGCGGTGGGCCCCGAGTCACCCCGAGCCAGCTCGCCGCGCATGTCTCAGGCCTGCCTCACCTCGCGCTCAGCATTCGCGGACAGGCTGTGGTTCAACCACGGGAGCGAGTCCCCGAGCACGACCGAGCGAGGCAGCAGGATGATCAGCACAACGATGGACCCGGTTTGCGAGATGGAGATCCGGCCAGAGCAGGCGGTGGCGGTCGCGAGGTTCGAGGGGCATCGGATCTACTTCTGCAGCGAGAGCTGTCATGCGGAGTTCATCGACATTCCGCATCGCTTCGTCGGGTGGGATGACGGTCGCGATGGTCGCCGCGGTCCTCGCCGCGGTCCTCGTCTGCCCAGGCTCAGCCTGCGCAGAGTGATGACGCGGGGCAATCCGACTCGGTAGCGATCCCAGACGGTGTCCCCTCGAAGCGATGGTGCCCCCATCGCATCGACGATCTGCGAGTGACCGGGCCACCCAGGGGCGGAATCGGCGTAGTTCAGAGAAACCTACAAATCAATGGTGGTCTCGTAGTCGACAGCGAACGAGCATCCCGACCCCGGGCCGCACGCAAGGTGGTGGTGGCCGTCATCGGGCTCACGAGCTCGGCGAGGGCGGGCGTGAGTCGGGAGTGGGCTTCCCAGCCCCTCAGTGATGGCGTGACAGCTGGTGGCCTGCCTTCGCCCGGCCGGGGCGCCCAGAGTCAGTGATGGCCGTGTTCAGCGTGTCCGCTGTGGTCTTCGGCCGGGTGGCCATATCGGTGCGGGTCCTTGACGAACGTCTCGTGGCAGGCCTTGCTGCAGAAGTAGAACGTCCGTCCCTCGTGTTCCTCCGTCGCGGCGGCCTCCTCGGGGTGGATCTCCATGCCGCATACAGGGTCCTTCACCTTGTCGGCCATGCTTGCAACCTCCTCTTGTGGTGGGGTGGGGTGGGGTGGGGTGTGTCAGTCCGGCGAGCCGACCGTTGGCCGGCCATCGGAACCATGCTGGAGGCGGGCTCGCGGCACCAGAGACGCGCTCGACCGGCCGACGAGCGTCTTGATCGAAGCGGCGGCCGCCAGGGCCATGCCGGCCCGGAAGAACGGCCTCGCTGTCCACGTTGCGGATTCGTCTGCATGAGCGGAATCGGCGTCGACGAGCAAGCTCGGCGAGGCGTACCTGCGGGGCGACATCGACATCGAGGCTGCCGAAGGCGGGTACAGAAGCCGGGCGAGGGCGTCCGGTCCGCGGACGACGACCCGGGGCGCCTCGGACCGTTCGGGTGGCGCATCTGACGCAAGCACGAACTCAAGCCGACGACCGGGTGGCAGAGCACGACGAAGGAGAGCGAGAACCTCCCGCGCGAGCGCGAGCCGGCGATCGGGCCCGGGTGCGGTTCCCAGCCCAACGTGATTCACATCATTGAGCGCCATAGCGGCGGATCCCTTCGAGCTTCGTGCGCTTGAGGAGCAGCGCGTTGACGGCGACGAGGAACGAGCTGCCGGCCATGCTGATCGCGGCGATCTCCGGGCGCAGGATCAAGCCCGAAGGCCGGGTAGAACAGTCCCATCGCGATCGGGAATGCCACCGTGTTGTAGCCGACCGCCCAGATGAGGTTCTGGCGCATCTTCCTGACGGTCGCCCGCGACAGGGCGATCGCGCCGAGCACATCGACCGGGTCGCTCTTCATCAGCACGACGTCAGCCGTCTCGACCGCGACGTCCGTCCCTGCGCCGATCGCGATCCCGACGTCCGCCTGGGCGAGCGCCGGTGCGTCGTTGATACCGTCGCCGACCATCGCGACGAGCTTGCCCGTGGCCTGCAGCTCCTTGACCTTGTCGGCCTTCTGGCCGGGCAGGACCTCGGCGAATACGGTGTCGAGCCCGAGCTCGGCGGCGATCCGGTCGGCCGTCGCCTGGTTGTCGCCGGTGAGCATCGCGACCTGGATCCCCAGGTTGTGCAGGCGATCGATCGTCTCCTTCGCACTCGGTCGGACCGCGTCGGCGATGGCGATCAGACCACCGGCCTTGCCGTCCACGGCGACCCGGACGACGGTCCGGCCCGCACCTTCCAGATCAGCGGCCCTAGTCCCGAGGCCATCGAAGTCGATCTCGCGGTCGCGCATGAGCTTGGCGTTCCCGACGAGGACCGTGTGCCCGTCGACCGTCGCTTCGAGCCCGTGGCCCGGGACGGCGTTGAAGCCGGTCGCGTCCACGAGCGCGAGCTTGCGCTCCTTCGCCGCGTCGACGACGGCCTGCGCAAGCGGGTGCTCGCTCGAACCCTCCGCCGACGCGGCCAGTCGAAGGACCTCGTCCTCGGCGACGGGGTTGCCCGCGCCGACGAGCTCGACGACGCGCGGTTGTCCGACGGTCAGCGTGCCGGTCTTGTCGAAGATCACGGCGCCGATCTTCGAGGCCTGCTCGAGGGCGGTGGCGTTCTTGAACAGGATGCCGTTGAGCGCACCCAATCCCGTGCCCACCATGATCGCCGTGGGCGTGGCCAGACCGAGTGCGTCCGGGCAGGCGATGATGACGACGGTGATCGCGAGGGTCAGGGCGAAGACGAACGTCGACCCGCCGACTGTGAACCAGCCGAAGAAGGTCACGAGGCCGAGGATCACAGCCGCCGCGACGAGCCACTGCGCTGCTCGATCGGCGAGTCGCTGGGCGGGCGCTTTGGAGTTCTGGGCAAGCTGAACGAGCTTGACGATCTGGGCCAGCGCGGTATCCGCGCCGACCTTGGTCGCCTTGAACCGGAACGTACCGGTCTTGTTGATCGATGCGCCGATGACGTTCGAGCCCACGGTCTTGTCGACCGGGACGCTCTCGCCCGTGATCATCAATTCGTCGACGCTCGACGCACCATCGACGATGACGCCATCGACGGGGACCTTGTCGCCGGGCTTGATCAGGACGATATCGTCGATCGCGACGTCAGCCGTTGGGATCTCGAGTGGTGCACCGTCGCGTATGACGGTCGCTTTGGGTGGCGTCAGGTCCAGGAGCGCTTTCATGGCGTTCGACGCGCCAGCTCGGGCGCGCATCTCCAGCCAGTGGCCGAACAGGACGAATGTCAGCAGGACGACGGCCGCCTCATAGAAGACCTCGCCGTCGAAGAGGAAGGTCGCGGCGACGCTGAACAGGTAGCCGCTGCCGACCGAGAGGGCGACGAGGACCGACATGTCGAGGGTCCGGTTGCTGAGCGCCCGATACGCACCGACGAAGAACATCTTGCCGCTCCACACGACCGCAGGGGTCGCCAGGAGGAAGGCCAGGATGTTCGGGTCGATCCCGAACGGGGTGGACAGGTGGACGTTGAATACCTCGGTCGCGAGTGGCGAGTAGAGGAAGATCGGGATCGCCAGGATCAACGCGACGATGAAGCGGTTCCGCATGTCGCGGACCATCTCGTCCATCGTCATCCCGCCACCGTGGCCCATCCCGTGAGCCATCTGGGCCATCTCCCCCTGGACGGGAGCGCCTGCGGTCGGGGCGGCCATCGCGTGGCCCGCGTGCTCGCCCTGGACGGGAGCGCCTGCGGTCGGGGCGGCCATCGCGTGGCCCGCGTGCTCCCCCTGGACGGGAGCGCCTGCGGTCGGGGCGGCCATCGCGTGGCCCGCGTGCTCCCCCTGGACGGGAGCGCCTGCGGTCGGGGCGGCCATCGCGTGGCCCGCGTGCTCCCCCTGGACGGGAGCGCCTGCGGTCGGGGCGGCCATCGCGTGGCCCGCGTGCTCTTCGTGTCTCCCATGTGCCGGTGCGAGCGGGACCGTGCTGCCGATGACGGCCGGTCGCTCGTCGCGGCAGAGATGGCACGGGACGATCTCTCCGCCACAACTGCAACCGAACTGCTCGATCAGGGTCCGGACGTCGTCCGCGGTCAGTGCCCCTTCGTCATATCGGACAGTCACGGTCTGGGAGACAGGATTCGCGTCGGCCGCCTGGACGCCGCGTTGGCGCCTGAGGAACGTCTCGAGTCCTGCGGCGCTGCTGGCGCGCAGGAGACCCCCTGCTTCAAAGACTCTGCCGGTCACTTCGTGCTCCGTTCCTGGCGTGGTGCATATTCTTGCTCTTGCACTACGCCGTTGTCGTAATTTGAGGCTTCAGCGTGCAGTCGACACGTTTGCTGGTCTGCCTGATCGTCGTCGCCGAAGGTGAGCGGCGGATGAGGCGAACGTGAGAGGCCCTTGTTCGGGTTCGCCTCGACCAACCTTCTGTCGACTGTGCTGCGACTGAAAGGGCTCGACCGAGATGAGTACGGCCACGACTTGTTCATGCGCATCGTGATCGGCGGATGTACTTGCCGATGCGATTGCTCGGCCGCGATGGCTCGTGCGACAAGGACGCCGTGCGGCAGGCCCCGAGCCGAAGCTGACACCTGCGCATGACCCCAGTGGGAGTCGATCGGCTCGCTGTCGATAGCATGGGGGAGCCGCAGGTCGGTGTTCCTTCTGCCGCTCCGATCTCCCCGGCGGCGCACCGCTGGACGATGCTCGCAGGCCTGTCTCTCGCGTCGTTCCTCCTGACCCTCGGGGATACGGCACTCGCCGTCGCGCTGCCTTCGCTGGGCCGTGACCTGGGGCTGAGCCTCTCAGGGCTGGAGTGGGTCATCAACGCCTACACGCTCGCGTTGTCTGTCTTCCTGCTCGCCGGCGGATGGCTTACGGATCTACTCGGCGCGCGACGCGTCCTCCAGCTCGGGCTCCTGCTCTTCACCGGCAGCCTCGCTCGTCTCCGGGTTGGCGCAGAGCGGCTCGCTGCTGCTCGCGGGCCGTACGCTTCAGGGACGTCGCGGGCGCGCTCGTGATGCCGGCGTCGCTGGCCCTCGTCGCCGCGAGCTTCCGGCCCGGCGGACGCGGGTTCGCGCTCGGGATCTGGGCGGGCGCTGGGGCCGCGGCGCTCGCGCTCGGGCCGCTGGCCGGGGCGCTGGTGACCGAGCGCCTGGGCTGGGCCTGGATCTTCCTGCTCAACGTGCCCCTCGGAGCCCTCAGCCTGCTGGTCGCACGCTTGGCGCTCCCTCCGGCCTCCACGAGGTCGACGGCAGGTATCGACCTCGCGGGCCTCGCGACGTCCGCGACCGCTATCCTCGCCCTCGGCCTTGCGCTGACCGAAGCAGGCAGATCCGGTTGGGACTCGCCGCTCGTGCTCGGCGGCCTTATCGGCGGCGCGGTGGCGTTGGCGATCTTCGTTCGCGTCGAGCTGACGCAGACGACGCCGCTCGTGGACGTGCGCCGTTTCTCTACGCGAGCCGTCTCCGGAGCGAACGGGGTGATGCTCCTGTCCACGGCTGTGATGTGCAGCGTGCTGTTCTTCGTCTCGCTCTACCTGCAGACCGCCAGAGGCTATTCGCCGCTGGAGACGGGCGCGGCGTTCCTACCGATGACCGGCCTCATCCTGGTCGTCGCGCCGATCGCCGGCAGGCTGACTGACCGCTTCGGGAGCCGAATGCCCGCGACGGCCGGGATGCTGCTGATCGCGCTGGGGCTCCTCCTGCTCTCGGAATTCGGACTCGGCGGCGCGCTCGACGGGCTCCTGCCGTCGCTGGCTGTCATCGGCCTGGGAGTCGGCCTTGTGACGACCCCGCTCACGGCGGCCGCGCTTGGGGGTTCGGCAGACGACGAAGCTGGCGTCGCCGCTGGCATCCTGAACACCGCGCGCATGGTCGGCCTCACGCTCGGGATCGCTCTCATGAGCGCGATCGTCGCTGCACGCTGGCCTGGCGGTTTCGCCACGACGCCTACCAGCCCAGGCGGACTGGCGGATGGACTCGCTCTCGCCTACCGAGTCAACGCCGGGATCGCGCTCGCGACGGCCGGCCTCGCCGCCGCGACACTCCCTGGCGTGAAGGCAGCCAGAACCGTTGTGGCGTGCATCATCCGGTCGTGAACAGGCGATAGAGGACCGCGCCAAGCACGACGAAAGCCGCCAGTAAGAGCGCCGCGGCCCGGCGGTCGTCCGCCCGGCCGAGGAACGAGCGAGCCAACGGGATGAGCGCGATCGCGATCACGGCGTAGAGGAGGTGGAGGCTTTCGGCCGGGCGAGCCCCGGCGGCAAGCATGATCAACCCGCTTGCGGCTCCGACGATGAGCGCCGCGACGACACCCGCCTGAAGGCGCTCGAACGAGGGTCCCCCGGAGCGCCGGGTGACGGTGGCGATCGCCGACCAACCGATCCCGATCACGGCGGCGACGACTGCGCCGTAGGCGAGCAGCCGATGGAGCGCGTCCATCGCACTACATTCTCACGCCGGCCGCAACTCGTGCAGGCGATCGGTGAAGGTTCCAGCGAGAAGACGGAGGGGAGAGGCAGAAGCGAGAGACATCTCAGTCCCGACTCATCCTGGACTCATGTGACGGACGAAACTGATCCATAGAAGCGTCGGTTCGGGCCGACTGGAAGGACCAGCCAGCCGCGACGGCGGCAAGGTCGTCAATGACCGGTTGGAGGTACAAGCCATGCAGGACAAGGAACCCGGGGTCGGCTTCGAAGGGAGCTCCCGTCCGCTCCTGGTGGGCCTGCTGGGGATCCAGATCTTCCTCGGCTATGAGTGGGTCGTGTCGGGTCTCAGCAAGGTGCTCAGTGGAACCTTCGTATCGGGACTCGCCGCCGAGATGACCGACAAGTCGGCCGGCCTGTCGGGCTGGTACAAGTCGTTCCTCGACGGCACGGTCATTCCCAATGCCGAGCTGTTCGGCGTCCTGGTGCAGACCGGCGAGCTCGTCCTGGGCGCGCTTCTCATCGCGACCGCGATCCTCTGGCTGACCCGATGGTCGACTCTCGGTTTCGGGGCCAGGCAGCTTCTCCTTGTCGTGATCGTTCTCGCCGGCGTTGCGACGACGATCATGAACGTCAACTTCCATCTTGCGAACGGTGCTTCCCATCCGTGGTTGATCGCCGCGGCTCCATTCGATGAGGGTGTTGACCTCGACAGCCTGATGCCGATCATCCAGA
Organism: uncultured Chloroflexia bacterium; assembly: GCA_963765245.1. Lineage (GTDB taxonomy): Bacteria > Chloroflexota > Limnocylindria > Limnocylindrales > CSP1-4 > SPCO01. The sequence goes on from CAVXVP010000016.1 coordinate 19,460, forward strand.
TCATCATCTCGGCCGTCGCCTTCACGTTCCTCCGCAGGGTCCGGGCCACTCGCCCGGCCGCCGTCCCGGAACGCACCATCGGTGCGTCAGCCGTACATTCCTGACCCGCCTGCCTCGCGACGGCAGCATGCACCTGACGCCTCGGGCGGACTCGGGACCACTTATCATCGTGGTCCTCGAGCCGCCCGTCGCGCGTTTCGGCTCGGTCCGCGCCCGACGCGCCGCCCGAGCCGTCGCGATCGCTGGATGACTACGACGTAGCGGAGGCACAAGTCCGATGACAGCCGAAGCCGGAGACATTCCCCAAGGGCGACGGCGGCGTGCCTGGGCGGCGATCGACGAGCGCCTCGGCCTCAGCGGCCTGGCCTATCCGGTTCCGGCCCACGCCAACGGCATCGGCTACATCCTCGGCGGCATCACGTTCTTCGGCTTCCTCATCCTGGCGGCGACCGGGGTCTGGCTTGCCCAGTTCTACCACCCGACGCCTGAGGCGGCGCGCGAGAGCGTCCTCTACATCATGAATGTTGCGCCCTTCGGCGACATCGCCCGGGGCGTGCACTTCTGGACCGCCAACCTCGTCATGGCCACGGTGCTGCTGCACACCGGCCGGATCTTCGCGACCGGCGCATACAAGCGGCCACGTGAGGTCAACTGGCTGATCGGTCTCGGGCTGCTGACGATCACGATCGGGCTCATCTTTACCGGGACGGTCCTGAAGTGGGACCAGGAAGGGTTCGAGGCCCTCGGACACAACGTCGAGATCGGCGACCTGCTTGGCGCATTCGGGTTCTGGTTCAGCCCTACCTTCTCGACGAGCCTGCCGATCGTGGGGCGTCTGTACATCGCGCACGTTGTGATCTTGCCCGCGCTCGGCACCTTCCTCCTCATCGCCCATTTTCTGCTGGTCAAGCGCCACGGCATCTCGGCCCGCCCGGCCGATTTTGATGTGGCGGTCGACGGCGGGCCCGCGCCCCTGAAGACCGGCTCGACCTTCGCAGTCCATGTCGTCAGGATGGCCGGCTTCGGGCTGGCTATCCTCGCGGTCACCTCGCTGCTGTCGCTCGTCGTGCAGACGCCGTTGGGGCCGGCGCCAGACCCGAGTGTCGAGGTGTCGAAGCCGTGGTGGATGTTCCTGCCGTTCTATCCCTTCGAGGACTGGTTCGGGCTGCCCGCCCTCATCTGGGCGCCGGGCGTGCTCATCGGGGTGCTGGCGCTCGTGCCGTTCGTCGACCGCAGCCGGTACCGTTCGCCGGGTCGACGGCGGGTGTTCGTTCTTGGTGGGGCGATCTTGGTCGTCGCCCTGGTCGGGCTCGTGGCGTATGCGCTGATCGAGCCGGCCAAGAGCCACGTGGCGATGTGATGGGCGCGATCCTCTTCCGCCTGGCCATCCTCGCCCTTGGCATGGGCCTTATCGAGACCGGTTTGACCGACGCCCTGGGCCGGGGAGCGCTGTCCGGGTGGGGGCTCGTCATGCTCGGTGGCGTCCCGCTGGTGCTCGCCGGGACGGCGGGCTATATCGGCCCCCTCATCGGGGCCGGCCGCGAGAGGGGAGACGGACCAGATGGGTAGACGAAGCATCATGAGCTCGGTCGCAGTCGCCGTGCTGTTTCTGGTCTTCGCCCCGACCGTCCTCGCCCACGGCCAGGTAAGCGTCACGGTGGATCCGATGACGGTCACGGCCGGCGAGGAGGTGACGATCAGCGTCGCTGGGGTCGAGCCGGATCAGGATCGGGTTATCGTTCTCATCGGCCAGGGGATCGTGGTCCCGTTCCCGACCGTCCGGACGGACGCCAGTGGCTCGTTCGCGGCCAAGATCACGATCCCAACGCGGCTGCCGGGCGGCACGTATCGGTTCGAGGCGATCGGTGACGAGACGCTGACCGGTGACGTCGACGTGATGGCGGCGGCAGGCGGGATCGCCGCCCAGGCGGCGGTCGACCAAACAGTGCCGGACTCGAGAACACGCGCCGGGCTGGAAACCACGGTCATCGCGGGGCTGGCCATCGTGGTCGGGCTCATCGGCCTCCTCCTGATCCTGGGCGCCGAACGCTTCCGGGGCCAGACCGAGGCCTGAAAGCCAACGGCGGATCGCCGCGGGCGCGGTCCGCACCTCGTCCCAGTCTTGGGTGAACTTCTCACGGTCTTCTCCGCGGTCTCTCAGGCGTCGTTCAGGCCGGCCGCGCACGGTCAGCACATGAATACGACATCCTCTCGTCCGCCGCAGCCGCATGCGGCGGGTCCGATCACCTTGGGATCTGGTTGGCTGTGGCCAGTCGCGTTCGGGGCGATGTTCATCGCCCTCCTCTATGTGCCGGGCCACAGCGCGTCAGGAACCGGCACCGACGCGCTCGTCGTCACTGTCGCTTTGCTCTACGTCGCTGGATTGAGCGTTGTCGGTACACGCCTCGTCCGTGGTCTCATCCTGCGGGCCGGAGGTAGCCATGAGCCGATCGTCCTTCTCGGCAACGGACCCGACGCCCTCACTTCGGCGGCGATCCGGCCACGCTGGCGCCTGGCGGCGGTCGCCATCGGCGCGATCGTGCCTCTGGCCGCCGTGGTGGTGGCCGCCCGGGTCGCCCTCGGCGCCGACCCCCTGAGTAACACCCACGCCATCGCCAGTCTCGCGCTCGGCGTGAACGCGGTCATCGCCGTTGGTGTGCTCGTGCCCGCCCCGGGCTTCACCGGGTGGGCGCTCCTTCTCGGGATCGTCGATGCGACCGGTGCCCGGCCCGACCAGCGCGTTCGGCGAGCGGCCCATCTCGCCCGTTCGGCGATCGTTCCGATCCTTCTGGTGGCGGGAATCGCATCCGCGGTACTGGGCGACCCGATGCTCATGTTCCTCGGACTCGTGCTCGGCCTCGTGACCTGGAGCGGGAGCCTGGCGGCTGCAGGTGAGGATGCCACCGTCCGCTTCCTCGCGGCCCACGCGGCCGGGGAGGTCGCGCGACCGATCACGAGTTTCGCCGCGCCCAACGAACCGATCGGCGACGTCGTGGGCCGCCTGAGGACGGAGGACACCGTCATCGCGGTGGAGGCCGACGGCGGCTTCCTCGGGGCCATCGGGCCGCGTCAGCTCATGGCAGGTGTCACGGCGAGGCCCGACGAAGCAAGCGTCGAGGCGATGGTGCCGCTCGGGTCGCTCCGGCTCCTGGGTCCTGCAGCGCCCGCGGTCGATCTGCTGCCCGAGATCGCCCGTCATGGGTTCGCGATCGTCAACGATCCCGAAGGACTCGCCTACGTCGAAGGCGTCCGATCTCGGCAGGCAGATCCGGGTCTGGGTGGCGCTCGGCGACCGCCGACCCGCGAAGCCGTCGCACGGGAGCGCCGAACGGAGCTGAGGGCGGGGAAGGGGTGGCTCTCACGGGTCGGTCGGCCGGCCGCCCGTTCTCAGCGGGCTTTCAGGTGCGACTCACGACCGGCTCAGTCCACCGGGCCACCGTAGGGCGACACGCCTCGGGAGGAGCACATGAAGCGGATCGTCGGCTTCGCCATCATCGGACTGATCGTCGTCGCAGCCAATGGCTGTTCCGCCTACTGGCAGGACAGCGCGCCGCCCACGTCTCCGTCGATCGTCCTCGAGGACTTCCGGTTCACCCCCAATCGGATCGACGCCAAGGTCGGTGTGCCGTTGACGGTGCGACTGACCAACAAGGGCACGGAACGCCATGACCTCAACTTCGAGTCGCTCCACATGCCTGGACTCGGCGGCGTCGAATCGATCCTGGAACCGGGCGAGACGCGCACGATCACGCTCACCTTCGACGCCCCGGGGACACACACGTTCATCTGCACCCTCGCCGGACATGCGGCGGCCGGCATGACCGGCGCCGTCTTCGTGACCCCGTGACGGGCGGATCCGGGAAGCGAGCGAAGTGCCGCCGTTCGACATGCCCAGCGCGCGAGCGGCCAGGTCTCGGGACTCACCGCGATGATCGCGACCAGCCGCCCCTTCCCGCATGTCGCGCAGCAGCTCCTGGCTGCCAGGGGATCCCTCGACTCACTGCTCGTTCGCCTTGTCGAGCTCGAGGTCCGCGACTGCGTGCCGGACGGCGAGGCGCGCGACGCCATCGATGGATTACTCCGAGTCGCGCTCGGACGGAGCGCGACCCCCCGGATCGGCATCCGGGCTCGGCGCCGCCCGGCGAGCCCGTTAGCTCAAGTCGCACTCGAGGAAAGGACGACAACTCCATGACGCGTCGATCTCGGACCGCCCGTCTCTCGGGGCACGTCCCCACCCCCCGACAGCAGCCCGCCACAGACTCCAATGGTCGCGTCCTGGCCTTATCGTCGCGGCCCGTCCGTCTCGGGGTATTCGCAGTCATCGCGCTCGTGGTGGGCGTAGCCGCGATCGGCCTGGTCGTGAGTCGCCTCCAGGGACCAGCCGCGAGCGATCAGGCAGCGATCCAGGTCCACGCCAGCATGGGCGGGTTCGACCCGCGGGCATTGACCGTCAGAGCAGGTGACACAGTCAAGGTCGAGTTGAGCAGCATGGATTCCTCGATGCACAGCGATGGCGGAGGCTGGCACCAGTTCGCGATCGACGCGCTCGGCATCAACTGGAAGGTTGGCCCCGAGAGCAGCAAGGTGTTCATCTTCACCGCGCCGGCCAGAGCCGGCGTCTACAGCTGGTACTGCGACATCTGCTGCGGCGGCAAGGCCAATCCGTCCATGCAGGGCAAGCTCACGGTGACCGCGTGAGCCGCGCCCTGGGCGTCACGGCCAGCGTCCGGGCCCGGCTACTGCTGCTCGTCGCCGGCATCGTCATCGCCGCGTCTGCGGCGGCCATCCTGGCGACCAACCCTGGCGGCATGTCGGATCACCAGGGCCTGCCCACGCTGAGCGTTCCCGCGATCATCGCCGCGGGCTTTCTCGACGGCTTCAACCCGTGCGCGTTCGGCGTGTTGATCCTGTTCGCGACGTTTGCGCTCGGCCTCGCCGCGCAGCGGTCGCTCGGCAACGACGATTCGGGAACAGCGGATGTCCGGGGCGCCAGTCGAACTGTGCTCGGCCTCGGCGGCATCTTCGTGGTCGGCGTCCTCGTCACCTACTTCCTGCTCGGCCTTGGCCTGATGACCGCCGTCGCCTCGCTGACGAACTTCGGCGGCAACCACCTGCCAAGCCGGATCGCGGCGCTGTTCGCGATCGCCCTCGGCTTGTGGATGGTCCGCGATGTCCTCCTGCCGGATGCCTCATTCAAGCTCGAAGCTCCGCACGCGCTGCACGGCCGGATGCGGACCTGGGCGCGGACCACTTCACCCCTCGCCCTCTTCGGAGGCGGCGTCCTGATCGGGTTGTGCACGGTGCCCTGCAGCGGCGCCGTCTACCTCGGCGTCGTCGCGCTGCTCGGCGCGAGCGGTACGGTCGGCGCGGGCCTCGGCGGCCTGGCCCTCTACAACATCGCGTACATCACGCCGCTCGTGGTGCTCCTCGTCCTTGCCAGTCGCCCCGGACTCATCCGGGTCATCAACCGCTGGCACCTCGAGCACGCGAACGGAACGAAGCTGGTCCTCGCGGTCGTCGTGCTCGCCCTGGGGTTCGCGATCCTCCTGACGGTCTGAGGTTCTCAGCCGGGCGTTAGGCGGCCCTCATCGGACGCTCAGGTCGACGCGGCACCGTTACATCCATGGACCTGCTCACGACGCTCCTCGTGGTCGCCGCCATCCTCGTCATCGCCGACCTGCTCATCGCGGGCGGTGCGATGACGATGACCGGCATGTCGGCCGTGGCGGGAGCGTTCGCCCATCCCCTCAGCGCCGGGGCACTCGTCGCCCTCTTCATCGTGCTCGTTCTGCTCCTGGGCGGGACGAGGTAGCCATGCTCGACCAAACGGTCCGGGCGCGAATCGATCCGAGCGGCCACCAGGTGGTCGACATCACCGTTCATCGCGGCTATCAGCCGGACTCGATCCGCGCCCAGGCGGGCATGCCGCTCCGTGTCGTTTTCCGGCGGGAGGACGATGATGCATGCTCGGAACGAGTCGTGTTCTCCAACCCAAGGTTGGACCGCCGCCTGGCGGCGACCGGCGTGACGACCATCGACCTTCCGGCCCACCCGGTGGGCGAGATCCGCTTCACCTGTGGCATGGGCCGATACCGCGGTCGGATCCAGCTCGTCGACGACCGACGACCGGCGATCCTCGCCCGCCTGCGTCGGCGCGCGATCCCGGCTCGAGTCACCGCTTGCGACCGCGCTGGTGCCCTGGATCTCCCTCCTGCTGATCGCGCTGGCCGCGACCCTCGCCGTCGACGCGCGGATGGCGCTCGCCGCCGCCGCCACCGCTCTCGTCGCCCTGGTAGCCGGCCGCGTGTGGGCGGTCCACGCCTCTACGCACCCGACATGGTCCGACCCCCGTGACCCAGGAGACAGGGATGCCCTTCATCATCGACCTTGACCCGGTCGCGTTCACGATCCTCGGGGTCCCCATCCGCTGGTATGGGCTCCTCCTCGTCGTCGCCGCGGGAGTGGCGATCTGGCTGGCGCAGCGAGAGGCGCGCCGTCGCGGGATCGGCCCAGAGCTCGTCTCGGACGCGGCCATCTGGGTGGGCGTCGCAGCGCTGGTCGGCGGGCGCGTCCTCTATGTCATCCAGAACGAACTTTCAGCACTCGGCGAGCACCCCGCCCACCTTCTGATGGTGTGGATGGGCGGACTCTCGTTCTACGGCGGCCTGGTCGGTGCCATCGTCGCACTGGTCGTCTTCGCACGCCGTCGGGGAATCGCGGTACTGACGGCGTTCGACATCGCCGCCCCGGGTGCGGCCATCGGCCAGGCGATCGGGCACCTGGGATGCCTCGTCGGCGGCGACTCGTATGGGATCCCGACGACCGTGCCATGGGCGGTGATCTACCGGAACCCAGCCGCGATGGCGCCGCTGAACATCCCCCTGCAGCCCACCCAGGCGTATGAGGCGATCCTTCTGACTGCCTTGTTCGCGGGGCTGTGGCTCGGGCGGGCGCGCCTGGGCGCGCTCGGGAATGGGGTCGTCGCGAGCGTCTACCTCTTTGGCCTTGCCGTCATCCGGTTCGGGCTCTTCTTCCTGCGCGACGAGCCGGCCGTGTTGTTCGGACTCAAGACGGCCCAGTGGCTCGGCGTCGGGATCGCGATCTTCGCGGTCGCCCTGTTCATCGTCGCGCGCCGCGAGGCGCGTCCCATCCAGTCAAGCTCGATCCAGTTGGAGGCCAGTCGGCCATGACCGCACACGTTCACGACCATCCCATCCCTGATGCCGAGCCACGTCCGGACGCACCGCGACTCCCGGGACGGTGGCCTGATCCGGGCCTCTCGACCGCGCTGGCTGTTGCCCGGACTTGCGGTCGGGCTGGTTGCCGCCTCGCTGGTCGTCGGCGGCTTCCTGTCTCTCTCGACGGTGCTCTACTTCGGCTTCTTCGGCGGCATGATCCTCATGCACGTCGGCGGGCACGGCGGTCACGGTGGCCACGCGAGCCATGGCGGGCAGGACACGCGCGAGGGTCACGACGGCGACGCGACGCCGGACGCCCACGGTCTCAGCCCGGCTCACATCGCTCTCAGGTTGGCCAGACAGGCTCTGATGAGGCGCCCACAGACGCGCCTCCATCGACTCGAACGGAAGCGAGAGACAAGATCATGACCAGCACCGCTCGCACGGGTGCCACTGACCATCCCGTGCCCCGCGTCGCCGAGCAGACCACAGGCTCCCACTCGGGAGCCCTGGTCCCGGCGGCGGCCTCATCCGTCAACGATCGCCAGGCCGAATATCGCGGCCTCATGCGCAAGTTCTGGTTCGGAGCCGCCGTCGGCGTGCCCACGATGGTTCTTTCGTACCCGTGGCTGTTCCCGGGTCTGCGCGACGTGTTCACGCACGGAAGCCAGGCACTGTGGTGGCTTTGGGCGGCCATGGGGGTCGGCTCGCTGGCCGTCCTCCTGTATTCGGGGAACCAGTTCTTCACGGGGGCCTGGGAGGCACTCAAGCACCGCTCGGCCAACATGCACACGCTCATCGCGATCGGCACGGGCACGGCCTGGATCTACTCGACCGTCGCGCTTCTCTTTCCCCAGATCTTCCCGTCGGCCGCGATGACCGACGTCTACTACGACGTGACCGTGGTCGTGACCGCCCTGGTCGTCCTGGGCATGGCGATGGAGGTCAAGGCGCGCGGCCGGACGTCCGAGGCCATCGAGAAGCTCATCGGGCTGCAGCCGAAGACCGCCCGCGTCGTCCGCGCTGGACAGGAGATGGAGGTCTCGGTCGAGGATGTCGTGGTCGGCGACATCGTCGTCGTCCGGCCGGGCGCGAAGATCCCGGTGGACGGGGTCGTCGTCGAGGGCACCTCGGCGATCGACGAGTCGATGATCACCGGCGAGTCGATGCCGGTCGCGAAAGGCCGCGACGACGAGGTCATCGGAGCGACCATGAACACGACCGGGAGTCTACGGTTCCGGGCGACAAAGGTCGGTGCGGACACCGCGCTGGCCACGATCGTCCGGATGGTCGGTGACGCACAGGCGTCGAAGGTCCCGATCCAGAGGATCGTCGACGTCGTGTCGGGCTACTTCACCCCACTCGTCCTGATCCTCTCCGTGTCCGGCTTCGTGATCTGGTACGACCTCGGACCGGCCCCGGCTTTCGCCTACGCGACCATCGTCGCGGTCACCACCCTCATCATCGCCTGCCCGTGCGCGCTCGGGATGGCTACCCCGATGGCACTCACGACCGGGGTCGGTCTCGCTGCGACCCACGGGATCCTGATCCGGTCGGGCGACGCCCTCCAGGCGGCCAAGAAGCTCGACACGGTCGTGCTCGACAAGACCGGCACGATCACGCTTGGCAAGCCGGCCGTCACGGACGTCGTCCCGGCGGCTGGCTTCGAGATCAACGCCATCCTCTCTCTGGCCGCCGCGGCAGAGCGCGACTCGGAACATCCCCTTGCGACCGCGATCGTCGAGGGCGCGGCCGAGCGCGGGCTGGCGGCTCTCGTACCGACAGCCTTCGAGGCGGTGCCCGGCCATGGCATCCGCGCCGAGCTCGGCGCTCATCGGGTCCTCGTCGGCAAGCGTGCCTTCCTGGAGTCGGCGGGCGTGGCCACTGCCGCGCTCGCGCAGGACGCGGCCGACCTCGCGGACGAGGGCAAGACGCCGGTCTTCGTCGCCGTCGATGGTCGCGCCGCCGGAGTGATCGCGATCGCCGATCGGGTCAAGCCCGACTCCCGCGCGGCCATCGCGGCCCTCCGCAAGCTCGGTCTCCGGGTCGTCATGATCACAGGCGACAACCAACGCACGGCCGATGCGATCGGCCGGGCCGTCGGCATCGACCAGGTCCTCGCCGAGGTTCTGCCCCAGGACAAGGCCAACGAGGTCCGCAAGCTGCAGCTCGAGGGCCGGACGGTCGCGATGGTGGGCGACGGCATCAACGACGCGCCGGCGCTCGCACAGGCGGACGTGGGGTTCGCGATCGGGACGGGGACCGACGTCGCCATCGAAGCGTCGGATATCACCCTCATCAGCGGCAGCCTGCACGGCGTCGTGTCCGCGATCAGGATCAGCCGGGCGACGATGCGCAACGTCTACCAGAACCTGTTCGGGGCCTTCGTGTACAACGGCCTGGGGCTGCCGGTCGCACTCGGGATCCTGTACCCATTCATCGGGCTGCTGCTGAGCCCGATCCTCGCCGCGCTGGCGATGTCGTTCAGCTCCGTGACCGTGATCTCCAATGCCAATCGGCTCAAGCGCTTCAAGCTCGTGGAGGTGGCGGCATGACGCCCGATCAGATCCTCGTAACCCTCGGCGGCCTCGCGGCCGTCGGCTTCATCGCCTGGTTCTTCTGGCTCAAGCGCGCGGTCGGCGTGAAGGCCGCGCTCGTCTCCGACGGGTACCAGGAGCAGATGATCCTCGTCAAGGGCGGCTACACGCCCGACACGATCCGGGTCGTCGCCGGGCGGCCGGTGCGGCTCCTGTTCCGCCGCGAGGAGACCGCGGCCTGCTCCGAGCACGTCGTCCTGCCGGACTTCGGCAAATCGGCTCCGCTGCCGACCGGGACCATCGTGCCGATCGAGTTCATGCCAAGCGACCTTGGTGAGCATGAGTTCACGTGCCAGATGGGCATGCTCCGAGGCCGGATCGTCGTGGAGGCTGCGTGATGGCTATCGCTCAGGAGCTCACTGTCGTCGATTCGCGCTACCAGGCTGAGGCCCGATGCGTCGTCTGCAGCAATGCCATTCCGGCAGGACAGGGCGTCACGGCCCGGTATCAAGGTCGCACCCTTCGCTTCAAGTGCCAGGGTTGCTACGCGCGGTTCGAGGCCGACCCCGACCGCTACCTGGCTGGGCACGAGGCCGATTGCTGCAATGAGGAGCACAAGCACTCACCGGCAAGCGAGTGGCGATGCGATTGACGACCGGGCATACCACCCAACCACTTCACTTCTCGAGGAACACCATGCGTTTGCGCCACTTCGCCATCGCTCCCGCGCTCATCCTTGTCGTTACGGCCTGCAGCGGTAGCGGGTCCACGCCCTCGGCATCGGTCGTTATTGCCTCGCCCTCGGTCGCTGCTGCCTCGCCCTCGGGCACGTCCGCCAGCAGCGCCGTCCAGCGGATCGAGATCAAGCTCAGTGACGCGCTCCGGATGGAGCCGGCGGCCTTGACCGTGAAGGCCGGTCAGCCAGTCACATTCGTGGTGACGAACACGGGCGCGATCCAGCACGAGTTCTACCTCGGAGACGGTGCCGCCCAGGAGGCGCATGAGAAGGAGATGGCGTCGATGGGCGCGATGGGCATGGACGAGCCTGACGGGATTGTCCTCAAGCCGGGCGAGACGATGGAGCTGACCCACACGTTCCCCTCGGCAGGCGCCTCCATCGCCGGCTGCCATGAGCCCGGGCACTATCCGGGCGGCATGATGGCCACGATCACGGTCACTCAGTAGGCGGGCTGTGATGGACGTGCGAGCGGTCGTTGAACTCCTACGAGCCCGGTCCGCGCTGGCGTCTCGCGATCGCTGGTCGCGAGACGATCTGCTCGCGCACCAGACGCGTGCCCTCGCCACGTTGCGGTCCTTCGCCCTCGCCCGCTCGCCGTTCTACCGAGAGTTCCATCGCGGCCTCGAGACCGCACCCCTGGATGCGCTGCCGATCCTCACGAAAGCGATGTTGATGGAGCGGTTCGACGAGTTCGTGACCGATCGCGACATCCGCTTCGTCGACGTAGAGGCACACCTGCGGGCCGCCGGGCCGACGGACCTGTTCCGTGGCCGGTATCGGGTCGCGGCGACCGGCGGAACGACCGGCCGCCGGGGCGTCTTCCTCGCCGACCGATCCGAGTGGACCAGCGTGCTCGCCTCGTACGCTCGCGCCAATGACTGGGCGGGGGTGCCCGCCGGTCTCCGGCACCGCCTTCGGGTCGCGGTCGTGTCGTCACGGAACCCGCACCATCAGTCGTCGATCGTCGGCGCGACGCTGGCGAGCCCCATCGTGCCGACGCTTCGATTGGAGGCGGCAGATCCGATCGCGCGGACGACCGAGGCGCTCAATGGCTTCAAGCCCGATTCACTCGTGGGATACGCATCGATCCTCAAGGTTCTCGCCGATGAGCAGCTCGCCGGACGGCTCAACATCACCCCGAGGGCTGTGATGAGCGCGTCCGAAGTCCTCACCCCCGAGTCGCGCGGCCGGATCAAGGCGGCGTTCGGGATCGAGCCATTCAACGTCTATGCGGCGACCGAGACGGCGGGGATCGCGTCCGAGTGCGTCCATCATCGGCTCCACCGCTACGAGGACCTCGTCATCGCCGAGATCGTCGATGAAGAGAACCGACCCGCCGCGCCAGGCGAGTTTGGGGCCAAGTTGCTCGTGACCGTTCTGTTCTCGCGAACCCAACCACTCATTCGCTACGAGGTCAGCGACCGCGTCCGAGCCTCCTTGGAGACCTGCCCTGACGGTCGGCCGTTCGGGCTCTTCGACGCCATCGAGGGGCGGGAGGAGGACGTCCTCCACCTCAATGGGATCGCGATTTATCCGAACATCTTCCACTCGGCCCTGGAGCCGGTCCCGGTCGCGGGGTGGCAGGTGGTCGAGGAGCCGGATGGGCTCCTGGTTCTGCTGGCACAGCCCAGCGAGGAGGTCGTCGACGCCGACGTGGCCATGAGCGTGCGCGGCGCGCTGAGGCAGGCGGGAGCCGATGGCATCCGGGTCCGGGTCGAGCGCGTCGACGCCATCACCCGGACCGCGCTCGGCAAGGCTCCGCTGGTCCGTGCGATCCGTCGCGAACGCAGGCCATGGACTCGCTTGCCGACGCGCAGTCGTCGTTCTCAAGGTGAGCCCCCAGGAGATCACGCAACCATGACACCCGAACAAGCCACCCAGAGCACTGCCGACACCAGCCCGCTCGCCGACGAGGAGCTCGATCGGATCGACGCCTACTGGCGCGCCGCGAACTACCTGTCGGTCGGCCAGATCTACCTGCTCGACAACCCGCTCCTGCGCGAGCCGCTCCGACCGGAGCACATCAAGCCGCGCCTGCTCGGCCACTGGGGCACGACGCCCGGGCTCAACTTCGTCTACGCCCACGCCAACCGGGTGATCAAGGCGCGCGACCTCGACGCGATCTACGTCATCGGACCCGGCCACGGCGGACCGGCCACGGTCGCCAACGCCTACCTCGAGGGCACGTACTCGGAGGTCTTCCCGAACATCACCCGCGACGAGGACGGGCATGCGCCGGCTGTTCCGGCAGTTCTCCTTCCCGGGCGGCATCGGCAGCCACGTCACGCCCGAGACGCCCGGCTCGATCCACGAGGGCGGCGAGCTCGGCTACGCGCTCGAGCCATGCCTTCGGCGCGGCCTTCGACAACCCGGACCTGGTCGTCTTCTGCGTCGTCGGCGACGGCGAGGCGGAGACCGGGCCGCTCGCCGCGAGCTGGCACTCGAACAAGTTCCTCAACCCGGCGGTCGACGGCGCCGTCGTCCCGATCCTCGCATCTCAACGGCTACAAGATCGCCAACCCGACGATCCTCGCCCGGATCCCGCGCGAGGAGCTGACGTCCCTGTTCGAGGGCTACGGCTACCGCCCCGTCGTTCGTGGCGGGCGACGATCCGGCCGTCATGCACCAGCGGATGGCCGGCCGTACTCGACGAGGTCATCGACGACGATCGCGGCGATCCAGCGCGCAGCGCGGGCCGGACGGGCACGACCGGAGCGCCGCCCGCACGCTGGCCGATGATCGTCCTCCGACTCGCCCAAGGGCTGGACCGGCCCGAAGGAGGTCGACGGCCAGCCGACCGAGGGCACGTGGCGCTCGCACCAGGTCCCGCTCGCCGACGTCCGCGAGAAGCCCGAGCCACCTGGCGCTCCTCGAGCGTGGCTGCGCAGCTACCGACCGGAGGAGCTGTTCGACGACGCCGGCCGCCTCCGCGCGGAGCTCGCCGAGCTGCCGCCGCGCGGCGACCGGCGGATGAGCGCCAACCCGCACGCCAACGGCGGCCTGCTGCTCCGCGACCTGGCGCTGCCCGACTTCCGCGACTACGCGCGTCGACGTGTCGGCAGCCCGGCACGACGACCAGCGAGGCGACCAGGGTCCTCGGCACGTTCCTGCGCGACGTCATCCAGCGCAACCCGCACGACGTTCCGGCTCGTTCGGACCCGACGAGACGGCCTCGAACCGGCTCTGCGCCGGTGTTCGAGGCGACGGACCGCGCCTGGATGGCGCGAGACGCTCCCGACCGACGACCACCTCGGCGCCCGACGGCCGCGTCATGGAGGTCCTCTCCGAGCACCTCTGCCAGGGCTGGCTGGAGGGCTACCTGCTGACCGGCCGGCACGGCCTCTTCAACTGCTACGAGGCGTTCATCCACATCATCGACTCGATGTTCAACCAGCACGCCAAGTGGCTGAAGATGACCCGCGAGATCCCCTGGCGGCGGCCGATCGCGTCGCTCAACTACCTGCTCACGAGCCACGTCTGGCGCCAGGACCACAACGGCTTCAGCCACCAGGACCCGGGCTTCATCGACCACGTCGTCAACAAGAAGGCCGAGGTCATCCGCGTCTACCTGCCGCCGGACGCCAACTGCCTGCTGTCGGTCGCCGACCACTGCCTGCGCAGCCGCAACTACGTCAACGTCATCGTCGCCGGCAAGCAGCCGGCGCTGAACTACCTCTCGATGGACGACGCGGTCCTGCACTGCACGCGCGGGATCGGCATCTGGGACTGGGCGAGCAACGACGACGGCGAGCCGGACGTGGTCATGGCCTGCTGCGGCGACATCCCGACGCTCGAGACGCTGGCCGCGGTCGACCTGCTCCGCGAGCACCTGCCCGACCTGCGGTCCGCGTCGTCAACGTGGTCGACCTGATGCGGCTCCAGCCGACGAGACCGAGCATCCGCACGGCCTGTCCGACCGGCGAGTTCGACGCGCTGTTCACGACGGACCGGCCGGTCATCTTCGCCTACCACGGCTACCCGTGGCTGATCCACCGGCTGACCTACCGCCGGACCAACCACGCCAACCTCCACGTCCGCGGCTACAAGGAGGAGGGCACGGTCACGACGCCGTTCGACATGGTCATGCGCAACGACCTCGACCGCTTCCACCTCGTGATGGACGTCATCGACCGCGTGCCCGGCCTCGGCTCGCACGCCGCGTCGCTTCGCCAGCAGATGGAGGACGAGCGCGTCGAGGCACGCGCCTACGCCGTGAGCACGGCGAGGACCCGCCCGAGATCCGCGACTGGACCTGGCCGCGCTGAGCGACGGCACGAGGCCGTGCGCGTCCTCGTCCTGAACGCGGGCTCGAGCTCGCTCAAGGCGAGCGTCATCGAGCCGCCCGGCCGAGACGCCCTTGCGACCGCGACCGTCGAGTGGGGCGCCGATGCGACGCGCGTCGTCGCGCTCGGCGTCCGGGGTCACCGGCGTTCTTCGAGCGATCGCGGCAGCGGTCGCGGCCGAGCGTCGATCGACGCCGTCGGCCATCGCGTCGTCCATGGTGGGACGCGCTTCACGGCCCGCGCTCGATCGACGACGCGACCGTCGACGCGATCGAGGCGCTCGCCGACCTCGCGCCGCTCCACAACCGGCTCGCCGTCGGAGACGATCCGCGGCTGCGCGACGGGCGCTGCCCGGACGTGCCGCACGTCGCCGCCTTCGACACGGCGTTCCACGCGACCCTGCCACGCGGCGGCCTACCGCTACCCGGTGCCGGACGGCGTGGTTCCGCGACTGGGGCATCCGCCGCTACGGCTTCCACGGCCTGTCGGTCGCCTGGTCGGTGACGCCGGGCGGCCGAGCTGCTCGATCGACCCGCCGACGGACTGCGGCTCGTCGTCGCCCACCTCGGCAGCGGCTGCTCGGTGACCGCGGTCGACGGCGGTCGGTCGTCGACACGTCGATGGGCATGACGCCGCTCGAGGGCCTGATGATGGGCACCCGCGCCGGGCTCGATCGATCCCGGGATCCTCCTCGGCGCTCCTGCGGCGACGGCCGCGCCACCGTCGCGGAGCTCGAGGACGTGCTCGAGCATCGGTCGGGTCTGCTCGGCGTCTCGGGACGCTCGGCCGACGTGCGCGAGCTGCTCGGCCGCGGAGCGGCCGGCGACGAAGCGGCGCGCCTCGCGCTCGAGATGTTCGTCCGCCGCGCGGCGGCCGGCATCGCGGCCGCGGCGACCAGCCTGCCGACGCTCGACGCGCTCGTCTTCACCGGCGGCATCGGCGAGAACTCCGGGCGGATGCGGGCGAGGATCGCGGCATTGCTCGCGGTCCTGGGGATTCCCACGATCTCGGACGAGGACGTCGACGAGGACGGGATGTTGACCGACGCAGCCAGAACCCCGGCTGTCCTGCGGATCGAGGCTCGTGAGGACATCGTCGTTGCCGAGGCCGTCCGCTCGATTCTCCAAAGCAACCGCGACTTTGCCGATCCGTAACCTGCCATATCGGCCGGGCTTGAGCGGCCGACCGGGAAGAGGCCCTACGCGATGATGAGTCGGCCACGGTCCGCTCTACCTCGGGCGGGCCGGCGCGCAATGGCGCTACCTCCCGGAGCGCTTCGGCCCCTGGGGTGCGGTCTGGCAGCAGTGGCGACGACGGCGTGACAACGGCGTCTGGGCGCGAGCCATGGCACGCCTGGTGCGGCACATCCGCGTCAAGGAACACCGCGATCCGATGCCATCGATGGTCGTGATCGACGCCCAGACGGTGCGCGGAGGGCGCGCGGGACCGACGTACCACCAAGCCGGCGGCCGAGGCGGCCGGACGAACGGGGCAAAGCGGAGCATCCTCGTTGACCGTATCGGGTTGCGGGTCGCGGCCCGCGTGGACTTGGCGAAGCCCCACGATGTCGCGGCCGGCAGGTTGCTGCTCCACGACGCAGTTCCGGGTCTTCCTCGTGTCTCGCTCGTGCTCGCCGATCGAGGCTATCGAGCGCTCGACAGGGCCGCACAGCACCACAACGCGAAGTTCGAGGTCCGGTCCCGTCCTCCCGGCACCGTCGGATTCAAGCCACTGGCGCTCGTCTGGAGGGTCGAGACGACGTTCGCCCAACTCGGTCGCTGGCGCCGGCTCTCGCGATGCTTCGAGGGATCCGCCGAGAGCGCTCGCGCGTGGCTCGAGGTCGCGTGCTTCGGCTACATGCTTGGACGCGTGTAGACCAGCCCGCTACGTCGGGCCGGGGTCGCTCGGCCCTGGCGCTGGCGTCGCAAGGGCGACGAGAACCGCGCTGACGGCATCCCCGCGCTTCGAGACGTTGATGAACGCCCGGGCGGTGGAGTCCGGGTAGGTCACAAGGGCGTTTCCGATCCACCTGCCCCCATCGGGCGACGGCGATTCCCATGCAGGACACGTCGAGTCGTTGCAGATGGATCCTGCGGAAGGCGACCAGATGCCCGAATTCATCTGCACCGTCATCGGCGGATCCTTTGCTCCGGTCGAGACGGCGAGAGCGGCCTTGATCGCTGCCCCGCAGTCGGTGGGCTCGATGTCACCGCAAGTGACCGTGGGGCTTGGCACGGCCGGACTGACCTGCACTGGCGTCGGGCTCGGGCTCGGGCTACGCGATGGCTGGCTCGGTTCCGGACTCGCGCACGATGCGATGAGGGTTATCGCCACCGCGAGCACACCGAGGCTTCGCAACATTCTCTCCTGACGGTCGCGCGCACTCGCATGTTCCGTGGGCACCCCGCGGATCATGCGCGGTCAAAGGTCAGGGCTCAGCACCAAGGGTTCCGGTCGCCGTCGATTTCATACACAGGCCCTGAGCCACTGACCATCGGATCCACCGGAGGGTTCCGACCAGATATCGCCGCATTTGCGGGCTCATCGCCTCGAACCTCCCGCCTTGACTACTGAACGAGCGCGGCGATGCGGGCCTCCATCTGGTCCCGAGTGAGCGGCCCGAAATTGCGATCCCGGATGACGCCCTGCCGGTCGATGAAGTAGTGGGTGGGCAGACCGAACACACCGTACGTCGCACTTACGGCGCCTGTCTGATCGAGGCCGATCCGGTAGGTCAGGCCGAACTTCTCAACGTAGGCCCGGACCACGTCGGCGGGTTCCTGGAGGTCGATCGCGATGAGGACGAGCCCATCCTTACGGTGAGCCTCGTAGGCTGCACGAAGGTCGGGCGTCTCGCTCTGGCAGGGCGGACACCAGGTCGCCCAGAACACGATCCAGACCGGGCGCCCACGCAGGTCCGCCAGCGCGATGGGTAGTCCGTCAAGGTCCATGAGCCGGATAGCTCCCGAGGACTGTCCGACGAGCTCAGGCGCGGGCTGGCCCACCTGAAGGCCCGGTGTCGCACTCCCAAGGGCATAGAAGCTCGCTCCGGGCACCGCGACCGGAGCCCTGCCTGAGTCGATCGGCCGGGTAGCCACGAATGCCACGACCGCGACGCCGACAACGGCCCAGTTGATGAGGCCGAGCCGGCGGAGGGTAAGGCGGCGCCGGTTCGGCCGCGCCCCGGGTGACGTGGCTGAGTCCGGCTGTTCTGGGATCGGTGGCGGCCGCAGCGGGGTCAAGGGTCATCGAGGCCTCCGGCGGACGGCGGTCGGGGCTCAGTCACGTACTATGGGAGTGTAGTAGCCAGGATCCCTGCGGTCGCCGGAACGGCCGCCAGCCAGCCGCCAGGTCAAGGAGTCCTCATGCGCGTGACCCGACTCGCGTCCTCGATCGCTCTTGTTCTGATGGTCGGCGGGTGCTCAGCGGCCGCGTCGCCGAGTCAGCCGTCTCCCGCCCTCATCTCGGCTGCGGCCTCGGCATCGAAGCCCGCGGCACGGATCGCGGTCAAGCTGACCGACGCGCTCAAGATGGAGCCCGCGCAGCTCGACTGTCCCGTCGGGCAGCCGGTCACGTTCGTCGTGACCAACGCCGGCACGACCGATCATGAGTTCTTCGTCGGGGACGATGCGGCCCAAGCCGCCCATGAGACGGAGATGAGCTCGATGGGCGGCATGGGCGGCATGGGTCAGGACGAGAACTGGGATCGCCGTAAAGGCCGGTGAGACCAAGGAACTCACGATCACGTTCGCGACCAGCGGGCACCACCATCGCGGGATGCCATGTGACCGGCCACTACGCCTCGGGCATGAAGGCCAACGTGACCGTCGGCCCGTGAACAGCGGCCCGGTCGTGGCAACGATCCAGCGCCCGATCACCCGGCTCGCGACGACGCTCGACCGTCGCTTCTGGTTGACCGCCGCCGGTACGACGGGCATCGCGCTCCTCGTGCTGGGGCTCCCGACCGCGGTCATCCCCAACCCCTTCTTCATCCGGATGACGCCCGTCGAGGCTTTCAATCTGGTGGTCTGGTTGGCGTCGGCGCCCCTCATCGGGCTCGTGACAGCCACGTACCTGGCTCCGACCCGAGACCTCCATCCTGCCAGATCGGAGGGTACGACTCGAACAGGGCTCGCATCGCTCGGCGCGTTCCTGGCGATCGGCTGCCCGATCTGCAACAAAGTGGTGGTCGCCTTGCTCGGCGTGTCCGGAGCGCTGTCGATCTTCGGGCCTATCCAACCGGTGATCGGCGCTGCATCGGTCGGACTCCTCGCGCGCAACGCTCGTCTGGCGGCTCCGGGAGCGGGCGATCGGCTGTCCCCGATGCGCGTCCGACTCCGCCGATCCGTCGGCGTTCGAGCCCGGACAGACCTGACTGGTATACTCCCCGGGAGTATCGAAATCATCGTCGAGTACGGCGAGTGAGTGGCAAGGAGAACCACGGAATGACACTGGATCTGCAGATCGTCCCGAATTCAGCTTCAAGCTTCTCAGCGACCTATACCTGTCCATGCGGCTGCACTCCGAGCGTTGACTACGCGCGGGACGCCGACGCCACCACCGATTCCTGCTGCTGCGGCAATGAGTTCGCGGTGGGGCCGGATGCGAGCTCACGCGTGCGGGAGGGCCACGGCTTTCATCGAGAGTTCGCGGACGCAGCATCTCCGTGGGGCGAGACGGTGCCCGTCGCCTGGGCGATCGGCCCGTCGACGCACGACCAGCCTGCGAGCGGCAGCGCTGACCACGAGGGGAGTCATGGGACTCATGAGCATCCGGTCCCAGGAGAGCCCGATACGGCGGACACGACAGATCCGGTCTGTGGGATGACCGTCGATCGGGCCGCGGCCCTCGCGAAGGGCCTCCACACCTCCTACAAGGGCGGCGACTACTTCTTCTGCGGCAAGGGCTGCAAGCTCGAGTTCGGCGACGATCCGGAGCGCTACCTCGAATCCCGACCTACGTCCCGTCGATGTGAGCCACGCGTGAACCCTGCGACGCCACGCAGCCGGACGGCACGTCTCAGGTCCGCTTTCCCGGTCGAGGGCATGACCTGCGCGTCGTGCGTCAACCGGATCGAGCGCTACCTGCGCAAGGTCGACGGCGTCGAGTCGGCGAACGTCAACCTGGCGACGGAGTCGGCGTCGGTGACGTATCGACCCGATCCGGGTCGAGCCTCGCCGACCTCGGTCGGGCCGTCGAGGCCGCCGGCTACGAGGCGCGTCTCGATCAGGCCGAGGCGTCCGGCGCGCCGGTGAGTCGGCCGGTCGAGGTCGCGCTGTCGGCGCCGACGGACCCTCGCCCTCGACATCGAGGGCATGACCTGCGCGTCATGCGTCAACCGGATCGAGCGCTATCTGCGCAAGCTCGATGGCGTCGAATCGGCGACGGTCAACCTGGCCACGGAGCGGGCGACCGTGATCGCGCGACCGGACGTGACGATCGAGGCGATCCTCAAGGCGGTCGAGGCGGCCGGCTACGACGCCCGCCTCATCGTCGATGGAGCCGAGGTCCCAGCTACCGCAGGGACCGCCACGTCGCGGTCGATCCCGAGCCGCATGCGGCCCAGACGCGAAGCCACCGGCAGGTGAGACGAGCTTCCAGCAACGTCATCTCGCCGACACGCGGCGGCGGCTGATCGTGGCGGCGATCTTCACCGTGCCGCTGCTGCTCGGCCTCGCCTCGATGACGGTCGCCCCGTTCCTGCCCTCCTTCCTGACCAACCCGGTCCTCCAGCTCGCCCTCGCGACACCCGTCCAGTTCTACGCGGGGTGGCCGTTCTACCGAGGCGCCTGGAAAGTCGCCCGGCATGGGGCGAGCGACATGAACACGCTCATCGCCGTCGGCACCTCGGCGGCCTACTTCTACAGCCTCGCGGCGATCCTGTCGCCGGGCTTCTTCCGCGCCGCCGGGGTCGGTGGCGGAGGCACGCCGCCGGTCTACTTCGACACATCGGCGGCGATCATCACGCTGATCCTTCTGGGCCGGTTCCTCGAGGCCCGCGCCCGGAGCCACACCTCGGACGCGATCAAGAAGCTCATCGGCCTCGCGCCGCGGACCGCCCGTGTCCTGCGGGACGGGGTCGAGCGCGACATGCCCGATCGAGGACGTCGTCCGCGGTGACCTCGTGCTCGTCCGACCCGGCGAGAAGGTCCCGGTCGACGGGATCGTCCGCGACGGTCGATCGGCGGTCGACGAGAGCATCGTCACCGGCGAGAGTCTGCCGGTCACGAAGGAGCCCGGCGACGAGGTCATCGGCGGCACGCTGAACACGAGCGGCTGCGTTCCGGTTCGAGGCGACCCGCGTCGGGCGGGACACTGTCCTCGCCCAGATCGTCCGGCTCGTCCAGGACGCCCAGGGCTCGAAGGCGCCGATCCAGCGCCTGGCCGACCTCGTGACGGGCTACTTCGTCCCGGCCGTCCTCGGCATCGCCGCGCTCACCTTCGTCGTCTGGCTCGTCTTCGGGCCGCAGCCGGCGTTCAATCTCGCCCTGCTCAACGCGGTCGGCGTTCTGATCATCGCCTGCCCGTGCGCGCTGGGTCTGGCCACGCCGACCTCGATCATGGTCGGGACCGGCAAGGGCGCCGAGAACGGCGTCCTGTTCCGCAACGCCGAGGCGCTCGAGCGGCTCCACAAGGTCCGCGCGATCGTCCTCGACAAGACGGGCACGCTCACCGAGGGCAAGCCGCGCGTCACGGATGTCGTTCGGGCAGACGGCGCACCCGGCCGAGGACGAACTCCTCCGACTCGTCGCTGCCGCGGAGCGCGGGTCCGAGCACCCGCTGGGCGAGGCGATCGTTCGCCACGCTCGCGACGAGCGGTCGCTCGAGCTGCCGGATGCGTCGGCCTTCGAGAGCATGCCCGGCGCCGGGATCGAGGCGACCGTCGACGGTCGCCGCGTGCTCGTCGGCACGCCCGGCGTTCCTCGCCGCCGCGGGCGTCGACGTGACCGCTCTCCAGACCGAAGGCGGAGCGACTCGCCGGCGACGGCAAGACGCCGGTCTACGTCGCCGTCGATGGCCGGCCCGGCGGCCGTCATCGCGATCGCCGACACGCTCAAGGCCGGCTCGCGCGAGGCCGTCGCCGAGCTCCACCGACTCGGGCTCGAGGTCGCGATGCTGACCGGCGACAACGAGATCACCGCCCGTGCGATCGCGCGCCAGGCGGGCGTCGATCGGGTCCTGGCCGATGTCCGACCCGACGAGAAGGCCGCCCAGGTCCGGCGGCTGCAGGCCGAAGGCAAGATCGTCGCGATGGTCGGCGACGGCGTGAACGACGCGCCGGCGCTGGCCCAGGCCGACGTCGGCATCGCGATCGGCACCGGCACGGACGTCGCCATCGAGTCTGCCGCGGTGACGCTGATGAGCGGCGACCTCCGGGCGGTCGTGACCGCGATCGCCCTGTCGCAGGCGACGATGCGGAACATCAAGCAGAACCTGTTCTGGGCGTTCGCCTACAACGTCGCGCTCATCCCGCTCGCGGCTGGCGCGTTCTATCCGTTCACCGGCGTGCTGCTCGACCCGATCTTCGCGGCGGGCGCGATGGCGATCTCCAGCGTCACCGTCGTCTCGAACGCTCTTCGATTGCGCGGGTTCCGTTCGCCCCGGGTCGCGCTCGGGTCGACACCCGGCGGCACGACGCAAGCGATCGCCACAGGTTCCTGATCGGGTCGGTAAGGGACGGAGGAAGGGTCGCGACATCAAGCCGGAATCGGGCCTTCTCAGTGACCGGCGGCGAACCGTTCACCGGCACTGGGCAACGCGTTCGCGCGCAGCCCATCGATGAGTCGCTCGAACTGCGCCTCACCCACTGGCCCGCCGCCCTGGGCAGCCAGCCGGAGGCGGCCCGCCTCCCAGCGAGCCCACACGCGTCGCCGGGGCAGGGCGAGCGATATCGTGAGGCCGGTGACAAGCAGAACCGCTCCAAGCCACACGAGCCCCTGCCCGGGATCACGCTTGACGATGAGGCCGATGTAGCTGCTGGGGCGGACGAACTCGATTCCGATCGGCACGGCGTCCGGGGCGTAGCCCACCCCGGTCGTGAGCCGGGCCGCGAAGACGACGGACGGCGCTTGGGCCACAGACCCGACCGGGGGCCGAAGACCTACGACGTCCAGGAGGGCGACACCACCGTCGCCGCGCCGAAGGAGGAACTCGAGGGTCACGTCAGTCCCTGGCACTGCCTGGGCTCCTTCCGGTAGCCCATCGGCGGTCCCATCGAGGACGACCGGCCCCGAGAAGAGGATCTGGCCGGCCGCGTCCCGCACTTCGATCTCGACCGCCGGCCCGAAGAAGTTCTCGTGAAAGACCGTGTCGTCGACCGCCAGCGGATCGTTGACGAGGACGTCCTTGCGCGCGATCTCGACGCCGTCGCGAAAGACGACGAGGCGGGTCCGGAACTCCGTCGGCCGTCTTCGCTCATCGAATGTGGCGACGAATGCCTCGTTTCGAACGAGCAGGTTGCCTGGCGTTCCGGGTGCCCCGACGGGTCGCTCGGCGCCCACCGGCACCTTGAGGGCCTCCTCGAACCCGAAACGGGGTGTGATCAGGCCCATCGCGAGGACGAACAGCGGCAGACGCCCCATGCGCGACCAGCGAACCGAGTGGGGCGTAGCGCCAGCGTTCGGCCAGGATGTGACGGACGTCGCCGTCTTCAACCACCCGCACCCGGTAGCGGTCCTGGCGCAGACAGGCGGATGACGGATTCGTAGGCGATCCCATCGAGGGGCTCGATCCGTCCCGGGAGGTTGGGCGAGAAGAAACGGCGGCCGCGCTTCACCGACGGACGCCGGACGTCGGACCAGATCCGCCCGGCACGTCCGACGGTGTTCCCGACGACGCTGACCGAGAAGAGAACCACGAGGGCGGAGAACCAGCCTGTGGTGAAGACGTGGTAGAGGCCGAGCCCTTCGAAGATCGACGACCAGGGTTCGCCGTAGCGGGCCTGGTTCGCGGCGAGCTCTGCGGCGTACGCCTCGGGCGTGCTGAACGCGACGGCGCGGAATTGGCGGATCACCATCCCGAACGCCGCCCCGATGGCGATCGTCCCCAGGAGCGCGTTGGCGAAGCCGACGGAGGTGATCAGCAGCCAGGCTCGGCTGGCAGCGCGTCGGAGGCGTCGGTGGGCCGGGACGCTCGGTAGCCGCGACCTTGCGTCGGCACCCTCCCTCTCGATCCGCCCGAGCGTTTGTCGCCGATCCGGTGGCGCTGAGCGTGCGGCGCACTACACGACTCCGAACGTGAAGAGGCCGGCCAGCCGAGCGAACAATCCTGTGAGGACGAGGGCACCGACACCCGCCACCAGGATCCCGGAGGCGATCTCCAGGCCGCGACGATGGGCGGCGAACCACGTCGAGAGCCGGCGGACCCGCGTGTACGCGAGGAGGACGAGCACGAACGGGACCGCCAGGCCGAGCGCGTACGCGACGAGCAGGAGCGTTCCCGTGGCCACTGTCGGTGACGAGGCGGCGAGAGTCAGGATCGCCCCGAGCGTCGGCCCGATGCACGGCGTCCAGCCGACGGCGACTCCCGCCCCGAGGAGGACCGGGGCGCCTCCCGCCAGCCGGGCACCGATGGGGATGGCGAGCATCGGGTGGAACCCGGCGACCATCGCGAGACCCATGGCGATGATGAGCGCGCCCGCGACGACGCGTGCGAGCGGAACGGTCTGGATCAGCGCGA
The DNA here is from genome assembly GCA_963765245.1 of uncultured Chloroflexia bacterium. GTDB lineage: Bacteria > Chloroflexota > Limnocylindria > Limnocylindrales > CSP1-4 > SPCO01. The sequence goes on from CAVXVP010000016.1 coordinate 43,875, forward strand.
AGCCGACGAGTCCAAGCGACGCCCAGAGCAGGACGAATACGCCGAGGAAGCCGATGAGGAAGCCGATCGCGCGTCCCATGGGCGCGGCCGAGAAGCTGACGGCACCGCCGCCCCCGGCGATGTACCCGGCGAAGACCGGCATGACGGGCAGGACGCACGGCGAGATGCACGAGACGAGGCCGGCCAGAAATGCGATCGCCAGCGTCATGGCCCGGCGCTCGGACCGGGTGTCGCGAGGAGCTGCTGCGCCACGGTACGACGCGGGTCGTTCGGGGCGAGGTCGAGGAACCGGAGGGCGTCAGCCCGGGCGTCCGCGGTGACCGAGCCCGCGAGCTGGTAGCGGGCGATCGCTCGGTAGAGGTACGGGTCGGGCAGGTCGGGCGCGACTACGCACAGCTCGATCGACGAGCGGCAGGGCGCCGTCGGGCCGACCAGATCCGAGCAGAAGCGCAGCCAGACCGACGAGCCCGCCGACGTCGTCCGGTTGGATCTTCAGGGCGCGCCCGTAGGCTTCGGCAGCGTCCGCTGCATCGCCACCTCCGCTGTAGGCGTCGCCGAGCGCCACGAGTGCCCCGACGTCGGTCGGATCCGCCATCACGCGAGCCTGGAGATCCGCGATCGCGGGTGCCGATTGGATGGTCGACTGACCGCCGGTCATCTGCGCGCCGAACGCGCGAGGCCCGACGGCGACTGCCAGCGGCACGGCGATCGCTGCAACAACGACGCCGATCACGGCCGCGAGGACCAATGGCCGCGGCTTGTCGATGGCCGGCTGGTCAGCCGGCTCCAGTGCGCTACCGCGCTCGCGCCGGCGGGCTCGTGCGACGACGACGGCCGCCCCGCCGATCAGGAGCAGACCCGGCGCAGCCCAGAGGAAGAGATTCGGACCGGCGCCATCGGGCGCCAGGAGGATCCACGGTCCGTATCGCTCGACGAAGTACGCTCGCACGTCCGTATCGGTCATCCCCGCCGCGACCTGCTGGACGACAACGCCGCGCATCTCGCCGGCGAGTGCGGCCGGCGAGTCGGCGATCGAGAGCCCCTGACAGACCGGACAGCGCAGCTCTGACTCGAGGGCGCGCGCCCGCTCGTCGAGACTCGGCGGGCGGAGCCCGAGGGCTGACAGGAGTACCGCGCCGACGATAGCGAGGACAACTCCAGCAAGCACCGCATCGGCAGATCCATGGAGCCACGGTCGGGCCCACTTCATCATCGAAGCGCTTCCTCGATCTGCCGCTCGAGGGACGCGGCGTCGAGCGGCCCGATCTGCTTGGCCCGGATCGTCCCGTCGGTGGCGATGAAGTACGTCTCGGGGATCCCGTAGACCCCATAGTCGAGGGCCGTCCGGCCGTCGGGGTCGAGCAACGACGGGTACGCGATCCCATAGCGGTCGACGAACGCTTGCGCGCTTGAGGCGCTGTCCTGGTAGACGATCCCGATGAAGGCCACGCTCCGGGTCGCATAGCGCTCCTGCGCGGCGCGCAACAGAGGCGCCTCGTCCCGACACGGGATGCACCAGGAGGCCCAGAAGTTCAGCACGACGGCTCGGCCACGGAGCGTCGTGAGCTCGATGGTCTGCCCATCAAGCGATACGAGTCGGAATGCGGGAGCCGCGCGACCGACGAGCGGCGAATCGATCTGCGCCGGATCACGAGTGAAACCGAAGGCGATGATGGACATGAGACCGACGACGACCAGGCCCGCGATCAGGGCCACGAGCGGGCGCGATCTCGATCGCCGGATCGCAGCCGTACTCACGCCGAGGCCTCGGCCGGCGCAACATCCTGCTCCTGGATCGCGACCCGCGACGATCGCGTGCCCAGCCGCGGCGCCAGGGCCGTCAGACCCCCGATGGCGGCGAGGAGCCCTCCCATCCATAGCCAGCTCATGAACGGTTGGATCGTCAAGCGCAGTGATGCCGTCCCAGCCACCGGATCGACATCGAGGAGCACGAGGTAGACGTCGGACGTCAGGCCTGGAAGGATGCCGGGCGTCGCGATGGCCTGCGTCGTGGTCGCGAAGAGGGTCAGGGCAGGAGCTATCCGTTCATCGACTCCAGGACCAACGACCCGGACGTCGGCGGAGACGACGGAGCGATCTGTGAGGGTCTCGCGGGAGATGCCGCTCAGCTGGACGCGATACGCGCCGAGTTCCAGGGACTGGCCGTCGACGAGCGTCGCCGAAGCCTGCTGTCGTCCGGCAGCCGCGGCGACGATGACGAGCGCGACCAGGGCGATCCCGGCGTGGCTCAGAAGCGCGCCGACCCGCCGAGGCGGCCACCCGACTCGCCACTTCCGGGGGCGCCTGTCGCCGCCCGCGAGTCGTGCGCCCCGGGCGAGCTCGACGAGATAGCTCGCCGACTGGACGAGCGCGAACCCCCCGATCGCCACCCCCAGGATGAGCTCGGGCGGACCGCCGACCAGAAGGTCGCCCGCCGCTAAGACGGCGCCGGCGATCGCGCCAGGCAGGAGGCGGCGGCGGGATCCTGCATTCCAGGCGCCCCAGGGCAGCGACGGCCCGACGCCGACGAGGACGAGCAGTCCGAGGGCGATCGGCCCGATCACCCGCTCGAAATAGGGCGCGCCGACGCTGACCTGCCGACCCGTGATCGCCTCGACGACGAGCGGAAACAGGGTCCCCACGAGGACCGTCGTCGCGATGGCGAGGAGGAGGAGGTTGTTGACGAGGAACGCGACCCCGCGTGCTCCCAGCGTCCCGCCCCTCGGGCCGGCCGGAAGGCGCCAGACCGCGAGCACGACCGACGCCGTCACGACCCCGCCGACGAGGGCCAGGAACAGCGGTCCGATCGGAGTATTCGTGAAGGCATGGACCGACGAGAGGATCCCGCTGCGGGTGATGAGGGTTGCCATGAGCGTGAGCGAGAACGAGGCGACGACGAGGGCGACGTTCCAGGCGGCGAGTGAACCGCGGCGCGCCTGGACCATCGCCGAATGGAGGAACGCGGTCGCGGTCAACCACGGCAGGAGGGCGACATTCTCGACGGGGTCCCACGCCCAATATCCGCCCCAGCCGAGGACGGCATAGGACCACCACGCGCCGAGCACGAGCCCCGCAGAGAGCGCCACCCACGCGCCGAGCGTCCAGCGCCGAGCCGCCGACAGCCAGACCCGGTCGAGCTCTCCTCGGACGAGCGCCGAGATCGTGAGCGCGAACGGGATCGCCAGACCGACCAGGCCGAGATACAGCAGCGGCGGATGGATGGCCATGAGCGGGTGGTTCTGCAGGAGTGGGTTAGGGCCCGGGCCGTCGGCCGGCACCGGCGACACCCGGCCCCACGGATCGCCCGGGCCGACGACGATCCCGAGGAAGAAGACGAGGAGCCCGAAGAGGACCGCAAGGGCTGGCGGAAGCCGGGCCTCGTTACGGGCCGCGGTCCGCAGTACGAGCAGCGCGGTGAGCGATGCCAACAATCCCGCCCAGAACAGGATCGAACCCTCGAGGGCTCCCCACAGCGAGGCGACCGTGTAGAGCAGCGGTGTGGCGCGGCTACCGATCTGGGCCACGTACGCGATCGAGAAGTCGTGGCCGACGAGCGCGATAACCATGATGAGGTTCGCCCCGACCGCTAGCCCCGCCGTCGCCAAGGCGAACCAGCGGAGCATCGGGTCGAACCTGCCCGACCGCGCCGACCGGATGGCGACGAACGGTCCCGACGACGGCCAACCCGAGGGCGGTCACGCTAGCGGTCAGCCCGGCGACCCCGATCAACCGCCACCCCGGATCTGCTGCAGGATGTCGGGTGGGATCGTTTCGCCCGGCTTGAGCGGTTGATAGACCTCGGAATGCTTGATGAGGATCTCATCGGCCGAGAAGGCCGCGGGGCCAGTCGATCGGCCGACAAGGACCACCCCGATCCCGTCGCCGAAGAGCGCCGTCGGCAGAAAGCGACTCGTCACGGCGTCGGTGGTCTGGCCATCCGATAGCTGGAATGACAGCACACCAGCCGATCGGTCGTAGCTGACCGAGCCAGGAACGACGATCCCATAGAGCCGCACCGGGCCATCGACCGGACGGGCCGCTAGCTCGGTCGGCGTCACGTAGTAGACGACGGCATTGGTCAGGACGAGACCCCCGAGCGCGATGATCGCGCCCAGGACGAGTCCCAGCCCCAGGAGCGTCGCCGGTCGGAACCCCATCAGGGGACCTGTGGCTGGGCCGGTGCCCCCGTCTCGACGATCCTGCTGTGCGTCGATCGCCGCGCGGGCCGAGCGCGCGGCGCGCAGACGGCGGACGAGGGTTACCGCGTAGGCGCCGATCGCACCGAGCGCGGCGACGTAGGCGCCTGCGACGAAGATGACGTCCGTCATGGCTGGTCGAGCAGGGCGTGCTCCGCCTCGTCGCGAGCCCGCTCGAGGTCCATCCGCTGATCTCAGCAGGTACAGGTAGAGCAGCGTGTACGCGAGGACGCTGGCCAGGAGTTCCGCGAGCAGGAGGTGGTCGATCGTCGGATCGCCCGGACGGATGATCGTCGGCGGCTGGTGGAGGCTTCGCCACCAGAGCACCGAGAAGTGGACGATCGGGACGTTGGCGAACCCGACGATCCCGATGACCGCACTGGCCCGAGCTCGCCGACTCCGGTCGACGATCGACGAACGGATGAGGACGTAGCCCGCGTAGATCACGAACAGCAGCGCGGTCGTCGTCAGGCGAGGGTCCCAGTCCCACCAGACGCCCCACGTCGCCTTGCCCCAGATCGCCCCAGTGACGATCGCGACGCCCGTGAAGACGAGGCCCACCTCGGCGCTCGAAGCCGCCAGCCGGTCGGCGCCGATGTCGCGGCGCCACAGATAGCGAACGCTCGCCGCGAACGTGACGAAGAACGCGAGGTAGGCGATCCAGGCCGTCGGGACATGGACGTACATGATCCGCTGGACCTGACCCTGCAGGCGGTCCGGCGGCACGACGAACAGACCGACGGCGACGACCGCGACCACGGCCCCGATCGCGATGCCGGCTCGAGGCGCAAGCAGGCGTCGAAGCGCGGTCATTCGGGAGCGCCGCCGGCTTCATATACGAGGAGCCCGAGCCCCGTGAACAGCGCCGCCTGGGTCGTGAGCAGGCCGAACCACGGGAGCGCGACATCGAATCGGCCCGCGACGAGCGCGGTCGTTGCCTGGGATGCGGCAAGAAGCGTCGGCGCCAGGAGCGGGAGGAGCGTGACGGGTAACAGCATGACCCGGTGGCTGTTCGACCCGACAACGCCGGTCACGAGGCCGGTACTGGCAGCCAGCGCGAGGCAGGCGAGCGCGGCGAGTGGAACGAGGACGATCGTCGCGGGAGAAGCCTCCACGTTCAGCAGAACGACGGCGGCACCAAGCAGCGCGACCGTCAACATCCAGAGGACGACTGTCAGTGCCAGGACCTTGCCGGCGTAGATCGCCCGACGATCGGCGACCGAGAGCCAGACCATCGCGAACGCATCGTCCGTGCGGTCGATGCGGTCGAGCCGCTCGCCGACGGCGATCGCCGCATATACGACGGACAACCAGGCTAGTCCGGGTGCGATCGCCTGCAAGCGCGCCGTGTCTGGACCCGCCGCAAGCCCGGTGACGATCAATCCCACGAGACCGAGGGTCAACGCGCCGGCGGTCGCGGCCGGCGACCGAAGCTCGATCCGAAGGTCCTTGGCAGCCAGCGCAACGACGTCAGCGAGCATCGACTCTCCCGACGGGACTCTCGAACGGCGCCAGGGACCGCAGGGCGTGGCCGCCGACCAGTGCGACGGTACGGGCTGCGATCGCCTTGAGACGGTCGTCCGACGGTGCAGCGCCTAGAACGAGCCGACCCTCTCGGGTAGCCTCTGCGATCAGGTCGACGACGGACGCCACACCGGCCTCGTCAAGGGCGGCGAGCGGTTCGTCAAGCAGGATCGCCTCTGAACCGCAGCCGAACGCCCGGGCCAGAGCAACGCGGCGGCGCATCCCTGCCGACAGCCGACCACACGCCGTACCGGCAATGGAAGCGGCCCCGAGCCGATCGAGCATCGCCATCGCGTGCCCGGGGTCGATGCGTGCGAGCCGTGCAGCAAGCGTCAGAAGCTCCACCGGTGTGAGCCCGTCGAACAGACCCGAAGCATGGCCGACATAGGCGATGCGCGGACGGGTTCGCCCAGCGACGCCCGTCCACTTGATCTCGCCCGCCGTTGGAGAGGTCAGCTCTGCGATGGTCCGGACGAGTGTGGATTTCCCTGATCCATTGGACCCGTGCACGAGAACGAACTGACCAGCTCTGGCCTCGAGATCGACGCGCCAGAGGGCGACCGTTGTGCCGAAGAGTTTTGAGACGGACCGAACGTCAAGGCGCAGCTCGGCAGCGGGATCCCGGGACATCGCGAATGGAGCCTCGACACTACGACGTGGCCGTAGTATACGGGCCGTCTGCCCAAGAACCGGGAGAGCCGCCGGCCGTCTGCTTCACGCCTGATGCGGCGCGCGCGGATGCCCGAGGGTCAGCCGAACGGTGGCAGACCCGGGATATGGCATGCGAGCACCACGACCACCGCGGCCGCGACGGGGAGCCACTCATAGGGGAGCCGCGCATCGTCGCTTGGCTCGGCTCCATCCGCGATCGCGACAAGCGTCCGGAGGCGCTGCGCGGATGCGGCTGCGAACGATGTTCCCAGTGCGAAGCTCGGATCGGCCTTGAGGAGCGCGCTGGCGAGCGCTGATGGATCCACACCTCGCCGAAGTGCTTCCGCATCGGCCTCTTCTTCCAGGTCGATGAGCCGGTCGATCAAGACCCTCCGGACTGCGCCGGCGCGACCGGCGAGGGTCAGCCAGGCTTCAAGCGCGGTGGCACGGAGGGGGGCCCGCGTTCGCCGATGGTGGTCCTCGTGGAAGAGAACGGCCTGCAGTTCATCCTCCTCGAGGGCCCGGAAGAGCTCGTCGCCGACATAGATCTGGGGCCGGATCGCTCCGAGGACGAACGCACGCCGTCCGCCTCCAGGGAGGATCCGACATTGCACCCCCGCGGCAACCCCGAGCGCGGACCGGCTCTCAAGGGCCCGGGCAAGATGCCATCCCCTGATCATGGATCGGACACCGACTGCGGCCCAGAGCACGAGGACTGCTGTGCTGGCGACCTCGATTGCGAGCATCGGATCCCCGTTGGCTCTCGAAGCAGCAGTCATGCACCCGAGGGCAACCGCCGCGCCCAGCGTCGCGACGATGAGTGCGGGACGCATCTGCCGGATCTTCACCGCGATCGACGCTTCGCGAGCGCTTGCACTTGGTCCTGGAGTTGCGGATCGACGTCCGCCAATCGCGCTGCGAACTGTCGAAGCGCGGTCGTCCCAAATCGTGCGATGAGCTCGTCGACTGCCCGGGCGCTCATGCTCTCCAGGAGGGCGCCCTCGTCACTCGACGGCCAGTAGATGAACTGCCGTCCGCGCTTCTCGCGCGCCAGCAAGCCCCGATCATGCAGCCTGCCCATGATCGTCATGACCGTCGTGTAGGCGAGCGGCCGAGAACGCCCTGCATTGATCGCGTCCACGACGTTCACGACGCTCGACTCGCCTCGTGACCACACGAATCGCATGACGGCCGCCCCGAGCGGGCCGAGCACGTCTTCGATCGCGGGCTGACGAGAGGCCGGTGAGGGGCGGCTGGAGGGCGCCATCCGCTGAAGGCTACCAGAACCTCTACGACACCAATCGTTCCTCCTACAGAGATGTCGTTTCGAGTCATACTACGGGTCTGTCGTAGTACGCGACCGACCGCTCGGATCACGCGGGTCGGCGCGGACGTGGCGACAACGATGAGGCGATCGACGACCCGTGGACAACAGGGCAGCGCGGCGAAGGGCGGCTGGCGCCAAGCGTCGTAAGGATCGGTCAGGAACGTTCGGTGCGGCCCAGTGTGGTACCAAACGGGCAGTCTGGATCCTCTGAGGCGGTCGAACGCGAGGCGCTGGTCGTCAGCCACCACTTCGAGGCAGGCGAGGATGGCGAACCATTCTCCGCGACCGTCCGTCTGACGGGCCGGCGGCTTGGGGTCGACGGAGCGCCCGGACCGCAGGACAGCTTCTCCCAGGAAGATCAAGTGGATGGAGTCATTCCGGGAAGCGGCCGCGTCTCCGTAACTTCATGGGTATACGGCCTTGAGCCGGGCGAATGGGCGGTCGATGCCGAGTTGGTCCGAAGCGATGCGGAGGCTCCTCGTGGCCGGCGCGTCGTCGCCGAACCTATGGCGCGAACCGTCTGGTCATGGCGTCGGTGGGCGTTGTCGACGGGCTCTGCGGACGCGGTGAAGACCCGCTGGTCGATGATCGCGCCCCTGGCCCCCATACCGGGGGTCATCCGAGGCAGTTGGGCTGCTCTCGGTGTCCTCGCGGCAGTGGTCGCGTTGTTGATACAGGCTGCGATCCTGGGACACGAGAACGTCTCGATAGGTCAGTCCTTGCTCGTATCCCTGATCGCCCTGGCATCCGGGATGATCGGGGCGAAGCTCTGGTATGCCGTCCTCCATCCCGGCCCGTGGCGGCAGGCGCTCCTCGGGGGCTGGGCGGTCGATGGGTTCCTGGCTGTCGCCCCAGTCGTGGCGATCGCGACCCTCCTTGCGTCTGATCTGCCCGTCGGCACGTTCCTCGACGCGGCGACGCCAGGCTTGTTCGTTGCCGTAGCGATCGGTCGGGTCGGGTGCTTCTTCACCGGCTGCTGTGCTGGCCGGATGACGCGCTCCAAGTGGGGCCTGTGGTCGTCCGACCGGAGGATCGGCGCTCGCCGGATCCCTGCACAGCTCATCGAGTCCGGGGTCGGTGTTGCCCTCGGCGCCGCGTCCGCCGTGCTGGTCTTCGCGCACGTCCCGGGGATCCCCGGCGCGATCTTCATCGGAGCGTTCGCGATCTACCTTGCCGCTCGGCAACTGCTCCTTCGAGTCAGAGCCGAGTCGCGACGATTCTCGTGGAAGCGGAGCCATGCGGGCACGACGCTGGGGGCACGATGACCGCGACACGACAGGCCTGTAGTATCGTCCGACACGTTCAGGGCGGGAGTAGCTCAGTCGGCTAGAGCGTCAGCCTTCCAGGTTGAAAACGCGGGTTCGAGTCCTGCCTCCTGCTCCATTTTTCGCTCAGAGCCCGCTCGTGGACGGGAACCGGCTGGTCGACGACGACGTCTGCGCATGACGATGGTCCGACCTGCACGACACCACGTGGTGATACTCCTTGCGACCGTGCTGTTGGCGGGTTGCGCTGGTTCACCGAGTAGACCGCCAGCCGCTAGCCCGCTCGACGTCACCGCCGTGACCGACGCGCTCGGCAAATCCGGGATCGTCGTCGCGGAGGTGGCGGCCAACCTGGATCCGCGCGACGGGGCGTGGCGCTGCCTGCCGGGCTCGTTCCGCCTCGCCCGCGTCTCGCAGCAACCGGCCGCCGCGTTCGCTCGTCCGGGAGATCGACCCTCGGTCGACATCCTCGTCTTCTCGAATGACGCCGACCGAACGATCGCGGAGGCCGCTATCGGCCCCGATGGACAGGTGCGGGCCCAGGGTTGTGGCGTCATGGTCGACTGGGTCGCGACGCCTCATATATTCGGAACGAGGAACATCATCCTGTTCATTGCAACCGACGATGCGGCGGCGGTCGCGGCCGTGCAGGCTGCCACCGCGCACCTCGGGGGCTGACTCTCTCAGATCGAGATGACCAGGTGCGGGCCCGGAAGGCGGGTACTGCCTATGCGCTCCACGGCAATCCCGCGAGCGTCCCCACGACCAGCCGACGTGTGGCGGTTCCGCCAGGGCGACGTGCTCGTCTTTATGCACTCATCCGTAGACGTAGCCAAGCGAGGTCGTTCGAAGGATCTGGTTCACCGAGCGGGTCATGATCGGCGGCGCTTGGAGCACCTCGGCGGTGTTCGGCGGATTGAACGCGGCACCGGCGTTTGTCACTTGCCAATCCGCCCATAGCTTGTCGATGAAGGCGTGATGGAGGAAGAAGATCGGATCAGCCGGGGAGCGGCTTGTGGCCATGGTTCCCCCGATCACATTGTGGACCCGACCGTGTGGGGCCTCGAGCGCTGAAGAAAAGGCGCGGAAGTCGGGTGGCATCACTCCAGCGCTCATCACCGTACTCATCCAGGCTGAGTCCGGAAGAAGGCTCGGATTGAAGGTTCCTCTCGTGATACCCCAGTCGACCAGATCATGCGGATCGGAGAGCGCGGCCGGGATCGCCCGATCCTCTACCCAGTTCCAGTAGGGGATCGTCACGAGCGGATTCATGAGTCGGAGTCGCGCCTCAAGCTTGGCGAGGTACTCGCGATGCCAGGTCAGGAAGTTGCGTCCATCGTGACCGCTCATCGTGTGCGCACCCCACATCATCCCCGCCATGGTCGACATGGCGGTGTCGTGGAGATCGACGAAGTCCACGTATGACGGAGTCGCCGCACTGGTTTCCGCGATCGCCTCAATCGCGTGGATGAAGCGCGCCCACTCCGTGGCCGTGAGGTCCCGCTGATTCTTGCGGACGCGATAGCGCGGCGTGCACCACCAGCGACGTAGCACGACGTCCGGGCGGAGAAGATGAGTCCGATCTATCCGTTCCGGGAGCAGTTGGACGTTTGCCCGAGGCTGTTCCAGGCGACGCAACCTGAACGTCGTCGCGCGCACAGGGATGTCCCGTGGACGTTGCGCTTCAAGCTCCGCGAGCTTCAGGTTCCATTCCGGTACCGGCGTCCCTGGCTTCGTGAGGAGTCGCGGTCTGGCCATGCCCACCCTCCTGGTTCCCGCCCATCTGGCGCCGCTACGCCGAACGACCCTGTGGTCAACTCGTCTTCTAGCAGCTGGGCGTATCGGCGTTGTCTCACCACCGCCCGACGATGCAGCTACCGAGACGGAACCACGACGGGTCGGGTGTACGTTCACTCGTAGTTGACGTCGGGATGCGCGAACCGACCTCGATGACAGACGGCCCACAGTGGTGCGGATAGCTAACGACCGCATCCAGGCCGGGATTGCGGTCGCGAGACGACGAGCGTGGACCCGTCACGAGCCCCGACCGCGGAGGGCACCACGATGGCGAACAGGAAGCGTTCCATCTCGGCGGCGACCCTGCGCAAGCAGGTGGTCGCTCGGCTTGCCGATCCCGTTCTCCTGTACCGGTGGCTCGGCGACTTGATGCCGTGGATCATCGGCCCGTCCATCACCTCGTTCGATCCACCCAGTGGTCATCCCGGCTGCCTTGTGGACATCGAAGGCCACCAGTTCTCGACGGTCCGCGGAGACAACACCGTCGAGATCGGCAACCGCCCCGCCCTGGTCGTCGCCGCCAGCCCGACGCATCTCCGGGTCCTGACCGATCCGGAGGTCAGCGATGGCCCGGTCACTGTCAAGGTCGGAACCAGGACCGCCACTGGCCCGCACGACTTTGGGGTGCTCGGCTATCCAGATCCCGGTGCCGGCGAGGACGGGCCACCGATCGCCTTCGAGGGTGCCGGCGCTGGCTCGCCCGGAGATGTGAATCCGATCGGGACGATCCGCGTTCTGGTGTCCCTGGTCAGGCCGAGCGATCTCACTCCGGCCAATGCAGTGACGGCCCGCCAGGCGGTCGTCGACGCCTGGACGAGCGTTCAGACCTACTACACGCAGGCCAGCTATGGCCGGACTAACGTTCAGATCGACGTCACCGCCGGCTGGGCGGCGCTCGACGGGACGCAGGCGGACTTCGTCGTCGGCGACAACATCCCGAACGGGATGCTTGCACGGGTGACCGCTCAGGCAGCCCAGGCGGCCGTCAACGAAGGCTTCGCCCTGAACGACTACGCGATGATGGCATCCGTCCTCTTCCTCAATGGCACCTTCATCCGAGCGTGGGGCGGGTGGTCCCAGCAGAACTTCACGTACAACAACGGCCTCCCCGTCGGCAACCCAAACCGGGTCGATATCAACCTCACGGCCAACCACGACATCAACCTGCTGGCGATTGGCGAGAGCGCCGACTGGGGTCGCTTCGCCCACGAGTTCGGACACAACATCGTGTCGGCCCCCACATTCACGGGCGATGGCACGGCCACGCTCGGCGAGGACATCTACTCGTCCGATCTCGTGGATCCATTGGCGGCCGGTGCCCGGGACTTCGACCTGATGGGCAGCCACGACAGTCACCCGCTGTTCACCGGCTACCACATGGAGAAGCTTGGGTACTACGCGCCCGCGAACATTGCCCAGGCGACGTGGAATTGCAATCCGTTCTCGCAGCAGTACGACGTCGTCGCCCATGGTCTGGCCGAGGACACGACGGCGAACCGGGTCCACCTCGTCAAGATCAAGGTCTCGGACGGACTGTTCTATTACGTCCAAGTCCGTCAACGGCCCGGGGCGACAGCCCAGGTGTTCGACTCATCGATCCCGCTCGACGGGGCGGCCAATCAGGGCGGCGTGATCGTGACGCGGGTCATCAGCGACACGCTCCAAATCAACCAGCAGACCCGCTTCATCAGCCTGCTCCACGACGACCACGTCCTGCGCCAGGGCGTATTCGCGGACGACCCAGCGCGAACGATCCGGATCACCGTCCTCAACGACAACGTAGTCGCCCGGCCGCAGGTCTGCACGGTCCGCGTCGAGTGGGCCCAGACTATCGCCGACGATCCGAACGGCTCGTTCGATCTCCGCGTCGAGCCTTGGGACGGCACGTACACCACCCCGGACATCTGGGTCGATCGGGCGCCCTTCGGCACGTATGACAACCCCAACGACGCGGAGGGCCGACCGACCGGCAACGGGGATCGACCCAGAGTCGGCCAGATCAACCAGCTTCACGCGCGCGTCCATGTCAGCGGCGCGATGGGAGCCTCAAGTGTGCTGACCACGCTCTACGCTGTGTTTCCGCCTGGCGTTGGCGACAACGGAAACTGGGCTCCGCTGTCCTCGCAGACCGTCGCCGCGATCGCCCAGAACGGGTTCGCTGACGTCATCGCCAACTGGGTCCCGGTGGTCGGCCAGCACACCTGCCTCAAGGTCTACGCGAGCCAGCAGCTCGGGGAGATCTCGGGCGGCAACAACTCGGCGCAGGAGAATGTCGCGGACTTCAACGCTGCCGGCGGCAGCCCCGTTGACCCGGTCTTCATCCCGACTGCGATCCGGAACCCGCTCGACGAGCGCCGTCTCGTCCAGGTTGCGGTTCGAGGTGTGCCCGAAGGCTATCGCGTCTATTTCCCGCATCAGTGGATCTGGTTGGATGCGAAGGCGGAGCGGACATTCGAGCTCGTCGTTGTGCCGTTCCGGGACTACGGGGAGTACCAGGAGCGGAAGCTCGTGATGAACGCGAACATCAAGATCGACGGCGCGCTGGGTCGGGAGTATGCGGAGCCGCTCGACCCGTTCGGTGAGCCCGCAGGCTCGCGGTTCTATCCCATCGGCGGTGTCCTCAACCGAGTCCATATCCGCCGCCACACGGACATCGACCTTCGGGAAGATCGGGAGGCGTCCCACAGCGACGAGTGGACGATCGGTCTCCGCGGCAACATCCAGCCGGCGGCCGGGCGTCAGCGCGTCCGCGTCGAGCTCACCGACCCGAAAGGCGACCGGCGCGTGGCGGAGGTGGGGACCGAGCTGGATGGGTCGTATCGAGCCGCGTTCGATCTTCGCTACGGCGCGTCCCTCCAGGCTGACCCTGGCGAGTGGCCGAAAGCCGAGGAGTTGCTGAAGGGCACGTATCGGGCCCAAGCGTTCATCTTCGCGGCGGACGTCTCCGCGGATGCCGAGTCGAACCTGGAATACGTCACCCGCTGATCGATCGCCCGCGTCCAGGGAGGAGGCTATGGCCTCGATCCGAGGACGGTGGTGGGCCGATCCGGTAGCGGCGATCGCCCTCGCGTGGCTTGTCCTACGCGAAGCACTGGAGGCCTGGCAGGGCGAGGAGGAGCTCTCGTCCGCCGCCGATCGATCGACCGTCGAAGGCGCGATCGACCGTTAGGGAATCCGACCTGTTGTGCCTAAGGTCCGATCCGGATCCACTTCCCGGTCGACGGGATCCGGGCTCCGTCCACGACGAACAGGAGGTAGTAGCCCGGAGGGGCCACATTGCCGTCGGGGGGCGCCTGGACATCGACCGATGCCCCTGCCCGTGCGGTGATCGTGCATCCCACGAAGCGCTGCGACATGTTGAAGCCGTGAGTGACGGCACCGGCCCGGATGAGCACCACTTCTGCGATAAGCGGGGCGTTGGGCGTATTCACCGTGAAGGTCGACCCGTACGTGATCGCGGCCGGGGACGCGGCGATCGACGGCCTCGTGCCGAGGCAGTACGACGGGTAGTAGCGTTCGTTGGGAGTCGTCTCGCCTGACTTCCAGGCGCCCGGTCGATCCCCACCCATCAGCACGCTGCCGTCGGTGAGCAGGATCGCCGACGAGTGGTAGCCACGCGGCGTCGTCATCGACGCACACGCCGTCCAACCCGCGCCGGGGTCCTGCGGGTCGAAGATCTCGGCAGGCCCCCCGACCCCGTCGATCCCGCCCGCCAGGAAGATGCGCCCGTCAGGCAAGAGAACGGTATTCACTTGCTGCGGCCGTGGCTGATTGAGGTTCGGGAGGTTCGACCAGGCGGGCATCGGCACCGACAGGTCGATCAACTCCGCCGACGACTGGGTTGCCGACGTGTCGCCCCCGGCGATGAGCACGCGCGGCTCGTAGCCAGGCGGGCGCAACGGGAGGAGCACCGATGTGCCCTTCTGGCCCTTCGATGTGTCGCGGTTGCCGGCGTTCGTCAACCACGACTGGGTTGGGATGGGCGCGGCAGTCCAATCGAATTCGGCGACCCACCCCTTCGGGGCCGGCGATGAAGAGATCGCCCCCTGGCAGCAGGTACGTCCAGGGGTAGAACTGGTAGTCGGAGAAGGGCAAGGCGATCGGTGGTGCCCACGTCCCCGCGGCCGGGTCGTACACCTCGATCGAGACGGACGAGGAGCCGAACAGAGTGAGTATCCTTCCGTCCGCCAGGGTGAGCGTCGTCGAGTAGAAGCGGTCTTCGGCCGTCGCGGCGGTGAGCGCCCATTGACTCGTGGCGGGGTCGAACAGGTAGGACTCTCGGGGGGTGAAGCCCCCATGGGCCAGCAGGGTCCCTTGGGCGTCGTACGCGTGCTCGGCCGACCAGATGTTCTGGAGCCCGATGTCGCCGGCAACCCGCTCGACGTCGGCGGGCTGGTTCGGCGGCACCGAATAGACTCCGCCGCCCGAGTAGTCCCAGATCCGGCTGATATCGGTCCTGGTGTCCCCATATCCCCAGAACAGGATCTTGTCGGTGTTCGGGATGAGGGCCGCGTGCATCATGGTCACCTGGGGCACGCCAGGCACCGGGTCCCATCGTCCGCAACCGGCCGCGGCGCATCGGTCCGCGTCAATGTCTGGGCAGGTGTTCTGGCCGTCGTCGACGGGCAGACCCATCGTGGCCCGTAGCTCGTCGGCTTGTTTGTTCGTGAGCCACACGGTCTGGAGGGACCGGATCAGCCCAACCATGCCGCCCATCATGTGCATCTCGACGTGGCAGTGAAACAGGAAGTCCCCACGCAGCCGGTATGGCTTCGCGTTCTTGGGGCGTCGGCGGGGGTCCTGGGTTCGTTCGATGTCGCCGGGCAGGATGAGCACAGGCGGGGTGATGGTCTCGACGATGAAAGACTCGGCCGGCCCGATGCTTCGAGCGTCCACGATCTGGTCCGCGAACTGCCAGCGCGACGCGTGCGGATGGAAGTTGTGCCAAGCCATGCTCAGGTCGAGGTCGAAGATATACCAGCGGATCCGCTGCCCCGCCTCGGCCACAATCGTCGGCGTGTTCCCGACGAACGAACGGCCGTTGAAACAGTAGGACGGCATCCCGGCGGCATCCTCGGTGACCGTGTGGACCGGCACGCCGGGGCCCGGCGCTGCGGTGTAGTTCCAGCGAACCTGGCCGCCCGGTGCCACGCTCACGATCGCCGGGTTGAATTGGACATCCGGGGAGTTCTCGATCGTCACGGTCGCAAGACCCTGGGCGCCGGCAACTACGTTGATGGTCCCCTGCATCGGATGGAACTGGCAGTGGTACGTGTACACGCCCTCCGCGCCGAAGGTGACGACGAAGTTGCCTCCGGGCGAAAGGGGCCCACTGTCGAAGGCCGGCGTCCCTCCCGCCGCCTGCATCACGTGACGAAAATGGGCACGTGGAGCGTCTCGTCGCGCTCGGGGTGGGGATGGGTGTACTGGAGCCCAGCCCACTCATCGAGGAGTGACCCGATCCTTCGGCCTTCATCGACGAGGCCCACGACATGCCCTACTTTGTCATCGCGATCGTCCGGACGATGCCCGTGATGATCTGGCTCGAGACGTGCCGCAGAGCTCTGGCCAGCGTCTGAGCTCATGGCCAGATGAGGTGGAGCCCCGCCGCTCCCGGCGCCGGCATGGCCCATGGCGGCTCGATGCCGCGCAGACCGCCCATGCCACCATCGGCGCCCGACCGCCCTCCTACCGGCCCCGTCCAGAGGACGATCGGCGGACCATCCTGCTTAAGCTTGCGCAGGAGGTTGTGGGCGAACGGTGGGAGTGCCGTATACGAGAGCTTTTGATGCTGATCGACAGGCAAGACAACGATGCCGCCGAATAGTCCTCGGTTCACGTTGCGCCCGATGCTCCGGTAATGGTCGTGGAACGGCCACGCGCCAAGCGATTCGGCGGTCACGTCGAAGACGTACGTCCAGGTTTGGCCTGAGCAGATCTCATCAGATCGGCGGCCGTCCGTGCTCTGCGTCCCGAATGGCCAGGACCCGTCGGAGGAAATCCCGTACTTGAGTCCATGGACGTGAAGACTGTGAGGACCGACGTCGCCGTTGAGCACGTGGATCTGCAGACGCTGGCCGGGAAAGGTGTAGATGACCGTGCCCGGTACGCGATGGCTGTAGACGGGTTCGTTGACGTCTGCCAAAACGAGTTTGTCAGGCTTGGGAACCAGATAGCTGCTGTCCATGTACTCCCGGCAGACGAGCGCGGTCAAGCGTCGGGCATTGACCTCCGATACCGGGATCGACGCGTCCTCGTGGCCCATGTTCCGCATGCAGTCACGGCGGTATAGCTTGGGCGGGGGGACCTTTGTCTCCGGCTCGACGGGGCTGTAGTCGAAGACCTGCTCGATCTTCAGATAGATGTCCCGGATGGCCATCTGGTTCCCTCTGCCGTCTAGCCGAGGATCAACGAGGGCCTGCGCGACGCACCCGGATCCAGGCTGCTGGGGAGCCTACGCCGGGAGCGTCACGATCCCGTCTCTGGGTGTGACGAACGCTGGCTCGTATACGGATGCCCTAAGGGCGGCGAGACGCCGGCGCGCGGCAAACTGTGTGGTTCTCATTGTTCGGCTGGCACGTTGCCTGGTCGTTCGTCAGGCCGGTGTGCGGATCCCCGCCAGCGTCACCGAGACGAGCCGCCGGACGGCGGCCTTCGAACGGAGTGCGCTGGCTGCTCCGAGTGCGTGGAGGCAGAAACTCGCGAGCTCGTCGGGTGCGACATCGTCGCGAACGGCTCCCGCCGCCGCGGCCTCGGTCAGCAGGTCCCGAACCATGATCGTGGAACTGCTTGCTCCGCTCGGGCGACATGCTCGTCTCGATGCAGGAACGCCGCGAGTTCGGCGTCGTGGTGCCCGTGTGACGCGTGCGAGATGAGCGCGTAGGCCTCGAGCACCGCTTCGAGCCGCCCGCCGGCGTCGCTGACCTGGTCGCGCACCTCGGCAAGCTGTTCGAGGTGGCCGCTGATCTGGCGCTCGTGCCAAGCGAAGAGGATCGCGTCGACGTCGGGAAAGTACTTGTACAACGTCGCACGCCCGATGCCTGTCCGTTCGGCGATCTCCGACATCGTCACCGACCGCAGCCCGTGCTCGGCCACGAGCGCCGCGGCGGTGTCGAGGGTCGCGTCGCGCACGGCCGCGGCGGTGGGTCTCGATCGTCTCGTTCCAGAGCTTCGGCACGACCCGAGTATACAACACGACGGGATGTTGACAGACTGCTGCTAGTCGATACACACTGTCTCGTACATGCGAGCCTCGGCGACCTGCCGACATCGGCCGCGACGGAGGAGGAGCTCATGCCTCAGCCGCGTCCCTACCCGGACGACGACGACAGGGACCAGAGGCCGGAGCGCAGTGACCGCGCGCCGCGCTGGAAGAGTGTGCTTGGGATCCTCGTCGCGGCGATCGTGATCGTCGTGGTCGCGTTCTTGCACCTCGCCGGCATCGTCGGCCCCGGAACCCACTAGGTGGGAGCGCATCGTGACCCACGAGAAACGACGAGCGCGCCCGGCGCAACGTCTCGCACCCCGTCAACTTCGAGTCCGGTGGTGACCGTGAGCTCGCTGACCAAGCGCTACGGCGCGGTCCTGGCCGTCGAGGACCTGACGTTCTCGCTCGAGCGCGGAACGGTCACCGGCTTTCTCGGCCCGAACGGCGCCGGAAAGACGACGACGCTGCGGCTGCTGCTCGGGCTCGCCGAGCCGACCGCCGGGGAGGCGCTCGTCTTCGGCCGTCGATACCGCGACCTCGACCGACCGATGCGGCGGGTCGGTGCGGTGCTCGAGTCGAACGACTTCCACCCCGGACGCTCCGGACGCGACCACTTGCGCATCTTGGCGCTCGCGGCCGAGGCCGAGATCCCCCGGCAGCGCGTCGAGGAAGTGCTCGGCCTTGTCGAGCCTGCTGCAGGCGGCCGATCGGCGAGTGAGGACGTACTCGCTCGGGATGCGCCAGCGGCTCGGGCTGGCCGGCGCACTGCTCGGCGAGCCCGAGCTGCTCGTCCTCGACGAGCCCGCGAACGGCCTCGATCCGACCGGCATCCACTGGCTGCGCACGTTCCTCCGCTCGTTCGCGGCAGAGGGCGGCACCGTGCTGATCTCGAGCCATGTGCTCGCCGAGGTCGCCCAGACCGTCGACCAGGTCGTGATCATCGACCGCGGTCGCCTTCTCGCGACCGTCCGGCTCGACGATCTCGAGGCTCGTGGCGACGCACTCGAAGACATCTACCTCGAGCTGACGGCGAGGGCGGCGTCATGACGCGCCCAGCTGCGCGCCGAGCTCCTCAAGCAGCGCTCGACCCGGACTGCGCTCGGCCTGTTCCTCGCGATGCTCGCCGTCATCCTCGTGGCGATGCTGCTGCACGGCATCGGCCTCGCTGCGGAAGTCCTCACCCCGCCTCACAACCAGCTGATGGTGGTGGGCGTCGGGGAGAAGTTGGGAGTGCTGTTCGCAGCCCTGCTCGGAGCGGTGTCGATCACCGCCGAGTTTCGGCACGGCACGATCCGGCCGACCTTCCTCGCGACGCCACGCCGCGGCCGTGTGGTCGCGGCGAAGATCGTGGCCAGCCTGCTGATCGGAGCTGGATTCGGCCTGGCTGGCTCAGGACTGGCGGCGGGTGTCGGCAGCGCCCTCCTGGGAGCGCGTGGCATCGCGATCGGACTCGACGCCGGCGACTACATGCTCCTGATCGTCGGGGGCACGGTCGCGGGCGCGCTGTGGGCCGCGATCGGCGTCGGCGTGGGCGCCGTCGTGCGCAACCAGGTACCGACGGTGGTCGGCATCTGCGCGTGGCTGCTGTTCGTCGAGAGCCTGCTCGTCGAGGCCGACTCCAGCGTCATCGAGGTCGGCCGGTTCGGGCCCGGGGCGGCCGCGGCGGCGATCACCGGACAGGGCGCCGGAACGCTCCTGGCGCCCGCGGTCGGACTTCTCGTGCTCATCCTCTATGCCGCCGCGGCGGCCCTGGCCGGCTGGCTGGCGACCAACCGCCGCGACATCGCGTGACCACGACGGCAAGAGCTGGAAGGACCCACGATGGCAGCGCCACTCATCTTCATCACCACCTACCCGATCAGGGACGGCAAGCTGCCGGACCTTCGGCGGTTCCTCCGGGAGCTCTTCGAGATCCTCGAGGTCAACCTGCCTCGAGCGCTCGCCGTCAACGCGTACATCAGCGGGAACCGGAGTGAGCTGGCGGTCGTGCAGGTCCATCAGGACGCGGCCTCCCTCAAGGAGCACTGGAAGGTGGTCCACCAGCACACGGGGCGGGACCTGGAGCAGTTCGTCGGGGCTCCAACAAGCACCCAGGTCTACGGCGATCCAGGCGACCTGACCCTGGGCAAGACCAGGCACTCGGCCGACTCGGGGTCGGGGTCGGCGATGAGCGTCACACCGGTGCACATCGGCGGGTTCACCCGACTGGCGGAGCTCGCGGGCTGAACCCACCACTCGTTCGATGGCCCATGCGCCCGCTGCTCTGATCAGGCATCCAGCGGCTCGAAGTGGTGCACGGCGGCGTTGGCCGCTTGCTTATCGGGAACTTCGAGTCGATGCCGCGGCGTCTCGATTGTCCAGTTCAGGGTTCGAGTCGTTTGGGGTGCGGATGAGACGAGCAGGCTGGCCGACGATCACGGCCGCGTGGACGATCGCGGCGCTCGTGGCCGGCTGCGCCACGCCGGTCAGCAGTCCGGTGACGGGCGCGCCGAACTCCAGCACGATCACCGGAAACGACGTGTCGCCTGGACCGCTCGCACCGTCCGGATCGACCACGATCTCCGCACCCAGTCCCGAATCGATCCTCCCCGGCGCGCAGCTCCGGGTTCAGCTCGAGGGCACGAGCGGATGCGACAGTGGCTTCATCTGCTCGGCACGACTCGGCGTCCTTCCGGCCGGAACAAAGGTCGACCCGGGAGCGACCCTGGAGCCCTCCGCCACGGACGCGATCTGGCAGAGCGTCTACGGCCCGGGCCTGAAGCGTGATCCCGCCACCTGACGGGGACCTCCCGTGCTGGCGCCGGGTGCCTACGTCATCGTCTGGTCCGTCACGGCACAGCAGATCGCCACCGATCCGCCGGACGCTCCGGCCGAACTCGCTTCGCGGTGCTCGACGCCGGTCGTCGTCTCCGCTGCAGCAGGAGACGGCGACGGTGCGCATCCGCTTCGCCGGCGGTTCGACACTCGCTCCCGGCTCCGCCCGATGCACCATGCGCCCGCTTGTCGAGGCCGACGCCACGCCCGCGTCCACGCCCGGGGCGATCTCGGGCGTCGCGCTCACGCCGACCGCATCGCTGCCGACGGCCTGGCGGCGCGTGTCGACCGCGAACCTCGCGGCCCTCGGCGATCCAGGCTTTCGTGGTCGCGCTCGGCGTCGCTCCCGACGGTGCCTTCATCGCGATCCCGAGCGGCGGTGAGCGACGGTCGCTGCCGGTCCTGCGCTCCGTCGACGGCGAAGCGTGGACGAAGGTGGGGGTGCTGCCGGCCAGCAAGGACGGCTGGATCCATGCCGTGGCCTCGAATAGCGACGTCATCGTCGTCACCGGCGGGTCGAGTGACGCCACGCGGCCGCTGATGTGGGTCTCGGCGGACGGCACCGACTGGACGGCGATCACCGCGGCCCATACGAACGGCCTGGACATCGTGGATGCTCTCGCGGCCAACTCGGCCGGGTTCGTCGCCACCCAGAATGGAGCCACCGGGGTCGCACCCTGGATCGGCTCCGCGAAGGGCGGGGAATGGGACCGTGTGGGCTCGCTCACCGCGACGCTTGACGCCGCCATGGTCGACGTCACCGCGTCGGGTAGCGGATTCGTGGCGGTGGGACGGGTGGGAGGCGTCGACGGCACGGCCGCCGCGTGGCTGTCATCCGATGGTCGCGTCTGGACGCCCGCGACGGTCGCGGACGGCAATGGGCGTCACGCTCCTGAGTGTGGCCGCCAGCGGACACCGTCTCATTGCGTTCGGACAGGGCGCGAGCTATCGCGACGACCCCGTGCTGTTCGTTTCGGACGACGACGGCCGGTCATGGACGCACATCGTTGGCGGAGCCCGCCCGCAGTCCTCGTGGCCCCCTGTTCAGGCGGTGGCCGACGGCTTCATCGCGACCGACTACGGGGTGTGGACGTCCCACGATGGCGTGACCTGGGATGACACCGCGTGGACCCGCTCCGCCGGCGATGCACCTGCCGGCCGCGTCCCGTCGGTCGCGGCGAACGGAACACGCGTTGTTGCAGCGGCGATGCCGAACGGAGGCGGTTCTCCGATCTTCTGGATCGGCGAGGTCAGCGGTCCGTAGCAGCCTCGTCGTCGAGCGGCACGAGAGCCGCTGAGATCCCGGACTATGCGATCCGACCGAGCGCGGAAGCGCCGCGTCCGCGAGTGCTCACCGGGCGTTGAGGCTGGCAAGGTTTGCGAAGCGATCGGTTGGTGGACCCGGCCAAATGCCACCCCACGATACTCGAAGGGCCTCGGCACTCGACAGTGGCCGGCCGCCTCAATGCCTTCGCTCGAGCCACCATGCTGACGCGATGCCGACGCCAATGCCTCCGGCGACGATCGACACCACTGCGAGATCCAACAACCTCTGCTGGTCCGCGGGTGGCTCCGCGTCGAAGGCTCCGAGTGCCACAACGACGACGGCAAGGAGCGCGAGTATGAGCGCGCTCCCGGTGACAAGCAGGAAGGCGAGGATCGGTGGTCGTGCCGACCGCCGTGCCGCAACCGCGATGAGCACGGTGACCCCCAGGATGACAACGATCAGGGCGATGAACGGGTCGTCCAGTACCGGCGCATTGGGCGCTCCTCCAGCCGGGGGCATGCCCGGCGCGGCTGTCGCGGCCGTTGCCAGACTCGTCACGAACGCCTCGATCACCCAGGCCAAGGGCAGACTGATCACGATCCTCACGGCGGTGCTGACTGTTGCCGAAGCCTCGGGGCCTCCCGCGTCACGAGCATATTGAGGCTTTGTACCCGATCCCGCGCCGCGCGAGCGGTTGCCTTCGCTAGCACCCTGATTGCCCTCGGACACGCGGCCGGTCTGAGGCAGCGTGACCTGGCTGTCGGGAGCGGGTACCCCAAAGGGAGATCAGTCGGATCGAGCGCGCCTTGGCGATGCCGATCATTCCGCGCGCGGAACGACTGCTCGAGCCCTTGGGGTTCCGATTTCTCCTCGACGCCCATTCCTCGGATCGTCTGATACCTGATCAGGCGCGCCGCCACGGGGCGCCGAATCAAGCCAAGGGTGGACCCCGGTAGGGAAGGGCACGCAATCACGCCCAGCGAAGGTAGCCTGATCCAGAGTCAGGTGCTCTACCGTTGAGCCACGCGCCAGCGATTGAGCGTGCGGCGGGCCTTCGTCGACCGCCGAATTGGGGTGAGTCAGGTGCCCATCCCGAAATGAGTCAGATGCCCTTTCCGAAAACGGAAAGAGTCTGTTGCCCTATCTGGGCGAGGTTGAGTCTACCGCGGAGGTCGTGTCCCTGGAGCTGGCGTGAGTCTGCTCGATAGAAGGGCCGGTCCTACAGCTTCCGTCGGTGGGCGATCAAGACGGGCGTGGCGGAATGTGTCCGGCTTCCGCCAGCCGATGGGCGGCGATCCTCCGCTCATCGTCGTTGAAGAGGAGCGAGTACTCGGGCCGGAGGACGAGGGCTTCGACGCTGAGGTCGAGACGGCCCTCCTCCTTGAGCCGCTCGAACCCGTCCGACGTGCCTGTCTTCCGGAGGAGCTGGCGAGCGTAGTCGGGGCCCCCATGATTGCGTACGCCTCTCAGGAAGTAGCTCGCCCAATAGCCGCGGGCGAAGGTGCCATCCGGTCGTTGCCGTCGCGTCGCCTCGCCGGCCAAACGAAAGATGTCGAGCATGTCATCGTGGAACCGCAGCTCAAGCGCGGACCCTTGTCGCATTCGAGGCCACGATTCGACCGCGGCCGCTGGACCCCTGGCGCGATCTCCGTGCCTTGGTGCGACTGATCCAAGGCGCGCCAGCGCATCCGAAAAGTCGCGAGCCACGGACTCCGAGACGGTCGCAGGGTCGACCGACTTCAGCGCTTCGACAGCACTCTGCCGAAAGCCGGGCTCGCGAGCGATCCGCTCCAAGGTCCGAACGGCGAATGCACTCAGGCGCTCGTTGGAGAGCCAGTCCCGAAGCCGCGGTATCCCGGCGGCACCATGAGCGGCAATCGGATCGCGGAGTTCGATCAGGTTGCCAGGCCCGGCGGTCTCCGCAGCCTCAAACAGGCGATCGAGCTCGGTCACCGGACCGGAAGGTTCTCGGTCACGTGCTTTCGTCTGCGTCGTCTACGTCCTCGTCCCAGCGCATCTCAGCCCAGGCCCCAGCCATTGCCTCATCGTCGAACTCGATGGGCGCGAGATCCGGCTCGAAGGCGTCCGCTGCGGGATCGAGTCCCTCGGATGATCGCATCAGCTTCACCAGAAAGCGTTCGGCACCTGCAACGAGCCCTGGGTCCTCGGTCCAATAGCCGAACTCCAGGTTCGCACGGGACGAGCGTGTGAAGTTCGCCGACGACACCCAGAGGCGCTGGGGCGTGTATCCGATGACATCGTCGACGTGCCCCAGCGGACCTTCATCGTGCCACCACAGGTGACCGAGGAGCGCCAGTTTGGCGTGGATGATGGGGGGCAATCGCTGGTTGAGCCGCCTGTAGCCGAGAGTCCGGATCGTCGGTACGAGGGCGGTGTCCATGGGTGTGTAAGGGCCGACAATTGCGGGCTGCCCGTCGACCTTCGGCGCGAGCCCGCTGAGCTCGGCGAAGGCCCGAATCGGCAGTGCCTGGCGTTCGCTTGTTGAGGGCAATCAGAGGCTCAAGCTTGCGACGCTCAGACTCCTTGCGTCCCTGCTTGGTGACGATGATGCACGCCGCTGATAGCTCCCCAAGCTTTGCGATCAGCTCCTCATCATCAATCCACATAGCCGAGCCGAGCAGGACAGGTCCAAGCGAGCGGAATTGCTGCCATCGCTGCTGGTGATCGTGGATGAAGTCGTCGATACCCGCGACAAGCCCGCGCAGCACGTCGCGCCCGAAGTAAGCGTTGTTGCCCTCCTCGAGTCCGACGGCGAATTCATCATCGAATTCGTCCGAGAAGCGACGGGCCCCTTCCACCTGGCAAGCGTAACGGCGCGTCGAGCTATGCATGGCGTAAGACCCCTCGCGAGTCGGCTACGCCGTGATGGCCATCCAGTAGGCTCACTCCAATGTCACTGACCCTCCTACAGACACAGGCGGTCGACGAGCTCGTGCTCCTGCTTGTCGACTGGTTGCCTGGGTCGAGCCCCTGGGGGACCTACACATTCGCCGACGCTGCCGCTGACAACCACATCCCGGACTTCTGGCCAGGTGGCAGCAAGAAGCGAGCGCTCGTACCGACCTATTTCAGCGGACCTACTCGGCCCGGCGCGATCGGTTCTGCCCACTCGTGCTGACCATCGTCCAGCGCGGCATGTCGTATAGGCGGCAGAAGGGATTGCCCATTCAGCGCGTCGAAGTCGAGCAACTCAACGCGATCGTCGCTCGGCTCTCGTTCAAGATCCCGGAACTCTGGGACCGAACCTTCCTCGACTCGCTGCCAACGTCCGAGCCTCAGCACCCGATCGAACCGGAGGTCGCTCACCCAGTTGCACATCGTGATCCCCGGTCCGCCATGCCAGCCCTTTACGACCGGTTCACTGCGCTCCATTCGGAGCCGGACCGCGCTAAGGCCGGCCGGGAATTCGAGCCACTGCTGGATGAGCTCTTCGCTGCCTGGGACTTGGCACCGAGCCGCAGTGACCGCGTTACAGGGGAGGAGATCGACAACTCATTTGGCTTCGACGGCGCTACGTACCTCTTCGAGGCGAAGTGGATCGCAGGCAGGGTCGAGGCCGCGGCTCTCTACGCCTTCCGGCAGAAGGTTGCGAGCAAGTCCGCATACACCCGCGGACTCTTCTTGGCGGTCGAAGGCTTCACGCCCGGGTCCGTCAGTGCTCTCGGCGCCGGCCAAGAGCATCGGATCATCCTTCTCGATGGGGTGCACCTGGTGCGCGTTCTCACGAGTGTCGTTGCGCTGCCCGACCTGCTCCATCTCGCGGCCCGACACCTCGAGCAGTTCGGTGAGCCGCTCCTCCCACACGCACGACTGGCCGAGCTCGGATAGCGAGGCCTCGCATCCGGCTCAGCGCCACCCTTTCCCTCACGCTCGTTCGGCGCACGCCGACACTGCCGGGCCGGGAATGCGCCGGTGTCCACCTGAGACGTGGTTAGGGACTCACTTCAACCGGCACGTTGTGAGCCCAGTTCGCTCCTACACCTGATCAGGTGATTCCGTGTTGTACTCACGTGACGCTCCAATCCGACGTGAGCATCGGGCACCTGCCGGCGCGGCATAGCTTGCCGGGGAGTCTCAGGGAGGCTCGAACGAGGAGGACGGGCGCAGGCCCCCGAGTACGATGACTTGGATGCGGCCGACACTGTTGGCGGGGGACACGACAAATGGATGGAGCTGGCAAGGAGCAACCTGCGCCCGCGGTACGAGCCGAACCTTCGACCGAGACTGCATTGCCTATCAATGAGGACTGGGTCTACGAACTCGACGGCAAACCGTGGGGCGTGGCAGAGGTCGAGGGCAAGAAGCTGAGCCTTCGACGCGATGCCGGTGGCGGGATCACTCGTCGCTTCATCCTTCCCAAGGTCGTGCCTGGTGGAGCTACCGGCGCCACGACCGTCGAGTTCGCCCTACACCACCAACGCCGAACGAACACTGGCGTCCCATACGAGCCGCTCAACCTCGGGACGCTCAGGGGTGGCGATTGGGTTCGGATCGAGCTCAACTCCGACGAGACCCTGATGCTGCACAAGCACCTCGAGAACCTGTACGCCATCGGCGATGAGGGCGTGGTCCGTGGAGCTCGGCGCCTGCGCTCCGTGGACGCGGCCGAGGTGACCGTCTCGGCGAGCTCGGCGCGATCATCGCCAAGCTCCGGGCTGACAACGACGACGACGACCTGCGGGCGATCCTCGAGGCCCTCATGCCGGACCTCGTCGACGCTGTCGCGCTCAAGCGCGAGCGTCAATCGCGCCTCGCTGCAATCGGGGAGTTCGAAGCCCACATGCCCGGCGCCGCCGGCGGGCCATGGAGCGAGCCGGAGTGGAAGCGCTACTTCGCGCGCAACGACTGGATATTCGGTCACAACCTCGATTACCAGTTCCTCGTCGAGGAAGAGCCCGAGGCATACGTCGGCGGCCGGCGCCTGAGTGGTGGCGGCTCGCAGCTGGCGGACCATGTCCGATCGACCCCTGGCGATTGGAGCTTTGCCGTCCTGGTCGAAATCAAGCGGCCGGACACGCAGCTCCTCGAGGACACTATCGAGAAGGCACCTATCGGATACACCCAGCTGTCAGACGGAGTTGCACAGGCCCAGGCGAATTGTCAGGCATTGGTGCGGCTCTCGGCCACGGCTGAGGGAGCCGAGGACCTCGCTGCCCGAAGCATGGCGGTCGCTGACCCTCAGGGCATCCTCCTCATCGGCACAACTGCGCAGCTGACCGACCGGCCGCGCCAAGAGACCTTCCACCGTTTCCGGCGCAACCTTTGGAACCCGACGGTGATCACCTTTGACGAACTGCTGGCGCGGGCCAAGTTCCAGGTGTCACGAATGGCGCCGGCACCGGCTGCAGCGGCCGGTACCGCCCCAGCGCGTGCTCCTCGAGCCCGGCCGGGCCGTGTGGCACCGCCCGCAATTCGAGCCAGTCCTGCCCGTACGGCCAGAACCTGCCGACCGATGGGAGGAACCCGGTCTGGACGGCCCTAATACCTCCGAAGATGACGAGGACTGGGAGTCTGACCCGGACCTCTACCGTGACGATCCCACGGAGTAGTGGCGCCGATCGCGGAGGCTCCGCGCACCAACGGCATGACGGCCTCGCGGGTGACAGCACAGTTTCACAGGCAGGCCCGATGCTCCTCCGGTGGCCCGGCGCACCCTCGGCCGCCTTCGCGGCGCAGAAGAAGTCGCCTGCAGCGCGAACTTGGATTGCCAGAGACGTGGTCAGGAGTCCGACCGCGGCTCCAAGTTGGTGGTGTGACCTGGCCGGGGATCACCTGATCGGCATGTCGCACGGGGCAGGTCGACTCTGATCGTCTGATTTCTGTGATCACGCGATGCTCGCCCTGTAGCTCCTCGCAAGCGTTGCAGACTGCCGCCTGCCGAGGGTCAGCAGCGTTGCGCGCTAAGGCCTCGTGGTCGCGATCAACCGCGTCGAAGAACGGCGTCGAGCAGGTCGGCCTCGCCTGCATCCGCGAGCGTCAAGGACCGCTCCCGCCAGGTGACGCCCTCACGGGCGTGGTCGAAGTCGTGCGGCCTCCGCATGGATTTTTGGGCAGCAGCGCCTCGCCATTCGTCTGCAAGTAACGGTACTTCGCAATCGGCATGTGTCCCGGGTGCTGTGGCAAGAGCGTCTGCTGCCCGTCGTAGCGAGCTCACCGTAGCTCGAGCGACCAGAGAGCAGTTGATGAATTGCCAAGTCCGATCGAACTCCGGACAGGAAGTGCTCGATGATGAGGAGAGGGTTTGGGTTGAGGCCGAGGTCGGATGCCATGATCGGCGCCCGAACTCCGCGTCCAGAGGCTCCGCCCGAGCCCTGAGTCTGACAACCCATGGCGCTATCGGAAGTGAGGCCGCCAGGTCACGACCCCACATCGCTCCTTCCGCGTCGTTCCACTCGGGCCAGAGGTTGCCATTGTCCGCATAACGGCGGATTAGTGCGCTCTCGACTGCCGCGATCGCAAAATTCGCCGCCGCGCTGAACCTGACGATGTCACTTTCAAACGTCGCTCGAATGGGATCCGCGACCGGGACGATCCTCCCAACACGCACCCTATAGCGCGCCTGCGCTGTCTTCTCTGCGCGTCGGATTTCGGGAGGCGCCATGACGAGCGTCAGGCCCGCCGAGCCTCGAGAGTCAATTAGCCCCTTGACACGTCCCCACTTGGAGGCCGCTCCGCTGCCTGCATGAAGCCCGTTGTGATCGGCAATTCGTGTGGCGAGATCGGTCGCCTTGCCGACGTACAGCACACGCTTGCTCTTCGGATCCCAGAAGACGTACACGCCGCTGGACGACCAACCGGGCCCTGCGGCAGAAGTTATGGCCCGAATCACCTTCGGGACTTCGCTCCGCTCGTCCATCCCGTATTGGAACGCAAGCAGCGTGGAAAACGCAGTGATGCTTGCTGCGGCCTCGACCGTGCTCTTCGGGTCGGAACCCATGTGTGCCCCCCGTTCAGACAGCGCATCCTCGATTGGGAACGACTCGCTCCAATGGTAGGTCCTAGCTGATGGGGTCCAGCCGACCGCCACCTAGGCCGTGTGTTGTCCACACAGCCCGACCCGGTTGGTCCACAAGGCTTCGCCAGGATGTGGACCAACCGGCGTGTCGTTTGTGGAGATGTCACTAGCAGAGGCCGTGCTCGTGTCCCATCATCGTCCTGGGTTGCTCCGGGCGGCGAATCGCATGCCGAGGAGTTGCGTGACAAGCAAGCTGTCACCGCATAAGTAGAACGTGCGTTCTATATAACGGAGGACAGCATGGCGAAAACAGTTCGGGCTCTCATCCTGGAGAGCGGGGCGTCTGGTGGGGATCTCGTCTACGTGCGGTTCGCGAGTGGGACGCCCTTCCCCGGAGCGCGGCTCACCACGGCACCTGACCTGCTTCGCCTGAAGGCAGAAGCAGTAGGGATGGACGAACCCCTCATCGCGAGCGGCCCGCGAATCGACGAGACATATGCTGACGTCGTGATTGACGCCGATGTCAGCGAGCCTGCGATCGTGAAGGGCAAGTCGAACGGCTCGGCCGGCGCGGTGCGTCAGCCCGCCCCCCAGGCCTCGGCTAGGTGAATGCCTCCAACCCTGTTTCTCCAGAATGTCATCGCGATCGTCTGGGACTTCGATAAGACACTGATCCCGGGCTACATGCAGGAGCCCCTCTTTCGGCGGTATGGCATCGACCCGAAGTCCTTCTGGGACGAGGTTCAGGCGCTGCCGGACTTCTACCGCACTCAGGGTTCGGAGCTGATATCAGCTGACAGCCTGTACCTGAACCACATCCTCACGTACGTTCGCCACGGCCGCTTCGCGGGTCTAAGCAACGCGGTTCTTCGAGAGGTGGGTCAGGAGCTCAAGTTCTACCCTGGGATTCCGGAGATCTTCGACGCCCTGCGCGACCGACTCGCAAGGCACCCCGGCGCCAAGCAGCACGACATTCGCCTTGAGTTCTACATCGTGTCGACCGGACTCAGGCAGACGATCCTGGGGAGCGCCGTCGCCAAGCACGTGAACTACGTGTGGGGCTGTGAGTTTGTGGAGACGGAGCCGCCTCCAGGGTTCTTGTCGGGAGGAACCCCGCCCACCTCGACAGGCGTGATCTGCCAGGTCGGCTACGTCCTGGACAACACCACCAAGACGCGGGCGATCTTCGAGATCAACAAGGGCTCCAACGTGTTCCCCGAGATCAACGTGAATAGCTTCATTGCTCCCGAGGATCGACGCGTCCCGTTTCAGAACATCATCTACGTGGCGGATGGCCCAAGCGACGTCCCCGTCTTCTCGGTTGTCAAAGGCCAAGGCGGTCGCACGTATGCGGTCTACCCGCCCGGGGCCGAGACTGACTTTCATCAGGTCAATCAGCTGCTTCGAGAGGGCCGCGTTCTCGCCTTCGGTGAGGCCAACTTCACGGCAGGATCGCCCACGGCGATCTGGCTTGGTCAGGCGGTCGACGAGATAGCGGACCGGATCACCTCGGACCGGAACAGCGTCCTCGAGGCCAAGGTCGGGAAGCCACCGGCACACATCACCTGAGACGGCTGCGCCTACACGGCAGCAGCATGCCGCTACGGCCTGGCTGCCGGCCTACGCCGAGTCGTCCCGCACCTTGCGCGACGATCGTCGCGTTGAGCGCACCTTGCGGAGCGCGCTCGCCTCGATCTGGCGGACCCTCGCCTCCGTCACCACGAACTCCCTGCCGACCTCCTCAAGCGTCCGGGCGCGGCCGTCCTCGAGGTGAAGGACCGCTTCGACATCTTTGGCAGCCTCCCCGACACGATCGAGGACGAGTGGATCGAGAGCGAGGAGAAGCTCCGCGAAGTGCTCGACCAGTACATCCACCTGCGAACGCAGGCCAAGGACGTGTTCGAGCTCCGCTACGAGCGGACGATCGACCCGGACGCCAACCGCTGGGAGCTGCTCGCGCGTCCTGGCGCGCAGCGATGTCATCGACCGCATGTCGAAGCCGTGGTAGACCGGCGTTCTGGAGCGTGTGAAAGGCTCCGTCCGAGCGGCTGACACCCCAGCACGGTGACGCGTTCCGACGGCGCGCTCGGCATTC
The DNA here is from genome assembly GCA_963765245.1 of uncultured Chloroflexia bacterium. Lineage (GTDB taxonomy): Bacteria > Chloroflexota > Limnocylindria > Limnocylindrales > CSP1-4 > SPCO01. The sequence continues at coordinate 74,994 of CAVXVP010000016.1, forward strand.
CGCTCGACCTGACCGTCGAGGCACCAGGTCCCTCTCCCCGAGTACGAGCTGCACATCAGCGCCGACGAGCGGCGCACCGCTCGGCATTAACTGCCTGTGCCAGTTCGCGCCTCGTGTCAAGGGCGATGCCGACGCTTGGCCACGCGAGACTCTGTACACAATCCGTATTGACTAGCGTCCACAGTGCGCTAGCATGCCGGCATGCAGAACGTCATCGGCATCCGGACCCTTCGCCGGCGGGTGAACGAGTCGCTCGTCCGCGTGGCTCGCGGCGAGACCATCGTCATCGCCCGGCACGGTCGTCCGATCGCCATCATCCGGCCGCTCCGCGACGGCGAGGCCGGCCGAGCGATCTCCGTCACGACGTTCCGCCGCAACCTGCGACGGACCCTCGTCGTGACGCAGCGCCGACCGATCGTCCTCACCTGGTACGGCGACAGCGCGGCGGTCGTCGCCCCGGTACCGCGCGATTTCCAGTTCCACGAGGAGGAGGAGTTGGCATGACGGCTGGCGGGATGATCCAGGCGCTCGGGATGCGCGAGGTTCGCGGGAACATGCGCGGCGTCGTGGCTAGAGTCGAACAGGGGGAGGCGCTCGTCGTCCTCCGCGACGGCCAGCCGGCGGCGGTCATGCTCGCCTTTGCCGAGGCCCAGCGCTGGCAGCAGATCGAGCGCGCGCTGGCGGCGTTCCACGGCCTCGAGATCTACCCGGAGCTTGCTCGGGACACGGCCGAGCTGGCCCGGATCGTCCGCCGCGAGACCCGTCCGTCTGCCACCGCGGTCCGTCGACTGGGTGACCAATCGCGAGACATCCTCGCCCCGCTCCGCACCCTGGGGATCACCGAGGCGCGCCTCAACTTCGCGTCGATCCTCGACGAGATCGAGGTCGGGCGGACGCTGACGATCGTCTCCGGGGGTCGGTTCGCCGCGACGCTCGTCTCGCCGCGGGAGTTCGACCGGCTGCGCGCGCTCGCGCGGACGGTCAGCTGGTTCCTGGCGGCAGGCGTCGACCTCGCGACGGCCGACGAGGCCGCGATCGCCGCGTTCGTCCGGGACTTCGCGGATCGAGCGGCGGCCTCGGACGCGGCAGTCGGGTAGGGACGGTCACCATGCGGCACCTCACCTGCCACTCACCTGGCGCTCATCTGCGGCTTGTGGCGCCGCTGGCCGTCGCTCTCCTGTGGCTCACCGTCGGGCTCACCGGTCCTCGCGGCCGACGCCGTCCCGACGGGCGCGAAGGACGCGCTCGCGCCGGTCACGAAGATGATCGCCACCCTCGTCGCGATCGCGATCGGCCTCGGCATCGCGATCTGCGGCGCGGTCATCGTCTGGGGCGGGATCGAGAAGACCCTCGCGGGCGCGAACCAGGACGCCGAGCATCGCGCCCATCGGCGGATCCAGAACGGGATCCACGGCCTCATCTGGATGATCCTCGCGAGCGTCATCGTCAGCACGATCACGGCGATCGCCGTCGCATACGGCCTGATCGACCGGCCCTTCTGAGCCGATGCTGTCAGTCCGGGGCGTGGCTTCGCCCTACCCTCCGGGCCCTCGAAGGCATCCCACCCGTCCGCTTCCGGGCCTCGTGGGTCGCGGTTCTCCTCGTGCGTGCTGGCCCTCGCCGGTCTCGGCCTGGCCGTCCTCGGCCCGTCCTCCAAGCCACCGGAGTGCGACCGCTCCGGCGCCGGCCCGGTCGACGGCCTTCCTCTGCCGCGCGGCGACCTGCCGATCATCGGCGACCCGATCCGCGACCTGACGGTGTGGTACTCGAACCGGGTCAGCGACGCCACCGGCGCGGGCCTCCAGAACCTCCGCGGGCACTTCCTCTCGCCCATCGATCCGCTGGCGGACGGCGGTGAAGGACCTGTACGGCGAAGATGCTCGTCATCACGATCCCGCTGCTGACCTTCGGCGGGCTCGCCCTGGGCTATCTGATCATGATCAGCCGGACGAGCGGCGAGTCGGCGTACACGGCCCGCTCGGTCACCCCGCGCTTCGTCGTGGGGGCGACGCTCGCGATCCTCGGCATCTTCCTCGTCTCGGTGCTCACCCAGTTCGTCACCGCGACCGACATGGCGATGGTCGGGGTGTCGATCCCGGACTACGCGGTCGGCGGTCCGGACGGCTGGCCGTCGACCGGCGGCGTCTTCCAGGTCCTCCAGAGCGGCGGCTTCGACCCGCACGTCGCCGAGGGACCGGACAACTGGAACGACGGCGCGTGGCTTTCGGCGGGGCTCCTCGCGGCGGTCCTGCTGACGTGTCGTCCAGATGATCAACGGGGTGCTCGGTGCGCTCGAGCGGCTGCTCGTGCTCATCGGGCCAATCTGCCTCGCCGCGTACGCGCTGCCGGCGACCGAGCGCGTGACCAACATGTGGCTCAAGGTCCTGAGGGCGATGCTCGTCGTGCGGTTGGCCTGGACGATCGCGTTCGTCCTGTTCAGCCTCGACGCGCTGCCGCACATCGGCCCGTCGGGCAAGCCGCCGACCGTCGGCGACATGAATGCGCTCCTCGGTCTCGCGACCGGTGCGGCGCGGCGCTGATGCTCGGCCTGCCGTTCGTCGCTGTCTGCCCGCTCGCCCTCAGCGGTCCAGGGAGTCGCGCCTGAAGCGCCAGCCGATGAACGAGCGCGGTCTCGTCGAGGTCCCCGAGAACGCCGTTCGCGACGAATCGCTCGCGTTCGGGCTCAGCGCCCACACAGCTCGGGATCTGCGGCGGGGCGGTCGGGCTCGGGGCGCTCCTCAAGCTGCTGCCCCTGTGGATGCCGCTCAAGATCGTCCTCCTCCTGCTCGTCGTCGCGCCGGTCGTCCTGGCGGCGATCCTGCCGATCCGCGGCGAGCCGGCCTACCGCTGGCTCGATCCGGGCGATCCGCTACGTCCGGGGCCGGCGGACGTGGCAGGCGAGGCTCGATGCCGGCTCCCAGATAAGTCGCAGCTAATGGCGAGGTGCACCCTGTGGGGTCCGCGGATCGATGAGGGCGCGTCGTGGATACGGCAATCGACGGACTTGGCGTTGCGGCCGATCCGGGCAAGATGCGAACGTCGGCCTGCTCCGTGTCCAGGAGCAGGCACCGATGGGGGATCAGGTCGCCCGACTCCGGCTCGTCGGACGCGACGGTCGACGAGGACCCGGCGCACGACCGTCCCGATCGGCACGGCGGTGGCGGACCGCCCGGACGCGATTCCCCATGTCCTGCCCGGACGATGCGCCTGGTCGCGTGTCCTGGGCTTCGCGGGCGGGGTCGGCAAGACCACGCTCGCGGTCGAGATTGCGACGCTCGTCGCCGCCCGGGCCCGGATCCGCTCGATCGAGGGGCGGAGCAGGGCGGTTCGCGTCCTCGTCCTCGACGCGGCTCGGATCGCAAGCGCCGTCGGGCTGCGCCTGGGCCTGGAGCCGGCCGCACTGTCGGCGGCCTGGAGCCATCGGATCTGGCGGGAGCCGTCCGCGGTCGGCGAGCTCGCCAAGCCGACCCGCTGGCAGGCCGACGTCCTGACCCTGCCGCCGCATCCCCAGCTCGCCGAGCGCGACGGACAGGGTGATCCGGGTCAGCCGGCCTTCGGCGTGCTCGAGGCCGACGCGCTTCTCGAGGGCGCCCAACGCGCCGGGTACCACCTGCGTGATCGCCGACCTCGGGGGCGTCCTCGAAGACGGCCACCGTCAGCTGATCGACCAGTCCGACCTCGTGCTCGGGATCGTCCGCCCGACCCTCGAGTCGCTGCCCGATGTGTTCCGGATGGCGAGCGTGCTCCGCGCCCAGGGCATGGGTCGCAAGCTCGGGCTGGTGGCCAATGCGGCCGACGACGACACCGAGATCCGCCGGCTCGCCCATGAGGTCGAGGTCCCGTTGCTCGGACGGATCCCGCCCGATGCGGCGTTCACGAGCGCGGCCGACCGCGGCGAACCGGCCTGGTCCTTCTCGCCGTCGCTGGCGGCCGATATCGCCGATGTCGCGCGGGCGGCCTGGCCGCTCCTCACCGACCGTCCGGCCCCGTCGAAGCCGCGTCGATCGCTGCTGCGGATCGCGCGTGAGGCCGTGCCGGCTCCGGGGAGCGAGCGATGAGCCCGGAGCGGCCCTCGGATGTTGGCCGTCTCCCGCTGTCGTCGGCCACCCTCGGGCACGGTGCGCCGGATGCTCGTCGCACGACTGTCGCCGGAGGTCCTCAATCCGTTCGGCCGAACCGCCGAGGGGGAGGTGGTCCTGCGCCGGACGATCGGCGAGATCCTCGCCGAGCCGGAGCTCGACCTCGACGCCTCGCCGGCGCTTGGTCGCGGCCGTCGAGGCCGCCGTCTGCGGCCTCGGCCCGCTCCAGCCGCTCGTCGAGGATCCCGAGGTCGGCGACATCCTCGTCAACGGCCCGGCCGAGATCTTCGTCGAACGGTCGGGGCGACTCGAGGCGACGACCGTGACCCTGGGGTCGGCGCGCGAGGTGATCGAGCTCTCGGAGCGGATCGCGGCCCTCGCCGGACGGGAGCTCTCGGTCGCGCACCCCGTCGTCGACGCCCGGATGCCGGACGGCAGTCGCGGGTCAACGCGGTCATCCCACCGGTCGGCGGCCCGTATCTCTCGATCCGCAAGTTCAACCGTCTCCGGCTCGATCTCGTGCCCGGTGGGCGGCACGGTCGCAGCTGGGTCGCCGCGGGCGGCCTCGACCCGGCGATGGCCGACTTCGTCGCCCGCCTCGTCCGGGCCCGGGCGAACTTCCTCGTCGCCGGTGAGACCGGGCGCCGGCAAGACGACGTTCCTGCGCTCGATCACCGACCTGTTCGATCCGACGGAGCGGATCGGCGTGGTCGAGGACACGGCCGAGCTGGCCCTCGAGAACCCCGATCGGTTCAATCTCGAGACGCTCCATCCGCACGATCTCGGGACCGGCGAGGCCGACGCGCGCCTGCTCGACGTCGGCGATCTCGTGGCCAACGCCCTGCGGATGCGACCGGACCGCCTCATCGTCGGCGAGATCCGGTTGCCCAAGGAGGCCTTCTACACGCTCCAGGCCCTCCACACGGGGCACGATGGGTCGGCCACGACGATCCACGCGAGCAGCGCCGAGGACGCCCTGTTCCGACTCGAGCTCCTCGCCCGCCAGAGCATGCGCGACCTGACGGTGACGGACCTGCGGACGTACATCGCCCGGGTGTTCGACCTCGTCGTCGTCCTCCGTCGGCTGCGCTCCGGTCGACGCCTCGTGCGCCAGCTCACGGCGGTCGACGGGCTGACCGACGACGGGCGGTACCGCCTCGTCGACGTCTTCCGGGCCGAGGCGACCAGCGGCTCCGACGAGATCCGGTTCGTCCGCGATCAGGAGTGGACCCCGTCGGCGCGCCTCCTCACCCGGCTCGAGCTCGAGGGCGAGCGATGGAGCTGATCGGCGCGCTCGCCGCGGGCGTGGCGGTGTTCGCCGTCCTCATGGCGGCGCTGCCGTCGCGCGCCCAGCCGACCCTTCGCCTTGGTCAGCGCGTCCGCGCGGCGTACGCCGGCTCGATCGAGGCATCTCGGACGCTCCTCGGCCGGGCACGTCTGGAGATCTCGCCCCGGAGCTACCTCGCGCTCTCCATCGTGGCTCCCCTCACCCTCGGCGCCATCGGGCTTCTGTTCTCCGGGCCGATGGCGATCCTCGGCCTCGTCGTCGGCGCCCTCATCCCGGGCTGGTACGTCCGCTACCTCGTCGGTTCCGAGGCCCGAGCGGCCGCCGACGATGCGCCGCGCGTCCTGCGGGCGATGGTCAACCGGGCGGCGGCCGGCGGCACGTACCCGGACCTCTTCGCGGCGGCCGCCGAGGCGGCGCGCCACCGCTGGGTGAAGGCCGACTTCGAGGAGATCCTCGGGCGCTACTACGCGAACGAGCCGCCGGCCGACGCGCTCGTCGAGGTCCGCCGTCGCCAGGCCGGCCGGAACCTCAGCCTCGTGTACGACGCGCTCATCACCCTGACCCGAACGCACCAGCCGGCGTCGGCCGCCGGGGAGGTCCTGGGCTCGCTCGGCGAGGCGTCGCGGGCGAACCAGTCGATCGCCCGCCAGGCGGCGGCCGAGAGCAAGGGCCTCCGGCTCCAGGCGGCGATCCTCGCGATCGTCATCCCGGCGCTGTTCCTGTATCTCACGGTGGCCAACGGCGAGCTCATCGGCCCGGTGATCTCGACGCCCCTCGGTCGCTACCTCCTGCTGCCCGCCGCGGCCCTCCTCGAGGTCACCGGGATCGTCCTGTCCTGGCGCGTGACGCGCCTCGAGGCATGAGCGATGGAGCTGTTCGGTACCCTCGCGGTCGCCCTCGCCGTGTTCTGTCTGTGCATGGCGATCTTCGGTTCGACGCTCATGACCCCGCGACGGCTCGACGCGATCCGGGCCGTGGCCATCCCGCGCCATCGGTACGAGCGCCTGGTGACCGCCGACCAGCCGCTCTGGGAGCGCGTCCTCGCGCCGGTCGCGACCCGCCTGGCCGCGCGTGCTCCGGCGTTCGCGTCGCAGGTGAGCGTTCGGGACATCATCCGGGCGGGGTTCGACCCCGAGGTCATCACCCCCGCCGAGATCTATGCGGCCAAGCTCGTCCTCGCCGCGGCGATCCTCGGCGATCGGGCGTCGCGCTCACGCCCGATCTTCTCGGGCGGGTTGCTCCTCGCCCTCCCGGTCGCGTTCGTCGGCTACGTCTTCCCGACCGAGTACCTCGGCGCCCGGGCGAAGGCGCGCCAGGCGCAGATCGCGCGCGAGCTGCCCGACTTCCTCGCTCTCGTTCGGCCGCTCGCGGCGAAGCACGGCCTCGAGCACGCGGTCGCCGACGTCTCGGATGCCCTCCACGAGGCATCGGCCGGGGCGAACCTGCTGGCCCGCCAGATCCGCAGCGCCGTCGCCGCCTACGGCACGGGCGCAGACCTGTACACGGCGCTGCGCGACATCGCCGCGGCCTCCGACATCGAGGCGCTCGACGAGCTCGCCGCGTCGCTGTCGCAGTCCCGCAAGGTCGGCAAGGGCGGTGGCCGAGACGCTCGCCGAGCACGAGCGCTCGCTCCGCGATGCCGAGCGCAACCGGCTCCTGGGTGCGGCCTCGACGGTCCAGCCCAAGCTCGCCGCGATCCTCGCCGGGATCTACCTGCCCGAGTTCGTCCTGCTCGTCGTCCTGCCCCTGTTCCTTTCAACCCTCGGCCGTATCTAGCGTGGGAGGTATCGGCGTGAACCGACATGACGTGGCGCGACTGCTCCGGCGGATCTGGCTGCGCCTCCGGGCCGACGAGCGCGGTCTGACCACGCTCGAGTACGTCATCGCGGCCGGGATCATCCTCGTCGTGCTCGCGGCGGCGATCCTCGCCTGGAACAACGGGCTGGCCGCGAAGATCGGCGACCTCGTGCGCCAGCTGACGGGCGGCCAATGACGCGGGCCGGCACTCGCCGCCGGACGCGACGTGACGACGCGGCGAGGAGGGCGTCGCGACGGTCGAGGCCATCCTCGTCGTGCCCCTCGTGCTCATCCCGGTGCTCTTCGCGGTCGTCATCTTCGGCCGGCTCGCCCACACCCGGATCGTCCTCGACGCCGCGGCCGCAGCCGGGGCGCGAGCGGCCGCCGTCGCCGGCGCCGACACGCCCTCGGTCGACGAACGGATCGCCACCGAGCTCCGCGACGGCGGACTCGATCCAGCCCGCGTCCAGATCACCATCGAGCCGGCCAGCGCGGACTGGGGCGAGCCGATCCGCGTCCGGCTCGCGACCGACGAGGACGCGAGCATCCCGTTCCTGGGCACCTGGGCGATCCCGCTGTCCTCGGAGTTCGTCACCCGGAGCGAGGTGACCCACTGATGACGCGCGGTCGCGAGCGGGCGAGCGCGGCCAGGTCGCCGTGTACGCGATCCTCCTGTTCCCGCTGCTCATGCTCGTTCTGAGCCTGGTGCTCGCGGTCGGCACGATCGAAGGACTGCGCGCGCGGATCCGCGCCCAGCTCGACATGGCCGCCCTGACCGCCACCCAGGCGCTCGACTTCGATGCGCTCGCCCGGGGTGAGGCCCCGGCGCTCATCGTGCCGACGGCCGACGCGCTTGCACGGGAGTACCTGGCCCGGAATCTCGCGGCGCTCGGCGACCAAATCGGTACCTCGCCGGCGGCGATCGCCCAGGCGGCGGAGATCGTCGTGACGAACACCCCGGGCACCGACCCGATCACCGGCGCGCCCGACACCGCCCCCACGGTGAGCATCCGAATCCGGATCCCGGCTCGGGTGCCGCTCCTCGGCCTCGCCGGACTGGCGCCAACCGTCGAGCTCACCCTCACCGGCTCGGCCGCCGCACGGAGTTGACGATGAACCTGCCGACTCGAAACCGGACACCGATCGTCGCGCTCATCGCCGTCGTGCTCGGGCTCCTGGTCGTCGGCGGGATCCTCCTCGTCGGTCGGATCGGCGTGCCGGACGCATCGCCCAGGCCGACCGCTTCGGGACCGGCGCCAAGCGCGACGGACCCGATGTCGACCCCGGAGGGAGCGGTCCGGGCCTTCTTCGATGCCTACAGCGCCGCCGGCGCACGGACGACCCGGCGCTCGTCACGCCGTTCGTCACGAGCACAGACTCCTCGGCCTACTCGTCGGTGCAGGGTTCCTCGACGGCCAGAAGGCCGCCAACAAGGCGTCTGTCGCTGACGGTCCAGCGCATGGACAACGTCACTGTCCGACGATCAGTGGCGGACCGCCACGGTGCACGTTCGCCTACACCCAAGGCGGGTACGACATCGATCTGACCACCGGCCGCCGCTGGAATCGCCCAACGGCTCTCCCCGCGTAACGGTCGACGGTGAGCTTGCAGAGGCCGGACGGCCGCTGGCTCGTCGACTCGTACGAACGTCGCGACAATGAAGCCGAACGTCCGGCTCTTCGGTCGGGTCTCGCTCTCGCGGTGGTCCGCTGGCAGTCCGTTCGGCCTGCGACGAGGCCCTGGATTCGAGCGTCCGGTGACCGTCAACACGTGGAGCTCGGACACCGGCCACGCGCTACGTCGGCGTCCAGGCGGCCGGGCAGTGGGCACCGCCCGACTCGAGGTCGTGCATCGCCTACTACTCGGCCTGGAACCACCGGGCGACGGTCTACACGAAGCCGATCCGCGACGAGTGGTTCGTGTTCGTGCACACGTGCTCGGGCAGCGTCGTGAATGTGCTGAACCCGATCATGGTGATCACGAGCCGGACGAGTCCGGGCATCGGGATCTCGCGCCAGGCCGCCGGTCTCCTCAGGCTCGATCTCGGCGTCACGGTCGACCCCGTGTCCGCGCCTGCCACGACGACCCGAACGGTCTCGGCCGCCCTCACCGGCGACTGGCTCAATGCGATCGGCGATGCGATCAGCGCCTACATCGTGCGCGACTCCGTGCGCGTCCAGAGCTGGACGGTCGACTTCGGCGATGGCACGGTCCGGACCATCCCAGCGGATGCGCAGCTGCCCGACGGCCTCGTCACGACGCATGCCTACGGCGCCGGCCAGTTCAGTGTGACGGTCACGGCCCACGTCACCGGCAACGCCTACGGCGCCTTCTTCGCGCCGAACGCCCAGCCAGCGGAGCGGATCGTCCCGTTCTCGATCGACATCACCAATTCCGCGGCCGGGATCGCGGGTCTGCCGATCGACTACGTCCCGCCGGTCGTGACCGTCGGCGGCAGCCCGTCGGGCACGCTGCCCAACGGCGTCGCCGTGTCGCCCGATGTCGCCGGGCACGCCGCGCTGTGGTGGCCGCGCGGCCTGCCGTGCGACCTGCTTGTCCGCCCGATCATCGAGCGCGAGGGCTTCATGCGCTCGGGCGGTCTCGTCATCGGCGGCGCGACGACGCGGCTCGTGGCCTACCGCTACGAGGCCGGCACCAACGATGCCTCGACGCGACCGCGAGCGGCACGTACCCCGCGCGCGGCGCCGATCCGCATCCAGTGGAACACCCCGCTGCCCGGGACGGGGACGTATCCGGTCCGCCTCGTGCTCGATCTCGAGACGACCTATGCCGACGGGACCGTCCGGACCTCGCAGGTGTCAGGGACCGTGGCGGTGACCGTCGTCTACTCCGCAGTCAGCCAGTAGGGGAGGAGCACGATGCGCGCCCGTCGGACCGTCTACATCGTCATCTTCCTCGTCGCGAGCGTCGTCGCCGCGGGCGTCTACTACCCGGCCCAGCCGCGCGTCGAGATCGTCCGTGCGAAGGCCGACATCCCGGTGCTCACCCTGATCACCGACCGACATGGTCGAGCTCGTCCGGGTGAGCCCGCTCGACGCGCCGCCGAACTCCGCGCGCTCGCTCGATGCGGTCGTCGGCCGGTATGCCGCACTGCCGATCCTCGCCGGCCAGGATGTCGATGCCCGCGCGGTGGAGGCGACGCCAGGGTCGCGCGCCTTCGGCTTCGGCGCGCCGCTGGCTCCCGGCCAGGTCGCCTTCGCGCTCCCGGTCGAGCCGAGCCAGGCGGTCGGCGGCGCGCTGTCCGCCGGGCGCCCGGGTCGACGTCATCGCCGTCCCGAACGCGCTCAAGACCGGAACCGCCGCCGCGAGTCCCGGCCCCGGCGCGGTCGCCATGGGCCAGGGGCTGACGATCCTCGCACTCCGGACGGCCGACGGGCACCAGCTCGGCGACGCCGGTCGGCTCGAACGCCGTCGTGCCGCCCAAGCTCGGCTCGGTCGTCGTCGCCATCCCGGCGGCCCGCGTCGCCGACTTCGCGACGGCGGCGCTGACCTCGACCTTCTACCTCGCCCTCGACCCGGCGCAACCACCCGCGTCGGCGGCGCCATGATCACCCTCCTGCGGCGCCCGAAACCGCGGCGAACCGGCCCCGTCCGCGCCCGACCCTCTCCGGTGGCCTGGCCGATCGCCCGGGTGACCGAGGCCGGCCTGCCGGTCGAGGGCCGCCTCGTCGCCGGCTTCGAGCTCGCGCCGGTGAACCTCGAGCTCATGGCCGAGGTCGAGCGCGAGGCGGCCCTCGAGTCGCTCGCCGCGTTCTACGACGCGATCCCGCGATCGTTCCAGCTCCTCTCGATCCCGGCCGAGCGGAACCCCGGCGAGCACCTCGCCGCCATGGAGGAGCGGGTCGAGGGCAAGCGGATCATCCGATCGTTCGCCGCGTACGCGGCGCTGTACCGCGAGATCGCCGCGGCGCCGCGCCGGCCGCTCCGGCGGACGTACCTCCTCCTCGACGCGGCGAGCGAGCCCGAGCTTCGGCGGGTCATGACGAGTCTCACCCGGGTCGCCGAGGAACGGGGCGTCGTCGCCCGCGAGGTCGGGCCGGACGAGCTCGGCACGCTCTGGGCGACGGTGGGGCGCGCCGGCACGGAGCATCGCGTGACCGCCGCGCTCATCAGCGGCGACCGCCTGGCCACCGCCCTCGCGCCCTCTCGTCGCTGGCCGGCCGAGGTGGAACCCGGCTGGCTGACCGGTCTCCTGGCGGTCGAGGGCGTCGCCTCGGTCGCGATGCGGGTCCGGCCGCTCGGGCGCGGCGAGGCGATGTCGTTCATGACCGTCCGCCTCCGCCAGGTCCGAGCGGCCGACCGCCTGGCCTCGGAGCGGGGCGAGCTCGTCGACGTCGAACGCGAGCGGGTGGGCGACACCGCGACCGCCGCCCGACGCTCGGTCCAGGCGGGCCGCGGACGGATCTACCTCGTCGACACGGTCCTGCTGCTCGAGGCGGCCGAGGCCCCGGCGCTTCGGGAGCGGATCGAATTGCTCCGCCTCGAGGGTCGCGGTCTCGGGCTCGACCTCGAGGTCGCGACGTTCCGGCTCACCGACGCCTGGCGGGCGGCCCTGCCGGGTCCGGCACCCCGGCCGCTCGCCGAGCGCAACCTCGATTCGGCCAGCCTCGCCGCGAGCCTCCTCCATGCGGCCTCCGACCTGTACGAGCCGAGCGGTCACCTGTACGGGCGGGCGCGGACGAGTGGCGCGCCGATCGTCCTGGATCGGTTCGCCCACGCCAGCCACAACGCGATCGTCCTCGGGCCAGACCGGGACCGGCAAGACGATGTTCACCGGGGCCGAGATGAGCCGCTGCCTCATCCGCGGCATCCGCGTCCTCGCGGTCGACCCGCTCGGCGACTACCGGCGGTTCTGCGACGAGCTCGGCGGCACGTACATCGAGCTCGGGGCCGGCGACACGGGCCTCAACCCGTTCGCGTTCACCGGGACCGCGACCGACGGCGCCCTGACGTCGAAGATCGCCGGGCTCACCCGGCTCGTCGCCGCGATGGCCGGCGGGATCACCCGCGACGAGCGACCGGCGCTCGATCGGGCCCTGCGCGCGACCTACGAGGCGGCCGGCATCGGCCCCGACCCGGCGTCGCTCGATCGCCCGCCGCCGACGCTCGCCGATCTGACCGAGTGCCTCCCGGGGTTCGACGGCGGCGCGGCGTTGGCGCATCGCCTCGAGCGCTGGGCGTCGGGCTCGTTGGCCCACCTGTTCGCCGGCGGGACGACGCTGCCGCCCGATCGCCGCCTCCTCGTCATCGGCCTCGCGTCCCTGAGCGACCCCGAGGTGCGGGCCGTCGCCCAGCTGGCCGCCCTCGGGGCTCCTGTGGGACGCCGTGCGCCGGGACCTCGCGCCGAAGCTCATCGTCGTCGACGAGGCCTGGAAGGTGATGCGCCAACCGGCCGGCGCCGAGTTCATCGAGGAGCTCGCCCGCTCGGCCCGCCACTATCACGCCGGGCTCCAGCTCGCGACCCAGGACATCGTCGAGTTCTTCAAATCGGACTTCGGGGAATCGATCGTCAAGCAGTCCGACCTGCGGGTCCTCCTCGGTCAGACCCCCGAGGGCGCCGACGCGCTCGCCCGCTACTTCGACCTGACGGCGGCGGAGCGCCGCTCGCTCGTCCACGCCCGGCCCGGAGAGGGGCTCCTCTTCGTCGGGCGCAGCCACGTCGCCTTCGAGGCGGCCGTCAGCCGCCGCGAGTACGCCATGCTCACCACGCGACCAGCCGACTTGCTGGCATCCGTCGAGAGGTACGCACCCCCCGATACCGGGTGAAGCGCCGGGGGTGCGGCTGTCGGATCGGCTGTGGCTGCGGGTGCCTCGGCTTCTTCGTCGTCGCGGTCATCCTCCTCGGCGGGTTCGGGGTCCTCGTCGGCAACTGGGCCGGCATCGCCCACCCGAAGATCCCCCAGTCGACCGAAGTCGCGAACATCCCGCCCGAGTACCTCGTCCTGTACGAGCAGGCGGCGACCCGGTTCGGGCTCGACTGGTCGGTCCTCGCCGCGATCGGCGAGGTCGAGACGAACCACGGCCGCAACGCGAACGGCTGTGCCCCGAACGCCGCCGGCGCCGAGGGCCCGATGCAGTTCCTGCCGGCGACGTTCGCCCACGCCGCGAAGCTCGCCGGGCTGACCAAGCCCGACATCTGCGACCCGGCCGACGCGATCCCGGCCGCGGCCGCCTACCTCGTCTCGAACGGCGCCCCGGCCGACTGGACGCGCGCCCTGTATCGCTACAACCCGGCCGACTGGTACCCGCCGCTCGTCATGGGCTGGGCCCAGCGCTACGGCTACGGCGCGCTCATCGTCTGGCCGGTCACGGGCACGATCAGCCAGGGCTTCGGCCCGACGACGTTCACGCGCCGAGCCGGCCCGCTGCTATCTGGGCCACTGCTACCCCCACTTCCACGATGGGATCGACATCGCGGCACCGCTCGGGACGCCGGTCCGGGCGATCGCGACCGGGCGGGTGGTCCTCGCCGGGCGGCTGTCGGACGGCGCGGTCGTCGTCGAGATCGAGCACAGCCCGGACGTGATCTCGCTGTACGGGCACCTGCAGCCGACCCTCGCCGTCCACGAGGGCGACTCGGTCGTCGCCGGAGAGGTCCTGGGCTCGGTCGGCCTGACCGGCAACACGACCGGGCCGCACCTCCATTTCAGCATCTACGCCGCCGGCGTGCCGATCGATCCGATGCAGATCCTGCCGGTGCGGCCGTGAACTCCGGGAGGGCGCGCCGATGATCCTCGACCTGCCGAAGATCCTGCACGTCGTCGCGCCGTTCGTCCCGCGGCTCATCGCCGGGATCGGCCTCGTCGTGGCGGCCCTGCTCGTGGCCCGGCTCGTGCCGATCCTCCGGCAGCGCGCCTACGACCGCGCCACCGACCGAGATCGGCAACGCTGGGTGCTGCGGCTCGACGCGGGGTCCACCGGAGACCCCGATGCCGCTCGCCGCCTCGTCGCTGGGCTGCATCCCGGTCGCCGGCGCGGGGTCTCCGCCTGGGCGAGCGGCTGGCCCGCCATCACCCTCGCCGTGCGCTGGGCGAACGGGCGGGCACGCTGGGAGATCGAGGCGCCCCGCCAACTCGCGCGGGTCGTCGAGGCGGCCGTCGCCGCTGCCTTTCCTGGCGCGGAGGTCGAGCGGATCGCGCCGAGCGTCGCCCTTGCTGGGACCAGACGCCTGACCCTCCGCGGCGAGCCACCGCTCGCCGATGCGCGGCGGAGGGGCGGTGGCTTCGACGCCGCGCTCGTCGAGCTTCTGTCCCGCCTGCCGACCGGAGCCGATGCCGCGTGGACGCTCCTCGTGCGACCACTGCCGGCTGCCGGCGAGAGCGGAAGGAACGACGAACCGGGCCTCGGCGAGATCGTCCTGGACGCGGTGCTCTTCCGACCTTCGCGGCCGCTGTCGCGCGACACGGACCGCGCCCAGCCGCGCGTCCTGGAACCCTCGTATCTGGTGACGGCGGCCCTCGAGGCGGCATCGGTTGCCCCAGGGGTGCTCCGCGCGTGGCTCTTTGATGCGCTGGGCGCCGTCGGGTCGCTTCAGGCCTCGGGCTGGGCGGTCGAGGGGACCGTCGGTGGTCGGCCGTCACCGATGCGCCTGATCCGCGGGCGACCTCGCCGAGCTGTGGGGCGTGTCCGGCGCGGCGGCCGAGTCGCGCGCGGTCGATGTCATTCGCAGCCGCCGTCTGCCGGCGCCGCTAACGTCACCAGGTGAGGGACTCCGATCGATCGGGCTGGACGCTGGTCGACCCATCCTCGTGCCCGAGAACCTGTTCGCTCGCCACGCGATCCTCTTGGGGCGGACCGGCGCCGGGCAAGAGCACCGAGCTCGTCGCGCTCGCCGCCGACGATATTCGAGCCGGCCGCGGGCTGACGTTCATCGACCCGCATGGCGACGCCGTCGCGCGGCTGCTCGAGGCCGTCCCAGCCGAGCCAGGCCCACCGGGTCCACCTCCTCGAGCTCGCCGAGAAGGACCGACCCCGGGCCTTCAACCCGATCGAACTCGACGGTGCCGACCCGGAGCTGGTGGCCGCGCAGTTCGTCGACACGATGCGCGACCTGTACTTCGCGACCCTCGGGTCGGCCCATCGCCAGATCCAGTACCTCCGGAACGCGCTCATGACGCTCCTCACGATGCCGCCCGGAGCCGACGGTCCCTGGACGCTCGACTCGCTGTACAGCCTGTTCGTCGACGCCCGGTTCCGCGAGAACTTCACCCGCGGGCTCAAGGACCCCGTCCTGGCCGCCTTCTGGAAGCACCAGTGGCAAGCGGATTCGCGCCGCGGCAGCGACCCGTCCGCCGACGCGATCCTCTCCAAGCTCGGCGCGTTCCTCAGCTACCCGTCGATCCGGGCGATCGTCAGCGCGCCGGTTTCGACGATCCGACCGCGCCGGATCATGGATGCCGGCGACGTCCTCCTGGTCGACCTCTCGGGTGTCGGTCGTGACCACATGCGGCTGTTCGGCAGCCTCCTGATCGCCCGGTACGGCGTCGCCGCCCTCGGGCGCCAGCGCGTCCCGCCGGCCGACCGGACCCCCCACACCCTGTACGTCGACGAGGTCCAGAACTTCGACACGAGCTCGCTCCGCGGCATGCCCGCCGAGGGCCGCAAGTTCGGCCTGCTGGATCGTCATGGCGACGCAGTACCTCAAAGGGCTCGGCATCGAGCTGCAGAGCGCCATCCGGGCGAACGTCGCGACGATGCTGCTGCTCCAGCCGTCGGCGGAGGATGCTGGACGCCCTCGCCGACCTCGTCGCGCCGTTGACCGAGCGCGACCTCATCAACCTGCCCCGCTTCCGGATGGCGGTCCGGACCGAGCTCGATGGCGAGACGTCGGTCCTCACCGCCGATGTGCTGCCGGAGGCGCCGGACCTCGGCTCCGGCGCGCTCGTGCGCCGCCTCTCCGACGAGCGCGACGGCCGGGCCCGCGGGGAGTGAGTGTTGAGGGTCACGACACTGTCGCGCCACGTAACGCGCTCCGTAACGCGCTCCGTAACACCATAGGTGACACCAGGGTGACGAGGAGCACGACACCCGATCGTGCGGAGACCGCAGACGGGCCCGAAACCCGACTCGCTACGCTCCACGCGGGCCGGGGCCATCTGGACCGCCCTGCCGGCTCGGGACCAGCACCTCCTGCTCTGGCTACTAGCGGGCGATATCGTCACCGCGCAGCTCGCGGCACTTCTCGTGTACGGGCAGCTGCGGGTGGCCCAGCGTCGCCTGTCCCGCCTCGTCGAGCTCGGCCTCCTCCGCGGGTTCTGGAGCGCGACCGCCCAGCGGCCCCGGGGGCGCTACGCCTACGTCCTCACCCGGCCGACGCGGATCGACGTCGAGCGCCTGTCGTGGCCGGCGGGTCGGCCCGATCGTCCGCCGGAGATCCCGGCCTCGGCCGCCGTCCACCAGCTCGCGACCCACGACCTGTTCGCTGCGTTCCTGCGTCATGGCGATCCGCTGCTCCGTGAGGGCATCTTCGCCTGGGTTCCCGAGCGAGCCTGCGGGCAACTGTTCGATGGCTTCCTGCGACCCGATGCCCTGGCGGGGATCAGGGTCGCCGACCGCGCCATCATCCTGTTCATCGAGCGCGACCTCGGGACCGAGCGGGGCGAGGTGCTGGCCGAGAAGATCCGTCGGTATCGCTCGGTCTTTGCCCGCGCGCTCGACCTGCCGGTCAACGTCGGGTTTGTTGTCGAGTCGGATCGACGCGCCCACACGGTCCACGGGCTCGTCACCGATCGGAACACGCCGGGCAGTGGCGTGCGCTTCCTCACGGCCCTCGATGCCCGCCTCAACATCGACCCGATGGGTGTCCGCTGGAGCGATGGTCGAGCGTTGTGGTCGACGAGGGATCTGGCACCAGCGTCGACACCCGCCGATTGGCCGATCCTCGTCTCCGGTTGCCTATCCGACCCCGATGCCCTCTCCGCCCTCGACGATCGTGGTTCGTCGATGCTGCCCGCGCTGGGGCCGTACGTGCGCTGACCATGCCATGAGCGGGGTGCGCGAGCTTCGCACCACTAGGGGGACACCTGGTCGAACTCGACGTGGGGGGAGACGGGAGTCCGACCAGGCATCGCCACGCTACCAGTTGCGTCCAACACGGGCGACCGC
>CAVXVP010000017.1:0-17857 GCA_963765245.1 uncultured Chloroflexia bacterium
ATCAGTAGGTCGGGGGTTCGAATCCCTCCGGGCGGGCCAACATCCTGAGCACGAGATCACCCCCAGGGGACGGCCTCCGGGGGTGATTCATTTTCACCCGTACCCCACCGAGTACCCCCTGACGCCGTCTCGATGCTCTACCGCGCATCACGCTGCTAGATCGGTTGAGCTGGTCGGCACGTGACCTCGCGCTGTCGGCCATCGAGGCGGCGGACAACGTCGGATGCAAGGCGTCTGCTACGTCGGCGACGTCGCTTGGGCACGAGGCCGGCAACGGCGCTGATGGAGACTTTCTCCGTCCGCCGAGGGCCGCTCGACCACTCGACCGATCGGAGACTTCCATGAGCATCGAGACCATCATCATCATCGTGGTCATCGTCCTGATCGTGCTCGCCGTCCTCGGCTACTTTGGTCGCGGACGCGCGTAGATCAGACGGCGCGGGAGCCGCTGTTCGCTTTCACGACAGTTGAGCCGCGCCACCCCGAGCGCCCACGCGGCCCATCGGCGCTCGCGCGGTCCCAAGGGTTTGCACACGATGAGTAGATCGTGTGCGTTGGCGCCCCTGGAAGACACTCGTCACGCGCGAGTCGTGTCTGGGACGGGGCCCCAGTGGGAACGTGGTGTCGTCGGCCGCGATCGCGGTCCCCATTCATTTCGCAAATGTGATGCGAGGATGCAATCCGCCGCCGCTCCTCGGCCGGCACCGCGGACCCCTCGGCTGGGACAGCATTGGTTCAGCCAGTAGAACCACTCGCATCCGGCGGCTTCGATGACCGAAACCCGGCGACCAGAATTCATCACGAACCCCGCCGATGACGGCGCTTTCCGTGATGCAGCAGAGGCAGCACGCCGCGAAGGCCAATCGCCAGCCGAGTTGGAGGCTGTGCTCCGACGCGAGTATCCGAGGGTCGTGGTTCGTGCACGCGATCTATCTGGAGAACGGTCGGTCATCTGGTACGTGTACCGTGAGGGCCACTGGGTCGCACGTGGCGGCCGGGATCAAGGGTGACCCATGCACGAGCTCGACGAGGATGTTCGCGCCACAGCGCAGTCCATCGAGGCGGATGCGGATCGGCTCGCCGCGATCGAGGCCGAAAAGCAGACCCTTGGGGCCTCGGATCCCAAGCTGCTCGAGCTGAGCGTGGAGGCGGAGGAAATCTCGAAGCGCCTCGTCGCGAAGACAAGCGCTGAACACGCGCTGGTCGCCGACGGTCAAAGCTGAGACCGAGCCCTGCCGGTCTCGAGCACATCATCACCGAGTCCGCCATCCGAAGCCTGGCTCGGCGTCCTCGACGTCTGGCGGCTGTTCGGGGGCGTCGGTCTTCCTGATAGGAGGCCTCAACGGACGTCACCGACGGCAGCAGCGAGGTGTTGCCGAGCCAGACCCCATGATCGAAACAGCCGCCCGCCACGCGTCGTCCATCTGGGGTGCGACGGCCAGGCCGAGCGGTAGATCGGGTCGCAGGCCCTCGCCCGCATGCCAGCTCTCACCGCTGTCCGGCCTGCGTCCGGTCGTAGATTCTGCTTCGGCCCCGGGTCCGTGAGCGTTTCCCCAGGCGTGATGTAGGGGCGGACCCGGGGTCCCGCGGAAACGGTCAGCGAACGAAGCGGCGTCCCAACGAGCCGCGCTACCTCTTCCGTGGCAGCCCAGCGACGCGCGGATCGGCCGGGAAGACCGAGTGGATCCACCCTCCGCATGCACCCTGTCGCCTTGTGAGTGGCCACAGCAAGGCATCCGCAAGGTTTCCGCACCAACAGGACCCTTCGCGATTTGTTGCTTCAGTCATGGACGAATCCGGGTCCTCCGAGCGCCCCGCGCGGAAGTCGACGCGATGACGTCGTACAAGGTCTCGTGTCCGCGCGTGAAATGAGCCGGGATGAAGCGGACGACTGGTGCGACTCGTGGGAGGAGCACGCCGCGGGACGAGGTCTGGAGTCCGAGGACCCACACTTCTGGGACTCCGGCCGTGGCTGGATCGATGCGCAGCTCGTCTATGCGCCGGCTGAGATGAGGCGGCGGGCGGTGCGCCGGCTCAATGAGGTCACTGCCGCGCGCAAGCGTGCCACTCCAGGCTCGAGCAAGCACAAGACGTTGCTCGAGGAGGAGAGGCGCATTGCCGGCCGCATGAGTTCGCTCGAGGGGGATGTCGCTGCACAACGTCGAGTGGGGGACGCGAACGGGTCCGGGGATCCCGGTGCGACGACTGGCGGTAGATGGTGATCAAGAAAGGCTGATCCGCGCGGGCTCGAAGATCACTCCAAGGATTGCGGATCTGGTTCCACGTCGTTCGCTGCGTCCCGCAGAAGAAGCTTTGCTTCGGCGGCAGAGAGAGCCGCGGCAACGCCCGAGTGCGTCAGTTCCTGGTAGGCATCCCGGAGCCGATCACAAGCCCGTTGCGCGGCGTCACGCTCGGGGCTGTCGGGCGGCAGCGTCGCCGCAAGCCGTTCGGCGCGACGCCAGGCCGCCATGATCTCGGCGACAAGTTTCTGCACGATGTCCTCGGTGCTGGGCGGATCCGCGGGACCGTTTTCAACTCGTTGGCAGGTGGCCGCAATGATTATCCACGTCACTGGCGCGCAGGCGTCTTGCAGGCTGCTTGAACATCTCCAGCAGATCGGTCTCTCGGATCCTCGGGCGGGATCGCCAGACCGGTGACCGGGGAGTGGGAGGCCCTCACGGGCATGCCAGCGCGCTCCGTAGCGGCTAGCCGCGGGGGTCTCCCACGATCGGAGAGACAGGGCAGGAGAACAGGATGCCCACCGGCTCGTTGCCGGACCAGATCGCGCGGCGCGGGCGCGCGTCGCCGTTGTGTAGGGCGAACTCCGCTTCGCGCAGGGTGGGATCGACCCAGGCCAAGAAGTCGTCGCGGTCGGTCATCCGCCAAGGATGCTCAACGACCACGATGTACACTCAGGCGCCGGCTCCGAGAGCGCTTCGGACCAACTTCGGACCAGTAGGTCGGGGGTTCGAATCCCTCCGGGCGGGCCAGATCGGCCCATGGTGGCCGACGCTCGAAGGAGGGGCCCACATGACCTCCATCCAGCACCGCCGACGGATCGTCGGCCTCCTCGTCGCACTGGCCCTGGTGCTCGTCGCCTGCGGCTCCTCGGCCAGCTCCGCACCGAGCGCTGCCGCCCCGGCCGCGCCGGCCGGGTCGTCCGCCGGCGGAGCGGTCGCGATCATCGACTTCGCGTTCCAGCCTGCCAGCGTCTCCGTCCCAAAGGGCACGACCGTGACGTGGACGAACACGGGCGCGACCGCCCACACGGTCACGGCCGACGACGCGAGCTTCGACAGCGGGAACGTCGACGTCGGGAAGACGTTCTCGACGACCGCGAACACGGCCGGGACGATCGCCTATCACTGCACGATCCATCCGCAGATGAAGGCGACGATCGTCGTCGCCCCGTAGCGGCGATCCGGAGACCATAGCGCTGACGGGCGGGTCGGCGCCCGGCCCGGATCGGGCATCGGACGGATCGGACGACGAGCGCCGACCGTCGGTCGACGGTGGTCGATGGTACGGCTTGACCCCCGAAACGGCCGAGCGTGACACTCGCCCGGCACGCCGACCGCCAGTGGAGTCATCGATGCACCGAACGGCCATGGTCAACGCCTCCCGGATCATCCTGACGATGCTGCTCATCGCGGCCGTCGTGCTGCTCGGGTTCGCCATCGCGATCCAGGTGCTCGGGGATCCGCCGGAGGTCGATGGCTGGCTCCGCACGGCATTCGGGAAGGTCTTCGGCCTCGTCGCAGTGTCCCTGGCCGCGGTCCTCGGCATCCCGGCGACGATCGGCCTGCGGGCGATGGCCGGCTCCACCGCCGAGGATGCCGCCCAGGCCCTGCCGCTTCAGGCGCGCCGGATCTTCGTCGGCGTGGCCATCGTCACGGTGCTCGTCACGGCCGCGGTGCTGATCGTGACGGGCAGCGCTGCCGCCGTCCTGAACCTCGGCCTGCTGGCCCTCGTGGCCCTCGCCTCGCTCGGCCTCGCCGGGGCGATCGAGTTCTCGCCGCACCGCAACCGCGCCGCGCTGTCGGCCATCGCGCTCGTGCTGATCTCCCTCGGGAGCGCCTGGTTGCTGGAGGCCGCGTTCATCGGGACCGTCGGCTGAGGTTCCCGGCAGGCCGATCCTCCGGCCCGACGGGGACGGTCAGGACGGCGCCTGGTTGACGATCGGCAGCGGCGTATCCCAGCGGCCCGTCGCGATCGAGACCTCCACCAGCGCCCCGGCCAGCCGCCGCCGGAGCTCACTGGCGACGGCTGCCTGGACCCCGGTCGGGACCCGTTGCTGGAGCCTGATCGACGCGCCGTCCATGCCGATCCCCGTCACGGAGATGTCGGTCGGGGCATCAGGGGCGAACCGGTCGGCCCAGTCCGCGTCCGCGCGCATGTCGGCGGCGACCTGCGCGGCGATCGCCAGGGCTTGATCCAGCTCCGCTGCGTGCAGGACCTGGAGGTCGACCACGGCCACGGAGAACAGCCGCGTCAGGTTGGACGAGATCCTGATGAACCCGTTCGAGACGGCGTGCGACGAGCCCAACGCATCGCGCAGGACCGTCCGGCGCAGCCCGATCTCCTCGACGACGCCTTCGACGCCCGGGTGACCGCTGACGGCCACGTAGTCGCCGTTGAAGTACGGACCTTCGACGAGGATCAGGAACCCCATCACGTAGTCCAGGACGACGTCCCTCGTGGCGAACACGATGGCGACGATGACGACGACGATGGCGGCGAGGATGTTCCAGAACTCGAGGACGGCCAGCGTCACGACGACGAACCCCGCCAGCACGCCGACGCGGAGGAGCTTGAGGAGCAGATCCTCGATCGTCCGGATGCGCTTTCCGACCTCGATCGTCGAGCCCGTCTCCGACGGCAGGTGCGCCGCCTGGGCATTGATGACGGCGGGGACGACCCGGTGGATGGCCGAGACCCCCACCCGATAGATGACGAGGAGCACCACCGCGCCGAGCAGGAGCTGCGCCCCGTTGCTCACGACCCAGCGGATGACCTCGTTCAGATCCACGGCATGCCCTCGATGTCGGTCGACTCGCCGGCCCGGGTCACTGCTCGGACGCGACCGGACGACTCTCGACAGTCTGCCCCCCGGCGTGGGCCGCCTGTGCGGCGTCGACCGCACGATGCACGTTGCCGTGGATGTGGTCGGGCCCGATCCGGTCGATGAGCCCGTCCGCCGCCAGGACGGTCGCCACGTTGGGCTTCAGGCGGGCGAGGCGGAGGTCGATCCCGTTCGCGTCGGTCAGCTCGAGCAGCTCGGTCAGCTTTGCCGCGCCCTGTGAATCCACGAAGTTCACGCCCTCGAGGTCCAGCACCACCGAGTGGAGCTCGGGCTGGTTGGCGAGGATCGACCGGACGCGTTCGTCGAGCGCCGCCGCCGTCGCGAAGAAGAGGCCGCCGTCGAGACGGATCACCGCGACCCCCGGGTCTGTTTCGTCCCCCGGGTGCTCGACGAGGTCGCGGTACACCTGCGTCCCAGGCTCACGACCGAGGATCGGCATCGTCGGCCGGGTCGCGACCTGGATCAGCCAGAGCAGCGACAGCACGATACCGACGACGACACCGAGCAAGACCCCGACCGAGAGCACCCCGAGGACCGCCGCGATGGCGATCCAGAAGTCGAAGGGCTTCACGCGACGAAGCCGGCGGAACTCGGCGAGGTCGATCATCCCGAACACGACCGCATCGATGATGATCGCGGCCAGGACGGCCTTGGGGAGCTCGGAGAACAGGGGCGCGAGCAGGACCAGCGTCCCGAGGACGCACCGCGCCCGTCGCGAGCGAGGCGACCGGCGTCCGCGCCCCGGCGGACTCGTTCAGCGAGCTCGCCGACAGGCTGGTCGAGACCGGCATGCCCTGGAAGACGCCCGCGCCCAGGTTGGCCATCCCCTGGGCCACCGACTCCTGGTTCAGGTCCACGCGATACCGATGCTTCGTGGCGAACGCCTGGGCATCGCCGGCGGTCTGGGAGAACCCGATCAGCAGCAGGGCGAAGGCCGCGATGACGACGGTGGGAAGGTTCCCCGACACCAGCTCGAGCGGCGGCAGCTGCGGGACCGGCAGGCCGCGTGGCACCGTGCCGACCAGCGCCACGCCGCGCGCGCCGAGGTCGAACAGCACGGACGCGACCAGACCGCCGACCACGAGCACGAGGGCGCCGGGCACCTTCGGCAGCCGGAAGCGAAGCCCGAGGATGACGGCCAGCGCGACGATCCCCACGAAGAGGGTCGGGACGCTGAGTCCGTCCAGGCCGCGGGCCCACGACGCGAGCTCCTGCCACGCGTTCACGCCGTCCGACGACGTGCCGGTGAGCTTGGGCAGCTCGCCGATGACGACGTCGATCGCGGCACCGGCCAGGAACCCGGTCACGACCGCTCGCGACAGGAAGCTGGCGAGCCAGCCCAGCTTGAGGATCGCGACCAGGAGGAACAGGGCGCCGGTGGCGATCGCGATGGCCGCCACCAGCTGCGCCGCCTCGATGCCGCTCGAGCCCGTGACCAGGACCGCGCCGCCCGCGACCGCCGCGAGTGACGAGCTCGGACCGGTCGAGATGTGCCGCGACGTGCAGAAGATCGCGTAGATGATCGCCGCCGCGGCGGCGGCGTAGAGCCCGTTCTCGACCGGGATGCCGGCGATGCCCGCGTAGCCGAGGTTCTTCGGCACGATCATCGCCGCGACGGCGACGCCCGCGATCAGGTCACCGCGAAGCCACCGCCGGTCGTACCGTCGTGACCAGTCGAGTATCGGGACGAGCCGCGTCAGTCGAGATGCAGACGTGCTCGGTGCTGCGACGCCCATCGGCGGTAGTCTCCCACCTCCGCACACCCCTGGAGGCGCGTGGGCGAGCGGCGGCGCGCGGGCGAGCGTCAGTCTCGCCCGCGGCCGGGCATCGGATCAGCGCGGAGGGAGGCCAGCCTCGGTGGCGACCGTCTCCTGGGTCTCCGGCTCCGTGGTCGTCGGGTTCAGCGGGGAGGGTGTGGCCGCCTCGGCCGGATCCCGACGCATGTCCGATGCGACCTCGCGGCCCTTCGTGGCCAGGCGGCCACCGACCTCTTCGGTCTTGTCGGCCGCCTTGTGGGCCATCGGTCCGGCGGCCTCGCCGGCCTTCGCGGCGAGATCGGCGGCACGGGCCGCGATCTCGCGCAGGACCGGGACCGCGTAGCCGGCGAGGTTCTCGATGATCGAGTCGAGCTGGCGGACCGGCGTCGCGGCTGGCTCGTCGGGGCCCGGCTGCGTCGGGACGAGATCGCTCGCGGGCACGACCTCGGGCTCGGTGTCGGATGGGGTCTGGTTCGGGAACTGCGTGGTCATGGGAGTGCTCCTGTCGTGCTGGATGGGTGGTCGGTGCCCGCCTTAGCCGCACGCGCTCTTGGCGGAGGCTTCGAGGACCGTCACGGCGGCGGCGACGCCGAGGAGGCCCTGGGCGATCGGCGCGGCCGCGGAGCTCAGGTCCCCGCTGGCACCCTCGACGGTCGTCTGGAGGTTGTCGAGAGCTGTGGTGACGCCGGTCACCGCCGGCGCGAGCTCGGCGCCGGCGCTGGCCTTCAACGTGTCGAGGCTGGTCCGGACCGTCGTGATGGCCGCCTTCACGCCGTCGGCGCCGGCGGTCTTCACGTCGACCGTCGCCAGCGCGGTGATCGCGGCCTTGGTGGCGTCGAGGTCCTGGCAGACGGCCGACGACGGTTCGGGGGAGCGGCGGCCCGAGGCGGCGGGGGCGCTCGAGTCGGCCGGGGCGACCGACGGCGTGGTCGACGTGCCCGCTGGCGAGGGCGAGGCGGTCGACGCCGAGCAGGCACCGAGCGCCACGGCGAGCGCGACGGCGATGCCGGCCATCCGCAGGCCGGGGATGAGGCCGCGGCTGCGGCGGTCGAGTGCGTCCATGAAGTCTCCTTGGTCGGATGCGAGGCGGACATCCTCGTCCGATGGGCGACCAGCCGGCGACATGTGGCCGCCCGGGCGGCTTGCGACTCCATCGCAACGTGAAGTCGCGACCTCGCCGGGCGCACCTGCGACGCCGATGCAACGCGAGCGAGGCACACGGTATCCACAGCGCGGACCGGACCACCGTACGGTGCCGGCATGATCAGATTCCTGCTCCTGCGAATTCCCGCCACGGCGGATCATGCCGCTGCTTCTGCTGTTCGAGGCCTACCAGCTCGTCCAGCGCCTTCGTCGGCGTGACGAGCCGGCGCCGACGCCGGTGAGCTACGGCCTCGCACCGACGACGACCAGCGACCAGCCCCGCTAAGACGGGCGCTCGGCGACTCGGCCATCGGGCCCGCGATCCTGCGAGCGCAACGCGACGTATGCTCGGATAGCAAGGTCGTCGCGGATCCCAGGTAGGCTCGATGGACTCCGGCTATGAGATGGAGCCCGAGCGCGTCGGGCGCACGCGGTCCCGGAGGGTGCCGGCCCTCGTCGGGACAGCGGTGCTCGTCCTGGCCGTCGTCATCGCCAAGCCGTGGGCGAACGTGCAGCCGGCACCCGCCAAACCGGTACCCGATCTCCTCGCGGTGACGGCGGCGTCGCCCACGCGACCGCCACGAGCGGCGACGACCGCCCCGGAGTCCACGCCGGCCGCCGTTCCGACCTGGCCGGTGCCGCCCGGACCGTTGAACGGTCCGACACTCGTGTCTGCTCAGGCCGAGAGCGCGCTCCCGATGCTCGATGTGCGGCGGGGGACGTGGGGGGTCGGGGTCATCGGCGTGGGACCCCGTCTCTCCCGCGATGAGACGTGGGTCGACTGGACGGCGATCGAACCGGAGGTGGTCCAGGGACCGGCCCAGGATGGCCTGCCTCGCCACGTCCTGATCTGGCCCGGCACCGGTCTGTGCACCGGCGTGCCCGTGACCGACGACCACCCCACGATCGTCGCGGTCACGCTGCCGGTGGACATCCGACGGGGCGCGAACGTGGGTGACGGCTGGTCCGGCTGGTGGACGGACGGCGGACGCGCGGCCTCGATCGACGACTCCGTGACCGTGGTGGCGATGCGCGACCAGTCGGGCATCGCCGCGATCGAGCGCATCGATCGCACGCCGTGGCCGATCGGGCGCTACGAGTTCCAGCTGCGCGCCGGTGACCGCACCTTCGACCTGACCATCTGCCTGACGCGCCCGGAGTACTGAGGAACCGGGAGGCCGTCCGCATCGTCTCCGCGGCACGACCGTCCCGCACCGGGCGGCAGGCAGCAGGTGATCCTCGATGTCGCAGACCGTTCGAACCCTCGGCGCCGCCGCACTGGGCGCCTTCATCGTGGCGGTGGCCGCGCTGTCCGTCCGGCCCGGCCCGGCCGCCGGGGCGCCGGCGACCGACGCGCCTGCGGCCCACACGATCACGGTCTCGGGCAGCGGCAAGATCACGGTCGTGCCCGACGTGGCGCGGATCTACCTCGGCGTGACGGTCACCAAGCCGACGGTCAAGGCCGCCCGGCAGGCCGGTGCGCAGGCGATGACGGACATCATCGCCGCGGTCAAGGCCCTCGGCGTCGCCGAGGCCGACATCCAGACGACCAACGTGAGCCTCAACCCGCAGTACGGCAGCGGCTCGGCGCCGAAGGTCGTGGGCTACCAGATCAGCGAGCAGATCGAGGTCACGGTCCGCGACCTGGACAAGGCCGGCGACGTGGTCGACGCGGCGACCGCCGCGGGCGCCACCAACGTCAACGGCATCTCGTTCGAGCTGGCCGACCCGGTCAAGGCCACGAACGACGCGCGAGCCGCCGCCGTCGTCGCCGCCCGGACGAGCGCGCAGGCGATGGCGAGCGCCGGCAACGTGTCGCTCGGTGCCGTCGTTTCGATCACCGACGCGACCCAGTCCGTCGCCGATCTACTACGGCTACGGCGGGCTCAAGGGAGCCGCCGCGATCCCGGATGTCGCGACACCCGTCCAGCCGGGCACCCAGGACCTGAGCGCCACCGTCACGGTCGTCTTCGAGATCAGCTGACCTCGGCCGCGGCGCCGGGTCGGGGGCCGGCGGCGCGGGTACCCTCAGGCGGTGCCACCCACCGCCCCGGTCACGACCCTCGCCGCCGACCAGTCCCGGGCCAGCGAGGAGCGTCTCGGGGTCGCCGCGGCGGCCGGCGCCGCCATCGTCTACGGCGCCGCCTACCCGGCCACCGCCGTCGCGCTTCGATCCTTCTCGCCGCTGGCGGTGGCCGGGATCTCCTGCACGCTGGCCCTGGTCACCGTCATCGGGCTGGCTCTGGCCGGGGTCCTGCCCCGGCCGGCCGTCGACGGCCTGACCGGGCCGCGCCTCGTTCGCCTCTCGGTCCTGGCGCTGCTCGGCGGGGTCCTGTTCATCGTCGGGGTCAACATCGCCGTCGCGATCAGCGGCCCCACCATCACCGGCTTCGTCGCACCGCTCTACGCCGTCATGGGCACGCTGTTCGCCATCCCGCTGCTCGGCGAGCGCGTCCGGGCATCCACGTTCGTCGCGTTCGGGCTCGCGTTCGCCGGGACCGCGTTGCTGGCCGGAACCGTGCCGACGGGGACCTCGCCGGTGGGCGTGCTGCTGGCCTTCGTGGCGGCCGCGATGTTCGGCCTGTACGTCGTGCTCGCGCGCCGGTGGAGCGTGCCCTACCGCCTCGATGGGACGCTGGTGACGATCGCCAACCTGATCGGCCGGGGACCGCTCCTGCTCGCGGCGGCCGTCGTCCTCGACCCGGGGCGGGTGATCCCGGCGGACCCGGATCCGGCCGCGATCGTGGCCCTGCTGACGATCGCCTTCGGGTCGAGCACCGCCGGGAACCTCCTGCTCATGGCGTCGGTCCGGCGCGTCCCGGCGGGACGGACGTCGGCCGCGCTGCTGCTCACCCCTGTCGCCTCCGCGGTCATCGGGGCGGTCGTGCTGGGCGACCGGCTGTCGCCGGCCGGGCTCCTCGGAGCCGGCCTGATCCTGGGCGGGATGGCCGCCGCCAGCGGCATCCTGCCGGTCCGCGCGGCCCCTACCCGGCTGAGCGTGCCTCGCTGATCTCGATCAGGTGGCCGTCGGGGTCGCGGAAGAAGGCGCGGATCTCCCATTCCGACTCGACCGGCGGCGTCAGGAACCGGGCGCCGCGGGCGACAGCGTCCGGTAGGCGTCGCGGCAGTCCGGGACCCGGATCGTCATCGAGTGGCTGACCCGGTCGGGATCGACCGGTGGCGCGAACGTGACCGTGGGCTTGTCGTCCGTCGGCCCGCCGCCGGTGACCAGGAGCAGCCAGGTCCCGAACGCGCGCAGCACGCATGACGTCCCGCCGTACTCCCGGTAGACCTCGGCGCCCAGGACGTCTCGATAGAACGAGCGGGCCCGGGTCACGTCGGCGACGACGAGGATGTGGGTGAGCTCCATGCCGTCGAGAGGGAACGATCCGGTCATGGCCGGGAGCGTACGCTCTCGCGATGTCGGCAGTCGGGCGGCTCTGGGCGGCGTTCACGGCCGGTCCCGACTACCCGGCCGAGCCGGCCGACCTGCGGACGGTCACGCTCGTCGGCCTGCGTCTCCCGGTGCGGGCGAGCGTCGCCATCGCGGTGGTGACGTTCGCCCTGCTGTTCGACTACTCGCGGACGTTCATCCCCGGCGGCGCGAACGCCGGGCGCGGCCCCGACGCGATGCTCATGACGTCGATCGAGCGGGTCATCCTCTTCGGGCTCGTCCCGCTCCTGGTCGTCCTGTTCGGCTTCCGCGACCGCCCGTCACGCTACGGCCTGACCATCGGCGAGTGGCGCTGGGGCGCGGCGCTCGTGGTCATCGGGTGCGTCGTGATGACCCCCATCGTGCTGTGGTTCGCGACGACGCCCGACGCGCGGGCCTTCTACGGCCCGGCTGGCGCCGCGCCCGGCCGCGTGCTGCTGACCAATGCGCTCGACCTCACGGCGACCGAGTTCGCCCTGCGCGGCTTCCTCATGCTCACCCTGGTCCGGCTGATCGGGCCGTTCGGCGTCCTCGTGGCGACCATGCCGTTCGTGTTCTCACACCTCGGCAAGCCGGAGCTCGAGCTGTTCTCGACCCTCGGCGGCGGGCTCGTCTACGGCTGGCTGGCGTGGCGGACCCGCTCGATCGTGTGGGGGTCGATCGGGCACACCTACATCCTGACCCTGCTCACCCTCGCCGCAAGCTGAGACGCGGACGGCCGTCTGGACCGATCAGGATCGAGCCGTCTTAGCGACGTCCGAGTCCCCGTCGACCTCGATGTCGTGGCGCTTGGCGGCGGCGAGGATGCGCGTCGCGGCGGCGTGCTTCGCCGTCTTGCTCTCGAAGTCGGTCTGATCGAACCGCGAGATCGCGTTGCGGACGTGGGCGGCGTCGTTGATCGGCAGGTGCCGCTCACCCTCGTGGTCGATGGCGTGGAACGTGGGCGGCGTCGTTGATCGGCAGGTGGCGCTCGCCCTCGCGGTCGATGTAGGCGAATGAGCTGTCGCGCAGGCGGTCGCGTTCGGCAGTGTCGAGCTCGGCCATCGTTGTTCCTCCCCTGGACTGGCGTGCCAGCATCGTCGCACCGGCCGCGTCGAGGCCACTCTCGACGCTCGGCCGGACGCCTTGCAGGTCCGTTGCGACCGGGGATCAGCCGAGGGCGCGCGAGCTCCCGCCGCATGACCTTGCCGGTCGCCGTCAGCGGCAGCTCGGCCAGGTAGTCGATCGCGCGCGGGTACTCGTGGGCCGCCAGGCGCTCGCGGACGAACGCCTGGAGCTCCGCCGTGAGCTCCGGCGATGGCACCGTGCCCGGGGCGGGCACGACGAAGGCCTTGACGATCTCGGTCCGATCCGCGTCCGGGATGCCGACGACCGCGACCATCGCCACGGCCGGGTGGCGGATCAGGCAGTCCTCGATCTCGCCGGGGCCGATCCGGTAGCCGCCGCTGGTGATGACGTCGTCGTTGCGGGCCTGGTACCAGACGTAGCCGTCATCGTCCATGCTCGCCCGGTCCCCGGTCCGCAGCCAGTCGCCGCTGAACTTGGCGAGGGTCGCCTCGGGCCGGTTCCAGTAGCCGAGGAACATGACCGGGTCGGGCCGGGCGACGGCGATCTCCCCGACGACGCCGGCGGCGACCGGCGCCCCGTCGTCGTCGATGATCGCGACCTCGTGACCGGGCACGGCGCGGCCCATCGATCCGGGCCGGATCGGCATGATCCCGTCGCTGTTCGAGATGACGAGGTTGCACTCGGTCTGGCCGTAGAACTCGTTGATCGTCGTCCCCAGGACGTCCCGGCCCCAGTCCAGGAGCTCCGCCCCGAGGGTCTCGCCGCCGCTGGCCACGGACCGCAGGCGCAGGTCCGGGCCGGGCCGGGCGCCGGAGCGGCGGATCATCTTGAGCGCGGTCGGCGGCAGGAAGACGTTCCGGACGGCGTGCCGTGCCATCAGGTCCAGCGCGCGCTCCGGGTCGAACTTCCGGGCGCGGTGGGCGAGGACGGGCAGGCCCCAGTGCCAGGCCGGGAACAGGACGTCGTACAGGCCGCCGATCCAGGCCCAGTCGGCCGGCGTCCAGAAGATGTCGCCCGGCTGCGGCGGGAACGACTGGGGGAGCAGGACGCCGGGCATGTGGCCGAGCAGGAACCGATGGGCGTGGAGCGCCCCCTTGGGCGGGCCGGTCGTGCCGGACGTGTAGATGATGATCGCCGGGTCATCCGCCAGCGGTGTCAACGGTCGGGAACGCGGCCGATGCGGCGCCGAGCTCCCTGGCGTAGTCGAGCGTCCCGTCGACCCCGCCACCGTCGACCACGACGATCGTGCGCAGGTCGGGCAGACGCTCGCGGACCTCGGCCACCTTGGGCCAGTTCGCCGCGTCGGTGATGAGGGCGACGGCGCCCGAATCGGCCAGCCGGTACTCGATGGCCTCCGGGCCGAACAGCACGAACAGCGGGACGGCGATGAGCCCGGCGCGGTAGGCCGCCACGTGGGCGACGCCCGTCTCCGGCGCCTGGGGCAGGAGGATCGCAACCCGATCGCCCGGGACGAGCCCGTGGCCCGCCAGGACATTGGCCAGCCGGTTCGACGCCCGCCGGACGTCCTCGAAGGTCCAGCGGCTGACCGCTCCGGTCTCGTCCTCGGCGATGAGCGCCGGTGCGTCCGGCCGGGCGGCGGCGTGACGGTCGATCGCGTCGACCGCGATGTTGTACCGCTCGGGCACCCCCCAGCGGAAGGACCGGCGCAGGTCCTCGTAGGTTCGCGGCGGGCTGCTCACCCGGCCGATGATACCGGCGCGCCTCCGCCGGGCGGCAGGCGGCGCGGCGCCGACCCGCGCGCGCGGCCGCGCCACGACCGCCGCGCCGGCGCGCCGCACCTGAACTGCAACCCGACACTCCACGCGGTCCGGGCAACGCAGCGCTATCCTTGCGGGCGACCCACGTGTCCCCCGCGGACGTACCCGGTCCGCGGCCCCCATCCAAACGTTACCGAGCTGAACAATGCCGGCTTGGCCGGAAAGAAACTTGTCCTCAGCGACGCGGCAGTCAGCAAGTATGGCTCCGGGCTTGGCGCGCGGGCGCTCGACGGCGCACGCGGGATCCTGCCCGGGGTCTTCCCCTCCGCCACGTTCGCGGCGGACCTCGTTGCCGTGGACCCGGGACTGAAGGACATGGTGTTTGCCGCCGAGACCTACGACGCCGTGGTCCTGGCCGCCGTCGCTGCCGCCGCGGCAGAGGACGACGCCGGAACCTCCATCGCGGCGTCCCTCGTTGGGGTCTCCGGCGGAACTGCCGCAGCAGGCGCGCCGGCCGGCGGCCAGCCCGCCAGCCAGCCGCCCAGCAAGTCGTGCACGAGCTACAAGGACTGCGCCGATGTCCTCCGGGCAGGCCAGCGCCCGGACTATGACGGCCAGTCCAGGCCGATCAACTTTGATGCCCACGGCGACATCACCGAAGCGAACTACATGATCTACACCTACGGCGAGGACAACCTGCCCACGGCGCACGGCACGGAAGCTGCCAGCCGCAGCGGCGGCTGATCGCTCGTAGCGTATTGTGCCCGCGTGGCGGGCGGTTCCGGCCGGGCACTGCTTGCACTCTCCCCGGGGGAGTGCTAATTATTGAGTTAGCACTCCAGCGCACTGACTGCTAACACGACGCCCGGTCCGCCCGGCCGCGAAGTGGGGCAGCCGGTCCAGGAGCTAAAGGAACACCTTGCTGGGGTGAGATCCCGGACCCAGCGGCATACAGAGGCCGCGGGGTAGGGATCGTCCGTCGCGGGCACCACAGCGAAGGTTCATTCTTAACGACTGTCCCGAAAGGACTACTGCCGTTATGGCAAAGATCATTG
The DNA here is from genome assembly GCA_963765245.1 of uncultured Chloroflexia bacterium. Taxonomy (GTDB): domain Bacteria; phylum Chloroflexota; class Limnocylindria; order Limnocylindrales; family CSP1-4; genus SPCO01. The sequence goes on from CAVXVP010000017.1 coordinate 15,258, forward strand.
CTTTCGACGAAGAGGCCCGTCGCGGCCTCGAGCGCGGCCTGAACATCCTGGCCGACGCCGTCAAGGTCACGCTCGGCCCGCGCGGTCGCAACGTCGTGCTCGAGAAGAAGTGGGGCGCCCCCACGATCACGAACGACGGCGTCTCGATCGCCAAGGAGATCGAGCTCGACGACCCGTACGAGAAGATCGGCGCGGAGCTCGTCAAGGAGGTCGCCAAGAAGACCGACGACGTCGCCGGTGACGGAACGACCACCTCGGTCGTGCTCGCCCAGGCGCTCGTCGCGAAGGCCTGCGCAACGTCGCGGCCGGCGCCGACCCGATCAGCCTCAAGCGCGGCATCGAGAAGGCCGTCGCGGCCGTCGATCGCCGAGCTCGTCGCCAACGCCAAGGAGATCGAGACCAAGGAGGAGATCGCGGCCACCGCATCCATCTCCGCCGGCGACCCCGAGATCGGCGCGCTCATCGCCGAGGCCATCGACAAGGTCGGCAAGGAGGGCGTCGTCACCGTCGAGGAGTCGAACACCTTCGGCACCGAGCTCGAGCTCACCGAGGGCATGCGCTTCGACAAGGGCTACCTGTCGCAGTACTTCGTCACCGACCCCGAGCGCCAGGAAGCGGTCTTCGAAGACCCCTACATCCTGATCGTCAACGGCAAGATCTCGAACATCAAGGACCTGCTGCCGATCGTCGACAAGGTGATCCAGGCGGGCAAGCAGCTGCTCATCATCGCCGAGGACGTCGACGGCGAGGCTCTCGCGACCCTGGTCGTCAACAAGATCCGCGGCATCTTCAAGTCGGTCGCCGTCAAGGCTCCCGGCTTCGGTGACCGTCGCAAGGCGCAGCTGCAGGACATCGCGATCCTCACCGGCGGCCAGGTCATCAGCGAGGAGGTCGGTCTCAAGCTCGAGAACGCCACCCTCGACCTGCTCGGCCAGGCCCGCAAGGTCATCGTCACCAAGGACGAGACCACGATCGTCGAGGGTGCCGGCGACGCCGAGCCCATCGCCGGTCGCGTGTCAAGCAGATCCGCGCCGAGATCGAGAACACCGACAGCGACTACGACCGCGAGAAGCTCCAGGAGCGCCTCGCGAAGCTCGCCGGTGGCGTCGCCGTCATCAAGGCCGGTGCCGCGACCGAGGTCGAGCTCAAGGAGCGCAAGCACCGCATCGAGGACGCCGTTCGCAACGCGAAGGCCGCCGTCGAAGAGGGCATCGTCGCCGGTGGTGGCGTCGCGCTCATCCAGGCCGGCAAGACCGCGTTCGCGAAGCTGCGAGCTGACGGGCGACGAGGCGACCGGCGCGAACATCGTGCGCGTCGCGATCGACGCTCCGCTCAAGCAGATCGCGCTCAACGCCGGCCTCGAGCCCGGCGTCGTCGTCGACAAGGTGCGCAACCTCCCCGTCGGTCAGGGCCTCAACGCCGCGACCGGCGAGTACGTCGACATGCTGGCCGCCGGCATCAACGACCCGGTGAAGGTCACCCGCTCCGCGCTGCTCAACGCCGCGTCGATCGCCGGCCTGTTCCTCACCACCGAGGCCGTCGTCGCCGACAAGCCGGAGAAGGCTCGCGCCCAGATGGGCGGCGGCGACGACCGGCGGCATGGGCGGCATGGGCGGTTTCTAACCACCCGCGCCAGCCATTACCGGCTGTTCGACGACGGCGGTCCCACCTTCGGTGGGGCCGCCGTCCCGGTTAAGCGCGGTCCCCGCCCAAGGGAGCGTCGGTGGGCGTCGGCGGGTTCTGGCAGGATAGGTCAGTGACGATTACAGCAGCGGCCGACGGTTCGGCCTTCAGGAAATCCTGGCCCGGCCGGCTGGGCCTGGTACGTGAATGACGACTGCTGGCGGGCCGGTGGGTGGCCCCACGGTACGAACAACCAGGGCGAATTGATGGCGGTGCTGGACCTGTTCCGGGCGACGGCACACGTGCCCGGGGAAGAGCTGCTGATCCTCTGCGACAGCCAGTACGTCATCAACGCCGTGACCAAGTGGATGCCCGGCTGGAAACGCAAGGGATGGCGCAAGGCCGACGGCAAGCCGGTGCTGAACGTGGACCTCCTCAAGGACATCGACCAGGCGCTCGTGGGCCGCAAGTACACCTTCGAGTGGGTGCGGGGCCACGCGGGGCACGAGCTCAACGAAGCGGCAGACGTCCGCGCCCGGTCAGCGGCCACGTCGTACCAGCAGGGCGTAGCCGTCCGGCAGGGCCCCGGGTTCGAGCCGCCGGTGGGCGAGACACAGCACGGCGAAACGCAGCCGGCCCCCACGGTGCCGCAGCCGGCCCCGGCACAGCCAGCTGCACCACAGCCCGCCACCTCGCCGGCCGCGACCCGGCCGCAGGCAGCCCCGGCGCCGTCCGGCCAGCAGGAACTCTTTGGCGCCCCCGGTACCTACGACGAACCCGACCTCTTCAGTGAACTCGAAGAGGAACCCGCCCGTGGCCCTGGCGGAGTCCAGCCCCGAAGCCGTCGTCGAGTCCCTCGAGCGGGAACTGCTCCGCCCGGAAACCCGGGAGGACCTGGGCCGCACGGGCGTCCTGCTCGCCGGACTTCACCGAAATCGGCAGCTCCGGCCGGATCTGGACCCGCGACGCCATGATGA
>CAVXVP010000018.1:0-40659 GCA_963765245.1 uncultured Chloroflexia bacterium
CTCAACGACCCCCGCCAATTACCACGCGAACCTGCGTGCAGCAGCAGGCGAGCCCCTCGGCGACGCTGACATGGCGGCCATCGCGGGCATCGACCGGGCCTGCCGGTTGATCAAGGGCCAGGTCTTCCTCTGGAAGGCCGGCCAGCCCTGGGAGGATCTCTGGGACCTCGACGGAACCATCACACCACCATAGGAGCGCGGTCTCGGGCCGCGCCGGCTCCAGACGCGAACGACCTTGTACATCGTCACTGTTGACCAGGGAACGTCGAGCACGAAGACGGCGCTCTGGGATGCCGCCGGCGCCCCGGTCGCCGAGGCAACGGCCGCATACGACCTGGACCGACCTGACGCCGTCCGCGCCGAGATCGACCCGGAGCGGTGGTGGGACGCTCTGTGCGGGACGGTGGCCGAGGTGCTCGCGGCGAGTCGCGTCCGCGCCCAAGACGTTGCCGCGGTCGCCATCGACGGTATCGGCTGGACGCTGGTGCCCGTGGACGACGCGTTCCGCCCGCTGATGCCGGCGATGACCTGGCTCGACCGGCGCGCCGAGGCCGAGGCGGCGGCACTCAGGGCCGGACCTGACGCTGCGCGGTTCATCGACCTCGTCGCCAACCCGCTCGACGCCGCGTACATCACGCCCAAGGTCGCATGGCTCAGGGCGCACGAGCCGGCGACCTTCGACGCGACGCGCTGGTTCCTCACCGCATCCGGCTTCCTGGTCGCGCGGCTCACGGGCGAGGCGACGTGCGACCTGACCCAGGCCTACGGCTTCCACTGCTTCGACATCCGCCGCGAGCGGTGGGATGAGCCGGCCGCGGCAGCGTTGTGCATCCCCCTCGATCGGCTGCCTCCGATCCACGAGGCGCGGGAGATCGCGGGCGGCATCGGCGCGGCCGCGGCCGCCCGAACGGGGCTCGCTCCCGGCACGCCGGTGCTCGTCGGCGGGCTCGACGCTGCCTTCGGCGCGCTCGGTGGCGGGGTCACGCGAGCCGGCCAGACGCAGGAGCAGGGCGGGCAGGCGGGCGGCATGGGTATGAGCGTGTCCGAGGTCGTGGTCGAGCCGCACCTCATCTTCAGCCACCACGTCCTGCGCGGGCAGTACCTGCTCCAGGCCGGTACGGTCGGCGGTGGTGCACTGGCCTGGTTCCGAGAGATCGTCGGACGCGCTGACGTCAGCTTCGAGTCACTTTCTGCAGAGGCCGCGACCGCCGATGCGGGAAGCGGCGGGCTCCTGTTCCTGCCGTACCTCGCCGGCGAGCGAACGCCGATCTGGAGCACGGCGGCGCGCGGCGTGTTCATCGGCCTGTCGTATGCCACGACCCGCGCCGAGATGCTCCGCTCGATCATGGAGGGCTGCGCGTTCGCAGTCCTCGACAACCTGCGGGTCGCGGAGGCGACGGGCGTCCGAGTGACCGAGTGGCTCGCCACAGGCGGCGCGGCGCGCAGCCCGGTCTGGAACCAGATCAAGGCCGACGTGACGGGACGGCCCCTCGTCGTGGCCCGCCGGGCAGATGGCGGCGAGGGCGGTCACGGTCTTGGCCTGTTCGCTCTCGCAGCCGAGGCCGTCGGCCTGGCCGGAGACGCCGCCGAGACCGTCGAACGGCTACTGCCCCGACGGACGACCTTCGAACCGGACGCACGACGGCATGCTCGCTATGAAGCGTCGTTCGAGGTCTACCACGATCTCTCTCGCGGGCTGCTCCCCACATTCGACCGGCTCGCGGCGTTGCCGGCGGTGCCTCAGTGAAGGCCGCAGTCCTCGAAGCCGAGCGGCAGCTCGCCTACCGCGACGTCGCGGACCCCATGCCCGGAGACGGCGAAGTGCTGCTCGAGGTGAGGGCGAGCGCGGTGTGCGGCTCGGATGTCCACCGATACCTTCGCGGGCACCGAACGTATCCCATGATCATGGGCCACGAGGCAGCCGGCATCGTGTCCGCGATCGGGCCGGGCGTCGACGAGAGCCTCCGTGGGCGACATGCCGCGCTCATCCCGCTGGTGCCATGCCACGCCTGCGCCCAGTGTCTGGCCGGACGCTTCTCGGCATGCGCGACCTACTCGTTCATCGGCTCACGCCGCGACGGCGCCTTCGCCCAGCTCGTGGCGCTTCCTGCGAGCAATCTCCTGCTCGTGGCTGACGACCTGTCCTTCGAGGCCGCCGCATTGATCGAGCCATCGACGGTCGCCCGACACATGCTCGACCTCGGCCACTTCCGCTCCGGGGACACGGCCGTCGTCTTCGGGGCCGGGTCGATCGGCCTCATGCTCGTCCAGTGGCTGCGGATCGTCGGCGCGCGGCTCATCGTGGTATCGGACCTCGTCGCCGGGAACCGCGAGGCGGCCCTGGCGCTCGGTGCGCACCTCACCCTGGATCCCGCCCACGATGACGTCGCCGCGGAGGTCGTTCGCCTCACCGCATGGGGGCGCGGACCTCGTCCTGGAGGCAACCGGCTCACCGGCGGCGCTTGCCCAGACCATCGAGGTCGCGCGCCCGCGCGGCGCGATCGTCGCTCGGCGGCAACCAGCCTCTCGACGCGAGCCTGCCCATGACGTTCGTGGAAGGGCTGATGCGCAAGGAGCTCACCCTCACGGGCGGATTCATGTCGTATTCGGCGCCCTGGCCTGGTCACGAGTGGACCGACGGCCTGGCCGCTGTCCTCGATGGCGGGCTCGACGCGGCCGGGATGATCTCGCACCGCGCCCCTCTGTCCGACGCGCCCCACCTGTTCGGGGAGATCGCGGCCCATCGGCTCACGCACCGCAAGGTCGTGTTCGACCCGAGCTCATAGAGGAGGTCCGATGCTCAAGACCCGTCTGCTCCACCCGGGGATCCTCGAGGCACTAGGCGAGGCCGGCCACGGGTCGCAGGTACTGATCGCCGATGGGAACTATCCGCTTCGAACCCGCTCGAACGACGCAGCGCACCGGGTGTACCTCAACCTGGCTCCCGGCCTGGTGAGCGTGACGGACGTGCTCGGCGCGCTCGTCGATGCCATTCCGATCGAGGCGGCGCGGGTGATGACCCCCGACGACGGGGACGATCCCGCGATCTTCGCGGACTTCCGGGCGCTGCTCGGTGCCATCGAACTCGGGCGCCTAGACCGGTTCCCGTTCTACGACGCGGCCCGTGGCGCCGACGTCGCCCTGGCGATCGCGACGGGGGAGCAGCGGCTGTATGCCAACCTGCTGCTCACGATCGGCGTGGTATCGCCCGACTGACTTCCCGGTCGTGCGCCAGGCGGTCGGCGCGGGCCCACCCACAACGAGTCCGAGAGAGGCACCCACATGGCCAACATCGATACATCCGGCCGGTTCGTCGGCGAATGGCCAAGGATCGGCATCCGGCCCGCGGTCGACGGTCGACAGCACGGCGTCCGCGAGTCGCTCGATGACCAGACGCGGACGATGGCCCTGCGGACGGCGGACCTCATCCGGGCCAACCTCCGGTATCCCGACGGCAAACCCGTCGAGGTGGTCGTGCCCGACCACAACATCGGCGGCGTGTACGAGGCGGCCAAGGTCGCCGAGCTGTTCCGGCTCGAGGGCGTCGGGGTCTCGATCACGATCACGCCCTGCTGGTGCTACGGCTCCGAGACGATGGACATGGACACGCTCACGCCCAAGGCGGTGTGGGGCTTCAACGGCACCGAGCGGCCGGGCGCCGTCTATCTCGCGGCAGTCCTCGCCGCACACACGCAGAAGGGCCTGCCGGCCTTCGGGATCTACGGGCGTGACGTGCAGGATGCCGGCGACGGGGTCATCCCCGCCGACGTGCAGGGCAAGATCCTTCGGTTCGCGCGGGCGGGTCTCGCGGCCGCGATCCTGCGCGGCAAGTCGTACCTGTCGCTTGGCGGCGTCTCGATGGGTATCGCAGGGTCCATCGTCGACCAGTCCTTCTTCGAACGGTATCTCGGGATGCGGGTCGAGACCGTGGACATGTCCGAGTACACGCGGCGCATCGAGGAGGGCATCTACGACCCGGTCGAGTTCGACGCGGCGCTCGCATGGGCCCGCGCCAACTGCCGCGAGGGAGAGGACCGGAACCCCGCGGACAAGTCGAAGAGCCGCGAGGAGCTGGACCGCGACTGGGAGTTCGTCGTCCGCATGGCGCTGATCACACGGGATCTGTTGGTCGGCAACCCACGGCTCGCGGAACTCGGGTTCGCCGAGGAATCGCTGGGCCGCAACGCGATCCTCGGCGGCTTCCAGGGCCAGCGCCAGTGGACCGACCACAGCCCCAACGGCGACTTCATGGAGGCGATCCTCAACTCCAGCTTCGACTGGAACGGCGTGCGAGCGCCGTACATCTTCGCGACGGAGAACGACTCCCTCAACGGCGCGACGATGCTCCTGATGTACCTGCTCACCCACCGGGCGCAGGTCTTCGCCGATGTGCGGACGTACTGGAGCGCGGATGCGGTCGAGCGGGTCACGGGGCACCGCCCGGAGGGGCTTGCGGCCGACGGCTTCATCCACCTGATCAACTCGGGGGCGGCGACGCTGGATGCGACCGGCGCGATGACGGATGCCGCTGGTGCGCCGGCGATGAAACCGTTCTGGGAGATCGACGACGACGACGTCGCGGCCGCACTCGCGGCGACGACCTGGTACCCGGCGAATCGAGGCTACTTCCGAGGCGGTGGGTTCTCATCGCAGTTCGTGTCACGCGGCGGGATGCCGGTGACGATGGCGCGGATCAATCTGGTGTCGGGGACGGGGCCGGTGCTCCAGATCGCGGAAGGCTGGACCATCGACCTTCCGGAGGAGGTTCACGACGTCCTCGACCAGCGGACCGATCCCACCTGGCCGACGCACTGGTTCGTGCCCCGAACGTCCGGGCACGGTCCGTTCCGGGACGTCTACACGGTGATGGCCAACTGGGCCGCGAACCACGGCGCGATCAGCTACGGTCACGTCGGTGCCGACCTGATCAGTCTCGCCTCGATGCTGCGGATCCCGGTCCATATGCACAACGTCTCCGAGGAGGACATCTTCAGACCGTCTGCCTGGTCGAACCTCGGCACGGCGGACCTCGAGGGCGCTGACTTCCGGGCGTGCGCCAACTTCGGGCCGCTGTACGGGCGATGGTGACCCGGGACACGGCGTCGCCGACACCCGAGACGGCGGACCTGCTCGAGGCGGCCGCCCGGATCACGCGGCGGTTCGGCGAGGATCCCGAGTACTCACGGGCGGGCGGCGGCAACAGCTCGGTCAAGGTGGGCGGGACGCTGTACATCAAGCCCAGCGGGGTGTCGCTCGCCTCGATCACGGCGACGACCCTGATGCCGCTCGCGATCAGCCCGCTGCTGGAGTTGGCGGCCCACGGCTCTGAGGAGCCGGCCGCGCCTGGGGGGGACCCGGTCATGCGGGTCGCGATGGCGGCGCGCCTGCGGGACGAGGGCGACCGGCGGCCCTCGGTCGAGTGCGTGTTCCATGCCCTGATCGCGAGGCGATTCGTCGTCCATACGCATCCGACCACGGTCAACGCGCTCACCTGCGCGACCGACGGGGAAGCTATCGCCCGCGACCTGTTCGGGCGATGCGGTCCTATGGGTGCCCTACACCGATCCCGGGCTGCCGCTGGCCAGGGAGATCGACCGCCGGTGGCGCTCCGGGCGCGAGGTGGGTCGCGCCGGCACGACGGAGGTGACGCTCCTCCAGAACCACGGGCTGATCGTGGCGGGGGACGACCCGGCGGCGGTCGTCGAGCGCTCGGAGGGGGTCGTCGGCACGATCCGCGAGCTGCTGGCGCAGCGCAGCGCGGTCCCCGCGTCCGGGGCCGTCGTTCCCGCGCCGCAGCCGGACCCCGCGCTGGTGAAGCGGCTCTCACACGTGCTGGCCATGCGGCTCGGCGAGCCCGCCGCGCCGGCCGCCGTGGTCTTCGACGGCTCGCCCGAGGCGCTCCGGGTCGCCGGCACCCCCGAGGGGCGTGCGATCGTGGACGCAGGTCCGCTGACGCCGGACCAGGCGGTGTACGCGGGGTCGTGGCCACTGTGGCTCGACGTCGACCCGGCCGCCGATGGGGCCGCACTCGACCGGGCCGTATCGGCCGGGGTCGCGGCGCACGTCGCCACGCGTCGCGCCGCGCCGGTGGTCGTCGTGGTCGCGGGCGTCGGCCTGTTCGCATCGGGTCCAACGCCGCGCAGAGCCGAGACCGCCCGTGAGCTCTATGTCGATGCGATCACGGTGGGCTTCGGGGCCCTCGCCCTGGGCGGCCTCCGGGCGCTGGCCCCGGCCGAGCGCGCCTTCATCGAGACATGGGAAGCGGAGGTCTACCGTCTGAGCATCGATGCTGGATGATCGGTTGATGCGCGGAGGAGACGGAGCCGTCGCGGCGATCGACCTCGGCGCGTCGAGCGGCCGCGTCATCGTCGGGCGGGTGTCGGATGGGCGTCTCTCCCTCGAGGAGGTGCACCGCTTTCCGAACGAGCCCGTCCAGCTCGGCGACGGTCTCTACTGGGACGTGCTCCGCCTGCACCACGAGGTCCTCGCGGGACTCCGGCACGCCTCCCGCTCTGCGCCGGACCTGTGCAGCATCGGCATCGACACATGGGGTGTCGATGTCGGGTTCCTCGACGCCGCCAAGAGCCTTGTCGGCAATCCGGTCCACCATCGCGATCTGCGCAACCTGCCAGCGGTGGAGCGGGTCCATGCGCGGATCGACCCGACCGCCCTCTATGCGCGCAACGGCCTCCAAGTCATGCCGTTCAACACCCTGTACCAGTTGGAGGCCGCCCGCCGGACGCCGGCCTTCGGCATCGTGCGGCATGTCCTGCCCCTGCCTGACCTGCTCGGCTATTGGCTGACCGGGGTCCTGATCGCCGAGCGGACGCACGCGTCGACGACTGGCCTCCTGGATCCACGCACCCGCAGTTGGGACGAGGGGCTTGTCCGGCTGCTGGGCCTCCACCCCACGCTGTTGCCGCCGCTCGCCGACCCGGGCACAGTGCGTGGCGGGGTGCTGCACGCGGTACGGGAGGCGACCGGGCTGCACGAAACGACCGTCGTGACGCTCGTCGGGTCGCACGACACCGCGTCGGCAGTCGTCGCGGTCCCCGCGGACCGCCCGGCCTTCGCATACATCTCGTCCGGGACCTGGTCTCTGGTGGGTGTGGAGACGCGGGCGCCGATCCTCACCGAGGCGAGCCGGGAGGCGAACTTCACAAACGAGGGCGGGGTCGACGCGACGACTCGGTTCCTTCGCAACGTCACCGGGCTGTGGCTGCTCCAGGAATCGCAGCGTGCCTGGGAACGCGCGGGCGAGCCGGAGCCGCTCGCGGCGCTGCTCGACGCCGCTGCGGCCCTGCCACGGGGAGGGCCGACCTTCGACCCCGACGACGCGTCCTTTCTGACGCCCGGCGACATGCCGGCGCGGATCGCGGCATGGCTGACTGCCGCGGGGCTCCCGGTCCCCGAGGGCCGGGCCGCGCTCGTCCGGTCCATCCTGGACAGCCTCGCCGGGGCGTACGCGCGGGCCATCGACGACGCGCGACGGCTGACGGGCCGGTCCATCGAGGTCATCCACATCGTCGGCGGCGGGTCCAGGAACGAGCTCCTGTGCCGGCTCACGGCGGATGCAACGAGGCTGCCGGTGCTCGCGGGTCCGGTCGAGGCGACGGCCATCGGCAACATCCTGGTCCAGGCGCGCTCACTCGGGTTGGTCCAGGGTGGCCTCGACGACCTGCGGGCGATCGTCCGGGCCAGCGAGCCGCTCCGGCGCTTCGAGCCGTCGACGGCCAGCGGCGTCCCGTGACCGCGTCCCGCCAGATCCCGCCGGCCTAGCCCGTAAAGGATCACCACAACACGATCGACGCATCGTCTGCGAACCCGTGGAATCCGCCCAAGTTTGAGGGCGGGCCGGCGCTCCCTCGATCAGGCGCGTCCGCGGCCAAAGTAGCCCAGGACGGCGAGCACGATCAGGACGATGACCACGATGATGAAGATGGTCTCGATACTCATGGAAGTCTCCGATTGGCCGAATGGTCGAGCGGACCTCGGCGGACGGAGCGAGTCTTCATCACGGTCGTTGCCTGCCTCATGCGCAAGGACGTCGCCGACGGAGCAGACGCCTCGCATCCTCCGCAGTCCGAGACCGGAGACGAGGCGACGTCCCTGGGCGTTTGGCTTGCGCGACACTGACGCGTGTGGGCCCATTCCTCGGCGGCCCACGGCGTGGTGCGCGGCGAGACACGAGGTGAGTGCGATGGGCGAACTCGAGGATTTCCGATCGGTCTTCCTGGCCCGCCAGACGGATGCGGAAGCCGCGATCCTGCAAGGCGATGTCGAACCCCGGCTCGCACTCTGGTCCCGGCGCGATCCGGTGAGCCTCCTCGGCGCATGGGGCCCAAACAAAACGGGCTGGCCTGAGCTGGAGCAAACGTTCAGGTGGGTTGCGGAGCGCCTTGGGGGCACGCCGTACAGCGACTTCCACTATGAGGTGGAGGTGGCCGAGGTCAGCGCGGACGGGCAGATGGCGTACACGGTCGGTTACGAGCGCTTCAACGAGATCCAGGTGGGTGGCGAGAAGAAGCCATGGACCGTCCGGGTCACCCATGTCTATCGACGTGAGGACGGTGAGTGGAAGATCGTGCACCGCCATGGAGACCTGGCTCCCGTCGATGAAAGCCCATCGGCCTAGCGAAGCGAAGGCTCGCAGGGCGCTACGCCCCTTGGATCTCCTCGCTCAGCTCGGTCTCCGCGCGTGCCTTCGTCGAGATCCTCCGCAGCAAGGCCTCGACCTGATGCGATAGCTCGACCACAAGCGGGTCGGATGGATCGAGCGCGCTCTTTTGCTCCTCGAGGGCCTTCAATTGCTCGGCGTCGTCCTGGATGGACTCTGACGTGGACCGCAGATCGGCTTCCGGGTCCTGCATTGCGTCGCCTCCCTCATCTGGTCCGCGGGTCCGTCCAACGCCCGTCCCGATACACGTACCAGATCGGGATGCGCTCCCCCGACAGAACCCGCGGATGCACGGCCGCGTCAGGATACCGTGTCCGGAGGCGCGTTTCGAGCATCGCCGCGTCCCGAGCGCCGTCGAGCTCGTGATGCGCGAAAGCGCTGAACGTCCGATCGGTCACTGGATTGACCACGAGAGTTGGTCGCACGATCCCTCCCCTGCCAGCATCCCGACCGCGTGCATCGCGCGTGACCTATGTGCGGCCCGACCCATAAACGCGACGTTTCAGGATGGTGCCGCGTCCGCGCTTTCCACTCCTCGAAGGATCGAGTTCGCGGCCAGGACGGCGGTGACTCGCCCGAACGGCTAGACCCCGCTCACTCTCCGCGCGGGTCCGCCTCGACGTCGCTCGCCGCATCGCGCAGCAGCAGCCTGGCTTCTGCCGCGGACAGTGCCGCCGCGACGCCGGAATGCGTCAGTTCCTGGTACGCGTCACGAAGACGTTCGCACGCGCGCTGCGCGGCCTCGCGCTCGGGGCTGTCCGGGGGCAACGTGGATGCCAACCGTTCGGCGCGACGCCACGCGGCCATGATCTCGGCAACAAGCTTCTGCACGGCATCCTCGGGTGTACTTCGCGCCGACCTGCCTCAGCATCATACGGATGGGCTAGTCCTGCTTCTAGCACGAGACTTCGGGCGACGAGGGGTGCGATCGACTCCAAAAGCGCGGAAGGGTCCCGCTTGACGTGGACTGTCACCGCTGATCCTTGGTGGGGATGCCCACGTGAGCAAGGATGTTGCAACGCCCGACCGGTCGCCGATTTCATTGCGACCGGTGCGGCCGCAGGAAACTTCGGCCGACCCCCAGAGGACCGGCCAGAGGGCCGCGCAGCAGGAGGTGCTCGGATGGCGAGCAACCAGGGGAACCAGGGCAATCAGGGGAACCAGGGCAATCAGGGGAGTCAGAGCGGATCCAGCGACCGCGGCTTCGGCGGCATGGACGACCAGAAGCAGCGGGACGCCGCACGCAAGGGTGGCGAAACCAGCGCCGCCGAGCAGGATCGCGACCAGCAGGGCCAGTTCACCGGTACGAGCGGTCAGCGCTCGTCGAGCTCGAGCACCTCGGGCAACCAGGGTGGCATGTCCGATCGGTCGTCGAGCGGGCAGGGCAACCAGGGCACCCAGACCGGACAGGGCACAGCCCAGACCCAGCAGCGTCAGGGCACGTCGGGGACGCAGAGCGGCTCCGATCAAGGCGGTTCGAACCGCTAGACAGCTCGCGCTGATAAGAATGAGGCCCCGACATCGTCGGGGCCTCTTCATGCGACGCACTCAGTCAAGGGAGCAGTACCCGAGTCCCTGACTTGACGCATGCCGATATCAGCATATGATGGCGTCCATGGCACGAGCAGCAACGACGTCGGACGTCTTCAACGCGATCGCCGAGCCGCAGCGCCGGGCGATCCTGGCCCTCCTGCGGGCGGGTGAGCGGCCGGTGACCGAGCTGGCCCAGGAGCTGGGGATCGCCCAGCCGGGGACGTCCAAGCACCTGCGGGTGCTCCGGGAGGTCGGGCTGGTGCGGGACCGCAAGGCGGGCAAGCAGCGCCTGTACGGCCTTGACGCCCGCGGGCTACGACCGATCTACGAGTGGACCGGCGGGTTCGAGCGGTTCTGGAACGAGAGCTTCGACCGGCTGGACGCGTACGTGCAGGACCTCAATCAGCCCAGGCAGGAGGAGTGACCCATGGCAGTGACAGGACGGGACGCGCCGGCGCAGTCACGGACGGCCGAGCGCGAGATCGTGATCTCCCGGCTCATCGATGCCCCGCGGGAGGTGGTGTTCGAGGCATTCACCGACGTCCGGCACCTGTCGCGATGGTGGGGACCGGAGGGGTTCACCACGACCACGCGGGCGTTCGAGTTCCGTGTCGGCGGGGAATGGGACTTCGTGATGCACGGCCCGGACGGGACGGACTACCAGGAGTGGATCTCCTGGACCGAGATCGCCCCGCCGGAGCGGATCGAGCTGCTGCACGGTGAGTCCCGCGCCGACCCGAACGCCTTCGAGTCGGTCCTCACGTTCGCGCCCGAGGGCACGGCGACCCGGATCGAGATGCGCACGGTGTTCCCCACCAAGGAGCTGCGCGACGAGGCGGTCGAGAAGTACCACGCGATCGAGGGTGGCCAGCAGACCCTGGACAACCTGGCTGCGTACGTCACCGAGATCGTTCGCAAGGGAGTCCAGGACTGATTGCCGCCCGTCGCCGGCGGCGGTGACCGCCGCGACACCATCGCGAGTCATGCCATCCTAGGACGCGTGACTGATGCCCTAGCCGCCGACGAGACGCGAATCGATCGCTGGCTGTGCGCGGTGCGCCTCGTGAAGACCCGCCCGCTCGCGACCCGGTTGTGCGACGGTGGTCACGTCCTCGTGAACGGATCGTCGGCAAAGCCGTCGACCAAGGTCCGAGCTGGCGATCGAGTGGAGGCGTACATCGCCGATCGCGAGCGCATCGTCGAGGTCCTGCGGCCGATCGAGTCGCGCGTCGGCGCCGCCGTCGCCGCGACCTGCTACGTGGACCACAGCCCGCCCGTCGTGCGGCAGGCCATGCCGGGGATCACGCTCGTCCGAGGAGAGGGCCGGCCGAGCAAGCGCCTACGGCGCGAGTTGGAGCGACTGCGTCGGGCTCCTGGCGCCTGAGCGTCTGCGGTCGGCCGGCAACCTCGGCAGGCCCTGAGATCCGATCTGCCCTGACCCGCGTCACCGAAGACCCGGGGTTCGCCGTCCGGGATGAACTCGTGGGACGGTAGGAGGGGTTGACCGATCTGCGCTCTTGGGAAGAGTGCCTCATGGCAACTGGCGGGGCGGCGGGTCAGCGACTAACGGCCTGACCGAACCAGGTCGTGGCCCCGTCGGACACGAGCACTCCGCCGGGAAGGAGGGCGGCCTGGACGTGTCCGCTCGGGATGTCCCCGGAGAGAACGAGCGCCGTCCAGTGCAAGCCGTCGGTCGAGACCAGGGCGGCCGCGTCCGAGCCACCGCGCATCGCGAGGAGCCGATGACCGTCGCCGATGAGCGTCCCGTTCGGCTGCAGGCCGCAGTTCGCGCCTCCGCACGTCGTCGCCCCGAGGGGCGAGAAGGTCTCGAGCGGCTGCCAGTGCCGGCCATCGGCCGATCGCCACCAGAGCGCCGCACCCGGGGCGTCGCCGATCCCCTCGGCGATCATGCCGTGGTCGCCGACCGTGAGCTTCACCGCATTCGAGAAAGCCGGCATCCCGGAGCCCGACGGCGAGGTCGGCAGGATGGCAGGGGTCTTCGGCCAGTGGCGGCCGTCGGCCGACCACAGCGCCGCCGCGCGGGCCATGCCGCCCTTCATCCACGCTCCGATCGCGACGTAGCCTGTCGACGTGCCCTTGAGGTCGGCAACGGCGAAGTCGGGCGGGAACGCGTTCCGTGGCGAGATGGCCCAGTGCGAACCGTCGGACGTTGTCGCGAAACGGGCGGCCATGCCGCTCGTCGCGACCACCACGCCGTCCTCTCCGGTGCCGACGAGCGGAGCAAAACCCGTCGGGCTCGACAGCGCATCGACCGGCAGGGTGGTCTCGTGGGTCCAGCTCCGACCGTCGGTCGACGTCCAGGCCACGATGGGCGGGAGGTAGCGGTACAGGTAGTCGTTCATCGCGGTGACGGCGACGAACCTTCCCCCTAGGTCGGCCAAGCCGATGACCGTCAAGCCCGACGGCAGAATTCGCAGACGTCTCGCGGTCCAGCGGCTGCCAATGCATCTGGTCCGTCGATGCCCAGAGCGTGGTGGACGTCGTCCCCTCGATGTCACCGATGGCGACCGAAGTCCCGCCCGAGGTCACCTCGATCCTGACGCTCCCGAGCGGGTCGTCCGTCGCGAGTCGCTGCCACTCGAGGCCTGCCCACGTCGTCGGATGGCGGCGGTGAGGCTGTGGTGAAGGCGACCGCCTGCGGATGGGGAAGGTGGGCCGGCGGAGCCGTCGACCCGGGCACGGCCGGCGCGGGACTGGCAGTCGCGGAGGGGCTGGCCGCGGCCACCCCGATCGGGCTCGCGGCTGCCGGTTGGCCGGTGTCACCCCACGGCTTGGCCAGGGCGAACGCGATCCCGACCACGACGAGGACGACGGCCATACCCACCAGCTTGTCGTGACGCCGCCCGGGGGCGGACGGTGCGCCATAGAACGAACCGCCGTCAGCCATCGGCGCTCGGGACCGGGCCAGGTCGGATCCCATGCACTCGACCACAGACTTTCAGCATCGGTCGCCCGTCCGCCTACCCTCGGGGAAGGAGCACTTCCCTCGACTGCCATTATGTCGCCGATGCCGACGAGTCCTGGCGCCTGAGCGTCTGTGGTCGGGTTCGCCCAGACTGCCACGATGTCCGTCGTGGAGAAGAAGCCGTTCCGCCTTGGCGGGCACGTCGTTGGTCGTGCTCTTCGTCGTCTACCTCGTCCTGCTGGTCTGGGCGGTGGTGTGGAAGCTCGACGTGCCGTATGTCGGAGAGGCCGCGCTGCTGCCACGACCGATCAAGCTGATCCCGTTCGTGCCCAGCGCCGAGGCCGGCGCCAGCGCGCCCCTCGAGGTCGTCGCGAACTTCGTGCTGTTCGTCCCGTTCGGGGTCTACCTCGGGCTCCTCGCGCCGACGTGGCCGTGGTGGAAATGGACGGGCGTGCTCGTCGGGGCGAGCTTCGCCCTGGAGGCCACGCAGCACCTGTTGTCCACCGGCAGCTTCGACACGACCGACATCATCGTGAACACCGTCGGAGGCCTCGCCGGGGTCGGGCTGCTCGCCTTGGCACGCCGCAGACTCCAGGCACGGACCGCCGCCGTCATGACCAGGGCCTGCCTGATCGGAACGGTGGTGTCGCTGCTCGCGATCGGGATCTTCGTCGCCTCACCGCTGCACTACGCGCAGCAGCGGGATGTCGTCGTCTCCACGCCGGCCCCGTCACGGTAGGGCGCCCGGCCGTCCGAACCCTCTCGATCCGGTCGAACATCTCCGGTCGCAGGGCCTTGACGCGTCACCCTGACCCGTCGAAACTTCGCTACCCCGACTTCGGTTGACGCCGCTCCGCCTCGGCGTCACCGTGGAGGATCGCCGACGATGACGACGCTGCCGATGACGAACGAGCCGACGATCGAGCTGAGCCCTCGTGCGAAGCTGGAGATCCTCGGCGCGATCCTCCTGGCACTCTTCCTGTTCGCGCTTGACCAAACCGTGGTCGGCACCGCGCTCCCGGTCATCGTCACCGACCTCAACGGGAACTCCCTGTACACATGGGTCGTCACGATCTACTTGCTGACGGCCACGATCAGCGGTCCGATCTATGGCCGGTTGTCGGACCTGTTCGGGCGCCGCCCGATCATCATCTTCGCGGTCAGCCTGTTCCTCATCGGCTCCGTCCTGTGCGGGCTCAGCCAGCAGATGTGGCAGCTGATCTTGTTCCGCGGGATCCAGGGCCTCGGCGGCGGCGCGATCTTTCCCGTCTCGCT
This sequence comes from uncultured Chloroflexia bacterium, assembly GCA_963765245.1. Classification (GTDB taxonomy): domain Bacteria; phylum Chloroflexota; class Limnocylindria; order Limnocylindrales; family CSP1-4; genus SPCO01. The sequence goes on from CAVXVP010000018.1 coordinate 14,412, forward strand.
CGCCGTCGTGGCGGACCTCTACACGCCAGCCGAGCGTGGCAAGTACCTTGGGCTGTTCGGGGCGGTCTTCGGCCTGTCGTCACTGCTTGGCCCGGCCATCGGCGGGATCATCACCGACACCGTCGGGTGGCACTGGATCTTCTTCGTCAACGTGCCGATCGGCCTCGTCTCGCTCGCGATCATCTGGCGCCTCCTCCCGGCGATCCGTCGGCCGGATGCCGGCCGCAACATCGACTACGTCGGCGCGGCCGTCTTCGCCCTGGCCATCACGCTCTTCCTGATCGGGCTCACCAACAAGCAGACCGGCGAGTGGGCCGATCCCGCGGTCGGTGGCTTGATCCTGGCCGGGCTGGCGATCGGCGTCGTGTTCCTGTGGATCGAGTCGCGGGCAGCAGATCCCATCGTGCCCCTGGCCCTGTTCCGTATCCGGAACTTCTCGGTCTCGGTCGCCGCGATGTTCCTGGCAGCGTTCGGGTTCTTCGGCGCGATCATCTTCCTGCCTCGCTGGTTCCAGACCGTCGGAGGTGCGAGCGCGACGGAATCTGGCTACAGCATCCTGCCGCTCCTGTTCGGTCTGATCTTCAGTGCGATCGCCTCCGGTCAGATCGTCGCCCGCACGGGTCGCTACAAGGCGTTGATGCTCGGATCGCTGCTCCTCCTGGCAGCCGGCCTCTTCATGCTCACCCACCTGACGGCAGAGACAGACCGTCTCGTGCTCTCGTTGTGGATGCTGGTCACCGGTCTGGGGGTCGGGCCATCGTTCGCGGTCTTCACCCTCGTCGTGCAGAACTCGGTGGCTGCCGCCCGGATCGGGGTGGCCACCGGGAGCCTGACGTTCTTCCAGCAGATCGGCGGGACGATCGGGCTGACCCTCGCCGGCACGGTCCTTGCCAACCGGCTCGTGACCGAGATCCCCGTCCAGTTGGTCGCGGCGGGCGTGCCCAAGCCGATCGTCGACGGGTTCGCAGGCGGCCAGGGCGTGGATATCACCGGAACGGGCGATCTCGGTCAACGGATCCTGGCTGCCGTGCCGCCCGATGCGAAGGCCGTGATCGAGCCGTTGATCCCCAACATCGTCCAGGGCATCCACGAGGCGTTCTCGATCGCCATCGCGTCCACGTTCTGGGTCGGCATCGTCGGGGCGGTGCTGGCCTTCGTGTGCGTCCTCTTCCTCCAGGAGCAACCGATGCGCGCGACCTTCGAGATCGAGGAGCCTGCTGTCGTGCCGGATGCCGCGATGAGCTAGCCCGCGGCAACGAGAGCATCCATCAGCCGACGGCTCGATGGCCGCAGGTCCGTCTACCGACAGAGGGGCGGCGATCGTCTCACAGCGTCCCACCGCAACATCGCTGCGCGCACCATCCGGCGATCGGTCGGGCGCTGCGCCAGCGGGGCGCGTCTAGGGGGCTAGCACGACGGGAACCGGGGTTCCCGTCTGCAGGTCGAGCACGGCCCGATCGCCCAGCGGGGCGGCGAGCGTGGCGGTCGCCGTGCGTCGTGCCCCGACGGCCGAGCATGCCTCGAAGAGCGCGGCGTGGGGATGCCGCGTGACGATGACCACGACCGCGAGATCGGACTCGACGGCCTCTGCGGTGTAGTCCTCGCCGCAGGGCATGTTCCCAGGATCGGGCGCGCCGACGAATGCGACGGTGAGTCCGTTTCCGCCGACCGTTCCGCTGGCCGAGTCGATCGCCAGCCCGAGCTGCGAGCCGACGTCGTCGGGGGCGACGACGACAGGATCGGCGATCGCGACACGGGTCACCTTCACGGCCGTGCCCTGCAGGGTGAACTCCCAGACCGGTGCGGTCGCGGAGCCCCGTGTCGTCTGGATCGGCCTCGACGTCAGTCGTGCCTCGGTGACCAGGAGCAAGGCGCAGTCCGAGCAGGGTGCTGCGGTGGTGGTCTCGATCGCGACGATCGCGGCCTGCGCCGAGAGCAGGGGAACCTTGGTCGTCGTGCCGTCCTGCCACACCACCTCGCCGTCTGGTGGCGCCTCCTCGGAAAGTGGGTTGACGGACGCGACCGCGCCGGCCATGAGCGCGCGCTTGTTGTTGTCGCCCACGGCTTCCTCCCAGTCGCCGACCTGGCCCGTCAGCTCGCCGACTGGGGTGACGGCGGGACGCACACCGACGGCGGCCACCGCCGCCGCCCACGCTGCGAGGACCGCGTGTGCGCGCTGATCGGCAGCGGCCGAGTCGGCGGCCGGTGGCTGGGCGGATGGGTTACCGGCCTCGGGCATCCACATGCAGCCCACCAATGTCATCGAGAACAGGAGCACCGAGACGCAGCGCCGCATCGATGACATCGACACGTGAAGAGCCCATCGCGCATCCGGCCGAAGCGATCTCGCCACGATCACGTCCTGTTCGTTCACGGTTCGCAGTCTCCCGGAGTGCCGGGTGACTCGGCAGGGACGGGACCCGATGGTGCGAAGTCGCCGGCCCAGATCCTGACGCTGCCGCACGAGAGATCGACCCGCCCCATGCTTCCCTGCTGCGTGACGACGCCTTCTGGACCGGTGGTGCTCCAAACCTGACCAGGTGCGACGTGCATCGAGGTGAGCACCCTGCCGGACGGCGACAGCGCCTGAACCTCCCACGGAAGCGGCGGGAGCGCCGTCGTGTCGATCGTGGGATATGGGCCACCGGCCGGGAAGTCGGCGACTCGCCTGCCATTGACCACGAGCGTCACGGTCAGGGTGCTGCCGTTCGACACTCCGAGGTTCGGTCGCTGGGAGATCTCCGCCGGCGGCGACGCGGTGCATCCGGCGAGGAGGAAGAAGATCACGGCAATGACGAACGTCTTCATCGCTGGGAAGACGGTGGCTTGCCGAGATCGGTTGCGCAAGGTTCCCCGGAGCGCCCGCCGGCGCTATTGGGAAGGACGAAGTCGTCGTGGGCGTGCACATCATCCAGCCAGCGCGACCGGTTGGGTCGACCTTCACCCGTGACGTCCGAAAACGAGCCTACGAGAGGCCGCGAGCTGTCCAGGCCCGAGCCGTGACCACGAACGGTGTGGTTGGGACCAAGGTTCGGCAGGTTTCACGCAGCTCGACCTGCTGGTCGGCGCTGAGGCTCGCCAGGTAGGATCCCGCGGGGCCGACACCCTTCGTGAACGGCTCCCACCAGGCTTCGAAGGTCGGGTGCTCAACGCTGACCCACAGGACCGTCTCCGCGACCTCGTCCAGCCCGGCCGCCTCGAACAGTTCCGCCAAGTGACCCTCACGGACACCCGGAAGCTCGGATTCGTCGTCGACCTCCGGATCGAGCTCACGCGCTGGCCGCCAGAACAGGCTGAGAGGGCCAAGACCGCCGGCATGATCCCAGACGCAGGCCGCAACGACACCACCGCGCCGAGTGACACGCGCCATCTCTACCAATCCTTTGTTCGGATCTGGCATGAAATGGACAACGAGTTGTGCGACGGCCGCGTCGAACGCAGGGCAGGGAACGGCAGTTGCTCTGCGGATGCTTGCACGATCTCAACACCGGGATGACGCTCTCGAGCGGCGGCGACGAAGAGGGCCGACGGGTCGACGGCCGCCACCGCCGATGGCCCAACGCGCGCCACCAGCTCTGTCGTGAGGGCTCCGGGACCGCAGCCGACGTCGAGCACCCGTTGGCCCGATCGCACTCCCGCGAAGTCCGCCAGTTGCGGGGAAAGGAGGCGCGAGTACTTGCCCATGTAGCGGTCGTATGCGTCTGCGGCCACTTCGAAGCTCACCGGCCGAGTCTACGTCTCCCGCATCGAGCTCCAAGCGAGCCTCAACCCACGCCGATCCATCGGTTGATCACCTCGTCGGATCGCGCCCAGGTCCTGTAGGTCGAGCCAGGCCAGCGGCGCGTCGATCGTCGCGTTTCGCCCGCGCTAGGATGCGTCGATGGAGGCGACGCGCGCGGTCGGCGACGGGATCACGGTCCGCTGGACGATGGAGGCGAGCGATCTCGTCGGCGGCTTGATGTTGTACCAGCGTCGGATGTGGTCGGTGCTTCGCATCGCCGCGGTCGTGCTTGGCGTCACGGGGCTCGTCTTCCTTGCGATCGGAGCCGACCCCTCGCTCTGGCTGCCACTCATCGTGGGTGCCGTGTTCTTCGGATACACGGTCATCTTCGGCCCACGTCGCAGCGTGAAGCGGCAAGGACGGTCCCTGATCGGCGAGGACGTCACCTTCCGGGTCGACGACCAGGGTGTCCATCAGGATTTCGCTGGGGGTCACGTCTGGACGGAGTGGTGGGCGCTGACCGAGGCGGTCGACGATGCCTCGACGATCGTGATCAAGCGTGATCGACTGCCGTCCTTCTACATCCCCAAGCGTGCATTCGCGACCGAGTCCGAGGCCGAGGCATTCCTGGCCTATGTGCGGTCCCATCTCGGTTCGACGCGGCCAGCCAGCGAAGCCAGCTATCGACCCGCTCCGCCGATCGGCCAGTGACGCGTGCGCGATCAGGGTCGAGGGCGACGGCGACGCGCGTCAGTACTCGCCCTTGATGACGAAGAACGAGCCGCGGATCGTGCCGGCGAGCTTCGACCGCTGCCTCGCGAACTTGAATGACTGAGCGAGCTCGGCCGGGACGTCCATGCCGTCGGAGAGCTTGAAGCCGACCGCCCGTTTCCCGCCGTCATCGATCGTGTACAGCACGTTGATCGAGAGGCCGCTCTCGTAGAACACGTACGCCCACCGGATGTTCTCGACCTGGAAGATGGTCGCCTCGAGCGGGCGCGCCGCGATCGTGAGACCGCGCTCCTCGTGCAGGATCCGGCTCACCCAGTCGATGGTCTCCCCGGCCTCCTCAGCCGGTTCGACGGTGAAGTCGTGGCCGTACTTGTTCTTGAAGTAGCGCGCCTCATTCGCCCGAAGGCCGGCGAGCGCGGTCGCCACCGGCGACGATTCCAGCCCGACGGTCGAGACGTTGGTGAAATCGACCACGTAGGACATCGGTCTCTCCTTCGCTTCGACCGGAGGCTCCGCCACCCAACCCGTCACGTCCTCGGACCAATCTCGTCCGATGGCGCGGCGATCCGATCCTGAACGCATCTTCCACGCTCGGCGCGCGGCCGTTCGGTTCAGTCTGATGGACACCGGCCTCGACGAGGCGACGGCCGGTCGCTGGTGTGATGCGTGGGAGCGTGAGGCCGGCAGCCGGCAGATGTCGCGGGATGCCGACTACTGGATCGCCGGTGAGACCTGGATCGCAGCGCAGCGTGCCGCGCGGCGGCCGGCGTGAGGCGTTGCTCCGGCGTCCGACCCGGACGACTGCCCGGCCACGTTTCGGGGGGTCACGGGCGATCAGGCGGTCAGGGGGCTTCGACGCCGGAGTGATCTCGATGCTAGACGGCCAAGGTTCAGGAATGGCACGGGGCTTGGCTCAGATTGCTTTGCGATCGCGCGTTGTCGTGAGGGGGTCGAGGGGCCGTTACGGCTCCGGCTGCTCTGGCCAGAGCCGCGATGTATGGAACCCGGGGATCGGATGATGTGCTCGCGCCTGGAATCGCACCGCCACCTCCCGTCCGTCTCGGGCCAGGAGGCGATATCGGCCATCCTGGCGCCCGTCCGCCAGGAACCGCTCCCACGCGTCGGTGGTCCCGGGGACAAGGTCCGGAGGCGAGATGTCCTCGATCCGCCGACCGATCACGTCTCCCGGTTCGTAGCCGAGGACGGCCATGACCCCATCGCTGACCGCGACGTAGGCATGGTCATCGTCGGCGACGAGGACGAACGATCCCGGCTCGCGATCGATCAGGTCGTGGTAGCGCAGCCAGGTCGAGACGACCTCGATCCCGAGCGCACGGAACTCTGGATCGTCGACCCGGGCGTCCTCCCAGCGACGCTCGGCGAGGCGCCATGCGGCCAGCGCGTCCGGGAGAGTCGTCGTGGTCAAGCCTCAGAGGTCCAGACTCGGCAGCCCGTTGGCCCCGAGCGCGATCGAGATCGCGCCGCCGTGGTGCGCTTCGTGCTCCATGAGGTGCCAGAGCACCCATCCGCGGGTCGTCATCCGGTCGGCCCCGCGCTGAGGGATCGGGACGGTGATGTCATCCGCGCTCCAGCGCTCGAGGCATTCCTCGATCATCGCCCAGGTCAGGTCGAAGGCCTCGACGATCTCGGAGGCCGTCCGGGGATGGTCCTCGTCGTCCTCCCAGCCGGCCATCTCGAGCGGCAGGTCCGGCACCGTCGTCTGCGCGACCCGGAACATCTCGCGGACTGCGGGGTCGCCCTCGCCGAGGATGTCGTGGATCCAGTACGCGCGAGATCCGGCCATGTGGCCGGCGAGCTGCCAGATCGACCACGCGTCCGGTGCCGGCCGCAGCGCGAGCTGGTCCGGGCCGAGATCGCCGATGACGGCCAGCAGAAGACGTTGATGATTCGCCCAGCCCTCGTAGAAGGGCTGAAGCGCCGACGGACCCGACATGCCGTGCATGCTAACCGCGAGGCGCACGCTCGGCGGTCGAAACATGCCTGTCAATTCCGTCCCGTCCGTTCGTCGTCATGACAGACCGGCGACGAGTGATCGCCGGGTCGAAGCAGGCGGCGACATGCAGATGTCGTGGCCACGGAGGTCGATCGACATGGCGAACTTCCTGCTCACGTTCCACGGCGGCAGCATGCCCGAGACGAAGGAGGAACAGGACAAGGTGATGTCGGCCTGGACGAGCTGGTTCGGCACCCTCGGCGACGCGCTGGTGGACGGCGGGAACCCGATCTCGCAGGCCAAGGCCATCTCCCCGGACGGGTCGGTCATGGACGCGACCTCGGCCCCGAGCGGCTACTCGATCATCAAGGCGGGCAGCCTCGACGAGGCCGTGACGCTGTCCAAGGGGTGCCCGGTGCTGGCCGGTGGCGCGGTCGTCGTCGTCTCGGAGACGTTCCCGGTCATGTAGTCAGCGCGGCCTCGCCGTGATGCCGACCCGGTCCGCTGGACCGGGTCGGTCTCGTCCTAGCCGGTGCGGCTCGCCCGGTCCATCTCGACCCAGCGCGGGTTCCACGGACCCTGACCGTAGATCTTGTCGATCGTGACCCGGAAGGTCCAGCCGGACGGCATGTCCCTGGCCGGGTACGTCGAACCCGGGCCGATGTACCACTGGGCCAGGTGGTCCATGACCTCGATCGCGCCGCCGTCGGTGACGCTCGCGTGACCCTTGATGACCAGGTACGGGAAGAGTGTGTTGCCGTCGTAGTCCCTGGCCTGGAAGGACAGCGTGACGCGGGGATCGCGCCGCAGGCGGGCGGCCCGCTTCGAGTCGAAGAACGACGCGAACACGATCTCGTCGCCATCGAAGCCTGCCCAGCACATGTTCACGTGCGGATCGCCAGTTGCGCGTCATCGTCACGACGTGGGCCCACAGCCCACCTGCCACGAACTCGCGGACGCTCTCAGGGATCGTTGCCATGGCAACGAGTGTACGTCTGGGGCGCGGCGCACGTCACCCCGCGCAGCCAGGGCGAACGCCACGTCCGTTCAGGCGTTGCTCGACTGCGCCCACAGGTTCAGGCCGCCGTCGACGGCGAAGCGATCGATCTCCGCGAGCTCGCCAGGCTCGAACGCGAGGTGCTCGAGGGCGGCGAGATCGTCATCCAGCTGCGCGACGGAGCTCGCGCCGACGACCGCCGAGGCCACGCGCGGATCGCGGATCGTCCAGGCGAGCGCCATCTGCGCCAGGGTCTGGCCACGCCGCTGGGCGATCTCGTTCAGGCCGCGGACGTTGGCGAGATTGGCGTCGGTCAGGTACTCCTGCTTGAACGAGCCACCGGCCGTCACGCGGGAGCCCGCCGGCACGCCGGCGAGGTAGCGGTCGGTGAGCAGGCCCTGCGCCAAGGGCGAGAACGCGATGGCGCCGATCCGTTCCTCCCCCAGGACGTCGAGGAGGTCGGTCTCGATCCAGCGGTTCAGCATCGAGTAGGACGGCTGATGGATGAGCAACGGCGTCCCGAGACCTCGCAGGATCGCCGCGGCCTCGCGCGTCCGCTCCGCCGAATACGAGGAGATCCCCACGTAGAGCGCCTTGCCCTGGCGGACGGCGCTGTCGAGGGCACCCATCGTCTCTTCCAGACGCGTGTCCGGATCGACGCGGTGGGAATAGAAGATGTCGACGTAGTCGAGACCCATCCGGCCGAGGCTCTGGTCGAGGCTGGCGAGAAGGTACTTGCGCGAGCCATGGTCGCCGTACGGTCCCGGCCACATGTCGTAGCCGGCCTTGGTCGAGATGACCAGCTCGTCGCGATAGCCCCGCAGATCGGACCCGAGGATCTGCCCGAAGTTCGTCTCGGCCGAGCCGGGCGGCGGGCCGTAGTTGTTGGCAAGGTCGAAGTGGGTGACACCGCGGTCGAACGCCCGGAGCACGATGGCGCGCTGGGTGGCGAGCGGTCGGTCGTCGCCGAAGTTCTGCCAGAGCCCGAGGGAGATCGCGGGCAGGTGGAGGCCGCTCGTGCCGACCCGTCGATAGGCCATCGTGTCGTAGCGATCCGGGGCGGCCTCGTGCGGCGATGTCATGCTGGTGCTCCCTTCGTCCGGGCAGGCAAGGACCGTCACAGCGTAGTCCGGCCCGGTGGCCACGCGCGGAACGCGGATGTCGCTCGGGTCGCGGCAAAGAGTTCCTCGCCGACCACCTCGAGATCCTCTACGACGTCGACATCGGCGCCCGCGAGCAGGCCGAGGCGTCCGGCGTCGCATTCCACCGGATCGACTCGCTCAACGCCGATCCCGGCCTGATCGACGCCCTCGCCGCCGTGGCGACTGCGACGGTCAGTTCGTCAGGGGCGGTTGCATCGGACCGGCGAGCGGCTACGATTTCGGTCGGAGGTGAATCCCGATGACCATGCACGAAGCCCTGGACAAGGCGATGCGGCGCGACAGCACGGACGACGCGATGGCGGCTCTCCGGGAGGGCGGGATCGCGATGGCCAACGAGGACTCGATGAGCCAGGCGATCCACGACGTCTACTGCGGGATCGTGGCCGACCACCAGCACCCGAACGAGAAGGATCGCGAGCAGGCGCGCCAGCTGATCGCGGCCCTGGGGCGCCAGCAACCGGTCTGAGGCGGCGTGCGGGACGCACGGAGCGCGCGTCGACCGGCGACGCACACGAGGCTGATCGGCCGGACCGCGGACGCAGGGGAAGGCGGGGACGTCCGTGGCGGACGAAGTCGTCGGGCGAGGGATCGAACTGGCCGCGGTCGGGCGCCTTCTGGCCGGGGCGGAGCCGCACGCTCGCGGCCCTCGTCGTCGAAGGCGAGGCCGGCATCGGCAAGTCCACGATCTGGGAGGCCGGTGTCGCGGCGGCCACGGATGCGGGCTTCACCGTCCTGTCCTGCCGGCCGGCCCGCTCGGAGCAACGCCTCACCCTCGGCGCGCTGACCGATCTCCTCGCCCACATCGATGCCGAGGTGCTCGGCAGCCTGCCGGATCCGCAGCGGCACGCGCTCGAGATCGCCCTCCTCCGCGTTGCGCCGTCGGGGACGCTCCCGGACCAGCGCACCCTGTCGGTGGCCCTCGCCGGCCTGCTCCGACTCCTGACCGATGGCGCGCCCGTCCTGCTGGCCGTCGACGACGCGCAATGGCTCGACGAGAGCTCCGCGGCCATCCTCGCCTATGCCATCAGGCGGCTGGGGGAGGCACCACTCGCGGTGCTGGTCTCGGTCCGGACAGGGTCCGGCGATGCCCAGGCGTCTCCGTTGCTCGCGGCCCTGGCGCCGGATCGGACGGAGCGCGTCCGCGTGGGGGCGATGCCGCTCGCGTCGCTCCATCGCCTGTTCCAGCTCCGGCTGGGCCGGTCGTTCCCGCGGCTCGCGCTCGTCCGGATCGAAGCGGAGTCCCGTGGCAACCCGCTCTACGCCCTGGAGATCGCGCGGGCGCTCCGGGAGGCCGGCATCCAGCTGGACCCGCACGCACCGCTTCCGATCCCCGACTCGTTGTCCGCCCTGATGGCCACCCGCGTCTCGGCATTGCCGGCCCGGACGCGGCGCATCCTGCTGCTGGCGGCGGCCGCGGCTGAACCGTCGCTCGAGACGCTCGAACGTGCGATGCCCGACGCAGATGACGCTCTCCGACCCGCCGTCCTGGCGGGCGTGGCGATGGTCGACCGCGGGATCGTCCGGTTCAGCCATCCGCTGCTCGCCCAGGCCGTGATCGGCTCGACGGCGCCCGACGAGCTCCGCCGCGTCCACGGCATCCTGGCCGGGGTGGCCACGTCGCCCGATGCCCGGGCCCGCCACCTCGGGCATGCGACGGACGGCCCGGACGAAGCCGTCGCGCGAGCGCTGGCGGACGCCGCGGACGCCGCGAGGACCCGCGGCGCGACCGTCGACGCCGCCGCGCTGTACCTCGACGCCGCGCACGCGACGCCGATGGAGCTGTCCGATCGACGTCTCGAGCGGGCCAGGCTCGCCGCCGAATGCCTGTTCATCGACCTGTCCGAGATCGTGGGGGCGGACGGGATCCTCGAGGCGGCCCTCCGCGAGGCACCCCCCGGGCCGACTCGCGCGGAGGCGCTGAGCCTGCGCGCCATCCTCCGCTATTACCACGGGCGAGTCCCGGAAGCCGTCGCGATGGGCGAGCAGGCGCTCGCGGAAGCCGGTCCCGACACGATGCTCCGGGCGAAGGTCCTCGGCCGTGTCGCGTTCCTCGTGATGCAGGTCGATCTCGAACGGGGCCATGCCCTCATCGCCGAGGCGGCCGCCCTGCTCGAGGGCGACCGTCGACCCGCGGATCCGGACCTGGTCGCCAACGTGCTCCTGCTCCGGGGCAACGCAGAGCTTATGTTGGTCGAGCCGACGCGCCGAGCGGAGATCGACCGCGGGTTGAGGCTCATCTCCGCCGATGGCCGGTCATGGGAGCACGAAGGCGCTGACGGCTGCGCGTTCGGCCTCGCTCGGTTGACGGACGATCTCGACCACGCGATCGAGATGACCCGCGAGCTGATCCGGGTAAAGTCCGGGCCGGGCGGTGACGACCCGTTCAATCTCGTCCAGCTGTCCGGCCTTCTTGTCTATCGAGGGTCGTGGAGCGAGGCACGCGACGTGGCCGAGGCCGCACTGGAGGCCTACGCGCGCGAGGGCGAGGATCTCCACCCGGCGTGGGGCCTCCGCGGCGTCGGGCTGATCGCGGCCCACCAGGGTCGCCTGGACGATGCGCGCCGGTACGCGCAGGAGGGCCTCCGGTTCGCGATGGAGCGCGGCGATGTCGTGATCTCCGCCTTCCACCGACACCTCCTCGGGTTCGTCGCGTTGTCCCTCGGCGAGTGGCCGGAGGCGGATCGGCAGCTGTCTGCGGCGGCCGAGCTCGCGACGGCCATCAACGTGCGTCATCCCGGCCGGTTCAAGCTGGCGGGCGACCAGGTGGAGGCGGCGCTCGCCCTCGGAGACATCCAGCGGGCGGCGGTCATCGAGGCCAGGCTCGACGAAGCTGCCCGGATCGCCCCGACACCGTGGGTTCTCGCCGTGGGTGCTCGTTCGACCGGATCGCTCGCGGCGGCGCGCGGCGACTTCGCGGCGGCCGCCGCGGCGTACGACCGGGCACTGCTGGAGCACGAGGACCTCCCGATGCCGTTCGAGCGTGCCCGCACGCTCCTGGCCAAGGGCAGGCTGCACCGCCGCCGGAAGGAGAAGCGTCTTGCCGACGAGACGCTGCGGGCCGCCCTGGCCGAGTTCGAGGCACTCGGCGCGGCCGTCTGGGCCGAACAGACCCGCGCCGAGCTGGCCCGCGTCGGCCGCCGGCCGCACGCCCCTGACGAGCTGACCGAGACCGAGCGACGCGTGGCGGAGCTGGCGGCCGCCGGTCTGACCAGCCGGCAGATCGCGGAACAGGCATTCGTCGCCCCGAAGACCGTCGGCAACACGCTCGGTCGCGTCTATCAGAAGCTGGGGATCCATTCGCGGGCCGAGCTGGGGGCGCTGGTGTCATCCGGTCGGATGACGGGCGGGCCGACCCCCAGGGACTGATCGGGGTAACCACCCCTTTCATCGGCCGGACGACCGCGGGTAGCGTCCCCGGCATGGATCGATCATCTGACGGCGACCCGGTCGAGATCTTCCTCGTCGAGCGGTACTGGCCCGATGTCGACGTCGACGAGCTCCGTCGCGCCCTGCCCCGGCTGGAATCGGCGGTCACGGCGATGCGGTCGGAGGGCCGCGAGGTCGAATACCTCGGCTCGATCCTCATGCCGATCGACCAGGTCGTGTTCACGCTCGTCGCCGCCACCGACGAGCGCGAGATCCGCCAGCTCAACGAACGTGCCGGGCTGCCGGTGGACCGGATCGCGAAGGCGATCGCGCTGGTGGGGCCGGCCATCTCCGGCAGCCCGGCAGGCGGGGGCGGATCCGAGCCTCGCCGATGAGACCACCCGGCGCAGACCCCTCGTCCCCGCGCATCCATCATGGAGGAACGATCCGATGAGTCATCCCCGACCCGGCACCATCCGCGCTCTGGCCACGGTCGTCGCCCTGGCCGCCGTCGTGCTGGCGGCCTGCTCTGCGTCGACGGCGAGCGGGAGCACGGCACCCGCGGCATCGGTCGCGACGTCCTCGGCCGCCATCGGCGCGCCGTCGGCCGAGAGCTCCGTCGCACCATCGGCATCGGCTGCGCCCTCCGACGCGGCACTGCCCTCGGCGTCCGAGGCCGATGCTGGGCCCACGGCCGTCCCGACGGCAGTCGACCCGTGCACGCTGGTCACCCCGGCCGAGGTGTCGGCCTTGACCGGCTCGACTGCGGCTCCGCCCAAGGCCACCACGACGGAGGGCAACGGCAAGCTGTGCAGCTTCGGCCACGGAGGCGCCGGCTTCACCGTGATCGTCGCCGAGTCACCGGACGCGGCCACCGCGAAGCAGCAGGAGCCGGCCTTCAAGGCGCAGCTCGAGCAGCTCGCGGCGGAGGCCGGCATCACCGACGCCAAGCTCAGCGAGCTGCCGAACTTCGAGCCCGGCGTGGATGCGGCCGTCATCAGCGGCAGCGTGAGCCAGGCCGGCCAGAAGATCAGCGCGATCTCGTTCTTCGCATTGAAGGGTGCCGTCCTCGTCGCGCTGAGTGATGTGGCGATCGGGGGGTCGATCCCCACCAGCGAGGCGATGCAGACGCAGGGCAAGGCCACGCTCGCGCGGCTTCCCTGAGCACCGTCCGGGCTGGACCGGCGGCCGCCGCCGGTCCAGCGACCGGGCCGCCGGCTGCGATCAGACCGTGATCACGGTCTTGCCGCGGGTGTGCCCGGCCTCCACGTAGCGGATCGCGTCGGGCGCCTCCTCGAGGCGGAAGCGCCGGTCCAGGACGGGGCACACGACCCCGGCCTCGATGAGCTCGGTGACGGCGAGCAGGTCGTCGTGGTTGAGCTTCGCGTCCAGCCAGACCACGTTCTGCGACATGAACCGGGCGCTGATCTTCGCCCTGGCCATCCGGGCGATCGGTCCCAGCCAGCGGCCGCCGGCCCCGGACGACAGCACGAGCGTGCCCGTTGCGGTCAGCGCGCGGCGGTACTCGCCCACGGACCGGGTCCCGGCCAGCTCGAAGATCACGTCGTACGGTCCGCTCCGGGTCGGGTCGTCGCGGGTGTAGTCGATGACGTGGTCCGCACCGATCGACCGGACGAGGTCCGCGTTGCGTGTGTGGCACGCGGCCGTCACCTCCGCCCCGATGGCCTTGGCGATCTGCACCGCGAACGTGCCCACCCCACCCGATGCCCCGACGATCAGCACCCGCTGACCGCGCTGGAGATGTCCCGCGTCGCGCAGCCCCTGCAGGGCCGTGATCGACGAGAGGGGGATGGCTGCGGCCTGCTCGAAGGTCAGAGCGGCCGGCTTCAGCACGAGATGGTCGGCCGGGGCGGAGGCCGACTCCGCGAACGCGCCGGTGCACCAGCCGAAGACGGCATCCCCGGGCTCGAAGCCGGCGACGTCCTTGCCGACCGATTCGACGTCGCCTGCGACGTCGACACCGCGAACGGTCGGCCGCGGCGCGCGCCAGCCACCGAGCATCGGGCGGACGACGAACGGGCTGCCCCGCATGACGTGCCAGTCGAGGGCGTTGACACCGGCCGCGCGGACCCGGATCAGCACCTCGTTGTCGCCGACCTCGAGTCGTCCGACCTCCTCGAACCGCAACACGTCGGCCGAGCCGTACCGGTCCTGGGCGATCGCTTTCATGGTCGTTCCCTCCCTGACACGCCTGGATTGGACATACGCTGTAAGCGTATGCCGTAAGTCTGGACTTACACCGTCAGTCGTGTCAAGGGTTCCGAGGGCCCGCACTTACCGTGTACGTTAGAGTTCGAGACGATGAGCACCGAGACCGACGCCCCGATCGAGCCGTCCCCGGCGTCACGCGTCCCGCTGACCAAGGAGCGGGTCCTCCGTGCGGCGATCGACCTTGCCGACACCGGCGGGATCGAGTCGCTCAGCATGCGCAAGCTCGGAGGGGCGCTCGGCGTCGAGGCGATGTCGCTCTACAACCACGCTCGCGGCAAGGAGGACATCCTCGACGGCATCGTCGACGTCATCCTCGGCGAGATCGATCCGGGGCCGCTGCCGGCCGAGTGGAAAGGGGCCCTGCGCCGGACGATCCTGGCATCACGGCAGGTCCTCCTGCGTCATCCCTGGGCGCCGAAGGTCATCGAGACCCGGACCAACCCCGGGCCGGCGATGCTCGCCCACGTCGAGCGCGTGATCGGGACCCTGCGCGAGGGCGGCTTCTCGGTCGACATGACCCACCATGCCATCCACGTCCTGGGCAGCCGGATGTTCGGGTTCACCCAGGATCCCTGGGACATGTCGGGCGGCACGCCGCCGACGCCCGAGGTCGCCGCGCTCCTCGCCCGGCAGATGACCGAGCGCTATCCGCACGTCACGGAGATGGCCATGGCCGTCAGCCACGATGGCGGCCTCGGCGGCTGCGACGACGACGTCGAGTTCGCGATCGGCCTCGACCTGATCCTCGACGGTCTCGAGCGCCTGCGCGGGCCGGCGACCGCCTGATCCGGCGCGCAGCGGGGGTACAGTTTCGGCGATGGAGACTGCCCAGCCGGCTGCCGTCCATGCGGTCACCGGGATCGTCGGTCGCGAGCGCGTCCGGGCCTTCGACCTGGCCGCCGGGCTGGCCGTGTTCTTCATGATCCTGGTCCACGTGCTGTGGCACTGGGGCGCGCGGGAGACGTGGACGACGCCGATCGGCGAGGCGATCAGCATGGCTGCCGGCCCGACGGCGGCGCCCGTCTTCCTGTTCCTCATGGGCGCGTCGCTCGGCGCGGCGCCGCGGACGCGGGTCGGGACGCTGGCCGCCCGGGGGCTGTGGCTGGTCCTCCTCGGCTACGTCCTCAACTTCCTGCGCGGTGTCATCCCCGCCAACCTCGGCCTCGCCACCGGGGTCATCACCGCCGAGCAGGTCGACCCGTACACGACCTGGTGGCTGGCCACCACCGTGGACCTCCACCACGTGGTCGGCCTGTCGCTCGTCGTCATCGCCCTGCTCCGTGCGCGCGTGCAGCCCGGGTTCCTCTGGCTCGCCCTCGCCGGCGCGCTCGTCTTCGTCGCGCCGTGGGTCCGGACGATCACCTTCGGGACGCCCGTCCTCGACGCGCCGCTGACGCCGTTCCTCGGCGCGGCACCCAACGTCTACTACGCGGTCGTGCCCTGGCTGGCCTACCCGCTGGTCGGTGCGGTCTTCGGCGCGATGATCGCGCGATCCGGCGATCGGGCCGGCCTCTTCCGACGGGGTGCCCTCGTGGGAGCGGGTCTGCTCGTGGCCGGCGGCCTGCTGATCCTCGTCCAGCGGCCGGGCTTCGACGTCTTCACCTACTGGCGCATGCCGCTCTCGTTCGCGGTGGCGATCTTCGGGATCATCCTGCTCTGGCTGGCCATGTGCGACCTTGCGACCCGGCGGTCATGGATCGACGGCCGCCTCGGGGTCCTGTACGGCTGGAGCGACCGCGTCATCGCCATCTACTTCGCGCACTGGATCATCGTCGGCTGGGGCGTCGGCCTCGTCGGGTTCCGGGCGCTCCCGCTCGAGGCCGTGCTGCTGGCGATGGCGGCGGCCGTCGTCGCCACCAGCTACCTGTCGCGCTTCGCCGTGCGCCTCGAGTCCAGCTGGTGGCAGAGGACCGGCCGCACGCGCGAGGAGTCCGAGGTGGCCGTCGTCGTCCGGGCAGCCTGAGGCCGGCCTCGCTCGGCCGGCCGGCCCCGGCGCCCCGCCTTAGCGGAGCGCGATGTTCACGGAGTAGGTCTGGCCGTCGTCGAGGGTCACGCCGATCCGCCAGAAGAAGCCGGTCGCGAAGCCCTTCGTGCTCCAGTTGTAGGCGTAATGGTCGCCGCGCAACCGGTACGTGGCGTCGGTCGTGGCCGGCTCGCTCACGTCCTGCTCGTCGACGGCCGAGTTCGTCGCCGCACCCTTCCTGGGCGTGACCCAGAGGGGCGCAACGGCCGGCTGCACGCTCACCCCGTTGGCATCGGTGAGGGCGAACTTGACCGGGATCGTGCTGCCGCCCTTGAACGTGCTGGCGGGACACGGCGATCCGCAGGTCAGGGCGTGGCCGGTGTCGTTGATCGGCTGGATGAACCCGTCGAAGCGATAGATCACGCGGTAGAGGACGTCCGCCGTGGTCGTGAGCCCGGCCCCGTTGGTCGCCGTGCAGCTGACCGTGTGCACCCCGACCGAGCTCGTGTCGAGCGCGTCGCAGGACTGGGAGACGACGCCGGACACCTTGTCCGTCGCGTCCGGCGTCACCTGGGCGTCGCCGTTGAGGAGGACCGGGTTCGGGTCGATCGCAGCGCCGATGGTGGGTCCGGTCGTGTCGATCTTGACCGTGACGACACCACTCGGATCGCTCGTGTTGCCGGCCGCATCGGTCACGGTCCGTGCCGTCGAGGAGACCGCGGACCCATCATCCGACAGGACGTCATCGGCGGGGCACGCGCCGTCCGGGATGCCCGACGCGTCGTCGGTGCAGGTGTAGTGGATGGTGACGTCGGTCGTGTACCAGCCGTCGGTCCCGTCCGGGTCCGTGGTGGCGGCGGCCGTGATCCCCGGCGCGGTCTTGTCGACGTTGTCGATCGTCACGGACGCGGTGCCTGTGGCGCCCGCCACGTTGGTGCAGGTCGCGGTGAGGGTCTGACCGGGGGTCCCGAACTCACCGGTGGTCGTGCTGCTGGTCGTGCAGTTCGCGGGATCGATGGCCGTGGCGTCGTCGGTCCAGTTCCAGTCGACCGTCACGTCGGTGTTCGACCAGCCGTTGGCGTTGGGCTCCGGCGTCCGCGTCGGGTTCGCGACGGGCCCGGTCGAATCGGTGCCGTAGGTCACGACGGCCTTGAAAGTCGATGCCGTTCGATGCTGCCGAAGTCGGCGTTCACGATGGTCAGCGTGTTCGAGCCGCCGTGGAAGTTCGCGGAAGTGTCGTTCGTGAACGTCGAGACGGTGTTGAAGTTCGTCTCGTGTCGACCTGCGGCTGCTGGCCGATCTGGACGCCGTTGAGCAGGACCGTCCCGGCGTTGTCCGCCAGCAGCTGGACCGCGATCGACGGGCTGGAGAATCCGGCCGGCAGGTCGAACGGGATCGAGTACCGGGCGGTCTGGCGGGATCGCCTGGTCGTCGCCGGTCGAGCCGCGTCGTGTTGATCCAGCGGGCCCCACTGATCGCGGCGTACAAGCCGATGCGGCGCGACGACGCACGGCCGGTCCGGTCGCCCCGGTCGCGGGGATCGAGTAGGTCACGTTCGGGTCGGGCGTGCCGATGTCGCCGCTGCCGGCGCCGCTGACGAGGGTGATCGTGGACGCGGCGAAGACCGGCGGGACGACCGTCAGGGTCAGACCGATCATCGAGGCGACGACCAGCCCGTGGCGGAGGGTGCGTCGGAGTGGGGACCGGGAGCTGGCGAAGCGGGTCGATGACACCGGATCCGACCTTTCTGTGTGCGCGGAACCAAGACGGCGGTCGGGCCTCCCTGCCGAGGGCGGAGACCGTAGGGCGTTGTTCACCCGCAACGCAATCGGGCATGTGCCCTAGTCGGACCTGCCCTGCGCACGCTCAGCCGGGCCCTCGCCGGTTGCGGCGACGCACCATCGACTCCGTCCGGGCATTCGCCCTCGAGACGGGTCGGGGGTATCCTCTCGGCCAGGACGTTTGGGGGAGGCCGCGGCAGGACTCGTCGGAGTCGGCCCCGATCACCCCCCGGCCGACCTTGATGACGTCGTGCGACGGAGGGGTGGAACATGTCGCTGCTCGAACGCGTAGAGCGAGCGCAACAGGGCGCCGACAGCGCGAACGGTGCAGCGATCGTCCCTGTCGCCCCGCCGCCGCCGAAGCCGCCGGTCGCCGAGAGTCGGACGCCCGCGCGCGAGGAGCTCCTCGCGACGATCCGCCGCCATCTCCAGGCCGAGGTCGTCGGATCGTTCGATTCATTGCTGGACGTCGCCGATCCGACGGAGCTCAACAAGACCGTCGAGGCGCTCGTCGACCGGGTCCTCGTGCGCGACGGCTTCATCGTCATGAAGGACGAGCGCATCCGCTTCATCGAGGAGGTCGCCGCCGAGATCACCGGCTTCGGGCCGCTCGAGCCACTCCTCAATGACGACACCATCACCGAGGTGATGGTCAACGGGCCCAATCACATCTACATCGAGCGGGCCGGCAAGATCGTCCGGGTCGACAGCTACTTCCTGAACGACGAGCACGTGCTCCGGATCATCGACCGGATCATCACCCCGATGGGCCGTCGCATCGACGAGTCCAGCCCGCGCGTCGACGCGCGCCTGCCCGACGGCTCGCGGGTCAACGCGGTCATCGAGCCGTTGTCGCTGGTCGGGCCGGTCATCACCATCCGGAAGTTCTCGAAGGCGCCCTACCAGGTCGAGGACATGATCGGGTTCGGCACGGCGACCGCCGAGATGTTCGACTTCCTGCGGGCCTGCGTCGAGGCGCGCCTGAACGTCTTCGTGTCGGGCGGCACGGGCTCCGGCAAGACGACCTTCCTGAACGTGATGTCGTCGTTCATCCCGGATGACGAGCGGATCGTCACGATCGAGGATGCCGCCGAGCTCCAGCTCCGCCAGTCGCACGTCGTGACGCTCGAGTCGCGCCCGCCGAACCTCGAGGGCAACGGCGAGATCACGATGCGGGCCCTGCTCCGGAACGCGCTCCACATGCGCCCCGACCGGATCATCGTCGGCGAGTGTCGTGCCGGCGAGGCGCTCGACATGATCCAGGCCATGACCACCGGCCAGGAGGGGTCGCTCTCCACCGGTCACGCGAACACGCCGCGGGACATGCTGCGGCGCCTCGAGACGATGGTCCTGATGACCGGTTACGACATGCCGCTCCGGGCCATCCGCGAGCAGATCGCCTCCGCGGTGGATCTCATCGTCCACACCGCGCGGCTCAAGGACGGCACGCGCAAGGTCGTCAACATCACCGAGGTCTACGGCATCGAGGACGACGAGATCCTGACCCAGGACGTCTTCACCTTCCAGCAGACCGCGTTCCGCGAGGGCAAGATCGAGGGCCGCCTCGCCCCGACCGGCATCCGCCCGACGTTCATGGCCAAGTTCAAGGCCTACGGCGTCGAGATGCCGGAGGACGAGTTCGGGATCCCGGCGTTCGACCCGGCCAAGCCGGGCCCGGCCGGCAAGGGCCGATGGGGCGTCGACGCGACGCAGAAGGCGATCGACCTCATCCGGCCGGCGATCGGCCAGGGCCGCGTCGTCCAGGCCGGCGGGATGGTCTACATCAACTCGGTCGGGCCGGTCGACCCGGCCACCGGCCTCATCGCCAGCAGCTCGATCAAGGACCAGACGCGCCAGTGTCTGGCCAACCTCAAGGCGAAGCTGGAAGCCGCCGGCACCTCGCTCGACAAGGTGGTCTGGGCGAACTGGTCGCTCAAGGACCCGACCGAGTTCGACGCGTTCAACGAGGAGTGGCTGCGCTGGTTCCCGGCCGATGGGCCGATCGGCCAGGGGACGTTGTTGCCGCCGGTGCAGCGCCGGGCGGGGTTCCGGATCTCGATCGGGGTCATCGCCGAGGCATAGCCCCGGCCAGCGCCTCCGCTGCGGCGATCGCGGTCAGGCGGCGGTCGCGTCGGCGTCCCTGGCGGGCTTGTCGGCCGGCCGACCCGGCTCGGCGCCGTCGAGCACCACGCAGCAGTAGCCCTCCGCCGGGGCCAGTCGCGCGGTCAGCCCCACATCCAGACCGTCGACGAGGCCCTCCGCCCAGGCGAGGTTCATCCCGCAGGTCAGGTCGCGGTGGCCGGCGACGAGGGCGTCGTACGGACAGTTCCGCAGGCAGACCCGATCCGCGTGTCCGTCGGCGGCGGGCACGACCTCCGGCTCGTAGCCGGCGCCCGTCAGCAGCTCGAGGAGGACCGTCCGCATGCGCCGCCGTCCCGGCCGTGACCCGGCCCGGTGACGGGCATCCGCACCGGCCGCCTCTCCGCTGGCGCGGGCCACCTCGGTCAGGGCGGTCGCACCGGAGCCCGAGCGTCCGCCAAGCCGGTCCAGTGCTTCCGCGAACATGGCCGCCGCACGCTCGTAACGGCGGGTCGGGAACGTGGCGACGACGTCACCCGGTGATCGCCGGTAGACCTTGGCCGGTCGACCGGCGCCCGGGCCACTCCGGCCGTTGAGACGCCGGAACTCCGCAACGAGCAGGCCGGCGTCCACGAGCCGGTCCAGGTGGAACGACGCCAGCTCGCGGCTCATCCCGGATGCCGTGGCCGCCTCGTCGCGACCGACACCCTCGTGGCGTGCGGCGACGTAGTCATACAGCTGCCGTCGCCTGGGCTCGTCGAGCGTGGCGATCGCGCTGACGGGGTCGGGCGGGTTCGTTTCGGTGGTCATCGCAGCGCACTCTATCAAAAAGGGTTCTTACCACAAGAAGTTGACAGATGGAGGGCCATCTGTAAAGGTAACGACCATTACGAGTAGAACGCCAGACGTCACCCTCGTCGGCGTCCTCGTCGAATCGTGACTGGAGCGCTCGCCATGGCCACCGCCGCCGAACCGACCCGCATCGCTCTCCGCAAGCTCTGGTCGGATCACGTCATCTGGACCCGTCAGTACATCGTGGCCGCGGTCGCACAGACCCCGGATGCAGGCGCCGCGGCGGGCCGGCTGTTGCGCAACCAGGAAGACATCGGTGCGGCCATCGTGCCGTACTACGGCCAGGGCGCCGGCGACAAGCTGACCGAGCTCCTCAAGGAGCACATCATGATCGCGGTCGACCTGGTCGAGGCCGCGCGGACAGGGAACCAGACGGCTTTCGCCACGCACGACGCGCGGTGGACGGCCAACATCGGCGAGATCGCCGCCTTCCTGGCCGGGGCGAACCCGAACTGGCCCGAGAAGGACGTCCTCGACCTCCTGGCGCTCCACCTCAAGCTGACGAAGGACGAGACTGTCGCCAGGATCACCGCCGACTGGAACGCCGACGTGGCCGCGTTCGACGACATCTTCACCGAGATCATGGTCCTCGCCGACGCGCTCAACGACGGTATCGTCGCGCAGTTCCCGGACCGGTTCGCCCGGACCGCCGTCCCGGCATGAGCGGCCCCGGCCTCGTGGAGCGGCCGCCGGCGACGGCGACCCTCCCGATCGGCGCGGCAGCCCCGGTCGTGGCAGATCTGCAGGGCGTCGATGGACGACGGACCGGCTTCGACGACTACGCAGACAGGGCGGTCATCGTGCTGGTCTTCACGTCCGTTCGATGCCCGACGGCAAAGGCATATGCCGAACGACTGAACGCGTTCCAGACAGCCTATGGCTCGCGTGGCGTCCAGCTCATCGCCATCAACTCCAACGATCCGCACCTGTATCCCGACGAGGATCTCGCGGGGATGGTCGCGCGCGCGGCCGAGGACGACTACACGTTCCCGTACCTCGTCGACGCCGGCCAACGGGTGGCGCGGGCCTACGGCCCCACCTGCACGTTCCACGCGTTCGTCCTCGATCGGGCGCGCCGCCTCCGGTACCAGGGCCGGTTCGACGACGCGCGACTCCCCGAGCGAGTCACGAGCCACGACCTGGCGAACGCCGTCGACGACGTCCTGGCCGGCCGCGAGGTCCGGCTCACGACGACGCGGCCATTCGGCTGCAGTCTCGACATCGTCTGAGTCGGCGACGACGTGGCCTCGTCGATAGCGACCGACCTCGATCGGGCCCGCCGCACGACATGGCTTGCCGTCGCGGTCATCGCGATCGGTTTCGCCTGGCTGATCGCCGTCGTCGCCCAGGTCATCGGTGACGCAGGCCTGCTCCATCACGATGCCCTCATCGAGGGCGGCCGCCCGATCTGGCTCGCGCTACCGGCATCCCTTCTGGCGTGGCTGGTGATGGTCGTGGCGATGATGCTGCCGGCGAGCCTGCCGGCGTTCGGCGTGTTCGCGGACGGGTCCGCCGTGCGGAACGGGTCGCGGCATGCGTGGCTCGCCTTCCTGGGCAGCTACCTCGCGATCTGGTGCGTCTTCGGGGCCGTCGCGTTCATAGGCGATCTCGTCCTCCACCGCACGGTCGACGCGAGCCCCTGGCTGACCGTCAACGCGTGGCTCATCAGCGCCTCCCTCCTCGCAGCGGCCGGCGCGTATCAGTTCGCACCCTGGAAGCGACGCAGCCTGGCCGCCTGCCGTCACCCGAGCCTGGCTGCACTGCCGTCGCGGGCTGGGTCGAGCCCCGCACGGATGGGTCTCAGACACGCCCTCGACTGCCTGGGCAGCTCGGGGGCCCTGATGCTCGTGATGTTCGCGGCCGGCTTCGCCAACCTCTGGTGGATGGCCATCCTCGCCGTCGTGATGGCGTACGAGGCGACGGGTCGCCACGGCCGCACGGTCGCCTCACTGGCGGGTGGCGGCCTGTTGTTCCTGGCCGTCCTCGTGGTCTCGTCCAGCTCCCAGGTCGTCTGACCCTGAACGCGGAGGTGCCGACCCTTTGACGATGAACGAAACGGACCGGTGAAGGTCGCGGGTGACCGCGACAGGCTCATCACACGAGGATCGAAACCATGACGGAAACCACGCTCTACGACCGGCTCGGCGGTGCCTTCGGGGTCGCTGCGGTCGTGGACCAGTTCAGCGATGCGATCGTCGAGAACCCGATCGTCGGCCAGCGATCGGCCAATCCCGCCCTGCGGGAGTGGCATACCAACAACCTGGGACGCCTGCCCGGGTTGAAGTTCATGCGGACGCTGTGGGTCTGTGCCGTCGCCGGCGGGCCGTTCCAGTACACCGCGACGAACCCGGGCGCCACGGTGCTCGGGCTCGAGGAGGCGCATCGCGACCTCCGGATCTCGCCGGCGGAGTTCGACGAGGTCGCCGCGGAGCTGGCCCGGTCGCTGGATCGCTTCCAGGTGCCCGGGCCGGACAAGGAGGCGGTGCTCGGTGCGTTCGCCGCGCACAAGGGCGAGGTGACCGAGGGCTACACGGCCACCGTGTAGCCCGGTCGCGCGACGGCTCGCCGCTCCCGCCGGGTGGCAGAGGCGACGAGCCCTCGGCAAGGGTCAGGACGCGGACGGCGTCGCCTTGGTCGGCGACGTCGCGGATCCCGGTCGAGGGCCGGGTCCGTCGCGCGGGCCGGCGCCTCGTGGAGCAGCAGGACCAGACCGGCGGCCACGACAGCGGCCACGATCCCGAGAAGGAACGTGTTCGAAGTCGCGATCGAAAACGCCCGGTAGATCGCGTCGACGATCGCCGGCACGAATGGGGCCACCCCCTCCTTGGCAGCGGCAGGCACCGCCGCCAGGATCGCCGTGCCGAGGTCGCCGACGCCGGTCAAGGCGTCAAGGCTGCCGCCCCCGCCGAAGATGGCCCCGGCCACCTCGGGCGGGACGTTGGCCGCCGTCAGCTGGCGGGGCAGCTCTTCGGACAGCGTCGTCGCGAAGATCGTGCCCGTGAGCGCAAGCCCGACGGTTCCCCCGACCTGTTGGAAGAAGGTCAGGTTGCTGGTCGCCGTCCCGAGCCGCTCGACCGGGACGCTGTTCTGGACGATGAGCGTGAACACGGCGAACGTCGGTCCCACGCCGAGGCCCGTCACGAACATCCAGGCCCACAGGACCGGGATGGGCGTGTCCGCCCGCAGGTGGCTGAGCATGAACAGCCCGATCGCCATCACGACGAGGGCGCCGAACATCAGCAGTCGATACCGGCCGGTCCGGCTGACGATCTGGCCGGAGGCGACGGCGCTGATGATCAGGCCACCCAGCAGCGGCAGGATCTGGTAGCCCGAATTCGGTGGCGGAGGCGCCAGCGACGACCTGGAACCAGCGCGGCAGGAACACCACCGTGGCGAAGAAGCCGAACGCGGCGAGGAAGACGGCGACGACCGAGATGGTGAACGAGCGGAGCCGGAACTGGTCGAGGGGCACGATCGGCTCGGGAGCGCGGGTCTCGGCCCACACGAACAGCAGGAGGATCAGCGCTCCGAGGAGGATGAGCCCGCCGACTGCCGGGTCGGTCCAGTCGGCCGTCCCCTTGTTCGTCAGACCGACGAGGATCGGGACGAGGGCGCCTGTGAACAGGGCCGCACCGAGGTAGTCGATCTTCGTCCGCTCACCGCCGAGGTGGTACGACGGCAGGTATCGCCAGACCACGGTGAAGACGAAGGCGCCGATCGGCAGGTTCAGGAAGAAGACGAACGGCCAGCCGATCGTGTCCGTGATGATCCCGCCGATCGCCGGGCCGACGAGGACCGACAGGCCGAACACGGCGCCGAACAGGCCCTGGTAGCGGCCGCGTTCGGATGGCGCGAACAGGTCGCCGATCACGGCCAGCGCGATCGGGAACAAGGCCCCTGCGCCCAACCCCTGGATGCCTCGCGCGGCGACGAGCTGCCACATCTCCTGGGACAGGCCGGCAAGCAACGAGCCGATCATGAACACGCCGATCCCGAACAGGAAGATCGGGCGCCGTCCGAACAGGTCGGACAGCTTGCCGTAGAGAGGACCGCTGATCGTCGAGGTCAGCAGGTAGGCCGTGAAGGCCCACGTGTAGAGGCTGTTGCCGCCGAGGTCGGTGATGATCCGGGGCAGGGCCGTGCCCACGACGGTCTGGTCGAGGGCGGCCAGGAAGACGCCGACCATGACGGCGCCGAGGATCCGCATGCGGACCGGATGGGGCAGCTCGACCGGGGCACGGTCGACGAAGCCGGGGATGGCTTGACTCGTGGTCTCTGACATGACGCTCCCTCTTCTGCGATGACTCTCACCATAGGGAGTCATTAGGCAGATTTCGTTCCTAATGGCGCGGTAGCATGAGAGTTGACGTGAGAACCTCGGCGCGGCTCCTGCGGCTCCTCTCGCTGCTCCAGACGCCCCGGGACTGGACGGGGCCGGAGCTGGCCGAGCGTCTCGAGGTCAGCACGCGGACGATCCGGAACGACATCGAACGGTTGCGCGGCCTCGGATACCCGGTCCACGCCACGCGCGGGACGATCGGCGGCTACCGGCTCGCGGCCGGGACGACGCTGCCGCCGTTGCTGCTCGACGATGACGAGGCCGTCGCGCTCGCGGTCGGTCTCCGGACGGGTGCCGGGGGAGCGGTCACAGGCATCGAGGAAATCATCACTGCGGGCGCTCGCCAAGCTCGAGCAGGTCCTGCCGGTCCGGCTGCGCAGCCGCGTCACCGCCCTCCAGACGCACACCGTGCTCGTCACCCAGCGGACCGGGCCCACGGTCGATCCGGACGTGCTGACGATGCTGGCCGGGGTCTGCCGCGATCGGCGGCAGCTGCGCTTCGACTACGACGACCGGCACGGCGGCGCGAGCCAGCGCCGGGTCGAGCCGCATCGCCTGGTGAACGCCGGCCGGCGCGGCAATCCTTGTCGCCTGGGACACCGACCGGGTCGACTGGCGGACGTTCCGGGTCGATCGGTTGCGGGCGCACGTGTCCGTCGGACCGCCGTTCAAGCCACGCGACCTGTCCGACGAGGCCGTCATCGCCCTCGTCTCGCGGGCGTCCCGCCGGCCGCCCGGCGGTTCCACGCACGGGTCCTGGTCCAGGCCCCGGCGGCGGTCATCGCCGAGCGCGTGGGGCCGTGGGTCGGGACGGTGGAGGCCGTCGACGCCGCCACGTGCATCCTCGACAGCGGCGCGGACACGCTGGACATCCTGGCCGTCCACCTGGGCATGCTCGACGCGGAGTTCTCGGTCATCGACGCACCGGACCTCGCGAGCCACCTCCGGCTGCTGGCCGGTCGCTACGCGCGGGCCGCCGCGCGCTGACCTTCCCCCGTGCCGTCAGGCGTGGTGGATCTCCTCGAGGCGACGCCGGTCGGCGGTCTCCAGCTGGAAGGTCGAGTGCTCG
>CAVXVP010000019.1:0-25133 GCA_963765245.1 uncultured Chloroflexia bacterium
CAGGTCGTAGTCGAGGCGGTAGGCGACGGTCTTGCCGCCTGGTGCCTCGAACCCGCCCTCACCACGGATGCCAGCCAGATCGCCGGTCCCGGACCCGTCGATGATCCGCCACGTGGCCGTCGACGCCTTGCCGTCGTGCCGGCCGACGGCCTCGATCAGGAATGAGCCGCGACGGCCGTCGACCGAGCCCTCGATGCGCTGATGGCCCACCATCCGCGCGCCGCCGGACGGCAGATAGCACATCAGCCACTCGATCGAGCCGTCGCCCTCGATGTCGCCGCTGAACCGCTGGCGGCCGTGGGCATGGGTCAGGCGCGCCTCACCCTCCGCTTCTCGATAGGCATCCTCGCCGCCGGTCAGGACCTCGAAGGTCCCCGTCGCGGTCGTCGTCGCTGTCTTCATGATTCGTTCTCCCTCGTCGTCGGATCGGGGAGCCATCGTGGTCCGCGGCGGGTAGCGCGCGCCGTTCACGCACCTGCCAAGGCGTATCAACCGCGCGGCACCGGCCGCCGGGCCCCCGCGCCGCCTAGCTCGCCAGGCAGCGCTTGAGGCTCAGCCCGAGCTCGGTGCCGTATTCGGCCATGTCGAACTCGCACTGCTTCCGGTTGATCGTCTTCCAGACGGCCTCGAGGCGACCCGAGACGTTCGCGCAGGTGCTTTTGGCCAGGGCCGCGTTGAGATCCTTCTGGCCCGCCCGGTACAGCTCCACGTGGTGGCGTTCGTGCTTGGCGACGGAGGCGATCTCGCCGTTCCACCAGCTCACGGTCGAGGCCGCTGTGCCGTTGGGCGGCGTCCACGCCGGCAAGGTGATCGTGTAGGTGATCCGCACGGCCGGCGAGGCGGACTGGACGATCGAGCACCCGGTCCGGGTCGAGGTCACCAGCTGGAACCGATAGGTCGGCCGCGCCGCGGTGAGCGCCTCGGCGTGGCCGCCCGACCAGGTCGAGATCGGTCCCGTGGTGTTGATCGAGCGGATGATCGCGTCCGGGTCGCTGCCTGTCACGCGGTAGGTCGTGACCTTGGTGCCGGCACCGAAATACGCCGCGGTGAAGGTGGTGACCTTGCCCTTCGCAGGCGGCTTGGCGGTCGGTGGCGGCGTCGGTGTGGGGAACGGGGGCAGCGAGCCGATCGGCTTCGTCGCGTCGTCCGGGACCTCCGCCAGGGCCACGTCGAGACCCAGGGTCGTGGCCAGGCCCGCCGTCGCCTTGGAGAGGGCCAGCACGTCGGGGAGGACAGCAAGGAGCGCGGCCGCGCCCGCGCGCACCGCAACGCGATCCGTCGGCGGGGCGGCGAGGGCCGCGGCGAGCGGCGCCTTGACCGCCCCACGGAGCGACTGGAGCCGGCTCCGGAGGCTCGTGGCGAGACGGCAGCTCGCGAGGCTCCGATCCGTTCCTTCGAGCGAGGTCACCGTCGCGGAGACCGCACGGACCGCCGTCGTCGTCGCGACGGGATCGAACGCCGCGGCGAGTACGAGGGGACGCAATGCGGCCAGGCCGCTCGCCAGTCGCTCGAGATACGGCGCCAGGCCGGTGACGGCGCCGATACACGGGTCGGCTGTCGGGCGGGCGGTCCCGACCGCCGCGGGCGACTGGCTGGCCGGCGTGGGCGAGGTGGGCACCGCAGGCGGGAGACACGCCGAGACCGCGACGATCACGAACAGGAGACCGGCCAGGCGGGTTCGGATGGGCATCGCGGACCTTGCAGCGTCGCGAGGGTGGTGTCGAGCGCGAGGGTAGCAGGCGCGGGCCGTCTGGTCCGGTGTGGAGCTCGGTCGGGCGAACGCTCCGGGCGTCGCCCTCGGTTCAGCTCGAGATGCGCCGTACCAGGACGAACTGGCGGAGCCCGAGGGGGCCGGCGATCGCGTGCAGGATCCGAGGCATGTGCGAAGCGGCTTCGTCACGGTCGATGATCCGCGGCTCCGCGATCCGGTGCTCGCGGCCGGCGAAGCGGAGCGTCCCGCCGCCCGCCGCGAACAGGTTCTTGGCCCACTGCGTGGCGTCGCCGAACGGCAGCGGGATCATGAACCCGTCCGGCGTCGCGAGCGCCACGACCGGTGTGGCGTAGACCGTGCCGGACGTCCGGCCCGTGTGGCGCAGGATCGCCCACAGGTGGAAGAAGCGGGTCCCGGCCAGCGGCTTGGCGAGTGGCCCGAACAGGCGGGCGATGGTTCGGATGGGCCGGCTGCGACGCGGGGCGCCGGCGACGAAGTCGTTCGATGTGGTGTCCATGCCGATGATCATGGCCCGTCGGTCGTCGCCTGACTTCCCGGCGCGCCGGGGGCCGGACATCACGGAAACCCGTGATCCACTGTCAGGCGACGCCGTTCCGGATCGCCCAGGCCGTCGCGTCCGCGCGACCGCGGGCATCGATCTTGCGATAGACGTTGCCGACGTGGCGCTCGACGGTGTTGATCGAGATGCCCAGGCGTGCGGCGATCTGGCCGTTCGTCTCGCCATCGGCCAGGAGGCGCAGGACCTCGGTCTCGCGCGGGGAGAGCGCACCCGCGGCGGTCTGCCCGCGAGGCGCCGGCCCTGCGCCGCGCGCGGTCGCGTCCCCCGTCGGTCGCGCGAGCGGGTCACGCACGAACGCCACGAGCCGCGCCACGACCCGATCGGCGTCCTCGAAGAACAAGCTCGCGTTCGAGCCGGGCAGGACCTCCAGGCGGCCGGCCGGCAGCGCCCGGGCCAGCTCGGCCGAGACCTCGAACGGGATGACGCTCGCGTCGGCGCGGTGGAGGACCAGCGCCGGCGCGGTCACGCGCGACGCCTCGGCCGTGACGTCGATGTCACCGGCGGCCTGGAGTGTCGCGCGGGCCATCGCCGGCGTCGTCGCGGTGCGGAACCAGTCCGCCGCCAGCCGCCCGTCCTCGCCCGTCGGCCAGCCGAGCCAGGCGTGGGCGATCAATTCGACGAAGGTGTCCCAGTCGCGCTCGATGAGGCTCAGGAGCGCCTGCGTGCCCGACCCGCGCATGGGATCCCAGCCGCGCAACGCGCCGCCGAACAGGACCAGCCCGCGGACGCGCTCCGGATGGCGGGCGGCCCAGGCGATCGCCTGCGTGACGGAATGGTAGAAGCCGAGCAGCACGACGCGATCCACTCCGGCTGCCTCGACGACCGCGTCGAGATCGCCGACGAACGCGTCGAGGGACAGGTCCGTGACGTCCCGTTGCGACGCGCCGGTGCCGCGGCCGTCGTACTGGATCCACCGGACGTCGCGAGCGAGCGCCTCGAAGGAATGGCGGAGGGCGGGGATCCGCCACTCGCCCTCCATGTTCGAGAACGGGACGCCTGGCAGGTGGATGAGCGCGGGCCCGTCGCCCACGGACCTCCACGCGATCGTCACGCCATCGGCGGCGACGGCGGTCCCGATGTCCGGCATGGTTTCAGGGTAGCGCCGGCCGGGTCAGGGTAGGCTGCGGTCATCGACCTCGCCAACCGGATGTGAAGGAGGGCCCCGTGGACTGGACCCTGGAAGTCGTCGTGCTGCCCGTCAGCGACATCGATGCGGCGATCGCGTTCTACCGCGACAAGATCGGCTTCGACCTCGATCACGACACCCGCAACGAGCATATGCACGTGGCCCAGCTGACTCCGCACGGCTCGGGCTGCTCCATCGTCGTTGGCGACATGCCTGCCCAGCGCGAGATGGCGCCGGGGTCGATCCGCGGCCTGCAGCTGGTGGTCGCCGACGCCCAGGCCGCCCGCCAGGAGCTGCTCGACCGGGGTGTCGAGGCGAGCGAGATCATGGTCTTCGACGAGCGCGACGGCGGCACGTTCTTCGGGTTCAGCGACCCCGATGGCAATACCTGGGCGGTCCAGCAGCTCAAGGTCCGGGCGGAGAAGCCGCTCATCCCGGTCGACCACCGCGGCCGGTTCGGCGAGGGCGCGGATGCCTGAGCCCGAAGGCCACGTCGTTCGGCTCGACGACCTCGAGCACACCGCCCACGCCCACGAGTTCGTCGGCGCCGAGCACGGCAACGTCCCGTTCTCGTTCATCCTCGTCCATTCGCAACCCGGGGTCGGCCCGAAGCTCCACCGCCACCCGTACGCCGAGGTCTTCGTCGTCGAGGCGGGCCAGGCGACCTTCCGGATCGGCGACCGGACCCTGGTCATCGACGAGGGACACGTCGTGGTCAGCCCGCCCGGCGAGGCCCACGGCTTCACGAACACCGGGCCGGGCGAGCTCCGGCTCGTCGCCGTCCACGGCGGCGCCCGGTTCGAGACCGAATGGCTGGCCGGCCCGGATCCGACCTGGACCTCCCGATCGAAGGACGCGTGATCGCGTGTTGCCGACCGTCACGATCCTGCGTCACGCCGAGAAGGAGCTGGGCGGCGTGCCGCCGCTCGGCGTCGCCGCCGACGGGAGCCGCGACCCCGAGTCCCTGACCGTCCGCGGCTGGCAGCGAGCCGGAGCCCTCGTGGCGTTTCTCGCGCCGCCGTCCGGCAGGCCGGTGGCAGGGCCGCATGCGACGCCATCGCACCTCTTCGCCTCGCGCGTCGGCGAGACGACGAGCCTGAGCCGGCGGCCGCGCCAGACGCTCGAGCCCCTGAGCGATCATCTCGGGATCGCCATCGACGACCGCTTCCTGAAATCCGAGACGGACGCGCTAGTCGCAGCCGTGCGGCAGATCGACGGCTCCGTGGTCATCGCCTGGGAGCACAAGGTCATCCCGCTGATCGCCATAGGCCTGACGGGTGACGCGGCGATGGTCCCGACGATCTGGCCGGACGATCGGTTCGATGTCCTCTGGGTCTTCGAGCCGGACACGGGCGGCTCGACGTATCGATTTCGGCAGGTGCCACAGATGCTGCTCGGCGGGGACCGCGCCGACACCTTCTGAGTTCGGTGCTCGCCTACGTTCGTTCCGTGCGGATGACCTTCGGGGTCATGAATCCTGCGAGCCTGAGCTGTTCGGGCTCGGCCGGCGGCTGGATCGGACGGCGCCGGCGGTCCGCGATGCCCTGTTCGCGAGCCAATGACCGCACGCGTTCCCGGACGGGCTCGAGGACATCTTTCGTCACGTACGACCGGCCCGCGTAGAGCCGCTCGTACCGTGGCAGGAGCTGCGGCCAGTCGCGTGCGAGGGCCTCGAGGAAGTGCTCCCGCGTGCCGGGTCTGAGGTACAGCACGTTGGTCCAGACCGATGTCGCACCGGCGTCCCGCGCGGCGCGGACGACGTCGGCCATCCTGGCCGGATCGTCCGACAGGCCGGGCAGGATCGGGGCCATGCCGACGCTCGCGTCGATACCGGCGTCGACGAGCGTCCGGAGCGCCCGGAGGCGCTGCGCCGGCGGGGCGGTGCCCGGTTCGGTCAGCCGCCAGATCTCGCGGTCGAGCGTCGGGATCGAGAAGGTGACGCCGACGTCCGCCCGCTCGGCGGCGCCGGTCAGGACGTCCACGTCGCGCACGATCATCGGGCCGCGGGTGATGAGGCTGAGCGGCGTGCGGGCCGCACCGAGGGCTGCGATCGCGCGCCGTGTCAGGCGGTAGTGGCCCTCGGCCGGCTGGTACGGGTCGGTCGCGGTCCCGATCACGACCTGCTCTCGCCGCCAGGAACGCCGGGCGAGCTCGCCGCTCAGCACCTCGACGAGGTTGGTCTTGACCCGGATCGACGTGCCGTAGCGCGCATCCGAGGGCCGGTCTGCGAGCCGTTCGAAGGCGCGGACGAAGCAGAACGTGCAGCGATGTGCGCAGCCCATGTATGGGTTGAGCGACCACTTGAAGGACATGTTCCGGACCCGGGTCAGCGCACTCCGGCAGGGCTCGTCGCGATATTCGGGACGCATGCCACAGGATAGAACATCCGTGCTATATGTGGCTGAACCGCTGGAGGATGAGCACGACCGGGGCGGTCAGGATGATCGCGAACAGTGCCGGCAAGGTGAAGAACAGCTCGGCGACGAGGACGCCGAACCGACTGGAGGTGGCCCAGATCACGACGAATGCCAGGGCGCCCCAGACGATGCCGGCCCCAAGGAGGACCACGCCGGCAGGCAGGCCGAACATCGCTGGCGGGTTGTCGTGGATCGGGTCCAGGAAGGTTGGCGTCGCGACGATCAAGGTGCCCAGCACGACGAACGGCAGGCAGGCGATCACGTAGCCGTAGCGGTTGTCGAATGGGCGGGGCGGCGGGTCGGTCTGGGCCATCGCAGACCATGGTGGCACGAGCCGCGGTCCTGACGGGCCCTTTGCGTCATCCGACGACCCGGTCCACCATGAACGCATGCCCGGCCCAGCTCGGCGCTCACCGATCGCCCGGTTCGCCCTCGCCGCCCTCCTCCTGGTCGCCCTCGTCACCGGCAGCCTGGCCCTGCCGGCTGCGGATGCCGACGCGCTTTCGCGCTGGACCGGCGGCGTCGATCTCTACCGGTCGGGGTCGTTCACGACCCAGAAGACGTGGCTGTGGTGCACCGCCGCAGACGTCCAGATCATGCGCAACATCAAGACCCACGCGTCCGACCATTCGCGGGCCAGCCAGGGGCGGTACTTCAGCTACATGCGTGCCCGCAACCGCTACTCGATCCCGGTCTCCGACGGTGTCGATCCGGCGGGCTGGACGGCGGGACTCCGGCACTACGTCGACAGCCGCTATCGCTTGTACCAGAGCGGCAGCTTCAGCTCCGCGCTGCGGTCGGCGGTCACCAACCTGCGCAAGACCAACCTGCCGGTGGGGATCACCGTCTCGCACGGCAACCACGCCTGGGTGCTGACCGGCTTCACGGCCACGGCGGATCCGGCGAAGACCAGCCGGTTCACGGTCACGAGCGTCCGCGTGGTCGGGCCGCTATGGGGCCTTCAGAGCCGCTCGTACGGCTACGACATGCGACCGGACCGGCGTCTGACCCCGAGCCAGCTCAAGGGCTTCTTCACGCCGTGGCACTACGGCCGGGTCCGCATGGCCTGGGAGGGCAAGTGGGTGTCCGTCCAGCCTGTCGCGTCGACATCGGTGAAGGCGCCGGCACCGAAGGCGAAGGCGGCCGCCACCCCGCGACCGACGGCCCGCCCGACCGCCCGACCGACGCCAGCCCCGACGCCCACGCCGACCCCCGTCCCAACGCCCAGCCCGGTCCCATCGGCGTCCGGGGAGGCGCCGGTCGCATCCGCGGCGGACGATCTGGTCGCGTTCGCGGACGTGCCCACCCCCAGCGCCCATCGCGACGGCCTGCCCGCGGCGGCGCCGCCATCGCCGGCGCCCGCCGCTGCCGCCCTGGACCCGACCCTGCCGATCGCGCTGACCCTGCTCGCCGTCGCGTTCGCGGCCGTCGCCGGCGTTGGGGCGTGGCGCCGGCGCTCGGGCGGGTAGAGCAGGAGCGAAAAAACGGCCGGCCGGGCCTTCGCCCGACCGACCGTCGTTTCGCGCGGCTTCGTGGCTAGAGCTCGATCCGCTCCATCCGCCGGATCGCCAGGGCGACGATCACGACGGTCCAGGCTGCCCAGGCGATCGGAGTGACGACGCCCACGTCCTGACCGGCGGCCAGCCCGACCGTCCAGTCGAGGATCGAGGTCGGCAGGTACGGGGTGACGTCGACCGGCAGCAGGCCCGCGACGATCGGCACCAGGAACAGGACGCCCAGCCCGACCGCGATGATCGCGGGCTGGCCCGGGACCACGGTCCCGGCCGCCAAGCCGATCGCCGCGAAGAACGCGATGGTGGCGATCATCCCGACGAGGACCAGGGCGATGACCGTCACCGGAACGGATCCGTACAGCGCGACCACGACGCCGGTCGTGACCAGAAGTGGCACGAGCGCCGCGGCGACGGCCAGGATGGCCGTGGACGAGATCCACTTCGACAACCAGATCGAGCCGCGCGAGACCGGCTTGGACGCGACCCAGGCGAGGGTCCCGGTGTCGCGCTCGTGGACGATGAGGCTCGCGACGGCGAAGACTGCCGCGACGACGAAGATCTGCGAGGCGAGCGACGTCAGCAGGTTGGTCGCCGGATCCAGCGATGGCATCGGGACGCCGGCCAGCTCGGGCTCCGGGAAGGCGGTGCGAACGTAGGTGTTGATGGCCGCATTGGCCGCGGTCAGGACCATGAACGCCGTGGTCAGCGCGGCGACGATCCAGGCCCGCTTGCCGCGCATCCATTCGGTGCGGTCCTTGCGGAGGAGGGGACGCAGGCCGAGGAAACGGCCGGCGACGGGGGACGCCGCGAGCCCGGCGTCGGGGATGGCGATGGCGGTCATGCTGCATGCTCCTTCGAGTCGATGAGGCGGAGGAAGACGTCCTCCAGGTCGAGGCGGACGAGGCCGTTCTCGGTCAGGGTCAGGTCGTGGTCGGAGGCGAAGCGGGTCACCTCGCGCTGGACGCTGCCGGCGTCCTCCGTGTGGATCCGGATGTTGTAGGTGCGCAGGTCGCCGACACGCTCGTCGGCCTGGACGGCGAGGACGCCGGGCAGGCTCGCCAGGGCGATCGCGGTGTCGTCAGTGGCGCCGACGATCCCGACCCGCAGTCGGTCGCGGGTATACGTCTCGAGCAGCTCGGCCGTCGGCGCCGCTCGGACCAGGCGGCCCCCGTCGAGGATCGCGACGTGGTCGCTCACCCGCTGGACGTCGTCGAGGATGTGGGTCGAGTAGAAGACCGTCGTGTCGTCGCTCCGGAGGTCGCGCATGAGGTCGAGGACCTCCCGCCGGCCGATCGGGTCGAGGGCGCTGACGGGCTCGTCGAGAAGGAGGACCCTCGGCCGTCCGACGAGCGCCTGGCCGATGCCGAGCCGCTGGCGCATCCCGCCCGAGTAGGTCTTCGTCCGGCGGTCGCCCGCGTCTGCCAGGCCGACCTTCCCGAGGACCTCGTCGATCCAGGCCGGGGCGACGGTTGACTGACCCGGTGTGAGCGACGCAACGAACGCCAGCGTCTCGCGACCGGTCATCCAGTCGTAGAACCGGGGTTCCTGGGCGAGGTAGCCGACCTGCTGCCGGTACGCGGCGCCGGCCGCGAGCGGGATGCCGCTCACGGTCGCGGAGCCGGCGGTCGGCCGGATGAGGCCGCCGAGGATCTTGAGGGTGGTCGACTTGCCCGCGCCGTTGGGGCCGAGGAAGCCGTAGATCGAACCGGCCGGCACCTCGAGGCTCAGGTCCGTGAGGGCCTGGACGCCCGGATAGTGCTTGGTCAGGCCGGCGGTGCTGATCGCCGTATCGGTGGTCATGGTGGGTCTCCGTGTGGTCGCGGGCCGGGTGGCTCGTGTCATCCACAGGTTCCGGCCGGGGAGCTGCCGGCGCGTCCGTCCACGGGCCCGACCTGGACCGAGACATCGGGGGCGGGACCTCGGTCCGTGCCACGCCCTCCGTCGCGGGCGGGCTCATCCGTCCGTATCGGTTCGTGGGACCGTCAGTCGGCGGCGTCGCCCGGGCGAACAAGCCCGGCCTCGTAGGCCAGCACGACCGCCTGCGCCCGGTCACGCAGATCGAGCTTCAGGAGGGCATGCGAGACGTGGGTCTTGACCGTCGGCTCGGCCAGGACAAGGCGCTCGGCGATCTCGCGGTTCGACAGGCCACGGGCGACCAGCTTGACGACCTCGAGCTCGCGTTCGGTCAGCTCGCGGAAGCGGTCCTGGCGGGGATCGACCGGGCCGGGCAGGCGGTCGCGGAACCGATCCAGGAGCTGGCGTGTGACCGACGGCGCCAGGAGGGCGTCGCCTGCCGCGACGATCCGGATGGCCTCGACGAACCCGGCCGGCGGCACGTCCTTGAGGAGGAACCCGCTGGCTCCGGCCTTGAGCGCCTGGACGACCGTCTCGTCCGCATCGAACGTGGTCAGGACCAGGACACGGGCCGTCGTCGCCGGATCTTCGACGATCCGGCGGGTGGCCTCCACCCCGTCCATGACCGGCATCCGGATGTCCATCACGACCACGTCCGGTCGGAGGCGACGCACCGACTCGACCGCGACCTTGCCGTCCGGAGCCTCGCCGACGACCTCGATGTCGCCCTCGTCATCGAGGATCATCCGGAACCCCGTCCGGACCAGCTGCTGGTCGTCGACGAGCAGGACGCGGATCGGCATCGTCAGGCCCCGAGCGCCGACGGAGTGGCGATGATGGGTCCGGCGGGCAGGCTGGCCGACACCCGGAACCCGCCGGATACCGGCCCGGCCTCGAACCGGCCGCCGAAGACGGCGACCCGCTCCCGCATCCCGATCAGGCCGCGACCGCCGGCACCCGGGACGCCGATGCCGCGGCCGCCGGATCCGCCGCGATCGGTGACCTCGATCTCCAGGCCCGCGACCGTGTACCGGACGCGGACCGTGGCCGTGGCGCCGCGCGCGTGCTTCAGGGCGTTGGTCAGGGCCTCCTGGATGATCCGGTAGGCCGACAGCTCGATGCCGGGATCGAGGGGCCGGCGCTCGCCCTCGACCGTCAGCTCCACCGGCAGGCCGGTCGCGCGGACCGCCTCGAGCAGCTCGCCGAGCCGGTCCAGTCCGGGCATGGGCGCGAGGGGGTCGGTCGTCGTGTCGCCGGCCCCGACCATGCCCTCGACCGCCGCAGGCGTCGCCAGGATGCCGAGCATCCGGCGCATGTCGGCCAGCGCCTGGCGAGCGGTCGAGTCGATGGCGGCGACGGCCGTCCGCGCCTCCTCCGGCCGACGGTCGAGGGCTCGGAGCGCCGCGCCCGCCTGGATGACGATGACGCTCACGTGATGGGTGACCACGTCGTGGAGCTCGCGTGCGATCCGTTCGCGCTCGTCCGCCACGGCCCGCGCGTCGCGTTCCTCGCGCTCGCGCTCGAGCCTGGCCGCGCGTTCCTCGACCTCGCCGACGTAGGCCTGGCGTTCGCGCGACCAGACGCCCAGCGTCCAGACGACGAAGAGGGCCAGCTCGCTCTGGATGACGCCGGCGATGCCGGCCGGCAGGGCGCCCTTCTCGATCATCACGAGCAGGAACACGAGCGCCGCTCCCGCCGCCAGCAGCCCGGATCGCGTGCGATCCACCCGCTGACCCACCGTGTACAGGGCGATGAACGACCCGAGCGGGGCGCTGAAGGCGTTCTGGATCACGAGGACCTGCACGATCAGCGCCCCGAACGTGATGAGGAAGACCGCGACCGGCCATCGGCGCCGCACCGCGAGGGGCACGGTCTGGAGCAGGAGCAGGGTGAGGTTGAGCGGGTCGACCTGGCCAAGGTCCTGGGCTCCGGCGAGCAACGTGAAGATCGACAGGGCGCTCAGCGCCAGTGCCAGCAGCGTGTCCACGACGAACGGCTGCGCGGCCGCCTGCGCGCGCAACGTCTGGAACGGCAGGACTCGGCCCGCGGTCTGGCTCACATCGACAGGGTAGGGCCGTCTTGGCCCCCGGTCATCGTTCCGTGGTCCCGTCCCACCTCGTCCTCAAGGATGAGGTCTGGGCCACGCCGGAAGTGACTTGCACGCCGCAAGCGACGGGCGTAGATTGTTGACCATGCAAGAACTCGACACGGACGCGGGCTCTGCAACGCCCGACCAGATCAAGCGAGCGTTGAGCCGCGGCCACACGATCGACATCACCACCACCGGGCGCCGTACCGGCGAGGCGCGCCGGATCGAGATCGTGTTCCACAACATCGACGGCCGGATCATCATCACGGGCTCGCCGCGTTCCGATCGCCGGCGATCCTGGCTCTACAACCTCGATGCCGACCCGAACATGACGTTCCACCTCAAGGGCGCCGTCCAGGCTGATCTTCCCGCCACCGCCCGTGAGATCACGGATCCGGCCGACCGCCAGGCCATCGCCGACTGGGTGGCGACCAACGCCTGGAAGAACCAGGATCCGGCCGCCCTCGCGGCCTACGCACCGATGATCGAGGTCACGATCCCGGGCGTCGGCTGACCGCCAGGCCCGCGCTCAGTCCGTGAGCGTCAGCGGCAACCCGGCCGCCTCGAACAGCGCCGGGCCGAAGGTCGTGATCTCGGCGATCCGGCCGTCGACGATCCGCAGCACGTCGAACTTGAACGCGCGGTGGATCGTGTCGCCCGGCGCCCGCAGGTAGCTGGCCGACGTCGGCATCCGGTTGACCACGGTCGGCAGCAGCCGCCAGTCGCCCTCGGACAGCGAGCGCTCGACGAGCGGCCCGATCGTGTCCAGCCCTTCGAAGGAATGGGGATACGGCGGCATCGTGATCCGGAGGTCCTGCGCCGAGATCGAGATGGCCAGCTTCGCGTCGCCCCGCTCGTGGGCGTCGATGAACTGCTCCAGCAGCACCCGCTCGGCTTCGCTCGGTTCGCCCGCCGACCACTCGGACCGCCGCGCAGGCAGATGTGCCTGCATCGTGGCCCTGGCCCGCTGCAGCGCGCTGTTGACGCGCCGCAACGCTGGTGTCCAGCGCGGCGGCGGTCTCGGTGGCGGGCCAGCCGAGGACGTCCCGGGCGATGAGCGTCGCTCGCTGGCGCGGCGGCAGGACCTGGAGAGCGGCCAGGAACGCGAGCTCGATCGTCTCGCGGGTGACCGCGACCGCCTCCGGCTCCTCCTCGCTCGGGGCGATCTCGTCGAGGAGCCGGTCTGGGTAGGGCGTCAACCACGAGACCTCGCCGACGTTCCGCAGGGAGGTCAGCCGGCGCGAGCTGCGCCGGAGGGTATCGAGACAGACGTTGGTCGCGATGCGGTACAACCAGGCGCGAACGAGCGCGCTGCCGTCGAACGAGTCGCGCGCCCGCCACGCCCGGAGGAACGTCTCCTGGACCGCATCCTCGGCTTCGTCGAAGGACGCCAGCATCCGGTAGCAGTGGACGTGGAGCTCGCGCCGGTATCGCTCGGTGAGGGCCGCGAATGCGGACTCCTCACCGGCGAACGCGATCGCGATCCCCTCGGTCACGCGGCGGCCTCGTCGACCTTCACCACCGCGAGCCGCCAGTCGCGCTTGACCTCCTGGACCAGCCAGGTGTTGCCGTCCGGATCCTCGAACGGCATGAACGTCGCGTAGCTGCGGCGCTCCGGGTCCGCACCCGGGGTCTGGCCGGCTTCACCGAAGTGGAAGATCTCGCCGACCGGCGTTCCGCGCCCGGCGAGGTCGTCGCGGGCGGCCTCGATGTCATCGACCACGAGATGCAGGCCGCGGAGCGAGCCTGGGGTCATCGTGCCGATCCCCTCGCCGATCGCGATCGCGCAGGCCGAGCCCTTCGGGACCAGCTGGACGACCCGGAAGCCCGGCGCCATCTGGCTGTCGACGAGGAGCTCGAAGCCGGCCTGGTCGATGTAGAACGCCTTGGCGCGATCGACGTCGCTGACGGGCACAACGATGAGTTCGAGCGTGTAGTCCATGGGTCGAGCCTCCGTGTCGCGACCGGCCGGGCTGGCCGATCTGGTGGTGTAACGAAGGCTCCGGGGAAAACTCATCGGTCGACCGATGGTAGGGCCACGGCGACGCGGCCGGGCGCGGTCAGGCCACGTCCGGGCAGAAGGGGATCGCCGTTCCAGGGCGCGGCCGTGCCGCGAGACGCGCCGAGCTCGTGCCCCCGCAGCCGAGCCTCAGTCTCGCGCTTCGACCTCGCTCGGCGCGGTCGAGCGCTCTCGGGGCCATGCGTGGTACACCGCGACGCCGGTCGCCACGATGAGCGCGGCGGCGAATGGCACCAGCGGGTTCCCGAACGCGATGTGGGCCAGCGCGACGATCGCGAAGGTTCCCCACAGGAGAGCACCGAACAGGAGAACGACTGGACGGGACATGCCCCAACCCTAGCCGAAGGTACTAGCGACGCAAGGCCCAGAAGTACTTCCCGGTTCCCGCAGGCACCATTTCGTCGGAGGGACGGCCCCGCACCGGATCTCTGACCCGCGGTTCCATTCGCCGTGGGGGCTCGCCTTCGTCGGCAAGTCGCTGCTGGTGACCAACGGCGACCTCGAGCCGGGCGACAACCCGGACGCCTGGAAGATCTTCAAGGTCAACGTCGGCGAGACGGGCCTTCCACTCGATCGACCGAAGACGCCGGGAGGCTGACGAGTCGACTCCACACAAGCGTCGGCGCCCGATCGAACGAGTCGATCGGGCGCCTTCGCATTTCCCTCGCGGTCGTCGGTCGACCGCCTGGAAGAAGTCCTTGGCGATGGTCAGTGGCCGACCGCCTGGAAGTAGTTGTCGAGGGCGTAGTCGCCCACGTTCGTGCCGAGCAACTTCCCGTTCACGTCAGCGCCGCGGTAGTGGAGGCCAGCCCAGATGCGTGCCTCGACGATCTCCGCGACCGCCCCCGAGAACGAGGTGAACGAGCGCACCGCGGGCCCGCCCGGATTCACGAACGTGCTCGTGATCGAGAAGCCGCCTGCCGGCGCGTCGGGGAAGAACGAGCGCAGGACCGCGACGCTTGCGCCGTCGAGGGAGAGATGCCCTGAGACCCACTCGGGATACGGCGCGTAGATGAGCGGCATCCAGGTCGGGTCGGCGACCGTGGCGTCGTTTCCATCCTCCGCAGCTCGGGGGATCGAGTTATAGGGCCGCCAGAAGTCGAAGTGGTATTTGTCGTTCCAGACGTTGATCGCGGCATCTGCCGCGCTCATGTTCAGCAGCGCGAGCAGTCGCGCTGCGTCGGCGGCGTTGAGGTGGTACTGGGCGATGAGCTCGCGTGCGACCTCACTCCAACTAAGACCTGGGGCGCTCTGCCACCACTTGGCGACGTACGTCTGGTCGGCAGTCCGGGTCGTGCTATCGATCCGGCCGAGGTCCTTGACCTCGTTGAACTGCGCGGCCCACTCCGCGCTGCTCAGCGCGGGTGGCGGCACGCTGCGGAATTGCGACGAGCTTTGGAGGAAGAACGGCTTCACGCCACCCACCCACGGTGTCGGATCCTGCATCGGCAGCCCGGTGGCTGGATTGTTCAGCGGCTGCCACTTTCCGACGCCGGTACTCCCGTCCCATTGGGATGGACCGAACCGTCCGTCGCCCACCCTCGAGTCGAGCATGGCCTTGGCCGCCAGGTGCCCCACCTGGATGCCCTGCTTCTTGAAGGCGTTGTTGGCGATCGCAGCGAGCGATGCATCGCGCTGCGTCGCGAGGCTCGTCAGGAGTCCCGCGCGA
The DNA here is from genome assembly GCA_963765245.1 of uncultured Chloroflexia bacterium. Lineage (GTDB taxonomy): Bacteria > Chloroflexota > Limnocylindria > Limnocylindrales > CSP1-4 > SPCO01. The sequence goes on from CAVXVP010000019.1 coordinate 14,981, forward strand.
CCGGGGAACGGCGCTCGTTCGGGTGCGGTCGAAACGAGGTTGGACAGGACGTCGTACGCAGCCGTGGCGACGGCAGCGTTGACCGACGCCTTGGCTCCCGCACGCCCCTCGAGCACGTATTCGCGGTGCTTCTTTGGCCCGATCGCGTTGACTGCGTCGTAGACGGCGCCCTGTACGATGCCCAGGTTGATCTGGAGCGCAGGCGCCGCACCCCCGTCCGGCGGCGGAAACGCGCTGAGCGTAGAGGCTGCGACCTGGTTCCAGTGCATCACCTCATCGGCATTCGTTCCCGTCGGTGGTGCGGCTGAGACGCTCACGGTGCCGACCGCGGCCAGGAGCGCTCCGACTGCCACCGGGATGAAGGCGATGGATCGCCTGGGCGACATCGTTCCCCTCTTCGTCGGTCCAGGCTGGATGGATCGCGTCATGACGTCCTCCTACGCTACTCGGGGCGCCGGCGGAGTCTAGGCCGCCGCCGTCAGGTCGCCGTCTGGATGGCGTCGCCGGCGGTCGGATCCGTTCCCCTCTCGCCGACCAGGGTGCGCCGGTCCTACCGTGTAAGAGAGTCCGACGGCTCGTTCGGTTCACTTTTTGGCGCGCGGTCAGCCGACGTCGGTCACGAACCCCTCGATGACCGGCCAGTAGCGGTCCGGCACGTCGAGCCACGGAAAGTGGCCGGCGCCGTCGATGACCGCAAGGCGGCCGATCCCCGGCGCGAGCCCGCCCACGATCTCCCGGGCCGCAGCAGGCGGGGTGATCGGGTCGAGGTTGCCGACGCGACGAGCGTGGGGCAGTCGACCCTCACGAGCTCGTCGACGGCGTCGAACGCCTTCATCCGGGCCATGCCGGGCGTGTTCACGGCTGGGTTCGCCAGCCGCCGGGCGAGCTGGTCGGCATCCGGGATGTGCGGCCCGAAGGCGTCGAAGATCCGGTCCCAGTCCTCGTCGCTCACTGGGTCGCCGCCGTAGTCGCGTCCGGCCAGCGCGGCCACCTCGTCGCCGGCGATCGCACGGAAGCCATCGACGATCCGAGCCAGGTCGAACCTTGCCCACGTCGACTGGAGCACGAGACCGCCAGCGTGGCCCGGATGACGGGCGCCGTACAACATCGCGATGAAGCCACCCATCGAGTGGCCCAGGACGATCGGCCGCGCGATGCCGACGGCGTCGCAGAATGCCCGGACGTCGTCCGCGCAGGCTTCGAAGGTCCACGCGTTCGGGTCGTGCCGGGCCGAGCGGCCATGGTCCCGCAGATCCAGGTAGACCACCTGCGCGACTGTGGTGAGCCGGCCGAAGTCGGGCTTGAAGTACGAGTGGTCGTATCCGCCCGGGCCGCCATGGACGAGCACGACCGTCGGGCGGTCACGCATCGATGGCCCGTTCGGCACAAGCGCGGGACCGTCGACATCGAACCAAAGCCGGGTCCCGTTCACCACGACCTGCATCGCCCGCTGACGATACGCCTCAGATCCAGACGAGGGCCACGGTCCCGATCAGCATTCCGGCCAGGATCAGGCTGACCACCCGCCGCGCGCGCCGACCCGACACGAACCGGCTCAGGGCGTCACCCGCACCCGCCCAGACCGCAGCCGTGGGCACGATCACGAGCATCATGATCAGCGCCACGACGACGCCCCCGGCCGCTGCCGGCAGCTCGGCGGGCCGGAATGTCGTGACCGCGCCCAGGGCGAAGATCCAGTGCCTTCGGGTTGACGAGCTGGAACGCCGCCGCGGACACGAGCCCGAATGGCCGCGCAACATCGGTTCGTTCGAGGGCGCCGGCCCGCACGATCTGGGTCGCCAGCCACAGCAGGTAGATCGAGCCGGCCACCTTCATGGCCGTCGCCAGCTGCGGGACCGCGGCGAGGATGGCGCCGGCCGCGACGGCCGCCACCAGCGCCATCGCTCCGATCCCGAGCGCCGTTCCCAGGACGTGCGGCACGGTCCGCCGGAAGCCGAACGACGCACCCGAGGCCCATAGCAGGATGTTGTTCGGTCCCGGCGTGATCGAGCTGACGACCGAGAACCCGACGAGGGCGGCGACCTGTTCCACGACCGCACCGTAGACGGCGTCGCCGGCGCGGTCTTGTACGATCCTGCATGACATGGAGTCCCGGGACGCACCGACGGTCCGCGCCTGGAAGCCACCGATCCCAGGCGTCCGCGAGGTACTGCACGCTCGCTTCACGGACCACGCGTATCCGCTTCACACCCACGACGCCTGGACGGTCTTCATCGTGGACGACGGCGTCGTCCGCTACGACCTTGGCCGGCACGACCGGCTGGCCGAGCCATCGATGGTCTCGGTGTTGCCGCCGCACGTGGCACATGACGGTCGACCGGCGCGCGACGGCGGTTACCGGAAGCGGGTCATCTACCTCGATATGGACGTGCTCGGCGAGGCGGTGATCGGGCCGTCGGTTGATCGGCCGGACGTCCGTGCGACAGGTCTGCGCGACGAAATCGCAGGACTGCACGACGCCCTCGTGTGCGCCGACGACGCGCTCGACGCGGAGACACGGCTCGCATTCGTCGTCGAGCGGATCCGCGCGTCGTTCGGGATCGATCGGGACGCCACCACCGAGCCGGCACCACCGGATGCCGCCGAAGCGCTCCGGGCCTTCCTCGATGCCCGCCTGTTCGACTCGGTCACGTTAGCCGAGGCCTCGACTGCGATCGGCGCGACGCCGACGCAGGCCGCCCGCGCCTTCAGTGCGGCGTTCGGGATCAGTCCGCATGTCTACGTCACCGGCCGGCGTCTCGATGCGGCCCGCGCCCGGATCCTCGACGGCGAGCCATTGGCGGACGTCGCCGCCTCGGTCGGCTTCTACGACCAGGCCGCACCTGACCAGGCGATTCAAGCGCTTCCTGGGCGTCACGCCGGGGCTCTTCGGACGCGGCGGATCGGGTTCGTCGCCGTGACCGACCGTCCGCCCGCGGATCAGGATCCTCAGACCGATCCTGCGCCGGCCCGGACGATGCCCGATTCGTAGGCGAAGACCACTGCCTGGGCTCGATTGTGCAGCTCGAGCTTGGCCAGGATCCCGGCGACGTGGGTCTTGACGGTGGCCTCGCTGACGACGAGCCTCTCGGCGATCTCCGCGTTGCTCATGCCCCTGGCGAGGAGCCGGAAGACCTCGGTCTCGCGCACGGTCAAGCGCGCCAGCGCCTCCGGGGCGGCACCGGGCGCGGCTTGCGGCTGTGCGTAGCGCTCGACGAGGCGGCGCGTGATCGATGGCGACAGCAGCGCGTCGCCTACCGCCACGGTTCGCACCGCGCCGACGAGATGCTCAGGTGAGACGTCCTTGAGCAGGAAGCCCGAGGCGCCAGAGCGAAGGGCCGCGTAGACGTATTCGTCGAGGTCGAATGTGGTGAGGATCACGACCCTCGGAGGGCGGACCCCCGCCGTCGCCTGGTCGGCGGTGGACCCGTCGCACAGGCGGCGCGTCGCCTCGAGCCCATCCAGACCAGGCATCCGGATGTCCATCAGAACCACATCGGGCTTGTGGCGCCGCGTCAGACGGACCGCGGCCTCGCCGTCCGCCGCCTCGGCGACGACTTCGATATCGGGCTGCGCCTCGAGGATCATGCGGAAACCCGCCCGGACGAGCGCCTGGTCGTCGGCGATAAGGACCCGGGTCCGTCGTTCGGTCACGGGATCTCGGAGTCCGGCTTCGGACCTGACTCGAACGGCAGCCAGGCTCGGACCGCGTACCCGCCGCCGACCCGCGGACCCGCCTCCAACCGGCCGCCGACGAGGGCCGCTCGCTCTCGCATGCCGACCAGCCCCCGGCCGCTGCCTTCGGCCGCCGCGGTGGCCGGCCCGTCGTCGAGGATCTCGAGGCGGAGCTGGTCCGGTTCCCACGACAGCCGCACCAGGGTCGCGGCCCGGCGCGCGTAGCGAAGGGCGTTGGTGAGCGCCTCCTGAACGATCCGATAGGCCGTCACGTCGAGTGACTGCGGGATGGACCGTGGGGCGCCGTCCACCTCCAGCGTTGCCGGCAGACCCGCCTCCCGGACGCGATCGAGCAGGGTGTCGAGCTCGCCTATCCCCGGCTGGGGGGCGAGACCGGCCGCCTCGCCGTCGTCGTCGAGGGCACCCAGGAACCGCCGCAGCTCCGTCATCGCTTCCCGGCCGGTCGCTTCGACGGCGAGCAACGAGGTCTCCGCCTGGTCGGGCGACGAGCGGAGCACCTGGCGTGCAGCACCGGCCTGGATGACCATCACGCTGACCGCGTGGGCGACGACGTCGTGCAGCTCGCGCGCGACGTGCCGGCGCTCTTCGCCCGCCGCGACGCGCATGCGCTCCTCCCGTTCGCGGATGGACCGTTCGACGGCCTCGGCGCGACGCTGGGCCTCGACCTCCCGACTCCGGAGGACATCCCCGAGCAGCCACGTGGGGAGGAGGACGACGAACGGGAGGACGAGCCCCTCGATGGGGCTCGCATCCTGCGCGATGAGGCCGACGGCCATGGCAGCGGCCACGACGATGACGGTGAGCGCAGAGCGAGTCCTGTCGGTGGCACGCTCGCCGCACGTGAAGCTGGCGAGACCGACGGCGCAGATCTCGACCGCGATCACCGGCGACTCGGGCGCGGTCAGGACCGCCGCGGCGGCCACGATCACGAGGACGGCTAGCGGCGCCGCCCGCCGAAAGACGAGAGGCAGGACGACGAGCACGATCGTCGCCAGCACAGAGCCGCTGCGCGTGTCGTCCTGGGTGAAGAGGCCGAGCACGACCAGGACCACGACCGGCGCAAGGGCGTAGGCGGGCTCACGCCACGCGCGCGGCGGAGATCAGCGATCGAACGATCCAGCGGTTCGGCCATCCGCCCCACTGTACTCATCGGCGCATCCGGGACCATCCGTCCCGCGGGCGAGCTCGCCTCATCCGATCGGCGGAGTCGCCACATGTCTCGTCCCGATGGGCGAGGCGGTTCCGCCCGCTCTGCCGATGGCAGTCCGACCTCCACGCGCCAGCCTTCGGAGACCACCAGAGTCGCCGAAGGAGGTCAGCCGTGCAGCCGCTCATCCAGCTCAGGAACGTGACCAAGCGCTACGACACGGGGTCGCAGCCCGCTCTCGACGACATCGACCTCGAGATCGAGACCGGCCGGATCACCGCGATCATGGGGCCGTCCGGCGGCGGCAAGTCCACGCTGCTCAACATGATCGGAGGCCTCGACCGGCCGACGCGAGGCGAGATCGAGGTCGCGGGGGTTCGCGTGGACCGACTCAGCGAGACCGGGGCAGCGCAGTTCCGCCGCACGAACGTCGGCTTCGTCTTCCAGTTCTTCCACCTGCTCGACGACCTGAGCGTCGCCGACAACATCGGTGTGGCCGCCCTCCTCGCCGGGCGGAACCGGTCCGAGGTCCGCGTGCGGGTCGACGAGCTCCTCGGCCAGCTTGGGCTCGCCGACAAGGCGCGGCAGTTCCCGTCCACGCTCAGTGGCGGCGAACGCCAGCGCGTGGCCATCGCTCGCGCGATCGTGAACCGACCGGCCATCCTCCTCGCCGACGAACCGACCGGCGCCCTCGACCGACGCAACGGCGAGAACGCCCTGGCGCTCCTCGAGGATCTGAATCGCCGAGGCCAGACGGTCCTCCTGGTGACTCACGACGAAGCGGTCGCCCAGGGCCGGGCGCATCGGATCGTCCATCTCGTCGATGGCGCGATCACGAGCGACCGGGCCGCCCGGATGGTGGCGTGATGGGCGCCGTGCTGTCCAAGACCGTTGCGGATGTCCGGCGGCGCAGGCTTCAGACGGTCGTCCTGGCGGTCGTCCTCCTCCTGGGCTCCGCGGCCGCGACGCTTGCGCTGAGCATCCTCGTGGAGACGAACGAGCCATTCGACAACGCGTTCGCGGCGGCGAACGGCGCGCACCTCGTGATCGACTACGATGCCGCCGTCAGCGATGCGCAGCTCGGCGGCGACGACCGGCCGCCGGCGGTGTCGCGTCCAGCGCCGGACCATGGCCCGTCACGCGGGCGGGCGTGGCGGGAAAGCACGACCTGATCGGTGACCAGGTCGTGTCCGGGCGGCCGACGCCGGGCGACATCGTCGACCGCGTCACGATCACCGCCGGACGCTGGTGGCAGGCGCCGGGCGAGATCGTCCTCGACCAGGGCACGGCCGCCCGGATCGGCACCGGGATCGGTGGATCGGTGCCGCTGTATCCGCAGCCGGCGTCCGGAGGCAAGGGAGCCCAGGGCGCTGCTCCTGGAAAGGGACGGGCCCTCACGCCGCCCGGAGGGGGCCAGGGCGGCACCGAGCCGGTGCCGGCACGCACACTCACCGTGGTCGGTATCGCCGCGTCGGTCAGCACCCCGGACGTGGCCGCCTGGATGAGCCCCACAGACCTTGCGGCGCTCGCCCCCGGCGTCGCACCCGCTCGTGAGATGCTCTATCGCGTCGATCCATCCGGCACGGCTGCGGACCTTTCGGCAGCGGTCGCGCGAATCACCGCGACCCTCCCTGCCGAGGCTGTCACGGGCTCGACGACCTATCTCGAAGCAAAGGCGAACGTCGACTCGATCGCCCAGTTGTACGTCCCGATCCTGCTCGCGTTCTCGATCTTCGCGCTTCTCGCCGCAGGCTTCACCATCGCCAACGTCGTCAGCGGCATCGTCCTGACGAGCTATCGCGATATCGGCGTGATGAAGGCCGTCGGATTCACGCCCGTGCAGGTGACAGGCATCCTCGTCGGCCAGATCCTGGTCCCGGTGACGCTCGGTGCCATCGCCGGCGTGGTCATCGGAACGATCGCGAGTCAGCCGATCGTCGAGCAGACCGCCCAGTCATTCGGGCTGCCGGCCGCCTTCGCCTTTTCGCCCTCGGTCGTCGCGCTCGTCCTGGCCGTCAGCGTCGCCGTTGCGCTCCTCGCGGCGATCGTGCCGGCACTCCATGCCGGCCGCCTCAGCGCCGTCGATGCGATCGGACGCGGGTCGGCCCCGTCTCGTGGGCGCGACGGTGGTCGCCTTCGACGGCTGGGACTCCGCCTGCCCGTCGGCGTGCCGGCGCGACTCGGCGTGGCGGCCGGAGCCGCACACCCAGGCCGGGCCGCAATGACCCTGGGCGCCCTGCTCGTCGGCGTGGCTGCGGCGACGTTCGCGATCGGCATGAACGCGTCTCTCCTCCGCGTCATGGATCAGCTCGATCGGAAACAGGCGAGTCCGGTGAGAGTGGATCTCGCTGACCCGGCGGCGAACGGCGACTCCGTGACCGCAACCATCGCGGCGCAACCGGGCACCGGTCGTTCCGTGGGTGTCGCCGACACGACGGCGAACGTTCGTGGACTGCCCACCGACCCGTTTCGTCGGCTGCGACGACGGCGACGCGAGCTGGATCGGCTACGAGCTGATCGCGGGCCGATGGTTCGCGGGACCCGGCGAAGTCGTCGCCCCGACGGCGGTGTTCACCCAGACCGGCCTGCGCCTCGGGGACAGCATGGAGGTCGCGAGAGCGGCGGTCGGTCGGTCACGGTCAGGCTCGTCGGCGAGATCTTCGACACCGTCGAGGAAACGCGCGATCACATCGTCCTGCGCGGCGCCTGGTCCGATCTGCTGGGCCTCGATCCGGGCGCACGGCCGACACGCTGGGAGGTCCGGCCGGCCACCGGCACGTCATCGATGGCTTACACGACCTCGCTCAGGGCGGCGATGGACGGACAGATCACGGCCAGCGCGGTCGACGATGGGACCATCGATGAGAGCTTCCTGCTCTTCCTCTCGGTCATCTCCTCCCTGGGGATCGTCCTGATCGTGATCTCGCTCGGTGGGGTCTTCGACACGGTCCTGCTCGAGGTCCGGCAGCGGACACCGGGAGATGGCGGTCCTGAAGGCGCTCGGGCTTGCGCCTGGGCAGGTGATCGTGATGGTCATCGCGTCGGTGGTTCCGGTCGCTGTCCTGGCCGGCCTGCTGGGCGTGCCTCTCGGTATCGCCTTCCAGCGAGCCACCCTGGTCTACATGGGCCAGATCGCGGCCGGGACGCGTGTGCCCGAGAGCACGTTCGACGTGTTCACGCCGCTGGTGCTCGCCGGATTGGCAGCGAGCGGGCTGGCCATCGCGGCTGTCGGCGCCTACCTGCCGGCCCAGCGCGCCGCACGCGCCCGGATCGGGCCTGTCCTCCAGGCGGAATAGGGGTCGGATGTCGGGGAACAGGACCTATGATGCCGCCATGGCCTCCGGGAACTCGACCGATGTCGCGGCGCGCGCGGCCCTTGTCGCCGGCGCCGCTGCGCTCGCGCACGGCGACGACCTGGCGCTCGGACTACGAACGCTGCTCGACGCCGTCGCCCGGCCGCTCGGCATCGCGTCGGCCGCGATCGTCATCCGGGACGGATCGGGGACCGGGCTCGAGATCGTCGCGTCGTACGGGCTCGACGCCGCGGCGGCGGCCGGTCTCGCGGAGGCGATGCAACGACCGAGCCACCCGGTCACGATGACGTTCGATGCGACCAAGCCGACGTACGACGTCGCGCCGATGAACCCGGGCGGGCCGAGGCTTCGCAGCCACCTCCCGTTGATCGTCACGCGCGGACGGACGCCGCGTGTGCTCGGCGTCCTGGCGTTGGCCCACGACGACGAGATCGCCCCGAGGCGAAGCCGATCATCGGAGCCGTGGCCGATTCGCCGCGACGCGGATCGAGCGTTAGCTCGCGGGTTGACCAGGGCGGCGGTGCAGGAGCGCGACGCGAGGGTCGCGCTGTGATTGACACCTTGGCTCGCGGCGCCTACGTTCCCGTGCCCTGCCCATCAACCGCGTGGGGCGGCCACTGAGCGCTGAGGCGAGACATGTCCGGAAGGAGTCTGCGCCTCGCCACGCGCTGGCGCGTCCCGGCCCTCTTGCTTGTGGTCGCGATCTCGGCCGGGGCGTGCGACACGCCGATCGCGGATTGGATGTCGTCGCTGGCCGGTGGCGTCAGCCCACTCGGCGGACCTCCTGACGCCTCGAGTTCGCCGAGTGCGGGTCCCTCCTCGTTCGCCGGCGACCGGCTCGTCGATCGATCCCATCGCGCAGGCGAGCATCACCGATCCGGATCTGACGATGACGCTCCCCGTCCGATGGACGACGATCCCGATCGACACGTATCGCGGTCTGGTCGTGGCGACGCGTGATGCGCTCCCTCCGTCGATGAAGGCGGGGGTGACGGACCATCTCGCGGCAATCCACTTGGGCGCCGTGCGACTGGTCGCGATGGGCCCGTCGGCCTCGAGCCATGGACCGGTTCGCTCATCCTCGAGGTCGATCGTGGCGGTAATCCCGTCGCTCGAGTTCGCACTGGCTCGCGTCAAGAACCTCTTGTCGGCCTCCGGTCCGCCCACGTTCGAGCAGCGCCACATCACGCTCTCGCTCGGGGAGGGCGAACGCATCGTGTCAACCCGTGCGCTCCCTCCGGATGCTCCGGCCTGGTCAATCCCCGGCTCGAGCGTTCGTCTACGTCATCCGCCTGGCCGATGGACGAACGCTCCTGGTCGAGGCATCCGGACCCGAGGCCGCACAGGGATTTCATCCACTATCGATGCCGCGGTGATGACCCTCGCGCCACCCTGACGGCGCGGGGCCCGGATGTCGGCGGCTGCCGAGATCAGCCCTCCGGCGCGTCCAGGAACGCCAGGATGCGGCGGCGAGGACGGGGACGTCACGACGTTGTAGTGCGTCGTGCCCGGGATGATCGCGAGGGCGTGACCACCCGCCGGCCGACCCTCGCCCATCCAGCCGCCGTCGCGCTGGCCGCCGTCGAGGAGCCCGAACACCTCGACGGCGTGGCTCGGCGGGAACATGTCGGCATCGGCGCAGGCGAAGAGGGTCGGGACCTCGAGCCCGCGCACCTCGTCGGTGAAGTCGAAGTCCTTCGCCATCGACGTGCCCATCTTGTCGAGCAGCTGTGGGAAGTCCTCCGGCCGCGGGGCGACCCGGTCGTACAGCTTGTACATCGGCGTGTCGTTCATGAAGGCCGCCGCCGCGGGCCCGAGGCCCTGCTGGGCGAGCATCTCGGCGTAGATCGCGTTGCGCCGGATGTGGGTCGAGACCATGACCATCCGGCGGACGTGGTCCGGGTGGTCGACCGCCGTGAAGAAGGCGACGCCGCCACCGAGCGAGTAGCCGATGACGTCCGGCTGGTCGAGCCCGAGGTGTGCGATCAGCGCGCCG
>CAVXVP010000020.1:0-285000 GCA_963765245.1 uncultured Chloroflexia bacterium
CCGGACGATCGCCCAGATCGGGCGGATGCTCGAGATCCCGATCGAGTCGGCGATCGTGCCCTCGATGGTCAAGGTCGCATCCGATGCCGACCGCGAGAAGGTCCGTGACGTCGTCCGCGACGTCGTCTATCCCGCCGACCAGGCCTTCCTCGACACGCTCCGAGGCGACTACCTGGCGGCGACCCGCGAGGATCCTGGCCTGTGGTCCGCGCCGAACGGCGAGCAGCTCTACAGGACCGCGATCCGCAGCTGGACGACGCTCGATCTCGATCCCGAGGAGGTCCACCGGACCGGCCTCGAGGAGCTCGAGTCGATCGAGGCGGAGCGCCGGGTGATCTCCAACGCCGCCGGGTTCGGGGACGACACCGCCGCATATCGGGCGTCCCTCGACGCCGATGTGGCGAACACGCCCCAGACCAAGGACGAGCTCGTCGCCCGGGCGACCGAGGACATCGAGCGGGCGATGGCCGCCGCGCCGCGCTTCTTCGGCGTCCTGCCGAAGGCGCCCTGCGAGGTGCGACCGGTCGAGGAGTACAAGGAGAAGGACGCGCCCTTCGCCTACTACTACCCGCCGGCCCCGGACGGCTCGCGGCCGGGCATCTACTACGCCAACGGCTACGACCTGCCGAGCCGCAAGTACACCAAGCTCGCCACGACGACCTACCACGAGGCTGCGCCGGGCCATCACTTCCAGATCACGCTCGAGATGGAGAACCCGCACCTCATCACCTTCCGGCGTCTCGGCGCCCGGATGGTCGGCGGGGCGTACGTCGAGGGCTGGGGCCTGTACAGCGAGCGGCTCGCCGACGAGATGGGCCTCTTCCGCGACAAATCCGAGCGCTTCGGGATGCTCGACGCCCAGGCGTGGCGCGCCGCCCGGCTCGTCGTCGACACCGGCCTCCACGCGCTGCGCTGGCCGCGCCAGCGCTCGATCGACTTCCTCAAGATGGCCGGGCTGTCCGACACCGACGCCGAGATCGAGACCGACCGCTACATCTGCTGGCCGGGACAGGCGCTGACCTACAAGATCGGCCAGCGCGAGATCGAGAAGCTGCGGGCCGAGCTCTCGGCGCGGGACGGCTCGGCGTTCGACCTGCGCGCCTTCCACGACGCGGTCCTCGGCCACGGGTCGCTGCCGCTGGCGACGCTCAGCCGCGAGCTGCCGAACTGGCTGGCCACCCCGGTCTGACCCCTCGGGGATCCCGGATCTCGCATCGGCACCGGGCCCGGCCTCGGCAGGATGTTCGGCCGTTCGCTTCGTTTCACGCAGTCCCGTCCGGACACATCTGCGTAATTCGTGTCATCGGCGCACCATCGGGACGATAATCGCGTTGACGACGCTCGCGAGCGTGTGGCACGATGGCCCGGCTCGCGTTCCGCCACACGCAACGGTCGTCTCGTGGACCGAGCCGCCAAACCCGAACAGAGGTCTCCGCATGGCCACCGAGCCCGCCGCCCGCGCCAACCCCGCGCTCCGGCGCGAGGCCCAGACCGCGATGTACCAGCGCGCGATGCGGACGCTCCCCGGTGGCACCAATTCGAACTTCCGGGCCTGGGGCGACGACACGATCTACGTCGATCGCGGCAAGGGCGGGTACGTCTGGGACATCGATGGCAACGAGTACATCGACCTGCGGATGGGCTACGGCCCGGTCATCCTCGGCCACGGCGACGAGCGGGTCGACGACTACGTCAACGAGCGGATGCGCAAGGGCGTCAGCTTCTCGCTCACCTCGGAGGACGAGGTCCAGGCGATGGAGCTGGTCAAGGAGCTGACCGGCTGGGTCGACAAGGTCCGGATGACCGTCTCCGGCACCGAAGCCACGATGCACGCGATGCGCATCGCGCGGGCCTACACCGGCCGCGACCGGATCGTGAAGTTCGAGGGCCAGTACCACGGCGTCCACGACTACGCGCTGATCAGCGTCGCGCCCGACAACATGGCCGAGCTCGGCGACCCGGACGCGCCGGTCCGCCTGGCCTGGGGTCGCGGCATCCCCGACGCGGTGGCCGACACGATCATCCCGGCCCGCTACAACAACATCGAGGCGCTGCGCAGGCTGTTCGAGGCGCGCGGCGAGGAGATCGCGGCGATCATCGTCGAGCCGGTCCTCGGCAACGCCCAGGGGATCATGCCCAAGCCGGGCTTCCACCAGGCGATGCGCGCCCTGACCGAGGAATACGGGATCCTGCTGATCTTCGACGAGGTCAAGACCGGGTTCCGCTTCGCCAAGGGCGGCGCGGCCGAGTTCTTCGGGGTCACCCCGGACCTCGCGACCTACGCCAAGGCGATGGGCAACGGCTATCCGGCGGCGGCGTTCGGTGGCCGCGAGGAGGTCATGAGCCGTCCTCCCCGACAAGGTCAGCCACGGCGGCACGTACGCGGGCAACCGGATCGCCGCCGCGGCCGCGGTCAAGACCCTGTCGATCATCCGCGACACCGACGCGCTCGACGTCATCCACGCCACCGGCCGGCGCGTCCAGGCACGGTCTCCGCGAGGTCCTCAACCCGACCGGGCTGCCGTACCACTTCACCGGCCACCCGAGCATGTTCGGGATCATGTTCTCCGACGTCGAGGCATCCGAGTACCGCGACTGGGCCACGACCGACCACGAGCTGTACGACGCGATCGCGATCGGGATGCACGCCCGCGGCGCGATGCCCGAGCCCGACTCGCGCGAGCCGTGGTTCTTCTGCGAGGCGCACGCCCAGGGCGACATCGTCGACCGCGTCGTCTCGATCTTCTCGGACTCGCTGGACGCGGCACTCGAGGCCCGCGCCCACGGCGAGATCGGCGCCGAGCCGACTGGCGCGATGTCACACCCGGCAGCAGGTTGAACGGGCCGGGCGGGATGGTCCTCGACGGCAACGCCGTCCGATCGGTCGATCGGGCAGCGGCGCTCCTGCTCGCGCTCGGCGAGAGCCAGGGCGAGGCCGGGGTGACCGAGCTCGCCCGCCGGCTCGGGCTGCACAAGTCGACCGCGTCGCGGCTGCTCGCCACGCTCCAGAAGCGCGGCCTGGTCGAGCAGGACGACGAGACCGGCAAGTACCGCCTCGGGCTGGTCGTCATCCGGCTCGCCGAACGGGCCGAACGGACGCTCGACCTGCGCGGGATCGCGCTGCCCGAACTCGAACGCCTCGCGCGCCTGACGCACGAGACGACCGGGCTCGGGATCCTCGAGGGCGACACGATGCTGGCGGTCGCCCAGGTCGACGGCCCGAACCTGATCGCCGTCGGCGACTGGACCGGCCGGGCAACGCCGCTCCACTGCGTCGCGTCGGGCAAGGTCCTGCTCTCGTCGCTGGCCGAGCGCGAGGTCCTGCGCATCGTCCGGCGCGGCCTCGTCAGCTACACCGAGCGGACGATCGTCGAGCTCGAGCCGCTGCTCGAGGAGCTGGCACGCATCCGCCGGCGCGGCTACGCGATGGCGATCGGCGAGTACGAGCTGAACCTCAACGCGGTGGCCGCCCCGGTCCACGATGCGCGCGGCAACGTGATCGCCGCGGTCGACATCTGGGGGCCGGCCTTCCGCGTCACGCCGCGGCGCGTCCCGGAGCTGGCGGCCCAGGCGCGCGAGGCCGCGGCCGCGATCTCGATCCGGCTCGGGGGCACGGCCCCGGAGCGGCCGACGCCGGTTCACGCGACAGCCTGACCCCGCGCCCGGCACGGTCCTGGTGACCGCTCGGCACGCTAGGCTGTGCGGCGATGCCGGACTTCGACACGAAACCGTGGAGCACCGATCTCGGCGTTCTTCGTCGAGGACGTCCTGCCATCACTGCTCATCGTCCTCGTCGCGCTCATCGCTCTGCGTGCGGCGAAGCTGTTCGTCCACGGGATCGTCAAGGCGCTCATGGACCGCGAGGCGACCGAAGGGACAGCCCAGGAGCTGAGCGCGGTCGAGCTCAAGAAGCGGATGGACACGCTCGACGCGCTGGCGACCAACGTCCTCCAGTTCTTCATCGTGATCATCGCCGGACTGATGGTCCTCGGTCGGCTCGGGCTCGACATCGGGCCGGCGGTGGCCGGGCTCGGGGTCGTCGGCATCGCCGTCGGCTTCGGCGCGCAGTTCCTCGTGCGCGACTACCTCAACGGCGCGCTGATCCTGATCGAGAACCAGTACGGCCGCGGCGACGTCGTCCGGATCGCCGGCGTGGCCGGCACGGTCGAGGACTTCACGCTTGCGCCGGACGACGCTGCGCGACCTCGACGGCGTCGTCCACACCGTCCCCAACGGCGAGATCCACGTGGCATCCAACCTGACCCGGGTCTGGTCGCGGATCAACCAGGACGTGACGGTCGCCTACGGCACCGACATCGACAAGGCGATCGAGGTCGTCGACAACGTCGGTCGCGAGATGGCCGGCGATCCAGTCTGGAAGCGGCGCGTCCTCGAGGCGCCACGCGTCGAGCGCGTGCAGTCGCTGGAGCCGAACGGGGTCACGCTCAAGATCCTGGGCACCGTCCGCGCCGCCGACCAATGGGCCGCCGCGGGCGACCTGCGCAAGCGCCTGCTCGCCGCCTTCAAGGAGCACGGCATCGAGATCCCGCGCCCACAACGTGTCGTCCTGACCCGCAACGACAACACCGACGCAAACCTCGGCCCCGACGACAACGACCTCTTCGAGGGCACGGAGTAGGGGAGGGGCGGGCAGTCGCGCCCGGCGTGAGGTTCGGCTCGCTCGTGCCGTCTCGGCCCCGCCAGTCCGCCAAAACGCTGTGCTGCGGAACGCTAGGCGGCCGCAATCGACAGGATGCCTCGCCCGGCCGTCCGTTTCATCCCGCGGCGAGCGTAGGCCGAGCACGAAACCGGACAGTCGCCCCCGCGATGCGAAGGAGGAGGCCGCCTAAGGTTCCGCCACGTTGCGTTTTGGCGGAGTTTGCCGCCACGGTGGACGCCGCGGGTCGCCACGGCCCGGCATCCGCCCGGGCGGACGCGCGGTACGATGGGCGAGCCAGCCCGACACCTTGCACGAGGGCCCCGTGAGCGTCGAGCCGTCTCTTCCGTCGCCCGAGATCGAGAACCTGATGGACGAATCCCGGGTCTTCCCGCCGGACCCGGCGTTCACCGCCCAGGCCAACGCGACGGCCGACCTGTACGCCGAGGCCGAGGCGGACTTCGAGGAGTTCTGGGCGAAGCGCGCGCGCGAGCGGATCGATTGGTCGAAGCCGTTCGAGACGACGCTCGAGTGGGACCTGCCGTTCGCCAAGTGGTTCACCGGCGGCGAGCTCAACGTCGCCTACAACTGCGTCGACCGGCACGTCGAGCGCGGCCTCGGCGACAAGGTCGCCTACCACTGGATCGGCGAGCCGGGCGACACCCGGACGCTCACCTTCCGCGACCTCCAGCGCGAGGTCAGCAAGGCGGCCAACGCGCTCAAGGAGCTCGGTGTCGAGACGGGCGACCGCGTCGCCATCTACATGCCGATGATCCCGGAGCTGCCGATCGCGATGCTGGCCTGCGCCCGGATCGGCGCGCCGCACACGGTCGTCTTCGGCGGCTTCTCGGCGGAGGCGCTGTCGGGCCGCATCAACGACTGCGGGGCCAAGGTCCTGATCACCGCCGACGGCGGCTACCGGCGCGGCAAGGAGGTCGGGCTCAAGCACCATGCCGACGAGGCCCTCGCCTCGACCCCGACGATCGAGGCGGCGATCGTCGTCAAGCGCCTCGGCCACGACGTCCACATGACCCCGGACCGCGACATCTGGTGGCACGACATCGTCGACCGCCAGTCCGAGGACTGCCCGCCGGTCCCGGTCGAGTCGGAGCACATGCTCTACCTGCTCTACACGTCGGGGACGACCGCCAAGCCGAAGGGCATCCTGCACACGACCGCCGGCTACCTGCTCGGCACCTCGTTCACCCACTCGGCGATCTTCGACGTCAAGCCCGATGACGTGTACTGGTGCGCGGCCGACATCGGCTGGGTCACCGGCCACAGCTACATCGTCTACGGCCCGCTGGCCAACGCGACGACCGGGGTCATGTACGAGGGCGCGCCGGACACGCCGGGCTGGGACCGCTGGTGGCAGATCGTCGAGGACTACAAGGTCTCGATCCTGTACTGCGCCCCGACCGCCATCCGCGCGTTCATGAAGCAGGGCGAGGCGTGGCCGGCGAAGCACGACCTGTCGTCGCTGCGCGTGCTCGGCTCGGTCGGCGAGCCGATCAACCCCGAGGCGTGGCTCTGGTACCGCGAGCACATCGGCGGCAACACGGCGCCGGTCGTCGACACCTGGTGGCAGACCGAGACCGGCCAGATCATGATCACGCCGCTCCCCGGGGTGACCGCCACGAAGCCGGGTTCGGCGACGTTCCCGTTCCCCGGCATCGACGCCGACGTGGTCGACGCCGACGGCACGTCGGTGCCGCTCGGTGGCGGCGGCTATCTCGTCCTCAAGCGACCGTGGCCGGCGATGCTGCGCGGCATCTACGGCGACCCGGATCGCTACAAGGAGACCTACTGGAGCCGCTTCCCGGGGATGTACTTCGCGGGCGACGGCGCCAAGCGCGACGCCGACGGCTACCTCTGGCTGCTGGGCCGGGTCGACGACGTGATGAACGTGGCCGGCCACCGGATCTCGACGACCGAGGTCGAGTCCGCCCTGGTCGACCACAAGTCCGTCGCGGAGGCCGCGGTCGTCGGCAAGAAGGACGATGTCACCGGCCAGGCGATCTTCGCGTTCGTCATCCTCAAGGCCGACCAGCAGGCCTCGGACGCCCTCGCGGTCCAGCTGCGCGAGCACGTCGCCTACGTCATCGGCCCGATCGCCCGGCCCAAGTTCCTGATGTTCGTGCCGGACCTGCCCAAGACGCGCTCGGGCAAGATCATGCGCCGCCTCCTGCGCGACATCGCCGAGGGGCGTGTCCTCGGCGACACGACCACGCTGGCCGATGAGGGCGTCGTCGACACCATCCGCGAACACTCCGGCTCGACGGAGGAATGACGTGCCGTTCGACTTCCTGAAGCGGAAGAAGGCACCCGACGCCGCGAACCCGCCGGCCGCGTCGTCCGCCGACAAGACCAAGGGCGTGGCGTTCGACGGCCTGACCGAGGACTGGCGCCTGACCGGGCAGATGATGATCGAGGGACGTCTGTCCGACGCGCTCAACAAGCGCGAACCGATCGACCTCCTCACCGTCCAGTGGGGTCCGGTCGACGGCTCCGAGCCGATGGTCGCCGCGCCCGGCCTCAAGACGGTCGATCCGTACGACCTGGTGATCGTCGTCGCCGGGGACGATTCGATCCCGGAGATGACCGAGGAGGGGCGCGCCGCCCACCGAGTCCACAAGGTCTCGTACGAGGTCGCCATCGAGGTGCCGCCCTACCGGGTCATCGGCACGGTCTACCTGCACCCGGGGTCGGAACCCGACAGCCTGCTGAGCCGGTCGTCGGAGATGTTCGTCCCGATCGTCGAGGCGACGGCGATGATGGGCGACACCCGCGTCGGACCGGAGACGGCGTCGGCGGTCCTCGTCAATCGCCAGTACATCCGCGGCGTCGAACAGGTCGACGTGCGGACGGGAGAGCGCCACCAGAAGCTACCCGGCGCGTCGATGGGCGGGACCAACTGGACCGATCGGGCCCGCTGACGATCCGGTTCCGCTGATGATCGGCCGCGACCGCGGCCGCTGTGTCAGGCGCGGACGGGCTGACGGGTGCGGGCCCCGATCCGGAAGCCGGCCTTCGCCGCGGGGACGATGGTCGGCGTCCCGAGGACACGATCGGCGAGGACCTCGAAGTCGGTCGTGATCTTCTCCTTCGGGGAACATCTCGATCACGGTCCGACCCTCGTTGGCGGCACGGACGAAGAGCAGCCCGCCTGACCGGATGAGCGCGAGGGCCGGCATCCCGACGGTCCGTTCCATGTCGGCGACGCTGAGCCCGCTGTTGGCCCGGTTGATGACCATCGCCAGTCGCTCGCGGCAGCCGAGACCGACGGCCACGTCGCGCAGCTGGACGGCGGCCCGGATGGCCGGCACGTCCGGCGTGACCGGCACGAGGATGCGGTCGGCGACGTCGAAGATCGCCTGGTTGAGCGTGCTGTAGGACGGGTGCAGGTCGATGACGATGACGTCGACCCGGCTGCGGGCGGCGGTCAGGGCGGCAGCCATCCGGGCGGGGTCGAGGACGTCGGTGTGCAGCGGCGAATCGGTCAGCGCCACGACCTTCATCCCGCTCGGATGCCCGGCGGCGATGTCGTACAGGCCCTCGATCGGGCCGCCGTCGGCCTCGTCGCGCCAGCTGTCGGCGACGCTGCGGACGCCTTCGATGCCGAGCGACGTGATGACGTGACCGGTCACGGTGTCGGCGTCGACCAGGAGGACCGACTTGCCCTTGCGGACCTGGAGGGCTGCGGCGAGGTTCGTGGCGACGGTCGTCTTGCCGACGCCGCCCTTCGGGTTGAAGATCGCGATCGTCGTGGCGTTCCCGCGCCAGCTGCCGGGGTCGCCGCCCTGGAGGACCGGGCCGCTGCCGTCGTCGACGGTCTCGCGCCGGATGCACATCGCTTCGACGCGCCAGCGGATCGAGTCGGCTGAGTAGGGCCGCGTGAAGTATTCGTTGAGTGACCCTTCCTGGGCCAGCGGCACGAGGCGCTCGAAGGCACGCGGTGAGACGACGGTCAGGGCCGGGATCGCCCGGCCGGCGCCGCGCAGGACCGTGTCGTAGTCCTCGGCCTCGGCGGCGTCGACCTCGCCGTCGAGGACGGCCAGCGCGATGTCGCGGCGGACATCGAGCGCCTTCTCGAGCTCACGTGGATGCTCGATCTCGATGACCTCGAAGCCGGCGGCGAGGAGCTCGGCTGAGACGCTCGTCGACTCGCTGAGCGGAAGGGCGACGGCGATCGCTGGACGGGCCACGGGTGACTCCTTGGGTGTCCGGGGACGGGGTCAGGAGCCGGCGTCGGGGTCGTGCGCGGCGACCTCGAGGCCGCCGGAGGTCTCCGCCGTCACCTGAGCCTCGAAGCCCGGCAGGGCCACGATGGCATCGCCCAGGCCGATGCCCGAGTCGTGACTGACGGTGAACACGAACTCGCCGTCGGGGCCGGATGCGACACCGATGGTCGAGACACCCGGGACGCGGCCCAGGCTGCGCTTGAAGGTCGCGATGCTGGCCACGCTGACCAGACCGGTGACCATCACGCGGGTCGTTGCGCGCTCGCCCTGCGGCGGGCTGTCGTCGGCGGTCGCTGCCAGTGCGGCGGCGGCCGACTCGTGATCGTGTGTGGGGGCAGGGGTGGGCTCGCTGGCCTCGCTGGCGTCGTCCTCGACGTCGCCGGTGAAGGCGGCGGCTTCGGCTTCGGCGGCGGCGAAGTCGGGCGCGGACGCCTCGGCTCGGCCTCGCCGGTCTCGACGGTCTCGGCGTCACCGGTCTCGGACTCGCTGCCGTCGCTGATCTCGGCCGTCTCGCCGGACTCGGCGGAGGCCTCGCTGTCGGTCATCTCGCTGCCGTCGCTCTCGGCGGCGGGGGCGTCGTCGATGAGCGTCTCGGCCGGTGCGAACGATGCCGTCATCGGCTCGACGATCGCGGCGGCGACGCCGGCCAGATCGGGCGGCTCGGGCATCCGCTCGGCCATCGCGGCGATGCGGGTCGGGTCCTGTTCGGTGCTCAGGCGCTCGAAGAACGCGGCCATCTCCTGTTCGAAGGCGGCCACGGTGGCGCCGACCTGCTGGACGCGTGACTCGACGACCAGGCCGTGCTGATCCATCTCGCCATCGAGCGCGGTCTTGCGCAGGGCGATGCGTGCCTCTGTCTCTTCGCGGATCCGGGCGATCTCGGCCTTCGACCATTCGCGCACGGCGGCGACGTCGTCGTCCGCGTGACGGCGGAGTTCGGCGGCTTCCACCGCGGATGCGGCATGGATCTCTTCGACGACGGTCTTGGCGTCGGCGCCGAGGCGGGCCATGGTCTCGTCGCGAGACGTCTCGACGGCGGTCTGCATGGCGCGGCTCAGCTCGGCCATGAACTTCGTGGGCCGGCGGGTGCTGGTGGTGGCGGTCGCATCGATCATATCGGACGTCTCAGGCTCCTCGGGGGGAGTGGATGCCTCGTCGGCGGTTGACTGGTCAGCAACGGTCGATCCCTCGGCCGGGGCTTCGGCGTTGGGGGCTTCTGCGCTCGGGGCTTCGGCGGTTTCGGATGCCATGGGCTCGGCCTGATCGGTCTGAGCGCCATGCTCTGCCGTCCAGGGAAGCCGGAAGCCCGGTCGCGTATCGGTCTGAGCCATGTGTGGCGATCCTCATTCGGGCACGTCGGGAGGGGTCTCCCCGACATCCGTTGCTTGGGCGCATCGTGGCAGCGGGGGTCGGTACGGTGCAGTTGGCTAGAGGTACCAGTGGTCTGAGCCGGTGGTACCGCCGGGCGTCCGGCCGTTCGCGGCTACCATGGACGCGATGGATGCCCCGACCACCTTCGATGGACGGCCCGGACCGACCGACACGCTCGGCCGCGCGATGCGCGATCTGCGCATCTCGGTCACGGATCGGTGCAATTTCCGGTGCACCTATTGCATGCCCAAGGAGATCTTCGGGAAGGACTATCGCGTTCCTGCCGCGCGACCAGGTCCTGAGCTTCGAGGAGATCGAACGGACGGCCCGCGCGTTCGTGTCGCTCGGGGTCGAGAAGCTGCGGATCACCGGTGGCGAGCCGCTCGTGCGCCGCGATCTGCCGCACCTGATCGAGATGCTGGCCGCGATCAGGCGACCCGATGGCGGCGAGATCGACCTGACCCTGACCACGAACGGGTCGGCGCTGCGGGCGCTCGCGGGGCCGCTGGCCGCGGCGGGGCTGCAGCGGGTGACGGTCAGCCTCGATTCGCTCGATGACGCGGTGTTCGGCGCGATGAACGGGATCGACTTCCCGGTCGCGAAGGTCCTCGACGGGATCGACGCCGCCATCGAGGCGGGACTCGCCCCGGTCAAGATCAACATGGTCGTCCGGCGCGGCATCAACGAATTGAGCCTG
Organism: uncultured Chloroflexia bacterium; assembly: GCA_963765245.1. Taxonomy (GTDB): domain Bacteria; phylum Chloroflexota; class Limnocylindria; order Limnocylindrales; family CSP1-4; genus SPCO01. The sequence continues at coordinate 10,967 of CAVXVP010000020.1, forward strand.
CTGCCGATGGCGGCCTGGGCGCGCGAGACCGGCGTGATCCTGCGCTGCATCGAATACATGGACGTCGGCCACTCGAACGGCTGGCGCCTCGACGAGGTGGTCCCCGCTGCCGAGATCGTCGAGACGATCGCCGCTGCCTGGCCGGTCGAGGCGGCCGAGCCCGCCTATCGCGGCGAGGTCGCAGGTCGCTGGCGCTACACGGACGGCGGCGGCGAGTTCGGCGTCATCTCGTCGGTCACCCAGCCGTTCTGCCGCGACTGCACCCGGGCCCGGATCTCGGCCGAGGGGATGCTCTACACCTGCCTCTTCGCGGCGGACGGGCACGACCTGCGGGCGATCCTGCGCTCCGGAGGCGTCGGACGCGGACTTCGCCGACGCGATCGAGGCGATCTGGCTGCGCCGCGGCGACCGCTATTCGGAGATCCGCTCGGGGGCGACGTCGAGCCTGCCGCGGATCGAGATGTTCGCGATGGGCGGCTGACGGTCGGTTGCAGCCTGTTCTCCACAACCTGTCCACAACGGCGGACAACTCGTGGATGGTGGAGAAGCCCCTCCCCGTGAGTTCGTGGATAACCGCGTTGACCGCCCCGGGCACCGGCCCCTAACGTAGGTCTTGCCCGAAGGGGCCGACAGGATCGAGGGACCCGCGATCACATCAAGGGACGTTCGCTCCGCCGCCGGTCGCTTCGGGCGCTTCGTTGCCAAGCCAGGCTGCCGTCTCACCACGATCGCCTGGCCGGCCCGAGCCCGACGGGACGTGATCGGCATCCCGGTGTCGATACTTCCGTCGGGCCGGAGAAGCCACCGGCCTCGCCCGTCGACCGACGATGCGTAGTGGAGGCCCCGATGTCCCCTGAGACACCCACGGTCGACCCCACGCGCCCGATCCCGCCCGCGGACCAGCCCGCCCGCCTGGCCGCCCTCGTGGCCGCGGTGCGCGCCCGGACCGACATCGTCCCCGAGGTCGGGATCGTCCTCGGCTCCGGCCTGGGCGGCCTGGCGGACGACCTCGAGGACGCCGTCGCGATCCCGTTCGCGGACCTGCCCGGCTGGCCCGCCGCGACCGCGCCGGGACACGCCGGCCTGCTCCTCCTCGGCACGCTGGCGGGTCGGTCCGTCGTGATGCTCCAGGGTCGATTCCACCTGTACGAGGGCAACGACCCCGGTCTGGTCATCCAGCCGGTCCTGCTCTTCAAGCAGCTCGGGGCACGTCTGGTGGTCCTGACCAACGCCGCCGGCGGCCTGGATCCGTCATTCGGTCCGGGCACGCTGATGGTGATGCGCGATCACATCAACCTGACCGGGCGCAGCCCGCTGATCGGCCCCAACGCGGACGAGCTGGGTCCGCGTTTCCCCGACCTGACCGACGCCTGGGACCCGCGCCTGCGCGAGCGTCTGCACGCCGCGGCCGCGGCGGAGGGGATCGGACTCGAGGAGGGGATCTACGTCGGCCTGACCGGACCGACCTACGAGACCCCGGCCGAGGTCCGGATGCTCGCCGGCCTGGGCGGTCATGCCGTCGGCATGTCCACCGTGCTCGAATGCATCGCGGCCCGCTGGGTCGGACTCGACGTGTGCGGCGTCTCTCTCGTCACCAACGCCGGTGCCGGGTACAGCGGGGAACCGCTGACCCACGAGGAGGTCCTCGCCGCTGGCCAGGTCGCCGGGCCGCGCCTCGCGCGCGTGATCCGGCGTTTCCTCGCGGACCTCCCGGCCGAGGGCTAGCGGCCGCGGCCGCTCGCCGCCGAGTGCCCTCAGGCGACCGGCAGCTCCCGGCCCGCCGCCTTGGCCGCCGCCGCCTTCTCCGCCCAGGCCTCCAGGACGCGGTCCTTGTGGGGCCGGATCGGGCAGTGCTCGTCCCGGTTGGCGAACTCGTCGCAGTAGCCGAGGGGGACGCACTTCGGCGCCAGGAACGAGCCGAGGAACGGCGAGACCGCGAAGACCTCGTGGCGGATCAGCTGGAAGAGACGCCGGATCTCCCACTGGGCCATCGTGCACAGCCGCAGGCCGGACATGTGGATGAGCGCCCGCAGGTTCGTCGTCATCACGAGATTGGTCCGCGTCGCGTTGGGGAAGACGAAGCCGAGCGTCCTCACCGGGTATCCCGGCCTCGACGAGCTCGCCGTAGAGCCCGAGTGCGCCGTCGACCTGCTCCTCGTAGCGCTCGCGCAGGTCGGGATCGCCCTCGGCGATCGAATGGGGGAGCATCGTCGCCGCGCCCTTGAACTTGACGTAGCGCTGGCTCTGCTGGTCGAAGGCGACGCCGGCCCGATGTCGGACGAGCTGGTGCGACAGCGTGCGCGAGACGCCGCTGATGGCGAAGGTGAAGACGACGTGCTCGATGGTCGAGCCGTGGCCGGATTCGATGACCGAGCTGATCAGCTTCTGCATCTTGAGCGGGTCGAAGTCGCCATCGACGGCGCGCCGGAAGATCTCGTCCGGGTCCTGCTCGGAGTAGCACGTCCGGCAGGCCGTGTAGATGATCGGGACGTAATACTTCTCGACGATCTCGCGGTTCGGGAAGACGAGCGTCGCCTTCAACCCGAGGTCGCGGCGCCCGGGGTTCTTGGGGATCCCGGTCTTCTCGCGGGTGCGGCTCGGACGGCGTCGTCTGGGTGGTCATCGGAGGGCAAGTCTACTTGCTTCTCCCCGGAGGGACCCGCGGCCGCTCAGTAGTAGTCCGAGCAGGACAGGAAGTAGCCGCAGCGGCAGATGAGCTTGCACTTGCGCTCATCCATCGTGGCGCCGCAGTTCGCGCAGGTCAGCATCAGCAGGCCGGGGTCGGGTTCTGCGGCGTGGCCCTCCGCGGCTCGGTCTCCGCGTCGTCGACCAGGACGATCGGCACGACTCGAGGTGGAACGGTTCGGCGGTCACCGTTGATGCTACGCCTCGTGCCGGGCGTTCGAGGCGACCGGATCGCTGCCCTCGAGGGCGTAGGCCGTCGCCTCGTCGAGGGTCCAGGCCGCACCCTCGGCCTCGTAGCGGGCGAGCTCGTCGGACGACATCTGGTGCGGCGCACGCCCGGTCGTGCCCCGGTCTCGAACGTGTCCTCGACGTAGCCCGCCAGCCCCGCGCCGGTCTCGACCGTCAGGTTGCGAGCGGCACCCCGGAGCCGCGCCGCCCGCGGCAGGTCGCCGTCCGCGACCGCGACGGCAGACATGTCGTCGAGGGTGAGGGTCAGGCCCGACGCATCCCCGGAGGCATGGAAGTGGCGGATCGCGTGCGCGATGTTCTCCCGCGCCTCGTCGACGTGCCCGTTGCGCAGCAGCGACGTCCCGAGCATGTGGAGTGCCCATGCCTCCATCGTCAGGTCGCCGACCTCGCCGAAGATCGTCAGCGTCTCGCGGAACTGCTCCTCGCCGTTCCCGGGGAATTTCCGGAAGTAGCGGTAGTTGCCGAGGCCCCAGAGCGCGTTGCCTTCGCCTCGCCTGTCGCCTAAGCGGCGAAAGGTGTCGCGCGCGCGTTCGAGGTAGAGCAACCCGGTCTGATCGCCATCTCCGTCCGCCGGCCCGAACCCGACGTTGGTGGAGTAGGTGAACGATGCGTTGTAGTAGGCGTTGGCGAGCTCGGCCTCGTCGTCGAGCGTCTGCCAGATCTCGAGGGCCTCCCGATAGCGCGGCGTCATCCCCTCGAGGTCGCCCTGCCACCAGCATGTCCCGCCGAGCGCCTCCTCGAGCTTGGCACGCAGTCGAGGGTCGTCGTGCGACCACGGCGCCGACTCCATCGCTTCCAGCCGTCGGCGCGCTTCGGCGAGGTGGCCGTGCTTCTGCCAGAAGCGCCACATCGAGAAGGCGACCCCGATCGCGACCGGCGGATCGGGCGCCGCGACCGCGCGGTCGAGGACGGCGCGGATGTCGTCGTGCTCGAGCTCGAGGCGATCGAGCCAGCGTCGCTGGTCGGGCCCGGAGAGCTCGGCGGCCGCCTGCGGGACGAGCGCCACGTACCAGTCGCGATGGCGAGCGCGGATGAGGTCGGTCTCACCGTCGGCCTCGAGCCGTTCGGCGGCGTACTCCCGGATCGTGTCCAGGAGCCGGAACCGGGTCTCGCCGGCGGCGGTCTCCTCGACCTTGACCAGGCTCTGGTCGACGAGGGCCATCAACCCGTCGAGGATGTCGCCACCGATCTCGGACGATGGACCGCAGATCGCCTCAGCCGAGGCCAGGTCGCACCCAGCGGCGAAGACGGACAACCGATCGAGCAGCCGCTTCCCGCCGTCGTCGAGCAGGTCGTAGCTCCAGGCGATCGCGCCGCGAAGCGTCTGCTGGCGTTCGGGCAGGTCGCGCGCGCCGGCCGCCAGGACATCGAGCTGGTGATCGAGCCGGACCAGGATCGCGTCGGGGCTGAGCAGCTTGATGCGGGCCGCCGCCAGCTCGATGGCGAGCGGCATCCCGTGGAGCCGCGCGCTGATCGCGGCCACGGCCGGCGCGTTCTCGTTGGTGACCGCGAAGCCGGGCGAACGGCGACCGCCCGCTCGATGAAGAGGCGGACCGCCGCGTACTGACCCAGCGCGACCAGGTCGATCGGCCGATCCCCGCCGCCACGCGTCATCCGCTCCATGCCGGATTCCTGGCTGGGGTCCGGCGGTGCCGGCAGGCCCGGGAACCTCGTACTCCTGCTCACCCGAGACGTGCAGGACGGCACGGCTCGTCACGACCGCCTTGATGTCCGGCGCGGCGCGCAGCAGGTCGGCCACGATCGATGCGGCGGCGACGACCTGCTCGAAGTTGTCGAGGACGAGGAGGAGGCGCTTGTCGCGCAGCCAGTCGGCGAGCGATTCCTCGATCGGGCGACCGGTGCTCTCGGCGACGCCGAGCGCGCTCGCGATCCGTGGCGCGACGAGCATCGGATCGCGGATCGGTTCGAGCGGCACGAAGAAGACGCCGTCCGGGAAGTCATCGGACGATCGCGCCGCGAGCTGGAGCGAGAGCCGTGTCTTGCCGGTGCCGCCCGGCCCGGTCAGCGTCAGCAGCCGGGTCCCTGCCAGCAGCCGGGCGGCGGCCTCGAGCTCCGCATCGCGACCGACGAACGTCGTCAGCTGGGTCGGCAGGTTGTTGGGCCGAGCATCCAGCGAACGGAGCGCCGGGAAGTCGGACGGAAGGCCATCGGCGATGACCTGGACGATCCGCACCGGCGCACTGAGGTCCTTGAGCCGGTGCTCCCCGAGGTCCCGCATCGTGACGCCCTCGACCGGGTGGTCGTCGAGCTGGTCGCGGACCAGGCTGGACGCGAGGATCTGCCCGCCGTGGGCAAGAGCCGCGAGCCGCGCCGCCCGGTTGATGCCGAGACCGACGAGGCTCTCCCCCGACTGTTCGGCACCACCGGTGTGGAGGCCCATCCGAACCTTGATCGTCGCGCCCTCGGGCCACGGTTCGGCCGCCAGGGCGCGTTGCGCCGCGACGGCCGCCTCGACCGCGTCCGGCGCCTCATGGAACGCGACGAACAGGGAATCGCCCTCTGTGCCCTGTTCGATCCCTCCGTGCGCCTCGGTCGCGGCTCGAAGGATCTCGCGATGGCGGCCACGCAGCTCGGCGTAGCGGTCCCGGCCGATCGTCTGCTCGATGCGCGTCGAGCCTTCGATGTCGCTGAACAGGAAGGTGAAGGTCCCGCGCGCCAACGTCCCGGATTCGGTCATCCCTGGGGCACCCGGATGGCGGTCAGTGCCGGTCGGCTTCGGTCAGATCGCGCAGGCGGCCGGCCAGCTCGCGCAGGATCGCGATGGCGACGCTTGGCTCCTCGCGCAGGACGGTCTCGAAGTCCCACGTCGGGAGGGCGAGGCAGCTGGTCGGTCCGTCGGCGACGACCGAGGCGTTCCGTGGCTTCCCATCGAGCACCGACAGCTCCCCGAAGAAGTCGCCCGGACCGAGGGTCGCGATGGTCTCGCCGTCGCGAACGACCCGGACCGCGCCGTCGACGACGACGAAGAAACCCGTCCCGATCTCGCCCTGGCGCGCGATGACATGGTTCGCCGGGAAATCGACCTGGACCGCGACTGCCGCGATCCGTTCCATCCCGTCGGCGTCGACACCGTCGAACAGCCGGGCGCCCGCCAGCAGCTCTGACTTGCGGTCCCGAGTGAGCGTCATGAGTCCTCCTGCGCCTTCGCCGCCATGCTGCGCCGCCCAAAGGCGGGGCGTCAACCGCGCCCGACGCCTTCCACGGGAACGGAACTTCTGCGACGATGCGCATCATGGCTGAGCGCGAGGAGCTGATCGACGCGATCGCTGGCTTCGCGCTGTTCGCTGACTTGCCCGGTCCTCGTCTGGCGGCCATCGTCCACCTCTTCGAGGAGGCCGCCTTTGCGGAGGGCGAAAAGGTCCTCCGCCAGGGCCTCGCCGGCTCCGCCTTCTACATCATCCTCGACGGCGAGGCCGCGATCGTCATCGATGGCGACGAGCGCGCCCGGCTCGGCCGCGGCGACTTCTTCGGCGAGGTCTCCGTCCTCCTTGGCGAGACGCCCATCGCCGACGTGGTCGCGCTGCGGCCGCTGCGCTGCCTGGTCCTTCCCGGCCAGAGCTTCGAGCCGTTCCTCGTCGACAACCCGCGCGTGATGTATCGCATGCTCCAGGCGCAGGCCCGCCGGCTGCGGGCCGCGAACCGATGGCGGAGCTGAGCGAGCCGTTCCCGCCGGGCGAATATCCGGTCGTCGTCGTCGGGAGTGGCCCGGGAGCGCTCCAGGTCTCGTACTCGCTGTCGCGTCTGGGCGTCGACCACGCCGTCATCTCGGCCGACCCATCGGCTGGCGGGATGTTCCGCCGCTGGCCGTTCTTCCAGCGATTGTTGTCGTGGACCAAGCCGCACGCCCCGGCCGAGCGCGGGTCGCGCGAGTACGAGCGCTACGACTGGAACAGCCTCCTCGGAGCGGACCCGAGCTGCACGGCCATCCAGCCCGGGCTGATGGACGGGACGTCGTATTTCCCGTCGCGGCCCGAGATGGAGGCCAACCTCGTCGCCTTCGCCGAGCGCGGTCGCGTGGCAGTCCGGTACGGCTGCCGCTGGACGGCGACCCGCCGCGTCGAGGGCCCCGACGGCGAACGCTTCGAGATCGAGACGACCGACGGCGTCTATCGCTCCCGAGTGCTCGTCCTGGCCGTGGGCGTCGCCGAGCCGTACACCCCGCCCGGCCCCGCGATGGAACACGCGATCCACTACGCCGATGTCCAGCCGGCCGAGACGTACGCCGATCGGCGAGTGCTCATCATCGGCAAGCAGAACTCCGGCTTCGAGCTCGCCACGGGGCTTCTGCCGTGGGCGCGCCAGCTCGTCCTCGTCTCACCGTCGAAGCTCAAGCTATCGGTCGACACGAAGACGCTCGTGGGCGTCCGGGCACGCTACGTTCAACCGTACGAAGACTACGTCCTCGGCGGCGGGGTGAGCGTTCTGGACGGCTCGCTGGACCGCATCGAGCGCGGGTCCGATGGCCGGCTGACCGTCGGTCTCCGGCGCACCGACGGTGGCGCCGACCTCGCCCTCGAGTTCGACGACGTGATCTCCGCCACCGGGTTCGTGGCGCCGCTGCTCGATCTTCCCGAGCTGGGCGTCCAGACCGTCGGGCAGAGCCGGCTGCCGGTCCAGACCCCGTTCTGGGAGAGCACGACCGTGCCCGGCATCTTCTTCGGTGGGACGATCGGCCAGGGCGCGAAGGGCCTCCAGAAGCACGGCGTGCCGGCGAACTCAGGGGCCGTTCACGGCGCCCGCTACAACGCCCGCGTGCTGGCCGCGCGGATCGCACGGACGCACTTCGGGATCGAACCCGAGCGACCCCACCTCGCGATCGATGCGATCCCGGGCTTCATCGGTGCCGAGCTGTCCGGGAGCGCCCGAGCTCTTCCACCAGCGCGGCTATCTCGCCCGGGTGCTGACCGCTGACCCGGCTGGCGGGATGCGCGACGACGGGGTCCAGCCGCTGGCGTACGTCCTGGATCAGGGCGGGCCCGATGCGCTGGCTGCGACGCTCGAGGGCGACGGATCCGGTGCGATCTACCCGGTCATCTACTCGCGCATCGGTGGCAAGGTCGTCGAGCACGCCATCGAGCCCGATCCGCTGATGCGGTTCGACACGATCGATGCACGGCGGACGATCCTCGACCTGGTCGGGCGCGTCGCGACGCGCTAGGCCGGATCAGGCGCAACCGCTGGGCCGCTTTCAGGCGCGGACCGCCAACCGGGCCAGGCGTTCCGCAGCAGCCGTCAGCGTCTCGTGTCGCTTCGGGAACGCGAAACGCACCTTGGTCCGGCCGAGCTCCGGTCGTGAGAAGAACGACGAACCGGGCACCGCCGCGACGCCCGGGTCGGCGATGAGCCGGAGGGCGAAGGCGACGTCGTCCTCGCCGTCTCGAGCCAGGTCGGCGATGTCGGTCATGACGTAGTAGGCCCCGGCCGGTTCGTGGATCCGGAAGCCGGCCGTCCGCAGCGCTGGCAGGAGCAGGTCGCGGCGGGCCCGGTAGCCGTCGACGAGGTCGCGGTAGTACGCGTCCGGGAAGTCGAGCGCCACGACGGCCGCGGCCTGCAACGGCGCGGCCGCCCCGACGGTCAGGAAGTCGTGGACGCGGCGGATGCCGACCGACAGATCGGGCGGCGCGATCGTCCAGCCGATCCGCCAGCCGGTGACCGAGTAGGTCTTCGACATCGAATGGATCGAGACGGTCCGCTCGGCCATCCCGGGGAGGCTCGCGAGCGGGATGTGCTCACCCTCGAAGACGATGTGCTCGTAGATGTCGTCGGTGAAGGCGAGCGCGTCGAACTCGATGCACAGGCCGGCGATCAGGTCCAGCTCGGCCCGCGAGAACACCTTGCCGGTCGGGTTGTGCGGCGAGTTGACGACGATCGCCCGGGTCCGCGGACCGAACGCCGCCCGCAGCTCGTCCGGATCGATCGACCAATCCGGTTCGTGCAGCGTGACGTAGCGCGGGACCGCGCCGGCCAGGATCGCGTCGGGGCCATAGTTCTCGTAGTAGGGCTCGAACACGACGATCTCGTCGCCCGGGTCGAGCAACCCGAGCATGGCGGCCATCATCGCCTCGGTCGCGCCGCAGGTGACGGTGACCTGGGTCTCGGGATCGATCGCGCCCCAGCCGGGGAACTGGCGCGCGGTCGTCGCGGCGATCGCGTCGCGCAGGGGCTTGCTCGCCCCAGGTGATGGCGTACTGGTTGATGTCGTCGGCGACGGCTGCCGCGGCAGCCGTCCTTGAGCTCGGGCGGGCACGGGAAGTCGGGAAAGCCCTGGGCGAGGCTGACCGCACCGGCCGCGACCGCGAGCCGGTTCATCTCGCGGATGACGGATTCGGTGAAGCGCTCGGCCTTGGCCGAGATCCTGGGGCGTGCCATGGCGGCAGTCTAGCCCGGGGTCGGGCGTGGGCCTGGGGTGGCCGGCGCGCGAAAGGAACCTGGCCATGCGACGATGCCGCCATGGACGACGAGCTCGCGACCGGCTCCGCGATACGTGCCGATGACGGGTCCGCGGTCGCCAGCGGTCCGTGGCTACGGCGAGCGCGACGGATCGCGTACCAGAACGCGTGGATCACGGTCTGGCATGACGAGGTCACCCGACCAGATGGCGCCCCAGGGATCTACGGCGTCGTCCACTTCGCCAATCTCGCGGCGGGCGTGCTCGCATTGGATGATGCCGATCGAGTTCTGCTCGTCGGACAGCATCGGTACGCACTCGACGCGTATTCTTGGGAGATCCCGGAGGGTGGCGTCCCGGTCGGGGAGAGCGCGCTCGATGGCGCCCGACGGGAGTTGCTCGAAGAGACAGGTGTCGAGGCGTCGGACTGGCGCGAGCTGGCGCGTGTCCACCTCTCCAACAGTGTCAGCGACGAACTCGCGGTGCTGTTCGTCGCCACCCACCTCAGTCAAGGCGACGCGACACCGGATGGGACAGAGCAGCTGGTGATCCGCTGGGTGCCCTTCGCCGATGTCCTGGCGATGACCCTCGATGGGCGGATCAGTGACGCAATGACCGTCGTCGCCGTCGAGCGCTTGGCCCTCCTTCGCGCAGCGTCGCCACCGAGCGGCCCGAGGTCCGCCACCGGACACGAGAGGGACAGCGCCCCATGACCGAACCGCCTGCGCTCCCGCCGGCACGCATCGCCGACCTCCTCGCCGCGTCCGTCGCGACCGTCGTCGCGGAGTTGGTCTCCCTCGGCGACGACGGCGGCTGGCGACCCGAGCCGGGCGAGTGGAGCGCCAACGAGTGCGTCGGCCACATGATCGAAGCCGAGCGTCGTGGCTTTGCCGGCCGCATCCGCCGGATCCTGGCAGCGGACCGGCCGGACATCCCGGCCGATCTCGAGGACTGGGACCCACCGGCTGTCGCCGAGGCGCGGCGCGATCATCTCCGGCCGGCCGCGGAGCTCGCGGCCGAGTTCGAGGCGCTCCGCGCCGACGGCGTGATGCTTGTCCGGTCTCTCCGGCCGGACGCGATGGGGCGTGTCGGGATGCACCCGGCGGTCGGGCCGTTACGCGTGGACGAGCTCCTCGGCGAATGGGTCCACCACGACCGGAACCACATCCGTCAGATGCTGGGCGTCACCCAGGCCCGCGTCTGGGCCCAGATGGGCAACGCCCGGCGGTTCAGCCTCGAGGACCTCTAGGCGAGCTTGTCCTCGACCTGCGCGAGGTCGTCCGGATCCTCGGGGTTGTTCGTCCCGCGATAGACGGCCCAGCCCAGGATGCCGCCGACGGTCGGACCGACGATGTAGATCCACAGGCCCGTCAGGTCGCCACCGACCAGCGCCGAGCCGATCGACCGTGCCGGGTTGACCGACGACCCGGTGACCGTCGCGATCGCGAAATGGATCGCCACCAGCGTGAACGGGATGGCGAGTCCGGCGATCTGTGGTGCGCGCTTGCTGGAGACGAGGATCACTGCCACGAAGATCGCGGTGAAGATGGTCTCCAGGAGGAGTGCGCTGGCGTCGCTGACGCCCGCACCGGGCTTGGTGATGCCGGCTGCCACGGTCGCCTGGCCGAGCGACGCGTAGAGGACCGCTGCCGCGGCGATGGCACCGATGATCTGCGCGACGACGTAGCCGACGCCCTCGACCGCCGGCAGGCGACCATCGAGGACGATCCCGACCGTGACCGCCGGATTGAAGTGGCCCCCGGAGATGTGGCCGAAGGCGAAGATCGCCGCCAGCAGTCCGAAACCGAACGCGAACGGCACGACCACGAGTCCGGTCGTGGCCGGTGCGGCGAGGCTGATGGCAGCGAACGACGTATAGCCGACCATCATGAACATGAATGTGCCGAGCAATTCGGCCAGGTAGGCACGCGCGTTCATGGTCCCTCCGACTACGACCCTGGGCTGGGTGTCTCCACAATAGCGAGGGAGGCCCTCGCCGCGCGAATCAGGAGCGCGTCGCGCCATGTCCGACACAGCACCTCGACGAGCTCGAGGCGGTTGACCGCGTGGTCGGGATCAGCGCCGACGGCCACGGCGCCGTGGCGCTCGAGGAGGACCGCCGAGGCCAGGGGCTCAGGCGGCTCCAAAGGCTCGGACAGAGCCGCAGCGATTCGGCCGGCCAGCTCGGCACTCCCCGGGATCCCGAGGGACAGGTACGGCAGGCGCGGTAGCAGCAACGCCGTCTCGGGCAGGGCCGATGGATCGGGCACTTCGCCGGCCAGGGTCAGGCCCATCGCCGCGGGGAGGTGGGCGTGGGCGACCGCGCCGATATCGGGCCGGACCGCGTGCACAGCGAGGTGGATCGCCAGGTCGGAGGTGGGGCCGCGGCCGCTGCGCGACACGGCATCGCGTTCGCTGTGGCCGATCCAGACGACGACCAGGTCGTCGGGCGCCAGCTCGTCCTTGCGCATGCCTGCCGGGGTGACCAGCAGGCGGTCGGCGTCGAGCCGGATCGAGAGATTGCCCTCGCCGGCTGAGATGAGGCCCCTGGCCCCGAGCCGCCGCCCGGCCCGGATCAGTCGATCGGTCGCCTCGACGATGGGGTCCACGCCCGAATCGTACGCGCTGTCGCCGACCTCTAGATCGCGATCCCGCGGGCGCCTCCACGTCACGGACAGCGGCCTCGCACCGCCCTCAGTACCATCCGACGATGCCCTCAGAGCCGGCCGCCCAGCCGCTCGCCGAGCCGATCGACGTCCCCCTCGCACAGAACCGAGATTTCCGGGTCCTGCTGACCAGCCAGGGGATCTCGTCGCTCGGCGACGGGGTCAGCTTCGCGGCTCTGCCTCTGCTCGTCCTGGCGTTGACCGGGTCGGGTTTCGCGATGGGCATCGTCGGCGCACTGCAGACGCTGCCCGACCTCTTCTTCGGGATGGTCGCGGGGGCCATCGCCGATCGGAGCGATCGCAAGCGGATGATGTTCCTGGCCGACCTCGGACGGGCCGGCCTGACCGCGCTCATCCCCATCTCGGTCGCGCTCGGCGGTCCGACGATGGCGGTCATCCTGCTCGTCGCGGCCCCGACGAGCATCCTTCGCTCGTTCTTCCTTGCCGGCTACACCGCGTCCGTGCCGGCCCTCGTCGGGCGCAGCCAGATCGGCCGGGCCAACTCCTATTTCGAGGCCGTCTACTCAGCGGGCTACATCATCGGTCCAGCCATCGCCGGCGTCCTGGCCGCGACGATCGGCCCCGGTCCGACCCTCGCCATCGACGCGCTGTCGTTCGCGCTGTCGGCACTCGGTCTGCTGTTCGTCCGGCGCGACCTGCGCGCTCCCGTCGATCGTCCCCGTCGCCGGCTCCTGACGGAGATCCGCGAGGGGATCGACTTCATCGCCGCCGACCCGACCCTGCGGACGGTCATCCTGTTCTGGGGCGCGACCTCGATCCTGCTGGCACCGCTGGTCACCGCACTCGCCGTCCACGTCACGCGCGACCTTGGGGAGCCACCGTCCGTCCTGGGGCTGATCCTGGCCTCGTACGGCGTCGGAACCGTCCTCGGATCGCTCCTCACGGCTCGTCGCATCGGACGCGGCCGGGTCGCCGAGATCCTGCTCGGCGGCAATCTCGTGATCGGGCTCGCGCTTGGTCGTCGTGGCGGTCTCGGTCGCGACCCCGCTCCAGATCGGTGCGGCGTTCGTCGCCGGGATCGCGCAGTCGATGGTGCTGGTGACGTACATCACCCTGCGCACGGCCTATTCGCCCGACGACCTGCTCGGGCGGATCGGGAGCACGGCGCGGTCGATCTCGCTCGGCCTCCAGCCGATCGGCCTCCTGGTCGGTGGCGCGCTCATCGACCTGACCAGCGGATCCGCGACCATCGCGCTCATCGGCATCGCGGTCGCCACGATCGCGCTCGTCTTCGCCCCGATCGCGGCGATGCGGCACGCAACGGTGATGCCGCGATGAGGCAGGTCCTAGGCAGCCTGCGCGAGCGGGTCGCTGACCGGACCGCCGACGACCTCGACGCGGATGGCGCAGCCCGCGCACTCGAACTCGTCGCGCTCGGCGACCTCGACGGTGGCCGGACCGGCGCACCATGGGCATTCGATGTCGAACATCACTGACCTCTCCATCACTCCGTCTTTGGGATCGATGAACCGAACCTTGATGGCGACCTGTGACAGCTAGCGTGTCAACGCCGGCGATCGACCTCCACGAGGTTGCGAAGACGCTACGGCAAGACGATCGCCCTCGAAGGTCTCAGCCTGACCGTCGGCCGCGGCGAGCTGGTCGGTCTGCTCGGCCCCAATGGCGCTGGCAAGACGACGACCATCAAGCTGCTCCTCGGCCTGGTGCGCCCGACCGCCGGCTCGGGGCAGGTCCTCGGCGCGCCGCTCGGCGACCGTCGGGCGCGCGCCGCCATCGGCTACCTGCCCGAGCTGTTCCGCTACCAACCGTGGCTCCACGCGCGCGAGGTCCTTGCCCTCCACGCTGAGCTCGCCCGGGTCCCGACCGCCCGGCGTGCCCGGTGCGATCGACGACGCGCTCGCCCTCGTCGGACTGGTCGATCGCGCGGACGATCCCGTCAACGCGTTCTCGAAGGGGATGCAGCAGCGGCTCGGGCTCGGCGTCGCGCTGCTCGGCGACCCCGACCTCGTCCTCCTCGACGAGCCGACGTCGGCGCTCGATCCCGTCGGTCGCACCGACGTCCGGGCCATCGTGCGCGCCGCCCGTGACCGCGGGGCCACGGTGATCCTCAACTCGCACCTGCTGACCGAGGTCGAGCGGGTCTGCGACCGCGTGATCATCCTCGACCACGGCCGGATCATCGCGTCCGGGTCGCTCGACGAGGTCGTCGCCTCTGATGGGGTGCGCATGCGCGTCACCGAGCTCGGCGATGCGGGCCGGGCGGCCGCCGCGGCGTTCGGCCCCGTGACGCTCGAAGGCGACTGGCTCTCGGTCCGTCCGCTTGCCGCCGAGCGGATCCCGGACCTCGTCGCCGCACTGATCGCGACCGGCGGCCGCGTCCACGCCGTGGAGCCGGGGCGCGGCTCGCTCGAGGCACGCTTCTTCGAGTTGCTGGCCGAGTCCGGGAGTGCGGACTCGTGATCGTCATCGCGCGGCTGACGGTCAAGGAGCTCGTCCGCCGGCGGGTGGTCTGGGTGTTGACGATCCTGACCGTCGTCTCGGTCGCCCTCGTCGGCTGGGGGCTCGACCGCCTTGTCACGCTCGCGACCGAGAACGGCTCGGACTCGCTCGAGATCCAGATCGGCGTCTCCCAGGTGCTGATCCTGGTCGCGTTCATGTTCAGCTTCGTGCTGGCGATCACCGCGGCCTTCGTCGGCGCCCCGGCGATCGGCGGCGACCTGGAGAGCGGCGTCGCCTACGCCATCCTCGCCCGGCCGATCCGTCGCGCCGACCTGCTGCTCGGTCGCTGGCTGGGATCGGCCGTCGTCGTCGGGATCTACGCGGTGACCTCCGGGCTGCTTGCGATCGGTGTGACGGTGCTCCTCACGGGCTACGGCCCGCCGGACCCGTTCCTGGCGGTCTCCTTTCTCGTCGGCGAGGCGCTGGTGCTGTTGACGCTGACCCTGGCGCTCGGATCGGTCCTGCCGTCGATCGCGGCCGGCGCGATCGCCGTGGTCGGTTTCGGGATCGCCTGGATGGCGGGCGTCATGGCGGGTGTCGGGTCTGCGCTGGGCGTGGCGGCGCTCGGCCCCATCGCCGAGGCGAGCCGCTGGCTGTTCCCGACCGACGGTCTGTGGCGCGGGGTCATCTACGGTCTCGAGCCGTCACTCGTGGTGCTGATGGCGGCCGGTCGCGCACCGAACCTCGCCAACGCCAACCCGTTCTACGCCGCGACGCCTCCGCCACTCCCGTTCGTGATCTGGTCGATCGTCTGGATGGCGCTGGTTCTCGGCGCCGCGACGTGGTGGTTCGATCGCCGCGACCTCTGACGGGTCTACCCCTGGTAGAGGAAGCACTCCGGGAGGTGGTCGTCGACCAGTCCGACGCTCTGCATGAACGCGTAGACGATGGTCGAGCCGACGAACTTGAACCCGCGCCGCTTGAGGTCCACTGACAGCGCATCCGACACTGGCGTCGAGGCCGGGATCGAGCCGGCGCTGGCGTCGGACGGCAGCCGCGCCGGCGGTGGCGGCACGCGCTCCGCCAGATAGGCGTCGAACGATCTGAACTCCGCCGCGGTCGCCAGAAGCGCCGCCGCGTTTCCCACGGTCGCATCGATCTTGGCGCCGTTGCGGACGATCCCGGCGTCGGCCATCAGGCGCTCCCGGTCGCCCGCGTCGAAGGCGGCCACGACACGCGGCTCGAAGCCGCGGAACGCCAGCACGGAACGCCTCCCGCTTGCGCAGGATCGTCGACCACGACAGCCCGGCCTGGAACGACTCGAGCGCCAGCCGCTCGAACAATTCGGTGTCGTCATGACACGGCCGGCCCCATTCATCGTCGTGGTAGGCGACCATCACGACGTCCGGATCGGGCCGGTCGGCGCCGGCCCAGGAGCAGCGGGGTCGTGGCTCGATCACGCCGCCACGATAGCCAGCGCGGGCTACGCTGTCGCGATGCGCCTTCGCTGCTATCTCGGACACGGCGCCAGCGGGACGTCGGCCAGCATGGCCCCGTTCGTCAGCGGCCTGCGGGCGCGCGGCGTGACGGCGACGGCGATCGACCTCCCGAAGCGCAAGGCCGAGGATGCGTTGCCTGCCTTCCATCTCGTGGTGCCGTCGGCGGCCGATGTCGCGGTCGGTGGGCACTCGTTCGGCGGTCGCGTCGCCAGCCTCGCCGCCGCGGAACCGGACGCGCCCTACGCCGCCCTTGTCCTGTTCAGCTACCCGCTCCATCCACCCGGGGCGCCCGAACGAACGGACGCCCGGATCGCCCATTGGCCCGCCATCCGCTGCCCGGTCCTGCTGCTGTCAGGCGAGGCCGACCCGTTCGCCAAGATCGACCTGCTACGAGCAGTCGATGGGCAAGCTCCAGAACGCGGAGCTGGTCACCTATCCGCGGCTCGGACACACGCTCAAACCCGTCCTCGAGGACGTCCTCGACCGGACTGCGGCCTTCCTGCTGAAGGTGTCCGCGGACTGATCGCGGGGCGACAAAGGGCGGAGCGCGCGGGGATTCGGCCACGTCCCCAGTACGAATTCGCTGTTGTCTCGCTCGAGAGGCGCCCCTATCCTGACCGTCCCCCAGCGCCCCGCGGCACGTGTCGCGAGGTCAAACCACCCTCACGTCGCCGGCTGACGTCCACGGCCGCAGGCCCCCCAAGCCTGCAGCCACCGTCTCCGCTGCGGCCCGGCCGTCGCTCGGCGCGCTCACCGCGTCGTCCCGGTAGGAAGGAGCCACATTGCGAGTGCTGTCAGGCCGCCTCAAGGCGGTCCTTGTCGCGACCCTCGCGACGATCGTCCTCGTCGGAGTCCTCGCCCCGGCGGCGACCCTGGCCACCGATCCCCCCGGCCTGTCGCGCTTCATGTACGCCATGGGCAAGGTCGAATCGGGCGGGAACTACTACGCGCGGAACGCCACGTCCGGCGCGTACGGCAAGTACCAGATCATGCCCTCGAACTGGCCGTCGTGGGCGCTGCGCTACCTCGGGAGCGCCAGCGCGAAGCCGACCCCGGCCAACCAGGAGATCGTGGCGGCCGGCAAGTTCCGCAGCCTGTACGCCAGCCTCGACAGCTGGCGCCGCGTCGCCTACTGGTGGCTGACCGGGTCGAGCCAGGCGACCGGTTGGTCGGCCTACGCGACGAGCTATGTCAGCAAGGTCATGACGGTCTACCGGAGCGCGGCCGCCGCCCCTGCGCCTGCGGCGCCCGCGACGCCAGCGCCCGCAGCGAAGGCGCCGGCCCCAGCGGCGGTGGTCGCCGCAACGAGGGCAACCCATCGCTATTCCGAAACGAGCTCGAAGATCGCCTACCGCGGCACTTGGCGGACGGCCGGCTCTTCCGGGTACGCCGGCAACGCCGCCAAATACGACACGAAGGCGGGTGCCAGTGCGACGTTCACGTTCAGCGGCTCCACGGTCGTCTGGTACGGCCCGGTGGGACCGACGCGTGGCAAGGCGAGGGTCCTTGTCGACGGCACGTATCTGAAGACCGTGGACCTCTACGCGCGTTCCTTCACGGCGCGGAAGGCGGTCTTCAGCAAGAGCTGGGCGTCGGCCGGCGCGCACACGCTCACGATCCAGGTGCTCGGGACCGCCGGCCACCCGTACGTCGCGATCGACAGCTTCACGGTCGTCGACTAGCGGACGGCGAGGACCTCGATCTCCACCCGGAAGTCCGCGGCCAGGGCGGTCACGCCCACCGTCGCCCTGGTCGGCGGCTCCGTCGGGAAGTATTCGCGGTAGACCGTGTTGAACTCGGCGAAGTCGCCGAAGTCACGCAGGTAGACCGTCGACTTGACGACGTCGGCGTAATCGAGGCCGGCTGCACGCAGCAGTCGCCCGACGTTGTCGAGCATCGCCCGGGTCTCGGGGACGATCCCGCCCGGGACGGCGCCATGCCCGCCTGGGGCCTCACCGACCTGGCCTGCCACGAAGACGAAGCCGTTGGCCTCGACGACCTGGCTGAACGGATAGCTGCTTGGCTCGATGCCAGGCAGCACGGGTACGCTCTTGGGCACGGCAGGCTCCTCTCTGTGGTCGAGGGGTTAGGGTAGCCGCCGGCCGGCGGCCTCGACCGCCTGCGCCGACCACCAGGCGAGATCGTCCGTCGCCCGGACTCCCGAGCCGAGGACGACGTCCGCCTCGGCATCGAGACCCTTGCGCCAGCCGCGCAGCAGCAGCCCGACGATCCAGGTCAGGTCACGTTGCGCGTCCCAGTCGCCGATCGTCCGCTCGGGGCCGCGTGGCGGCAGGGTGAGCGACGATGTCCCGGCCGGGTCACCGTCGGCAAACCGCGCGCCGAGGCGCAGGCTCGACCGCGCGGTCCGGGCGGCGGTCTCGCGATAGCGCGCCAGGACCGCCTCGGGTTCGAGCGGGAGCGACGCCGAGTTCGAGACCAGCATCCAGGCGAGCTCGACCGCCACCGGCGCCAGGGTCATCATCTGCCAGTCGATGAGCCCGACCCGGCCGTCGTCGAGGAGCGCCACGTTGGCGAGCTTGAGATCGCCGTGGATCCCCGTCGCCGGGAGCCGGCCGAGCGCCGTCAGGAGCGGCGCCGGGTCCTCCGACAGCCCGGCGATCAGCGTCCGCGCGTCCGGCCGGGGCCAGGCGTTCGAACGCATCCCACCCGGCCAGGAAGCGATCGCCGACGGCGAGGCCCTCCGCGCGGTAGCGCTCGGCCGACGGGCGGGTGAGCAGGAGCAGCCGCTCGCGCAGCGGGCACCACGGCCAGCCCCAGTCCGGGGTCGTCGGCCGGTAGTCCGCCCAGGGCATCGCATGCAGCCCGGCGATCGCCATCGATGACGTGGTCGAGCGTCGCCGGGCCGACGACCGGGTCCTGACCCGGCCGGTCCCAGGCGATGAGCTCGTTGGTCAGGTCTGGCATGAGCATCGCGATCGACGGACCGTCGCTACCGGCGCCCAGGTACGGCGCCACGAGCGGCTCGGCGAGGCGCAGCCCCGTCCCGGCGATGAACCCCTCGCGCAGGCCGATGTCGCGCGTCGCACGCACGATCCAGTCCGCCTCGGGCGAGGTCCGCTTGAGGATGAACCGCGCGTCACCGCGATCGAGCGCGGTCAGCGTCGAGCCCGACCAGCCGTCGTTCGGGAACGCGACCTCGGGGATGTCGGCCAGCCCGTGCTGCTCGAGGAGCTGTCGGAGCGACCGCGTCGCTCAGGCCCTCAACACGGCGCCGGCACGTCGTCGGCCCCATCGGGACCGCCGTCGAGATAGACCACGTGCGAATCGGGGCAGTTCCGCGTCAGCACGACGACGAGCGGCTCGGTCGCCGACGCGTTGGCCTCGACGTGGATCTCGCCGGCCGGGATGTAGACGAAGTCGCCGGCCCCCGCTGCCATCGACTGCTCGACGCCGGTCGGGCCCCAGGTGTAGTCGGCGGCGCCGGCCAGGATGTAGATCGAGGTCTCGCAGTCGCCGTGGTGGTGGATCCGGGTCCGGTCGCCCGGCGCGGTCGAGACGATCGACGAATAGAGCCGCTCGGAGCCGACGAGCGGCTTCGAGATCGCGATCGAGCGTTCCATGCCCGGATGCTGGCCGACGGTGGTGTGACGGTCGTCGGGACGGACGCGAGTGGCCATGGGGCCGATGATACGAGCGGGTACCATCCGGCGCGTGGTCACCTGGGTCCCCGATCCGCAGCGGTTCCCGCGCTTCGGCCTGCTCGACGGTCCCTCGCCGCTGACGCCCCTGCCGCGCTTCTCCGCGGCGCTTGGTGGGCGGGCCGACGTCTGGATCAAGCGCGAGGACCTCCTGCCGCTCGCGTTCGGTGGCAACAAGCTGCGCAACCTGGAGTTCCTGGTCGGAGCCGCGCTGGCCGAGGGAGCCGACACGCTGGTGACCTCCGGCCGGCGCTGGTCGAACCATGCACGGCTGACCGCCGCGGCCGGCGCGAAGGCGGGCCTTGCCGTCCACCTCGTCCTGTCCGGGCCGCCGGTCGACCCGCCCACTCCGGGCGCGCGACTCGACGAGTTGCTCGGGGCGACGGTCCACCAGGCTGCGACCGACGACCGCGCCGAGCGCTCCGCCATCGTCGACCGCGTCCTCGCGGAGCTTCGTGGAGCGGGTCGCCGCCCGTATCTCGTGGCGAATCGGAGGGACGGGGATCGTCGGGGCGATCGGACAGGTGCTCGCCGGCTTGGAGCTCGCCGAGGGGGCGGCGGGGGCAGGCCTGCGGCCAGACACCGTGGTCGTCCCGTCCGCGACCGGTGGCACCCAGGCCGGGCTCCTCGTCGGACTCCGGACCGCGGGCCTGACGACCACCGTCCGTGGCGTCGCCGTCACGCCGCCGGACCCGTTGCGCTCGGACATCGCGGCCATTGTCACCGCGCTCGGCGGGATCGAGGGTCTGGCCGAGGTCGGCGACGCGGAGGTCGTCCTCGATGGCAGCCAGCTCGGCGCCGGCTACGGCCGGCCGACAGAGGCCGCCGCGGACGCGACCCGGCTGCTGGCACGCACCGAAGGGATCCTGGTCGACCCGATCTACACGGCCAAGGCCCTGGCCGGCCTGGTCGCGCTGGCCCGAGACGGCGCGCTTGACGGCCGCAGCGTCATCGTTCTGGCACGCCGGCGGCACGCCCGGCCTGTTCGAGCCGCTCGACGTCTGACCCGGACGTGACGAAACCCCCGACCGATGCCGGGGGCTTCGAGGACTGCCGGGTTCGATCACTGGACCGTGATCGTGCCCTTCATATCGGGATGGACTTCGCAGATGAAGCCGTACGTGCCGGCGGTCAGCGCCGGGACGTCGTAGGTGACCTTCTGGGCCGACACGATGTCGCCCTTGAAGACGTTCGCGCCGGAGGCGTTCGAGATCGAGATGTTGTGCGGGGCACCGTCCTGGTTGTCGAAGACGATGTCGAAGGCGGTGTCGGCCTTGACCGAGACTGCGGTCGGGACGAACTTGATGTCCTTGGCGACGATCGTCACGGCGTCGCCGCTCGGGCTGCCGGCCGGTGCGGCCGGCGTCGGAGCCCCGGCCGACGCGCCGGAACAGGCGGCCAGCACGGCGGCCAGCGCGAGCAGGCCGAAAGTGAGGGTCAGGCGCTTCATGTCGGTGGGACTCCTCGTGTCGATGCGGTGGGGACTAGGCGCCGACCGGGGCGGTGCCGCGGCGACCGACCAGGCTGGAGAAGGCGGCGATCTCGCGGCGGACGACCGCGACCGGGCTGCCGTCGTGACGGGCGAAGTCGACGGCCAGGGTGACGATCAGCGCGACTTCGATGGCCTTGGCGATGTAGGCGGTGGTGAAGTACGGACCCATGATCGCCCAGGCGACGATCGCGGTCGCAGCGTAGCCCATCAGGCCGATGCGGACGACCCAGCGGAACCGGACAGCCAGCGCGAGCGGGACGATCATCGCGACTGCGGCGACGGCGTAGCCGACGGCGTTCAGCGTGAACAGCAGGCCGCCGAGCGTGAAGTGGATGTAGCCCGTGGCGAGGGCGAGGCCGACGATGACGGCGCGGACGATGACATCGGAGGTGCGGAGGGGAGTTCGTGCGGCGAACATCTGGCAGGTGACCTCTCTTCGTGTCTGTGCCGGGCGGTTGGCCGGCGTCGGGTTGCATGTTCGGTGGCGGCATCCCGGGGCCACGGTGGGCAAGCGACCGCGAATCGGAGCGGTCGGTGGTCGGGTCGGCGGGTCGTCGCGCGACGGTGGCCATCTCGGCCGGATGACGTAGCCGCCATCGGCGAACGGCGATGCCGTGCTTCGCGATGGGCGGGTATCCTCGGCCCGTGACCACTCCCACGCGAGCCACGCGCACGCGTCGCGCGGCTGCCCCGGCCCTTCCGGACGCGGACGCGATCGACGGGTCCGAGGCTGCCGCCCCGCACCCCGGGACCGACCCGGACGGTGGCAGCGGCGACGTCCACGAGCTGCTCAAGGAAGCCGTCGACGAGACCGCGCGCCTGCTCGATGCCGATGGCGCGATGGTCTACCTGATCGATGCAGAGACCGGTCACCTGCGGTTCGCCCACGATGCCGGCATCCGCAGCCGGCGGACCCGGAACTGGGTCCGGAGCATCGACCTCCCGGTCGGCGTCGGGATGTTCGGGCGGGCGGTCGCGGAGCGGGCCGTTGTGATGACCAGCGACTACATGGACGACGCCGCTTTCCCGCACGCGGCCGAGACCGACCGCGTCGTCCGCGACATCGGCATCCGCTCGATGGTCGTCGCTCCACTGGCCTCCGGCGAGACCGTCTTCGGCGCGCTCGGCGCGTTCTCCTCCAAGACGGACGCCTTCAATCCGTCGGCGATCCGGCTCGTCCGGGCCTTGGCCGACCACGCCGCCGCCTCGATGAGCAACGCGCGCCTGATCGAGGCGCTCGACGCATCACGCGGTGAGCTCGCCGAGCGGGCCGACGTCGAGCGCTCCCTGCGGGAGATCGCGGCGCGGATCAGCGCCGCCACCGACCTGCCCGCCGTCCTCCAGCTTGGTGTCGACGAAGCAGCCCGCCTGCTCCGCGCCGATGGTGCGCGGATCGACCTGATCGACCCAACGCTCGGCCTCCTGCGCTGGGCCTACGCCTCCGGCGCGATCCAGCCCAGCGACGAGGAATGGCCCGACGACCCGGACGAGACGCTCGACCAGGGCATCTCGGGCAAGGCGGTCGTCAGCGGCCGGGCGTTCTGGTCGGGCGATTACGTCAACGACACGCGCTTCTCCCACGGCCGGGGCGCGGACCAGTACGTCAGCGGTTCCGGGCTGCATTCGGTGATGGCGGCGCCGCTCACCGTCGAGGGTGTCGCGATCGGCGCGCTGACCGTCTTCAGCAGCCGGCCCGACGCTTGGGGCGAGAAGGACGGCGGCCTGCTCGAGGCGATCGCGGATCAGGCGGCCATCACGATCCGGACCACCCGCCTGATCGATGAGCTCGACCGTTCTCGCGAGGCCCTCGGCCGCCGGGCGGAGGCGGAGCAGGCGCTGCGCGAGATCGCCGCGCGGATCACGATCCTGCGCGAGCCCGAGGAGATCCTCAACGACGTGGTCGCCCAGGCCGGGCGTCTGGTCCGGGCCGACGGGGTGATCCTCGACCTCCTCGACCCGTCGACTGGCAACCTCCACTGGGCCTTCGACGACGGTCTGTCCGACATCTTCAGTACCGAGGAGCGGGCTCAGCTGTGGATCTCGGTCGGGGTCGGTGCCACGGGCACGGCGGTCGCCGAGAACCGGGTCATCCTCGCCGACGGCGACCTCGCGTCGTACTTCCCGCCCTCGCCCGAATCGACGGAGTTCTACGAGCGCACCGGGTTCCACTCGATGATCGCGGCGCCGATCACCGGGGACTCCGGGCCGTTGGGCGTCCTCGAGGTCTACGCAAAGGAACGCTCGGCCTTCAGCGAGACCGACGCGAGCCTGGTCTTCGCGCTGGCAAGCCAGGCCGCCATCGCGATCACCAACGCGCGGCTCATCGATGCTCTCGCACGCTCCCGCGCGGAGATCGCCCGTCGCGCCGACTCCGAACAGACCCTGCGCGAGATCGCGGCCCGCGTCTCGGCCATCCTCGAGCCGGACGAGGTCCTCCAGCAGATCGTCGACGAGACGACCCGACTGCTCGAATCCGATGGCGCACGGATCGACCTGTACGACCCGGAGATCGACGCGCTGCGCTGGTCGTACGCCGCCGGGGACGCGATGGCCAAGATCCCGGAATGGGCCCAGACCGGCGGCCTCAAGCCCGGCCAGGCGGTGGCCGGTACCGCCTTCGCCGAGCAGCGTCCCGCGCGCACCGACGACTACCTGACCGACGAACGGTTCATCCGCGACGACTTGGCCCGCGCCTTCGTGGACGAGGCGGGCATCCGCTCGGTGATCGCGGTCCCGTTGGAGGGCGACGGTGCCCCGCTCGGCACGCTGTCCGTCGTCTCCCGCCAGCCGGCCGCCTATGACGACGCCGACGCCGAGGTGCTGACCGCCTTCGCGACGCAGGCCTCGGTCGCGATCCGCAACGCCCGCCTGATGGAGGAGCTGGCCCGCCAGCGCGCGGTCATCGAGCGTCGTGCGGAAGCGGAACGGGCCTTGCGTGAGATCGCGACCCGCATCACGGCGATCCGCCAACCCGGCGACCTCCTCCAGCGGATCGTGGAAGAGGCGCGCCGTCTGCTCCGTGCCGACGGCGCCGTCATCGACGAGTTCGATCCGGACGAGGGCGTCCTCGTCTCGGCCTACGACGCGGGCCTGACCGACGAGCAGCGTGAATCGGTGCGGGCCACCCGCCTCCACCTCGGCGAGGGGCTGTCCGGCCGGGCCATGGTCGAGCGGCGCGTGATCGCTGCCGGCGACTACCTCGCTGGCGAGTTCCAGCACATGCGCGAGACGGACGTGATGGCCGCGCAGACGGGGATCGGCGACCTGATCGTCGCGCCGATCATCGGTGACGAGGGGCCGCTCGGGGCGATCGAGGTCTACCGCCGTGACCGTCACGCCTTCGACGACATCGACGCCGCCGTCCTCGGCGGCCTCGCCGACCAGGCGGCCATCGCGATCACCAACGCGCGCCTGATCGAGGAGCTCGAGCGCTCACAGGCGAGCGTGGCCAGGCGCGCCGACACGGAACGGGCGCTGCGCGACATCACTGCCCGGATCGCCGCTCTGCGCGAGCCCGAGGTCATCCTCGAGCGGGTCGTCGACGAGGCGATGCGCCTGCTGGGGACCGATGGCGCGCACCTGACCCGGATGGGCGAGGACGGCACCTATCCTCGTCCCGGTCGTGGTCGCCGGTGCAACGGATCCCGAGATGCAGGCGTGGCTTCTTGACTTGCGCTTCCCGATGGGCGGTGGCATCAACGGCCTCGCCGCCGAGCTCGGCGAGCCCGTCTGGACGAGTGACTACATCGCCGACCCGCGGATCCCGCACGACGGCAACGATGACGAGGTCGCCGATCGGATGGGCCTCCGCGCGATGGCCGCGGCGCCCCTCCGGGCGCCGGGCGGCGAGGTCATCGGCACGCTCGCGATCTCGTCCGCGACGCCGCGCGAGTTCGAGCCCGAGGAGCGCGACCTGCTCCAGGGTCTGGCCGACCAGGCTGCCATCGCGATCACGAACTCGACCCTCCTGACTCGCCTGACCGAGTCGGAGGATCGCTACCGGACGCTCGCTTCCTCGTCGCCGGACATGGTCTTCGCGACCGACGCCGAGGGCCGCTACACGTTCCTCAGCGACCAGGCCAGCGCGTTGCTCGGCTGGGACATCGAGACCTCGATCGGTCGCCATTTCATGGAGTTCGTGGCGCCGGGTTGGGAGCCGGAGGCCGCCGCCAGCTACGCGGCGCTTGTCGCCGAGCCGGACATCGTCCATACGGCCCGGATCGACTTCCGCGGCGGCAACGGGACCTCGATCCCGCTCGAGATCAACGTCGTCGGGAGCATGCGCGACGGTGCCCTGTCCGCGATCCACGGGGTCGCGCGCGACGTGTCCGAGCGGGAGCGTCTCGAACGCGAGCTGCACGAGTCCGGGGAGCGTTTCCGACAGCTCGTCCAGACCAGTCCGGACGTCATCTACCGCTGCGACGCCGAGGGCCGGTTCACGTTCATGGCCGAGGGCTCGGAGGCTCTCTTCGGCTACACCCCGGCCGCCGTGCTCGGAATGAATTTCGCCGACTTCACCGCGGAGGAATCACTCGCCGAGGCGCTGGTCAACTTCGAGCAACAGAAGACCGAGCACGACGTCGTCCGGCGCTTCCGCTACATGGTCAAGTACCACGACGGCACGACGTTCCCGGCCGAGATCACCTCGGTCTCGGTCTGGGAGGACGGCCACTTCGCGGGCGTCCAGGGCACGGTCCGCGACGTCACGATGGCCGAACGCCTCGAGCGGGAGCTGCGCGATTCCCAGGAGCGCTACCGGTTCCTCGTCGAGAACTCGCCGGACGTCGTCTTCTCGACCGATGCCGAGGGCCTCTTCACGTTCATGTCCGAATCGATGGAGAGGATGACCGGCTGGAAGCCCGAGGAGCTCTTCGGCAATCACTTCTCGATGGCCGTCGAGCCCGCCAGCCTCCCCGAGGCCGCAAGCCGCTGGGCAGCGATCGTGGACGATCCGACGTCGGAGCAGGTCGCCCACGTCAATCTCCAGGGACCCGACGGCCGACTGGTCCCGGTGGAGATCAGCGCCGTCGCCCTGGTCGACGAGGGCGGCGCCTTCGCGGGCATCCATGGCGCGACACGCGACATCAGCGAGCGGGCCCGCCTCGAACGCGAGCTGCGCGAGTCCGAGGAGCGCTACCGCTATCTGGTTGCCTCGTCCCCCGACCTCGTCTGGCTGACCGATGCCAAGGGGACCCTGACCTTCGTCAGCGATGCAGCCCGCCCGATGCTCGGCATGGATCCGACCGAGCTGATGGGCCGCCCATACGCCGAGATCTTCGCCCCGTCGGCACGGCGCGACGCCGCGGTCCGCTTCCGCTGGCTGACCCGGCACCCGACAGCCGTCCATCGGATGCGCCTGCCGTTCCGACATTCCGACGGACACGAGGTCCTGGTCGAGATCAACGGGACGGGGATGACCGCCGATGGGAAGTTCATCGGGGCGCACGGCGCGGCGCGCGATGTCGGCGAACGCGACCGGCTCGAACGCGACCTGCGCCGCCAGGCCGGCGAGCTGGCGGCCGGCGAGGAGCGTGCCCACCTGGCGCGCGAGCTCCACGATTCGGTGACCCAGGCGCTGTTCTCGATGACGCTGGTGTCGCGCTCGGTCGAGTTGCTCCTCGACCGCGACCCCGAGGCGGCCAGGGCCCAGCTGGCCCAGCTGCGCGACCTCCAGCGCGAGGCGCTCGCCGAGATGCGGGCACTGATCTTCGAGCTCCGGCCCGGCAACCTGGAGCAGGACGGCCTGAGCCGGGCGCTGCGGACTCATACGTCGGCGCTCCAGGGCCGGCTCGGGCTCCCGATCGTGGTCGAGAGCACGCTTGACGAACGCCTGCCGCTGCCGATCGAGGAGGTCCTCTACCGGATCGCGCAGGAAGCCCTCCACAACGTCGTCAAGCACGCCGGCGCGCGGCAGGTCCGCCTCGAGGTCGGCCGCATCGCCAGCGGGATCCGGCTGCGGATCGTCGACGACGGCAAGGGTTTCGATCCGGCGCGCGTCCCCGACGGCCACCTCGGGCTGGCCGGGATGCGGACTCGGGCCGACAAGATCGGCGCCCGCTTCACGGTCACCAGCGTGGCCGGCCAGGGCACGACCATCGAGGTCGTGGTGCCGCAGGCCGCGATCACGGCGGGCGGCAACGCGCCGGTCGCGTCCGATCCGGTCTCGATCCGCGACGGATGACGTAGGTCCTCACCGTCGTTCCGCCGGGCGACCATGGGCGATGGTCCGTTTCGCCGCCAGCGCCCCGGCCGCACCATCGGCGATATGCAATCCGACTCCGGGAGATCCGGGCCGCTCCGCGTCGTCCTCGTCGACGCCGATGAGCGGGTTCGGGAGAGCCTGGCCGGGCTGCTGTGTATCGGTGACCAACTGTGCGTCGTCGGGAGTGCCGGACAGACCGGTCCGGCGATCGACCTCGTGCTGGCCACCGAACCCGACATCGTCGTCGTCGACCCGCGATTCCCGGAACCCGATGCGGGTCTGTCGTTCATCCATCGGCTCCGGGCGTTGGCCCCCGGCGTGCGCATCCTCGTGATGAGCGGGACGGACCCATCCGAACAGGCCGACCTCGTCGGATCCGCCGACGGGTTCATCCGCAAGACGTTCCGCCCGAGCGACCTGGTCGCCGCCGTCATCGCGGCCGCCGTCCCCCTCGCCGGGTGAGATCCAGGAGGATGCTCCTTTGCTAGACTCGACGGACTCCCAGCGATCCTTCCAACCGATGCCCGACGCCTCCGCCCCAGGAGCCGAAGTGACCGATCAGACCAAGATCCGCGTGCTCATCGTCGACGACCACTCCGTCGTGCGGATGGGGTTGCGCATGTTCTTCGACCACCAGCCCGACATCGAGGTCGTCGGCGAGGCCACCGACGGCTCCGAGGGCGTGGCCATGGCCCGCCGGCTCGAGCCCGACGTGATCCTGATGGACCTGCTGATGCCGAACATGGACGGCGTCACGGCGATCGGCCGGATCAAGGCCGAGCGACCGGAGACCGAGATCGTGACGATGACCTCCTTCATCGAGGAGGAGCAGGTCACAGCGGCGCTCGAAGCCGGCGCGTCGGGCTACGTGCTCAAGGACGCCGAGGCCGAAGAGGTCGCTGCGGCGGTCCGGGCCGCGTACAACGGCGAGGTCCATCTCGATCCGGCCGTCGCCCGGCTCCTCGCCCAGCGGATGCGCAACCGCAAGTCGCCCGACGAATCCCTCGTCGAGCCGTTGACCGACCGCGAGAAGGACGTCCTGAACCTGCTCGGGCAGGGGATGAGCAACAAGGAGATCGGGACGGCCCTGTTCATCACCGAACGGACCGCCCGGACCTACGTCTCGAACATCCTGGGCAAGCTCGGGCTCGCGTCCCGGACGCAGGCCGCGCTCTATGCCGTCGAGCACAAGCTGGTCGAGCCGCCCAAGAACTAGGGTCTACGCGATCCCCAGGATCCGGTAGCGCCGCTCGCCCGCGGGCGTCGCCACGACCACGTAGTCGCCTTTGTCCCGCCCGACCAGGGCGCGGCCGACCGGTGACGATGACGAGATCCGCCCGCGCGGCGGGTCCGATTCATCGGCGCCGACGATCGTGTAGGCCACGGTCTCGCCGTCATCGTCGAGGGTGACCACCGACCCGAGTCCGACCCGCGAGCCGGCTGCCGGCGCCTCGACGATGACCGCCGATCGCAACCGCGCCTCGATCGCCTGGATCCGTCCCTCGAGGAACGACTGCTCTTCGCGCGCGGCGTGGTACTCGGAGTTCTCCTTGAGGTCGCCGTGCTCCTTGGCCGTCCGGATGCGGGCGATGACCTGCGGGCGCTTGACCCGGGTCAGCTCGTCGAGCTCGGCGCGCAGCCGCGCCTCGCCGTCGGGCGTGAGCGCTTCGGCCGCGACGACCGGGGCAGGCGGCGCGGCCACGGCCGTGGTGGCCACGGGCGCCTTCGCCGCGCGCGGCGCACGCGGCGCCGCGGGACGGCGCTTGGGCGCGGGCGGTTCGCCATCGGGCGCCCTCGGCGTCGCCGTCGGCGACCCGCACGACGCGTGTCGGCGGGAGAGGCGCCACCACCGGTTCGGGGATCAGCGCGCCTTTCAACCCGGTCGCCTTGCGCTCGCCGGTCGGGCGTCGCAGGTTCGCCCACGGGAGCACCACGGTCCGGTCGGGGAGGGCGGCCAGGTCCGCCTCGGGGACGCCGGCCGCGAACGCGGCAAGGAGCGCGTCCTCGTACTCCTCGGTCGCGGCGGTCGCCGCCCACCAGACCTTCAGGCCATCGAGCGAGCGCAGCGTCTTGAGCCAGTGCCCGCCGGCCGCCGGACGCCGGTCGCCGAGCTCGGTCTTGGCCATGGCCGCCACGCGACGCGCGACCGACGCGTCCGAGGTGCCGATGTACAGGACGGTCTGCGACGGGAGCCAGAACGAGCCGAGGCGCGCCGCCAGGGCCTTGGACGTCGGCACTTCGCCGTCGAGGCGCAGTCCGTCGACCCGCTCGATCCACTTGCCGACACGGGTCAGCTCGATCGGCGCGGACGGCAGCGGAGCCGGTGCTTCGACCACGAAGACCCCCGGTCCCTGGGCCTGGACCGGTCGCCCCCAGACCGCTGGACCATCGGCCATGAGCCCGACGGAACGAAGGAGTGAGGGGGCGGTGAGGTCTTGGGTCATCGGTCGATGGTACAGGTGACACGCTCGCGCTATGGTTCGGCCGTCATGTCGCGCCGTCGCCACTCATGAACCGAGGGCTCCGCCGGCCGCTCATCGCCCTCGTCGTGACGGTCGTCGTCGTCGGCGCGTGGGTCGGGGCGCCGCTGATGGCCGCGCCCGCCGACCCGCTCGGGCTCGATGGCTCGCCGGGCATCGCGGTCGCCGGAGTCGGACCAAGTCCTGTTCCTCGATCGCCGGTCCGTCAGCGTCTGCGGGCGCGTCACCCACAGCGGTCTCGCCGCCGCGCATCTCGCCGAGCCCCGGCACGGCGCGACGCGGGCGCCAGCGCCCAGCCCGGGCGTGCCCTCCAGTCCGACCGCCTCCGCGCTCCACCGCCCGGCGAGTGCGACGCCGCTCCTCGTGGCGGCCCTCGATGCGCGTCTGGAGCGCCTCCGCGCCAAGTACGGGATCCCGGGCATCTCGGCTTCGATCCTGTTCGCCGACGGCTCGGTCTGGCACGGCGCGGCCGGCCTCGCGGACGTCGTCGCCAAGCGGAAGGTGACCGACGAGACCGCCTTCCCGGTCGCGAGCGTCTCGAAGACGTTCACCTCGGCCCTCATCCTGCGCCTCGCCGAGGACGGCCTCCTCGACCTGGACGCTTCGGTGCGGTCCTACCTGCCGACCCTCGGCATCTCGCGAGCGATCACCGTCCGCGAGCTGCTCGACCACACGAGCGGCCTGCGCGACTTCTTCTTCCACCCGCGCATCGACCACGACCTGTTGACCAAGCCGACCCTCGTCTGGGATGCCGCCCGCTCGTTGAAATACGTCGGCAAGCCGTACGGCAAGCCCGGCACGTCGTGGCACTACTCGAACACCAACTACCTGATCCTCGGGCTGGTCGCCGAGGCGGTCGGCGGGGGAACGGTGGCCGAGCAGCTGCGGACGCGCTTCTTCACGCCGCTCGGGCTCGAGCGCACGTTCTACCAGTCGGTCGAGAAGCCGAAGGGCCCTCTCGCCCGGAGCTATCGCTTCGTCGGCACGGATCCGAAGCTGCCCGCCATCGATCTCTCCGACGGGACCCAGGTCGTGCCGTTCACCTCGGTCGTCACCGCTGCCGGCGCCGCCGGTTCGATCGCGTCCACCTCGAGCGACCTCGTGCGCTGGGCACAGGCGCTCTACGGGGGCTCGCTGCTCGAGCCGGCGACGCGAGCCGAGATGGTCGGCGACGTCGTCCGGACCGCGCCCTACAAGCCGGGCGTCGCGTACGGGCTCGGGGTCCAGTCCGTCGTGATCGCGGGCCACCCGACGCTCGGGCATTCCGGCCGCTACCTCGGCGCTCGGGCGGCGATCCGCTGGCTGACCGACGAGCGGATCGCCATCGCCGTCGTCACGAACCAGAGTCGGTCGGACCCCAACAAGATCGTCGCCGACCTGCTCAAGGTCGCTCTCCAGCCGCGATCCGACTGCATCATCTGCCCCGCCGGCCGCTGAGCCGCGACGCGGCGAGGCGGTGCCTGCGGGAAACACTTTCTGCAGGGCCGGTACCAGCGGCGGGGCCGGCAGGTACCCACGGGGGCTATCCGCGGCGGGCTGCGAGGTCGAGACTCGTCCCACGCCGAGGGGACGAACATGGCGATCAGAGTCGATGCCTACACGAGCGGGGGCATGGCAAGCGGGACGCTCGCGCGTCCCGGCGCGCTCCGCGATGCGCTCGAGGAAGACCGTGCGCTGCGCCTCGATGGGGCTGCCTGGCAGGGCCTGAACGACCAGAAGTCGAGCCCGGCCGGCTCGCTCGCGATCCCGAGTGACGACATCCTCGTCGCGGTCGCCGACGACGACCCGGGCGTCCCGGTCCACGCGAACTGGCACCGGGTCCATCTCGAGTCGGGGCCGTACACGCTCGAGGGCGACCTCGCGACGCTGCCCGGCTTCGATCCCGGACGCGCGCTGACCCGGCCGTCCGGCGAATTCCTGATGCTGCGCGACATCCGGCTGTCGGTGCGCGCCAGACCCGAGGCCGGCGTCGCCGTCGGCGACCACGCCCTGGTCAATCGCTACGCGGTGGAGCGCATCCGGGCCGAGTTGATGCTCGGCTTCTTCTTCCCGGGCGCGACGGTCGATCCGATCGGGACGGCCGGCGGACTAGCCTAGGCGCCGCTAGGCGGCGTGGCCTGGCGGCCGCTCTCGGCCGCCGTGATGCGCTAGCGGCCGCTCCCGGCGCCCGCGCGCCGGCGGACCGGCTTGCGATGGGCGTGATGCTCCGGGCTGGTCCGGGCGTGACCCGCGCGAGCTCCCAGCGGTCGGGGCTCCGTGTCCCGGTCGGGGATGAAGCCCTCCTCGACGGTCCACGGGATCGCCTGCTTGAGCATCCGCTGGACGCTGCGCAGCAGGTCGGTCTCGTCGATGCAGACCAGCGAGATGGCCTCGCCGGTCGCGCCCGCCCGTCCGGTCCGCCCGATGCGGTGGATGTAGTCCTGCGGGTTCCACGGCAGCTCGAAGTTGACGACGGCAGGCAGGTCCTCGATGTCGAGTCCGCGCGCGGCCACGTCGGTCGCGACGAGCACCCGGATCGAGCCGTTCTTGAAGCCCTCGAGCGCACGCGTGCGGTCAGGCTGCGAGCGGTCGGAATGGATCGCGACGGCGTCGAGACCCTCCCGGTCGAGGCGGTTGGCCAGTCGCGTCGCGGCCAGCTTGGTCCGGGTGAAGACCAGCACCTGGCGCATGTCGTTCTTGCGGATCAGGTGGGCGAGCAGCGCTTCCTTGCGGTCGCGATCGACCGGGTAGACCAGCTGGTGGATCGCCTCGAGGGTGGTGTTCCGCGGCGCGACCTCGACCGTGGCCGGATCGCGCAGGATCCCGCCCGACAGGCGTCGGATGTCATCCGAGAACGTCGCCGAGAACATCAGGTTCTGGCGCTTGGCCGGGAGCAACGCGATGATCTTCTGGATGTCCGGCAGGAACCCCATGTCGAGCATCCGGTCGGCCTCGTCGAGGACGAGGATCTCGACCTGGCCGAGGTTGGCGACCTTCTGGCCGACGAGGTCGAGCAGGCGACCCGGCGTCGCCACGAGGATCTCGATGCCGCCGCGCAGCGCCTTGATCTGGGGATCCATCGGGATGCCGCCGTAGACGACGGTCGAGCGGAGCGGGACGGTCCGGCCATACGTCCGCACGCTCTCGTCGACCTGCATCGCGAGCTCGCGGGTCGGGACGAGGATGAGGACCCGGACCGGGTGGCGGGCCGGGGAGAAGCTGGTGTTGGCCTGGTGACGGAGGCGGTCGAGGATCGGCAGGACGAAGGCGGCCGTCTTGCCGGTCCCGGTCTGCGCCGCGGCCAGGACGTCCCGGCCGGCGAGGACGAGCGGGATGGCCGACTCCTGGACGGGTGTCGGGGATGTGTACCCCTCCTCGGCGACCATGCGCACGAGGTCGGCCGACAGGCCGAGTAAATCGAAGGTCAAGCGTGTTGCTCCTGTGTGGTCCCGTCGCGGGACCCCTTGGGAGCGCGACGGTGGCCCGGCTCCGCGCGTCGATGGACGCGGACGGACGGTGGGCCGCCGCGAGCATAGCGGAAAAGGCCATGACCAGGGCCCGCGCTGGCACGGGGTTGCCATCGCTGGCATACTCAGGGCGCTCCCAGGCAACACCATAGACAGGGCAAACAGAAGAACGCCGCCCCCCACGGCAGGAATCCTGTCACAGCGTCAGGCCCCCAACCTGACCCTTGGGATCGTCATCTCGGTCCCTTCTCCGGCTTCGGCGCGTCGTCGCGCATCGTCCGACGATGACCTCGAGGCGTCATGCCCCTGCCGTCGGCGGCACAACCCACCGTCATCGCGTGCTCACCACGCGGTGTTCCGGCGGAACAGGAGGCAGGAGTCTTGCTAGTAGCCCAGAACGGCACCCAGCGGGTGTCATCCAGGTCGATCCGTCTGACCGTCATCGCCCTCGCGACCGCGCTGGTCGCTTTGACGGGCGCGGCCAACCCCACTCCCGCTGCGGCGGCCGGGATGAAGGTCGTCGTGATCGTCGGACCCGTCGGCTCGAGCACAGCGAGCTACAAGGACAGCGCGCGGCGCTACGCCAGCCAGGCCCGCTCCTACGGCGCCAGCGTGACCGAGATCTACAGCCCGAATGCGACGTGGTCGCGGGTCAAGGCGGCGGCCCAGGGCGCGAACGTCCTCATCTACCTCGGACACGGCAACGGGTCGCCAAGCCCGTACGGCGCGTTCTCGAAGTACACCAAGGACGGGTTCGGGCTCAACCGGACGGCCTGGGCGGGCAACAACAACACCAAGTATTGGGGCGAGTACTACGTCTACTCGCAGATCCATCTCGCGCCAAACGCCGTGGTGATCCTCAACCGCCTGTGCTACGCCTCGGGCAACTCCGAGTGGGGCACGGCCAACCCGACCAAGACCGTGGCCAAGACGCGCGTCCAGAACTACGCGTCGGGCTTCCTCCGCGCCGGCGCGCGGGCGATCTTCGCCGAGGGGATCACGAGCGCGTCGTACATCCTCTACGGCCTGTTCAGGACGACCCGCACCATCGGCTCGATCTTCAAGAGCTCTCCCAACTGGAGCGGTAGTTACGACTTCCAGTTCCAGTCGACGCGGAACCCCGTGTACCGAGCCTGGATGGACCCGAAGTCACCCGGGCGGTACTACCGATCCGTGGTCGGGAACTTCAATCTGACCGCGAGCGCGGTCCGCGGCGGCTGACCGCCCGATCCAGCACCCGCCGAATCAAAGAGCCCCCGCTCGGCAGCGATGCCGACGCGGGGGCTCTTTCGTTGTCTGGTCTGGGCGAGGCGCCGTCCTAGGCCATCGCGACATTGGCGACGATGCCGAGCATCGCCAGGATCGCCATCAGCACGACGAGCAGCGACATGGCGGTATCGGTGCCCGCGTCAAGCACGTTGATCTGGGTTGCCATCTGGACGCAGCTCCTTTCCGAGTCGTCATGGTCGCTGGCGCGTGGGGTGTGGCCAGCCGATATCCGGAGTGTCGTGCGCCGGCACGCCACTAGCCTGCGGACGCTCGTGGTCAATCGGGCTGGACGAATGACGACCTTCGAGACGGAATGTGCGGCAGAGACTACAAAGTGATGTTTGACATTGACAAAGTGAAACTCAACTTGCTATAACATGTCCAACAACCGCACGACACACATCGGAGATTTGTCATGTTTGGATTGGGCCTCGCACACCTGACGGCCGCGGAGCACGAGCGCGACCTGGAAGCCGACCTTCGCCAGCGCCGGATCCTCAAGGCGTCGGACGTCGCCCGCCGCTCGATCCCCGCTCCGATCCCCGACACCGTGACCCTGTCGGCATCCCGACGCCTGCCGGCGACCGGTCGCGTCCGGACCGTCGGGCGCTAGGACGACCGCCATGCCTCACGACGTCATCTCCACCTGCCCTGTCTGCTCGAGCGAGCTTGCAGTCACCCGCCTTCACTGCCGCAGCTGTGGCACGACCCTCGAGGGCGATTTCAGCGTCGGCCGCTTCGGGCGCCTGAATCGTGAGCAGCTCGCACTGCTCGAGAGCTTCCTGCGTTCCCGGGGGAACCTGCGCGAGATGGAGCGCGAGCTCGGGATCAGCTATCCGACCGTCCGATCGCGCGTCGAGGCGCTCGTCAACGCCCTTGGGTTCGGGCCGCGCGCCGAGAGCGAGGATCCGGACGACCAGGCGGCAGAGCCAACCCAGGATGGACGCAGCCGCGAGGAGATCCTGCAGGCCCTGGCCCGCCACGAGATGAGTGCCGACGACGCCGCTGCGGCGATCCGCGCGCTCGGGAGGACCCCACGATGACCACCACTTCGACCGGCGCCAGCCTCGACCACGACATCGGGTCCGCTGGACTGCTTTCCATCCGCCTGGCCGATGGTCGCGCCCGCCTCCGAGCCTCCGACGGCACGACCGTCCGCATTCGCGACACCCATGGCCGCGAACTCTCCGATATGTTCGCCGTCGATCTCGGCGACGGGAGCGTCTCCCTGCATGCCGACAAACGGGGCCGGAACTGGCACGGTGGCGGACACAGCCCGGACCTCGAGATCGACATCCCGCGGGCCGCGACCGTCGTCATCGAAGGCGGCAGCGCCGACATCGAAGCCGACGGGCTCGTCGGCGACCAGCGCTACCGGACCGCATCGGGTGACACGTCACTGCGCGCCGTGAGCGGTCGGGTCGCCATCGATGCCGTCTCGGGCGACGTCGACATCAGCGCGACCGGGGAGGCGGCGGTGACCATCAAAACGGTCTCGGGCGACGTCGAGCTACGCGCCGCGACTCTCACCACCCTCGACGCGACGACGACCAGCGGCGACCTGCGGATCGCCGGCCGGCTCGCGGGTTCGGGACCGTTCGCGATCGTGACCGTCAGCGGCGACACGCTGCTGGCCCCTGCCGGCGACCTCCGGGTCGAGATGGCCACCCTGTCCGGCGACATGCGCTCCAAGGCCGGCGGCCAGACCGAGGGGGGCCGGGGGCGCCGCTCTCTCACGCTCGGCAGCGGTGCTCCGTCGCTCACCGTCCGGTCGCTGTCGGGCGATCTCCTGGTCGTCCCGCCGACGCCCGTCCGTCCCCCGGACGCGAATCGTCCGGCAAAGGCCGCGACGGCGGAGGATATGCGGCGCCGAGTCGCCGACTCCTGCACCCGCCGAGACCCCGAACCCCGCGATCGCCGCTGCCTATGACGACGCGCGGTTGCGCATCCTGCGCTCGCTCGAGCGCGGCGAGATCGACGTCGCCGAAGCGGGCCAGCGGCTCGAGGCTCTCGATGATGTCGATCCGCTGGCGGACAGCGAGGCCGCTTCCGGAGACGAGCCGATCAGCGACGCGTCGAGCGATGTCGACCCGGGCACCGAGACCGCCCGCTTCGACCCCAACGCCACGACCGATGCCTGACGACGCGCTCGAGCGGGTCCTCCGCCTCGTCGCTGAGGGCCGCCTGACCGCCGACGAGGCCGGGCCGATCCTCGATGCCCTCGAGCAGCTCGGTGGCTCGGGTGGTGGCGCAGCGGAGACCCGGACACCGAGCGGGGACGACCAGCCCGACCCGACCACGAACCGCGATCCCGCCAAGACCCTGCGTGTCGAGGTCACCGACGGCGGCCGTGCCGTCGTCAACCTGCGCATCCCGTTGTCTCTGGGTCGCGCCGCGCTCAGCCAGGTTCCCGGCATCTCCGATGCGACCTCGGACCGCATCCGCGAGGCGATCACGGCCGGCATCAAGGGCCCGATCGTCGACGTCGACGACGGTGACGACGGGGTCCGCATCTCCCTGGAATGACGGCACTGGCCAGCCGCAACGCATGAGCGACGCCGGGGCTACCATGCCTCGATGACCGAGACCACCAGCGCGCCCGCCTCGCTGCCGTTCACCGGCGATCCCGACGCCGACCGCCTCCTCGCCGAGGACCCGTTCGCGCTGCTGATGGGCTTCGCGCTCGACCAGCAGGTCACGGTCCAGAAGGCATTCAGCGGCCCGGCCGATCTCAAACGGCGCCTCGGACACCTCGACCCGGCACGGATCGCGGCCATGGACCCAGGCGAGCTCGACGCGGTCTTTCGCGAGCGCCCGGCGATCCATCGCTTCCCGGGCTCGATGGCGGGCAAGATCCAGGCCCTGGCGGCGGCCATCGCCCGCGACTACGACAACGACGCGGGTAGCATCTGGCGCGACGCCACCGACGGGAAGGACCTCGAGAAGCGCCTGCTCGGACTGCCCGGCTTCGGCGAGATGAAGGTCAAGTCGCTGATCGCCGTGCTGGGCAATCGTTTCGGTGTCCGTCCGCCCGGCTATGACGAGGTCGCCCCGACCTGGCCGACACTCGGCGATGTCGATTTCGGCCGAGGCGCTGGCGACCTATCAGGCCGGCAAGCGCGCCCACAAGGCCGCGATGCGAGAGTCCGCGGGGAGCTGACCCGATGGACGACGACGTCCGCGACGCGCTGGAGCGCGGCCGGCCACTCATCGATATCACGACGACCGGGCGCCGCAGCGGCGAGCCACGCCGGCTCGAGATCGTCTTCCACCGCATCGACGGCCGCTTCTACATCAGCGGGTCACCGGTCGCCGATCGGACCCGTGCCTGGCTGCTCAACCTCGCTGCCGACCCGCATCTGACGTTCCACCTCAAGGGCCGGGTCACCGCCGACCTCCCGGCGACGGCGCGGATCATCACCGACGAGGCGGAGCGTCGTGCGCTCTTCGTGGAGATCGTCAAGACCTGGACCAACCAGGACGTCGAGACGATGACCCTCTACGCGCCCCTCATCGAGGTCACATTCGAGGACGAGGCCGCCTGATCGGGGAGTGGGCGGTAGACTGGGCGCCCCGTGCCCGAACCCGCTGATCCCGCCGTCCCCTCGACCCCGGCCCGCCCCAGACGGCCGCGCAAGTTCGTGCTCCCCGAGCACCATCACGACGAGCGCTCGGACCAGCGGACAGCCGGGCACATCGAGGCGTTCATCGAGGGACCGACGCCCCGGCCCCGCCCACCACGCGCCGTCGGGCGCGAGAGACGCCCGCTTGTGCTCGACACCCGCCAGGACTGGGCGACGGCATTCCGCTACGAAGCGGCACGGCACGCGCGCTATGGCCGGCCGGCGTCCGTCCTCCTGCTCGGGCTGACGGGGCGTCCGCCCGAGCCCGCGATCGAGCGGATCGCGCGGACGATCGGCGACGTCATCCGGAGCGAGGCGCGCGAGACGGATCGCGCGGTCCGGACCGGGCAGCTGGCCTTTCGGCTGCTCCTCCCCGAGACCGGCGGCCGCGCTGCGCGCTCGCTCGCAGAGCGCCTCGAGCGGGCTTACCTGGCCGTCCCGGACGGTCGCGCCGAGGGTGTCGCGCTCGCGGTCGAGGTCGCGACCGCACCGCGCAACGGCCGTCTCGAGGACGCCCTCGACGAGGCCGAGGCTCGCATCGCGACACGGAGCGAGCCGGGCTAGTCGACCAGCGTCACCACGAGGTGGTCGAGCTCGGCCGCCGGATCGTCGCACAACCCGGCGTGGACCTCCGACGGCTGGATGATCGTGCTCGACGGCGAGACGAGCCAGTGGAAGCGCTCGGCCTGGCCGAGCCTGGCGATCGGCCCGGCGGTCTCGTCGCCGGCGGCGATCCGCTCGATGGCTTCGAGGTGCGGCCGAATGGAGGCCGGGTCGAGGTTCGGGGCGAAGGCGGCCAGGCGCTTCTCGTCGAGCGCGATCCGCGCCCCGAGGAAGCGCGCCGGCCGGCACAGCAGGACGACACCGACATTGAGGGATTCGCCGCGTTCGACCCGCGGCAGGACGCGGATGATCGAGTACTGGAACGCGTTACGCGGCGGTTCGGGCACGTTCCGCCTCCTCGACGAAGGACCGCGGCGCCTCGAGGCGCAGGGTCAGATAGCGGACGTAGGCCCGGCGCTGTCCCGCCGCGTCCCCGGCCACCGGATCGTCGGGGAGCCAAGCGTCCGGGAGCGCGGCGACGAGGTCGGTCAACGTCGGCTGGTCGATCCGTGACGCCAGACGCTTGTCGGCGGTCACGATCGAGTCCGCGTACGGCAGGAGCACGTGCTGGCCGATCCGCTCGAACGGCCGGCGGGCGTGCTCGTCCGGGTCGCGCCAGGTGTGGTGGATGTAGAGCGCGGCGCCGTGATCGATCAGCCAGGGCCGGCCGTGCCAGACGAGCAGGTTCGGGTTCTGCGCCGAGCGGTCGGGGTTGGTGACGAGCGCGTCGAGCCAGACCACGTCGGCCGCGAAGTCGGGGTCGATCACCTCGCGCGCCGTCGCCGCGGCCGGGTTGAACGTCAGCGCCCCGGGCAGGAAGTCCATCCCGAAGTTCAGGCCACCGCTCTTGCCGACCAGGTCGTGGATCTCCTCATCGGGCTCCGCGTCGCCGAGTGCCGGGTCGATCTCGATCCCGACGAGATCGGGGACGGTGAGGCCGACCGTGCGCGCCAGCTCCCCGGCCAGCCATTCCGCAACGAGCGCCCGCGGCCCTTGCCCGGCGCCGCGGAACTTGACGACATAGAGCCCGTCGTCGTCCGCCTCGACTAGCCCGGGCAGGGACCCGCCCTCGCGCAGGGGCGTCACGTAGCGTGTGGCGACGACGGTCCGCATCACGCGGCAGAGCGTAGCGGACGGGTCAGGTCCTGCGCGGACGGCTGCTCCTGCGCGGACGGCTGCTCCTGCGCGGACGGCTCAGGTCATGCGATTTCGTACTACGAAATCGTACGAATTGCGCGCTGCACGCTGTCGGGCTTGGCCTGGCGACGGCCCGCGCGGCGGAACCAAGGCACGGCGCCGCGTGCAGACCCGCACACGTTCGCACGCTCCGCAGGCCGAACCGGGCTACGCTGCGCGGATGACCGACTATGACGAGCGATCCCTCCTCAACGAACTCGAACCGGAGGCGGGGCGGCTGTACGACCGCCATGCCTCTGTCGCCCAGGAATGGTTCCCCCACGACTACATCCCGTATCGGCTCGGGCGCGACTTCGACAAGGAGCCCTGGACCCCCGACCAGCCGCGGCTGACGGGCGTCGCCCAGACCGCTTTCGAGATCGGCCTGCTGACCGAGGACAACCTGCCCAGCTACCACCGGCTCATCCACGGCATGTTCGGGGCCGGTGACGGCGCGTGGATCAACTGGGTCGGACGCTGGACCGCCGAGGAGGGCCGCCACGCGATCGTCCTGCGCGACTACCTGACGGTCACCCGCAACATCGACCCGGTCATGCTCGAGCGCGGACGGATGAACCAGCTCCAGCAGGGCTACGACCACGACTCGCCCGACACCCTGCGCGGTCTCGCCTACGTCGCCTTCCAGGAGCTTGCGACGCGCATCGCGCATCGCAACACCGGGCGCTACTCGGACGATCCGGTCGCCGACAAGATCATGATCCGGATCGCCGCGGACGAGAACCTGCACATGGTCTTCTACCGCGACATCCTGGCCGCGGCGCTCGTGCTCGAACCGTCGGCCACGGTCTGCGCCATCGTCGACGAGGTCCTCGCCTTCCAGATGCCGGGCGCCGGGATCCCCGGCTTCGTGCGCAAGGCGGCCCAGATCGCGAAGGCCGGCATCTACGACATCCGCGTCCATCGCGACGAAGTGCTGATGCCGATCCTGCGCCACTGGCGGATCTTCGAGTTGACCAACCTCGACGAGAAGGCGGAGGCGGCTCGGACGCGTCTGAGCGAGCACCTCGCGAAGCTCGAGGAGGCGGCCAAGCGCTTCGAGGAGCGGATGGCCACGTCGACGGTGCCGCGGATGACGATCGGCGGCTGATCCCGCCGCCGGTTTCGCCGGTCGGACGCCATTCCTGACAGGTTCTGGCATGTATCGCTGATACGGTCTGGGTATGCGATCGAGGTGATCGTTGCCTAGCCGAGGTATCCGCGATGTATCTGGAGAGCTCCGCCATGATCCTGATGGAACTCCACCGAACCTTCGAGGCGGACCGCCGACGCGAGACCCTGGCCGCGGCACGACGGGCCGAGGCGCTCGAGGCGATGGCCGCAACGACCCAAGACTCAGACCCCGTCCCCGGCGTAGCGATCGGCGATCGCGCGGGCCGCAGCGGCGAGGCGGGAGCGGACCTCGGGCGGGTCCAGGACCTCGAGCCAGGGACCGGCGCGGAGAAGCGTCAGGGGCGCTTCGTCCGGCCAGTCCAGGCGCACCCGAAGTCGTAGCCAGCCCTCCGGGTCCGGATCGCTGAGGTACTCCGCGGTGTCGAGGGCGATGTTGCCGATGGCATCGCGGAGGACGCCGAGGCGGTCCGGCCGGACACGGACGACGACCTCGATGCGCGCCACCTCGCGCTCGTAGGCCTCGGAGGATTCGGCCCAGTAGCGGGCCAGGTCGAAGCCGTCCGGTCGCTCGAATCTGCTCGTCGCTCGGCTCCGCCGCGACGACCCGCGAGACGCGATACGTCCGGATCTGACCGTCGACGGCCGCGACGACGTACCACGTGCCTGCCTTGAGGACGAGGCCGAGCGGTTCGAGGAGTCGTCGCGACGGGCCCTCGCCGCGGTCGTAGTCGATCGCGATCCGCGTCGCGCTCCAGACGGCGTCGGACAGCGCGCCGAGGTGGGGGACCGGCTGGCTCCGGTGGAACCAATCACCGGCGTCGAGGTGGAAGCGCTCGACCAGGCGGGAGGCGCGGACCCGCAATTCGGGTGGCAGCGAGGCGAGGACCTTGAGCTGCGCCCCGGCCACGACGGTCCCCAGTCCGAGCTCGGCGGCAGGCCCGGGCATCCCGGCCAGGAAGAGCGCCTCGGCTTCCTCGCCGGTCATCCCGGTCAGGCGCGTCCGGTAGCCGTCGACGAGGCGGATCCCGCCGTGCGACCCGCGCTCGGCGTAGATCGGGACGCCGGACGCGCTGAGCGCCTCGACATCACGGTGGATCGTCCGCTCGGAGACCTCGAGCTCGGCGGCGAGCTCGCCGGCGGTCAGCTGGCCTCGCGCCTGGAGGAGGAGCAGCACCGAGACGAGTCGGGAGGCGCGCACGCCGTCACGATAGCCTCAATCCTGCCAGAACGTGTCATGTTCGCCGCGCCGCGAGGGCGGGCCCGGCGTCAGATCTGGCCTGAGAA
Source organism: uncultured Chloroflexia bacterium (assembly GCA_963765245.1). GTDB lineage: Bacteria > Chloroflexota > Limnocylindria > Limnocylindrales > CSP1-4 > SPCO01. The sequence goes on from CAVXVP010000020.1 coordinate 53,261, forward strand.
GGTGTCGCACCGCGATGGGTCGCCACTCTGGTATCCGGTGGTGAACCATTTCTGGCGTTGGTCCGACGAGCCATGCGTCCACGAGTCGGGGTCCACCTGGCCCTGCGTCGCCTCCTGGATGCGGTCGTCACCGACCGCCGCCGCCGCGTCGAGCGAGTCGGCGATCTGCGCCTCGGTGGGCTGTTCGAGATAGCCTGTGGAGGCGGCGTGGTTGGTCCACACACCGGCATAACAGTCGGCTTGGAGTTCTGTGCGAACGGATCGGCTCTCGGCGCCGGTCTGGTCGCCGCCAGTCGACCGGAGTTGGCCGAGGAGGTCCTGGACGTGGTGCCCGTATTCGTGCGCGACGACGTAGCCCTGCGCGAGCGAGCCCGCGTTCGCGCCGAAGCGTGTGCGGAGCTCCTGGAAGAAGTCGAGGTCGAGGTAGACCAGCTTGTCGACCGGGCAGTAGAACGGGCCACTCGCGGACGTCGCGGTGCCGCAGCCGCTGTTGGTCGCGCCGGTGAACAGCACGGTATCGACCGGCTGATACTGCTCGCCGGAGGCGGTGAACGTGTCGGTCCAATACTTCTGGATCGAGTTGACGAAGCCGAGGATCCGGCAGTCGTCACGGGCGTTGGCGTCCTCGCCTGTCTTGCAGTCGGTGGCGATCGCCGAGCTCTCCGGGCCGGTCACGGCGCCTGGTTCGAGGAGCGGGCCGAGATCGTTCGGGTTGCCACCGAGAAGCGTGTAGGCGAGCAGCAGGATGATCCCGATCGCGCCGCCGCCACCGATGGCGACGCCGCCCATGCCGCGACGGTCGGAAACCTGGCCGGGATCGAGCTGGGAGCCTGGGTTGAATGTCATGTCTGAAAAGCCTCGAGCACTGGGTCTGAGGCTCGCATCCTATGCGGGACCGCATCGCAGCCCCGGCCCGTCGCAGGCGAGGTGGCGTTGCATCGGCGTACCGAACCGCACTCGCCGAGCCAGATGGCAGGACGTCTGTCCATGCCGCTTCATGACGAATGGCAGGTCCGGCGCCGCACCGACGCGCCCTATCGTCTGGTCATCGCGAACGGACCGCCGGACACCAAGACCTTCGACCGGCGGCGCGTCGACCCTCCGGCGGGATGCCGGGCGGCGGCGGAGCCGGCAATCTGCCCGTGCGGCGGTCCGTCGACGATCCCCTGCACGATCCTTTAGTTGACGAGCCCACCTGGCGGCGTATTGCCGCCCTGGTCGCGCAGGAAGCGCTCGATGTCCGAGATCAGGTCGTCGCCGGACGGCAATCGCTGCTCGTCGTACATCGCCTCCAGCCGCTCGACGTAGCCGCGTGTCGACTCGTCGAGGCCGGCCGCGGTGTCGAGCCGCGTCCGCAGCTGGCGTGCCTCCTCCTCCAGCTCGCGTGCCGGGATGGTGGCACCGAGATGATTTCCGAGCGCCCGGAGGAGCTCCAGCGCCGCGGTCGCGTACGGCCCGGACACGTAGTGCGGCACCTGCGCGAAGTAGCCGAGTGCCGGGATCCCGGCCGCGGCGACCTCGATCTCGAGCGCGGACACGAGTGCCGACGGCACGCGCAGCGTCCCGGCCGGCCCGGCGGTGACCTCGCCGCGCAGCAGCCCGGGTGATGCCTCGGTGCCCATGATCGGGACCTGGCGGGTGTGCGGGACGGCCGCCGGGATCGCGCCGAGGCTGATCCACTGCACGACCCCGAGCCGACCGGCGAGGTCGATCATGTCGGCAGTGAACTTTCGCCACTGGTAGTCGGGCTCCGGTCCGACGAGGATCAGCAGGTCGCGTTCCTCGAGACGCGTCCGGCGCAGGACGAGGCTCGGCCACGTGAGCTCGGTCAGGCGCCCGTCGACGATCTCGAGCGGTGGGCGGCGCGCTCGATAGTCGAACAGCTGGTCGGCGTCGAAGGTCGCGACCGGCGTGCCGTCGTCGGCGAGGACGGCCAGCGCGGTCGTGGCCGCCGAGCCCGCATCGACCCAGCCATCGAACGCGGCGATCAGGACGGGCGCGATCAGATCGCGGGGATCGTCAAGCGTGTACAGGCTCACCCGCGAAGGATAGGCGACGTGCCATCAGGTGGTCTCGCGGCCTACCTCGGGTACACTCCCCCGACGCACCCCAACATCGGTGCATCGAAAGGACGGACCGTTGGCCAGGCATTCCAAATTCGAACGCGAGCGACGCGAGGCTGAGACCGAGCGGGTCAAGCAGATCGAGGCGGCATGGATGGGCAGCCTGCCCGCGGCCGCCGCCAAGGCGTTCGCCGAGTCCGTCGCGGTCGCTCGCGCCCGCGGGCCCGAGGAGAAGCGACCGGACATGGCGCCCGGCACGGCGCCGCGACCGCCACGCCCCGGACATGAGCCCAAGCCCCCGAAGGACGAACGACCCCGTCGCGGGTCGAACCGCGACTAGTCGGGACCTTAGCTCGCCGACGGTGAGGCCGCCGGCTCCGGCGATCCGGAGGCGGGCACGCACGACGCTGCCGGGCCCGACGAGCCCGAGGCGACCGGGGCAGCCGACGCAGAGGCCGTGGGCAACGCGGCCAGCGCCGCACGTGGCGATCGTCTCGTCGGACGTTTCGATGTCGTAGACCTCGTCGCCGTGGATCCACAGGTAGCTGGTGGGGCTGTCGGCGCCGAAGTCACCCTTCGTGATGTCCTTGCCGCCAAGGGTCACCTGGCTGACCTTCATGTCGGGGTAGTCGCCCTTCCAGGCCTCCATCAGCGCGTCGCGTAGCGCCGTCGCAGCGACTCCATCCACTTTGTAGACGCCGACACTCGCATCGAGCGCCTCGTTCGGGTCGTACGACTGGGCGACGTGCAGGTCGGCCGGGAGCTTGCACGAGGCAGCCAGGAACGCCGTCATCGATGCGCTCCACGGGTCGTCGGCCAGCACGCCGTCGCCGTTCCAGCTCTGGACCAGCATGGCACTCCCGGACAGCGTCGTCGGGAGGAGGGACTCCATCGCGACGGCGTCGTGGGTGTCGGCGACCGGCGGGACATCCGGGTCCTCGGAGGCGTTGGGGTCGAAGGATTCGACTGGGGCGAGTGCTTCCGGCGATGTTCCTGGCCGCAGGGCGAGGACCGCCGCCGTCGTCCAGCCCGCGGTCGCCGCGACCAGCGCGAGGATCGCGAGCACCTGCCAGAAGTTGCTGCTCGAGCGCTGCGGCGGCGGTCCTGGCCGGCGGACCGGCTCGACCTGACCTGGGCGCACCCGACGTGATTGAACGCCTCGTTCCCGCACGATTCCTCCTGATCCGGTCGACGCCGCCGTCCGTCAGCGAGCCGCCGTCGTCCCCGCAGCCTGCGCGTCCGTTCTGAGGGTCGCCTCTGACCGGCTTGCACCGGGACACGGGCGATGGCCGTGCGGCTTACGGGTTCGTTGCATTGTCCTCCAAGTACTGGCGGATTGCCTCCGGCTGTTCATAGACTGGTTCAGCAATGACCTCGCCGAGCCAACGATGACCGCACCATCGGTAACCGGGACGACCCTCGATCGCGCCCCAGCCACGCTGACCCCTGCGCTCGACGGGCACCTGTTGCGGATCATCGCCGGTGGCCCCAAACGGGCGAGTGCGGCACCGCCGGCGCCCGCCGCGCGACGACGCGCCGCACGCTACCGCCGCTTCCTCGACGCCCTGGGCGTGGCGGTCTACACGACCGATTCGGACGGCAGGATCACGTTCTTCAACGCCGCGGCGGCCGATCTCTGGGGCCGCTCACCGGCGGTCGGCGAGGAATGGTGCGGCTCGCTTCGGCTGCTGTATCCAGACGAGTCGCCGATGCGCCACGACGAGTGCCCGATGGCCACCACCCTCAAGGAAGCGCGATCCGTCCGCGGTGGCCAGGCGATCGTCGTCCGCCCGGACGGCTCGAACGTCTCGTTCATGGCCTACCCGACACCGCTCTTCGCCGACGACGGCGAGCTCATCGGCGCAGTCAACGTCCTCGTCGACATCACCGAGCGCCACCGCGCTGAGCAGGCCGTACTCGCTGCCGCCGACGCACTCGAGGCGTCAAATGCGGTCAAGGACGAGTTCCTCGGGCTCGTCTCCCACGAGCTGCGGACGCCGGTCACGACGATCTTCGGCAATGCGAGGCTGCTCCAGACCCACGGCGCCGAGCTGACCGATGACGTCCGCGCGTCGATGATCTCCGACATCGCCACCGACGCCGATCGCCTCCACTCGATCATCGAGAACCTCCTGCACCTGACCCGGCTCGGGGCGGGGAGTCGGCCGGAGCTCGAGCCGCAGGTCCTCGACAGGGTCGTCGAGCACGCGGTGGCCTCGTTCGCCGCACGCAACCCTGAGCGCACGGTCGAGATCACGGGCGATCGGCCGCGGGCGATCGTCGACGGCGACGAGACCTACATCACGCTCCTCCTCGAGAACCTCCTAAGCAACGCTGCCAAGTACAGCCCGGCCGGCTCGCCCATCGAGGTCGACATCTCAGAGGCGGGTGACGAGGTCGTGGTCGAGGTGCTCGACCGAGGGCTGGGCCTCGACGACGTCGACTCCGCCCGCCTGTTCGAGCCGTTCTTCCGGGCCGAGCCGGCCCGGAGCGCGGCCAACGGGCTCGGCATCGGCCTGGCGCTCTGCCAGCGCATCGTGGATGCGCTCGCTGGTCGGGTCTGGGCGCGACCGCGCGATGGAGGAGGTGCCGCCGTCGGATTCGCCCTGCCGATCGCCACGGAACCGGCCGATGCCGTCGCGCCTGGGCCGCGCGTGGCTGGCTGGCGTGCGGCGGACCGGCCGACTCGACTCGACTGATCGGTCAGTCGCCGGCTGGCCAGACAGGCGGGCTCGGTGGATTACTCGGGAGCGCGTCCCAGTCGCCACGGATCGGCGAGAAGACATCGATGACGACGGCTCCCGCGGAGCCCACGCTGACCTGATGCGGCGTGTCGGACGGGATCCGCCACGTCCCGCCCGGCCCGAGCTCGCGCGACTCGTCCCCGACCGTGAAGGTGATGCTCCCGGTGATGACCATCCCCAGTTGCTCGTTGTCGTGACGGTGCCCGGGCACGATCGAATCGGGGGCGAGCTCGACCAGGGCAAGGGTGACCCGCTCGCCCTCGACCCGCCGCGCGCGGACGCTCTCGCCCCAGACGTCGATCACCGGCACGTTCGCCACGTCGCTCAGGTTGCTCACGGTCCCTCCTCGGCTTGCCTCGATGATAGGCGCCGAGCCCCGTCGAACGGCCTAGACGTCGGCCGGCAGGTCGCTGCGCCGGGTTCGGACGCGGTCTGCGACCGGGGTCGCACAGATGCCCGCGTCTGGCGGCAGGTCGGGGAGCGTCCCCGCGAACGTCGGGCGTGGCCGGCCACCCAGCTCGCTCTCGATATCGAAGGCGAGGCCGAGCAACGTGGACTCCCCGAGGAAGCCCGCCGACAGCCACACGCCGCCGGGGCGGCCGTCGTCGGTCGTCCCGGTCGGGACGGAGATCGCCGGATAGCCGGCGACCGCGGGAGCGCTAGAATCGCCATAGGCCGGCCCGACGATCGCATCGAGCCGGTCGGCCGCCAGGATGCGGTCGATGCCGTTGGTCCGGGTGGTGGCCAGGCAGCGCGCCCGTGCCTCGCGATAGGCGGGATCGTCGAGACCCGTCGTCGCGTCGGCCACGTGGAAGAGCTCCTGGCCGGAGTAGCGCAGCTCCTCGTCGCAGTGCTCGTCGTTGAAGGCGATCAGGTCGCCAAGCGTCCGCAGCGTCGTGCCCCGCAGCCCCGCCAGGTACGCCTCGATGTCGACCTTGAACTCACTGAACAGGACCGTCAGCTCGTCGTCGTTGATCGACTTGGTGTCGGACGGCCTGATCGGCTCGATCAGCGTCGCGCCGAGCGATCGCATCACGTCCAGGGCACGCTCGGTGACCGTGTTGAGCCCGGGATCCGTCGACTCGCCACCGTCGAACAGCCGCCGATCCACCCCGATCCGGGCACCGCGCAGCGCGCCGCGCACGAGGAACGCACGATAGTCGCGCGGGAGTCGCCGGCCACGCACCTCGCCGAAAGGCGAACGCAGCGCGTTGAGCATGATCGCGGCGTCGGTCACGGTGCGGACCATCGGACCCGCCGTGTCCTGGCTGTGGGCGATGGGGACGATCCCGGCCTGGGCGACGAGTCCGACCGTCGGCTTGAGGCCGACGATCGCGTTGCTCCCGGCGGGGCAGACGATCGATCCGTCGGTCTCCGTCGCCGACCGCGATCGCGCACAGGTTCGCCGCGGCCGCGACCGCCGACCCGGAGCTCGAGCCACAGGGATCCCACGCCAGGTCGTACGGGTTGCGGGTGAAACCGCCCCGTGCGCTCCAGCCGTTGAGAAAGAGGCCGGCCTCGGTGACCGGCTTGGGGACGAGGCCGCGGAAGTTGGCCCATTCCGACAGGTTGGCCTTGCCGAGCACCACGGCCCCGGCCGCCCGCAGGCGGGTCACGATCGCGGCGTCGCGCGGCACCCGGCTGCCGACGAGCGCGAGCGAGCCCGCCGTCGTCTCCATCGCGTCGTTGGTCGCGATGTTGTCCTTGAGCAGGACCGGGATCCCGTGCAACGGACCGCGGCTCCGGCCGGCCCGTCGCTCGGCATCACGCCGGGCGGCGATCGCCAGGGCGTCGGGGTTGGTCTCGATGACCGCGTGCAGAAGGGGGTCCAGGCGTCCGATGCGGTCGAGGTATGCCTCGGTCAGCTCGACGCTGCTCAGCGCGCCCGACGCCATCAGCCCCTCGAGTTCCGGGACCGAGGCCTCGAACCACGGGGCGGCCTCGTCGGCGTCCCTCCCTGGCGTCATTCGCTCGTCGATCGGCCCATGGTAGCCGCCGGGGATCGACGACCCGGACAAAGACTGACCCGGGTCGACTGACGACCCGGGTCGAGATCACGCTGGTTCAGGCGGGTCGACTAGACCCGCACCGAGAGGATGAGTGGTCAGCCGCCGCGCTGGCTTCGGAAGCAGTCGCTGCAGTAGACCGGCTTGCCGCTGGTCGGGCGGAATGGGACCTGGGCTTCCTTGCCGCAGGACGAGCAGGTGGCCGCGAACATCTCGCGGGGTCCGCGCTCGTAGCCACCACCGCCGCCGCCGCCGTAGCTGCCTGCGCCGCTGGAATAGCCACCCGAGCTGTAACCGCCGCCGGAGCTGTACGAGCTCCCGCCGCCCTCAGCGTTGCGGGCAGCCTTGCGGCTGGCCCGGCAGGAGGGGCAGCGGCGCGGCTCGGTGAAGCCACGCTGCGAGTAGAAATCCTGCTCGGACGCAGTGAACACGAATTCCTGTCCACAGTCCGCGCAGGTCAGATTCTTGTCGTTGTACACGAAAACGAAAACTCCTCTCGATAGCCAACGCGATCCCATCGGGTTCTCGCGTCAGTCGTGAGAGGAGTCCGAGTATGCGTCGAGCTACGTTCCTAACCACGGACGATTCCGTGGCTTTTACCTTGCGGATAGTAAACCCTCGTGAACGATCTGCATAGTCCCGAAGCGAGTGGGACTTGCGTCGGGTGGCAAATGTCCCAGCACCGCGTCCACGCGGTCCGCTAGGCTCGGCTCGTGCTCGAGATCTCGGCCCTCACGGCCCGCCGCTACGTGATGGGCCGGGGCGGCCTGTGGCCGGGCCGGCGCTGGCGGGGCTCGATGGTGCCGGCACGGCGATGCGGGCGATGGAGGACCTCCAGCTCGACCCGCTCGTGGTCGTCGCCCGGGCCCACGACCTGATGCTCCACAGCCGGGTCGTCGACTACACCATCGACGACTGGGCGACGCTCACCTACGAGCGACGCGAGTTCTTCGACTGGGGCGGCTGGCTCGCCGTGCGGCCGATGGAGGAGCTGCCGTATTTCCGGGTCCTGATGCGCCGTGAGCGTGACCAGGCGCGCTGGATCGAGACCGAGCGCGAGCACCACGATGCGATCGAGGAGATGCGCGCCGTGCTGCGTGCCGGGCGCGAAGTCAGCAACCGGGACTTCTCGATGCGCGACCGAATGCGGGTCGACAGCTACCGGGGCAGGAAGGACAGCGCTCTCGCACTCCATTACCTGTGGCGGATCGGGGAGGCGATGGTCACCCGGCGCGAGCGGTTCGAGCGGGTCTACGCGCTGACCGAGGCGGTCGCGCCACCGTTCGCCCTGCGCGAGGTCGACGAGCTGGAAGCGGAGGACGTCCTGGCGCGCAAGGCCGTGGCCGCAGACGGGCTGACACGGCTGAACGGGATCGGGGCTGTCTACACCTACGGCCGGAAGGCAACGCCGGCCCAGCTGGAGGATTGGCGCGGCCGCTGGCTGACCGACGGCTCGCTGGTCGAAGTCCAAGTCGAGGGTTGGAAGGCGGTTCAGGTCGGGCTCGGCGCCGATGCTGGGATCCTGGCCGACCTCGAGGCGGGCCGGATCCCTCGCGAGTGGACGCCGATCGAGACGACGACCGAGGAGGAGGCCACCTTCCTCTCGCCGCTCGACCCGGTCAGCGCCCGCGGTCGCGCGAAGCCGTTGTTCGGCTTCGACTACGTCTGGGAGGTCTACAAGCCGGTCGAGAAGCGGTCGTTCGGCTACTACACGATGCCGATCCTGTGGGGCGACCGGCTGGTCGGGCGGTTCGATCCCAAGCTCGACCGGACGACCGGCACGCTCGTGATCAACGGCCTGTGGCTTGAGGATGACGCCTTGGCGAGTGACGCCGCGTTCGCCGATGCGCTGACGGCCGGGATGAAGCGCTTCGTTCGCCTGCTCGAGGCCAGGCACATTGATGTCTCGGCGGTCACGCAGGCCGCGCTCAGGAAGCGGCTCGCGGCCGCAAAGCCGCGCAAGTAGGCCGGCGGCATGGCCCTCCCGATCGCGCGTCAAGCGACGCGCGTCTCGCTCCCGCTGGTGGGTGCATTCGCCGTGGGTGCCATCGCGTATGGCGGCCTCTACACGTTCCCGGCGTTGTCGATCGCCTTCGCCGAGGAGTTCGGGATCGCCCGGAGCCTCGCGGTCACGCCCTGGACGATGTTCCTCCTCGTCACCGCGATCGCGAGCCCTCTGCTGGGGCGCCTCTACGACGAGTTCGCCGATCGCGACCTGCTGACCGCTTCGATGGTCCTCCTGGCAGCCGGCTGGCTGCTGGTCTACCTCGCCGGCGGAATCTCACTGGTGATCCTGGCCTACGCCGGGTTCATGGCGATCGGCCTGCAGCTGGCGTTCATCGGCACGTCGACCGCGATCGCTCGCCGCTACGAGGGGATGTCCGGGCTGGCCCTGGGAATCGCCTACGCCGGCCCTGGTATCGGTGTCGCCGTCGCCCTGCCACTCGCCGCCACGCTGATCGAGACGGCCGGGTGGCGCTCCACGGCTCTCGTCTTCATGGCCGCATCCCTGCTCGGCGTGGTCTTCGTCTGGATGATGACCAGCGGACCGGCGATCGTCGTGCCGGCGGCGCGGACGCTGTCACGCGGCGCCGGCGGCAGCTCGACCCCCGCCCCGACGACACGATCGGGCAAGACCTTCGGCGAGCCGCTCAGTGCCGGCCAGTCCGCCCTCCGCAAGGCCGAGGCCAGCGCCGCCGCCCGAGCCAGCGGCCTGCACGAGACATCCGCCCCAGGTGCTGTCTCGGCGGCATACGAGACCCCGCCCTCCCGTGGGGTCGATCGGCGTCGGAGCGTGCGGCGGACCATCAAGACCAACCGCTTCTGGATCCTGTTCGCGGGGGCGGTCGCGATCGGCATCTTCGACGAGGGCATCCTCCAGGCGTTCCTCCCGGCCGCGGTTGCGGAGGGCGTCCGGTCCGAGGTCGCGGCCGCGGCGCTCAGCGTCCAGGCGCTTGCGTATGTCGCCGGGCAGGTCCTCGGCGGGTGGCTCTCGGACCGCTTCGGGCGGCGGCTCGTCGGGCTTGGGGCGGCCGTCCTGGTCGCCGGCGGGGTGGTCGCCGCCCTCGGCCTCATCGCGTCCCAGCCTGTCGTGGCGGTGGTCGGGCTCGCGCTCCACGGACTGGGGACGGGTGCGACCATCGCCGTCCGATCGGCAGCCTTCAGCGACGTCTTCGGCGGTGCCAACTTCGGGACGATCTTCGGGCTGCTGGCCGTCGCATACCCGATCGGCGGGGCGCTCGCGGTCTACCTCGGCGCCGTGGCCTTCGACGCCACCGGGTCGTATGTCCTGCTCATCCCGGTCGTGCTGGTCGCGGTCGCGGTCTGGGCCGTCTCGTTGTGGGTGGCCGGTCCAAAACGGTCGCGTACGGCCAACGCACGGGCCTGACGGGGGCCATACTCTGGACCGACACCATCGAGAGTATGGGGGTGAAAACCGTGGATATTCAGCGTGACGCCCAGCGACTCGCGACCATCGCGACCGTCTTCGTCTGGGTCGGTTGGCTCGCTGTCCTGTGGGCCGTGATCGCCGGCATCCTGTGGTGGATCGACCTGGCCGGACGCGAGGCGTTCAACTTCCTCGAGGCGTTCGCGATCTCGTCCGCCGCCATCGGCGGGCCGCTGTTCCTGGCCCTGATCGTGGCCGGCCTCGGTCACACACTTCGCCTGTTCGCCCTGTACGTGGCCAGCAAGTCCCAGTAGCGCGCCACGGGGGGAATCCGATGTTCATCCGACGTCTTCTCGCCCTTGCTGGCGTCTTGCTGCTCGTCGCCGGGTGTTCGACCGCCCGGGGCGGCATCGGACACCGCCGACGGATCCGGTGGCGAGATCCAGTCGACCAACTGGGTCCTGCGCTCGTATGACGTCGCCGGCAGCCTGACGATCGTCCCCGACGACCTGTACGCCGATGCCGACTTCAGGTCCCAGCGCGTCAGGGGCTTCGCCGGCTGCAACACGTACGACGCTGTCTACTGGGCCAATGGTCGGCAGCTGTTGGTCAGCATGGCCGCGACGACCCTCATGGCCTGTGCGGACCCAGCCGGCAGCTTCGAGACCGCGTACCTCGCTCTTCTCGACCAGTCTCGCTACTTCAACATCCGCCTCGACACGCTCACGATCCGCGGGGCCGATGGAACGATCCTGCTCGTCTTCGACGCAGCCCCGAACAACCCCCTGCTCGGGTCGTGGGTCGTCGACTCGTATGCGTCGGCACCGGGCACCATCAAGGCCCCGCTCGAGGGGACCGAGCTGACGGCCGTTTTCCGGATCAAGAATGTCGGCGGCTCGTCGGGATGCAACACCTACGACGGCCCCTACACGACGAATGGCTCCGTGGTCGCGATCGGCCCGCTGGCCACCACGCGGATGGCCTGCGCCGATGACGTGATGGCGCAGGAGATCTCATTCCTGAAAGCGCTCCAGGGCGTCGGCAAGATCGAGCTCCGGTCACAGATGGTGCTGCTCCAGGATCTCGGGGGCAGCCTGCTGGTCGCTCTGCGGAGGCCGGCAGCCGAGGTGGCCGCCTCCTCGAGTCCCTCTGCGGCCGCCTCCGCCAGCCCGGGCCCGACACTGACGCCCGCGACGCCGAGCCCGAGTCTCAGCCCATCTCCGAGCCCCACGGCGAGTCCGACGCCCACGCCGACCCCGACACCGACGCCCACGCCGACCCCGCCGGCGACAGCGGCACCGACCGTCAAACCGCCCGCGTCCGAGCCGCCCACCGCGAGCTGCACCTTGACGATGCCGCCCGGCACAGGCTCGGCGACGATCGTCTACCCCGCGAACTGGCACACCGTGACGGCTCCGCCGACGGCAGCGTGTCGCTACTTCGATCCCGCGGCGATCACCGTCCCGGCCGATCCCTCGACGCTGACGACCGCCGTGATGATCAAGGCGCGACGAAGCCAGCCACCTACGACGCGGCTCTGGCTGCTGCGACCAACCCGACCGCCTGGAACGTGCTCAAGAACCAGTCGGTCACCGTCTCCGGTCTGCCGGCGACGCTGATCGAGGCGACGTCGACGGCCGGTAGCCCGGGAGTCCCGGCGGGTTCGACCCGCTATGGCTACCTCATCAACGTCGGGCACGCCGTCTGGATGGAGACCGTCGGGAAGGTCGGCGACGCGACGTACACCTCGAACACGTCGGTGGTTGACCTGATGGCGGCCGAATCGACGCTCACCCCCTGACCGGGCCCTCAGGCTGGTTCGGTCGCTCCTTCGAGGGCCGCTGACTCGCGTCGGCCGAGCGTAAACAGGACCGCCGCGCAGGCGAACGACAGGAGCGCTGCGCCGATCATCGCGACCGTGAGCCCGGCCTCGACCGAGATGAAGCCCATCAGCGGCGGGTAGATGATCGCGCCGAAGATCGCCGAGCCCGAGAGGAATCCACTGACTGCCGCGGACCGCGTCGGGTACAGGTCGCCGCCGACGGCCATGATCAACGGGTAGACGGGTCCGAACGCGAAACCGACGAGACCGAAGAGCACGACTGACGCCGGCAGCGATGGCACGAGGACGGCGGCGACCAGGGCGACCGCCGCGACGAACGCCGCCGTGGCCGCGAACAACGCATGGTCGAAGCGATCGCCGAGCCACGCGGTGACGATCCGTCCGAGTGCGAGGGAGCCCCAGAAGAGCGCCAGCGCCGAGGTCGCCAGCCCGATCGACGCCGTTTCGAGGAAGCGCACGAGCCAGTTCGAGACACCGATCTCGGAAGCGACGTAGCAGGCGATCGCCACGGCCAGCGCGATGATCGGCACTGAGAGCCCGACGCGGACGGTGGCTGTTCCGGTTGATCGCGCGTGGCGACCTGACGGCATCGCCACGACGGCGAACAGGATGGCAAGGGGGATCGCCGCGACTGCGGTGCCGATGATGATCGTCTGCCAGCTCGCACCCGCTTCGACCAGGCGGCCGATCGCGAGTGGCGAGGCCAGCGCCCCAAGGCTGAAGAAGAGGTGGAGCAGGTTGAGCGCCCGGCCGCGGCCCTCCGGGTAGAGGTCGAGGACCAGGCCGTTCATGCCGCCGTCGATCGCCCCCGAGCCGAGCCCGAACGGGATCGCCAGGGCCAGGAACAGTCCCCACGTCGGGACCGTCGCCATCCCGGTCAGTCCCAGTGCGATGAGGGCCACGGCGAGAGGCAGGACGACGCGCCGTCCGATACGTTCGGTGAGCAGTCCGCCGCTCATCGAGCCGCCGACGGAGGCGGCCGCGAAGACGAAGAAGAAGACGCCAATGCCCGCATCGTTCTGTTCGAAAGCGGGCTCGATCGAGCGGATCAGCGACGGGACGAGCAGGCCGGTCCATCCGACGAGCAGCATCCCGGCGCAGGCGAGGGCAGCAGCGATCGCGGTCCGAGTCAGATGGGCAGTGGGCACGTCCAGATGCTAACGGCGTCGTGCCGCGACTGCCCGAACGCTGGCCCGGGGCGCTATCGTCGGGCCATGGCACCACCGACGACACCGGCCCGCGGCGGAGCCGCCCGCAAGCCCGCGACCAGGGCCGCCACGACCGCCGTCCCGACGCCGGCCGTACCGAGTGGCGTCCTGTTCTTCATCCACGGCGCGAACGCGACCTCGGAGGGCCTGGTCGAGACCGTGGCACGGATCGAGGACCAGGTCCGTGCCCGCGGCTGGGACGTCACGGTCGTCGCGCCGGAGTGGCGCCGCCGGTCTGGCCTGCGCCTCGGGCAACTGGAAGAAGGCGATCCACCGCCGCGGCCGTCCCTCGCCGATGCCGCTCCCGATCCTGCGCGGCGGGATCCGCAAGGACGCGGTGATGAAGATCGCCACGAACTACTTCGAGGATCGGCGCGAGGCGCTGTTCGACGTCCTGGGGCCGCAGATGATGGCCGACGTCATCGGGTACCACGCCCACCGCGACTCGATCCAGGAGGTGCTCCGCACCGAGCTGACGCGGGCCGCGGATGCCGCCGGCGGACGTCCGGTCCTGCCCGTGGCGCTCAGCCTCGGCGGGATCGCGCTCGTGGACCTGCTGGCGACCTGGCCGGGAGCCCCGGTCGAGGCGTGCGTGACCGTCGGGTCGCAGGCGCCGCTGCTCTACACGTTCGATGCGATCCCATCGATGCCGTACGACGAGGCCGACCCGCCCCACCTGGCGATGCCCTGGCTCAACATCTACGACAGCCGCGACTTCCTGTCATTCCTCGCCGAGCCGTTGTTCCGGCGCTCGGATGGGCTCGCCAGCGTGGTCGACCTGCGCGTCCGGTCGGGCAAGGACTTCCCGAAGTCGCACGGCGCCTACTGGGATCTCGATCCGGTGTGGGATGCCATCGCCACGGCGTTCAGCTGGCGACGCGTCGAGCCGTTGACTGTCCGCGAGGCGCGGCGGCTCGGCTTCGAGGCGCGGGTGGCGCCGGCCGCGAAAGGGGAGTAAAGGAACGGCCGCCCGGCCATGTGAGTGACCCGGCGGCCGCCGATCCTCAGGGGTGGAAGCTGAATGCTGCGCTGAGCAGCACCGCAACCACCGCCCCCAGGGTGATGGCCGAGCGTACGACGAGTCGTACCCCCGGGTATCTCTGGACCACCACGGTCCACCTCCTGTTCGGCAACCCGGCTACCTGCGTGAGGCCCGTGGCTTTGCGTCCCCGCCTCGCGACGGGTTTGCCATTTATCGCTCGGTCGCAGCCGGGGAGGCGTTGACCGATGGCAACAGGGTACGGCCGCCGTGCTCCCCGACGCGAGAGGCCTAAGTGGCGGATGGTGGCCAGTACCTCCGCCGAACAGATGGGGTCGCCGACCCCGGCGGGGTGGCGACGAGGCCGGTCGAAGGTGACGCTCGCCGCCAGCCGTGCGACAGTGGACCACGACCAGACGACCGCTGTCCGAGCCCGGTCGCGAACGATCACGGGAGGACCACGATGTTCGACGACGCCACCGCCTTTTCCAGTTTCGCCGTCCCCGACGTCGAGGCCGCGCGGGCCTTCTACGGCGATACGCTCGGGCTCGACGTCCGCGATTTGCGCGAACAGGGCCTGCTCGAGCTCCATCTCGGAGGCCCCGCACCCGTCTTGGTCTATCCGAAGCCAGACCACGCACCCGCGAACTTCACGGTCCTCAACTTCGCGGTGCCCGACATCGATGCCGCGGTCGACGGTCTGATCACCGCGGGCATCAGGATGGAGCGGTATCCCGACTTCGAGCAGAACGACAAGGGCATCGTGCGCGGGCCGCAGGGACCGGCCATCGCCTGGTTCAAGGATCCGGCCGGCAACATCGTGTCGGTCCTCGAGGACCAGGGCTGACGTCATGCGATTCCGCACGACGATCCTGCAAGAGGGCAAGACAGCCACCGGCATCCAGGTCCCCGACGACATCGTGACGGCCCTCGGGTCTGGCAAGCGCGCCAAGGTCGCGGTGACGATCAACGGCTACACATACCGCAGCAGCGTCGCCCCGCTGAACGGGGCCTACATGGTCGGGGTCAGCTCCGATGTCCGCGAGGCCGCCGGCGTCGCGGGCGGGGATGAGGTTGACGTCGACATCGAGCTCGACACGGCACCGCGCGTTGTCACCGTCCCCGACGACTTCGCGGCCGCGTTGGATGCGACGCCTGAGGCTCGCGCCACTTTCGAATCGCTCTCGTACAGCAACAAGTCCTGGCACGTCCTCCAGATCGAGGGCGCCAAGTCGGCTGACACCCGGCAACGTCGGATCGCGAAATCGGTCGAGGCGCTGCGGGAAGGTCGCGTCCGTTAGGGCATTCGCCTCCGGCGGGGTTGACATCGACGCCTCCAAGAGTATTATGCCATCTAGTTAATTAACCCAACGGCGAAATGAGCGATGCACACAGACCCCCTCAGCCAGACGTTCGCAGCCCTCGCAGATCCAACGCGCCGAGCGATCCTCGCTCGGCTCGCCCAGGGGGACGCGACTGTGACCGAGCTCGCGAAGCCATTCGACATGAGCCTGCCGGGCGTGTCGAAGCACCTCAAGGTGCTCCAGACAGCCGGTTTGGTCGTCCAGGGACGCGACGCCCAGTGGCGGCCGTGCCGGCTCGACCCGGAGAGGCTGCGCGACGTGGCCGGCTATCTCGAGCAGTACCGCCAGCTCTGGGAGGGTCGACTCGAGCGGCTCGACGAATACCTGCGCGAGCTGCAACTGCAGGACGCCAGCCGCCCGACGAGCGAGGGAGGACAGCCATGACAACCGACCGACCCGCCACCAGCCCGAGCACCCACGTCCTCGGCATGATGTCGACGACGATCGACGGGCTTGACTTCATCGCCAGCCGCGTCTTCGACGCCCCGCGAACACTCGTGTTCGACGCATTCTCGGATTGCGCCCACCTCGGGCACTGGTGGGGGCCGAGTGGCTGGACCCTGCCACTCTGCGAGATGGACTTCCGGGTCGGTGGGACGTGGCGCTACTGCATGGCCGGGCCGGACGGCGCGACCAGCTGCGGTGCCGCGCTCTATCGCGAGATCAATGAGCCCGAGAGGATCGTCTACACGGACATCTTCACCGAGGCCGACGGCACCCAAACGCCGGACACCCCGGAGATGCTGATCACGGTCACATTCGAGGAAGCCGGTGGCCGGACGACGCTCCGCAGCGTCGCCCGATTCGCGACCGCCAAGGACCTCGACTTTGCTGTTGGCACCGGCATGGAACAGGGCCTGACCGAGACCTGGGACCGCCTCGCGGCGTATCTCGCTTCGCGCTGACTTCCCACCACATTCGGCGCCTCGTCGAGGAACGACCCCGGCGAGGCGCCTCCGACCCTTCCCAGACGACCAGGAGGACCTCGATGAGCACCATAGACTCGACCGAGTTGACCGCGCCCCTCTCCATCCCACGCCTGCGCGCCGACCTCGAAGGGACGTGTCATCGCACCTGGCGACGAGGGCTATGACAAGGCCCGCACGGTCGTCTACGGCGCGATCGATCGCCGGCCGGCGGTCATCGTCAAGGTCGCAGACGTCGACGATGTCGTGGCCGTCGTGCGCCTCGCGCGCGAGACGGGCCTGGAGCTGGCGATCCGAAGTGGCGGGCACAGCAATGCCGGCCACAGCGTCAGCGAGGGCGGGATCGTGCTCGACCTGTCGGACATGAAGGGCATCGACATCGACGTCGACGGCCGGACAGCCTGGTGCGAGACCGGCCTGACCGCGGGCGAGGTGACCGAGGCCGTCGGCGCCCACGGGCTGGCGATCGGCTTCGGCGACACCGGGTCGGTGGGGATCGGTGGCATCACGCTCGGTGGTGGCGTCGGCTACCTCGTGCGCAAGTTCGGCCTGACGATCGACGCCCTGCTCGCGGCCGAGGTCGTGACCGCCGACGGGGAGCGGCTCGAGGTGGATGCCGATCACCATCCGGACCTGTTCTGGGCGATCCGCGGCGGAGGCGGCAACTTCGGCGTTGCCACGCGCTTCAAGTACCGGCTCCACGAGTTGCCCGAGACCCTCGGCGGCCTGTTGATCCTGCCCGCGAATGCAGAGACGGTCGCCGGTTTCGTCGCCGCGGCCGAGGCGGCGCCGGACGAACTCTCGACGATCGCGAACGTCATGCCCTGTCCGCCGCTGCCGTTCGTGCCCGCGGAGCATCACGGAAAGCTCGTGATCTTCGGGCTCATCACGTATGGCGGCGATCCGGCGGCCGGGCAGACAGGTGGTCGCCCCACTGCGCGCGCTGGCCGAGCCGCTGGCCGATCTTCTCGTGGCGCAGCCGTACAAGGCCATGTACCCGCCGGAGGACCCCGACTACCACCCGACGGCGGTGGCGCGGACGATGTTCATCGACCGCGTCGATGGCGACGCGGCTGCGAAAATCATGGGCTGGCTGGAGAAGTCGGATGCCTCGATGCGCGTCGCGCAGCTCCGCGTCCTCGGTGGCGCGATGGCAAGGGTGCCCGACGATGCGACGGCGTTCGCCCACCGCTCGAGCAGGATCATGGTCAATGTCGCGGCCTTCTACGAGGGCCCCCAGGACAAGGCGGTCCGCCAGGCGTGGGTCGACGAGTTCCGGGCCGATCTCGAGCAGGAGGACACCGGCGCATACGTCAATTTCCTGTCGGACGAGGGCGAGGCGCGGATCCGCGCCGCCTATCCGGGCAACACGTGGGACCGGCTGGCGGCGGTCAAGGCGCGCTACGACCCGACAAACCTGTTCCGGCTGAACCAGAACATCCCGCCGGCCTAGACCAGCGACACTCCGGCGGCGCGCGCGTCCTCGGCGAGAGAGGCGAGCGCCTCGTCGGTCTTCGCCGACGCGCGCAGGAGGCCCATCACCCGACTGACACCGGCATCGGCGAAGCCAGCCAGGCGATCGACCCGTGCCTGCCCGGCCTCGGCGATGTGTTCGCCCCACATGTGGACGGAGATCGGCAGCGTCGCCGGGTCCCGCGACACGTCCTCGCACCGTGCCCGGATCACGGGGAGTGCCTCCACCACGTCCGCCGGCGTCATCCCGTCGAGGTTCAGCTCGTCGGCGTGGCGAGCGGCCAGACGCCAGGTCACGTTCGGTCCGTTGCCCCCGACCATGATCGGGACGCGCGGCGTCTGGATCGGCTTTGGGACATTGATCGCGTCGCGGACCTGTGCGTAGCGGCCCTCGTACGTCGCGTGCTGGTGCTTGTCGCCCTCGAGCATCCGGGTGATGACCTCGAGGTCATCACCGAGACGGGCCAGCCTTTCCTTCGTCTCGGGGAAGCCGTAGCCGTACGCCTGCCACTCGTCGCGCTTCCAGCCGGCGCCGATCCCGAGCTCCATCCGGCCGCCGCTGATCGTGTCCATCGTTGAGATCATCTTGGCCGTCAGTGCCGGGTTGCGGAACGCGGTGCAGATGACGATATGGCCGATCCGAACGCGCTCGGTCAGGGCGGCCAGCGCCGACAGCGACGTGAACGACTCGAAGGTGATCTCGTCAGTCGGCCGGGGGATCGTATGGACGTGGTCGAACAGCCAGATCGACTCGAAGCCGAGGCGCTCCGCCTCGAGCGCGACCTCCGTCGTCCGCCGCCACGCGTCGAGTGGCTCCCAGCCGTTGTATTCGCCCACCCAGCCCTGGGGCACGACAGCACCGATCTTCATTCGTTCCCTCCTCGTCACCTTGAACGGTACGACGTCCGCAAGGACGATGGGGCACACTCGTCATGCAGATGGACGATCACACGGACGACGCGGCGGATCCGCCCCCCGAACACGCGCGCGGCGTCCTCGAACGCATCCGGTCCGGGATGGCGGCAGCCAGGGAGCCGATCGCCGACCGGGTCGGCCAGGCATGGCACGAGCGACCGGGCGCGCGCGTCCGGCGCGTCCGCCGGATGGCGAAGCAGCCCCTGTCGTACCTGTCCGATGTCCACCATGAGGCGCGGTCCGCACGGCCGGTGGAGGTCGGCCTGCGCACGATCGAGATGGACGAGATCGGCGGGACCGCGGTCGGTGGCGGCGCCCTGCGCGGCGGCGATTTCCTGCCGCTGAAGGCGGCGCGGACACAGAACTGGGCGTCCCGCTGGCAGCGGCTGCGCAAGGCGCAGGACAGGATGGCGTTCCTGCCGCCGATCGACGTGTTCAAGTACCGCGACCGCTACTGGGTCGTCGACGGCCACAACCGGGTCGCGCTCGCGTTGTACGGCGGCCAGAAGGCGATCGATGCCAACGTCGTCGAGCTCGTCCCGCTCGGGGAGCGCCGGACCGAGCCGATCGGCACGCTGGCGCCGTCGGTCGCCGCATCGCGTGCCGTCCGCGCCGCCGGCAGCGGCAAACGCCCAAGCCTGGAACTGTCGCGGGAAGACGCCACGAGCACGGCGCCCCCCGACCATGGCGGAGACGGATGACCCGAACCTTGACCGTCGTATGGCCGGATCCCAAAGCGTTCGAGGCGCGTGATGGGGCACCGATCCGCCTGCTCGCAGTCTCCGATGACGTCGACAAGGCGCTCGACTACGCCATCAACCGGGACAAGATCGGCCACGTCGACGCGATCGTCGGCGCCGGCGACCTCGAGCCGAGCTATCTCGGCTTCCTCGGCGATGCGTTCTGTGCCCAGGTCGCGTACATCCGGGGCAACCATGACCGCGGCGGTCACTGGGTGGAGACGCTCGTCGACGCGCCACAGCCGCTGCCGAGCGGCCAGCTCGTGGAGGTCGCGGGCATCACGGTCGCACCGTTCGAGTGGCCCGGTCTCCGACAGGACCGAGCGATGCGAAACGAGCCTCGGGCATGGCTGGATGTCCTCCGGATCTCGCGCTCGCTCTTCGTGCGTCGCCTGCGCGGGCGTCGCGCGCCGGTGCTCGTGCTCAGCCACGCACCGCCGCGCGGGGTGGGGGACTCATCCGACCCCTACCACGTCGGGTTCGCGGCCTACCGCTGGCTGCTCGAGCGCCTCCGACCGCCGCTCTGGCTCCACGGACACACCACTCCGGCGACCGTCACCGATTGGCGCGATCGTCTCGGCGAGTCGATGGTGATCAATGTGACGGGGTCCGTCGTCGTCGAGCTTGTGCCGCCACCGGCACAGTCTCCGGTGGTGGCCTGACCGACGGACAATGGGTGCTCACCAAGGCAGCCGGAGGAGCACCTCATGGACCGGACCGAGCAGGCACGAGGACATATCGTCGCCTTCGACGAGCTCGCGCCGACCGAGCATTCGCATGAGTTCATCGGGGCCGAGCACGGGGACGTGCCCTTCTCGGTGATCCTCGTCCACTCGCGGCCCGGTGTCGGTCCACGGGTCCACCGGCATCCCTACGCGGAAGTGTTCGTCGTCGAGTCGGGCCAGGCGACCTTCCGGATCGGCGACGAAACGGTCGTGGTGGACGGCGGTCATGTCGTCGTCAGCCCGCCCGGCGAGGCGCATGGCTTCGTCAACAGCGGGGACGGGGAGCTGCGGCTCACCGCGATCCACGGCGCGAGCCGCTTCGATACGGAGTGGCTGGAGGGCGCCGATCCGGTCTGGACGTCGAAACCCGGCTAGTTCGCGCACGCGCCGGACCATGACGTACTCGCGCAGCCCGAGCCGGCCGGCCGCGAACCGCAGCGGGAGTGGAAGGTGGGCCCCGGCGGCCTCGCGGTCGACGATCCGCGGCTCGACGATCGCGTACTCGCGGCCGTGCCATCGCAGCGACCCGCCACCGGCGGCGAACAGGTTCTTGGCCCACTGGGTGTCGCTGCCGAAGGGCAGCGGGATCATGAAACCGTCCGGTGTCCGGAGCGCGACGACGGTGGTCGCGTAGGGCGTTCCCGGACGTCCGGCCGGTGTGGCGGAGGATCACCCACAGCGGGAACCAGCGGCGGCCGGCGAAGCGGTTGGCGATCGGGCCGAATGAGCGAGCGATGGCGCGGAAGGGGCCGCTGCGGCGCGGTCGCCCGGCGACGAAATCGGAAGAGGTGGTCGTGTTCATGGGCCGATTCTGCGCGCGAACGCGGTCGGTCCGCTTCCCGGCAACCTGTCAGTGGCGACTCACGGAAAACCGTGATGCTCGATCAGGCGACCCCGTTGCGGATCGCCCAGGCGGTGGCGTCGGCGCGCCCGCCGGCATCGATCTTGCGGTAGAGGTTCGAAACGTGGCGCTCGACCGTGTTGATCGAGATCTCCAGGTCTGCCGCGATCTGGCTGTTGGTCTCGCCGTTCGCGAGCAGGCGCAGGACCTCGATCTCGCGCGGTGACAACGTGCCGGAACCGCGCTTCTGCCGGCGCCCGATCGCGGTGGCGGTGACCGGATGCGCGGCCTCGGGATCTTCGACGAACTGGATCAGCCGTTCGACGACCTGGTCGCCATCCTCGAAGAACAGGCTGGCCGACGCGCCGGGGAGCATCTCGAGCCGACCATTCGGGAGCGCGCGGGCGAGCTCGGCCGAGATGTCGAACGGGATCACAGTCGCATCGACCCGATGGAGCACGAGCGCCGGGCAGCGCACGTTTGCCGCGTCGGCCGTGACGTCGATGGCGTAGGCCGCCTGGAGGGTGGCTCGCGCGATGGCCGGCGTGGTCGCCGTCCGGAACCAGTCCGCGGCGAGCCTGCCCTCGTCGCCCTCCGGCCAGCCGAGCCAGGCGTGGGCGGCCGATTCGACGAAGGTGTCCCAGTCGCGCTCGATCAGGCTCAGCAGCGCCTGCGTCCCCGCGCCCTGCATCGGATCCCAGCCGCGCAAGGCGCCACCGAACAGGACCACGCCGCCGACCCGCTCGGGATTGCGCGCCGCCCAGGCGATCGCGTGGGTCACCGAATGGAAGAAGCCGAGGAGCACGACCTGGCCAGCGCCAGATGCCTCGACCACGGCGTCGAGATCGCCGATGTACGCCTCGAGCGAGAAGTCCGACACGTCCCGTTGGGATCGGCCCGTCCCGCGCCCGTCGTACTGGATGAAGCGGAGCTGGCCACCCAGGTCCGTGAACAGGCGCCGCAGGAGGGGGATCCGCCACTCTCCCTCGACGTTCGAGAACGGGACGCCGGGCATGTGGATCAACGTCGGGCCGACGCCGACCGAGGTCCACGCGATACGCGTCCCATCGGCGGCCGTGGCGGTGGCGAGCGCGGGGTCCACACGGCCAGCGTAGCGCGACCGGGTGTCGATTTGCGCGCTCTTCCCTTCGTCGTGTTTCCAGAAGCGGGGTCGACGTCGTCGAACCCGCGAGGGATGAGGAGGGCTGGCGATGAGTCGGCAATCAAACGGGCAACTCGGCCGGCGAGGCGCGAGTTCCAGGCGCCGGCGCCGTGCGTGGCGCGTTACGGCCGGCCTGGCGGCGATCGTCGCGGTCTCAGTCCTCGGGCCGGGCAGCGGCGTCCTGGCCGCAAATCCAGGTCACCGCGCATTCGGCGACGTCTCGGTCTTCGCCAGCGCGCCCTATCCGGGCCACCCATTCGGGATCGCGGTCGACGGAGACCGGGTCTACGTCTCGACCAGCGCCGGCGACTTCTTCGCCGGGCACCAGAACTCGGATGACGAGCGGGTCTTCACCTACGACGACGCAGGCAGATTGGTCGGCACGACCGTCATCGACACGGCCGAGAACTCCGACATGGGCCTGTTCGGCCTGGCCCTCGACGGCAACACCGGCAAGGACCACAAGCTGTACGTGGCCGACATGAACGGGCGGATCCTGCGGCTCGACCTGACCAAGCATCCCGCCGCTCCCGAGGTCTTCTCACGGGTGCCCGAGGACACGGGTCTCGCGGGTGACTGGATGAAGGCGATGTGGAACGACCTCGTCTTCGACAAGGCCGGCAACCTCTACGTGCCGGACGACAAGCCACGGATCTGGCGGGTCCGCCCTGACGGCACCGCGTCGATCTGGTTCACCGATCCGCGCCTGACCGGCTTCTTCGGGATCGCCGGCGGTCCGCTCGGCGGCCGCATCGATCCGACCGGTCAGTGGCTCTACTTCTCGATCACGGTCGCCGCTGTGCCTGCGCAGTCGGCGCAGATCTGGCGGGTCCGTCTGGTCGACCATCCGGGCGCCGGCGACCTGCAGCTGGTCCACGAGTTCCCGTTCGACCCGACCGCGCCCGCCTCGCCGCAGGCGACAGGTCTGGCCTTCGCCAAGTCGGGCAACCTCTTTGTCAGCCTCATCGGTCCGAATGAGATCGCGGTTCTCGATCCCGCCGGGAACGAGATCGAACGTATCTCGGATCCACGCTTCCACTCGCCGTGGGGCCTTGCATTCCAGGGCAAGTCGCTCCTGGTCACAAACGGCGACCTCGAGCCGGCGGACAACCCCGCTGCGTGGAAGATCTTCAAGGTCTACGTCGGCGAGACCGGCCTGCCACTCAACCGGCCGAAGGTGCCGGGAGGCTGACGGTCCGTCTCCGGACAAGCGTCGGCGCCCGATCGAACGAAGGCCCGCATCGAGCGCCTTCGCATACACCATGCAGTCGTCGACCGCTTGGCGAATGGTCAGTGGCCCACCGGCTGGAAGTAGTTCGCGAGCGCCGTAGTTGGCGACGTTCGTGCCGAGCACCTGGCCCGCCACGTCCGCGCTGCGGTAGTGGAGGCCAGCCCAGATGCGTGCCTCGATGAGCTCGGCGAGTGGCTGCGAGAACGTGTCGAACGTGCGCACCGCGGGCCCTCCGGGATTCACGAAGGTGCTCGTGATCTGGAAGCCGCCTGGCGCGTCGCCGAAGAACATCCGCAGCACGGTGACGTGTGCGGCGTCGAGGCAGTTGTGTCCCGAGACCCACTCGGGATACGGCGCGGTGATGAGCGCCGTCCAGGTCGGGTCGGTCGCCGTGGCGGCGTTCCCGTCCTCCAGCGCTCGTGGGATCGCGTTCCACGGCCGCCAGAAGTCGAAGTGGTACTTGTCGTTCCAGCAGTTGATCGCCGCGTCCGCCCCGCTCAGGTTCTGCAGCGCGAGGAGTCTCGCGCTGTCGGCGGCGTCGAGGTCGTTCCGGGCGATGAGCTGCCGGGCGACTTCGTTCCAGCTCAGACCGGGTGCGCTCTGCCACCACTTGGCGATGTACGTCTGGTCGGTCAGTCCGGGTCGAGCCGGTGGCTCGGCCGAGGCTCTTGACCTCGTTGAACTCGGTCGCCCACTGCTGCGCTGTCGAGCGCGGGCGGTGGCACGCTACGGAACTGCGACGAGCTCTGGATGAGGAACGGCTTCACGTCGCCCACCCACGGGGTCGGATCGAGGATCGGCGCCCGTTCGCGGATGATGAGCGGCTGCCAGTGTCCGACGCCGGAGTTCGGCACCCACTGAGACGGCCCGAACCGTCCGTCGCCCACCCTCGCGTCGAGCATGGCCTTGGCCGCCGCGTGCCCCACCGCGATGCCCTGCTTCTTGAAGGCGTTATCGTCGATCGCACCGAGCGAGGCTGCGTACTCGGTGGAGAGCGTGGTCAGGAGTCCCGCGCGACCGGGGAACGGCGCTCGTCTCGGGTGCAGTCGAGACGAGGTTCTGAGAGCACGTCGTACGCCGCCGTTGCGACAGCGGCGTCGATCGACGCCTTCGCACCGGTGCGCTTCTCGAGCAGGTATGGCTGATGCTGTCTTCGGCCCGATCGCGTTGACCGCGTCGTACACGGCGCCCTGCACCATGCCCATGTTGATCTGGAACGCAGGTGGCGCACCGCCGTTCGGCGCCCGGAACCGCGACGAGCGTGGTCGCCGCGACCTGGTTCCAGTGAGTCACCTCGCTGGCGTTGGTTCCCGTCGGTGGTGCGGCCGAGACGCTGACGCGCCGAGCGCGGCCAAGAGCGCACCGACTGCCACCGGGATGAACGCGACGGATCGTCTACGCGACAATCGTTCTCCTCCTGGTGGCTCCCGGCTGGACGGGTCGCGTCATGGCGTCCTCCTTCGCTCCCCCGGGCATTGGGCGGGACCAAAGTGACGGGTCCCTACCATCAATAGAGTCCTGATCGACCCAAAAGGTTCGATTTTTTCAGCCACCCGACGTGAGCGTCGGTTTCGGGCCGCGGTCGATCAGGTCCTCATCCTCTATGGCGCCCTCGCTCGCCGAAACGTTGCATTTTTAGTCCTCAGTGCGTCATCGCGACGTAACGGTCCCGTTCAGACCCAGACGAGCACGATCGTCGCGACGATCAGCAGCGCGAGCCCGAGGCTGACCGCCCGCCGCGTCGCGGGCCGCTGGATCAGCCGGTTGAGATCGCCGGCGGACCCACGGCGGCGCAGACGCCGGATGACGACGGCGCGGGGACGGCGCGGGGCTCGAGATCATCGCCTCGTTCGGCCTCGACGAGAGCGCCGCCGCCGGCCTGTCCGAGGCCATCGCCCGCCCGACCCATCCGATCGCCCGGACCTTCGCCGAGCCGACACCGACCTACGACGTGACGCCGATCAACCCCGGTGGACCGAAGCCGCGGAGCCACCTGCCGCTGATCGTTACCCGCGGCAGCGGCTCGGAGACGGTCGTCGGGGTCCTCGCGCTCGCACACGAGGACGCGATCGACGCCGAGGCGCGCCCCGTCCTGGAAGCAGTCGCCGATCTGGCCGCCGTCGCGATCGAGCGTCACGTCGCGTAGATCGGAACCGGCAGGTCGCCCGCGGTGTACTGGTGATGTGCACCTCCTTCAGGCCATCGGAGCGTGGATCACTCGGACGCTCGTGTGCTTCGGCTTCGTCGGCGTGCTCGCGGTTGGTTGCGGTCAAACGGGTCCGAGCGGACCATCCGCCACGCCGTCGCACACCATCTCATCGTCTGCATCGCCGATCGCTGCTCCGGTGACGGCCGCCGCATCGTCCACTCGCGCGGCGACTGTCCCATCCGGTCCGCCCATCGACGTCGCACAGCTCTCCGGCCGCATCGCCTTTGCCTTCGATGACGGCATCTGGACCAGCAACTCGGACGGCAGCGACCGTCTTCAACTGACGAAGGATGGGGGCTTCGACCCGTCGTTCTCGCCGGACGGTCGCCAAATCGCCTACCGGCTCCTGCTTGCAGCGGACGACGGTGAGATCTGGGTCATGGATTCGGACGGCGGCAACCGGCGCGATCTCGTCAACGACCCCGATTTCTCCGATTGGGGTCCGGCGTGGTCGCCCGACGGCAAGCAGATCGCGTACTCCTCAAACCGTGTCGTCGGCCTCGCGGTCTGGGTCATGGACGCCGATGGCAGGGGTCAGCACGCGACCACGAATGGCCACGGCGAATATCCCGCCTGGTCGCCGGATGGCACGCAGATCGTGTACGCGGGCGGGAGCTACTACGACATCCGGATCATCGGCGCCGACGGGACCAACGACCGTGCCTTGACCTCCAGCCCCGCCTACGACATGGGTCCGGCCTGGTCACCCGACGGCCAGTGGATCGCCTATCACACCCAAGCCGACTACTACCCCGAGCTCGGCGAACCTGGGCAAGGCCCGGAGATGGAGATCCACCTCGTCCGCCCCGACGGCACCGACGACCACCGGCTCACCGTCGACCGCGTCGAGGACAGCTTCCCGGCATGGTCGCCCGACGGCAAGTTCCTGATGTGGTCGAGGCACGGCGAACTCGTCGTCGCTCGTCCGGACGGGTCCGGCATCGTCGAGATCGGCCCGGGTAACTTCCCGTCGTGGATCCGGTGACACCCGGGTCTTACGGGCGCAGCTCGCTCGGCTTGACCTGGAAACCCTGCGAGCCCGTGGTCGACGCGGCGACTTCATAGGCGAGGATCTTGTCGTCGACGACCTTGTCCTGCTGGGTCGTGATCAGCATCATCGGGCTCGTCGAGAGCCCCGTCTTCAGGTTCTCGCTGGGCACGAACGTGTTGTCGCTCTCGCCGTACGCATCTTCACGGGTGGACATCAGCGATACGACGCGGCGCGGAGTGGCGCCGGTCGTGGCCCACAGGCCATACAACGACGTCTTCGGCGTCGCGTTGCGGCTTCCGTGATGGCCGACCTTGTAGAGGTCGACCTTCCGCAGATTCTTGCGATTCGTGGCGGCCTTTGGCGAATCGGCGGTGATCCACTGCCAGGACTCGAGCTGCGCGTCTCCGGAGAAGAGGAGGCGGCGCTTGCCGGCCTTGATCAGGAGGACGACGCTCGTGTTGTTCATCACGTCATCGAGCCAGGTCACGACCCGAAGCAGCGATGCGACCTGTTGCGCCCGGACCTTCTCGGTCAGCCACCGCACGGGTCCGATCTCCCCGGGCGCGTCTGCCGCAGCCGCTCGCCGTCGAGGCGCGGCGCCCGCTGCCGCCGCCAGCCGCGCCACCGCGTCGGGATCGGCCGCTTCGAGGCTCGCCGCGCCCTCGAGCGCCATCGGCACCCGCTGCGCCCACAGGTGCCAGAACTCCTTGTCGTGATCCGAGACCTGCTGGGCGATCTTCGGGTAGAGCGTCGGCAGCGGCGGACCGAGAACCTCGAAATCGACCTCCGGGATGAACGAGCCGATCTTCGATGCCACCCCGGCGTGCAGGTACTCGAAGTCAGCGCCCGGAGCCTTGCCCCAATCGCGCAGCTGATTGACGGCCACCTCATTCGCGAACTCGGTCGAGGCGAGGAATTTGAGGCGCTTGCCCATCGTGGTGCCGTCGAGGCGGAACCCGCCGGCCAGCTGGCCCATGAAGCCGCGAGCTCCTTGAAGCGCCGCGACGTAGCGGCGGTCCGCGATCCCGAAACCGGGTTTGTTCAGGTTCGGATCGGCGTTCGGGTCCTCGGTCCAGGAGCGCACGATCAGCTTCGGTTGACAGTCGCCGATGATCTTCGCGACGGTCTTCGAGCCGAAAGCGGACAGGTGGTCCTCGTGCCGATGGGTCACAAGGAGCACGTCGATCTCGCTGTTGGTCCGCGCCTTGATCGATCGCGCGACCTGCTCCATGTTGCCGCCGTGCCAGGGGCGGTAGTTGCGCCCGAAATCGACCAGCATGTGCCGCTCGGTCCGGTTCCCCGGTGCGACAGGTCCGTCGTACTCGAAGGACAGCAGGAAGCAGTCGCCGAAACCGACCTGGTACATCCGGACCGAGACACCGACGAGCTGGCTCACCAGCGTTCCGCCAGGACAGCGTCCGGATCATGCAGAACGGCGAACTCCTGCCCGCGTGGGAGACCGAGCGATGCGCCGTAATTCCCGGCTGAGTCGGTCAATCGATTCCGAACGAGGAACTTGAGGCGCTCCGCCTGCCGTTTCCAGTCGAAGATCGGCTTTGACAGCTGATGCTTCGATCGCCCGAACTGATCGAACACGATCGACGCACCGCCGTGGATCTGGAGCTTCGTCCCGTCCGGCAGCCCGTCCGGCACGTCCATCTCCTTCCCCGACAGGCGCTTCGACAGAGCGCGCAGCTCAGCGACCGTGCCATTGACCATCTGCCGGTACGTCGCCACGGTCTCCTGGAGAAAGAATCCCTCTGGACTGACTCGGATCGATGGCCACAGGTCGTCGACCGAGGCGTAATAGTCGGCCTCGAGGCCGAGAGCGGTGGCGTTCTGCCAGAGGAACCGGAAGAGCTCGTCCTCCCGGTTCCGCAGTTCGGTGGCGTTGAGCCCCCGGTAGTCGAGCGTTCCCAACTGGGCGAGGTCCCGGACCCGGCCCTGGGGCTCGATGCCGAAGCCCTTGAACGCCTCCCGGAGCGTCGTTCGGTAGTCGTGGGCGTCGGTTGGGGCCGCCTCCGCGTCGGAGACGAGGAGCGCTTCGACGAAGTCCTCGAACTCGAATTCGAGGGGCGGGCAATAGTCGATGGCCCGGATCACCATCCGGAGCACGTGCTCGGCCGACTTGGCACCCTCCTCGGCGGCGCGCGCCCGGCTGAGCGTTCCCGCCTCGCTGATCAGCTCTTCCATCCGTTTCGACCAGATGCCCAGGAAGGCCTGCATGACCGCGCCGACCAGGATCTCGCCGCGCCGATGCGGTTCATCGAAGGTCGGATCGGTGCGCCAGGCCGTGTTTGGCAGGCGTTCGACGGACCGCCGGAGGGCGTCGCCCGAGTGTGCCTTGCTGGCAGCCCCCATCTCCTCGGCGAAACCGGTCAGAACCCCCTTCTGGAGGATCTTCGTGTCAACGTTGGCCTTCGGGATCCGACCGCGAGCGTCCACGCCCCCGAGCGCGTGCGACACGAGCGCCGGGATGGAGAACGCCGAGAGCAGGGCGACGACGTCGGCGAACGCCTCGTGGAAGGCGAGCTGATCCGGCAGGCCGGGCTCCAGGTAGCGAGCCCGGAGGCCGTCGAGCACCGCGTGCGTCGTCTCGTGAGCGACGATGTCGCCGGAGAGGGCCGTGTAGACGGTGCCCCGGCGTCTGTTTGTTGGCGGGCCGATGAAGCCATCGAAGGCACCGAACAGGATCCCGTTCGCGTTGGGGTCGTAGTAGGCGTTCGCCTCCCGGAACGCTCGCGGCACCAGGTACAGCTGATGCCCCGAGAAGCTCCAGGGCACCCGCCGACCGAGCGCGTTCTCGAACGCCGCCAGGGTCCGCGAGGCGATGGCATAGACGTTCTGGTTGCGGAAGTCGGCGTCGTTCGGGAGCTTGGCGTCGGTCAGCCCGTCGAAGCTGTCGTCGTCGGCGTCCTTCGCGACGCGGAGGGTCGTGGGCGGGTAGAGGCGGTTCTCGGCGCCGTCGTAATCGATGACCTGGAACCGCGAGCTCTTCGGCCCCGGCAGGAATGTGTCCTGGGGGACGGGAACCACTGCGCGGAGGATCTTGCCCGTGCTCGAGTCACGGACCGATGGATCCTGCGGCAGCACCGTGAGCAGGATCTCGCGCGGCAGGACGGGAGCTGGTGTTTGGCTCGTGACCGCCTCCGAGTAGTCAGGTGACCTTACGCTCGGGGCGGTCCCGTTTCAACCGTCGCGCGGACGGTCGAGGAAGTCGAGCGTCACCGTCACGAAGAGCGGCGAAGTGCCGAGGTTGTAGTGGGTCAGACCGGGCAGGATCGCCAGCGCGTGCCCACCCTTCGGTCGGCCTTCGCCCATCCAGCCACCGTCGCGGAGGCCACCGTCGAGCAGCTTGAAGGCCTTGACGTAATGGCTCGGAGGCGCCATGTCGGCATCCGCGGCGACGATCATCGTCGGGACCTTGATCCCGCGAAGCTCCTCGCTAAAGTCGAAGTCCTCGGCCAGGGACGCCCCGACCTTGTCGAGCAGCCGCCCGAAGTCCTCGGGTCGCGGGGCGACCGCCTGGTAGTGCTGGTACATCGGCGTGTCCTTCATGAACTCGGCCGCCGCGGCGTTCAGCTGGCCTTGCTGGGCGAGCATCTCCGCCGGGATCGCGTCACGCCAGATGTGCGCCCCCGCGATGACCAGCTTTCCGACCTTTTCGGGGTGCTTCACCGCCGTGAAGAACGCGACCCCGCCACCGAGCGAGTAGCCGACGAGGTCCGGCTTGTCGAGCCCGAGGTGGTCGATGAGGGCCGCGATGTCATCGGCCATGAGCCGGATGTCGAGCGGGCGACCGATGTCGGCCGTCCGGCCGTGACCCTGGAGGTCGACCGCGATGACCTGGTGGTTCGCGGCGAGGGCGGGAATGGTCGGACCGAACATCTCACTGGAGAAGAGCCCGCCGTGGAGCAGGATCATCGGCCGACCGCTGCCGTGCACCTGGTAGTAGAGGTTGATTCCGTTGATGTCGGCGTACTGGCCGGCGCCTGCCTGACTGGCCCGTTCGGTCGTGGTCACAGTGGCCCTCCTCGCCCGGTCGCCGCGGCGACCTACATCTCGATGGGCGTCATCAGCTGGAAGTAGTTGCCGTCGGGATCCTCGAATGTCGCGATCCTGGAACCCGGTGCCTGCTCGAACTCGTACGGCTCGGTAACGACGGTGGCGCCGGCGGCCTTCATCTTGTCGAACTCCCCCTGGACGTCCGTCGTCACGATGTTCCAGATGAGGCGGCCCGGGCTGGGATTTCGGCCCTTGACCTCCGAATGTGGACCGATCGTCAGGAACCCGCTGCCGATCTGCCAGCCGGCGAACTCGCCTTCGCCGGAGAAGGTCGGCTCCCCGATCACCTTGGTGTAATAGTCGACCAGTCGCTTGGGGTCCTCGGAACCGATGAGGATGCTGTTGAAGTCCATGTGGACGCCCTCCTGTGGACGGTCAGTATCGCCCCGATGATCCTGCCCTGTCCGCGCCACCTCGGACCGATAGGATGCGATCGACACACACCCAGCCCGGAGGTGCCGACGTGGATCCATGGCCGAAGCAGATCGATGCAATCACGCTGTTCGTCGAGGATCTGGAGACCGCCAAGGCGTTCTACAGGGACGTCTTCGGCCTGCCGATCCACTTCGAGAACGACGACTCAGCCGTCTTCAGGTTCGGCGAAACGGTCATCAACTTGCTGCGGGTGACCAACGCGGACGAGCTCATCTCACCGGCGGTGCTGGCGCGCCGGGATGCCGGCTCGCGGATGGTCTTCACGATCGGTGTCGATGACGTCGACGCCATGGTCGAGGTGCTTGCCACGCGCGGGGTGGAGTTGCTCAACGGTCCGATGGACCGACCCTGGGGGATCCGAACCGCCAGCTTCGTCGACCCGGCCGGCTACATCTGGGAGATCGCGAAGTAGGGCATAGCCGCTGACAGCCATGAGATATTGCCAGCCGCTGAAACATTAGCCTCCGTCGTACGTTTACACGGTCGTAGATGTCGGATCCGATGAGACCCAGACTCGTCGAGGTCGAGGCCGATGCCACGACGGCACCGCTCGGCCACTACGGCGCGGTCAGCACGGCCTTTGAGTCATATCACGCCGAGCTGTACAACTTCCTTCGTCGCTCCACGCGCGACGAAGGCGCTGCGGAGGACCTGTTGCAGGAGGCGTTTCTTCGCCTGACCCGGGAGGTCGACGCCGGACGAACGCCGGAGCACGTCCGGGGCTGGCTGTACCGCGTCGCGTCGAACCTCGCGATCAGCCGAGGCCGTCGCCGGACGACCGCGTTCGATTGGATGAGTCGCTACGGTCGGCAGTCCCTGGGTGAGGACGCCGAGTCACCCGAGGCTGGGGTGCTTGCCCGGGAGCGCACGTCCGCCATCGACACCGTCCTCGCGACACTCCCCACCGAGGCACGGACCGCACTGCTGCTGTCGGCCGACGGCTTCAGTGGGGAAGAGATCGCTGCGGCCATCGGTCGCAGCCATGCCGCCACCCGGACCCTGCTGTCGCGGACCCGGGTACGGGTCCGTCTCGAGCTCGAGCAGCGAGGCGACGTCCGATGACGACCGGTCACGACGACTTCCTCGAGCTGGCCGCGGCGTCGATCGACTTCGAGTTGAGCGAGACCGAGCGCGCTGCGCTGGCCGCTCACCTGGCCGACTGCATCCCGTGCCGACGCCGAGTCATGGCGCTCGAGGCCGACCAGCGTGCGATGGCGCAGCTGCCTTCGTTCGCCCTCGCGCCCGGGTCGGTGGATCAGGTCCGGGGCCGTATCCATCGGTCTGACCAGCCCGGCGCGGCCGCCGCTCCGTCTCCTCGCCGTCGCCGCCATCCTCGTCCTGCTCGCGGCCGCCGCCTTCACGGTCGGGGCGGAGGTCCTTCGTCGCGACCGCGATCGCGATCTGTCGGTCGTGCCGCCAACAGCGCCCATCGAGAGCCCGTTGTCGTCGCCCGGGCCAGCCGGCCTGGCAGCGGGTTCCGTCGTCGATGTCGTCGTCGAGCGGCCTCCGCGTGCGGACCCAGCCGACGGTCGACAACTCGAAGTCAGTGAAGCTCGATCCGCTGCTCACGCGTCGGGACGCAACTGCAGATCATCGAAGGCCCGGTCACGGCCGACGATTACGACTGGTACCTCGTGCAGGCGATCGGCCTGCCGCACCGTGGCTGGGTGGCCGCGGCCGACCACGATGGCGAGCCCTGGATCGAGGACAGCGCGCTCGCTTCGGCATCCGCCGTCGCCGTACACCGCCGTCGAGGCGGACCTGATCGCCGGCCTTCGCTCCGACGCTGTCGTGCAACTGCGCCCCCAGGCGGAAGGGCCTGCCTGTTCGAGCCACGGCCGCCGTCGAATGCCGCCTCAACAGCGACCCCGTCGGGCGGTTCGGCGCGTACCGTTTTCGAGATGCACGCGACGCCGCCCTGACGTATCTCGAGCGGCTGGCCGTGAACGACGTCGACGCCGGCGAGCGGCGATTGCTCCGCCGGAACGAGCGGTGACGCGCCGTGGATGCCCGGCGACGGGACGACCGGCAGCGCGGCGGATCGAGTCGCCTTCGGCGGCAAGCGATCGATGGGTCGTCGGCCGGAGTGGCTGCTTTCTCGACGACGACGGCACGGCCAATGTCCGGCTGACCTGCGGACCGACGTACATCGGCATCGTTGGACGGAGCGGGGACCTCGCGGCGCTCGATGAGTGGGCGTGGAGGTCTGAGGCCGGCCAGGTGCCTTCCGGCGACCCGCCCGGCATCTGTGCGTCGGGCGTCTGAAGCACCCGACTTAGACGGTCAGGTTCAGCACAATGAGGACCACCGCCGGCGTCAGGATGATCACGATCGTTGATGGGATCGTGAAGGCGAGAACGGCGAGCGCGATCCCGATCCCTGATCGAGTCTCACGGATCGCGAGGAACGCGATCGACGCCCAGGTAGCGGCCAGGAACAGGACGATGATCCCCGCGGGCAGCCCCAGGATCTCCGGCGGATTCGCAAACACGGGTTCGAAGAATCCGGCGGCGAAGGCCGCGCCGAACAGGATCACGATGAACGGCAGGCTCGCGATCGCATACCCGAGGCGCATGAGGCCTGTCCGTTCCGGCGAGACGACGAGGGCGACCGAACCGGGATCGACGCGCTTCGCCACTGGAGTCTCCTTTCGAAGGTGTTCTGACGGAGCGCTCGAGGCGATGTCCGCCACGCTCCGTGCCCACAGGCCGGCGCGTTCGCCGGGCCGCTCGGCACCATCGGCGTCGCGGAGCTGATCGAGGAACAGTCGGACCATCTCCTCCTCGTACCGCGCCCGGAACGATCGCGGGTAGGCGAGAAGCAACCTGCGATAGATGCGCTCCGCCCTGGTCATGTCGTCGCGTCCCCCCAGGCACCGGCGGCCGTCACGAGCGCCTTGAGCCGTTGGACCTCCGCCGAGGCGACCACGCGGCCCGCCGGCGTGACCCGGTAGTAGCGTCGCCGATGGTCGTCGAGCGCCGGGTCCGGGCGATCCCCGGATTCCTCGAGGAAGCCGGCGGCGAGCAGGCGCTTGATCGACGTGTAGAGAGTCCCCGGCCCGAGGCGGACCGACCCATCGGTGATCCGAGCGATCTCGGACATGATCGCGTAGCCGTGGAGCTCCTTCGGCCCGATCGCGATCAGGACGTAGACGGCCGACTGGGGGAGGGGAGCGGGATCCGACGTTGGCATGACGCAACTATATCCACAATGGATATAGCGTCAATGGATAGATTTGGCGTATGCGACGAGATTCGGGATGCGAGACCCCCAAAAACCTGACAGCTCCTGTCCAGTTTCCGGCGTACACCTAGGGGCGACGGATGACGCATCGGACGACGAAGGAGACTGAGATGGCCACGAGCACGGCTTCAGGGATCGCCCCGCGGACGGTCGAACCCGGCCCCGCCGTTCACGACTTCGACTTCTACATGGGGACCTGGTGGGTGCGCCACCGCCGCCTCAAGGAGCGTCTCGAGGGCAGCGACGAGTGGGAGGAGTTCGAGGGCACCTCGCACGCCTGGCCGATCCTGGATGGCGCCGGCAACATCGACGACAACGTCCTCGAGATGCCGAACGGCACCTACCGTGCGGTCTCGCTCCGGACCTTCGAACCGTGGTCCGAACGCTGGTCGATCTGGTGGCTGGACGGTCGCACTCCGGGCCGCCTCGATCCTCCCGTCGTCGGTGGGTTCAAGGACGGCGTCGGCACCTTCATCGGTCCCGACACCTTCGAGGGCCGGCCGATCCTCGTCCGCTTCCTCTGGTCCGACATCACCAAGACGACCTGCCGCTGGGAGCAGGCCTTCTCCGTCGACGACGGCGCGACCTGGGAGGTCAACTGGATCATGGAGTCGACCAGGATCGAGTAGGCACGGGTAGGATTCACCCATGACCGACACCGTGCGCTCCGCTGACGGCACCACGATCGCCTTTGACCGAACCGGTAACGGGCCGCCGCTCATCCTCGTCTCCGGCGCGATGGGCACGAGGGCTCACGCCGTCGACCTGGCGTCGCAGCTCGCGACGACATTCACGGTCTTCGCCTACGACCGCCGTGGTCGAGGGGACAGCGGCGATACCCAGCCGTATTCCGTCGAGCGCGAGATCGAGGACCTCGAAGCTGTGATCGAGGCGGCGGGCGGTTCGGCCTTCGTCTACGGTCATTCATCGGGCGCGGTGCTATCGCTGAGGGCCGCGGCTGCCGGGCTCGACATCCCGAGGCTCGCCTTGCATGAGCCGCCCTTGATCGTCGATGACAGTCGCCCGCCGGTGGGCGACGACTTCCTCGAGCAGCTCGACGAGCTCGATCGCGGCGGACAAGCGGGACGACGCGGTCGCCTATTTCATGACCGACTCGGTCGGGATGCCTGCCGAAGCGATCCCCGCGATGCGCCAGAACGCATCGTGGGGGCGGATGACGGTTGTCGCCCAGACACTCGCCTACGACAGCCGGGTCATGGCCGACACCACGCGCGGCGATCCCGCTCCGCTCAAGCAGTGGGCATCGGTGACGACCCCGGTTCTCATCATCGACGGCACCGAGACGTTCCCGTTCATGCATCCGTCGGCGGACGCGCTCGCGGCCGTCCTGCCCAACGCGGAGCGCGCGACCCTCGAGGGCCAGGACCACGGCCCGTTGCCCGAGGTATTGGCACCGGTGCTGGTCGGATTCTTCGGCCGGTAGGTCGCGGAGATCGCTTAGCGGGCCGGCGGGCGCGTCAACATGGACTGAAGCACGGCGGTGCGATCTGGGATGAACGTGCCGAGGTGACCGCCGGGTGCCAGGCGTTGGGTTCACTCCCACTCGTCGCAGGACCCCTGTCCAGCGTCACGGCATCAGTCTCCGACCCCTCGAGTCGCTCGCGGATGTGACGAAGGGCCCGTCTCGTCCTGGTCTTCACTGTCCCCACCGGCCAACCCAGGTGCGTGGCGATCTCGGACTGGGACATGCCCGTGCCATAGGCGAGCTCGATCATGCGCCGCTCCAACGGCGCCAGGGAAGCGAGTGCGTCCTGGATCACTGCCCGCGTCTCCTTGTCGGCGAGCGCGATCTCCGGTCCGGGCTCCGCCCCGGCCGCACCGATCAGCTCACCGGTTGACGTGAGCCACTCGACGGTCGCCTGATCGTCCCAGCCATCACGATCGAACGACGAGAAGGTGACGGCTCGGTCGTGGCGGCCGGCAACCCGAAGCCGATCGATCGCGCGGTTGCGAGCGATCGTCATCAACCAGGAGTGCAAGGCGCCGCGGGACGCGTCGAACAGCTCCGCGCGGTTCCATAGGGTGAGGAACGTCTCCTGGACGACCTCCGCGGCGATCCCGCGATCCCGGCTCACCCGCAAGGCGGTGGCGAAGACCGCTTGGGCGTGTCTGTCGTAGAGGTCTGCAAGCGCGTCTTGGGATCCCTCGACGAGCCGGCCCATCAGGCTCGAGTCGGACTGGGACTCACTGTCCGGGTCTGGAAGCGCATCACGCGCAAAGCCTTCGATCGCCATCGAACTTTCGCCCCCTGCGATAGTCTCTAGGACTGAGATAAGTATCTCACGAGTAAGATACTAATGTAAAGGACTGTAGTTGCGTTACCATGGACAAATGTCTGAAGACACGACAGATCGAGTGCTCAGTGGCTGGGAAGAGACGCGCCCCGACCTTGCGGTGGGAGCGCTGCAGGTGACCGCTCGCCTCAGCCGGATCGGACCACTCCTCGCCAGGCGGCAGGAGGAAGTGTTCGGTCGCTTCGGCCTCAGCCGCGGGGAGGTCGGCGCGCTGAGCGCCCTGCGCATCTCGGGAGCGCCTTATCAGCTTTCCCCGACCCGTCTCGCCAAGGGCCTGATGCTGTCGTCTGCGGGAATCACGAGTCGCATCGACCGACTCGAGCGCCGACGCCTGGTGCGTCGTCTGGACGATCCCGACGATCGTCGCGGCGTGATCATCGAGCTGACGGACGAGGGCCGCGATGTCGTCGATGAGGCGGTCGCCGCGCTCGCGATCAGCGACCGCCAGCTCCTCGAACGGCTCGAACCCCAAGAGGTCGAACAGCTCGAGGGCCTGCTGCGCAAGGTCCTCGCCCTCCTGGAGCTGCCCGAGTAGGTCGGCTAGGATCGCGCCGACGAAAGGTTGAAACCTGTCTCGACCGTATCGGCGTATGGCCTTGGCACGGTCTTCCCCGATCCGGTCATTTGCGGCCGCGGACTCGAAGCGGAAGCAAAAGGCAGGAGATAGAAATGACCAGGAAGACATTGCTTGGCGGCGTCGCGCTCGCCGCCATGGCAGCCTCGATCGTGGCGGGGCCCGCCGCGGCAGCCGGGCCGGGCTTCACGGCCACCGTGACCGACGGGACACTACGGGTCGCAGGCGGCCCATCCTCCGATCAGATCGCCTTGCGCCTGAGTCCTGATCGGACCCAGCTCCAGGTCGACGTCGGGAACAACGGCTCGGCCGATCGCACATTCGACCTCCGCACATTCGGTGCCATCGACGTCGCGGCCGGCAACGGCAACGACACCGTCAAGATCGATCAGGTCAATGGCGCGTTCACGACGACCAAGACAACGCGGATCTACGGCCAGAACGGCGATGACACACTCATCGGCGGGAGTGGTGATGAGGTCCTCGTCGGTGGTCGCGGCGACGACGTCATCGACGGCAATGGAGGCGTCGACACGGCGTTCTTGGGCCGAGGTGACGACACGTTCGTCTGGGATCCGGGCGACGGCTCGGACGTCGTCGAAGGCGGGACCGGTTTCGACAAGATGGTCTTCAACGGGAACGGTGGCAACGAGATCATGGCCGCCACCAACGATTTCGGCCGGGTGTCGTTCACCCGCAACCTGGGCGGCATCGTCATGGACCTCAACGACGTCGAGGCGATCGACGTCAACGCTCTCGGCGGAACGGATTCGGTCACGGTCTTCAACGTTGCCGGGACGGACCTCCGGCGCGTCAATATCGATCTCGCTGGGGCGCTCGGTGGCTCGACAAGCGACGGTGCAGCCGACACGGTGCTCGTTGCCGGCACGAAGGGGGACGACTCGATCGCTGCGAATGCGAGCGGCTCCGCCGTCGACGTCAGCGGCCTGACCGCTTTCGTGCGGATCACCCACACCGACCCCGACAAGGACTCGCTGGTCATCGACCCGGTCATTGGCAACGATCACGTCACGATCGATCCGGCAGTCCAGGCGCTGATCCAGGCCTCAGTCCAGCAGTAGGACCCGTTCAAGATCGGCGGGGGCCAAGCCAGGCTCCCACCGATTTTCTGCACCCGCCGTCAGGGCTTGACCGAGATCCAGACCGTCTTCTTCTCGGTGTACTGGTCGAAGGCTTCGAGGCCCTTGTCGCGGCCGCCGAAGCCGGACTCCTTGAAGCCGCCGAACGGGGTCGTGATGTCACCCTCGGAGTAGGCGTTGACCGAGACGGTCCCGGCACGCAGGGTGCGCGCGGCACGGACCGCCGTGTCGAGGTCGTTGGTGTAGACCGCGGCATGGAGGCCGTAGTTGGTGGCGTTGGCGATCGCCAGGCCCTCGTCCTCGGAGTCGAACACGATGGTCGAGATGACCGGCCCGAAGATCTCCTCGCGCGCGATCGTCATCGAGTTGTCGACGCCATCGAAGACCGTCGGCTCGACGAAATAGCCACCCGTTTCCGGTAGCACGCGATTGCCACCGACCACGACACGTGCGCCCTCCTCGCGTCCGGTCCCGATGTAGCCGAGCACCTTGAGCAGGTGCGGCCCCTCGATCATCGGGCCGATCTTCGTTTTCGGGTCCTGTGGGCTACCGACCGTCCAGTCGGCCGTCTTGGCGACGATCCGCTCGAGGAGCTCGTCGCGCACGCTGCGATGGACGATGAGCCGCGAGCCGCAGGTGCAGTTCTCGCCCATGTTCGCGAAGCCAGCGAGGACGACGTTCTCGGCGACAAGGTCGAGATCGGCTGCGTCGGCCATCACGACCTGCGGGCTCTTGCCGCCGCACTCGAGGACGACCTCCTTGAGGTTGCTCTCCGATGAGTAGCGCAGGAACATTCGCCCGACCTCGGTCGAGCCGGTGAACGAGACCATGTCGACGTCCGGGTGGCGCCCGAGCGCCTGGCCCGCCGTCTCGCCGAGACCGGGGACGACGTTGAAGACGCCTTCGGGAACGCCGGCCTCTGCGGCCAGCTCCGCGAGGCGGAGCGTGCTGAGCGAGGTGAGCTCGGCCGGCTTGACGATCACGCTGTTGCCGGCGGTCAGCGACGGGGCGACCTTCCAGGCGGCCATCATCAGCGGGAAATTCCAGGGCAGGACGGCACCGACGACCCCGATCGGCTCGCGGATGATCATGCCCAGCGCGTCGCGGCCGGTCGGCGCGATCGAGTCGTACAGCTTGTCGGCAGCCTCCGCGTACCAGCGGAACGCCTTGATCGACTCCGGCAGGTCGGCCTCGCGGCAGTCGGTGATCGGCTTGCCGGCCTCGAGCGAATCGATCAGCGCGAGCTCCTCGGCGTTCTCTTCGATGAGGTCGGCCAGGCGGAGCATCACGGCCTTGCGCTCGGCGGGGGAGCGGCGCGACCAGCGGCCATCGTCGAACGCGTGGCGAGCGGCGCGGACCGCGTCGTCGATATCGGCGGCGTCGCCGGCGGCGACCTCGGCCAGGAGCCGACCGGTCGCGGGATCCTCGGTCGCGAATCGCTCGCCGCTCAGCGCGGGTCGGAAGGCGCCGTCGATGAAGGCGTCGGTTCGGAATGTCGGTTTTGCGGCGATGACCACGGGATCTCCCTCAGATGCGTGTCGCCGCATGATACGGGCGCCCTGTTATGCCAATGCAACGCCCCCGAAACCCCACCCGGGAGGCGTTGAGGACCCTGTACCCAGCCGCGTGACAAGGTGTTGTTCTGCATGTCCGACCAAGGAGGAAAGTCATGCGCAACACCGCCACCATGATCAACCCAAAGGGGATCCTGACGAAGGCTCCGGTCTTCGCGAGCTTCGCCGTGAAGGACCTCGACTCTGCTCGCGAGTTCTACGCCCGGCACGCTCGGCCTGGACGTCCGCGAGGACAACCAGATGGGGATCTTCGAGATCCACAGCCCCGACAAGTCGCACGTGCTGGTCTATCCGAAGCCGGACCACCAGCCCGCGAACTTCACGGTCCTGAACCTGCAGGTGCCTGACATCGACGAGGCCGTCGACGCATTGACGTCGATCGGCACCAAGTTCGAGCGCTACGACACCGCGGACATGAAGACCGATGCCAAGGGCGTCGTTCGCGGCGACAAGGGTGGACCGAGCATCGCCTGGTTCCGCGACCCGTCGGGCAACATCGTCTCCGTGCTCGAGGGCAACAAGTCCTAACGAGCCGCGAAACCCTAGACCGAGACGCCGCTGGTCACCGACCGGCGGCGTCTCTTCATGTCACGCCGCTACTCTTGAGGTGAAGTCGCAACGGAAGGGTGCCCATGCCGCGTTTGCAGGCCAGGAGCGTCGAGTCGTCCGCGGACGTTCGCGACTTCCCCAACGGCCATGCCAGCGTCCTGCGGCTCGATGAGACGGTCGTCGGCTACGCCGTCTACGAGCCGGGCTGGCGGTGGACGACGGACATGCCGGCCATCGCCGGGACGTCGACCTGCCAGTTCCACCACGTCGGTTATGCCGTGTCCGGCGCCCTGCATGTCGTGACCGACGCGGGGCAGGAGCTCGATGTTCAGGAACAGTCGCTTCTACGAGATCCCGCCTGGGCATGATGCCTGGGTGGTCGGCGACGAACCGTTCGTCACCATCGACTGGACGAGCGCGCGCACGTGGGGGCTGACACCCGAGACAGCCGGCGACGGTGTCATCGTCACCATCCTGTTCACCGACATCGTCGATTCGACCGCGACGCTGCTCCGGATCGGGGACGAGGCCTGGCGAGAGCGGCTGCTGATCCACAACGCGCGCCTCCGCGAGCACCTGAACTCGTACCGCGGGCGCGAGATCAAGACGACCGGCGACGGCCTGCTCGCGGTGTTCGATCGGCCGGTGCGAGCCGCCCAATGCGCCGAGGCGATGGCCACCACCTCGCGAGCCATGGAGCTGCCGATCCGAGTCGGCATCCACACCGGCGAAGTCGAGTTCGTCGGCGACGACGCGCGCGGCCTCGCAGTCCACACCGCGGCGCGGATCATGTCCCTCGGCGGCGCCGACGACGTCATGGTCTCGTCCACCACCCGCGAGCTCCTCGAGGGCTCCGGCATCAACCTCGAAGACGCCGGCGAACACGAGCTGAAGGGACTACCCGGCGTGCGTCGGGTCTTCCGTCTCGCACGCTGACCTAGCGATCTCGCCAAGCCTCGAATGCGAAACGCCGCCGGTCATCGACCGACGGCGTCTTCATAGCGTTCGAGCGCACCACCCGAGGCAGTGCTGCGGTGATCTCAGCTGCAGCCGCTGGTGCTGCCGCAGTTGAGGCACTTGTAGCAGGACTGCCGTTGCGGACCATGATCGAGCCGCAGTCCATGCAGCTGGGAGCGTCGGCCTGGGTCTGGAACGAGACCTTGGTGGCACCACCGAAGTTCAGCGTGATCGGAGCCGTGCCCCCACCGTTGCCATTCGCAGCCTTGGCATGCCCATTCCCATTCGCATGCCCATTCGCACCAGCCAAAGCCCCATTGGTCGCAATGACCGCCAAAGGCTCAGCAACAGGCTCCGCCACCTTGGCGACGGCAGCAGCCGGCGCCTCCACCTTCGCGGAGACCGCAGTCCCCTTAGGAGTGGTGTCGGAGTCGGTGGCCGTAGGCCGCTCGACACCCGCGCCGCCGTTAGGCTCGGCGGAGCCGTAGGCGGTCGGGTTCGAGTCGGCCGAAAGGCCACCGACGGCCACGGAACCCAAGGGGTCAGTGGCGGAGCCCGGGGAGGACACCGGGACATCCGCCACGACCGCGGTGCGATCGATGAGACCGAGGTTCACCTTGTCCTCGGGCGACAGGAAGCGTGAGCCGAGCCATCGGAAGATGTAGTCGATGATCGACTTGGCGATCGGGATCTCCTGGTTGCCGGTGAAGCCGCTCGGCTCGAACCGGACGTGGGCGAACTTGTTGACGAGGTCCTTGAGCGGCACGCCGTACTGGAGCGCCACCGAGACGGTCGTCGCGAAGCTGTCCATCAGGCCCGACACGGTCGAGCCCTCCTTGGCCATCTTGAGGAAGATCTCGCCGGGCTGGCCGTCCGGGTAGAGCCCGACGGTGATGTAGCCCTCGTGGCCCGAGATGTCGAACTTGTGGGTGACCGCCGAGCGCTCGGCCGGGAGCCGGCGTCGATGGGGGAGTGCCGCCTCGGCCTGGGCCTTGGCCAGCTGCGCCCGCAGCTTCTCGACCTCTTCGGTCGAGGCCTCGACGTCAGCCGCGTCGCCGTCCTTCTTCTTGCCGGTGGACAGCGGCTGGCTGCGCTTCGAGTTGTCGCGGTAGACGGCGATCGCCTTGAGGCCGAGCTTCCAGCCCTCGAGGTAGACCTTCTCGATCTCCTCGGCGGTGGCGGCTTCGGGCATGTTGACGGTCTTGCTGATCGCGCCGCTGATGAACGGCTGGATCGCACCCATCATCCGGACGTGGCCCATGTAGTGGATCGAGCGCTCGCCGTTGGCCGGCTTGAACGCGCAGTCGAAGACCGGCAGGTGCTGTGGCTTGAGGTGCGGCGCACCCTCGATGGTCTCGTGCTCGGTCAGGTAGGCGAGGATCTCGTCGACCTCTTCCGCGCCGTAGCCGAGCTTGCGCAGGGCCGCCGGGACGGTCTGGTTGACGATCTTGAGGAAGCCCTCGCCGACGAGCTTCTTGTACTTGATGAGCGCGATGTCCGGCTCGACCCCGGTCGTATCGCAATCCATCATGAACGCGATCGTGCCGGTCGGGGCGAGGACGGTGACCTGGGCGTTGCGGTAGCCGTTGGCCTCGCCGAGCTCGAGCGCCTCGTCGTAGACGGCGCGGGCCGCGGCGATCATGTCCTTCGGGACGGCCTGGTCGGCCGGGATCAGGTAGGCGGCATCGCGGTGCTTGTTGATGACCCGCAGGAACGGCTCGCGGTTCTCGTCGTACGACGCGAACGGGCCGCCGTGGTCGCGGGCGATGATGCTCGACTGCTTGTACGCCTCGCCGTGCATGATCGCGGTCAGCGCGGCGGCGTAGTTGCGGCCCTCGTCGGAGTCGTAGGCGAGGCCGCGTGACATCAGCAGCGCGCCGAGGTTCGCGTAGCCCAGGCCGAGCGGCCGGAACTTGTGCGAGTTCTCCTCGATCTTGGGCGTCGGGTACGAGGCGTTGTCGACCAGGATCTCCTGGGCGGTGAGGGTCACCTTGGCCGCGAAGCGGTAGTCGTCGACGTTGAACTCGCCGTCGGCGCCGACGAACTTCATCAGGTTGAGCGAGGCCAGGTTGCACGCCGTGTCGTTGAGGAACATGTACTCGGAGCACGGGTTGGACGCGTGGATCCGGTCCGTGGTGGCCGAGGTGTGCCACTCGTTGATGGTCGTGTCGTACTGGATGCCCGGGTCGCCGCAGAGGTGCGCGGCCTCGGCCATCTTGTGGAACAGGTCGCGGGCCTTGTAGGTGTCCATGACCTCGTGCGGGGCGACGACCGCGTGGGTCTGCCACTCCCCGTCGTCCACCACGGCCTGCATGAACGCATCGGTCACGCGGACCGAGTGGTTGGCGTTCTGGAAGAAGACCGAGCCGTAGGCCTCGCCGGTGAAGCTGGGGTCGTAGCCGGCTTCGATCAGCGCCCAGGCCTTCTGCTCTTCGTGCGCCTTCGAATCGATGAACTCTTCGACGTCCGGGTGGCCGGCATCGAGGATGACCATCTTGGCCGCCCGGCGCGTCTTGCCGCCCGACTTCACGACGCCGGCGAAGGCGTCGTAGCCCTTCATGAAGCGAGACCGGGCCCGAGGCGGTGCCGCCGCCGGCCATCTTCTCGCGGGAAGAGCGGATCGTGCTGAGGTTGCTGCCGGC
The DNA here is from genome assembly GCA_963765245.1 of uncultured Chloroflexia bacterium. Lineage (GTDB taxonomy): Bacteria > Chloroflexota > Limnocylindria > Limnocylindrales > CSP1-4 > SPCO01. Next base: position 97,523 of record CAVXVP010000020.1, read on the forward strand.
GCCCGAGCCGAACTTGAACAGCATCGCCTCGGTCTTGGCCAGGTCCATGATCGAGGACATCGTGTCCTGCACCGAGTTGATGAAGCACGCGGAGCACTGCGGCTTCTCTTCGATGCCCACGTTGAACCAGACCGGCGAGTTGAACGCCATCTTCTGGTGGACGATCAGGTGGGTCAGCTCGGCCTTGAAGGTCTTGAGGTCGGCGTCGGTCGCGAAGTAGTGCTGGGTCTCGGCCCAGGCCGTGATCGTGTTGACGACGCGGTCGATCAGCTGGCGGACGGACGTCTCGCGCTCGGGCGTGCCGAGGTGGCCGCGGAAGTACTTGCTGACGACGACGTTGGTCGCGAGCTGGCTCCAGAAGTCGGGGACCTCGACGTCCTTCTGCTCGAAGACGGACTTGCCCGACTCGTTGGCGATGCCGGCGGTCCGGTACTCCCAGGTGATCTCGTCGTAGGGATGGACGTCCGGGCGGGTCCAGCGGCGCTCGAAGGTCAGGCCACGGACCGGGGTCTTGCCATCTCGTTCCGTGCCATCGAAGGAGGCCCCGTATGGGCCGGCATGGCGGTGCTCGGTCTTGGCGGTGGCCCGGTCGGCCTTCGCTGTGGTCTTTTCGTCCATGACCGGACTGCTGTTGCCAAGCCCTCGAGCCATTTGTCTCTCTCCTCCGTCATGCCGATGCTGATCGCCGGGTAGCTGCCGCATCGTTCGTGCTGTCGCTGCTACCGATGTCCTGGGGGCCGCTCCAGACCGGCGGACGGTGCCGGCGTGGAACTGTGTTGGGCGTCTCGGTTCGATCAGTCGACCAAGAAACTGTACGCCGCTGATCGCCGTGAGTCAACCCTAAAAACACAACATGTAGTGGTTGTTCGTACCGCGCGAACGCTACATGTGGTGTTTTCGCCTGTCCACGCTTGTGGGGCTGATTTCCACGCTCGGGGGCGGGTCGTCCACCGAGGGGCCGTGGGTTGTCCACGGGTCGGGGTGGGGTTGTTGGCGGGTTGTCCACGGTCGGGGAAGTGAACGGGTGAGCGGTTTGCGTCGGCGCGTCGGTCCGTCGGCGCACCGCGGCCGACCCGCCACGCCCAGGCGTCCCGAGCTCGGCGCGCTCGTTGAAGCCCGCGAATCTGAACCCCAGTCTTACCTCCAGGGTTTCGGGCCCGATAAGCACGTAGGCTCGCCGGTCGTTTCACGCTCGATCCGTGCTCGGCGATGGCCACCGATCGCCCGTTATGGCAGCCGGATCACCCCCGAGCATGCAGATTGGCAGTCATACGCGGACGGATAACGCGGCCCGAGGCGGTCAAGCCCGGCCGCGGACCGCGCGGCCGCGGACCGCCCAGGGCCGCCCGATCGGATCAGGCCTTCTCCCAGACGGAGACGTGCTTGGTGCTGTCTTGGGTGAGCTCCGATCGGTCCCAGTCGGCCCAGCGGCGTCTCAGCTTCATGCCCGCGATACGTGCCATCAGATCCATCTCGGCCGGCCACGCGTAGCGGAACGGGATCCGACGAAAGCTCCCTGACCCATCCGGGGAAACGGTGACGTGGTTCGAGGTGAACTCTTGCGTCACGACGTCGAACTGGTCGAAGCCCACGTAGCCACCGCCCGCGGGATCAGGCGCCACCTTGAACGGGACGGTGTCCTGACCGGGTGGCAGACGCCGAAGACTGGGCAGGCCCACTTCGACCAGGAACAGCCCGCCCGGCCCCAGGTGCGCGGCGGCGTTGCGGAAGACGTCGACCTGGCCGTCCTGGGTGGTGACGTTGCTGATCGTGTTGAACACCAGGTAGACCAGTGAGAACTCTGCGGCGACACGCGTCGAGGTCATGTCGCCGATCGTCACGGCCACCGCTTCACCGCCAGGCTTGTCGGCGATCCGTGCGGCCATGGCCCGGCTCAGTTCGATACCGCTGACCGACAAGCCACGCGCCGCCAGCGGAACGGCGATGCGACCGGTCCCGACAGCGAATTCGAGCACGGGACCACCGCTGGCCAGCTCGGCCAGGACCTCGACGGCACGTTCGACCATGTCCGGGGAATTGGCCCCACCAGGCTCGTCGTAGCCGGCGGCGACGCTCTCCGGAAACCAGCCGTCGGCCGGATCGTCGTCTCGACCCGCAGAGCGCATCAGGCCGTCGGCCGCTCGTAGACCGCCAGTTGCCAGATCAGCGTCGTTCGGTGGAGGGTCGGCACCAGGCCGTGGTCGGCGAGGATCGCATCGACATCGGACGTGCGATGGAGGTACGTAGCGGAACGACGACCTCGACAGGCGCTCCCCGATGTTGATCAGCGCGATGGCCACGCGCCCGAGCAAGGTGTAGCGCGGGTAGACGACGCCGTACCGACCCTTCGCGAGAGCCGCGGACCGAGCGACAAGCGACGACATGTCCGAATAGCAGCAGAGGACCCGGTCGAGCGCGACGACGTCGGCGGGCTCGATCACATCGGCGAGCGCCACGAAGTCGCCGACACGGTAGTCGACTCGATCGGCATGGCCCTGCCGCTCGGACTCCTCGCGGGCGGCCGAAACGTATGCGCGCGAGGCGTCCACGTCTACCGCAGCGTCGGCGCCAGCGCGAAGGAGCTCGTGATGCACGGTCCCGACGCCACCACCGATCTCGAGGACCGACTGCCCCTTGATGCCTCCGGCTGATAGCGCCTCGATCAAGGCCCTGGTCAGACCAGTCGGCCCGTTGCGACGGTAGTCGCGCAGATCGTCTGCAGCGTGGCGAGCGTTGAATTGGCGATCGTATGAGCAGCAGTCCACGTCATCGATGCTACCAGCCGTTCCGCGCGTCGCCGATAATGGCCGGGCCATGACGACCGCCGACCACCCGAAGACACTTTCGGTCCCGGCCTCCCTCGATCCCACCGATGGGCCGCTCACCTTCGACGAGCTCGGCCTTGCCTTCCGCAACAAGGGCATGCCGCTCGAGGCGCTGCGCTACGACGTCACGCCGACCGGGCTCCACTACCAGGTGCTCCATTTCGACATCCCCGAGGTGGACCCTGCGACGTGGCGGCTGGCGATCGGCGGCCTCGTCGAGAAACCGGTCGAGCTGACCCTCGACGACATCCGTCGGCGCCCGAACGTGACCCTGCCGGTCACGATGGAATGCGCCGGGAACGGTCGTGGTCGATTCGAGCCGCGGCCGCTGAGCCTGCCCTGGCTCCACGAAGCGATCGGGACGGCCGAGTGGACGGGCACGCCCCTGTGGCCATTGATCGAGGAGGCCGGCCCGACCGCCGGCGCCCTCGAGCTCGCATTCCGAGGCGCCGACCGCGGCTTCCAGAACCAGGACGAGCACGACTACGGCCGCTCGCTGTCACTGGCCGACGCCCGGCGACCAGAGGTGATGCTCGCATACGCCATGAACGGCGAGCCGCTCCAGCCGCAGCACGGGTTCCCGCTGCGCCTGCTCGTCCCGGGTTGGTATGGGATGACCAGCGTGAAGTGGCTCACGAGCATCGAGGCGATCAGCGAGCCGTTCGATGGCTACCAGCAGGCGATCGCCTACCACTACAAGCGCGACGCCGATGACCCCGGCGAACCCGTCACGCGACTGCGCGTCCGGGCGTTGATGATCCCGCCGGGGATCCCCGACTTCTACACGCGCCAGCGTGTCGCGGACGCCGGTCGGATCGTCCTTACCGGTCGCGCGTGGTCCGGCGACGCGCCGATCGAGCGGGTCGAGGTCGGGGTCGACGGGGAGTGGCGCGACGCGACACTTGGCGCCCGCCGCCGGCCAGTTCGCCTGGCGTCCGTGGTCATTCGACTGGGACGCTACCGCGGCGATCACGAGCTGTCCTGCCGCGCCACCGACGCGGCGGGCGAACACCCAGCCGCTCGACCCACCGTGGAACTTCCAGGGTCACGGCAACAACTCGGTGCAGCGCTTCACGGTCACCGTTCGGTAGTCACGGGGCGGGCCGGTTCATGCCGGATACGTCGGTGTTAAGAGGCACTGAGTACCGTCACGTCGATGGACGACGTGCGCTTCGGGACGACCGTCAGATCGATACGCGTTCGGCGCGGCCTTCGCCAGAGCGACCTCGCTAAGACCGCCGGCATTGCGCGGAGCAGGCTCGCCCTGATCGAACACGGTCACCTGGATTCGGTGCCGCTCGGCCAGCTGCGCAAGGTGTGCGGCGAGCTGGAGATCCGTGTCGACCTCACCCCGAGGTGGCGGGCGGGCGATCTCGACCGCATGCTGAGTGTTCGCCACTCCGCGCTCGGAGAGGCGGTTATCGAGGCGCTGCGCCGCGACTCGCCCGATTGGATGGTCTTCCCCGAGGTCTCATTCTCGATCTGGGGTGAACGCGGCGTCGTGGATATCCTCGCCTGGCACCCCGGCCGGCGTGCCCTGCTCATCATCGAGCTGAAGACCGAACTGGTCGATGTCGGCGAGATGTTAGGGACCATGGACCGAAAGCGCCGGCTCGCGCGGGCGATCGCGAAGGAGCGTGGGTGGGATCCCGTGACGATCTCGGGCTGGATCATCCTCGCGGCCGGCCGCACGAACGAGCGTCGCGTCGCGGCCTTCCGCGCGACGCTACGGGCCGCGTACCCGGCGGATGGCCGGACGATGCGGAGCTGGCTCCACGATCCTGCGGAACCGGTCGCGGCGTTGTCGATATGGCCCGGCCCGGCCACCGCGCACGGGCAGGCCGCAGCCGGATTTGCCGCGCGGCGGCGGGTTCGGGTCGCAAGGCCCCGGCCGGCGGATCGGCCGAATCGATCCGGTTGAGGCCCTTCCTGGCCGTCTACCCCAACCTTGTCCGCCAAAACGGCCGCATGCGGGACCGTAGTCGGTCAAATGACGTCGATCAGGGCGCATGACGGGCGAATTGGACCCGAGCTGTGCGTGGCGAAGTGCCTTGCCGAAGAACAAGGCCAGTAGGAACGTCGATTTCGCGCCTTAGGTCCTGTGCCCGGCCGTTTTGGCGGAGTTGGCGGCCCGACCGGGGCAACCGGCAAGCCCGTGACGAGCGGCAACAAGAAATCTTTGTCAACCCTATGGACAAAGGGTCGCGGGGTCGCTAGCATGCCGCTTTGTCAAGACCCAGGACAAAGTCCAACGTCATGTGGACGAAGCCTGCGGAGGGGGTCGATGACGTCGAGGAGGACCCCGTCACGCTCGTGGCACGGACCGAGTTCCCGACCAAGGCGACGCATGCCCAGACGCGCGCCCACAACGCCGGCCTCGTCCTGCGCGCGGTCTACGACCTCGGTCCGATCAGCCGGGCGGAGATCGCCCGACTTACCGGCCTGACCCGCACCTCGGTCGGGGAGCTCGTCGGAGAACTCGAACAAGAGGGTCTGGCCCAGGAGGTCGGCCGCGGTCCCAGCACCGGCGGCAAGCAACCGACACTCGTCTCGCTCGTCGACGACGCTCGCCACGTGGTCACCCTCGACCTCGGCGAGCGAACATTCACCGCAGCCCTGCTCGACCTGCGCGGCGAGGTCCGGGAGAGGATCAGCAAAGACCTCGACGGCCAGGACGGCGACGCGGCGATCGCCCTGGTCCACGACCTGATCGACGAGGTCCTGGCCCGCCCGCACCAGACGATCCTCGGCATCGGCGTCGGCGCCCCGGGCATCGTCGACGGACGCGGCACGATCCGCTGGGCGGTCAACCTGTCGTGGACCGACCTGCCGCTCGGCACGCTCCTTGCCGCCCACTACCAGCTCCCAACGATCGTGGCGAATGACAGCCGCGCCGCGGCCCTCGCGACCTTCCTGTTCGGTGGCGACGAGCGACCGGACAACCTCGTCGCGATCAAGGTCGGACGCGGCATCGGTGCCGGCCTCGTCCTCGACGGCGAGCTGTTCCGCGGCGACGGCGACGGCGCCGGCGAGATCGGCCACGTCGTCGTCGAACCCGACGGCGCGGAGTGCCACTGCGGCCGCTTCGGCTGCCTCGAGACCGTGGCCAGCGCCCCCGCGATCCTGCGCAACGCCGCGGCCGCCGGCCTCAACACCAGGACACTCCCCGAACTGGCCGCCGCGGCCGAGGCCGGTGACGAGACCGCGCTGGCCGTCACCCGCGCAGCCGGCCGGGCCCTCGGCGCCGCGGTTGCGAACCTGATCGGCATCCTCGACGTCCGCGAGATCGTCGTCCACGGCACAGTCACCGCCCTGGGCGAGCCGTGGCTGGCGGCGATCCGCGACGAGGCCACGCGCCGCAGCCTCGGACCGCTCGCGCGCGAGACGCGCATCACCGACGGCGGGGTGGGCGAGGACCTGACGCTCCTCGGCGCGTGCGCCCTCCTGCTCACCCGCGAGCTCGGCCTGACGGTGCATCGATGACCGACCTCGACGGCCGCGACCGCCCGCTCCTCGTCGGCGTCGACATCGGCGGCAGCAAGATCGCCGTCCTCGTCGTCGATCGCGACGAGCGTGTCCTGGCCCGCCAGGTCGCCCCGACCGCGGCCGGCGCCCAGGATCGCGCCGTCGACGAGATCGCCGCGGTGGTCGGCAGCGCCCTCGCAGACGCCGGCGCAAAGCCCGATGACATCGCCGCGATCGGCGTCGGCGTTCCCGGCCGGGTCGACCCGCTGACCGGCACCGTGACCCTCGCCGTCAACCTCGGCTGGCAGGACCTGCCGCTGGGCACCCGCCTCGAGCAGCACTTCGGTCGCCCGTGCGTCGTCGAGAACGACGTGCGTGCCGCCGCCCTCGGCCTCCATCGGCGCCGCGTCGTTGGCCCCATCGATGACCTCGCCTACCTCGCGGTTGGGACGGGCGTCTCGGCCGGCGTCATCCTCCACGGCCGGCTTCACCGCGGCGCGCGCGGTCTCGCCGGTGAGATCGGCCACGTCATCGTCGAGCCGGGCGGCGCGCTCTGCGCCTGCGGTCAGCACGGCTGTCTCGAGACCCTCGTCTCGGGCTCGGCCATCGCTCGTCTCGCGCGCGAAGCAACAATCGCAGGACGGGGTACCATCCCGGCCATCGATGGGCGTGCCGTGGGAGAGACGGGCGCCTTGGATGCGGGCGCGAGCCGAGATGGAGCGATCGGCAGAGACGCGACCGCCATCGATATCTACCGCGCCGCCGCGAGCGGCGACCCCCTGGCCACCGAGATCGCCGACGCCGTCGGCCGCCGGTTGGCGTGGGCGGTCCATCTGCTGGTGATGACCTACGACGTCGAGCGTGTCGTGCTCGGCGGTGGGGTCAGCCATGCGGGCGAGACGTTCGTGCTCCCGATCCAGCGCGAGCTGGACCGGATGCGCGCCGCGTCGGCGCTCGCGCGGGAACAGCTGACGCCGGACATCGTCCAGCTGTTGCCACCCGGCGCCGATGCCGGGGCATGGGGTGCGGTGGTCATCGCCGCCACGGCCCATGCCGGGATCGGAGCCGGCTATGGATGGGAGGAGGTGGGCCACGTACAGGAGACGTGAAGGTCCATCGCCTGAGAGGAGCCACCAGGTCACATCGAAAGGAGCAAATCCGAGCATGAGAAAGCACCGGTACATCGCCCTCACAGCGCTCTTCGCGCTGGTCGTGAGTGCCTGTTCATCGTCGACGCCGTCGAGCGCGCCGGCTGCGACCACGGCGCCCGGCCGCGTCGGCTACGACCGCGGCCTCGACCGAGCCCAGCGCGTCCGCCGCTGCGTCACCCAGCGCGGCAGTGCTCGCGCCGGATCCGGCCGAAGCGGTCATCCAGGGCGTCGAGCCGAACGCCGAGATCGGCTTCTGGACGTTCTACCTGTCGCCCACCTTCGACCAGTACATCAAGGACACGATCGCCCGCTTCGAGGCGACCTATCCGGGCGTCAAGGTCAAGTGGGAAGACCACCAGGCCACCTTCCAGGCGGACCTCAACAACGCGTTCTCCGCGAACATCGCCCCGGACGTCATCAACCTGTCGGTCAGCGAGGGCTGGGTCAGCGACTACGCGACCAAGGGCCTGCTCCTCGGCCTCAACAGCACCGTCCCGAAGGCGGTCCAGGACATCTACTTCCCCGGCCTCTGGAACGAGCAGCTGGTCAAGGGCGAGAACTTCCAGTTCCCGTGGTACCAGGGCCTCAACGTCGAGCTGATCAACAAGAAGATCTACGAGGAAGGCGCCGGCCTGAACGTCGCCGACTTCCCCAAGAAGGTCGAAGAGCTGCCGGCGCTGTGCAAGACGATCATCGACAAGACCGAAGACGCTGTGCGACATCCGTCTGACCGTCAACGACCTCCTGTCGCAGATGGTCTACGAGGGCAACGTCGACGTCATCAATGACGCCGGGACAGCCTTCACCTTCGATTCGCAGGCCGGTGTCGACTGGCTCCAGATGTACGTCGACATGGTCGCCGCCGGCACCGTCGACAACACGGTCCTGACCACCAAGGACGACCGCGTCGGGCTGCTGCTCTTCTCGGCCGGCCAGGCCGCCGTTCTACGCGACCGGCCCGAACCTCGTCCGCGACGTCAAGTCGAACAACGCCACCCTGTATGACAACCTCGCCATGCAGCCCTCCCCGGTCGGCAAGTCCGGCGTCCTGGGCAAGGGCCTGATGTCGATCTCGGTCAACAAGTCCACCAAGTTCCCGAACGCGTCCATCGCCCTCGCGCAGTTCTTCACGAACCCGCGGAGCATGGTCCAGTTCGCCAAGCAGGTCGCGGTCTACCCGTCGTCCCCGTCGGCCTACGACGATCCGTACTTCAGCGCCGCCCCGTCGACCATCGAGGACAGCGCCCGGCCGCTCGCCGAAGGACATCATCTCGACCTACCAGGACATCGTCCCGACGATCCCGAAGAAGGCCGACGTCAATGCGGTCGTCCTCAAGGCGGTCGAGCAGGCGCTGTTCAACAAGGTTCCTGCGAAGCAGGCCCTGACCGACGCCGTCGCCGCGGCCAACAAGCTCATCCAGTAGGTCTCGGCTCTCCGAGCCGTCAACCGCCAACCAACGCGGGCCATCCTCCGGGCCCGTTCCGCCGCCGGCCCGTTCCTGTCCCCCACAGGGGCGGGCCGGCACCTTCTCTCGAGAGTGGAGATGACCCGCAAGTTCCGCGCCATGCCGTACCTGTTCCTCGCCCCGGCGCTCGTCTTGCTGGGCGTCTTCGTGATCTACCCGATCATCGCGGTCATCTACTACAGCTTCACCGACTACGACATCGTCCGGCCGCCCGTCTGGGTCGGCCTCGAGAACTTCCAGAACCTGTTCGCCGACTCCACCTTCTGGCTGGCGCTGACCCATTCCTTCGTCTACCTGCTGGTCACGCCGATCCTCATCGTGCTGTCGATCGCGCTGGCGATCGTCGTCAATCGCCAGCTGCGCGGGATCCACATCTACCGGGCGCTCTACTTCGTGCCTGCGGTCAGTGGCAGCATCGCCATCGGCCTGTCGTGGCGCTGGCTGTTCGAGCGGACCGGGTTCATCAACAGCATGCTGCTGTCGCTGGGCTGGATCTCGGAACCCGTCCAGTGGCTGGCCACGCCGGCCCTCGTCCTGCCGATCGCGATGTTGCTGACGATCTGGGCGGGCTTCGGCTACTACGCGGTCATCTTCCTGGCCGGGCTCCAGAACATCCCCGACGAGCTGTACGACGCGGCCGTGATCGATGGCGCGACGAACTTCCAGAAGCATCGCTACGTGACGATCCCCGGGCTGCGGCCCCAGATCGTGTTCGTGTTCATCATCTCGAGCCTCGCCGCGCTCAAGGTCTTCGACGAGATCTACGTCCTGACCAACCGGACCGGCGGGATCCTCGACAGCGGCGTGACGATGGTCTTCTACCTCTGGCAGCAGGCGTTCGAGCTCCAACATGCGGGCTACGCCTCGGCGATCGCCATCGCCCTGCTGGCCGTCACGCTGGTCTTCTCGGTCTTCAACGTGCGCATCCTCGAGCGCGGACAGGACGCTGACGCATGAGCGTCGCCGGGATGAACCAGATCGCCGAGTCGGTGGCGGCGAACCAGCGCGCGCGGTCCCGCCGGCGTCGCGGTCGCGCCTCGAGCGCCCTCTGGTATCTGCTGCTCACCGCGATCGCGGTGATCACCGTCTTCCCGTTCTTCTGGATGCTGTCGACGTCGCTCAAGGGCCCGCTCGACCCGATCACGTCGGTGCCGCCGCAGTTCCTGCCCGGCAACCCGACGCTGGCGAACTACGAGAAGGTCCTGGCCAGCCTGCCGATCCCGCGCTTCTTCTTCAACAGCGTGATCGTCTCGGTCGCGGTCGGTCTCTTGAACGTGTTGGTGGCCGCCCTGGCGGCCTACCCGCTGGCCAAGATGCGCTTCCCGGGACGCGACGCGATCTTCTACCTGCTCCTGGCGACGCTGATCGTGCCGGCGCAGCTGACGTACATCCCGAGCTTCGTGCTGGCGGTCAACGTCTTCCACTACTACGACACGCTGCCGGCGCTGATCTTCCCGAACCTGGTCAGCGCGTTCAACATCTTCCTGCTGAGACAGGCGTTCCGGGGCATCCCGCAGGACCTGCTCGACGCGGCCCGGGTGGACGGGGCGGGCGAGTTCCGGATCTGGCGGTCGATCGCCATGCCGCTCGTCCGGCCGTCGCTCGCCGCGGTCGCGATCTTCACCTTCGTGACGTCGTGGAACGACTTCCTGTGGCCGTCGCTGATGCTCCACACTCGGGACGGCATGACACTCCCGGTCGGTCTCGCCGCGCTCCAGGGCTTCTTCTCGTCCGACGCCCGCTCGATCGCGGCCGGCGTGACGATGACGATCATCCCGATCCTGATCTTCTTCATCCTCGTCCAGCGCTACTTCGTGCGCGGTCTCGCGGGCGCCGTCAAGGGGTGACGGCCGACCGGATCCTCGAACGGGTGATGCTCGCCTTCGAAGGCGAGGGGGTCCCGAGCTGGGTCACGAAGCGGCTCGCCGAGGCGCCGGCCGCGGGGGTCACGCTGTTCATGGCGGTCAACGTCATGCGGCTGGCGCAGGTGCGCGAGTTGACCGAGGCGGTGCAGCGGGCGGGCGGCGGCTCGACGGCCCCGGCGGCGCCGACGGCCCCCTCCTCATCGCCGCCGACCAGGAAGGCGGCCAGCTCAACGCACTCGGCGCCGAGGCGACCCAGTTCGCCGGAAACATGGCGCTCGGGGCGGTCGATGACGACGGGCTGACCGAACGGGTCGGCGCCGCGATCGGGCGCGAGGCGCGGGCGCTGGGCATCAACGTCGTCTACGCCCCGGTCCTCGACCTGGCGTCGGAGCCGGGCAACTCGGCGATGGGGATCCGCTCGTTCGGCGACGACCCGGCCGCGGTCGGCGCGGCACGGGGCGGCGATGATCCGCGGCCTCCAGTCGGCCGGGGTGGCCGCGTCGGTCAAGCACTTCCCGGGTCTCGGCGCCGTGGACCAGGACACGCACTACAAGCTCGGCGTCGTGCACGGGAGCGCCGCCGACCTCGACGCGAACGAGCTCGCCCCGTTCCGGGCGGGGATCGCGGCGGGCGCCCGGCTCGTGATGTCGGCCCATGTCGCCGTGCCGGCACTGACCGGCGACTCGACGCTCCCCGCGACGCTGTCACGGATCGTCATGGGTGGCACGCTGCGTGACGGGCTCGGCTTTCGCGGGCTGACCATCAGCGACGCCTTCGACATGCACGCCCTCGCCCAGGGAGCGGCCCAGGCCGTGGAGGTCATCGCCGCGATCCGCGCCGGGATCGATCTGCTCCTCGACCGCGCCGGGCCGTCCGGCTCAGCGCCGGATCGAGGAGACGCTCAGCGCGGCTGCTGCCCGCGGCTTGTTCGAAGCGGACGAACTGGAGGCCTCGAGCGCGCGCCTGGCCGACCTTCGCTCGTGGCTGGCGGCCGCGGGAACGCCGCCCGACCTCGATGTCGTCGGGTCCGCCGAGCACACGGCGATCTCGCGCGAGCTCGCGGAGCGGGCGCTGACTAGGCTCGATCAAGGGGATGGGGGCGCCGACCCCGCGCCGATCGTCTTCGCCCCCGGCACGCGGATCCTCGCGATCATGCCCGAGCCGACCGACCTGACCCCAGCCGACACGTCCTCGGCCGTCCCGCCCGGGCTGGGTCGTGCGCTCCGGACGCGGTTCGCATCGGTCGACGACGTGGTCGTGCCGGTCGCCCCGGGCGACGCCGAGATCGGCGGCCTGCGGACGCGCGCCGAGTCGTTCGATGCCGTGGTCGTCGGGACCATCGAGGCGCACCGCCAGTCGCGCCAGGCGGCGCTCGTCCGGGCGATCGCCGAGACCGGGACGCCGACCGTCGCGGTCGCGATGCGCACGCCCTGGGACGCCGTCGTCTACCCGGACGGCGTGCCCGCGATCGCGACCTATTCGATCCTGCCCGATTCGCTTGAGGCACTCGCGCGCGCGCTCGCGGGCGAGATCGGGTTCCCGGGCCGGCTCCCGGTCGCGGTCCCGGTTCGCCCCCGATGACGCTTCGCGACGAGATCCGCGAACAGCCGAAGGTCGTCGCGCGGTTCCTGGCCGAACAGGCCGGCAACATCGAGTCGATCGCGGGTTCGCTGCGTGATCGGCCGCCGCGACACGTCGTCATCGCCGCCCGCGGCACATCCGACCACGCCGCGGTCTACGCGCAGTACGTGCTCGGGGTCCGGCATGGGTGGACGGTCGGGCTCGGCGCGCCATCGATCGTCTCGATCTACGGCGCGACGCCGGACGTGCGCGACGCGCTCGTGATCGGCATCAGTCAGTCGGGGGCATCGCCCGACATCGTCGCGGTCATCGCCCGCGCCCGGGCTCAGGGTGCCCCGACGATCGCGATCACAAACGAGCCCGACTCGGCGCTGGCGGCCGCCGCGGACCGGACGATCGACCTGGGCGCCGGCTCGGAACGTGCGATCGCCGCGACCAAGACTTACACCGCCGAGCTGTTTGCGATCGCCCTCTTGTCGGCCGCGCTCACCGACGACCCCGCCGACCGCGCCGCCGTTGCCGCCATCCCCGACACGCTCGGGCTCGTCCTCGACCTCGAACCTGAGATCGAGCGGATCGCCCGCGACCAGGCGACCACGACCCGGGCGCTCGTCATCGCCCGCGGGTTCGAGTACGCGACCGCCCGCGAGTGGGCACTCAAGCTCAAGGAGCTGTCACGCGTCTTCGCCGATCCCTATTCCGCGGCAGATTTCCAGCACGGACCGCTGGCTCTCGTCGAGCCCGGTGTCCCGGTCCTCGCGGTCGTCCGGGCTGGGGTGCCCGGGGTCGATCTGGTCGCGCTCCTCGGACGCCTGCGCGACGAGCTCGGCGGGGAGCTGATGGTCGTCTCGGACGACGACCCAGCGCTGGACCTCGCGAGGTGGCCGGTCCGCCTCCCCTCCGGCACAGCCGAATGGCTCGGCCCGATCGTCTCGATCGTTCCGGGGCAGATCCACGCGCTCCACCTCACGCGCGCGCGCGGCCTCGATCCTGAACGCCCGCGCAACCTGAGCAAGGTCACGCGCACGACCTAGTCCAGGTGCGGTATCGCCCTCCCCCGATCCCGCCCGCGTGGCCGCCAAAACGCAGCCTCCCGGAGCGCTAGGCGGAGAAATCCGGTGTCGGAACGTCAAATAGGCGGTTTCGAGGCGGCCGTTGAGCATGGCGGAGAGCCGCGAAGCGCCCGACGACGCAGATCGAGCCCCGCCAACCGCGCCTACCGCTCCGGACGATAGCGTTTTGGCGGAGTGGCGCCGATCGAAACGCGGTCTACAGACCGCTGTACGCGTGCAGCCCGCTGAACCAGAGCGAGCCGGAGTAGGTGACCAGCACCATCCCGAAGCCGACGACCAGTAGCAGCGCAGCGGGCCGGCCGGCCCACGAGCGCTGGTTGCGAGCGTGGAGGTAGATCGCGTAGGTCAGCCACGTGACCAGCGCCGCGGTCTCCTTGGGGTCCCAGCCCCAGTAGCGCGACCAGGCGATCGAGGCCCACCACGACCCGAGGATGATCATCGTCGCGAAGATCGGGAAGCCGATGATGACCGCGCGATAGGCGACCTCGTCGAGGACCTTGTGCGACGGTAGCCAGCTGAAGCGGTCGTTCTGGCCCTGCGCGAGATACCCCACACCGGCGGCGAAGCTGGTCGCGAAGATGCCGTAGCTGATGACTGCCATCCCGACATGGATCGTCAGCAGCGGCGCGTTCTGGAGGGCGGGCACGAGCGGCTCGATCTCGCCGGGCAGGCTCGAGGCGTAGAGCAGGAGCGCCAGCGCGACGCCGACCGGGATGAACCCGATCGAGCGGATCGGGTAGCGGCGCTGCAGGTAGAGGTAGCCGCCGAGCATCGAGAACGCGAAGGCGACGCTGAACTCGTACATGTTGCCCCACGGGCCCGCGCCCGACCACGATCGCGCGCAGCAGCATCGATGCCCCGAGGGTGATCCAGGCGACGAACGTCAGCCCGATCGCGGCGCGCGACAGCGGGCTCGGCGAGGCATAGGTGTCGAGGCCGGTCGACGCCGAGCGGACCTGCTCGTCGACGAACGACCCGGTGACGACGCCCGCGAACGCGGGCTGGCGCGCCGGCGCGAGGCTGACCAGTCGGCGGCCGTTGGCGAGCATCACGGCGTGCCCGACGTGCGCCGCGAACCCGAGCGCCACGAGGATGACGCCGAGCGAGAACAGGTCGGACGAGAGGACGGCCATGGTCAGCGCCTCACGCGGCCGCGGCCCCGCCGGGCTTCGGTCCGGTCGTCTTCCGGATCGCGACCGCGCGTGGCTTGACCTTGAGGACCAGGCCGCAGTTCGTGCAGGTGTCCACCAGCGCCAGCCGGCCGAGGCTGCACATCGGGCAGACCACGGTCAGCGGCTCGCCGTCCGTGTCGCAGCGGACCATGCCGGGCTCGTAGACCAGGCCGTGGCGCCGGCAGTGGGGGAGCCCGACCGGGAAGATGGGGTCGCCACCCGCGCCGATCTCGGCGACCCGCGGCCCCTCGACGAAGTCGACCTTCACCCGCGGCTTCCGCATCAGATAGATCATCGTCCCGAGCACCAGGCCGGTCAGGAACGGCCCGACCAGCCCGATCACGATCAGCACCGGCAGGAGGCCGATCAGGAAGCCCCAATCCGGCATCACGAAGACGGACGTGACCTCGAGGATCTGGGTCCAGATCTGGTTGAGGGTGTCGATCAGATTCACGGCCGCATCCTACCAGTCCCACCCGCCTTCGGAGCCTTCTTCGGGTTGCCCTTCTTGGTCGTCGCGCCGCGTCCGGCCTTCCAGCTCGGGCGGTCCATCTCGGCCGGGTCGCCGTCGCTCGACAGTGCGGGCGAGGTGGACGGCGCAGGCCCGGAACCGGGTGGCCGCGCGGACCGCGCCGGTCGCGGGTTGCCGATCGACGACGAGGCGAGCCGCCCGCTGTCGAGCCGCCCGAGCAGCCACGCGGACCCCGCCGTCCGGGCGCCTCGGAGCCGCGCGCCATGGCGCAGGTCGCGGTCGTCGGTGACGACCAGGAGAGTCGCAGTCCCGTCCGCCCCGTCGATCAGGCGGACGTCCTCGATCATCGTGAGGATGACGTTGTCGGCGGTCCGCCCGCCGCTGTAGCGGACGACGACCCCGGAGGCGATCCGCTCGTTGCGCAGCCCGCGTTCCGGCGGCCCGTCGAAGACAAGCTCGATGGTCGTGGCGGCCGGGATCACGCCACGCAGCCGGCCGATCAGGGCAGCGGGCGGAGACGCGGTCGCGGTCTTGGACAGCGCGTAGAGCAGGTTCGTCCCGTCGACCAGCAGGCGGCGCGTGGCGGCGAGCGGGTTCCGGTCGGGCTGGGGCATCGCCGCAATCGTACGCGTCGGGGGGCGCGCGGCTACGATCGGGCTGCATGGGGCTCCTCCTGCTGGTCGATCTCGATGGCGTCGTCTACCGCGGCTCCGACCCGGTGCCGGGCGTCGCCGCGGTCCTTGCCGATCGCGCGGCCCGTGGCGACGACGTCGTCTACGTGACCAACAACTCGATGCACTACCGGGCCGATTACCAGACCCGGCTGGCGGCGATGGGCTGTCCGGTCTCGCCCGACACGGTCGTCTCGTCCGCGCGCGCGACCGCGCTCTACCTGCGCGAGCACGACCCGGCGATCCGGCGCGTGCTGGTGCTCGGCGGGAGCGGCCTCGAGCGCGAGTTGCGCGACGCGGGGTACGACGTGGTCACCTCGGGCGCGGCCGCCACCCGGATGAGCCAGGAATCGATCGACGGCTTCGCCGCCGCCGGCAACCCCGACGCGGTCGTGGTCGGGCTCGACCCGAACCTGACCTACGCGCGATTGGTGGTCGCCTCGGACAGCATCCGGGCCGGCGCCCATTTCATCGCCACCAACCGCGATCCGGTCTACCCGACGGAGCGTGGCCTGCGGCCCGGGTGCCGGCTCGATCGTCATGCTGCTCGAGGTGGCGACCGGGGTCGTGCCGGTCTCGATCGGTAAGCCCGCGCCGTACCTGCTCGAGGCCGCGGCGCATGTCGCCGGTCGTGACCCGGCCGAGGCGATCATGATCGGCGACGGCATCGCCACGGACCTCGCGGCCGCACACGCGGTCGGGGCGCGCTCGGTCCTGATGCTGACCGGGGTGACGACACGGGCCGAGGTCGAGGCACTCCCAGCGGACCAGCAGCCGACCGCGATCGCGGAAGATGCGGCCGAATTGGCGGCCGCCCTGGAGCGACTCGACGCCGGCTGACTCCCGAGCCCGTCAGCCGATGATCGACGCGCCCTCGTCGGCGCTGGGCGTCGCCCGGCCGGCTGTTTCGGTGTTCCGCGCCGCTCCGGCCCGTGCGCGACCCAGCTCGACCGACTCGTCGAGGATGGCAAGGATGCGGACGGCCTCGAGGCGCTCGAGGATGACCCGGGCGGCATCGGCGGCGGCCGCCGCTTCGGGCTCGTCTGGGCCGAGGAACCGCACGAACTCGATCGAGGTGACGACCTCGTCCCACGGCAGACCGAGGTCGCGCCAGCCGGCGAGGGCCGACCGGTAGCCGGCGACGGCGTCGCCACGCCGGCCCTCGAGCGCCGCGAGCCCGGCGGCGATCGCCGTCCGATCGACGTCGATCGCCTTTCCTTGGGCGGCCGTCCGGGCCAATCGCTCGAGAGCGTGTCGCGCCAGGGCAGGATCGCCGGCGAGGAGCGCCGCGTGAGCCATTCGCGGAAGGCTGTACGGGGCATTCAGGGCGCTGATCTCCGCATTCTCGAGCCAGGCTGCCGCCGCGTCGGCGAATCGGCCGTCCGCGAAGGCCGCCCACCCGAGCGTGTCCGGGAGGCTGCTCGCAAGGTCCGTATCGTCGATGCTGCCCGAGAAGACCTTGTAGCGCGCGTCCACCTCGGCGGCGCTGATCTTCCCGCGCAGGAGCCCGATGGTGACCGACGCAGCCTCCATCGGCAGGCGGATCCTCGGTTCGATGTCGAGCTGGTCGAGCGAGGCGAACTGGATTTCCTGGAAGTCCCACTCGCCGGTCCGGACCGAGTCCTCGCCCGCGTTCCCGATGAGCAGCAGCTCCATGTCTCGCCGACCGATCCGGCGCGCCAGCGCGATGGCCTCCCGTTCGAGCTCGACCGCCGCCCGTGGGTCGCGGATGGCGACGTTGAGGCTGAGCGAGACCAGCGCGCGGGCCTCCCACGCCGGCAGGTTGTGTTCGACCGCGAGCCGGCGGGCAGCCTCGACGAGGGCGATGCCCTCGACCGGGCGAGCCGCCTTTGACAGCAGCGACCCCTTCGTGATCAGTCCTTCGATGAGCAGCTCGGCGAGCTCGTGGCGTTCGGCGATCGGCAGGCCGCGATCGATGAGGGCGAGCCCCTCCTCGACCCGGTCCTGGCTGAATCTGATGCGAGCGAGGCCGCAGATCAGGCTCGCCAAGTCGGCCTCGTCGGCCGCACCCTCGGCCTCCGCGATGGCCGGTTCATATAGGGTCTCAGCGGCCTCAGTCCGCCGGAACACGATCAGCGCCGTGCCGAGAGCCGCGATCGCCCGGAACCGTCCCGGCACGTCGCCCATCGTCCGGCGGAGCTCGATCGCCTCGCGGAAGAACGGCTCAGCCCGATCCGCCTGGACAGCGTTCGCGGCCGCCCGGCCGGCACGCTCGAGGATCGGCGCGCGCTCAGCCGGGTCGGCCGTCACGATCAGGGCCTGCTCGAGGAACCCGATCGCCCCTTCGGGCGACCCGAGGTTCATCGCCCGCTCGGCCGCGCCGACGAGCGCCAGCCGCGCCTGGATGGCGATGGCCTCGCCCTCTGGGCCGTCCGGAGATGCCCGCCAGGCGGCCATGTAGTGCGAGGCGAGCGCACCGGCCAGCTCGTCCTCGCCCAGCGATTCGAAGAAGCGGGCGGCGGCTAGGTGACGCGCACGGCGGTCGCGATTGGCGAGCGTGCTGTAGGCGACCTCCCGGATCAGCGCCTGGACGAAGGTGTACATGCCGCGCTCGGGTGACCGTGGGTCGACGTCCTGGATCAGGAGGTCGGCCCGACCGAGGTCGTGGAGCCGTCGCTGGAGGGTCGCCTCTTCGCCGCCCGAGACCGCCGCCAGCCCGGCCAGTGTGAAGCTCTGGCCGAGGACGGCGGCGTCCTGGAGGAGCGCCCGGTCGGCCGGGGCCAGGCCATCCAGGCGAGCCGCGATCAACGCCTGGAGCGTCTCGGGCACGGCCAGCTCGCCGAGCTCGCCGACCGGCTCGTAGCGGCCATCGACCTCGGCCAGGCGCCCATCTGCGACAAGCATCCGGATCGTCTCGACCGCGTACAGCGGGATGCCGTCGGCGCGGGCGATGATCGAGCGCACGGTCTCCGCCGGCAGCCCGGGCACGAGGCCGGCCAGCAGCTCGCGCATCGCGTCCTCGGGGAGTGGCTCGAGGCCGAGGGCCAGGAAGTTGCGCCGGCCGGCGCCCCAGTCCGGGCGACGGTCGAGGAGCTCGGGGCGGGCGAGGGTCATGATCAGGATCGGGACGCCGCGGCTCCACTCGAGGAGGTGGTCGATGAAGTCGAGGAGGCCCGCATCGGCCCACTGGAGATCCTCGAACAGGAGGGTCACGATCCCGGTCGAGGCCATCCGCTCGAAGAACGTGCGCCAGGCACGGAACAGCTCGTCGCGCCCGCCGGCCGGAGCCTCGCCGACACCGAGCAGGGCGAGCAGGGCGGGTTCGATCCAGCGTCGCTCCTCTTCGTCCGGGACGTGGGTCACGACCATCTCGGTGACCTTCGCGCGGGTCGTCGTCGGATCGTCCGTCTCGAGCAACCCGGCCCGGTAGCGGACCATCTCGCCGAGCGCCCAGAACGTGACGCCCTCGCCGTAGGCTGGGGAGCGGCCGTCGTGCCACCAGACGCCCTCGACGACCCCGTCGACGTATTTCAGGAACTCCCAGGCGAGGCGGGTCTTGCCGATGCCCGCCTGGCCCGTGATCGAGACAAGTCGCACGCGCTGCTCGCGTCCGGTGGCGTGGAAGAGGTCCTTGAGCAGGCGCAGCTCCGATTCGCGGCCGACGAACGGCGCCTCGAGCCGGTCGCTGCGACCCATGCCCTTGCGCTTGCTGACGACCCGCACTGCCACCCACGCCGAGACGGGGAGCTCCTTGCCCTTGAGCGTGTGCTCGCCGGCCGGCTCGAAGACGATCGCGCTCGATGCGGCGCGCTGGGTCGCCTCGCCCACCAGCACGGTCCCGGGCGCCGCGACGGACTGCAGCCGGGAGGCCGTGTTGACCAGGTCGCCGGCGACCATCCCCTGGCCGACCGCGCCGAGGGTCACCGCTGCCTCGCCGGTGAGGACGCCGGCCCGTGCCTGCAACCCTTCCGCGAGCTGCTGGACCGAATCGACCAGCTCGAGCCCGGCGCGAACGCAGCGCTCGGCGTCGTCCTCGTGGGCGACGGGCGTGCCCCAGACGGCCATGACCGCGTCGCCGATGAACTTCTCGACCGTGCCGCCGTAGCGGTCGATCACGTCGCGCGCCAGGTCGAAATAGTTGGTCAGCAACTCGCGGACCGCCTCGGCGTCGCGGCCGTCGGAGAGGGCGGTGAAGCCGACCATGTCGGCGAACAGGACGGTCACGACCCGGCGTTCAGCGACCGGGGCGGGCAGGCTGGTGGTCCGGGCCGGCTGGCCGCCGATGGCCGCCGCGCCGCCGCCGCCGGGAACCACGGCTCCCGGTTCAGCCCCTGGCTCAGTGGCGAGCCGCGAACCGCAGTCGCCGCAGAAGCGTGCGGTCGGGCTATTGACTGCGCCGCACGACGCGCAGATCGCGGTCAGCCGCGAGCCGCATTCGCCGCAGAACTTGCGGCCGGCTTCGTTGGGCGTGCCGCACGCCGGACAATTCACCGCCGGAGCGTAGCGTGTGCGACCGCCTCCTGTCCCATCCCGGCGACCAGCGTCACTGCGCGGCGAGCTCGGGGATCCCCTCGCCCCACGCCGCGGAAGTCGCGCGCAACCCCTCGGCATCGGCCTCGTCCGCGAACGCCAGGTCTCGCGGCCCTTAGATGTCCGCGAGCTCCGGCACCCCTTCGCCCCACGCCGCGAACGCGGCGCGCACTGGCGCCAGGTCCTCCTCGTCGGCGAACGCGACGTTGAGCGCGGCCAGGTCGATCTCCCACAGCTCGGGAACGGTCAGCCCGATGATCTCGACTGCCTTGAGGTATTCCTCGGACAGCGTGATGTCGGAGACCGTGGTGTCGTCCGTGCTGAGTGTCACGGAGACGCCGACCCGCTCCAGCTTTGCCAGCGGGTGCTCGGCCACGGAGGGCACGATCCCGGCCTGCCAGTTCGAGGTCGGGCACAGGTCGAGGGTCACGCGTCGCTCGATGAGCTCGGCACACAGCTCCGGGTCGTCCACCGCCCCCGGCCCGTGCGCGATCCGCTCGGGCTCGAGCTCGAGTGCCCGCCGCACCTGGAACGCGCCGCCCCACTCGCCGGCGTGGAGGGTGATGCGCAGACCACCCGCCCTGGCGGCCTCGAACGCGGCGGCGTGGGCCATGGGATCGGGGAATGACGCCTCGGGACCGGCGAGGTCCCAGCCGGTCAAGCCCTGGTCGCGGAACCGGGCCGCCGTCTCGGCCAGTGTGACGTTGGCCTCCGGGTCATGCGAGCGCAGCGCCGTCGCGATGAGCCTGACGACCGTCCCGTTCCGATGCGCCGCGTCCTGGGCCCCGCGGCAGACCGCTGCGATCCCGTCGGCCAAAGCCAGACCGCCGGCCACGTGGAGCAGCGGTCCCCAGCGGATCTCGAGGTAGCGGACGCCGTCGGCCGCCTTCGTCTCGACCAGCTCGGCTGCGATCCGCTCGAGTGCCTCCGCGTCCTGCATCAGGGCGATCGGCAGGTCGAAGGCGCGCAGCAGTTCGGCCTGGTCGGCGCACGGCATCGGCGCGATGAGCGCGTCGCACATCCCCGCCCAATCGTGCGGTGCATCGACCCCGCGCGTCCGTGCCAGCTCGAGCGCCGTGTCGATCCGGAGCGACCCATCGAGGTGGAGATGGAGCTCGGCTTTGGGCATCGCCTCGACCAGGCGCCGCAGCGGGCGACCGGTGAGTGGCTCGGTCCTGAGGTCTGTCATGCGGTCGATGCTACAATTCCGGCGCGGTCGCGGTCCAGCCGGCCGGCGTCCGCACCCCCGCACCCGAAGGGCCACCAGCCATGTCCACGATCCTCGTCACCGGTGCCAGCGGCTTCGTCGGACGCCACCTCGTCCCGAGCCTGGTGGCGGCCGGTCACACGGTCATCGCGCTCGTCCGGACGCCGACCTCGGGCGAGATGGTCCTCGCCCGGCTCTCCAGCGACCAGCGCGCACAGGTCGAGACGCGGATCGGCGACGTCACCCGGCCGGCGACCCTCGCCCCGGCGCTGGCCGGCGTCGATGCCGTCGTCCACCTGGTCGCGATCCCCCGCGACTTCAATGGCGGCGCGGACCTGCGCCTGGTCAACACCGAGGGCACACGGTCCGTCGTTGCCGCGATGAAGGAGGCCGGTGTCCGGCGTCTGGTCCACATGGGCGCGCTCGGCGTCGCGGACGACCCGGCCCTCCACTACGCGAGCTCCAAGGCGAAGGCGGAGGCGCTCGTCCGGGATTCGGGTCTCGGCTGGACGATCCTCAAGCCATCGCTCCAGTTCGGCGAGGGCGACGGCTTCTTCAACATCGTGGCGGGCCTCGTTCGGCTCTCGCCCGGGATCGTCCCGGTGCCGGGCGACGGGAAGGCGCGCTTCCAGCCGATCCATGTCGACGACGTCTCTGCGGTCGTCGTCCGCGCGATCGCCGACCCGACCTCGATCGGCGGGTCGTTCG
Organism: uncultured Chloroflexia bacterium; assembly: GCA_963765245.1. Lineage (GTDB taxonomy): Bacteria > Chloroflexota > Limnocylindria > Limnocylindrales > CSP1-4 > SPCO01. The sequence continues at coordinate 119,670 of CAVXVP010000020.1, forward strand.
AGCTCGGCGGTCCGCGCTACTGGACGTACCGGGAGATCACCCGCGAGGTCGCCTCTGCGCTCGGCAAGCGGCGCGCGATCCTGCCGCTGCCGATCCCGCTCATCCGGCTCGTCGCAGGGACCGCGGAACGGGTGCGCATCCCGTTCCCTGTCGCGACGGACCAGCTTCGCCAGCTCAAGCTCGACAACATCGGGCCGCTCGACCTGATCCCGTCGCGCTTCGGCTTCACGCCGCGCCCGATGGACGGGGCGCTCGGCTATCTCCGGGATCGGCAGCGCGACCAGGTCGTTGCGCCGGGTCGGCCGCTCGACGCAGGCCCGCCGGCATGACCCACCTGCGGCTCGGTCCTCGGCGCGGTCATCTACTTCCTGATCGTCGTGGTCATCGCGCTCGGTGCGGCCGGGCTGGTCACCGCGCTCGACCACCCGCCGGGCTCCACCGGACGGACGGACCTCAGCGCGCCCAACGATGCCGAGGTGACCGCGCGCCTCGACGCGGCCGAGACCGACCTCAACGCGCTGGCGGACCAGGTGGAGGCGCTCGGCACGACCGCGCGCTCGGCTCTGTCCTCGCTGAACGGGGCTGACGCGGCGGCCGGCGAGGCCGACATCGAGAAGGGAGACCAACTCGTGTCGGGGATCGTCGCGCGGACCAGCCTCCTGCGCGAGGCCCTGGCGGAGGTGCCGTACGTCGGCACGCCCGCGGCCGGGCTGAGCGTCTCGGACGCGGTGGTGGCGCGGCACGCGGCTCTCGTCGCCGCGCTCGACGCCACCGACGGCCTCGACGCCGACTGGAACCGCCTGACGATCGGTGCCCTCGCCGCCAGCGACATGAGTCGCATCCTGGCCGAGCACGATCGGCTGGTCGTTGCCGCGGCCGACCGTGGCATTCGGGCGAAGTACGCCGACGCGATCAAGGTCCTCGACCAGGCGAAGGCGCAGATCACCGCGGCCCGGGCGCTGCGGGACAGCCTGAGCGCCACGGTCGACGTCACGGTCCTCGACGAGTGGCTGACGCGCAACGAGAAATACGACGTCGCCCTCGGGAACCTCTACAAGGCGATCTCGAAGGTCGGTTCGAAGGTCACCAAGGCGACGCACGCAGCAGTGACCGCGGAGGCCGAGGCGCGTGCCCAGCTGCCACCGGACACGCGCGGCCTGGTCCTGATCATGGCCCAGATCGGGCAGGGCGGGATGAGTCAGGCGGTGATCGCCATCGAGGAGGCACGGGCCACGCTGGCCGACGCCATCGCCGCCGCCACGGCCCCGACGCCCGGTCCGAGCGACGCACCTGGGAGCACGGACGGTCCCTGACCGGCCTCGGGCGCGGCTACACTGTTGCCCGAACAAACGATCACCGACCGCCTGACCCCGGCGTCCGTCGGCTGCGCTTTCCGGGAGGCTTGCAACCGTGCAACTTCGTGTCGTCACCGATCAGCCCTGGGACGTGCCCGCGGATGTCCTCGTGGTGCCCATCGCCGCCAAGCCGGCCTTCGATGGCCCGCTCGGCGAGCTCGACCGGCGGACTGGCGGCGAGCTTCAGTCGCTCGTCGCGTTCGGCGAGTTCTCGGGCAAGCGCTACGCGACAGCGCTGGCGGCGGGCGGCGAGACCTCGAGCGGCCGGGTGCTGGCGGTCGGACTCGGTGACCCGACGAAGCTGGATCGCGAGACCGTCGGACGGGTCGCAGCCGCGGCGGAGCGACGGCTGGGCGGCCGGACCGTCAAGCGCCTCGCGATCTGGATCTCGCCTCTGGTCGATGGTGTCGACGGCGACGCAGCGGTCGCGGCTGGTCTGATCGCCCGCGGCGTCCTCGAGGGCACCTACGATCCGCGCACGATCTATCGCGACGAGGTCGACTCGGCGCCGCCGATCCTCGACGAGCTGATCCTGATCGCCCCGGGCGCCGATGCCGCTGCGCTGACGAAGGCTGCCGAGCGGGGCATCGTCATCGCCGAGGGCGCGAACGTCGCACGGACCCTGTCGAACCGCGCCTCGAACGACGTCAGTCCGGCGGTGCTGGCCGACGAGGCGCGGGCCATCGCAGAGAAGAACGGGTTGTGGATCGACGTGATCGACGCCGACAAGGCGACCGAGATGGGGATGGGCATGTTCATGGCCGTCGGCCGTGGCAGCGACAACCCACCGAAGATGATCGTGATGCGCTCCGGCGGGGAAGGGGAGCTCGACGCGCTCGGTCGGCACCTGGCGATCGTCGGCAAGGGCGTCTGCTTCGATTCGGGCGGGATCAGCATCAAGCCGTCGGGTCGGATGGAAGAGATGAAGATGGACAAGACCGGTGCGTGCACCGTGATCGCGGCCATCGCCACCGTGGCCCGGCTTGCGCCCGGCACGCCGCTCCTCGCGGTCGCACCGGCCGTCGAGAACATGCCCGGGCCGCACTCGACGCGGCCGGGCGACATCGTCACCGCGCTCAATGGCAAGAAGGTCGATGTCACCAACACCGACGCGGAGGGCCGCCTGATCCTCGGCGACGCCCTGACCTACGCGGAGCGGCTCGGGGCGACGCACCTCGTCGACGTCGCCACGCTGACGGGCGCCGTCTCGCGCGCGCTCGGTCATCTCGTGACCGGGGCGTTCGGCACGCCGCAGGACTTCTACGACACGGTCGTGGCCGCCGGTGACCGGGCTGGCGAGCGCTACTGGCAGCTCCCGCTGATCGACGATTACGTGCCCGAGATGGACAGCTGGTACGGCGATCTCCAGAACTCCGGCTCGCCGGAGGGTTCGCTGGTCAAGAGCGGCCTGTTCATCCGCGAGTTCGTGACCAAGCCGTGGGTCCATCTCGACATCGCAGGGACCGCCTACTACCGCAAGCCCCTCCCGTTCGCGCCGCGTGGGGCGACCGGCGTCTCGCACGCGACCCTCGTCGAGCTCGCCCTGGCCGGCGCCAAGGCCGGCTGACCACCTGGAACCTCTCGCCGCACTCCTGGGCGCTGCCGGGTTCGTCCTCGGTCTGGCGTCCGACCGCCTCGCGACGCGCTGGCCGGACCATGACGAAGAGGAGCTGCCCGCCGGTCGCGCGGTCGACTGGCGGACGGCCGTCTGTGCCCTGGTCGGGGCCGTGGGGCTCGGACTGCTGCCGCTGCGGTTCGGCTCGGATCCGCTGGCCTTCGCGCTGTTCGGTGCCTGGTTCGTCACGCTGATCATCGGCCTCGCGACCGACCTCGACCAACGGCTCCTGCCTGACGTCCTGACCCTGCCGGTCATCCCGGTCGCGGCGCTCTACGCGTGGAGTGGCGCCAACCCGCTGGTCGGCACCGAGCTGATCCCGGCCGTCCTGGCCGCGGTCGCCATCCCGGCCGTTCTGTACCTGCCGTCCATCCCGTTCGGTGCCGGGGCGTTCGGGATCGGCGACGTCAAGCTGCTGGCGGGTGTCGGGCTGATGGCCGGCGGGGCGGCGGCCCTCGGCAGCGTGGTCTTCGCCCTCGCGCTGTCGGGCATCGTCATCGTCGTGCTGCTGGCGACCCGTCGGATCGGACGGCGGACGTACATCCCGTTCGGCCCGTTCTTCATCATCGGCGCCCTGTGGGCGGTCCTGATCCGGAATTGACGGGTTATCCACAGGGTCCTACACGATTTCGGGACCATCAGCCCCTCTGTGGATAACTGCACGCTGACTAGACTTCACGAGTAGAATGGCGCGCGAAGCCGGTGTCGTCTGAGGTTGTGCCCCTTTGGACGGCGACTCACCGGCGGGCGTCACCGTCTCTTCGGCCCCCCAAGGCCGGGCGACCACGGAGTAAACCCGCACGATGACATCGCCTACGTGAAGCGCATCCAGACCGAAGGCGGGATGGCTCCATCCCCAGGGTGGAGTTGGAACGCCGGATCGGCAACCCCCCGACGGCGACCCGGCCGCCGCCTCGGTACCTTCCTTCTCCTCCTCCCTCTGGTCGTGGGGCTGCTCGGTGCGCCCGCGTCACCTCCCGGTGTCCGCGGCGATGAGCTGTCCGACGCGAAGGCGCGCCAGGCACAGCTGAAGAAGGACGTCGCGGCCCAGAAGCAGCGGGTGGCAGATCTCAACGCGCTCCAGGGCGCGCTGACCGCGGAGATCAAGAGCACCACTTCGGAGCTGCGCGGGATCAATGCCGACCTCAAGAAGGTTCGCGTCAAGATCACCGACATGCAGACCAAGATCGACGGGATCCAGGCCGACTACGACCAACTGGTCGTGCAGGTCAAGAGCCTCGACGCACTGCTCGTCGTCGTCCAGGCTCGCGAGGTCGCCAAGAAGGCGGAGCTCGCCGAGCGGAAGGCCCTGCTCTCGGAGCGCGTCCGGAGTGCCTACGACACCGACCGCACCTCGCTCCTCGAGTCGTTCCTGTCGGGCGGCACGTTCACCGACCTGCTGGCCGAGATGAGCTACTTCATCGACGTCGGCGAGCAGGACAAGGCCCTCGCCGACCAGATCGCTCTCGATCAGGCGACCCTCGCCTCGCTCCACCAGCAGACCGAGGACACGCGCACGCAGACCAACGACCTGCGCCAGGAGACGGCCGCCCAGAAGCGTGCCCTCGACGCGAGCCTCGTTGCCCTCAAGGACGCCAAGGCCGAGTTGACCAAGCTCGAGAAGCGGACGGCAGCGACGCTCGCGGCCCAGAAGCGGACTTACCAGCGGCTGGCCAGGAACAAGGCCGCGGCCGCGGCGATCATCCGCGAGGCCGCCGCCAAGCAGAAGCGGCTGGCGAAGACGATCAACAAGCTGATCGAGGCGCAGGTCCACCGTGGCAACATCCCGAGCGAGTTCAACGGAACGATGCGGTGGCCGGAGGACAGCTTCAGCATCAGCGGTGACTACGGCTGCAGCTCGTACGAGTACTACGCGCCCGGCAATGGCTGCGCCAATTATCACAACGGCATCGACATGGTCGGGCCCAGCGGCGCCAAGGTCCGCGCGGCCGCGGCCGGGACCGTCGTCTACGTCGGGTGGAACTGGGCCGACGGCCCCGACCCGGCCTGGATCGTGATCATCGCCCACTCCGGAAACGTCCGCTCGTGGTACGCCCACATGCAGCCGACCCGGCCGGTCTCGGTCGGCGAGCACGTCTCGAAGGGCGAGATCATCGGCATCCAGGGCAGCACGGGCCGCTCCACTGGCGCGCATCTCCACTGGATGGTCGAGCTGAACGGCGGGTTCGTGAACCCGAGGCTGTTCCTCTAGGGTCGGGTTCGCGGGGCCGCGCGGCGGCACGACGCTGTCACGCCCCGTTCACACAGCGGAAACTCCCTGTTGAGCCGCCGCGACCTGAGCCCGTGCTAGCATCGACCACGTGAAACGGACGATGGCGGTGATCCTCGCGGGCGGCGAGGGCGAACGTCTCTCGATCCTGTCCCAGGAGCGTGCCAAGCCGGCCGTGCCGTTCGGCGGCAAGTACCGGATCATCGACTTCACGCTCTCGAACTGCGTCAACTCCGACATCGACGACGTCGTGGTCCTGACCCAGTACAACCCGCGCTCGCTCAACGACCACATCGGGCTCGGGCGCCCGTGGGACCTCGACCGCAATCGCGGCGGCGTGAAGCTGCTCCAGCCGTATATCGAGCGCGGCAAGGTCGCCGAGTGGTACCGCGGCACGGCCGACGCCGTCCTGCGCAACATCAACGTGATCGAGCACGACACGGCCGACATCATCCTTGTCCTGGCCGGCGACCACATCTACAAGATGGACTACACCCCGTTCGTCGCGGCCCACCGCCGGCACCGGGCAGACGTCACGATCGCGGTCCGCCGCGTTCCGCTCGCCGAGGCGACCCGGATGGGGATCCTCGCCCTCGACGAGAACGACCGCGTGACCGAGTGGCAGGAGAAGCCCAAGCAGCCCAAGAGCGACCTCGCCTCGATGGGTGTCTACGTCTTCTCCAAGAAGACGCTCCGGCGCTGGCTGTCCGAGGACCGCGTCGACTTCGGGGCCAACGTCATCCCGGCGATGCTGGAGGCCGGCGCGCGTGTCTTCGGCTATCGATACAACGGCTACTGGCAGGACGTCGGGACGATCCAGTCGTTCTGGGAAGCCAACATGCGGCTGCTCGATGACGACCCGGACCTCGACCTCTACGACAAGGACTGGGTCATCCACACCCGCTCCGAGGAACGCGCACCGGCCAAGGTCGGTCCGACGGCGCAGGTCCATAAGAGCCTCATCAGCCATGGCTGCGTCATCAACGGGATGGTCGTCAATTCGGTCCTGTCGCCGGGCGTCAAGGTCGATGTCGGTGCGGTCGTCCGCGACTCGATCATCATGTTCGACTCGGTCATCCGCTCCGGCGCCGTCGTCGACCGGGCGATCCTCGACAAGGAGGTCGTCATCGGCTCGGGCGCCATCGTCGGTGACGGCCCGTACGACGACCGGCCGAACAAGCAGGAACCCGGGCGCCTCAACACCGGTATCACGGTCGTCGGCAAGCGCGCGGTGATCCCTCGCGGAGTCCGGATCGGACGCAACGTGAAGGTCGCCGCGGATGTCCGCTCGTCCGATTTCGCCGGCCGCGTCGTGCGTAGCGGCGAGTCGGTCGACCGGAAGCGGCCCGCCCGCGTGACCCGCACGACCGGGACGAGCGCGGAGCCGGCCAAGGGGAGCGTGGCCGTCGGCGCGGTCGGCGCGGCACCGGCCGCCCGCGACAAGAAGGTCGTCGACGCGAGCTGACGCTCGGGAGGACCCTCCCGACGATCTCGGCTAGACTCCGCGGGCCATGTCATCCGCCGACCCAGGCGCGCCTACCGTGCGCCCGGCCGATGTCGAGGGCTGGCTCAGCGAACTCGGCCTGACGCCGGCCGAGCGGGCCGACCGCGATGGGATCGCCAGCTGGGATCTCGTCCTCGACGGACGCCGCCGCTTCGACCTTCGCATCACGGTCATCCTCGATCCGGCTCTTGCGCTGATCTGCTGGGCTCACTACGCCCCGCCGATCAGCGACATGTTCCGAAAGTCGTATCGCCGTCTCTTGCGCTGGAACGACGAATTCCCGTTCGCCAAGTTCTCGGTCGCCGATGACGAGCGCCCGCTGCTCGCGGTCGAGATCCCGGTCGAGGACGCAGCCGCCGACTCGCTCGGCATGGCGCTCGCCCGGATCCTCGGCATCGCCGACCGGCTCCTCGACGAATCGAAGGACTGGCTGTGGCTCGGCGGCCGGATGCCCGACATGGGCGACCGGGTCTCCGCCAACGAGGCATTCCTCGACCGGTACGAGCCGCGCCTGCCGGAGCTGCTGGGGCCGGACGAAGTGCCCGAGGCGACCACCGACACCGACACGCCCGAGGTACCCGCCCAGCCCGTCGCCACCCTTGGGCCTGGAGCGTGAGCCGTCGCTTTTCGCTCCTGCTCCTCGCACTCGTCGCGGCGACCGGGCTGCTCGCCACGCCCGTCGGGAGCGCAGAGGTCCGTGCCGCCACCCCCGACCTGACGATCGTCGGCAACGCCCGCTACGACGTCCAGCCCCAGGCCAAGCGAGTTCGGGTCACGGTCGACCTGGTCATGACCAACCACCTCCGCGACACGAAGACGAAGCGCTACTACTTCGATCGCGCCTTCCTGTCGGTCTTGCCCGACGCGTCGGGCTACAAGCTGACCTCGGCGGGAGCCGGCGGGGCGCGGGCGACCGTCTCGAAGAAGACGTCCACCTACACGCTCCTCCAGCTCAACCTCGGGCGACGGATCTACAGCGGCAAGACCAACAACTACCGCCTTGTCTTCGACCTGGTCGATGCGGGCGGCGCGGCATCCCGCGATGTCCGGGTCGGGACATCCCTCGTCTCGTTCCCGGTCTGGGCCTTCGCCACCGACTCGACCCCGGGGAGCTCGGTCAAGGTCACCTTCCCGGCCGGCTACGAGGTCGCCGTCGAGTCGGGTGAGATCCCGGCACCGAAGACCGCGGCCGACGGGACGACCACCCTCGAGAGCGGCAAGCTCGACAAGCCGCTCACGTTCTTCGCCTATCTCGTCGGGGATCGTCCGGGCTCGTACGCCGAGCGGATCGAGACGGCGACGATCAACGGTTCTCCGATCGAGCTGACGATCCGCGGCTGGGCCGACGACACACCGTGGGCCGACCGGGTCGGCAGCCTGGTCTCGCGCGGCCTTCCCGTCCTGGCCCAGGAGATCGGTCTGCCGTGGCCGCGCCAGGGCGGTCTCGCCTTCCACGAGACGGTCAGCCGGAGCACCGGCGGGTACGCCGGGTTGTTCGATCCGTCGCTCGGCCAGGTCGAGGTGGCCTACGACGCCGGCGATTTCGTCGTCCTCCACGAATCGGCGCACACCTGGTTCAACGGCGGACTGCTCACCGACCGTTGGGCGAACGAGGCGTTCGCCTCGTACTACGGCCTCGAGGCGGCCAAGGAACTCAAGATCAAGGCCAGCGCGGACACCCTGACCCCGGAGCTCGAGGCCGCCCGCATCCCGCTGAACGCGTGGGGTGCCGTCGGCCGCGAGAACGAGAAGACCGAGGACTACGCCTACGCGGCGACCTTGGCCCTCGCCCGCGCGATCGCCGAGCGTGCCGGTTCCGACGGCCTGCGCGCTGTCTGGGCCGATGCGGCGGGGAAGGTCGGGGCGTACCAGCCGGTCGTGACCGGCAACTCTTCGACGTCCGACACGGCGGCGGCGGCGGCCGCGCCCGAGACCGTCGACTCGGCGCCCGACTGGCGTGCATTGCTCGACCTCCTCGAGGAACGGACCGGCGTCACATACGACGACCTGTGGCGGACGTGGGTCGCGCGTGACACGGACCTGCCGCTGCTCGACGCCCGTCGCGCCGCACGCACCGAGTACGACAAGGTGGTCGAGGAAGCCGGGGACTGGCTGCTGCCGCGGGCGTTGCGCGATGCGATGCGCGCGTGGCAGTTCGACCAGGCGGAGACGATGCTCGGCGATGCGACGACGGTCCTCGACGACCGGGCCCAGATCACGACCGACGCGGCCGCGGCCGGGCTGACCGTGCCGGACACGCTGCGGACGGCGTTCGAGAGCCCGGACGGTTTCGCCAGTGCCACGGTCGAGGCGAACGCCGAGCTGGCCGCGATCCGCGGCTACACCTCGGCCGTCGAAGCGCGACGGACCGCCGCCGACAGCATCGAGGCGCTCGGGCTGTGGGGCCTGAACCCCGACGGTGATCTCGACCGCGCACGGACCCTCTTCGCCACGGGCGACGTCGCCGGCTCGGTCACAGCCGCCGGCGCGGCGCAGTCGGCCTGGACGGGCGCCGCCGAGGCTGGGCGGGCCAGGCTGACGAGCATCGGGATCCTTGCGCTAGCGCTTCTGCTCGGCCTCGTCATCCTGACGATCTGGTTGCGTGGTCGGCGGCGCCGGCTGCCCACCCCGGCGTTTGCGCCTGCCGGCTCGAACAGCCTCGCCCGCACGGACCCGTACGCTACACTCGCCGCCTCTTCGGACCCGGCCGGACCGGTCGAGGTCGGAGACGATGGTGCGAGAGGAGCGAAGCCGGACTGATGGGTCTGACGCGCTCGCGGCCGTCGCACGAGATCCTGTCGGGCGACTCGGCTGACGTCTATTTCGCGCGTGCCGAGACCATCCTCGAGCAGGAGGGGCTCGATCCGCTCGTCACGATGGAGGTCTTCACCCGCCAGGACGCCGTCCTGTGCGGTATCGACGAGGCGTGCAACCTGCTCGGCCATGTGTTGGCCGGCGCCGACGCAGCCGAGACCAGGCTCGAGTCGCTCCATGACGGGGACGTCATCGGCCCAAAGGAAGTGGTGCTGCGCATTCGCGCCCGCTACCGCCGGTTCGGGCTGTACGAGACGGCCTTCCTGGGGATGCTCGCCCAGTCGACCGGGTGGGCCACGGCCGCGCGGACCGTCGTCGACGTCGCGGCGCCGGACCCTGTCATCAGCTTCGGGGCTCGCCACATCCACCCCGACATCACCGACGTCCTCGATTACGCTGCGATCATCGGCGGCTGCGTCGGCGCCTCGACACCGGCCGGCGCGCGGCTCGCCGGGCTGGCGCCGACCGGGACTATGCCCCATTCGCTGGTGCTCATCTTCGGCGACACCGTCGAGGCGGCCCTCGCGTTCGACCGGCACGTCGCGCCGGACGTGCCACGGATCGTCCTCGTCGACACGTTCAAGGACGAAGCGGAGGAGGCGTTGCGCGTCGCCCACGCCCTCGGCGACCGGCTCTATGGCGTCCGGCTCGACACGCCCTCGGAGCGTGGCCGGGTCACCGCCGAGCTCGTTCACGAAGTCCGTGCCCGGCTCGACCAGGCCGGCTTCGAGCACGTCAAGATCACCGTCTCCGGCGGGCTCAACCCCGAACGGATCGGGTACTTCAAGGAAGCCGGCGCCCCGGTCGACTCCTACGCGGTGGGCTCGTACATCAGCGGCGCGACACCGATCGACTTCACCGGCGACATCAAGGAGATCGACGGCCAGCCGATCGCCAAGCGTGGCCGCATCCCCGGTCTGACCGATTCACCAAGGCTCAAGGCCGTCGACCTGGCGCCGTACCGCGAGGGATAGCCCACTCGGCGGATGGCACGGATTCGCCCTCCGTGCCACCATCCGCGAATGGAGTCCTGGCGGCCCGACGAGGCGCACGACGACGAGGAGCGCGAGAGCGCCTACGAGCTGCTCCAGCGCGGTCAGGCGCTGCTCGAACGTCGCCACTACGCGCAGGCCGCGATCGTCCTCGAGCGCGCCGATCGCCTGGAACCGCGCCGTGGCTCGATCCTCGAGGCGCTCGGGCGGGCGTACTTCAACTCCGGCCAGGCCGAGCGCGCACGCGGCGCCTTCGAGGCGCTGCTCGATGTCGACCCGTCGTCACCGTACGGGCACTACGCCCTCGGTCAGAGTCTCAAGCGGCTCGGCCGGCGTCAGGAAGCCGGTACGCACCTGCGGCTGGCCGTGGCGCTCAGTCCGGAGACTGCGCTCTACCGCGAGGCCCTCGATCGGCTCGGCGAGGCGCGCTAGCTGGTCGGTCACAAGTGCCCGGGCCGGCGGGTCAACGAGGTGACCACACCAAGCGCAGGGACGGCACGGATGGACGACCAGGACTTTCTCGCCGAACGCTTCGAGGCACACCGCTCGCACCTGCGCGGCGTCGCCTTTCGGATGCTCGGCTCCCTGACCGAGGCGGATGACGCCATCCAGGAAGCCTGGATCCGTCTCAGCCGGACCGACACGAGCGAGGTCGACAACCTGCGGGCGTGGCTGACGACGGTCGTCGGGCGGGTCTGCCTCAACATGCTGAGATCGCGGAAGACCCGGCGCGAGGCGTCCCTGGAGACGCACCTCCCGGATCCCATCCTGAGTCCGGAGGAGGGGATCGATCCCGAGCAGGAAGCCCTGCTGGGCGATTCGGTCGGGCTCGCCCTGCTGGTCGTGCTCGATTCGCTGACGCCCGCCGAGCGTGTCGCCTTCGTGTTGCACGACGTCTTCGCCGTGCCGTTCGACCAGATCGCGCCGATCGTCGGCCGGACGCCGACAGCGGCGAGGCAGCTCGCGAGCCGTGCCCGCCGACGCGTCCAGGGCGCACCCGTCCCCGACGTCGATCTCGATGGCCAATGGGTCGTCGTCGACGCCTTCCTGGCCGCCGCGCGGGCGGGTGACTTCGAACGCCTGCTCGCGGTCCTCGACCCAGATGTCGTGCTGCGCTCCGACGGCGGGGTCGCGAGTCCTGGCCTGACCTCGCTGGTCCGCGGCGCGCAGACGGTCGCCTCCCAGGCGATGGCCTTCCGCCGGTTCACCGAGTCGGCGACGCGGGTCCTCGTGAACGGGGTCCCCGGGGGCGTCGCCTGGGCACCCGACGGGAGTCCATTCTCGGTCGTCGCCATCACGGTCAGGGCCGGGAGGATCGTCGCCATCGACATCCTTGCGGATCCGGATCGGCTCGGCCAGCTGGACCTCACGGTGGTGGCCGGCTGACCTCGGGCCGTCGGGCAGCGGTCACGTTCGCGCCTTCCTGCGGGTCCCCTTGATGACACCCGAACGCATCGACCCCAGGAAGGAGCCCCGCAGATGAGCGAAGGAATCAAGAGTGCCGCTGGCCGTGCGCGCCAGCGCGCCGTGGTGGGTCACGATCTTCACCCCGGTCACCAGGTCCCTGTTGGGCACCCGGATGCCGATGGGCTTCAACGGGCTCATCACCATTCGCGGCCGGAAGAGCGGCCTGCCTCGCACCACGCCGATCGCGATCATCCAGGTCTCAGGCAGGCGTTGGGTCTGGTCTCCGTGGGGCGAGGTCAACTGGGTGCGCAACCTGCGCGCCGCCGGCGAGGCGCAGATCACCTTCCGCGGCCGGAAGGACGACGTCCGGGCGACCGAGCTCGACCCGACGCAGCGACTCGCCTTCTTCCGCGACACGCTCGGCCCGGTCGCGCGAACCATCCCGTTCGGTCGCGCGTTCATCCGGATCGTCGATGGGACCGATCTCGACAAGCCGGAGGAAGCGGCCGAGGGTCGGCCAGTCTTCGAACTCGACGCGCTTCGCTAGCGGTCAGCCCCGGAGTCGCGCCAGCCAGAGCAGCGCGAGGATCGTCTTCGCGTCGCGCAGCTCCCCACGTTCCGCGGCGGCCACCGCGTCGCGCCATGGCATCTTCTCGAGCAGCAGGTGCTCGTCCTCGTCGGGGCCGAGCCGCTCCCCATCGGCTGGTCGCAGATCCGTGGCGAGATAGAGGTGCATCAGCTCCGAGGCAAAGCCGGGCGCCGTCCAGAAGCTCGCGATGAGCTGCCACGACCCGGCGCGCATCCCGGTCTCCTCCTCGAGCTCGCGCGGCGCGGCGAGCTCGGGGTCCTCGATCGAACCGTCGGCCAGCACGTCCAGCGTCCCGGCCGGCACCTCCAGCAGCACCTCGCCGATCGCGACCCGGAACTGGCGGACGAGCAGCACGCGGTCCTCGTCGTCGATGGCGAGGATCGCCACGGCACCCGGATGGCCGACGATGTCGCGGGTCCCGCGCGTGCCGTCGGCCCGCTCGATGGTGTCGACCCGGAACGTCAGGTAGCGGCCCTGGTGGAGGACCCGCGAGTCGACGACACGCTCGACGAGATCGGCCCCGGAGGGGTCCCCCGGGGCCGATGTGTCGTCGTCTGGCGGTTGACCGTTCAGGCGACGGCCACCGCGTCCGGGGCGAGAGTCAGGCCGGTCTCGCCGTCGAACAGGTGCAGCTTGTCGAGTGGCAGCGCGAGGTTGACGATGTCGCCCGGCCGGACCCGATGCTCGGAGCCGACGATCGCGACGATGTCCTGGTCCGCTGCGTTGATGTGCAGCAGCTCCTCGTTGCCGAGGTACTCGACGACGTCAGCGCGTGCCCGGAAGGACCCGACGCCCGGTCCGGCCTCGCCGATGTCGAGGTGCTCCGGCCGGAAGCCGGCGACGAGCGTGTGGCCGACCTTCGGCGTGGCCGTCTCGCGGTACTTGGGCGGGATCGGGATCGACCAGTCGCCGGGTCCGACCAGTCGCGCGCTCTCGCCGGTGCCGTCCATGTGGACCTCGACGAAGTTCATCGACGGGCTGCCGATGAAGCCGGCGACGAAGCGGTTGATCGGGGTGTCGTAGAGCGCCTGGGGCGTCCCGACCTGCTGGAGGAGGCCCTCGTTCATGACCGCGATCCGGGTCCCCATCGTCATCGCCTCGACCTGGTCGTGGGTGACGTAGACGACGGTCGTCTTGAGGCGCTGGTGGAGGCGGGCGATCTCGGCGCGCGTCTGGACGCGCAGCTTGGCGTCGAGGTTCGAGAGCGGTTCGTCCATCAGGAAGACCGCGGGCTCACGGACGATCGCGCGACCGAGCGCGACGCGCTGGCGCTGCCCGCCGGACAGCTCCTTCGGCTTGCGATCGAGCAGCTTCTGGAGCTGGATGGTCTCGGCAGCCTCGTTGACCCGGCGCTCGATCTCCGCCTTGGGGACCTTGCGCAGCTTGAGCCCGAATGCGAGGTTCTCGCGGACCGACATGTGCGGGTAGAGGGCGTAGCTCTGGAAGACCATCGCGATGTCGCGATCCTTGGGCGGGACGTCGTTGACGACGCGGTCGCCGATGCGCAGTGTCCCGGCGCTGATCTCCTCGAGGCCGGCGATCATCCGCAGGCTGGTCGTCTTGCCGCAGCCCGATGGTCCGACGAGGACCATGAATTCGCCGTCACCGATCTCCAGGTTGAGGTCCTTCACGGCCTGGAAATCGCCGTACATCTTCTGGACGTTCTCGAACGTCACCGTTGCCATGGCGCAACCTCCACGCCCAGCTGACCTTCGCGGGCCCATGCATCCAGCCGCCGAAGCGGAACGTGGACGGGCCCCGTACGAGGACGGCTCGGGGTCAGGGCATCGTAGTGGCGGCGCAACCTAGGCGCAAGGCACGAAAGAGGAGGAGGAGGGCTGTGATGGATGGCCCTCCTCCTCCTGACGGTGCGGGCTATCCGGCGGCGGACCCGGCTGTCGTCAGGATCTGGCGCGCCTTCGCCGCGTCACCGGTGATGAACGCGATCATCACGTGATCGCCCTCCATCCCGGTCGGCATCAGCGCTTCGATGTTCACCCCAGCGTCGGCGAGCCGCCGACAGGCCTTGGCCAGCGAACCGGGGGCCGTGGCGATGGGCGCCTGGGTCGCCTCCATCTCGCGGAATTTGACGCCGGCGGCCTGGAGCGCCGTTCGAGTCGCGTCGTCGTTGTCGGTCATCAGCGCGACGCTTCCGCTCGACCCGCAGGTCGAGCCGCTGACCCCGTTGATGTCGATGCCCTTGGCGGCGATCGCCTCGGTGACGCGGGCGAGCTCGCCCGGCTTGTTCTCCAGTTCGACCAGGAACGCGTGCATCGATGCCTCCTCCGAAGTCGCGTTCCGGCCCGTCCGAGGGGCTGAAAGGGTCCGCTCGAGGGCGGGTCGGGGAGGCTTCCGATGATACCCCTCGTGTCCATCAGGACGGGGAGGGAGTTGGGGTGGCCAGAGGGGCTCGAACCCTCAACCGGCGGTTCCACAAACCGCTGCTCTGCCATTGAGCTATGGCCACCGCGGAGCGAACGGGAGTATAGCCCGAAGGCTCACGCGGTGGCCAAGGACTGCCACCGACGCCGCCGGCCTGTCGACGCCGTCGAAACGCGACGTCACCTGACTACACCCAACCGGCCGTACCTACCCGGCACCCGACCGGACTGCACGGTACCTGGGGACTCCCGGCGACCGGACGAAAGCACCGCGGACATACCCCAATCCCCAACCTACCGTGGCCACATCACCCGAATACCCCCGGACACCCCCGGAGTACGCAGTTCGCATGTCTTTCCCCACCGGTTCCGTGGCCCCACGTCCCACCCAATTCGCTCGGGGTCTCGCGGCGTCGCCACGACGGACCGCCCTCGCGATCGTCCTCTTGTTCGGCATCAGCTCGGTGTTCACGTTCGCCGTGCCGTCCGCGACCTTCGCCTGGGATACCAACTCGTTCAGCTCCTCGTCGGCGGCCGACCTCGTCGCGCTGACCAATCGCAGCCGGGCGAGCGCCGGGCTCAAGGCGCTCCGGGTCGACAGCACGCTCGCCTCGGTCGCCCGCTGGCGCAGCAAGGACATGATCCAGCGCGACTACTTCAGCCACTCCATCCCGGGCTACGGCAAGGTCTGGGACAAGCTCCACGCCATCGGCTACTGCTACAAGGTCGGCGGCGAGAACATCGGCTGGAACAACTACCCGGACGACATCGCGACCGCCGCGATCCACAAGATGTTCATGGACTCGTCCGGCCACCGCGCCAACATCATGGGCAGGGCCTGGGACGTCATCGGCGTCGGCGCCTACAAGGGCCCGACCGGCAAGAAGATGTGGACCGTCCTGTTCGCCGACAAGTGCGGCGCGACATCGACCGCGCCCAAGCCGACGGCCAAGCCCACCCCCCGGCCCGACGCCACGGGCGACCCCACGACCGACGACGCGTCCCAAGGCGACGCCGCGACCGACCGCCAAGCCGAAGCCCGCCAAGACCGCGACCCCGGAAACCACTCCGGCCCTCGAGCTCGCGCCGACCGCCGAGCCGACACCGCCGCTCGATCCCGACGATCTACTCCCCGGCGACGAACCCGTCACGGAACCGACCGACGAGCCCGAGGTGGTCCAACCCACCGATGACCCGAGCGACGGGTTCGACGGTGCCGTCGGCATGCGCGTCCAGGACCGCACCTCGACCGATGGCCTGCTGTCGACGATCGTCGGCGGGGTCACCGGCTACTTCTTCGGAGGCTGACCAATGACGATCGCGACGCGCCCCTCGCAGACCCCCAGCCGGCCGGCCCGACCGAGCCGGGCCGGGATGCTCAGCCCCGCGGCTACACTGCCGTCGATGCCCACCATCCTCGAGGCTCGCTCGCTGACCAAGTCCTACCCACTCGGTCCGCAGCAGGTCGAGGCACTCCACGACGTCTCGTTCACGGTCGAGGCCGGCGAGTTCGTGGCGCTGATGGGGCCCGTCCGGCTCGGGCAAGTCGACCCTCCTCCAGGTCCTCGGCGGTCTCGATCGCCCGACGTCCGGCGAGGTCGTGCTCGAAGGCCAGATCACGAGCCAGCTGTCCGACGACGACGCCACCCGGCTGCGGCGCGATCGGACCGGCTTCGTCTTCCAGTCGTTCAACCTGATCCCGCTGCTCGACGCGGCGGAGAACGTGGCACTGCCGTTCACCATCGCCGGCGAGGACCCGACCAAGGGCGAGCTGGCCGAGCGGATCCGCGACGTCATCGCGCTGGTCGACCTGACCGGCAAGGAGCACCACAAGCCCGACCAGCTGTCCGCCGGCGAGCAGCAGCGCGTGGCCATCGCCCGCGCCCTCGTCACCCGGCCGGCCCTCCTGTTCGCCGACGAGCCGACCGGCAACCTCGACTACACGACCGGCACCGAGATCCTCGATGCGTTGTGGCGCTCCTGCGTCGAGCGCGGCCAGACCGTCGTCCTGGTCACCCACGATTCGAAGGCGGCGGCCTATGCCGACCGCGTCCTGGTCATCGGTGACGGGCGGATCCGCGACACCATCGAGCTCGGCCGGCGCGATTCCCACGACGCGACGCCACTCATCGCACGCCTCGCCCCGCTCGGGCTGTAGGGCCTGCCCGCCATGTCGCTGACCAACCTTGCCTTCCGCAGCCTCCGGGCTCGACCGCTGCGCGCGGTCCTGAGCACGCTGGGGGTCGCACTCGGCGTCGCCGTCCTGTTCGCCGGCATGGCCACGAGCGCCGGGCGTCGATGCATCTGTGCGGAGCACCGTCAACGATCTCGTCGGCCGCTCCGACCTGCGCGTCGCGGCGTTCGGCGAAACGGGACTGACCCCCGAGACGGTCGCCCTGATCGGCGGAACGCCTGGCGTCGCGATCGCGGCCCCGGCGCTCGAGCGCCGGACCTACCTCGCCGGCAGCCTCGATGACAGTGCGGCGCTGCCGCCTCCGGTCACCGTCCTCGGCATCGATCCCGTCACGGATGCCCGGCTCCACGACCTCGTCCTCGTCGCCGGCTCACCGCTGGCCAGCCCGGACGAGCACAGCGCCCTGATCACCGAGCACCTGGCCGCGCAGGATGGGCTGACCGTCGGGTCGCCGATCTCGATGCAGGCCGCCGGTGATCCGGTCGACTACCGCGTCGTCGGCATCGTCGCCGGCGACGGACCGCTGACCGGGGCATTCGGGCGGACCGTCATCGTGCCGCTCACGACCGCGCAGGCCGTCTTCGCCGAGACCGGCGCGACGCGGGTCGACATCGGGCTGAGCCCGGGCGCCGACCGCGACACCGTCTCGGCCGCACTCGAGAGCCGACTCACGGCACAGCCCTACGTCCTCTCTTCGCCGCAGGACCTGGCCGCCGCCCTGGCCGCCTCGACCGCCGACTTCAAGTCGACGACCGCGCTGATCGCGGCGATCGCCCTGTTCGCTGGCGCCTTCCTGATCTTCAACACGCTGTCGATGACCGTCTCGGAACGCATCCGCGAAGTCGGCCTGTTGCGGGCCGCCGGGGCGCGCCGCGGACAGGTCATGTCGTTCATGCTCACCCAGGCGCTGGTCCTCGGCGTGGTCGGCTCGGTGCTGGGGCTCGTCCTGGGGGCGCTGCTCGCGGCCGGGATGGTCGCCTTCGTCCGGACCGTCGGATCGGTCACCCTCGAACGCCCGGCACTGCCGCTCGACGCCATCGTCTTCGCACTGATCGTCGGGATCGGGGTGACCCTGGCGGCCGCTCTCGAGCCGGCCCGCCGGGCCAGCCGCATCCAGCCGGTCGAGGCGCTCACCCCGCGACTTGATCGCCCGGCGGCTCGGTCCGCGCGACTGCGCTGGCTCGCCGTCGTCTTCGGGGTCGTCGCGCTGGTCGGCGTCCTGGTCCTGCCTCGTGGCGCCGGGGCGAGCGGGGTCGTTCCCGCCCTCGTCGTTTACGCCATCCTGCTCGTCGCCACGCTGCTCATCCCGTTCGTCCTGCCCGCCATCGTGCGGGTCGCCGGTGCGCCGTTCGCGGCCATCTTCCGGTTCGAGGAGCGGCTCGCCCGCAGCTCGGTCGTCCGCGACCGAAGCCGGACCGCGTTGACCCTCGGCAGCCTGACCATCGGGCTGGCGATGATCGTCGCGCTCGGCGGGGTGGGGGAGCACGCTCGCGCCGCCGCCGCCGGCTGGATCTCCGATGTCGTGCCGGGCGACCTCGTCCTGACCTCGATCCGCCCGATCGCCGCGGAGGACGGTGTCCCTGAGGACCTGACCGGTGCCGTCCCCGGGATCGCCCGGGTGAGCCCGATCGCGACATTCGACGTCGCACTCCAGGGGACGCGCACGGATGCCGCCGCAGTCGTCGGCGCCGACATGGCCGCGGACGGCCGACTCGCCTTCGTCGACGGGGACCGTGATGCGGCGCTCGCGGCGCTCGACGCCGGAGGCTCGGTGGTCGTCCCCGCCGCGATGGCCGAACGATTCGGACTGTCGGTCGGTGGTGTCCTCCTGGTCCCGACCAATGACGGCGGAAGCCTGGACCTCACGATCGTCGGCATCGTCGAACGATCGATCCCGGGCCGCACCGGCGAGGCGATGCTGATCGGCTGGAATGACGCCACGAACCGCCTCGGGGTCGCCGGGGCCGATGTCTTCGCCGTCCGCTTCGCGCCCGGCGCGCCCGCCTCGGCGCACGACGCCCTCAGCAGCGAGGCGACCGCGCTGGCTCTCGAAGTCGTGCCGCTGGACCGCATCGAAGGCGCGATCAGCGACGCGCTGGGCCGGATCTTCGGCCTGTTCGATGCGCTGGCCGCCGTCGCCGTCCTGATCGCCGCGCTGGGCATCGTCAACACGCTGACGATGAACGTCATCGAACGCGTCCGCGAGATCGGCATCCTGCGCGCGGCGGGGATGACCCGCGGCCAGGTCTGGCGCTCGGTCGTCATCGAGGCCGGCGTCCTCGGCCTGGCCGGCGCGCTGCTGGGCATCGCCCTCGGACTCGTGGTGGGGGCATCGATGGTCGTCCTGTCGGGCGGCCGGTTCGACGTCGCCAGCGGGATCCCGTGGTCGATCATCGGTCTTGCGCTCGTGCTCGGCGTCGCGGTGGCGATGCTGGCAGCGGCATATCCGGCGCGCATCGCGAGTCGCCTGTCGATCGTCCGGGCCGTCCAGTACGAGTGACGCCCTGCTAGAATCCGCCGGCCGGTCACCGCTCGCGTGACCCCCGACACGCGGAGCCCAGATGACGATCGCCATGCCCCGCTTCGACCGCTCGACCGCGGCCGAACGAGGCCTCACCATCGCCGACTTCCTCGTCCCGGTGACCGTCGCGGAGCGACTGAACACGAGGGTCCGCGACACGATCCTGGTCGCCTCGGGCGCGTTGTTCATCTACCTCACCTCGCTCGTCGTGGTTCCGCACGAGCCGGTGCCGTGGACCGGGCAGACCTTCGGCGTCCTGATCGTCGGCGGGGCACTCGGTCTGCGACGTGGGTTCCTGGCGGTGGCCCTCTACGTCCTGCTCGGCTATATCGGCCTGCCGTTCTTTGCCGAGCACAAGAGCGGAGCGTCGGTCATCCTCGGGGCGACCGGCGGGTACCTGATCGGGTTCATCGTCGCGGGGGCCGTCGTGGGCCGCCTGGCCGAGCTCGGTTGGGATCGTCGCTTCGGCGGCGCGATCGGGATGATGCTGATCGGCAGCGCGATCATCTACGCCATCGGATTGCCCTGGCTGGCGGCCGTCGCGGACCTGACCCCGAGCGAGACGATCGCCGCGGGTCTCACCCCGTTCGTGCTCTGGGACGCCATCAAGCTCGCCGTGGCGGCCGGCATCTTCCCGGTCGCCTGGTGGCTCATCGGACGTCGACCGGACGATCGCTAGGCGGTGACGATGCCGCCCCCGGCGGCTGACCCGGATCCGGGCCTGTATGGCCCCGACTCCGAGGCGTGGCGGCTCAACCGCGAGGCGATGCTCCTGCTGGGCGCCGGTCCTCGCGCGCTGCTGCTCCAGATCGCGCATCCTGCGGTCGCGGCCGGGGTCAACGACCACTCGGACTTCCGGGCAGATCCGTGGCGCCGGCTGGCGGGCACGCTGCGCAGCTACCTGACGATCGTCTACGGCTCGACGGCCGCCGCGCGCGCGGAGATCCGGCGGCTGAACACTCTCCATCGCGGGATCACCGGTCCCGGCTACGCGGCGCGCGACCCTGAGCTCTCGCTGTGGGTCCACGCGACCTGGTCGACTCGACGATGGCCGTCGCCGATGCGTGGCTCGAACCGCTGTCGCCGGAGCGCCGCGCCTCGTACTACGCCGAGACCCTGCCGATCGGGCGGGCGTTCGGGGTGCCGGACGCGCTGTTGCCGCCGGATGTCACGGCATTCGACCGATACGTGGCGGCATGTTGGCCCCCGACGGGCCGGTGCGGGTCTCGCCGATCGCCCGCGAGCTGGCCGGGGTCATCCTCCGGCCGCCACTGGCGCCGCTCGCTCCGCTGCTGCCGCTCCCGACGTCCGCCGCACGATCTGTGCTCGCGCGCGTGCCGCCGGCGACATATGCCTGGACCCTGTGGCCGTCGGTGGGGCTGTTGCCGCCGTCCGTCCGCGACGACTACGGCCTTGCGTGGGGCGTCCGCGAGCAGGTCGTGTCGGCCTGGCTGGTCGCCGGGTTCCGTGCCTGGCGTCCATTGCTGCCCGCGTCGTTCCGGCAGATGCCCAAGGCACTCGCCGCGGATCGGCGGATGGGCGACGGCGCGAGCTAGCTCCTAGCCGCCGCCGAACTCCACGTCCTCGGTCGCGACCGTCCCGGCCGTCCGTCCCGGCGCCCTCTGATCCGACCAGTACAGGTTCGTGTGGGCGATGACCTGGTCGGGTGGCGGCGCTCCCCATTCCGTCAGGTCGCTCGTCGTGTGGGCGTCGCTGACAAGGGTCGTGTCGTAGCCGCGCACGAAAGCGCCGTGGAGTGTCGAGCGAACGCACGCATCGGTCTCGGCGCCGACGACGAGGAGTCGCCCGACACCGAGGTCCGACAGCACGGTCTCGAGGGACGTGTCCTCGAAGGCGTCGCCGTAGGTCTTGTCGATGTGTGGCTCGTCGTCGGCGGGATCCAGCTCCGGGACGATCTGCCAGTCGTCGCTGCCCTTCACGATGTGGCCGCCGGAGTCCTGGACCCAGACGACGGGGACGCCATCCTGGCGCGCCTTCTCGACGAGGCTGCCGATGTTGGCGACGACCGCGGCGCGATCGTGGGCCCCCTCGACGACGCCGTTCTGGACGTCGACGACGAGGACTGCGGTGTTCGGCCGGTTTTCCAGAGTGGTCACGCTGTCCCTCCCGTCCGGCCCTCAGTAGATGCGCGGGAACCGCGGCGCGAACAACGTCGTGCCGAGGTTGATCGGCGTCGCGTCATCGAGCGCCTGCAGCAAGGCCCTGCGTCGTCGAGATCTTGTCCCGATTGGCAGCGACGTAGCCGCGCAACGCGGCCCAGAACGCCGTCGAGCCCATCCTCCGCCGCGCGGTGTCGAGCAGGTTGCCGCCCTGGATGTAGATCTTCTCGTAGTAGCAGGCCGCCGAGTACTGGTAGATCGTTCGATCGAGGGTCGCCGTGGCGCAGCGACTGGCGCGCTTCGAGCCGAGGATGAAGCGGGCCACGAAATCGGCGGCGGCCTCGTCGGCGAACGGCTGCTTCGACTGGTCGTTGCCGACGATCCCGTAGAACCACTGGTGGGCAGTCTCGTGCGCGGCCAGATACCGCAGGTTCGCGGCGGCCACACCGGTCGGGATCCAGATGAGACCCGGCGACTCCATCCCGTACGCCCCGGCCGACTGGGCCACCCGGAAGGTCCGATGCGGGTACGACCCGAGCCGTCGCTCGAGGGCGTCGAAGGCGTCCGCCGCGGCATCGAGCATCGCCGCCCCCGGCGCTCCGGGCCGGTAGTAGACGCGCACGATCGAATCGCGGACGACCCGCGACCTGGTGCGGTAGTCGGTCGCGGCGGTGACCGTGAAATCGCGGACGTCCGTGGCCGCGAACGTCTGGGTCAGGCCGTCGGCGCTGACCGCCGTCCGGTCGCCGCTGGTGGCCAGGACCAGCTTCCGCGAGGTCGTGATCTTGACCCGCACCGAGCGGCTCGTCGGCGTCTCGAACGGGTCGCCGTGGTTCGGCCGGTCGAAGGCGATCTTGCGGCTGACCCACGGCAGCCAGCGGTAGAGGTCGATGATCCCGTTGGTCTTGGTGAACAGCCAGTTCGAGCCCGACAGGCTGCTGCGCAGGGTGGCGTGGAACCGGACCCGGATCTGGGTCGTGGCGTCGACCGGCAGGATGCCGCCGAGCGGGACGACGATCGTCTGGTCGCTCCGCGTCGCAGGGACCGCGACCCCGTCGACGGTCACCGAGTGGAGCTGGATGCTGCCGAGCCGCGCGGCGATGGTGTTGAGCTCGATCCGGTCGATCGGCCCGCCCGACGTGTTGCGGATCGTGGCGGTCGAGTCGACCGAGATCTTGCGCGTCGCCCCACGAGATGCGCAGGGAGGCGTCGTAGGTGGCGTCGACGAAGAGGCTCGATCGCCCGACTGAGCCGGGCACGATGGCGGTCGCGAGCGTGGCCTCGGCGGGCGCGATCCCGGCGGGTGCTGCCACGCCGAGCGGCGCGGCGGGCGCTTCGTCGGTCTCGGGGCCTCGGCGCGGACCGGCGCGACGGCGAGCCCGGAGGCGGCGATCGTCAGCGTCAGGAGCGGCGGTAGCGATGCTCAGGACTCGCGCGGACATCGCGGTCATCCTACCCCGTGGCCCGTTTGCCTCTCGCGCGGCCGCGTAGACTCGGCCCGTGACGACCCACCAGACGCCGGCCGCCGCCACGACCGATCCGCTCGTCGCCGCGATCGCCGCGCGCCTCCCCGGCCTCAGGCTCCTGACCGACTCGCTCGACCGCGAGGGCTACCGCGACGACGAGACCCCGTATCTCCACGCCGGGCTGCCGCGCGCGGTCGTCTTCCCGACGACGACCGCGGAGGTCGTCGAGATCGTCCGGATCGCGTCCGAGATGCGCGTGCCGATCGTCCCGCGCGGGGCGGGCACGGGACTGTCCGGCGGCGCGGCCGGCATCGAGGGCGGGCTGACCGTGGTCTTCACGGCGATGGACAGGATCATCGAGATCGACCGGGAGAACCTGGTCGCGGTCGTCCAGCCGGGGATCATCAACGCGAAGCTCAAGGCGGCGGTCGCCGCCGAGGGCCTCTTCTACGCCCCGGATCCGGCCAGCTTCGAGATGTGCTCGATCGGCGGCAACCTGGGCACGAACGCCGGCGGGCTGTGCTGCGTCAAGTACGGCCAGACGCGCGATTCGGTCCTGTCGCTCGAGGTCGTGATGGCCGACGGGAGCGTCATCCGGACCGGCGGCAAGAACGTCAAGGACGTCGCCGGCTACTCGCTGACCCACCTGTTCGTCGGCAGCCAGGGGACGCTCGCGATCACCACCGAGGCGACCCTGCGGTTGCGGCCCGCGCCGCCGCCGCGCTCGACGATGCTGGCCTTCTTCCCGACCCTCGACGGCGCCGGCGACGCGGTGGCCGGGATCGCGGCCGCGGGCCTGATCGCCGGTGACGCTCGAGCTCCTCGACCGGTTCACGATCGCCGCCGTCGACGACATGAACAACCTCGGCCTCGACCGGACGGCGGCCGCGATGCTGATGATCGAGTCGGACATGCCGGGGGCCGCGGCCGCCGACGAGCTCGAGCGGGCCGAGGCCGCCTGCCGTGTCGCCGGGGCGACCGACGTCGTCCGTGCCGCCGACGCGCAGGAGGCCGACTGGCTCCGCCAGGCTCGACGAGCGGCCCACTACGCCCTCGAGCGGCTCGGCGACGTCCGGATGGAGGACGTCGGGGTGCCGCGGGCACGCGTCCCGGACATGCTCCGCGCGATCGAGCGGATCGCGGCGAAGCACGACGTCCGGATCGGCACGTTCGGCCACGCCGGCGACGGCAATCTCCACCCCGACCTGGTGTTCGAGCGCGGCGACCCGAACGCGGAGGCAAAGACCGAGGCGGTCAAGAAGGACCTCTACCGGGCCGCCCTCGACCTGGGCGGGACCGTCACCGGCGAGCACGGGATCGGGATGGCGCGGCGCGACTGGCTCGAGGCCCAGAAGGGCGCCGATGCGGTCCGCGTCATGCGCTCGATCAAGGCCGCCCTCGATCCCGCTCGGGATCCTGAATCCGGGACGCGTGATCTAGGACGCTCGGGTCATCCGCGCGGCGTCGCCGGCCCGTATCCAAGGCCATGAACGCCTCGGACGCGCCGGTTGACCATGCCCCTTGCCGTCTGCGTCCTGCTGCAGCCGGCCGGCTGCGCCTCCGCCGACGCCGCCATCGCCGTCGCCGAGCCCGACGACGCATCCCAGCGGTCATCGACGACGTCCCAGACGCCCACCGCCGAGCCTCGACGGCTCGCCGGCGACCTCGCGGACCGTCGCCGAGATCGCCCGACTCCAGGCACTCGTCGCCGCCGACCCGACCGACGCGGACGCCGCAGCGCGATCTCGGGTTCGCGCTCCTCCAGCGGGTCCGCGAGACCGCCGATCCGTCGCTCTACGCGCCGGCCGCAGACGGCCTTCGAGACGGCCCGCCGGCTCGCTCCCGACGATGCCCAGGTCCTGGCCGGGATCGGCGGCCTCCAGCTCGGCAAGCACCAGTTCGCCGATGCCCTCAGGACCGGCCGTCAGGCGGTCGCGATGTCGCCGAACCTTGCCGCGGCCCGGGCGGTCGTCGTCGATGCCCTCGTCGAGCTCGGGCGCTACGACGACGCCGACGCGGCAGCCGCCGAGATGCTCGCGGTCCGGGCCGACCTCTCGACGCTCGCCCGCGTCTCGTACCTCGCGGAGCTACACGGCAAGCTCGACGTCGCGCTGACGGCGATGGAGCAGGCTGCGGCGACGCCGGGGCTCGCGCCCGAGAACGTCGCCTTCGTCGACGCCCTCCTCGGCAACCTGCTCGTCGCGACCGGCGATCCGAAGGCCGCCGCCGACGCCTACGACGCGCGCCCTCGCGCTCGTGCCCGCCCATGCCCCGTCGCTCGCGGGGCAGGGTCGGTTGGCGGTCGGTGCCGGCGACCTCGACAGGGCGATCGCGCTGTTCCAGCGCGCGGCCGACATCCTGCCGCTGCCCGAATACGTGATCGCCCTCGCCGATGCCCAGCAGGCGGCCGGCCGAACCGACGAGGCAGCCCGCAACGTCAAGCTCGCCCGCGCCGAGATCCAGCTGTTCCAGGCGAGCGGGGTCATCGTCGACGTCGACCTCGCGCTGTTCGAGGCCGACCACGGCGACCCGGCTGCCGCGCTCGCCTTCGCGAAGGAGGGCTACGCGGCGACGCCGACGGTCCGTGCCGCCGACGCACTGGCCTGGGCGCTCCACCGCCTCGGGCGCGACACGGAGGCGAAGAAGCGATCCGACGAAGCGCTTCGTCTCGGCTCGCGCGACCCGCTGCTCCGCTATCACGCCGGCGCGATCGCGGCAGCCCTGGGCGACGCCGTCACGGCGCGTCGCGACCTCGACCTGGCGCTCGCCACCGACCCGGGCTTCTCCGCGACGGGGGCCGCCGAGGCCCGCCGGATCCTCGACTCGCTGCCCGACTGAGCCGCCGCGGAGCCGGAGTCATCCAACGGCCCCTGGCCTGCGCATCAGGGACGACAGCACGGATGGTGGTCGCGACCCGTTCAGCTGCAGCAGGGACGACGCGGAGCCTCGGGGAGGTCCGAGACCCGCCACATCAGCAGGGAGAGATCGACTTGTCTACACGATCAAGGGTCGTCGGCGTCGCCGGCGCCCTCCTCATCGCGGCGACATCCGTCTCGGGTGTCCTCGCATCCAGCCACCGGGAGGCGCCGCTCATCGCCGGCGATCCCGCCGCCGACAACACGGACCTGTACGCGTTCGTCAGTCCGGACGCAACGAACAGCCTGACCATCATCGCCAACTACGTCCCGCTCGAGGAACCGGCCGGTGGTCCGAACTTCTTCCCGTTCGACCCGGCCGTCCGCTACGAGATCAACGTCGACAACAACGGCAACGGCAAGGCCGACATCAAGTACCAGTTCCGGTTCAAGACACATCCGCAAGGCCAAGAACTTCGCCGGGATCCCGACGTTCCTCTACAACGACGGCGCGATCACCAGCCTGACCGACCCGAACCTGCTCGTCTGGCAGACCTACGACGTCTGGCGCAACGGTCACCAGATCGCCTGGAACGTTCGCGTTCCACCGGCCAACATCGGCCCGCGGTCGACCGCCGACTATTCGTCTCTCGCCAGCGCGGCGGTGCGGAAGCTGTCGAACGGCACCCGGCTCTTCGCCGGCCAGCGTGACGACGCCTTCTTCGTCGACCTCGGCTCGATCTTCGACCTGGCCGGGCTCCGACCGTTCAACACCCTCCACGCGCTGTCGCTCCCGGCTGAGCCCGGCGTCGATGGTGTCAGCGGGTTCAACACGAACTCGATCGCCATCCGCGTCCCGCTCCGCCAGTTGACCAAGGACCACCGCGACTGTCGACCAGCCCGAACGATCCCGACGCCGTCCTCGGCGTGTGGGCCTCGTCCAGCCGGCAGAAGAACCGTGTCCTCAACGCGAACGGCACGATGTCGGCCTCCGGCCCGTGGCAGCAGGTCTCCCGCCTCGGCAATCCGCTGATCAACGAGGTGATCATCCCGACCGCCAAGAAGGACTACTGGAACAGCCAGAAGCCCAGCAGCGACTCGCAGTTCGCGAAGTACTACAAGGCGCCCGAGGTGACCGCCGTGGCGAATGCGCTCTATGACGCGCTCGACACCCCGGCCACGACCAACAGGAACGATCTCGTGGCGATCCTGCTGACCGGGCTCAACATCCCGAACTCGGCGACCGTGCCCGGTGGACTCCAGTTCACGCGGACCGGGGCGACCCAGGCCGACATGCTGCGCGTCAACACCGGCATCAAGCCGAATGCGTCGGGGGCCTGCGTCTTCGGTGTCGCCGACGGCGGCACCCCGAGCCGGCTTGGCGCCATCGATGGCGACCTGTGCGGCTTCCCCAACGGCCGGCGTCTCGTGGACGACGTGACCGACATCGAGCTCCGCGCCCTCGTCGAGGGCTACGGACCGACCCTCAACGCGGTCCTCGGCGTACCGAACCGCACCCCCAACAACCTGCTCGGCGACGGCGTCGACGCCAACGACGGGCCTTTCCTGTCGGGCTTCCCGTACATCGGGCTGCCGCATCAGGGTTACGACCACTCTCACGATCACAGCAACAAGTAGATCGCGCTTCCGTCGCGACTTCGACAGCCCGGGCATCGCCCGGGCTGTTCGGATTCGGGGTGAGTGTGGTCTTGTGCGGTTGTGGTCGCCTTCGTGGTGCCAGGCGGAAACGAATTAGTACTTTCGGGGCTTTTTGGGCGGGACTATCCGATAAGGTGACCGGGCAGCGGGGATCTCCCGCCGCAACGAGCGCCCTGGGGACCCAGGCCCGGAGGCGCGACACGAAGGAGACAGGATGTCTCGCACTCGGATCCTCGTCGCCGGTGGACTGCTCTGGACGGTGGCCGTCGTGGATGGCCTCGCCCATGTCGTCTCGGGCGATCTGCTGGCTCCCGCCCTCATGGTGGTCGCCGGGATCACGGGCGTCGGTCTGATCGCCGCGCGCCGCGGTCGACGGAGCGTTTCTCCCGGAAAGCTGAGCTCCTCGCGTTTGCGTGGCGGCGTGCGGCCGCCCATCGACTGAGGCCCAGCCGTATGGGGTAGCGCCTTCCTCCGCGCCACGCCTCGCCTGTTGGCGCCTCCGCCAAATGTGATCGCTGGTGAGCCTTCGGCGCGTTTCGAGCGCCGCGCCTGCGCGTCGGCATGCATCGCCATGCGCATCGGTCGCATACGCGACCGCATAAACCGTCGATCGGCCGCATGGTCATGCACTCGCGCTGTCTCGGAGCCCGGGGCGCTGTGCCTAGCGACCGCCTGGGTTGCGTTTTGGCGGAGTAGCGCCCACGGGGCCGGTCGGTCGCGTCGCCTCGCTTGACACCGTTCCGCCGAGCCCGGATGATCGCCGGACCGTGAACGCACATCTGTCAAGTACAAACGTGCAGCGCCTTCGATGAGCGACCTGGAGCAGCTCGTCCGGGCGAGCCGCCTTTACTACGAGCTCGGCGAGACGCAGAACGCGATCGCCGAGCAGCTCGGCGTCACGCGACCACAGGTGTCGCGCCTGCTCAAGCGAGCACGCGCCGAGGGAATCGTCGAGATCCGGATCGTCGACCGCACGTCCGTCGAGAGCCCGGCCGGCGACGCGCTGCGCCGGACCTTCGGCCTCGACGCCGTCCATCTCGCCCCGACGATCGCCGGTCCTGAAGATCTCACTCGCCGGATGGTCGGCCGGCTGGCCGCCGAGGTGCTGCGCGGCACGCTCCGCACTGGCGCCGTCGTCGGCGTCGGTGACGGTGCGTCGGTCGCCGCGACCGCCGCCGCCCTCGAGGAGACGGCCACGCCCGTCGCGGTCACGGTCGTGCCGTTGTGCGGCGGCTACTGGTCGACCGGGCCCGAGCGCGAGCCGTATCGCCGGGTCGCCGACGCACTCGGCGGTCATGCGCGCGGATTGATGGCGCCGGGTCTCGTCGACGACGCCGCCACGCAACGGGCGCTCGTCGCGCACGCCGGCGTCCGCGCGATCGTCGACCTCTGGGAGCGGGTCGATGTCGCGCTCTTCGGCATCGGCGGGCCGGCCTGGAGCGTCGCAGCGCTCGGGGACACCACGGAGCACGACCTGGACACGGCCGAGGCCGTCGGTGAGGTCCTCGTCGCCCCGTTCGACATCGATGGGCGGTTCGTCTGCCCGGCCCTGCGCGAACGAGTGATCGCACTCGATGCGCGCCGCCTCGGCCGCCTTCCCGTGGCGATCGGCGTCGCCTCCGGTGAGAACAAGGTCCGGCCGATCCTCGGAGCACTCCGGGCAGGAGTCGTCCGGACGCTGGTCACCGATATCGCGACGGCCGAAGCCGTCGTCGCGCTGGACGCGGCAACGCCGACCCGCTCCACCGGCGGTCCGGCATGACGGCACGCACGCAGGCGATCCTCGGGCTCGACCTGGGGACGACCGAGGTCAAGGCCGGCCTGGTCACCCTCGACGGCCGGCTGCTGGCGCTGACACGGAGCGGCTACGACCTCGATGCCTCCGGCGGCCACGGCTGGGTCGAGCAGGATCCCGGCGCGTGGTGGTCGTCGGTCGTCAGCGCCGTTCGTGCTCTCCGTGCCGCCGATCTGGCCGACATCGTGGCGATCGGCGTCGACGGCCATGGCCCGACCCTCGTGGCGATCGACGCACGTGGCGAGGCGACCCGGCCGGCGATCACGTTCCTCGACTCGCGCGCGTCGGCTGAAGCCGCCGAGCTCGAGGCCGCGACCGGGGTCAAGGGCTGGTCGCTGGGCGGCCTTCCCGCCGCGCTCTGGGTCGAACGGAATGAGCCCGGCGTCGCTGCGGCCACGCGCTGGTATCTCTCGACCTGGGAGTGGCTGGCGTTCCGTTTGGCGGGCGTCGCCGACGGCCCGCTGGTCCCCGACCAGGTGACCGCCGATCCGGCCGCCGTCGCGTCGGCGGGCGTGCCGGCCGACCGGCTTCCGCCGCGCTCGGCGATGGGGAGCGTCGTGGGTGGCCTGACGGAGACCGCGGCCGATGCTCTCGGCCTGCGACCCGGGATCCCGATCGTCAGCGGCACCGTCGATGCTTTCGCGAGCTACCTCGGCGCCGGGCTGCTCGAGCCCGGGGACGCCTACGACCCGGGCGGTTCGGCGGGCGGGTTCGGGGTCTATTGGCATGAGCCAGTGAGTGTTGCCGGCGGCTTCGTCACACCGGCGCCGCTGGCGGGCCGTTACAGCGTCGGAGCCGCGATGGCCGCCACGGGCCGGGCGCTCGACTGGTACCGCGACGACGTCCTGGGCGGCACGATCTCCACGGAATCCCTCCTCGCCGAGGCGGCGGCCACCCCGCCAGGCGTCGACGGTCTTGTCTTCCTGCCGTACCTCGCCGGCGAGCGCTCGCCGATCTGGGACCCGGACGCGCGCGGCGTCCTCGCCGGCCTGACCCTGGGCCACGGCCGCGGCCACATCGCGCGGGCGATCGTCGAGGCATCCGCGCTCGCCATCCGTCACGTTTCCGCACCGATGCTCACTGCGGGCGTCCAGGTCACGGCCATGCGCGTCTGTGGCGGCCCGGCGCGGAGCCGCTTCTGGAACGGCGTGAAAGCCGATGTGACCGGTTTCACGGTGCTCGTCCCTGAGGTCCTCGAGACAGGTGTCCTGGGCTCCGCGATCCTGGCAACCGTCGGCATCGGTGCCCATCCCGATCTCGTCGCCGCGATCCGTGCGATGACCCGCGTCACCGAGCGGATCGACCCCCGACCCGAGGTCGCCGACGTCTACGACCGCCTCTACATCGCATACCTCGGGCTCTACCCGGCGACGGCACCGCTCCTGCGGCCGCTGAACGTGGAAGCGGGAGACGACGGGCCGGGTTCCGGCATATGACCGGCAGCATCCGCCTGGAGAACCTCTCCTTCGCGTTCACGACCCGTTCCGGTGAGGGCCTCCCGGTCCTCGACGGCATCGACCTCACGATCCCTGGCGGCGGGATCGTCGCCCTGATCGGCCCGAACGGCTGCGGCAAGTCGACGCTGCTGCGAGTGATCGCGGGCCTGCTCGCCCCCGGGAGCGGCACGGCCCGGCTGGATGACTCGTCGATCGACGGTCCCGACCCGCGCATCGGGCTGGTCTTCCAGGAGCCGCGCCTGCTGCCGTGGCGCTCGGCCGCCGACAACATCGCCTATCCCCTCGACCTGGCCGGCTGGGCCGCCGGAGCCACGAGCCGCACGGGTCGCGCGCTGATCGACCTCGTCGACCTCGACCCGGCGGTGGCGGACTCCCGCCCGTCCGAGCTGTCCGGCGGGACCGCCCAGCGCGTGGCGCTCGCCCGTGCCCTGGCGCTCGAGCCCGCGGTGCTCCTGCTCGACGAACCGTTCAGCGCACTCGATGCGCTCAGTCGCGAACGCTTCGACCTCGAGCTGTTGCGACTCTGGGAGCGGGCGGCGACGACCATCGTCATGGTCACCCACAGCATCCCCGAGGCGATCCTGATCGCCGATCGAGTCGTCGTCCTGTCGCCGCGACCCGGGCGTGTCGTCGCCGACATCCCGGTCGACATCCCCAGACCGCGAACCATCGCCGACCTCGACGATCCGGCCGCCAGCCGCACGGCACGCGAGATCCGCGCCCACCTGGCCGACCCGGACGCGCCCGGCACGGACCGGACAGCTGCTACGCCCGACCCGATCGGCGCGTCCACCGCGCCGGAGCTCGTGTCGTGACCCGCTCGGTCTGGCTCCCGGTCATCGGTGCCTTCGTCATCTTCGTGCTCGTGTGGAAGGCGATCGTCGTCCTGACCGGTCTCCCGCCGTTCATCCTCCCGGCGCCCGAGACGGTCGGCCAACGCTTCGTCGAGGCCTGGCTGGACGGCACGTTCTGGCCGCATTTCCTGACCACGATGGTCGAGATCGCCATCGGCTTCGTCGTGGGGACCGTCCTGGCGCTCATCGCCGGCTACGGCCTCGCCCGCAGCGACCTGTTCGCCCGGCTCGCCTCGCCCTACCTCGTGGCCGCCCAGGCCGTCCCGATCCTGGTCCTCGCGCCTCTTCTGGTCGTCTGGTTCGGGTCGGGGCTCCTGAGCAAGGCGGTCATCTGCTCGTTGATCGTCTTCTTCCCGGTCGCCATCGCCACGATGGTCGGCATCCGGTCCGTCGACCCGCGCCTGCTCGAGCTCGGGCGGAGCCTGCGTGCGACCAAGCGCCAGATCCTGACCACTCTCGAGATCCCGGCGGCCCTCCCGAACATCTTCGGTGGGCTACGCGTCGGCGTGACGCTCGCGGTCGTGGGCGCCGTGGTCGGGGAGTGGGCCGGGGCCAACACCGGCCTGGCCGTCCTGATCAACCTCGCCCGGGGGTCGCTCTTCGACATCCCGTTGATGTTCGCCACGCTCCTGACCATCGCCCTGGTCGGGATCGCCCTCTACCTCGCCGTCGTGGTCGCCGAGCGCAGGCTCGTCGGCGCGCGGTGAACCAGCCCGCCCAAACGGAGGTCCACGTGTCGTCAGCCCATTCCCCGCCGCCAGATGTCAGCCATTCCCCGCCGCCAGATGCGGTTCGCAGTCGTCGCCGCGTTCGCGGTCGTCGTCGCCATCGTCTCCGGCTGCACCAGCGGCACGGCCGAGGGGACGGCCGTTCCGCCCTCGAACCCGCCGGCGGCCTCCCTCGCACCCGGTGAAAGCCCGGAGGCGAGCATCACACCGACCAAGCTCGTCGTCGGGCTCGGGTACATCCCGAGCGTCCAGTTCGCGCAGTTCTACCTCGCCCAGCAGAACGGCTACTACGCCGATGCCGGCCTCGACGTCGAGTTCCAGAACAAGATCGACCCCGAGCTCGTCACGCTGGTCGGCCAGGGCGCCATCGATGTCGGGATCGGCGACGGGACCAGTGTCATCCCCGCCGTCAGCCGGGCCATCCCGGTCGCCTACATCGCCACGATCTACGGCAAGTTCCCCAACGTCGTCTTCGCCAAGGACTCGTCCGGGATCAAGACGGCGGCCGACCTGAAGGGCAAGAAGATCGGGACCCCGGGTCGCTATGGCTCGGGCTGGATCATGCTCCAGGCGCTCCTCGCGTCGGCGAAGCTGAAGGTCGATGACGTCGAGATCGTCGAGTACCCCGACTTCACCCAGGAGGCGGCGGTCGAGCTCGGCGCGGTCGACGCCGCGACCGGCTTCGCCAACAACGAGCCGGTCCAGCTCGAGCTGCACGGCCAGAAGCCGTCCATCCTGAGGATCGATGCGATCACGCCCCTGCCGGGCCCGGGGCTGATCGCCGGGACCAAGACGCTCGACGCCAAGCACGACGCGATCGCCGCGTTCGTGACCGCCACTCTCCAGGCGATGGAGGAGATCAAGGCCGACCCGACGGTCGGGCTCGATGCCGCCATCAAGGCCGTGCCCGACCTGGCGAAGGACAAGGAGACGCAGGCTGCGCTGCTGGCGGCGACGATCGACACGTGGACCGGCTCCGCCCAGGCGGCGCACGGCCTCGGCGCCATCGACCGGGCGGGGTGGGACTCGTCGATCCCCTTCCTGCAGTCGCTCGGCCTGACCAAGGCGCCGGTCACGACCGATCAGCTGATCCGCGAGGACCTGCTCCCAGCGGGCGGCTGATTGCCGGCCGGGGCGGCTCAGCCCTCGCGGTCGACGAACGGCGCGCGCGCGTCCTGCGCGGGGAACGGCGCTCCCCAGTACCCGGTGGCCTGGCGGATGCGACCGTTCTCCAGCTCGAGGATCGCGACGTAGTCGAGGACGTCCTCGCCGTATCGAAGCGGCACCATCAGGACCCACACGTGGCCGGAGCCGATCAGTCTCGGTGACCCCGCGAACTGGGGCTTGACCTCGACCGCGGCCATTGCCGCCAGCACGTTGTCGCGACCGCGAAATCGCTCGCCGGACTGAGGCCAGATCATCACCATCTGGTCGTCGACCAAGGTCGTCAGGGTGGCGAGGTCGCCTCGTTCCGAGGCGGCGAAGAAGCGCTCGACCAGCGTCGCGGTTCGTGCGGTCCAGCTCGGTTTCGCCGGCGTTCTCGTCCATCGTCCCCACACTGCGATCGAGCACCGATCATACGTCGAGGGACCCGGGCGCAGGTGGCGGAAAAGGGCCAAATCGAGTAGGATTAGAGGTCCCCCAGCCGCGTCCCGCGGAAGAGTCCCCACCGCGCAGGAGTCCGAGTGAACAGTCGCCCGCCCGTGAAGTCCCCGACCACCGTCGAGCCCTTCAAGCACGTCATCGACGAGTACAAGCACCAGGCGCAAACGATCACCTGCACCTGTGGCTGGCACGGCAGTTCGGCGACGCTTGACCGCGGCGGTTCCGAGTGGACCGCCCACCTGTTCGAAGTCCGAGGCAAGAAGCGCTAGGCGCACCGCGCAGCACTGATCCGACGACCCTGGTCCACGACCGGGGTCGTTTCGCGTCTCGGCCCTGCTAGCCTGACGCCGTGGATCTGCCGAACACCCCGCCCTTCGCGATCCGCGCCCGAATCCTGACGCCGTTGGCGGCCGGCGGGACCCGCCACGAGCCCGACGGCCTGCTCGTGGTCGACGAGACACGGTCGGATCGGATCCGTCGGCGCCTCCGCCGACGCCACGCCTGACGTCCTCGATGCTGCGATCGACCTGCGGCCGTGGGTGCTGCTCCCCGGCATGGTCGACACGCACGCGCATCTGCCCCAGCTCCCCAATGCGGGGCTGGGTTTCGCCCTCGACCTGCTGACCTGGTTGGAGCGCGTCACCTTCCCGACCGAGCGCTCGTGGTCGGATCCCACGGTCGCCGACCGACTCGCGCCGGCGATCTTCGAGGCATTCGCAGCCGCGGGCACGACGACGGTCGTCGGCTACGGGACGGTCTACGCCGCGGCGATGGACGGCGTCTTCGCAGCGGCCGAACGGCACGGCATCCGGGCGATCCTCGGCAAGGTGATGATGGATCGCGGGACGTACGACCCGGTCATCGAGCCGTCGACGATCCTCGAGCGCTCGCTGCGCGAATCTGCCGACCTGATCGCGCGCTGGCACGGCGCCGACGACGGCCGCCTCGGATACGCCGTCACGCCTCGGTTCGCCGTTTCGTGCTCAGCCGAGATGCTGCGCGAATCGGCGACGCTGGCCCGCGAGACGGGCACTTGGTGGCAGACGCACGTCTCGGAGGATCCCGGCGAGATCGCGGAGGTGCGCCGGCTCTTCCCCGAGGCACGCGACTACGTGGACGTCTACGACCGCGCCGGCGGGCTCGGGCAGCGAACGGTGCTTGCCCACGCCATCCACCTGTCGGACCGGGAGCTCGCGCGGCTGCTCGAGACGGGGACACGGGTCGCCCATTGCCCGGCCTCGAACCTGTTCATCGGTGCCGGCGTGATGCCGCTCGCCCGCTACCTCGAGGCCGGGCTCTCGGTCGGGCTCGGCTCGGACGTCTCCGGCGGGCCGGAGGCATCGATCTTCTCGGTGATGCGTGTCGGCGCGTATGCGCTGATGGCCCGACGCTCGTTCGCTGGCGAGGAGGGCGCGGTCCTCGACCCTCTCGACTGGCTGCGGATGGGGACGCTGGCGGGCGCCCACGCACTCGGCCTGGACGCGAGCATCGGGTCGCTCGAGACGGGCAAGGAGGCCGACCTGATCGCCGTCGACCCATCGTTCGCGGCCGCTCTTCCAGGTTCCCCGGCCGACGATGACCCGCGTGACCTCATGAGCCGGCTCATCTTCCGGGCACACCCCGACATGGTCCAAGGTGCGTGGGTGCGCGGGCGGCGTCTCGACGGGCCAAGCCGGCACGGAACGGCGGCCGCCACGTGACCGAGCACGCTGACCTGCTGATCAGCGGCGGGACCGTCGTCGACGGGACCGGCGCCCCGGGGCGACCCGCGACGATCGCCGTCGTCGATGGACGGCTGCGCCTCCTCGACGCCACGGAGCCACCGCCCGAGAACGTCGGGCAGCGGATCGACGCGACCGGCAAGGTCGTCGCTCCCGGGTTCATCGACCTGCACAGCCATGGCGGCCTGATGATCCTGGCCGACGGCCGGCACGAGCCGAAGGTTCGCCAGGGCGTGACGACCGAGCTGGTCGGCGTCGACGGCAACGGGTTCGCGCCGTTCGAGCGTCGTGAGGACCTCGAGGCGTTCGTCGAGCTCGACAGCGGGCTCGACGGCCGGCCGGCGATCGACTACGACTGGACCTCGGTCGCGAGCTACCTCGACCGCTACGACGGCACGGTGAGCCTCAACGTCGCGACCCTGGTCGGGAATTCGCAGCTCCGGATCGCCGCACTTGGGCTGGGACGACGTCCCGGCCGACGCCGCGTCGCTCGCCCGGATGCGTGGCGTGCTCGCCGACGCGATGGCCGATGGCGCGTTCGGGCTCAGCTCGGGACTCGATTACCCGCCCGGTGGGTACGCGACGACCGAGGAGCTCGCCGTGCTCACGGAAGAGGCCGGCCGGCACGGCGGCTTCTACCACACCCACGTTCGGTATCCGCTCGGCGACCGCTACCTCGATCCGTTCCGCGAGGCGATCGAGATCGGCCGGCGGGCCGAGGCTCCGGCCCACATCACGCACTTCTACCACCGCGAGACACACCCCGGCCCACCCGAACCGATGCTCGCGCTGGTCGACGACGCGCGCGCCGAAGGGCTCGACGTCACGTTCGACACCTACCCCTCGGAGTGGGCGTCGACGCGACTGCTCATCCAGCTCCCGCAGTGGATCCAGGCCGGCGGACCGGGACCCGCTCAAGGAACGTCTCGCGGACAGGACCGCACGCGACCGCGTCCGTGCCGAGTTCACGGCCCGTGGCGCGTCGTACGCGAGCGCGGCGGGCTGGGCGGATGTCCGGCTCGGTGCCTTCCGCCGTCCCGAGAACCTGCGCTGGGAGAGCCGGACCGTCGCGGACGTGATGACCGAGACCGGCCACGACGCGCTCGATGTCATCTGCGACCTGCTCCTCGCCGAGGACCTCGGCATCAGCCAGGTGACGAGCGGTCCCGCGGCGGCCAGCCTGCCGTTGTTCGTCGCCCACCCGATCGGGATGGTCGGGACCGACAGCACGTTCCTCGGCGAGAAGCCCGGCCCGCGGACCTACGGCAGCTTCCCGCGCATCCTCGGCCAGTTCGTGCGCGACGAGGCGCTCCTCTCGCTCGAGGAAGCCATCCGCAAGATGACCTCCGCGCCGGCGGCGCGGCTCGGGTCTGCGCGACCGCGGTGTCCTCCAGGAGGGGGCCGTGGCAGACATCGTGGTGTTCGATCCGGCCACGGTCCGCTCGACCGCGACGTACGACGAGCCGCGCTCCTACCCGATCGGCATCGAGCAGGTCATCGTGGCCGGCACGCTCGTGGTCGCGGACGGAGTGCATACCGGCGCGACGCCGGGACGCGGCCTCCGTAAGGGCCGCGACTGACCGAGGCCGGCAAGGTCACGCGGGCGAGGGCGATCCCTCGATGTCGTGGACCGGCTGGACGTCGACCTCGATGTCCCTCGCGAGCCTCTCGGTCCGGCGCTGCTCCGCGAACATCCGCTCGCGGGCGCGGTCGATCGAGTCGGCGAGGCTCGATTCCGGACCCGGGCTCGCCCAGCCCATCGACAGGTGCAGGGCGATCGCGCCCGATTCGAGCCAGAGATCGCATGCCTGGCGGACGCGCTCGACGAAGTTGATCGCCTCGACCTCGCCGGTCTCCGGGAGCAGGACCCCGAACCGTGACGGCCCGATCCGTGCGAGGTGGTCTGCGGCGCGGGCGTTCCGGCTGAGCGCGTCGGCCAGCGCCGGCAGGACGCGGTCGCCGGCCTCACGACCGAGGGTGGCGACGAGGCGCTCGATCCCATCGAGCTCGATGATGACCACGGTCGCCGTGTGCCGGTAGCGGCTGACCCGGGCATCCTCGTCGGCCACGAGGCGGTTCCACTCGTTGAGGGTCAGCAGTCCGGTGAGCGGATCCGTCCGGCTGGTCGTCGGCACGTTCCCGGGCACCGTGGCGATGGGCGACGAGACGCCGGACGCGATGGGCCGGCGCATGACGCCGTCGTCGTATGACCCGCTCGAACGACGCGGACCCTTGCGCCGCATCGACCGGATCACGGCGACGGTGATCAGGATCAGGTTCACGGCGACGAGGGCGATGATCAGGATGACGATGTTCTCGTTCATGGACCGCGGAGCATAGCGGCGAGACCCCCATCTGACCCTCTTTCCGGGCCCCTCCCGGACCACTTCTCGGTGCCGCCTCGCACCGCCGGGTGGGGTCCGGGAGGATGGGGTGCGGAACAGTGCAGAGAGCCCGTCCCGGGCTATCGCCGGTGATAGAGTCAGTCGCCATGGAGGACGGCCCTTGCCCGAGTTGACGACCCGGACCGAGCCGGCCGATGCCGTCGTGATCCAGCCCGGCACGATCGCTCCCGGACGTGCCCGCGGGGCGGCTCCGCTCCGTCGCGAGGGTCCGGCCAAGCTGACCGGCGCCGCCAAGTACGCCGACGACCTGGTCTTCCCGGGCGCCTGGTACGGGGCGACGATCCGCTCGACCGATGCGCACGCCACGTTCGACGGCGCTCGACCTCGACCCCGGTTTCGACTGGTCGTCGGTCGTGGTCGTCACCGCGGCCGACATCCCGGGCGACAACATCGTGAGCTCGATCAAGGCCGACCAGCCGATCCTGGTCCCGCTCGGCGGCGAGATCCAGCACCACGCCGAGCCGCTGGCCCTGCTGGCCGCCCCCGACCGCGCGATGCTGCGCGCGGCGCGCCACGCCGTTCGCGTCCGGACCGCGCCACTCCCGGCGGTCTTCGACCCGCTCGCCTCGGACCACGTCTTCGCCGCCTACGAGCTCGGCTCGGGCGACCCCGATGCGGCGTTCGCCGCCGCCGACCTCGTGCTCGAGGGCGAGTACCGGGTCGGCCACCAGGAGCAGCTCTACATCGAGAACAACGCGATGATCGCGGTCCCGAGCGAGGACGGCGGGGTGACCGTCCACGGCTCGCTCCAGTGCCCGTACTACGTCCACACGGCGCTCAAGCGCGGCCTCGGCATCGACGATCGCCAGGCGCGCGTCGTCCAGGCCGAGACCGGCGGCGGGTTCGGTGGCAAGGAGGAGTTCCCGTCGGTCATCGCGCTCCACGCCGCGCTCCTGGCCGGGAAGGCCCAGCGACCGGTGCGGATGATCTACGACCGCCACGAGGACCTCGCGGCGACCACCAAGCGCCATCCCGGCGATCGTCCGCCACCGGACCGGGGTGACGCGCGACGGCCGGCTGATCGCCCAGGACATCGAGGTCGTGATGGACGGCGGCGCGTACTGCACGCTGACGCCGGTCGTCCTGTCGCGCGGCGCGATCCACGCCGGCGGCCCGTACCGCTGCCCGAACGTGCGCATCCGCGCCCGCGCGACGCGGACCAACACGCCACCGAACGGGGCGTTTCGCGGGTTCGGGGCGCCGCAGACCGAGTTCGCGGCCGAGACCCACCTCAACCGCATCGCCGAGGCGCTCGACCTCAGCCCGCTCGAGATCCGGCGGCGCAACGTCTACGTCCTCGGCGACACGACGCCGACCGGCCAGGTCCTGCGCAGCAGCGTGGCCGGCGAGGAGGTCCTCGAGCGGGCCGCCGAGGCCGGCGAGTTCGTCCGCCTGCGGGCGCGCAACGACGCGGAACGGGTGCGGCGGGCCGGTTCGGGCGCGGTCCCGGGCTCGCCGCTGCGGACCGGGCGGGAACGCGTCGCCAGCGGCGTCGGGCTCGCGCTGGCCTGGCACGGCGCCGGGTTCACCGGCTCGGGCGAGGTCCAGCTCGCGTCGGTCGCGTCGCTCGAGCTGACCGGCGAGGGCGCGATCCGCATCCTGACCGCCTCGACCGAGATGGGGCAGGGGACCAAGACGATCTTCCCGCAGCTCGTCGCCGACGCCCTCGGCGTCCCGATGGACGACGGTCGAGATCGCGCCCCAGGACACCGCGTTCGTGCCCGATTCCGGGCCGACCGTCGCGTCGCGGACCGCGATGGTCGTCGGCGGGCTGCTGATCAAGGCGGCCCAGCGACTCCGCGCCCAGGTCGAGGCCGCGACCGGCGGCACGTTCGCGGCGACCTACCGCGACTACGCCAAGACAAGCGGCGCGCTCCGCATCGACCAGCGCTTCGAGCCGTATCCGGGCGTCGGCTTCGACGACGAGACCTACCGCGGCGACGCGTACCCGGCCTTCGGCTGGGCGGCCTGCGTCGCGAGCGTCGACGTCGATCTCGATACCGGCGAGGTGCACGTCCGCGACGTCGTCGCGGCCGACGACATCGGCCGGGTCATCCACCCGGTCCTGGCCGAGGGCCAGGTCGAGGGCGGCACGCTCCAGGCGGTCGGCTACGCCACGATCGAGGAGATCAAGCTGCGCGACGGGCGCTACCTCAACGACCGGCTCGCGACCTACATCATCCCGACCTCGCTCGACGCGCCGCGGATCACGACGATCCTCGTCGAGGCGCCGTTCGACGCCGTGCCGCACGGCGCCAAGGGCGTCGGCGAGCTGCCGATGGACGTCGGGGCGCCGGCCGTGATCGCGGCGATCGCGGATGCGACCGGGGTCTGGATCGCCGACCTGCCGGCGAGCCCGGAACGGATCCTGGCCGCGCTGTCGGGCGTCGCCGGCGTCGCGCCGCTGCCGCCGGGCGCCTCGGAACCGGCCGTCGCCGGCTGGAGCCGGCCGATGACCGCCTTCCAGTTCACGGTCAACGCGACCCCCGTCGAGGTCGACGTCCCGGGCATGCGCCGGCTGCTCGACGTCCTGCGCGAGGACCTCGCCCTGACCGGCACGAAGGAGGGCTGCGGCGAGGGCGAGTGCGGCGCGTGCACGGTCCTGCTCGATGGCGCGCCGGTCGATTCGTGCCTCGTCCCGATCTGCCAGGTCGAGGGCTCGAGCGTCGCGACCGTCGAGGGCCTGGCGCCCGAAACGAACACGCTCGACGCGCTCCAGACCGCCTTCCTCGAGACCGGCGGCGCGCAGTGCGGGATCTGCACGCCGGGGATGCTGATGGCCGGTCGCGCCTATCTCGATGCCGGCGGCGGCCCGGACGACGACGCGATCCGCGAGGCGATCGCCGGCAACCTGTGCCGCTGTACCGGCTACACCAAGATCGTCGAAGCGATCGCACGCGCGGCAAGCCAAGGGAGATCGCAATGACCGAAGACCCCGATCGGATCGCGGTGCCGACCAACGGCCGGAAGCCGCATCCCGTCGCGCCGCTGGAGCCGCTGCGCGGAGAGCCACCGACCGCCGAGCCGCCGCCGGACAAGGCGCCGCGCATCTTCGACCCGACCGACCCGGCGCTCCTCGGCGCGGTCTCGCCCCGGAAGCTGGCTGTCGGCTTCGGGATCGTCGCCTCGCTGGTCCTGCTCGCCGTCGGACGGTCGCGTCTCCGCCGAGGCCGCTGAGCGCCGATGCCGGTCGAGCCGCCGGTCACCAGCCCGCGCGCCCTGGCCGAGGCGTATGCGGTGCTCGCCGACGGACCGGCCCGGCCGATCGCGGGCGGCACCGACCTGATGGTCGCGCTGACCGGCGAGCTCGGTGAGCCGCCCGACCGGATCCTCGACCTGTGGGGGCTCGACGAGCTGCGCGGGATCGCCCTCGACGGCGACACGATCAGCCTCGGTGCGCTGACGACCTACACGGAGATCCGGCGCTCTGCGCTGTGCCGCGAGCATCTCCCCGTGCTGGTCGAGGCGGCCGCGACGATCGGCGCGGCCCAGATCCAGAACCGCGGGACGCTGGGCGGCAACATCGC
Organism: uncultured Chloroflexia bacterium; assembly: GCA_963765245.1. Taxonomy (GTDB): domain Bacteria; phylum Chloroflexota; class Limnocylindria; order Limnocylindrales; family CSP1-4; genus SPCO01. Next base: position 161,464 of record CAVXVP010000020.1, read on the forward strand.
CAATGCCTCGCCGGCCGGCGACACGCTGCCGGTCCTGCTCGCGGCCGACGCGTCGTTCGTTCTCGGCTCGGCCCGCGGCGAGCGGACGGTCCCGGCCGCCGAGTTCTGGCCGGCCTACCGCCAGACCGCGCTGGCGCCGGACGAGCTCCTGCTCCGCATCCGGATCCCGCTCCTGGCCGGCCGCGAGCTGCGCTTCCGCAAGGTCGGGACGCGCCGCGCCCAGTCGATCAGCAAGGTCGTGGTCGCCCTGGGCTGGCGCGACGGCACGCCCGCGGCGCCCTGGACGGACGTGCGGCTGGCGCTCGGTTCCGTGGCGGCCACGCCGATCCGTGCCCGCGCCACGGAGGCCGCCATCGAGGGCCGGCCGCCGACCCCGAGACGGCCGACCTGGCGGCCGAGACGCTGGCCGCCGAGCTGCACCCGATCGACGACGTCCGCTCGACCGCCGAGTACCGCCGGATCGTGGCCGCGCGCGTCGTCCATCGGCTGATCCGCGAGGCGGGTGGCTGGTGATGACCGAGGCGCCGTCTCCCGCGGACCTCTCGATCGACCGGCTCGACGTCATCGCGCCGGGCGCCTTCGCGGCCGCCGTCGCGCCGCTGTTCGAGGGTGCGCGGCTCTTCCTCGGACGCCTGGCGATGGCCCGGCCGTTCGGATCGGTCGAGGAGCTCTTCGCCCGCGCACGCGAGATCGCCCACGCGATGCCGCTCGACGAGAAGATCGAGCTGATCGATGCGCATCCGCGTCTCGGCGCGCCGCCGGCCGACGTCTCGGCGCTCTCGTTCGTCGAGCAGGGCTATCAGCGCGACGCCACGGAACGGGAAGCCGAGGCAGCCGCCGCCGAGGCCGAGCGCGACGCACATCGCCACGGAGCTCGACCGGCTCAACGCCGCCTACGAGGCCCGTCTCGGCTTCCGCTACTGCGTCTTCGTCGCCGGCCGGTCGCGCGCCGAGCTGCTCCCCGAGATGACCGCCGCGCTCGACGCGGACCGCGACGACGAGATCGAGCGCGCGCTTGATGCCGTCATCGACATCGCCCGCGACCGGTATGCGACCCTGACCGCAGCAGCAGCGGAGGATCCGGCGTGATCGAACTCGGCGCGAACCGCTACGGCAAGGCGGCCATCCGGCTCGTTCGCGTCGCGCGCGGCCCGGGCGGTGACCGCGTCCGCGACCTGACCGTGGCGATCGCGCTCGAGGGCGACTTCGACGCGGCCCACACGGACGGCGACAACGCGAACGTCATCGCCACCGACACGATGAAGAACACGGCGTACGTGTTCGCCAAGGATCACCTCGACGGCTCGATCGAGGCCTACGGCCGTGCCCTGGCCGAGCATTTCCTCGCCGAGCCACAGGTCGACGTCGCGACCGTCAACATCCGCGCCCACCACTGGGCCGCGATCGACGTCGCCGGGACGCCTGCCCCGGACGCGTTCGTCCGCGGCGGGGAGGGGACACGGGTCGCGACCGTCAGCGCGTCGCTCGGCGGCGTGCTCGTCGAGGCCGGCGTCGAGGACCTGATCGTGATGAAGACCGGCCGCTCCGCGTTCAGCGGCTTCCCGCGCGACCGCTACACGACGCTGCCCGAGACCGAGGACCGCCTGATGGCGACGAGGCTGACCGCCGATCTGGCGCTACGGCGCGCCCGACCTCGATTTCGACGCCACGTTCGGGGCCGTCCGCGCGACACTGCTCGAGGTCTTCGCCGATCACGACAGCGCGTCGGTCCAGGAATCGATCTGGATCATGGCCCGGGCGATCCTCGAGCGGCACGAGGAGATCACCGAGATCCGGATGGTCCTGCCCAACCTCCACCACTGGCTGGTCGACCTGTCGCCGTTCGGGCTCGAGAACGACCGCGAGATCTTCACCCCGACGACCGAGCCGCACGGCCTGATCGAGGCGACGGTCCGCCGCGGCGAGGGCTGACGTGACTGGTACGGCTCGCGATCGAACGGGCTGCCTCCCGGCATCGAGCTCCGGCGTGAGCCGGTCCCGGGCGCCGACCGGATCCTGACCCACGACGCGCTGGCGTTCGTGGCCGACCTCCAGCGCCGCTTCGGCCCGCTGCGGCTCGAGCTCCTGCAGCGCCGGAAGGAGCGCCAGGTCGAGCTCGAATCGGGCGCCCGGCCCGACTTCCTGACGGCGACCCGGGAGGTCCGCGAGGCGGACTGGACCGTCGCCCCGGCACCGCCCGACTTCGACGACCGGCGGGTCGAGATCACCGGGCCGGCCGAGCCCAAGATGCTCATCAACGCCCTCAATTCGGGCGCCCGCGTCTTCATGGCCGACCTCGAGGACTCGCTGTCGCCGACGTGGGCCAACGTCGTCGGCGGCCAGGCGGCGCTCGCAGACGCGGTCCGCCGCACGCTCACGTTCAATTCGCCCGAGGGCAAGGCGTACCGGCTGAACGACGAGATCGCCACGCTCGTCGTCCGGCCACGCGGCTGGCACCTCGTCGAGTCGGGGATGCTCGTCGACGGCGTGCCGGTCTCGGCCAGCCTGTTCGACTTCGGGCTGTTCCTGTTCCACAACGGCGCCGAGACCCTGCGGCGGGGGAGCGGGCCGTACCTCTACCTCGCCAAGCTCGAGTCGCACCACGAGGCGCGGCTCTGGAACGAGGTCTTCATCCACGGCCAGGTCGCGCTCGGGATCCCACGCGGCTCGATCCGGGCGACCGTCCTGATCGAAACGATCCTCGCCGCCTTCGAGATGGACGAGATCCTGTACGAGCTGCGCGAACACGCGGCCGGGCTCAACGCCGGGCGCTGGGACTACCTGTTCAGCGGGATCAAGAAGCTGCGGTCGTGGCCCGAGCTGGCCGTCCCGGATCGGTCACAGCTGACGATGACCGTCCCGTTCATGCGCGCCTACACGGAGCTGCTCGTGCGGACCTGCCACCGCCGCGGCGCGCACGCGATCGGCGGCATGGCCGCGTTCATCCCGAACCGCCGCGACCCGGCCGTGACCGAGGTCGCGCTGGCCAAGGTCCGCGACGACAAGGAGCGCGAGATCCGGCGACGGCTTCGACGGCACGTGGGTGGCTCACCCCGACCTCGTCCCGGTCGCCATGGAGGTCTTCGATCGCGTCCTCGGCGACCGGCCGAACCAGAAGGAGCGGCTGCGCGAGGACGTCTCCGTCAGCGCGGCCGAGCTGCTCGACCTGCGCGTGCCCGGCGGCGCGGTCACGGAGGCCGGGATCCGGGCCAACATCCGGGTCGCGCTGGCCTATCTCGATTCGTGGCTGCGCGGCGTCGGCGCGGCCGCCATCGACAACCTGATGGAGGACGCCGCGACCGCCGAGATCTCGCGCTCGCAGCTCTGGCACTGGCGGACGCACGGCGTCGCCCTCGCCGACGGGCGCGTGTTCGACGAGGCGCTCTACGCCTCGATCCGGGACGAGGAGCTCGCCCGTCTCGGGGGCGCGACGGAAGGTCGCCTGTCCGAGGCGGCCGGCCTGCTCGATCGCCTCGTCCTCGACGACGACTTCGCCGAGTTCCTGACGCTGCGGGCCTATTCGCTCTTGGAATAGCGCTGGGGACGCGGCCCGATCGTGGCTCGGGCCTCCGCCTTCTCGGGTTGATGCTTGATTTGGGGCGCTCGCGTTCGCCTTGATTCGGTATGCCAATGGGCGGCATATCCGCGGGTGGCGCTCGTTCAAGAGCCGACGGCGCCGCGTTCGACGTAGGCCCCGGCGCCGCGCCGGCCGACGAATTCGCCGTCGCGGATGACCGCCCGTCCCCGGACGAAGACGCCGCGGACCGCGCCGGAGACCTCGAGGCCCTCGTACGGCGTGTAGTCGCTCGTGTGATGGAGATCGGCGGCGCGGATGGTGCGGTGCGCGGCCGGATCGAACAGGACGACGTCGGCGTCGCGCCCGACCTCGATCGCGCCCTTGGTCGCCAGGCCGAACCGCCGGGCGGGCGTCGTCGCCAGCAGGTCGACCATCCGCTCGAGCGTGATCCGTCCCTTGGCGACGCCCTCGCTGTAGACGATCGCGAGGAGCGTCTCGATGCCGGGTGCGCCGTTGCTGATCTGGTCGAACGAGACGCCTGCCCCGGCCTCGGCCTTTTCGACCGCCACCCGATCTGCGACGTGGTCGGTGGCGACCAGGTCGAGCGATCCGTCGGCCAGCCCTTCCCACAACGCGTCGCGATCGGCGGCGGAGCGCAGCGGCGGCGAGATGACGAAGCAGGCGCACGAGACCGGATCGGGGTCGTCGTAGCGCTCCTCGGTCAGAACGAGGTAGTGCGGGCAGGTCTCGGCCGAGACGCGAACGCCGGCCGCCTTGGCTCGTCGGACCTCGTCGAGCGCCGCGGCCGACGAGAGGTGGACGACGTGGACCGGCGCGTCCGCCATCCGCGCGAACGCCAGCGCTCGGGCGGTCGCCACGGCTTCGACATAGCTCGGTCGCGTCGTCGCGTGGTAGCGAGGCGCGACGTCACCACGCGGCCAACGCAGCGCTGACGGCGGCGTCGAGCAGCACCGGGTCCTCGCAGTGGACCTGGAGCATCCCGCCGTGGCGGCTCATGACCCCCATCGCGTCGAACAGCCGAGCGTCCGGCAGCCGGAAGTCGAAGACCATGAACGCCTTGGAGGTCGCCACGCCCGCGTCGATCGTCGCGGGCAGCTCCGCCAGCGGGTCGTCGCAATGCCCGCTGACCGCGAGGCTCAGCCCGACATCGATCGCGGAGTCGCCGTCGGTGGCGGCGCGCCATTCGCGGACACCGGTCAGCAGCGAGCGCTCGGCCGCGGGCGACGATCCCGTCCCCGGGTTGTTGAACGACAGGAAGGTCGTGGTGCCGCCGAAGGCCGCTGCCACCGAATCCTGGAAGAACCGATCCGGTTCCGCGTCCGACGCCACGCGCGTGTGCGTATGGACGTCGACGACACCGGGGAGGACGAGCAGCCCGGTCGCGTCGATCACCTCGTCGGCGCCAGCCGCACGACCACTCAGGTCCGGCTCGATCGCGGTGATCCGCCCGCCATCGATCGCGACATCCGCGATCCGCGAGCCACCGGCGGTCACGACCGTCCCGCCGCGAACGACAAGCGCGGTCATCCAGTTACCCCGTCACCCACATCACCGCGGCGTTATGCCGCCTATTGGCATCAAAGAAACGGAACCTCGCCAACTGGCCGAAATCAAGCATCAACCGCGCGCTGGTGCGGTCACTCGACCTCGCGGATCGAGATCGCCTGCGCGCCCTCCCACAGGCAGCGCCGGCCCATCTCGCGGAGGCGGTCGTCCCAGCCGTCATCGGCGACCACCGTCGCGAAGTGATTGGCCGCCAGCTGCCCCACCTTCGACGCCGTCGTGCAGCCGCCGTACGGGAAGAAGATCTCGCACTCGCTGATGCCGCCCGGGTAGATCGCCAGCTGGCCGGGCGCCGGATGCGAGGTGTGGTTCTCGTAGTCGAGACCCGGCCGGAAGTCGCCGAACGGGATCCACGTCGACTCGCCCGTCCAGCGACAGTGGATCAGCTTCGACTCGATCGGCAGCATGTGCCGGATCGCCTCGATCGTCCGGGGCGCGGCGGCCTCCCAGCGGGCGCTAAAGTGGAGGTCGCCGACGATGATCTGCAACGTTCCCATCGGTGGAGGATAGCGTGGCGCAGGGCGCGAATCACCCGGTCCCGACCATCTCGACCCACGTCCTGGACACGGAACGTGGGATGCCGGCGGCCGGCGTCCACGTCACGCTCTACCGGATCGCCGACGATGGGCGTCCCTTTCGCCTGACCCAGGCTCTCACCGACGCCGACGGCCGGGTCGCCGACCTGCTCGACCGGCCGCTGACGGCGGGCGATTACCGGCTCGAATTCGCCCTCACCCATGAGCTCGATGACGCGGCGCCCGGAGCGCCCCCACCCTCGGATCCGTTCTTCAGGCGCCTCACCGTGGATCTGCGGGTGACCGACACGTCACGCAGCTACCACGTCCCGTTGTTGCTGGCGCCGTACTCGATGACGACCTACCGCGGCAGTTAGCGCAGGATCGCGAAGGCGTCGATATCGACCCGTGGGTGGTGCAGGGTCCCGACCACGACCGCCCTGACCGTATGCGCACCCGAGGTCGACCACGATCGTGCCGCGACCACGACCCGTGGCACGGAGCTCGATCGGTGCAGGCTGACGGTCCCGACGTACGCGCCATCGACGTAGAGCTTCAGGCTGCCGCGAGTCGGACCCTTCGGGGAGATCAGCGCGAAGGCACGGCCGGTGAACCGGAACGTGGCGGCGGCGCCGGCGCGCGAGGCGTAGTGGGTCTGACCGCCCGAGGCCGATGACGTCGAGTACGTCCGCCACGACCTGTTGTAGGTGACCCTCGAGTTCGTGTCCTGGTAGCGCAGCGGGGCGATCGCCGGCCCGGTTGCGAAGGCTCCCCAGTTACCGGCTCCGTCACGCGCTCGGTCGCGGAAGCCATACGCGAGCCCGAACCTCAGCGTCCGCGAGGTGCTCCGGGCCGTGGTCGAGCCGATGGCCGTGACCCACGGTCCGACACCTGTCTGCGTCTGGAGGTTGTAGGCGGCCACTCCGTTCAGATCGTCGGTGGCGCTCGCCCAGCCGACGCGGGTCGGGATGCTGGAGCTGCCCATCGTCGTGCCCACCGTGAATCCGAAGCTCGTCGGGGCGTTGGCGGTCGGGCCCGTGCTGTCGAGCGCCTTGTAGGCATCGACCACCCGGCCCGTGACGGTCATCCCGGCCGTTGCCGCGTCGGGCTTGCCGGTCGCCAGCACGCGTGCCTTCAGCCCGTTCGGATCGGCGGCCAGAGCGGGAAAGACCGAGGCGACCAGGGCGGCCGTGCCGGTGACGTGTGGTGCCGCCATCGAGGTGCCGTCCATCCAGGCCCACCCTTGCGGGTACCCGTCTTCCGCCGGCACCGAGCTGAGGATCCCTTCGCCCGGCGCGGCGATGTCGATGGTCTTCTTGCCGTAGTTCGAGAACCCGGCCATGCCCCCCGTGTTGTCGATGGCAGCGACCGACAGGATGTTCGGCAGATCGAACGCCGCCGGCAGGTCCGGGAGCGGGTTCGTGTCGCTGTCGTCGCTGTCGTTGCCGGCCGCGGCCACGAAGAGCATCCCCGAGGTCTTGATCGCGTCGTACAGAGGCAGCGCCTTCTTCGGGTCCCCGTAGGCGCCCCACGAGGCATTGACGATGTGGACCCCGAAGGACTTGGCGTACGCGATCGCGGCGATCGCCTGGGAGTCGCGCCCACAGTCCCTGGGCTTGTCGGCGCTGATGAACTTCAAGGCCATGATCGAGACGCTCGGAGCGACGCCGACGACGCCGATGCCGTTCAGCGATCCGGCGATCGTGCCGGCGACGTGGGTCCCGTGCCCGTCCTGGTCGTCGTCGTGGACGCTGTTGTCGTTGTGGCAGAAGTCCCAGCCGTGGACGTCATCGACGTAGCCGTTGTTGTCATCGTCGATGCCGTTGGTTTCGCGACCGTCGCCCGATTCGCCGGGGTTCGTCCAGGCACGGTCGGCAAGGTCGGGGTGAGTGAAGTCGACGCCGTCATCGATGAGCGCGACGACCGTTGACGGGTCACCGGTCGTGACGCCGAGCGCCTGGCGGGCGTCGATGTCGGCATCGGGTGAGCCCTCCGACGCGGGATAGCCGCTGCTCTGGCCCAGGTTCTCGAGTCCCCACAGCTCGTCCCACAGCGGCTCCCCGGTCGGATCCGCATCGAGGAAGCGTCGATGGTCGACGCTCACGCTGAGGACGTCCGGGTCGGCCTGAAGTCTCGCGACCACGTCGCGCGCGTGCCCGGTCGGGGCCTGGAGCGCGACGGACCGGGTATTCGGCAGGTTCTTGGAGTGCCGGGTGCCGGTCGCGCGCACCGTCGACGAGCGCGCGGCCGGTGTCGTGCCTGGCCGGAACGTGACGATCAGGCTGTCCGGGTCGTCCGCGGTCGGTCGTTGCCACGCCGGACCGACGTGCCGCAGCTTGGGCGTGCCGGGACCCGGCGACGCGGCCTGGGCGGGGATGACGATCACGACAGCGAGGAGGACGGCCGCCGCGACGGCGAACGGACGAGATGCGGAGCGGGCCGGGGACATTTGACCTCGACTGAGGGGTCTTGCGAATGCGGCCGATCGCTCGGCGAGCGCAATCCTACGCGGGAACGCCGTGCATGCGTGACACGCTAGATGTCACGGGTATGCCCCACCGTTCGGGTCATGCACGCGACCGTCCTTCCGATCAGCACCATCCCGCCCGCCGGCGACGCGACCGAGCCGACGACCCGTGTCCGCCTCGACGGGGAGCGGATCATCGTCGAGCGCCTCGTCGTCCACGATCCGGCGCTTGCGGCGTTCCTTGCCGAGCGCCCGGCCGACGACCGACCGGCCCTTCTCGAGCGCGGGCTCCGGATCGGCCTGCTGGCCCTCCAGGATGCCGGCGTCACGGTCAACGTCGACGTCGTCCGGGCCGAGTTCGAGAAGCTCATGCGCCAGGCCGAATCGGTCAACGAGAAGGCCGCCCTCGCGCTCGAGGGGACGTTGCGCGCCAACTTCGCCGATGGCGACGGCCGTCTGCCGCGCACGCTCGAGAAGTTCCTCGGTGACCGCGGTGCCCTCAAGACGATGGTCGAGGAGCTATTCGACGAGAAGAAGCGCGACAGCGCGATCGGGCGGATCGGCACCATGCTCGAGCGCTATTTCGACGGTGACGCCTCCAAGCTCGCCCACCTGCTCGACCCGACGCGGCTCAACTCCCCGATGCACCAGTTCCGCCAGGAGATGACCGCCGGCTTCAAGTCGCTCGAGGAGCGGCTGGTCGCGATCGAGGCGGCGGCGGCGGCTCGTGGCGCCGAACGCGCACGATCCGCGGCCAAGGGCGGCGACTTCGAGGACCTCCTCGAGGCGATGCTGGCCGACCTCGCCCGCGGCGCCGGCGACCTGCTCGACCGGACCGGGACCGAGGCCGGTGCCCTGCTCAAGTCGAAGAAGGGCGATTTCGTCCTGTCGCTGGACGCGCGGGTCGCCCGCGGCTGCGACGTCCGGGTCGTCATCGAGGCCAAGGACCGGCCGATGTCGATGCGCGCGATGCGCGACGAGCTGCGCGAGGCCAAGGAGAACCGGGGAGCGTGCGTCGCGGTCGCGATCTTCACGCCGTCCCACGCTCCGTCCGGGGTCGCGCCGTTCAACCTGGTCGGTGACGACGTCTACTGCGTCATCGATCCAGACGATCCGGACCCGGCGACCCTCGAAGCCGCGATCCGGCTCGCCCGCCTGCTCGCGCTCGCGTCGCTGGTCGAGCACGAGGTCGAGGTCGACGCCGCGGCGATCGCGGCCGCGCTGACCGCCATCCGCGAGCAGCTCGAGGTCGTTCGCCAGCTCAAGGCCCAGTTGACGTCGATCTCGACCGCGACCAAGGCGGTCTGGACCGGTCTCGACACGATGCGCTCGAACATCCTGACCCGGGTGATCGAGGCGAAGGGGAGCTCCGCACGCAGGCCGGATGACTCCCTCGGCGGCCAGGCGTGTCAGTCCGAAGGCGCCCGGGAGCACGAGAGCGAGCGCACCCCAAGGTGCGTGAGCGAGCGCGCGGACCGGGCAACGCGCGGATGGCGCGTCTGGCCGCCGAGGACTATCTGTACCCCGGACACCATGACTACACCTAATGGGACCAAGGGGCCGTAGGCGCACTCGGGGATCGGGCGCAGATTGCCTGAATGCACCGACGGATCGCGCCCCTGTTCCTCGCCGTGCTCATCGCCCTCCCGGTCGTTGCCCCGGTGAGCGCGGCCGACCCCACGGCGTCCCCCTCGAGCGAGCCGACCGAGGCCCCGGTCGCGACCCCCGAACCGACACCGACCGAGCCGGCCCCGACCGCCGAACCGAGCACCGACCGAGGCGACCCCGACCGAGTCCCCGACCACCGAGCCCTCGGTCGAGCCGTCCACTGAGCCCAGCACGGAACCGGCGCCCGACGCCAGCCTCGCGGCTCCGGCCGCCGAGGGCGCACCCGATACGACCGGCCGCTTCATCGTCATGCTCAAGAACGGGACGGACACATCCGCGGTCGTCTCGAAGGTCCGCAAGCGCGACGGCGTCACCGCCGACCGATCCTTCACCCGCGCGTTCCGCGGCTTCTCGGCCAAGCTCGACAAGAAGCAGAAGCGCGACCTGCTCGATGACCCGAATGTCGTCGCGGTCGTCCCCGACGAGGTCGTCCATCTCACCCAGACGATCCCGACGGGCATCTCGCGCGTCGGTGGCCGGGTCAACACCCTGGCCGCGATCGACGGCTCCGACCGGCGGGTCGACGCGGACGTCGCGATCGTCGACACCGGCATCACCGCCGTGCCCGACCTCAACGTCGCCGGCGGCTACAACTGCTCGACCACCGACCGCACGGCCTGGCGTGACAAGAACAACCACGGAACGCACGTGGCCGGCACGGTCGCCGCCCTCGACAACAGCTTCGGCGTCGTCGGTGTCGCACCGGGTGCGCGCGTCTGGGGCGTCAAGATCCTCAACGACGACGGCTACGGCCTGATCTCGTGGTACGTCTGCGGCCTCGATTGGATCCTCGCCCAGCGCGACCCCAACGACGCGAGCCGGCCGCTGTTCGAGGCGGTGAACATGAGCGTCACCAAGGCCGGCTCGGACGACCACAACTGCGGACTGACCAACAACGACCCGCTCCACCAGGCGATCTGCCGGGTCATCGCCGGCGGCATCACCGTCGTCGCCGCGGCCGCCAACGACCATCACAGCGCGTCGCTCAACATCCCGGCCAGCTACGACGAGGTCATCACCGTCTCGGCCCTCGCCGACACGGACGGCAAGGCGGGCGGACTCGGGGGCAATCGCTGCTTCTCGTGGGGCGGCTACGACAAGGACGACACGTTCGCCGACTTCAGCAACTACGGCTTCGACGTCGACATCATGGCCCCCGGCAAATGCATCCTGTCGACGATCCCGGGCCCCGGCTACGCCTACATGTCCGGCACCTCGATGGCGGCCCCGACCGTCACCGGCGCGGTCGCGCTCTACAAGTCGAGCCGCCCGAACGCGACGCCGGCGGAGGTCCGCGAGGCGCTCCGCTACCTGGGCAACCTGAACTGGAAGACCTCGACCGACCCCGATTCCACGCACGAGCCGCTGCTCGACGTCTCGAGGATCGGCAGTCTCGGGACATTCGCGCTGAGCCCCGGCTCTTCGACCGTCGCCACGGTCGAGGCCGGCACGACCGGTACCGTCCCGATCACGGTCGCGCGCAGCTCGACCTTCTTCGAGCGGGTCAGCCTGTCGGCGACCTCACTTCCGCCGGGGTGGACAGCGGTCTCGACGAGCGTCATGGGCTGGACCGCAACCGCGGCTGGCGTGTCGGTCACCGTTCCCAAGGGCACGCCGGTCGGGACGTATCAGATGACCGTCCAGGGCACGAACCAGGGCCGCACCGTCAGCACGAACGTCTCGGTCAACGTCACCTTCGACCTGCCGACCGCCCAGCCGCCCGTCGCGACATTCGGCAAGGGTCTCCAGATGGCGACCAGCACACTCCCGACGCGCATCGCGTGGCCCGCCGCGACCGACCCTTCGAGCCCCATCAACGGGTACGAGGTGCAGAGCCAGCGTCAACGGCGCAGCCTGGGCCAACACACTTGCGACGACGTCCGCACAGCGCGAGGTCGTCTACCCGCTGGCCTTCGACACAACCTACAAGTTCCGCGTCCGTGCCCTCGATACGGCCGGCAACTGGGGGACGTGGGTCGAATCCGCGATCACCACGCGGGTCCATCCGTCGACGATCGCAGTTCGTCGGTCGTCCGGACCAGCGGCTGGACGCTAGGTACCAGTTCATCCGCGTACAAGAGGACGACCACCGGCTCGTCGCGTTCCTCGGCCAAGATCAAGCTCACCTTCACGGGCCACCGGTGGCAGTCGTCGGCCCGAAGAGCCCGAAGCGCGGCAAGGCCAAGGTCTACATCGATGGCGTCTACATCACGACGATCAACATGAAGTCCTCCAGCACCCTCTACCGTCAGATCGTGTTCACGCGGGCCTTCCCGGCGGGCGGCACGCACAGGATCACGCTGCAGCCGACCGGGACGACCGCTTACCCGCTGTTCCGGCTTGATGCGTTCGTCGTCTCGAAGTAGGCGCGCGCAAGGCACGTGGTGAGGGCCGCGCAAGGCCATCTCTTGCGCGAGTGCGCTATGGTGACCGTCCAGACCCCGCGGACCGGGTGATCCGCGGGCGATCGGCGACATCACGAGGTCTACATGGCGCGCGCGATGTGGAAGGGGGCCATCCAGTTCGGGCTGGTCACCATCCCGGTCAAGCTCTATCTCGCGACCGAGTCCAAGGGCATCAGCTTCAACATGCTCCACAAGACCGACCTGTCGCGCATCCAGATGAAGGTCTGGTGCCCGGTCGAGGACGAGCCGATCTCCCGCTCGGACACGGTCAAGGGCTTCGAGTACGCCCCGGGCGAGTACGTCGTCGTCACCGACGAGGACCTCGAGCGCGTCCCGCTCAAGACCGTCCGCTCGATCGAGATCGAGCAGTTCACCAAGGCCGAGCGCGACGACGCCGCCGTGCGCTTCGTCAAGAGCGCCTACTACCTCGAGCCCGACAAGGTCGGCCGCAAGGCGTTCAACCTCCTGAAGTCGGTCCTCGCCGAGGACGGCCTCACGGCGATCTGCAAGGTCGTGATCAAGGACCGCGAGGCGCTGGCCGCGCTCGATCCGTTCGGCGACACGATGCTCCTGACCACGCTCCACTGGCCCGACGAGATCCGGGCCACGGACGAGCTCGACCTGGGCGACGAGAAGTACGAGTTCAAGCCGGCCGAGCTGGCGATGGCCAAGCAGCTCGTGTCGGCGATGACCGCCGAGTTCGACCCGAGCCAGTACAAGGACGAGTACCGCGAGGCGCTCGAGGAAGTGATCATGGCCAAGGTCGAGGGCAAGGAGACCGTCGAGATCGAGGCGCCCGAGGAGGGCGGCAAGCTCATCGACCTGATGGCGGCCCTCGAGGCATCGGTCAACGCGGCCAAGGCGTCGCGCGAGGCCAGCACGGACAAGCCCGTCTCCGTCTCGCGACGCCAAGGCCGCCAAGGCGGCCAAGGCCACGAAGACCACGGCCGCCGCCAAGGCGAAGGCCGCCGAGGAGGACGAGGACGAGGCGCCCGCCAAGCCGGCCGGAAGCGCAAGACGGCCTGACCCGCGGCTGAGCGGCCCGCAAAGTCTGAGCCGACGCGGCCCTCCACGATCCCATGCCGCTCGAGGAATACCGCCGCAAGCGCGACTTCGGGAAGACCCCCGAGCCGGCACCGGCCGCCGTCACGGGCACGACCGGGCGCTTCGTCATCCAGCGCCATCGGGCCTCCCGGCTCCACTACGACTTCCGGCTCGAGATCGAGGGCGTCCTGGTCAGCTGGGCCGTCCCCAAGGGCCTGACGCTCGATTCGTCGGTCAGGCGCATGGCGGTCCACGTCGAGGACCACCCGATCGAGTACTTCGACTTCGAGGGCGTGATCCCGTCGAAGCAGTACGGCGCCGGCGACGTGATCGTCTGGGACTGGGGCACCTGGGAGCCCGAGGCACCGACCCTCGACCCGCGCCGTGCCATCGAGGACGGGGAGCTGAAGTTCGTCCTCCACGGCGAGAAGGTCAAGGGCCGCTACACGATCGTCCGGACCAGCGGCCGGCGGCAGAAGGGCGACGATCCGTCGGCTCGGGCGTTCGAGGACGACGAGGGTCAACAGTGGCTGCTGATCAAGAAGCGCGACGAGTTCTACGCGGCCGGCTGGGACGCCGAGGACCACCCGCAGAGCGTCAAGACCGGCCGGACCAACGACGACGTCAAGGCCGACCGCGACGCCCTCTGGAACGGCCAGGCGCCGGCGGCCGCGGCCGAGATCGACCTGACCGGCGCGGTCACGGCGAAGATGCCGCCGTACATCGAGCCGATGCTGGCCACGCTCGCCTCGAAGCCGTTCAGCGACCCGGACTGGCTGTACGAGATCAAGTGGGACGGGTTCCGGGTCCAGGCCGTCGTCAACGAGGGCAAGGTCAAGACCTGGACCCGCGGGCTCAAGGACGCCGAGACCTACTTCCCGCGGCTGCTGTCGCCGCCTTCGTGGATCGACGCCAAGCAGGCGATCGTCGATGGCGAGGTCGTGGCCCTCGACGAGGACGGGCGCCCGGATTTCTCGCTCCTCCAGACCAAGCTCGGCCAGAAGGGGGTCGGCGGCCTCGTCTACCAGCCGTTCGACCTGCTCTATCTCGACGGCCGGCTCGCTGCTCGATGTCCCGCTCGAGGATCGCAAGCGACTGCTCCAGAGCGTGCTCAAGGCCCACCCGCGGGTGCGCTTCGCGTCGCACATCGTCGGCGACGGCGAGGCGTTCTTCGAGGCCGCGGGGGCCAACCACCTGGAGGGCATGATCGCCAAGCTCCGACGGAGCCGGTACGAGCCGGGCAGGCGATCCAAGGCCTGGCTGAAGCTGAAGGTCCGGCCCGAGCAGGAGCTGGTCATCGCCGGGTGGACGCCGGGCGAGGGCAACGCCCGGGATCTCGGCGCGCTGGCGGTGGGCTACTACGACGACGGCAAGCTGAAGTTCGCCGGCAAGGTCGGGTCGGGCTTCACCGCCGCGGTCCGCAAGGAGCTGCTCTCGAAGCTCAAGCCGCTCGCGGTCGACGACTCGCCGTACGACGAACCGCCGCCGAAGGACTACAAGGGTCGCTGGGGCGGCGACCTGGGGTCGGTGACCTGGGTCCGGCCCGAGCTCGTGATGCGCGCGGAGCTCGGCGGCTGGACGCGTGACGGCGTCGTCCGCCAGACCGCGTACAAGGGACTCGAGCCGGGTCGCGACCCGCTGACCGTCCATCGGGAGGTGCCGGTCGCGACGGCCGGCGCGGTCCGTGCCGCCGAGGCCGAGACGCCCGCGGCCGACCGCCAGTCGAGCGATGATCGACGGCATGCCGAAGACACCGACCGGAAGGCGACGAAGGCAACCAAGGCAACGAGCGCCGCAAAGGCACGCCGCGGCCGCGACGCCCGTCGACCGACGTCCCCGACGACTGGCGCATCACCGACGACGAGCTCGCCGCGCTCGATGCCCTCGGCAAGGAAGGCGTCTGGCACGCCAACGGCGTCGACCTCAAGCTGACGAACCTCGACAAGCCGCTCTTCGAACCGCGCGAGCCCGACGGCGGCGGCCCGATCACGAAGCGCGAGCTCATCCGCTACTTCGCGCGGATCGCGCCCGCGATGCTGCGGCACACGAAGGACCGGCCGCTCAACCTGCAGCGGTTCCCGAACGGCGCCGGATCGCAGGGCTTCTGGCAGAAGGACATCCCGGACACCGCGCCGACGTGGCTGACCCGCTGGCGCGAGACCGGCGTCGATGGTCGGACCGACCGCGACGCCAACGACCACCTGATCGCCGACCGCGCCGCGTCCCTGTGCTGGCTCGGCAACCAGGCCAGCTTCGAGATCCACGCCTGGACCGGGCGCCTGCCCGACCCGTGGCAGCCGACCTTCGCCTACATCGACATCGACCCGGGCGAGAAGACGACCCTCGAGGAGACGCTCGTCCTCGCTCGGCTCTACCGGACCGCGCTCGGGCATCTCGGCGTCCGCGGCTATCCCAAGACGACCGGCAAGCGCGGCATCCAGATCTGGATCCCGATCGTCCCCAAGTACAGCTTCGAGCAGACCAGCCAGTGGGTCGAGCGCGTCTCGAAGGCCGTCGGCTCGACCGTCCCGGAGCTCGTCTCGTGGGAGTGGTCGAAGGGCAACCGGCAGGGCAAGGCCCGCCTCGACTACACGCAGAACGCCTCGATCAAGACGCTGGTCGCGCCGTATTCGGTCCGGCCGGCGGCGGGCGCCCCGGTCTCGGCGCCGATCACCTGGGACGAGCTCGACGACAAGGACCTGCGGCCCGACCGCTGGACGATCCGGACCATCGTCGACCGCGTCGCCGAGCAGGGCGACCTGTTCGCCGCGGCCCAGACCGACGCCCAGGAGCTCCCCGAGGTCTGACACCGGGACGCCGCCCGCATGGCAGGATTCGACGATGACCGACGACACGATCCGACTGCGCCAGCCCACCGCCGACGAGATCCGAGCCTTCGTCCAGCCGACCGGCGAGGCGTTCGCCGAAGTGTTCAGCGAAGCCGAGCTGGATCTCGAGCGCCGATTGTGGGAGCTCGATCGGCTCATCGGTGCCGTGGATGGCGACAGGTGGGTCGGGACCGGCGGCGCGTATTCGTTCGGGCTGACCGTGCCCGGCGGGGAAGTCGCGGCGGCCGGGATCACCATGATCGGCGTCACGCCGAGTCATCGGCGGCGCGGGATCCTTCGCCTCATCATGCGCTGGCTCTTCGACCAGGCTCGAGAGCGCGGCGAACCGGTCTCCATCCTGTGGGCGTCCGAAAGTGCGATCTACCAGCACTTCGGGTACGGCATCGGGACGCTCCAGAGCACGTTCGACATCGAGCGCACCCGGATGACCTTCGCCCGGCCGGCGCCGGCGCTCGGACGGATCCGCCTGATCGATCGCGACGAGGCGACTCGGCTCTTCCCGCCGATCTACGAGGCCGTCCGCGTCGGCATCCCGGGGACCGTGACCCGAAGCGAGGCACGGTGGCGACTCGACCAGCTCGAGGACGCGGAATGGCAGCGAGCCGCGAACGGCATCAAGTACCTCGCGGTCCTGGAGGTGGACGGCGAACCTCGCGGGTACGCCATCTACCGCACCAAGTCGGAATGGGGCGAGATGGGGCCGAACAACACGGTCCTCGTGTTCGAGGTCGTCGGTCTCGACGCAGCCGCCGAGCGCGCCATCTGGGAGTGGATCGCCGGCATCGACCTCGTCGGCCATATCAAGGCTTTGGCGCGGCCCCGTGCCGCATCCGCTGATGCTCCAGCTGACCGAGCCACGCCGCCTGGGCCTCAACGTGCGCGAGGGCATGTGGCTGCGCCTGATCGACCTGAAGGCGGCGCTCGAGGCGCGGACGTACGGCGCGGCCGGGTCGCTCACGTTCGAGGTGACCGACGAGTTCTGCCCCTGGAACGCCGGGCGTTGGCGGCTGGAGGTTGTCGGGCGATGGGCGCGGCACGGTGACGGCCTCCGACGCCGACCCCGACCTCACCCTCGACACGGCGGATCTGGCGACCACCTACCTCGGCACCTTCACCTTCGCCGACCTGGCCCGCGCCGGCCGGGTGGGGGAGTGCCGGCCGGGGGCCGTGGCTGACGCGGATCGGTTGTTCGCCACGGCGACGGCGCCGTGGTCCTCGACGATGTTCTAGGGTCGCTGACAGGCCAAATTTCACCGATCGACGATCTCGACAGATCCCGGTAGCGTGACGCCATGGGATCAGCCAGCCGACGCTGGGCACTCAACTTGGTCATCCATGCGCGTGGCGACGAGCTACGCGACGAGGTGACTCAAGGTCTGCCCACGATCGTGAAACTCGTGCTCGAAGACGTCGAGCTGCGTCCAGGCGACGCCGAACTTCTCGCCGATGCAGTCATCACCGACCTCGACGGCACCGAAGCGCGCCTCGGCGTCGCGTCGTTCACCCTCGACGAACTCGCGGAGCGATATCCCGACCTACGGTTGGCCTGGTAGCGATCGGTCCGCCCTGGTCACCCAGAGGGTCGGACCGTATCCTGGCTAGGTGGGCGATACCGAGTATCCCGAGGCGGAACACGGGTGGAGTTCGTCGTTCCCCGCGTTCCACGAAGCTGCCGCTCCTTACATCCGAGATTCGCTGAGCGCATTCCTGCACGACGCCTCATTTCAGCAGATCAGAGCCTGGGACGATTCGATCAAGCCGCTTCAAGTCGAGGTCGGCGAGGTCCTACGGCAGGACTCGGCAGCAAGTGGCTACACGGCCATCCTGGAATATCAACTCCCGCTCGAACATCGGCGACCGGACGTGATCCTCCTAATCGGTGGTGTCGTTCTGGTCCTTGAACTCAAGGGAAAGAACCGGGCGGAGATAGCTGACGTTGATCAGGCAGCGGCCTATGCACGCGACCTGCGCGCATATCACAGGGAGTGCGCAGATCGGCCCGTTCAGGCCGCTCTGGTCCTAACCCGCGCCTCGGGTCGCTTGGGTGAGGTAACCGGGATTCCAGTCGTCGGTATCGACGCGGTGGACGACCTTGCCGCCGAGTATCGCGGCGGCCCTTCATTGGTGCCCTTATCGCGTTCCACATTTCTAGATCCCTCGGCATACCGTCCACTGCCAACGATCGTCGAAGCAGCGCGCGAGCTCATGGAGAGCGGCACGCTTCGTCGCATCGAACGGGCCTATGCGGTTACACAGCCAACGCTTGACTACGTCTCGGCAATTGCTCGAGACGCCGCCGCCACCAATTCCCGGCACTTGGTCCTCCTCAGCGGGTTGCCTGGCACAGGAAAGACGCTTGTCGGATTACAGCTCGCCCATGCTCGGTTCTTGGACGACTTGGCCGTCCAACGTGCAGAAGGCAAGCCAACGGCTCCAGCCGTGTACCTGTCCGGGAATGGTCCGCTGGTCGAGGTGCTCCAGTACGAGTTGAAGGGCGCCGGGGGTGGCGGCCGGGCGTTTGTGCGTGCGGTGAAGGCATACGTCGAGACGTATTCGCGTCGTCCACAGGCCGTTCCGCCGGAGCACGTCCTGATCTTCGATGAGGCTCAGCGAGCGTTCGATGCCGAACAGGTGCGGGCGACGCATAAAGACGGACCGGACGACGGGAAGTCAGAACCCGAGCATTTCATCGAATTTGCCGAACGAATCCCAGGCTGGTGTGTCGTCGTCGGCTTGATCGGGTCCGGCCAGGAAATCCATGTCGGTGAGGAGGCCGGAATCGGTCAATGGAGTGCGGCAATTGAGGCATCTGCGGAAGCAAGTCAGTGGATTATCCACGCTCCGCCAGGACTCGCCGGCGAACTCGGGAACCTTCCTGTGCGTATCGACAAGCGCCTCCATTTGGAGGCCGAGCTCCGATATCACCTGGCCACAGACATCCACGCGTTCGTTTCAGCGCTGCTCGGTGGGCCACTCGATGAGCGACTTTCGGGGATCGCGGCCGCATTGCAGGAGGCGGGATTTCACCTCCGGATCACGCGGGACCTTGAGAGCGCCAAGGTGTACCTGCGCCAGCGGTATGAAGGCGAACCTGACAAGCGCTTCGGCCTGATCGCCTCGTCTCGGGACAAGCATTTGGAAGGCTTTGGTGTACCCAACGACTGGAATTCGACACAGCGCGTTCGGCCTGGTCCATGGTTCGGGGAAGGCGATGACGATCCTCTCGGGCGGTCATGTCGAACCTTGCGCACCTGCATCACAGAGTTCGGGTGCCAGGGTCTGGAACTTGACGCGGCCCTGCTCGCCTGGGGAACCGATTTCATCGTTGAGAATGGCGACTGGTCGAACCGGCTCGCCAAGCGGTACCAACAGCCAGCCCAGATCAAAAACGCCCTCCAACTCCGCATCAACGCGTATCGCGTCCTGCTTACGAGGGCACGCGACGCAACCGTTGTCTTTGTCCCACCGCTGCCCGTCCTCGACGCGACGTACGAGGCTCTCTGCCAAGCCGGTTTTCGACAGCTGCTTTCGGACGGCTCCTAGGTGGCCGATCGCAAGCTGTCTCTCGATGAGGCCGTGATGGGAGCCGCTGAGGCACCGCCATCAATCCGGATTGAATTTCGGGATCGGATCGCCGAACACGGTGCGGCTGGCATCGAGCGGGTTGTGCCTTGGCTGACGGATCCAAAGATGGCGGCATTCGCCGTCCGAGTGATCGCCCGAGCAGCACAGTTTGGGGCCGCCGACGATGCCCGACGAGCGTTGCAAATGGCCATCGCGGGCCTATCGGAGCCGGCGCGGTCGGATGCCGCATCGGCACTCGAGGCACTTGGGGTGCGACGCCGCCAGAGTCCCGGAAAACGGGGTTCAACGGTCACAACGACCCCCGCCAACGCCACTTCACTTGAAGACTTGATGGAGGACAAGGTTTACAAGCGGCGGGATCTCCACCAATCCGGTCTCGGTGGCAACTGGCAAAGGGGAATCAGCTACCCAGCAGGCGGAACGTACGTCCTTCTCTTCTCGGATCCAGATAGCAAAGTCGAATGGGGATATCAGGACAGCTGGGACGGACCAAACACTTATCGCTACTACGGCGAGTGGGATGGAACCGGCGACATGCTGATGCGAGGCGGAAATCTGGAGATCGTTGAGCGAAGTCCGGAGATCTACCTTTTCGTCAAGGCGCCCAACGGCCACCGCTATGCGGGCATATTCGAACTTCAATCACAGGAACGAGTACCGGCGACGCGAGACAACAAGCAATTCATGGCTCTTGTCTTCATGCTCGTGCGACGATCAGCAAAGTCTCAGGAGGGCGGTTAGCTCCTCGTCGGAGGATTGCGTGAGGCCTCCCTTGCGAATCGCCAGATTGACGTCGTCGCGGCCCGGCCAATTCGGGTCGTAGATCCGGAGCGTGACTGCGTCGCCCTCGATTTCGTAGGCATAGGCGAGGACCTGGTGGCTCTGGGTCAGGTGGAACGGGTTGAGTCCCGAGTGCCGGACGAGGCCCACCATCGCGAGCCGGTCCGCGTCGATGTCGACTTTGATCCGCGGCCACTCGACGTCCCAGGTTCGCCGCGACGCCCGCTCCGGGCTGATGGCGCCCATCCACCAGAAGCGGAGTGGCGTCCGCAGCCAGTCGAGGGACTGGACCTGGCGACGAACCAGCGCCCGAAATAGCGGCGACCCGTTCGCCGGCGCCTCGGCATCCGCGGGCACCGCCGCCCCCGCCTCGAACCGCTCGCGGACGAACCAGCTCATGCCGCCGCAGAGGCCAGCCGCCGCGTCGCCGATGCCGATCCAGCGGGGATCGAACGGGCCGAAGCGCACGGTCGGGCCGGGCGGGAAGCGGTTGGCGAAGCGCAGACCGTGGGTGCTCGGCAGGAAGCCGGGCACGGCGTTCGACTCGAGATTCACATGCTCACGATACGAGAACCAGCCGTGGCGCCCGCCGACCCGTAACAGGGCGGGGCTACCATGGACGACCATGGGCGAACGAACCAGCGCCGGGATCCTGCTCTACCGGCGCGGCAGCAACCCCGACATGCCACTCGAGGTCCTTCTCGCCCACCCGGGCGGGCCGTACTTCGCGAAGCGCGACCTTGGCGACTGGACGATCCCGAAGGGCGAGCCGGACGGCCGGCACGAGCCGCTCGATGCGGTCGCGCGTCGTGAGTTCGAGGAGGAGACGGGGACGGCGATCGACCCCACGGTGCCGGCCATCGAACTCGGATCGATCATCCAGAAGGGCGGCAAGGTCGTCCACGCCTGGGCGGTCGAGGGCGACCTGGATCCGGCCACGGCGCATTCCAACGAGTTCGAGATCGAGTGGCCGCCGCGATCCGGCAAGCGTCAGCGAATCCCGGAGATCGACCGGGTCGAGTGGTTCGGCCCCATCGAGGCGCGGCGGCGGATCAAGCCGACGCAGGCGCCGCTGATCGACCGGCTCGAGGAGGCCCTCGGCCGCTGACGGACCGCCGGGATCGGCTCGGCATTGACGGCGAGTGCCCGCCGCCCGCGCCGGAACCTAGTTGGCGGGGAGCACCGTGACGCGGATCATCGTCGGGTCGGCGCCGGACGCCACGAGCGAGCCGCGCTCCGGGGTCACGATGTCGAGCAGGAGCAGGTACTGGCCGGGCGCTGTCGGCGCCACGAGGTCGAGCACGGTGTCGACCTTGACGCCGGGCTGGAGGCCGATCGGCAGCTCGGTGCGGACACTCTGGGCGGCGGGATCGGTCGGCAGGGCGGCTCCGAAGGAGAGCGGGACCCAGCGCCCGACAACGTCAGCGCCCTGTGCCGGGGCGCCGCCGCCGATGACGTCCGTGGCTGTCGCGATCGCGTCGTGACCCCAGGCCGTCAGGCCGAGGTTGATGGCGCGGACGTCGAGCTCGGCCTCGCTGCCGGCGGTCAGGTCGGCCGTCGGCGTGGCGAGGATCGCGCCGTCGAAGTCGCCGGTGACCCGGACGATGAGCGACGGGATGAGCGCCTGCGTTGCCGCGTCGTAGACGACGCCGTCCTTGTCGTGAAGCGTGATCGTCAGGCGGTACTTCCCGGGCGCGGTCGGCATCGACACCGGGATCGACAACGCCTTCTTGCCGATCTTGACGGGCGCCGGTGCGACGACATCGCCGACGCGCTCCGGGACGACAAGGTCGAGCTCATCTGCCGGGATCCCCAGCCGCGGCGTGACGTCGGCCTCCTCGACCGGTGGCGCGGCGAGCACATCGGACCCGGCCGGTCCACCGTCACTCGCCCGGTTGTCGGCCGGCAGTGCGACCGAGGGGCCCTCCGCTTCGGGTGCCGCCGATCCCGATGGGCTGGCTTCGGGTGAGGCGCCAGGGCTCGCCTCGGCCGAAGCAGGGGTGGTCGGTGTCTCGGTCGTCGCGGACGGTGCAGCTGGGTCGGCTGCCTTCGTGACGTCCGCGATCGCGTCGTCCTGGGCCTTGGCGCCTTCGACGACCTGGTCGGCGCCGGCGTCGCCTTGGGCTTGGCGCTCTGGGCCTTGGCGCTCGGCGCCGGCTTGGCCGTCTTCGCCGGCTTGGCCGAAGCCGCTGCCGCAGGTGCCGCGGCTGGCTTCGGCGTGGCCGACGGGGTCTGTGTCTCGGAGCCGGCCGCGGCGGCCGGAGCGGCAGGTGCGCCATCGGACGTGGCGCCGACCTCATTCGCCGGGTCCGCCGGCGCGACCGCGACGTCGATCGGATCCCAGCGGACGCTCGCCTGGAGGCCCGTCGGGAGTGCCTTCCGATCCTTGATCTTGAACGCCACGTCGACATTGCCCTTGGTCCCGGCGGACGGGAGGCGCTTGATGTCCGGCGTGCTCAGAACGAGCTTGGTGCCGATCAGCGTCGGCGCGAGCGGGATGAGGGATTCGATCCCGGCGCTGGAGGTGGTGGCGTTGCCGTCATGTGGGGAGCCAGCCGCGCCGGCGAGCACGTCCCGCGAGGCCAGGCCGGTCTTCATCACCACCGAGCGGGTGAACCCGGACGTTGCGGTCTCGGTGTCCATCTGCGCGACGTAGCCGGCGCTGCGCTCGCTCTTGAATGCGAGGCGGTTGCGGTTCGCGCTCGGGGCGTTCGACCAGGCGCTCTGGATCGAGCGGTTGCCCGACAGGATCGTCTTGACGAAGTACGACGGGCTCGACCACGCCTCGGCGATCACCGCGGCGGCGCCGGCGCGGACGAACCCGGCGGCGTAGTTGTCGACGCGCTGCTTCGCCTGGATGAGGCTCCCCTCGGGCAGTCCGGGTTCACTGTTGCCGCTCGCGTAGCACAGGTGATTGAGCAGGACGATCGCGTTCCTGGCGAGCTCGACCTGCCCGCCCACTGACGCCTCGCCGAAATACTGGTGGGTGTAGTCGTCGCCGCCCGCCTTCGGGTTCAGCCCGAACCCGTTCTGGGTCGGCGGGAACAGCGAGTCGCGGTATTTGCTCGGCCAGCCATTGCCGTGACCCATGTAGACCACGAGCGATGCGCCCTGGAGAGCCTCGCGCACCGCGGGCCACGTGGCGTTCGGCGAGTAGAGCTCGATGACGTCGGAGGTGTACTTGCGGGCGATCGCGGCAGCGGTTCGGGCCTGGGATCGGTACCCGTTTGTCGCGGCGCCGGCCGGCCCGACGACGAAGACGACCTTCGGCACTGCCTTCGTATTCGTCGCGGACGCAGCGAATGAAGCCGGCGCACAAAGGCCGACCGCAAGCAGTGCTACGACGATGGCAGCGCTAAGACGTCTCACGCGAAGGGCACTCTCCGTGTGGGGGACAACAGATTACTGCGGCCGACTCCCTCGCACCATACCTTTTCGACCTTATCCCGTGGTTGTCTGGACCGTATCTCGACGCGCTTTTGGTGCACCGGCGCACCAGAAGGGGTCCGCGTACCATCGAAGGCATGGCAAATCGCCTCGCGGGGGAGACCAGCCCCTACCTCCTCCAGCACGCGAACAACCCGGTCGACTGGTTTCCGTGGGGTCCCGACGCCCTCGCCCGGGCGAAGCTGCTGGACCGCCCGATCTTCCTGTCGATCGGCTACGCGGCCTGCCACTGGTGCCACGTGATGGAGCGCGAGTCGTTCGAGCACGAGCCGACGGCGCGCTACCTGAACGATCGGTTCGTGGCGATCAAGGTCGACCGCGAGGAGCGCCCCGACCTCGACCAGGTCTACATGTCGGCGGTCCAGGCGATGACCGGTGGCGGTGGCTGGCCGATGTCGGTCTTCCTCACCCCCGAGGGGCGTCCGTTCTACGGTGGCACCTACTACCCCGACGAGCCGCGCCACGGGATGCCGTCGTTCCGGCAGGTGCTCGAGGGCGTCGATCGTGCCTGGCGCGAGCAGCGCGCCGACGTCGAGGCGGCCGGTGGACGGCTGGTCCAGGGACTGGTCGAGCAGTCGCGGCTCGAGGCCGGCGTCGACGACCCGACGCCGGGTCTGCTGGCCGCCGCTGCCGGCGCGATCGAGGCCTCGTTCGATGCGGCCAACGGCGGCTGGGGCCGGGCGCCCAAGTTCCCGCAGCCGATGACCATCGAGTTCCTGCTCCGCCACCATCTCGCCACCGGCGATCCGCGTTCGCTGCTCGTCGCCCGACGATCGCTCGAGGCGATGGCCGACGGCGGGGTGCGCGACCAGCTGGGCGGCGGCTTCCATCGCTACTCGACGGACGCCCACTGGCTGGTCCCGCACTTCGAGCAGATGCTCTACGACAACGCACAGCTCGCCCGGGTCTACCTGCACGCCTGGGCGCTGACCGGCGACCCCGACCTGCTCGCCGTCGCGACCGGGACGCTCGACTACATGCGGCGCGAGCTCACGACCGACGACGGCGCATTCGCCGCCAGCCAGGACGCCGACACCGACGGCATCGAAGGCCTCACGTTCACCTGGCGTGCCACCGAGATCCGGGACGTGCTGGGCGACGCGGCCGACCTCTTCGCGGCGGCATATGGCGTGACCGAGGAGGGCAACTGGGAGGGTGTCACGATCCTGTCGCGGGTCGTGAACGACGCGGACCTTGCCGTTTCGTTCGGGATCTCGGCGTCGGACGTCGCGACGCGGCTGGCGCGATGCCCGGGCGCTGCTCCTCGCCCGTCGCGGCGAGCGGCCACAGCCTGCCCGTGACGGCAAGGCGCTGGCGGCCTGGAACGGACTCGCGATCGCGGCGTTCGCCGATGCGGCCGCGGCCCTCGAGTCGAGCGATCCTGCGCGGGCCATGGGCTATCTGGACGCCGCGGAACGCGCAGCCGGCACGATCGTCGGCGGCCTCCTCCGGCCCGACGGTTCGCTCGGCCGGTCGTGGAAGGACGGGCGCGCCGTCGGCAACGGCGTGCTCGAGGACTACACCCATCTGACTGATGGCCTCCTTGCACTATATGAGGCGTCTTTCGGGGCCAAATGGTTCAAAATCGCGACGGCGCTGATGGATCGCGTGCTCGTGCACTTCGCAGATCCGGCCGGGGGCTTCTTCGACACCGCCGACGATCACGAACGCCTGGTGACCCGACCCAAAGACGTTCAGGACAACGCGGTCCCGTCCGGGAACGCGATGGCGGCGCGAGTCCTGCTGCGGCTCGGCGCCTGGACGGGCGAGGGTCGTTACCGAGATGCCGCCGAGCGGGCGATCCGCTCGGTCGTGCCGTTCGTCAGCCCGCTACCCGACGGGCTTCGCGCAGTGGCTGAGCGCGATGGACCTGGCGCTCGCGCCGGTCGTCGAGGTCGCGATCGTCGGACAGCCCGGGGACGCGGCGACGGCGGCACTCATCGCCGAGACGCGGCGGGGTTTCCGCCCCAACCAGGTCACCGCTGTCGCCGCCGATCCGGCCGCGAGCGCGATCCCGCTCATGGCCGATCGGGTCGCCATCGATGGCCGCGCGACCGCGTACGTCTGCCGCGCCTTCGCCTGCCGGCTCCCGGTCGGCGAGGCCGATGCGCTGCGCGCCCAGCTCGAAGCCGCCGCGACCGGTGGCTGACGCCGCTCCGGCCTTCACGATCCGCGAGATCCAGCCGGCCGAGTACGAGGAACTCGGCGAGGTCACGGTTCGGGCGTATGCGGCGATCCCGGGCGACGACGTCGACTACCACCCGCAACTCCGGAACGTGGCGCGACGCGCGGGGCGCATCCCTGTCCTGGTCGCCGTCGATGCCGGACGGGCGGGTGCTCGGTGGCGTTGCCTATGTGCCTGGGGCCGGCGCTCCGTACTCGGAATCGGAGCGTGGCAACGAGGCCGGGTTCCGGATGCTCGCCGTCGATCCGTCGGCCGGCGGGCGGGGGATCGGCCGGGCGCTCGCGCAGGCATGCATCGACCGGGCGCGAGCCGAGGGCCGGAGCGGCGTCGCGATCCTGACCCGGCCGTCGCGGCCGGTCGCCCAGGGGCTCTACACGTCGCTCGGATTCGTCCGCGACCCGTCGCGCGACATCGAATACGACCCGGGCCACTGGCTGTGGTCGTTCGTCCTGACCTTCGACGAAGCCCCGTGACCTTCGAGGCTGTCGAGCCACGCCTGGCGGCGACGGTCGTCCTGCTGCGTGAGGGACGGAGCGGCCCCGAGGTCCTCCTGACGCGGCGACCGTCG
This sequence comes from uncultured Chloroflexia bacterium, assembly GCA_963765245.1. Lineage (GTDB taxonomy): Bacteria > Chloroflexota > Limnocylindria > Limnocylindrales > CSP1-4 > SPCO01. Next base: position 188,078 of record CAVXVP010000020.1, read on the forward strand.
TCGATGGCGTTCGCGGCGGACATGCACGTCTTCCCCGGCGGCCGTCTCGACCGCGGCGATTCGGACCCCGCGCTGGTCGAGCGGGCGGCGACCGATCCGGCCGAGGCAGCCGTGGCGCTCGGCGGCGACCTGGAGCCGTCGGTGGCGATCGGCCTCCACATCGCCGCGATCCGCGAGCTGTTCGAGGAGGCGGGCGTCCTCCTGGCCGAGGCTCGCGACGGTGGCCTCGCGTCCGCGATCCGTCTCGCAGGCGCGGACCGCGCTGGTGGGCGGCGACGCGAGCTTCGCCCAGATCGCGCTCGACCTCGACCTGCGGCTGCGGACCGACCTGCTGACGCCGCTCTCGAGATGGGTGACGCCACCGATCCTGCCGCGCCGGTTCGACGCGCGCTTCTTCGTCGCGGAGCTGCCGGCGGGCGCACGCGTCACGTTCGAAGGAGACGAGGTCGCCGGGCACGCCTGGCTGACGCCGGCGGCCGGGCTGGAGCGCGATGGCCGACGGCCACCTGGCGATGTGGATCCCGACGAGCACGACACTCCAGCAACTCGAGTTCGTGCGCTCGATCGACGAGATCCGGGCACGGCTCTCACCCGGCCGGCTGGGCGAGATCGGGGTCGAGGAGCTCTCGCCCGAGGTCACGCGGATCGTGATGCCGGCCGGCGGTGGCGTGGCCGGGCAGCCGGTCTCGGCGTACCTCGTCGGGCGCCGCCGGTTCGTGCTCGTCGACCCGGGCGATCCGACCGGTCCGGCGCTCGATCGCGCGCTCGAGATCGCGGCGTCGCGCGACGGGCCGATCGAGGCGGTCGCGCTCACCCACGTCGACCCGGACCATGCCGCCGGGACCGAGGCCGTGGCGGAGCGACTCGGGATCCCGGTCCTCGCCGGTCCGGGCGGCGGTCGGCCGCTGCCGTACGCGGTCCGAGAGCTCGCCGACCTCGAGCGCCTGGACGCCGGCGACGTCCCACTCCGGGCGATCCTGACGCCCGGTCCGCGACCGGACCACGTCGCCTACCTCGCAGACAGCGGGGAGTTCGTCCTCGTCGGCGATCTCGACGGGCCGCGCGGCGCCCGCTCCATCCTCGCGCCCGCCGGACGAAGGCGCCTGGGCGTCCTCGCTCGAGCGCCTCGCCGGCCTGGCGCCGACCGCACACCGCCTGACCGGGCATCCGGCGACTCTCGACGACCCGGTTTGACGTGACGTCGCGCGACCGCGACCCTGCCCGGATGCACGACGACACCACCGAAGACGACATCACCGAAGCGCCCGTCCCGGGCGGCCCACTCGCGGTCGGCGGCCTCCATCCGCTGGCCTGGGTCTTCATCCTCCTGGCCCTCGTGGACCTCGTCTGGTTCATCGTCAACGCGGGATCGGCGCAGATGACCTCGCTGACCGATTACGCGTTCTATGGCCTCCAGATCCTCCCCGCGGTCGCGGCGGTCCTGTTCCCGGCCGCATTGCTCGCCCGCCATCCGGACGCGGCCACACGGATGCCCGTCCTGCTCCTCGGCACGATCCTGTTCGCGCTCGTCCAGCTCCTGTTGATCCTGGCGACGCCGCTCGCCCCGTCGTTCGAGGCCGCGACGCCCACGAGCGACGACGTCCCGTTCGTGGCGATGGCCGAGCTGTACAACGGCCTGACGCTGGCCGTCGCAGCCCTCGGTCTCGCCTTCATCGCGCGCGGCCTCTCGCTGGCCCGCCAGTTCGAGGACCGGGTCGGGGCCTGGATCGACTGGGTCGTGCCGCTGGCGACGGCGTTCGCCGACGGTGTTCGGGATCGTCGGGGCCACCCGGCTCGAGCTCGGCGCGACGGTCCCGCCGATCGTGTCGATCTACATCGGCTCGAGCGTCCTGCTCGGCATCCTGCGCGTGGCGGCCTGGGCGTATCTGCTGGCAAGCGCCATTCGCGGTGCCCTCGCCGGCGAGGAGCCGAGCACCGGCTGGCGTTTCGCGGCGTGGGGAGCCGGGATCGTCCTGTTCGCGCTCGTGCTGGTCAACCTCGTCGGCCTGATCGACGGTCCCGGAGGCATGGATCATCGATGCCTACCAGTGGACCGTCGTGATCGCCTATGCCCTCGGTCACCTGTTCCTGCTGGTCGGCTTCACCCTCGGGCTGCCGTCACTCGACCCGGTCGATGACGACGACATCGAGGACGCCGAGGATCGCGGACTACGACGAGGACAACGACGACGGGTTCGAGGAGACGGAGGACGACTTCGAGGACGACCCGGTCTACGACGACGAGACGCGGTAGGGGCCGGCCGTCAGGCTCGGTCGGTGGGGAGTGCCGAGCTGATGTTGCGCAGGAAGTTGATCCCCTCGTCGACCGATTTGGTCGGCGCGTACGGGCCGGGCAGCAGGATGCACGGCCGACCGGCGAGGGCGACACCGGGCAGGTGACCCCACGGCTCGGTCAGCTGCCGGCCGGCGCAGGCGTTCGCCGCGCGCTTGTAGATGAAGACCACCGCGGCCGGTCGCCAGATCGCGATCTTCTGCCAGAGCGGCCCGACCCCAGCCGTCAGCGCCGCATCCGTCGCCTCATCACGGGGTGTCGGGAGCTTGATCAGGTCGGTGATCCCGTGGCCGGCGGCCATCAGCGCGTCGTCGGCCGTCTCGATCGGCGTCCCGCGCGGGATGACGCCGGCCGTCATCAGGCGCCGCCAGAACGTCTGGCCGAGGCGGCCCTGGTGATAGTGGCCGGCCTCGACGCTGACCGGCGACGGGTTGAGTCCCACGAACAGCAACCGATCGCGCAGTGGCGGGAGGTCGGCCAGGGTCTCGACCTGCTCACCGTCGATGAGAGTCGTGATGCGATGGAGACCCGGTTCCGGGCGCCTCGTCAGGTCGGTCAGGTCGTCAGGGAGCATGTGAGGGGATCCGAGCGGGACGTCGACGCGCCGCGTGGCGGCTCGCTCAGGCCGGCCCGTCGCCGCTGGTGTCGCTGGGCGGCGTGCTGTCGCTGGCACGCGCCTGGATCTCCGCCTGGGCCTTGGTCGCCTCGGTCTTCGCTTCCTTCACGCCGCGCCCGAGCGCCTCACCGAGCTTGGGGAGAGTCTTCGGTCCGCGCCACATGACGACGAGGACGAGCACGACGATCAGGATGATGAGCAGGGAGTCCATGCGCGGATGGTACAGCGCGCCGTGTTGGCTTAGCGTTGCACGATGAGCCGGGAAGTCGAAGACATGAATCGCCGCCTCCTTCGGGCCCGCGACGCCATGGACCGCGCCTACGCCGAGCCGCTCGATGTCCGCACCGTGGCCGCCGTGGCGCACGTCTCTGAGGCGCATTTCAGCCGCAGCTTCCGCGCCGTCTTCGGGGAGACGCCCCATCGGTACCTGCAACGGAGACGAGTCGAGCGGTCGATGTTCCTCCTGCGCGAGACCGACCGCAGCGTCACCGACATCTGCCTCGATGTCGGTTTCACCAGCTTGGGGACCTTCAGTCGCATGTTCCGGGAGATCGTCGGCGAGACGCCGTCGGGCTTACCGCTTGGGACACGGGCCGGTCGTGGCGCCCCACTGCGTCCAGCTGGCGGCGATGCGCCCGCGGGAATCCGCCGCGGATACGGCGGGTTCGAGCAGTTTTGGAGAAGCGGTTGCGGCCGATCGCCCCCTAGGGTGAGTGATGTCGCACCGACATCACAGAGGAGGACCACGGATGATCACCATGCTGAACGTCGCCTCGATCTACGTCCTCGACAAGGACGAGGCGCTCGACTTCTACGTCAACAAGCTCGGGCTCGAGAAGGGCAACGACGTCCGCCAGGGCGACTACCGCTGGCTGACGGTCCGCGTTCCGGGCCAGCCGGGCACCGAGGTGTCGCTGGAGCAGCCTGGATCGCCGCTCCATGACGAGGCCACCGCGGCGCAGCTCCGCGAGCTCATCACCAAGGGGGCCTTGGGCGGCCTCGTGTTCATCACCGACGATGCCCAGGGCCTCTACGAGACGCTCAAGGAGCGCGGCGTCACCGACTTCACCCAGGAGCCGACCGAGCACTTCTACGGAACCGACATGGGTCTGCGCGACCCGTTCGGCAACCCGATCCGGATCCTCCAGCAGGGGAAGGCCAAGGCGAAGGCCTCAGCCTGACCCTTCCGGCCTCGCTCGGCCTAGCGCCGTCGTTCCGGAGCTGGCGGCGACTTCGGTCGGAGCGCGACCGGGATGACGAAGCGGAGCGCGGTGTGGGTCGCCGAGAAGGCGGCGACCTTGTTGTCGACGAGGCCCGCCCCTTTCGCGACATCGAGGATCTCTTCGTAGCGGAGGGTGGCTGCCTTCCCTTTTCGCGACACGACCCAGATCGCGCCGTTCGGACGGATGCGGGAGGCCAGCACCGGGAGTAGCTCGAGGTCGGCGGGTGCCTCGGCGCCGAACAGGACCACGTCGGTCTCGGGCTTGGGCTCGCCCTCGGTCAGGTCGGTCGTCCGCTCTGCGATGAGCCGCCGGATCTCGGGGTCGTCGATGTCGATCAGGGCCACGCGCATCCCCGGGCGGATCCCGAGCTTGTCGAGCAGCGGCGTGGTGTAGACCCGTTCCATCGCCGGTATCGTGCCATGCGATGTTGCTGGTGTACGGACCGCGCTCCGCGTCGTACGACTTCGGACCCGGCCATCCGCTGACACCGCGGCGGTTCGGTCCGGGGATCGAGTTGATGCGGGCCGTTGGCGCCGAGCCGGGACTTGCGCCCGAGCCAGCCCCCGACGACGAGTTGCTGTGGTCGCATTCGCGCCGCTACATCGAGGCGGTCAAGCGGTTCTCGGTGGATCCGTTCGGGCCGCCTGAGGCAGGCATCGGCGAGGGCGGTGACGATCCGCCGTTCGCCGGGATGCACGAGGCCGGGGCGATGGTCGCCGGCGGGTCGATCCGGGGGATCGAGGCGGTGCTGCGCGGCGACGTCGAGCACGCCTTCCATCCGGGTGGCGGGCTCCATCACGCGATGCCCGACCGGGCCTCGGGGTTCTGCATCTACGACGACCCGGCGCTGGCGATCGCCCGTGCGCGGCGGGACGGGCTGCGCGTTCTGTACGTGGACCTCGACGTCCATCACGGCGACGGGGTCCAGGCGATCCACTGGGACGACCCTGGCGTGTTGACCCTGTCCTTCCACGAGAGCGGGCGGTACCTGTTCCCAGGGACGGGCGGGGTAGGGGAGCTGGGCGAGGGGGCGGCCGCCGGCACGTCCGTGAACGTGCCGCTGGAGCCGGAGACCGGCGAGGGTGCGTGGCTCGCCGCGGTCCAGGTGCTGCTCCCCGAATTGGCCGCCGCGTTCGGGCCGGACCTGATCGTGTCGCAGCACGGCGCCGATTCGCATGCCTGGGATCCGCTCGCGCACCTGCGGGTGACGACGACCGCGATGGGCGAGGCGGCTCGGCTGGTCGACCGGGTGGCGCACCGGTACGCGCGCGGACGCTGGCTGGCGACCGGTGGCGGCGGGTACGACGCGTACCGGGTCGTGCCACGCAGCTGGAGCCTCGTCTGGCTGGCCGGGGCGCATCGCGAGGTCCCGTCGGCGACGCCCGTCGAGTGGCGCGAGCGCTGGGCGGCCGAGGGCGCGCGGTACGGCCAGGCGCCACTCCCCGCGACGTTCGAGGATGCCCCGAACGCGGGCATCGAGATGGACGCGTCACAGGCCATGGCCGAGGCCCGCGGGCTCGAGACGGTCGGGATCGTGCGGCGGCTTGTCGTGCCACGACTGCTCCAGGTCGCACGGGATCGCGGCTGGTGGGACCCGCTCGCGTCGAGCTCGGACGCCGGGTCTGGTGGCGCCGCGGCGGCGCCGGGCGGCGAGGACCCCGACGATCATCCATCCCGACTCTGCGACGTGGGAGCGACTCAGCCTGGCGCCGCGCGTCGTGGCCCCGTCAGACCCGACTGCCGGGTACGCCCTCATCCGAGCGGCCATCGCCGACGGCGCGAACGTGACGGCTGCGGTCGAGGGGACGATCGTCGTCGGCGTCGCGATCGCTGGTCCTTCTGACGACCATGGCCGCCGCGAACTGCTCGCTCTTGGCGTTGCCCCATCGTTCCGCCATCAGGGCCTCGGGACGGCCCTCCTCGAGGCCTGCGTCACCTCCGGCGGCCCCGCCGCGGAATACACGGCCGACATCACCCTCGCCGAACGCGACCCCATCGAACCTCTCGATCGAGGGCTTCGCGCACATATCGCTCGTCGCCTGCTCGAGGGTGCCGGTTTTAGGATCGAGCCCGCCGATCCGGCCCTGCGAGGGCCCGACCCGGCTGCCATTCGAGCCGTTCGCTCCGCGGTCTGAATCGAACACCCCGATCCGCTCTCGCATTCCCGGGGCGTTCAAGCGGCCACGCCGCACGAAGTCGTCAGGTTTGTGGAGTCGGTGCCGGCGGCGTCGGCGTGGGCGTGGGCGTCGAGCCGCCGCCCGTCGGGACGGGCCCCGGATGCCATGGCGTGCCGAGCAACGGCAGGACGTAGCGATCCAGGCCGTAGTAGCCCGCGACCTTCCAGGCCAGCATGAGGCCGATCGCGAGGGTGAACATGACCGGGTTCGACGAGGCAGAACCGGCCAGCAGGAACGACATGTTCATGAGCGCCCCGAAGAACGCCGCGAACCCGGTCAGGAGTCCGACGATCAACCCGAGCCCGACCGCCATCTCACCGAACGCGATCAATGGGGCGAACCACGTCTGGGCATTGTTGTCGAGCAAGGTCTGGATGAAGGAGCGGTACCAGTCGTACGTGATGGCGGGGCTGCCGGTATCCGGGACCGTCACGGCGCGCTCCCAAAAGCCCTTCAGGGCCGCGCCGCCGTCCATCCAGCCCTTGCCGCTGAACTTGTGGTAGCCAGCCTCCAGCCAGGCAAAGCCGACGAAGAGGCGGATCGGTAGCCAGAAGAGGCCGGCCCGCGAATTGCTGAACAGGAATCGAGTGAAGGCCGGGCCTTCGATCTCGATCGTCTCGCCGCCCGGCTCCGTGCGCATCTGGAAGAGCACGACGAGGAGGGCAAGGAATGAGATCCAGAAGACGATCGTGATGGCCTGGTTCGCAGTCGTGTCCGGTTCGACGACGATCCACGGATTGACCAGCAGGAAGAGCGTGATCGCGGCGATTGCCCCTAGGCCCCCCGCGATGTTCCGCTTGTTCGACATCGTGTTCCCTTCCTTTTCCCTCCGTTCTGTCCCGAAGCGGGACAGCAGCTCGACTCATATTCAACTCCACCGTACATCACCCAAGAACGGCCAACCGGCCCTCTCTAAGGGTCCTTTGGCCCGCGCCACGCATGCCGCGGATCCGGTCTGGCGTGATGCTTGATTTCGGGCTCCGGCGACCACGTCCGTTCCCTATGCCAATGGGCGGCATAACCTCGGGAGGGTGGGGGTTCCGCGACATGGGCGGGCGCGCGATGCCGCCCATTGGCATCAGTTGGCGATGTGCTCGCAGGCGCCTCAGATCAAGCATCAAACGGGGTCCACAGCGCGATGTCACCGATTGTGAACATCTGGTCGAAATAGCCACACGCGCGGTACACTGTGCGGCCCGATGGCCGCAATCGCACCGATCGCCGATCCGCTCGCGCCCTTCTCGCCAGCCGTCCGTGACTGGTTCCAGGCGAGCTTCGAGGCGCCCACCGACGCCCAGGCTCGCGGCTGGGAAGCCATCGCCGGCGGCCAGCACACGCTCATCCACGCCCCGACGGGGAGTGGCAAGACCCTGGCCGCATTCCTCTGGACCCTCGATCGTCTCGCCACGCACCCGAGCCCGGCGCCCACCCGCGAGACGCCAGGCGCCGTTCGCGTCCTGTACGTCTCGCCGCTCAAGGCGCTGACCTACGACATCGAGCGCAACCTGCGCGCCCCGCTGACAGGTATCGCCCTCGCCGCGGAACGTCTCGGCGAGCCTGTGCCTGATATCTCGGTCGCCAGCCGGACCGGCGACACGCCGACCGAGGACCGGCGCCAGATCGCCCGCCGCCCGCCGGACATCCTGATCACGACCCCCGAATCGCTCTACCTGATGCTCACCAGCGCCGCTCGCGAGGTCTTGCGCCAGGTCGAGTACGTCATCGTCGACGAAGTCCACGCCATCGCTGGCTCGAAGCGCGGGGCGCATCTGGCCCTCAGCCTCGAGCGCCTCGAGGCACTTCGGGCAGGCGCGGACGCCGATGCCAAGCCAATGCAACGGATCGGTCTGTCGGCCACGCAACGGCCGCTCGAGACGATCGCCCGGTTCCTCGGCGGGACCGGGCCGGGACGCGAGGTGACGATCGTCGATGCCGGCGCGCGCAAGCCCCTGGACCTCGAGGTCGTCGTCCCGGTCGACGACATGTCCGCGATGGGCGAGACGATCCCGCTCGAGGAGCAGCCCGGCGGCCCGGCTGCCCGCGGCGACATGCGGACCAGCATCTGGCCGTCGATCCACCCACGGATCCTCGAGCTGATCCGGAGCCATCGCAGCACGATCGTCTTCACCAACAGCCGACGCCTCTCGGAACGCCTCGCCCAACGGCTCAACGAGCTGGCCGGCGAGGAGCTGGTCCGTGCCCACCACGGCAGCGTGGCTCGCGAGCAGCGCGTCTTCATCGAGGAGGAGCTGAAGGCCGGCCGGCTCCCCGCGCTGGTTGCCACGTCCAGCCTCGAGCTGGGCATCGACATGGGCGCGGTCGACCTCGTCATCCAGGTCGAGAGCCCGACGAGCGTCGCGCGCGGGCTCCAGCGCGTCGGCCGTGCCGGTCACCAGGTCGGCGCGCCCAGCAAGGGCGTCATCTTCCCGAAGTACCGCGGCGACCTCCTCGAGTGCGCGATCGTCACCCGCCGGATGCACGAGGGCGCCATCGAATCGACCCAGATCCCGCGCAACCCTCTCGACGTCCTCGCCCAACAGCTCGTCGCGATGACCGTGATGGATCGCTGGTCGGTCGATGACCTGCTCGCGCTGGCCCAGCGCGCGTCCCCGTACGAGACGCTCACCCGCGAGGTGCTGGAGGGCGTGCTCGGGATGCTCGCCGGCGCCTACCCGTCCGACGAGTTCGCCGAGCTGAAGCCTCGGGTCGTCTGGGACCGCGTGACCGATGTCGTCGAGGGTCGCCGGGACGCGAGGGTCGTGGCGGTGACCAGCGGTGGGACCATCCCGGACCGCGGACTGTTCGGCGTGTTCATGGTCGGCGAGGTCGGGACGCCCGGCCGGCGCGTGGGCGAGCTCGACGAGGAGATGGTCTACGAGCTTCGCGCGGGGATGCACGGCGACGTCGTCGTGCTCGGGGCCAGCAGCTGGCGAGTCGAGGAGATCACCAACGAGCGGGTCATCGTCAGCCCGGCGCCCGGCGTCCCCGGCAAGCTCCCGTTCTGGCACGGCGACGCCGTCGGGCGGCCACTCGAGCTCGGGCAGGCGATGGGGGCATTCGTCGGCGAGCTCGAGGCCGACCTGGCCCGCGGCGAGAAGGGCCGAAAGGTCGCGACCGCCCGGTTGCGCGAGACGCACGATCTCGACGAGCGCGCCGCGGCCAACCTGCTCGCCTACCTCGACGACGAGCGCGAGGCGACCGGCGCACTCCCGACCGACAAGCGGATCGTCGTCGAGCGCTTTCGCGACGAGCTGGGCGACTGGCGCCTCTGCCTCCTGACCCCGTTCGGTGGCCGCGTCCACGCTCCGTGGTCGCTGGCGCTCGAGGCGCGCATCGGCGAGCGGCTCGGGATGGAGGTCCAGACGATCTGGTCGGACGACGGGATCGCGATCCGGCTGCCGGAGGGCGATGCGCCGATCGCCGGCATCGAAGACCTGCTCTTTCCCGAGCCCGATGAGCTCGAGGACCTCGTCGTCGGCCAGCTCGCGAACTCGGCGCTGTTCGCCAGCCGCTTCCGCGAGAACGCGGCGCGCGCGTTGTTGCTCCCGCGACGCCGGCCGGGAACGCGGACACCGCTCTGGCAGCAACGTCAGCGGGCCGCCGACCTCCTGGCCGTGGCATCTCGCTACGGCTCGTTCCCGATCCTGGTCGAGACCTATCGCGAGTGCCTGTCGGACGTCTTCGACCTGCCCGGCCTGCGCGAGATCCTGGCTGGTGTCGCGCGCCGGGAGATCGCCGTCCACGGCGTCGAGACGCTGCGCGCCTCTCCGTTCGCGAGCAGCCTGATGTTCGATTACGTCGCCGCCTACATGTACGACGGCGACACGCCGATGGCCGAGCGCCGCGCCGGTGCGCTGACGCTCGACCGCGACCTGCTGCGCGAGCTGCTCGGCCAGGAGGAGCTGCGCGAGCTGCTCGATCCGGACGCGCTTGCCGATCTCGAGCTGAGCCTCCAGGCACTGACCGACGACCGGCGCGCGACGACGCTCGACGGTGTCTCCGACCTGCTCCGCCGTCTCGGGGATCTGTCGACCGACGAGATCGCGGCACGGACCGAGGGCGGTGCCGAGGCTGCCGGTCCGTGGCTGGCCGAGCTCGAGAGTGCCCGGCGCGTGGTCCGGACACGGATCGCGGGCGACGATCGCTGGCTGGCCATCGAGGACGTCGCGCGCTACCGAGACGGGGTCGGGATCGCGCCGCCGGTCGGGATCCCCGCGGCGTTCCTCGGCCCCGCGGTCTCCGCGCTGGACGGGCTGCTCGCCCGGTACGCCCGCACGCATGGGCCGTTCCTGACGCCCGACCCCGCTCGTCGCTGGGGATTGCCGGTCGGGGTCGTCGGTGACGCGCTCGAGCGGATGCTTGGCGCCGGCACGCTGTTGCGTGGCGAGTTCCGGCCGGGTGGCGCCGAACGCGAATGGTGCGACCCCGAGGTCCTGCGCCTGCTCCGTCGTCGCTCGCTGGCGCGCCTGCGGCGCGAGGTCGAGCCGGTCGACCCGGCCGCCCTGGGTCGTTTCCTGCCCGACTGGCAGGGCGTCGCGCCCGTTGGTTCGGGGACTGCCCGGCCGCCGCTCCGTGGCACGGCCGCCCTCGAACGTCTTGCCCAGGTCGTCGACCAGCTGGCCGGCCTGCCGATCCCGGCCTCGGTCCTCGAACGGGACGTCCTGCCGGCGCGGATCCCCGGCTACCAGCCGCGCCTGCTCGACGAGCTCGGGGCGCTCGGCGAGGTCGCCTGGGTCGGGCGGGGGAGTCTCGGTCGCGATGACGGGCGGATCGCCCTGGTCCGGCCCGGCCGCGAGATCCTGCGCCCCGTCGGCCCGCCGGACGGCACGGAACCGCCGATGGAGCCACGGCACGTCGCCCTGCGGGAGCACCTCGCGACGCGTGGCGCGTCGTTCTATCGCGAGCTGTTCGCGGTCGCCAAAGGCAACTCCGATCGCGAGGTGCTCGATGCGCTGTGGGACCTCGTCTGGGCGGGTGAGGTCACCAACGACACCTTCGCGCCGCTGCGCGCGCTGCGTTGGAAGCGGACTGGGAGCGGGGCTCGGCGGAACGGCGGCCGGGGGCGGCTCACGGCGCTTGGCCCGCCCGAGGCGGCCGGTCGCTGGTCATTGGTGGCTCCGGAGGTCGCACCGGCGACGGCCACGGAACGACTGCATGCCCAGAGCCTCGCGCTGCTCGAGCGCAACGGCGTCGTGACCCGCGAGGCGGTGGCTACCGAGGGGATCGAGGGCGGGTTCGCCGCGGTCTATCCGGTCCTCCGGGCCATGGAGGACGCGGGGCGCATCCGCCGCGGCTATTTCGTCGACGGCCTGGGCGCGGCGCAGTTCGCACTGGCGGGCGCACTCGATCGGCTGCGCGCGGTGCGCGATCCGGCCGAACGCGCGGCCGAAGGCGAGGTCCACGTTCTGGCCGCCGCCGATCCGGCCAATCCGTATGGCGCGGCACTCGCGTGGCCGCGACGCGGCGAGACCGATCGTCGCCCGCTCCAGCGCGCGGCCGGTGCATACGTCGTGCTGGTCGACGGTGTCGCGGCGCTCTACCTCGAGCGCGGTGGGGCCACGCTGCAGACACTCCCCGCCAGTGACGATCCGGCCGTGGCGGTCACCGCGGCCCGTGCCCTCCGCACGCTCGTCGACGACGGCCGCATCCGGGAGCTGGTCGTGCGCAAGGTCGATGGCGAAGAGGTCGGCGGTCTCACCGTTCCGGTTCGTCTTGATGGAGGCTGGCTTCGTGGCCGGCTATCGCGGCCTGGTCCTCCGTCCGCAGCGCAGCCACGCCTGAGTGCCCGAAGGCGACACGCTCTTCCGGACCGCGGCGGGTCTCCGGCCCTACCTCGTCGGGCGGACCGTCACGGCAGCCCGCACCGCCGGCCCCGGCCCGGTCCCCCAGGTCGCGCGCATCGTCGGTCGCGAGATCACGGCGGTCGAGTCTCTCGGCAAGAACCTGCTGATCCGCTTCGACAACGGCCTCGAGATTCGGACCCACCTCAGGATGAACGGCTCGTGGCACCGCTACCGGCCGGGCGAGCACTGGCGGCGACCGCCCGGGCGCGCCCGGCTCGTCATCGAGGTCCCGGGCGCGGTCGCGGTCTGCTTCGACGCCCCGGTGGTGGAGCTTCTCGAACAACGCGCCGAGACGCTCCATCCGTCGCTCGGGCGACTCGGGCCGGATCTCCTCAGCCCCGATTTCGATGCCGACGAGGCGATCCGTCGCCTGCGCGACCCGTCACGCGCCAGGATGTCGATCGCCGAGGCGCTGCTCGATCAGCGCGCACTGGCCGGGATCGGCAACATCTGGAAGAACGAGACGCTCTGGACCGAGCGAGTCTCGCCGTTCAGGACCGTCGGCGCGCTGGACGAGGCGACGGTCGCCCGGCTCGTCGGGACAGCGCGACGACTCCTCCTGGCCAGCGTCGGTGGACGCTCAGGTTCGCGCTCCGTCTACGGTCGCAGCGGGCGGCCGTGTCGGCGCTGCGGGACGGTGATCGCAAGCGTCCAGCAGGGGACCGAGATCCCGCGGACGACGTACTGGTGTCCGACCTGCCAGCCGACTCTGACGTCTGAGCCCTAGTTCGCGCGGACCACTGAGTCGAACATGCCGAGCGGGCAGTGCGCGGTCACGACGAAGTTCGGGACGTCGACGATCTCGCTGATCCGCAGATCCACGGCGACGCTGCACAGCAGGTATGCCTCGACCGCGGACAGCCCGTGGACGCGACCGAGCCAGTCGATCATCCGACGGAGCGCATCGCGGGCGGCCGTGAGCAGATCGGGCCCGATCCCGTCGGTGGCGTAGCGCCGGCCGGAGCGCAGCTCCGCGTTCGGGTCGGGCGCGGCGAGGAACTCCGGGCCCGACACGTGGACGTCTTTGCGCACCGTGAGGCGGACCGTCGCCCGCATCGGGGTCTCGATCGCCGTCCCGGACACCTCGCCGTCGCCCTGCGCAGCGTGTCCGTCCCCGATCGAGAACCGCGCGCCCGGCACGAAGACGGGCAGGAACAGCGTCGAACCGGCGACCAGGTGGCGGGTGTCCATGTTGCCGCCGTGGAGGTCGGGCGGGATCGTGCTGAGAGGCCCAGTGAGCGGCGCGACACCCATCTCGCCACAGAACGGCGCCAGGGGCACGTGGACCCCCGGCCAGAACTCGGCCAGGCCGCTCGCCCGGGGCAGGGCAGTGACCTTGTAGAACGGAGCGGGGAAGTCGTCGGCCAGCAGCCCGAAGCCGGGGATGTTGGCGGTCCAGCCCCAGTTCGCCGGCTCGAGCTCGAGGATGTCGATCTGGAGCGAGTCGCCCGGCTCGGCGCCGGCGACCTCGACCGGACCATTGACCTGGTCGACCTGCTCGAAGACGAGCGTCTCGAGGTCGGCGGTGACCGAGTCAGCGGTCAGCTGTCCATTCGATGAGTCGAGGCAATCGAACCCGACGATGTCGCCCGACGACACCGTGGCGACCGGCGGGATCGCCGGGTCCCAGGCGAGGTGGGTCGCGTCACGGGCGACATGGATGGTCGGCGTGTGGAGCACGGTCGGTGCCTCCTCCGCGGTGGTGGGCGGCCCGCGTCATCCGCGAGCCGCCGTTCAGTGCCGAGTTCAGGCCGGCGTGGCCGGCGCAGCTGGTGCGGCCGGAGGGGCCGGCGCCACCTCGTCGGTCTCGCCCATCGCCTCGCGGACGGAGCGCAGCTTGTCGCGCTCCCGGAACCAGAAGTAGAGCCCGATGACGATCCCGATCAGCATCCAGATCCCAACCAGAGGTGGGACTACCGAGTAGGGCTCGACCAACGGATCAAGCTTCACATCCACGATCGGGATGGTGACGCCGCCAAGCACGCCGAGGAACGCCGGGATCATCAGGATGAACCCGATCACGGGCACGATCAGGTGCTTGAACCAGTTGAACTCGTCACGCCGCTCGCGCCAGTAGTAGCCGATCGCGGCGAGGTTGACCGCCATGTACATCCCGGCGAACAACAGCCCGATCGCGTAGCCGATCGTGACATATGAGTTCAGCGGGCCGGGCGTCTTCGGGTACTGGTTGCCCAGGAAGAGGCTGAGCCCGACGGCGATGATGATCCCAACGATCGCCTGCAGGTGGATCGCCGTTGACGGCGTGTGATGCGTCGGGTGGACATTCCCGAATGCTGCCGGGAGGAGCCGCGACCGTCCGAGCGCAAAGACCGATCGAGTCGACGCGTTCGCTCCCGAGTTCGCATTGGCGAGACAGCTGTTGAGGATCGCGATCGTGACCAGGTAACTGCCGATGCCGGGCAGGACCTCGTCGGCCATGCCACCCCATGGGTTGCTGTCGTTGGCGGCGAAGAAGTCGGCCATCTTGTCCGGGCCGAAATAGACGGTCGCGGCGTAGTAGCAGAACACGTAGAAGAGGCCGATCAGGATCGCCGACCCGATGATCGCCAGGCGTGTGTTCCGCTTCGGATCGCGTGTCTCCTCGGCCAGCGGTGCGGCCGCTTCGAATCCGACGAACGCGAGCAGGCAGAAGACCATCCCCTGGAGGGCGGGCTGGATCCCCGCGTCGCCAGGGATGAACACGGACGCTGTGTTCCGGCTGCCGGCGTTGATCACGAGCAGGGCCGACACGAACACCATGATCCCGATCTCGATCAGGCCGAGAGCGACCCCGACGCGTGTCGAGATCGAGACGCCGCGGTACGTGAGGTACCACACGATGCCGGCGCAGATCAGGGCCAGCGGGACCCACAGGTATTCCTGCTCGAAGCCAGTCAGCTCCGTGATGAACGACGCCCCGAAGAAGCCGAAGGCCGCGAACAGGATCGACGGAACGACGATCGACGCGAGCAGGAACGCCCATGCGATCAGCCAACCGGCATACGACCCGAGTCCACGGCCGACGTAGGTGTACATGCCGCCCGCGGACGGAAGGTGGCGGGCGAGCTCGCCCATCGAGAACGCCGTGAACAGGACCGCGATCAGGGCAAACAGGACGGCCAGCGGGGTCAGGCCGAGCGCGAAAACCGTCGCGAATCCGATCGACAGGGCGACGGCGACCGCCGGCGCCATGAATGTGATGGACTGGAACAGCACCTCGGTCAGTCCGATCGCGTTCCGTTCCAGCTGCTGCTGCTGGGGTTGCGAGGTCATCAGGGCCTCCTTCTGACCCGCCCAAATCAGGTAGCGCTCCCTCCTGCGCACGGGTCGAGATGCATGGTATGCAGCCGACAGGGCTGGGGGAAGGGGTATCGCGTGAATGGCGGCCTCGAGCGCCCGCGTATCATCGCGCTCGATGTGCGAGCACTTCATCGCCAGGGCCGCCGAGCCATTCAGTCTCGACGAGCTTTGGCAGTTCACTGAGAAGCTCGAGCGGTTTGGCCTGGCCGGCTACGGCTGGGGCGCCGCCTGGCTCGGCGGGGACGGAAAGCTCGCGTCGTACCGTGACATCCGGGCATTCCGCGACGATCCCGGACGTGAATCCGTCGGGGCGACCGAGACGACATCGGCCCTGGTCCATCTGCGTCGTCCATCGCGCCTGTCGACGTGGACCCTGTCCGACACGCAGCCGTTCGATGACCCGGCCGGTCGCTTCGCGTTCAGTCACAACGGCGACCTGCGTGATTACAAGGACCTGCGCGCCACGTACCGCGCCGCCGGTCGCATCCACGGCCGCGCCGACACCGAGGTCGGGGAGCGCTGGCTCGAGGACGCGTGGCAACCGGATTCCTCCGGGGGCTCGCTGCTCGCGGCGCTTCACGACCGCTTCGGCGGGCTGGCCAACCTCGCGCTCCTGACCGCCGACGGGACGGCGCACCACTACGCCGGCAACGATGAGAACCCTGTATTCGCGTTCCGCCTCGGCAGGATCGGGATCGCGTCGACCGGGATCTACTCGCTCGATCGCTCGCTCTTCACGTTCGTGGCGCCGGGGGCCACCGACCGCAGGATGGTTCGCTTGCATTCGGGTGTCACACTCGGGCCTGACGGGCGTCACTCAGTCGTCAACTAAGCGCACCGACCGAGGAGGTCAGCGTGCACGTCCCGAGTGCGGCCGGGGGATCCAACGCCGACGGGCGACCGACCGCGGACCTGAGCATCCGCGAGCTGTTCGACCTGAACAGCTACTGGCTGGCGATCAACATCCTGTGGGGAGCGCTCGGGATCAGCTTGCTGCCGATCCTGATCATCGACACGGTCTGCGGCGGCGACCAGGTCTGCGGCAACCCGACCCCGATCCTCGGTGGAATCGTGGCCCCGAAGGGGACGGCCGAGGCGATCATCACGACACTCGGTGTCCTCGTCGCGATCCTGGTCCAGCCGACCGTGGCGGCCATCAGCGACCACACCTCCACGCGGATCGGACGGCGCAAGCCGTTCATCATCGTCGGGACGATCTTCGACATGATCTTCCTGCTCGGCTTCTACCTCGCGGGCGCGTGGATCGGCCTGCTGATCTTCTACGTCCTCCTCCAGTTCAGCTCGAATTTCGCGCAGGGGCCGTTCCAGGGCTACATGCCGGACCTCGTGCCGGCACGCCAGGTCGGGCTGGCCAGCGGGCTGATGGGGCTGATGATCCTGCTCGGGACCGGTGGCGGGGCGATCCTCGTTGCGGGTGCGACGGCCTTCGGTAACCCGCGCGCGGCCGTCTTCGTGATCATGGCTGTCGAACTGGTGACGATGCTGCTGACCGTGACCCGGGTGCGCGACGGTCGGCCCGGCATCCCGCGCAACGGGCGCTCGTGGGGCCGTATCGCGCTCGAAGCGTGGGGCACCGACATCCTCCGCGAACGGAGCTTCATCTGGCTGCTCGGGTCGCGGCTCTTCCTGCTGATGGCGACGTCGACCCTGATCGCGATGTCCTTCTTCTTCATGCAGGACACGTTCGCGCTCAAGCGGCAAGAGGCGGTCAACCTGACCGCGGTCGCTGGCATCCTGGTGATCGTCTTCGGCGCCATCGCGACGCTGCCGTCGGGCCGCCTGTCTCAGCGCTTCGGCCGGAAGCGGATGATCTTCCTCGCCGCGGCGATCGGGTTCATCGGCATGGCCGGGATCGCGATGTCGCAGTCTCCGACGCAGGCCCTCGTGTTCGTGGTCCTCGTCGGCATCGGTGGCGGGATCTTCCTGGCGGTCGACTGGGCGCTGATGACCGACATCATTCCCAAGGCCGAATCGGGCCGCTACATGGGCATCAGCAACGTCGTGACCGGCGCGTCCGGAGCGCTCGCCGCGGCCATCGGTTTCGTCATCCTCGACTTCGGCAACAAGATCTCGTATGGGCTGGGTCCTCGGCTCGCCTTCGCGGTCGCCTGCTCCTATTACGTGATCGGGGCATTGCTCCTGAGGCCGGTCGACGAGCACCGGCGCGAGGACGCTCCGGCGATCGAAACCGCGACGGAGCCACAGATCAGCCCGGCGCCGGCCGGCTGAGGCGCCCGCGCGCGTCCGTGATCCAGGCCCGCCACGTCGCGGGCCGCAGGAAGTCGAGCGGGTCGGCCTTGCGGTAGAGCCACGGGACGGCGGCCCAGAGGTAGACCAGGAAGTCGAGCCTGACCGGGCGCGCGCCGAAGCCGAACAGCGCCTGGAGCTGGATGATCGTGAGCGGCAGCGTCAGCAGGCTGAGGGCGACCGAGACGGCCAGCCAGAACAGCCCCCACTGTTTCGCTCGACCGGGGAGGATCGGCCAGAAGACGACCGGGACCCATTTCATCCAGGTCGCCAACGCCCATAACAGGCCGCCGAGCCGCGGACCGGTGAACTGAGCGGCCCACAACATCAAGGTGAGCTGCAGGTTGATGTTGCCGGTGTCGAGGTTGGCACCGAACGGGAAAGCCAGGACCGCGATGATGATCGCCGTCGTCAGCGGCCGGCGGCGGTACGCCCAGTGGATCGTCCAGAGCAGGAGCAGGATCGTCCCGACCCGCCAGAGGAACCAGGCGACATCCCACGGTAGCACCGCCCACGGCGCGAAGAGCGGCAGCATCCACGGGGCGTAGACATAGGGCAGGAACGGCCCGACGGGATGGTACGGGTCGCCGCCGTTGAGCCAGATCCGGACTCCCGCCCAGTAGGCGCGGGCATCGGCCCCGCCCGCCTCGCCGCGGGCGATCATTCCCGACAGGACGACGGCGAAAGTCAGGCTGAGCAGCAGGATCGCGGCGATCCGGCGCGGATCGTGGAGTCGCGAGACCTCGCGCCGGAGCGCCCTGCGAAAGACGCCGGCACGCCGTCGCGTCCCGCGATCCACGTGATCGGATAGGTCGACGATGATCCGTCCGCGCCCACGGGCCGTGCCCGGAACAGGCTGGAGGCCGGGCGGCGGCGCAGGATCGGTCATGGCAGGGCATTCTCGCATGGCGGCTCTCGCGTTCCGCGAGGCGCGCGCGACGGTCGACATGCCAGCCGAGGCGGCAGACTGCCTTCGTGGAACCTGGGAGCCCGCACGTCACGCCGTCGCCCGAGTCGCCGACGAGGCCGCCGATCGACCCATCACCTGGTGCCGATCCGGAGCCGGTCCTCCCGCCCGGTCGCGAGGTCGCGTGGCGGGAGATGACCGGCTGCTTCGTGGCTTATCTGCTGATGGCCATCGCGATCATCGGACTGCCGCTCGGGATCGTGTTCGGCGTCCTCACCGGGGAGTGGCGCTGGCTCGTTCCGTGGGCGCTCGTGGCGATCTCGGTCTTCGTCCTGGGTCGGCTCAACAAGATCCCGATCTTCGGCAGCTAGGCTGCCCTTGCGCCAGATCGGCGCCCGCAAGACTGATCGGGAGCGGTCGCGGCCTCGCGTCCGGTATCCTCTCGCGAAGCACTCCCTAGGAGTCGAGATCCCCAGTGGCTGATGGAACCGTCATCATCATCGGCGGTGCGGAAGACAAGGTCCGCGACCGCGTGATCCTGAACCGCTTCGTCACGTTGGCGGGTGGCCCAGACGCCACGATCGCGGTCATCAGCACCGCGTCGTCGCTCGGGCTCGAGGCCGGCGAGCGATATCGCGCCGTCTTCGGGGAACTGGGCGCCAAGCGTGTTCGCCCGCTCCACGCGGTCACTCGGCCGCAGGCCAACGACGAGACCGCAGTGATGGCCGTTCGCGACGCGACCGGCGTCTTCCTCACCGGCGGAAACCAGCTGCGGCTGTCGTCGACGATCGGTGGGACGCTCCTCGCCGATGCGATCCTCGACCGTTTCCAGGACGGCGCGGTGGTGGCCGGTACGTCCGCCGGCGCGTCGGCGATGTCGAGCCACATGATCGCGTTTGGCGCGTCGGGCGCCACGCCCAAGCACCGCATGGCCCAGATCGCGGCGGGTCTCGGCGTCCTGCCCGGGGTCATCATCGACCAGCATTTCCAGCAACGGAACCGCCTTGGGCGGCTGCTCAGCCTGATCGCCCAGAACCCGAGCCTGCTCGGGCTCGGTGTCGACGAGGACACGGCCGGCGTCGTCGGCCCGGACCACATCATGGAGGTCATCGGTCGCGGTTCGATCACCGTCGTCGATGGCGCCAAGTCCGAGACCGACGCCTGGGAGATCCACGGACACCGGCCACTCATGATCAGCGGCGTCGTGCTGCATTCCCTGCCGGCCGGATATCGATTCGACCTGCGCCATCGCGAACGCGTCGCGACGCCGACCCTCCACGCATTGCCCGGCGGCGAGGCCGCTTCCAGCTAGTCCGGCCGGCTGGTCGCCACCAGCCGGCGGAGGAGGAACCCGTGGCCGACACCGTGGCCCGCACGAAGCCCCGCTCCCAGCGAGCGTCCGGGCGCGCACCCGACTCCGCGGGGAGTGGTCCGGCTCCCACGCTCCGGATCCTCGAGACGCGCGTGCTGCGCGGACCGAACTACTGGGCGCGCGAGCCGGTCATCCGGCTCCTCGTCGACCTCGGTGTCCTCGAGCAGTACCCGTCCAACCTGATCCCGAACTTCACCGATGCGCTGGTCGCCCTCCTGCCGACGCTCGAGGACCATGCCTGTTCGCTCGGTCGTCGCGGCGGCTTCATCACCCGGCTGCGCGACGGGACGTGGATGGGCCATATCGCCGAGCACGTGGCGCTCGAGTTCCAGAACCTGGCCGGGACCGACGTCCGGCACGGCAAGACGCGCGCGGCAGGACCGCTCGGTCAGTACAACTGCATCTACGAATACCGCGAGGAGGCCGTCGGCCTCGAAGCGGGCCGGATGTCGGTGGCGCTGGTCAACCACCTCGTGGCACCCGACGATCCCGACCACTTCTTCGACTTCGCCCCGGAGATGGAGCGGCTCATCCGGCTTGCCGAGAAGCAGGCGTTCGGACCGTCCACCCAGGCGCTCATCGACGAGGCCGTCAGCCGCGACATCCCGTTCATCCGACTCGACCGCCATTCGCTGGTCCAGTTCGGCCACGGCGTCCACCAGCAGCGCATCCGGGCGACGATGACCTCGCTGACATCGGCCATCGGGGTGGACGTTGCGTCGGACAAGAGCCTGACCAATCGGCTTCTGGACTCCGCGGGACTCCCGGTCCCGCGCGCGGACGTGGTCGACAACGAAGAGGGCGCGGTCGCGGTCGCCAAGCGGCTCGGCTTCCCGTGCGTGGTCAAGCCGCTCGACGGCAACCACGGCCGCGGCGTCCACCTCAATCTCCGCTCCGAGGAGGAGGTCCGCGCCGCGTTCCACGGCGCGCTGGCCCAGAGCCGGGGCGGCGACGTCGTGATCGAGACGTACGTGGCCGGCAACGACTATCGCTGCCTGGTCATCGGCGGCAAGGTCGCGGCCATCGCCGAGCGCGTCCCGGCCTCGGTGACCGGCGACGGCGAACACACGGTCCGCGAGCTGGTCGAGATCGCCAACGGCGACCCGCGCCGCGGGATCGGCCACGAGAAGGTGCTGACCCGCATCAAGGTCGACGAGGCGGCCGAGGCGCTCGTCCGCGACCAGGGCTACGGGATGGACGACGTCCTGCCCGGGGGGACCTGGGTCAAGCTGGCGCTGACCGGCAACATGTCGACCGGCGGGACGTCGATCGACCGGACGATCGAGGCGCACCCCGACAACGTCGAGATCGCCGAGACGGCGGCGCGCATCGTCGGACTCGATGTCGCCGGCATCGACTTCATCTGCCCCGACATCGCCACGCCCGTGCGCGAGACCGGCGGCGCGATCGTCGAGGTCAACGCCGCGCCCGGCTTCCGGATGCACACCCACCCGACCGAGGGCGAGCCGCAGTACGTCGCGCGGCCGGTGATCGACTCGCTCTTCCCGGCCGGGTCATCGGCGCGCATCCCGATCATCGCGGTGACCGGCACCAACGGCAAGACGACGACGGTCCGGATGATCGCGCACATCCTCAAGCTGATGGGCCGGCGGGTCGGGATGACCTCGACCGACGGCATCGTCATCGACGGCCGGCTGATCAAGAAGGGCGACATGTCGGGGCCGAAGTCGGCGCTGATGGTGCTCCAGAACCCGACCGTCGACACCGCGGTCTTCGAGGTCGCCCGCGGCGGGATCCTGCGCGAGGGCCTCGGCTACGACCGCAACGACGTCGCGGTCGTGACCAACGTCACCGGCGACCACCTCGGCCTGGGCGGCATCGATTCGATCGGCCAGCTGGCCAACGTCAAGGGCGTCGTCGTGGAGGCCGTGCCGCGTTCGGGGACCGCGGTCCTCAACGCCGACGACAACCACGTCTACCGGATGGGCCGCCACTGTGCCGGGCGCGTCGTCCTGTTCAGCATGGCGATGGCCAAGGGCGAGGACGGCTACGACCGGGTCGACGGCCACACCAGCCGGGGCGGGGCGGCGTTCCGCCTCGAGAACACGGCCGAAGGCGAGCTGATCGTCCTGCGCCTCGGGTCGCGCACGATGCCGGTCCTCTACACGCACCTCATCCCGGCGACATTCGGCGGCCGGGCACGGATGAACGTGGCCAACGCGCTGGCCGCGGCGGCCGCGGCGTGGGCCGCCGGCGCGCACCTGCACGACATCCGCCAGGGCCTGCGCACCTTCTCGACGTCGTTCTTCCAGGCGCCGGGGCGGCTCAACCTCGTCGATGTCGGCGGGGTGCGGGTCGTCATCGACTACTGCCACAACGTGGACGGGATGCGCCAGCTGGCCGATTTCGTCGATCGGATGATGGTCGAGGCGCAGACCAAGCCGGGCCGGCTCGGCACGGCGTCGACCGGGACCCGTTCGGGGCGTGCCATCGGCGTGCTCGGCATCCCGGGCGACCGGCGCGACGACGATCAGCGCCAGTACGGCGCCATCGCCGCGGGCTCGTTCGACGAGATCATCGTCCGCGAGGACAAGAACCTGCGCGGCCGAGCGCCCGGCGAGACCGCCACGAACGTGATCGAGGGCGTCCGCGAGGCGAAGGCCGCCGGGACGGCGCGCGCGACGCGATCCGAGAAGGTGCTCGACGAGATGACCGCGGTCCGCGCGGCCCTTCGCCGGGCGATCCCGGGCGACCTCGTGGTCTGCTGCGTCGACGACGCGATCGGTGTCTATCGCGAGGCGATGGCCGCCGCCGGCACGTCGCGAGGAGGGACCGCGTTCCACGATCCGGGGGAGCTGACCGCGCCCGACGGATAGGCTCGCGACGCCGCCTACGCCCGCCGCGGCCGGCCCTGCATCCGCGGCACCAGCTCGGTGAGCTCGGACGCGACATCGACCGGCCGCGCCCCCAGGCGCCGCAACAGCTCGAACACGCCGTCGCGGTCCTCGTGGCACATCAGCACGATGACCCGTGCCGCGTCGGATCGGCCGCCGTTGCGCCCCGGCCCCGGCGGCGCCGTTCAGCTCGGCCTGGAGCGCGACCGTCTCGGAGTCGTAGATCGGGACATCGGCGGCGGATACCCCACCGGCCACGACGCCGACCATCAACTCCCCGACGACCGACTCCGCGGTCCGTCCGCGCAGGTACTTGAGCGTCTGCTTGATGGCGACCCGCTGCGCTCGCTCGGCCGCGATCCGGCCGATGCCGCGCAACGTGTCGTCGGGCCGGTCCCCGGCCGTGCCGATGATCGCGGTGATCGGCGCGGCCCGGCCGGCCGCCCCGCCGGCGATCCCCTGGGCCACGTCCAGCACGGCGCCGATGCCGGCCTCGTTGTGGGCGAAGTCGACGATCACCACCTTGGACCCGAGGCGGAACAGGTTGAGCCGCCCGGGCGAGCTCTCGGCGCTCGGGGCGAAATGGATCAGTCCGTCGCGGACCTGCTCGATCGTCGCGCCCAACCCGCGTGCGCCACCGGCCGCGGCCAGCGCGTTGGCGACGTTGTGGCGTGCCAGCCCGCCGATCGTGATCGGCACCAGCGCGACTTCCACGATCGGCGTCTCGGTCGCGCCGTTGGCCTCGATGATCTGCCCGTCGCGTTCCAGGTAGGCCCGGCCGCCGCCGCGGCGATGGCGCGCGACCGTTGCCGAGGCGTCGCCCTCGAGCGTGAACAGCGCGACGCTGGCCTTCACCCGCCGGGCGACCGCCGCGACCAGCGGGTCGTCGGCATTGAGGACCACCCAGCCGTCGGGCTTGGTGATCCGGCAGATCGTCGACTTCACCTCGGCCAGCTCGGGGAGGGTATGGATGCCCTGCAGGTCGAGATGGTCGGACGAGACGTTGGTCAGCACGCTCGCGTCGTTCGACTCGTAGCCGACGCCGCGCAGGACGATCCCGCCTCGGGCGGTCTCGAGGACGGCGACGTCGACATCGCGCCGCGCCAGGACCTGGTGCGCGCCGCCCGGCCCGGTCCAGTCGCCCGGCTCGATCATCCGCTCGTCGACCAGCACCCCGTCCGATGTGGTCGTCCCGACCTTCCGCCCGGCGCGGGCCAGGATGTGCGTCATCAGCCGGGTCACGGTGCTCTTGCCGTTGGTCCCCGAGACCGACACGATCGGGATGTGACGGTCGGCGTCGCGCAGCCATTCCGGCGGCGTCGTCCGGGCGGCCTCGATCCGCTCGGTCCAGCGCGCCAAGAGCCGCTCCTGTGCGCCGGTCAGCTGGGCGGTCCGTGATGGCGAGACATCGCGCTCGGCAAGGGCGAGCGCCGCCTCGCTCAACGTCTGGGCACGCTCCGCGCCGGTCCACGGGAAGGTGATGATCCAGTGGCCGGGATCCGACGAGCGATGGACGGCGAGCCCGCTGCGGCCTTCGTCGTGGTCGGTCCGCAGCCGTCGGATCCAGGCGACGGTCGCGGCGATCGGATCCGGCCAATCGCGGGCGGGCACATCGGCGCCGAGGTGGACCAGCGCGTGGCGTCCCGGATCCCGCTGTCCGTACCAGGTCCGCCGTCGGCCGATGGCGAACTCGAGCTTGACCACCGGCTCGAGCCGGTAGACATTCGGACCTTCGAGCAGGCGGGTCTCGACCAGACGCACGGTCCGGGCAGGATAGCAAGGTGCCCGCGACCTAAACTGCCCCCATGGACGCAACGACCGTCACACCGCCCCTCCCGTCGGCCGCCGAGCTGGACGCCCTGCGCCTCGCGATCGGCGCCGACCTGCCGGCCTACCTCGAAGACCTGGCCGAGCTCGTCAACATCGATTGCGGCAGCTACACACGCGCCGGCGTCGACGAGGTCGGGCGCTGGGTCACCGCGTTCCTGGGCGAGCTCGGTGCCACGGTCGAGGCCCGGCCGGACCCGGCCGGTCGCCTCGGCGACACGATCGTCGCCACGTTCGAGGGCCTGGCGAGCGGTCCGCGGGCGCTCCTGATCGGGCACATGGACACGGTCTTCGATCCGGGGACCGCGGCCGAGCGCCCGTTCCGCATCGAGGATGGGGTCGCCTACGGCCCCGGCGTGACCGACATGAAGTCGGGGCTGTTGGCGGGCCTCTACGCGCTCAAGGCGATCGTCGCGGAGCGCGGCGGCCTCCCCTTCGAGCGGCTCGTCTTCATCGCCAACCCCGACGAGGAGATCGGTTCACCGACATCGTCGCCGCACATCGCGGCGATCGCAGCCGACTCCGACGTTGCGCTCGTCCTCGAATGCGCCCGCGCGAACGGCGACATCGTCTCGGCGCGCAAGGGCATCCTCGACCTGCGCATCGTCGTCCATGGCCGGGCGGCGCACGCCGGCGTCGAGCCCGAGAAGGGTCGCAGCGCGATCCTCGAGGCGGCGCGGATCGTTCGCGAGCTGCACGACCTCAACGGCCGCTGGCCGGGCGTCACCGTCAACGTCGGGCGCATCCTGGGCGGGTCGCGACCGAACGTGGTCGCCGAGACGTGCACGCTCGAGGTCGACGTCCGGGCCACCGCCCGCGATGCGCTCGAGACGGCCGAGGCCACGATCCGCGAGATCGCCGAGGCGGTCGAGATCCCCGACGTGACCGTCGACTTCGAGCCGATGGCGCGCTGGTGGCCGATGGAGAAGCTCGAGCGCAGCGGCCGGCTGGTCGAGCACGCTCAGGGCGTGGCGCGATCGCTCGGCTTCGAGGTCGCCGATGCGTCCACGGGTGGCGCCTCGGACGCCAACACGACGGCCGGACTCGGCGTCGCGAGCCTCGACGGCCTCGGACCGATCGGTGGAAACGACCATGCACCGGCGGAGTACCTCGACGTCGAGTCCATCGTGCCGCGAACGACGATGCTGGCCGGCCTGCTGCTGGCCATCGCCGCGGACCCGGAGATCCTCACCTGGCGGGACTCAGACCGGCCGGCATGAGCGAGCGCCGGCGGATCTCGTCGGGCGGGCCGTGGGAGTCCGTGGCCGGCTACAGCCGGGCGATCGCCGTTGGCGATTCGTGCTGGGTCGCGGGAACCACCGACGCCGGGCCGGACGGCATTTCGCGCCATCCCGGCGACGCCGGCGCCCAGACGCGCGCCGTCCTCGGGATCATCGAGGCCGCACTTGTCGAGGCAGGTTTCGCCCTGACGGACGTGGTGCGGACGAGGATGTTCGTGACCGACATCAGCGGCTGGGACGAGATCGTGGCCGTCCACGGCGCCGTCTTCGGCGAGATCCGGCCGGCGTCCACGATGGTCGAGGTCCGCGCACTCGTGGATCCGAGCCTCCTCATCGAGATCGAGGCGGAGGCGCGACGGGGCTGATCCCGCTGAGCCCGCTGACGCCGCCGCGCTAGGCCGGGATCTCGGCCAGGCCGGCAGCCCGGGCGATCGCGACGATCGCGACCGCTGCCACCAGACCGAGGAACAGGTTCCGGCGCCAGGCGACGATCGCCAGGGCGACGAAGACCGCGACCCATTCGATGCCGACGTGGAACGACGGCACGTCCTTGTCGTCGACCACCACCATCACGCTGACCGCCGCCAGTGCCGCGAGCACAGCCGGGCCGACGAGCTGGAGGTAGTCGAAGGCGATCTTCGGCAGACGGTCGAGTCCCGGCGTGAGCAGCCCGACGGCCCGGCTCGGATATGTCACCGCGAACATCAGGATCGCGAGCAGGACGAGGTTCGTGCTCATGGCCCTGGCTCGCTGTGCAGCGGTGGCCCGCCCTCGAGCGACCCCGACGCCGCAGTCTCCGCGGCGAACCGTTTCGGGATGAGCAGGGCGACCAGCGGCCCGAAGATCCCGCCGCTGACGATCCCGATCGACACGTTCGAGACCAACGCGACCCCGACCGCGACACCCGCCCCGACGATCGCTGCCGTCAGCTCGCGCCGGCCTGTGATCAGTCCGACCGCCAGCCCGATCATCGCGGCCGGGAAGATGACATCGATACCCAGGCGCTCCGGCTCCGGGATCTGCGCACCAAGGAGGACCCCGGCCAGGGAAGCCAGGACCCACGTGAAGATCCCATCCGGGCCGATCGCCGCCAGCCAGTAGCCGCGCTCGTCGGTCCGGCCGATCCGCCGGAAATGGCTGATCGACAGGGCGTACGACTCGTCGGTCACGAGATGGGCCATCACCGCCCGGCGCGGGAGCGGCACCTCGCGCAGCCACGGCCGGAGCGACGCCGAGTAGAGCACGTGGCGAGCGTTGAGCAACGCGGTCAGGAGGATGATCCCGGGCCACGCCAGGCCGCTCGCCACGTAGCCGACGGCCGCGAACTGCGCGGCGCCGGCGTACGCGATCGCGCTCATCGCCACGGCCTCGATCGGCGAGAATCCGGCCTCGCGTGCGGCCAGGCCATAGACGAGCCCGAACCCGACCGCCCCGACGGCGAGTCCCCCGGAATCCGCCAGCAGCGTGCGACGGCTGGCTCGCAGTTCGACGTCATTTGCCACCATGGCAGGGTAGGGTGCCAGTGCCGCCCGCGTCGGGTCATGTCAGATCGGCCTGGGTGTCGAGAGGGGCGCTCTCCGCCGCTGTCCCCTTCGGGACGAGCAAAGCGACCAGTGGTCCGATGATCCCGCCCGCGACGATCCCGATCGACGGACTGCTCGCAAGCGCGACGGTGACGGCGACGCCTGCGCCGACGATGGCCGCGACCAGCTCGCGCCGGCCGGTGATGAGCCCCACGGCGAGGCCGATCATCGCGGCCGGGAAGACCACGTCGATGCCCAGCCTGCCCGGCTCCGGGATCTGGGCACCCAGGATCACGCCGCCGAGCGTGGCGAGATTCCACGGGATGAAGGTCGCCACGATCGCGCCGATCCAGTAGCCGCGCTCGTCCGTGCGGCCGATCCGTCGGAAGTGGCTGATCGACAGGGCGAATGCCTCGTCCGTCAGGAGATGCGCCATCACCGCCCGTCGGCGAAGCGGAACGTCGCGCAGCCACGGTCGGAGCGCGGCGGAATAGAGCAGGTGCCGGGCGTTCAGCAGTGCGGTCAGGAGGATGATCCCGGGCCAGGCCAGCCCGCTCGCCACGTACCCGACCGCCGCGAATTGGGAGGCGCCCGCGAAGACGATCGTGCTCATCGCCATCGCCTCGACCGGCGAGAAGCCGGCTTCCCGGGCAGAGAGTCCGAAGACGAAACCGAACCCGGCCACCGAGACTGCGATCCCCGCCGAGTCGGCCAGCAGCCGTCGTCGGCTGGCTTGAACCTCGAGAGTGTCGGTCAGCGCAGGAACGTCTTGCCGCACGTCCCGTCGCACACCACGTAGACCGCGTGCAGGTCGCGCGCGTACCCCGCGGCGTGGAGGAGGCCGGGACAACCCGGGGTCGGACACTTCCAGACCCACCAGCGCTCTCGCTCATCGAGCGGAGTCGTCTCTGCGGGGACCTTCGCCGCCAGATCCTTGTGGGCGGCGAGGAAGGCCTCGATCGCGGTGGCGCGCTCCGCCTCCGTCTCGCTCGTGTACGGATAGCTCTGGGAGATGTTGGAGCTCACGAGGCCGAGTATCGCATAGGGACTTGCCGGTTCGGCGCCCTCACCGCGCCACTCCGTCAGGCAGCCGGACCGCCTGCCAGCGCATCGCCAGGGCCTTGGCCCAGCTGGTGTTCCTGGGCGCGCAGCTGTGCCAGCGGGACGAGCGCGATCCCGAGCAGGACCAGCGTGGCGATGAACATGCCGTCGATCCCGAGCCAGTCGGCCGCAAAGCCGCCGATCAGACTGCCGATGATCTGGCCGAGGGCGAGGAAGACCGAGTAGAGACCCATGATCGCGCCGCGGTCGGACGGGGAATCGCTCGGACATGTCGGCCAGCAGCCCGAGGGCGGCAGGGGTCGCGCCGGCCAGCAGGAACAGGCCACCTGCTGCGGCGAGACCCGCGATCACGACCGACGACCGGCAGGCTGAGCGCCAGGTGGTTGACCACGATGCCGGCCGCCACGAGCACGGCCCCGCCGACCACGCCGTAGCCGATGATCGTCGTTCGTCGGTAGGTCTTGAACCGGTTGCCCCAGTAGATCAGGCCGGCCCCGAACACGCCCGCGATCACCAGCGCCCCGACGGTGATCTGGTTGGCCGTGAAGCCGCCCATCAGCAGCTGCTCCGGGAACTTCGGGTTGCCCTTCGCCAGCTGGAAAACGGACTGGCTGAGCCACACGCCGATGGCCGCGTTGACCGCGATCCAGGTCGGTGCGAGCAACCAGCACGTGCGACGTCCGGATCAGGTCGAGGTATCGGCTCACGCGCACGTGCTGGCCGGCCGCGGCCTCCTTGTCGCCGCCCGGATCCGACACGCCGAACTTGTAGATGAGGAATGAGACGCCGTAGAGCGCGGCGTTGAGGAAGAAGGCGGTCGGGCCGACGATCTCGAACAGCTTGACGCCGACGATGGCGCCGGCTCCCAGGCCGGCCAGCGTGGCCGCCTCGAAGCGCGCCGAGGTCTTGCCGCGGATGACCTCATCGCCGGCGGTCGCCATGGCGATGAACCCGAGGATCGAGGGCACGCTTGCCGCACCCGACGCACCCTCGAGGATCCGCGTCCCACCCAGCAGCACCAGGTTCGTCGTCACGGCGGTCAGGAGGACCGCGACCGCCCCGAACACCGGTCCGTAGAGCATGACCCGGTGGTGCCCGATCCGATCCGACAGGATCCCGAAGAACGGCGAGAGGACGAGCTCGGCGAGGTAGAACAGGGCGGCGTACAGTCCGACCACGGCGCCGTCGACCTCCGGTCCACCGTGCTCGTGGAGATGGGCAAGATAGAACGCCAGCATCGAGCCCGTCAGGCCGGTGCTGAAGCGGAGCGTGAAGGTGCCGAGCAGCACGAACTTGAGGGATCGTTCCATCGCGAGAAGCGTAACGGCTCCGCCGTCGTGCTGGACTCGGCCCGTATCATGCCCGCACGGTCCCGCCCAGGACCCGAGGAGGAAGCCGACTTGAGCCGTGTCGCGATCTTCACCGACTCCGCGTCCGACCTGGACCCGGCCCAAGCCGCCGCGGAGGGGATCGAGATCGTGCCCCTCCTCGTGACATTCGGGTCGGAGACCTACAAGGCCGGCGTCGAGATGTCGACCCAGGAGTTCTGGAAGCGGATGGTCGCGCCCGATGCGCCATTCCCCAAGACCGCGGCGGCGTCGCCCGGCGACTTCAAGGAAGCGTTCGAGGCGGCCTTCGCGGCCGGGGCCGAGGCGATCGTCTCGGTCAACGTCGCGGGCACCCTGTCCGGTGCGATCAAGAGCGCACAGATCGCCCGCGACATGCTGCCCGACCGCGAGATCCATGTCGTCGATTCGAACGGCGCGTCGATGGCCCAGGGGATCCTGGCCCGGATCGGCGTCGAGCTCGCCGACGAGGGACGACCCGCCGCCGAGATCGCCGAGCGGCTCGAGGCGCGCACCAACGACATCCTCATCTACGTCGCGCTCGACACCCTCGAATACCTCAAGAAGGGCGGCCGCATCAGCGGGACCTCGGCGGCGATCGGCACACTGCTCTCGGTCAAGCCGATCATCAAGGTCAAGGACGGAGCGGTCGAGACCGTCGACAAGGTGCGCACGCGAAGCAAGGCGCGCGAACGGCTGATCGACCTCATCGTCGAGCGACCGATCGAGCGGCTGGCGATCCTGCACACGATCAGCCCCGATGTCGAGGCCTTCCGAGACCAGGTCCTCGCCCGGGCGCCCGACCTCGATCCGGCCGACGTCACGATCGACCTCGTAGGGGCATCGGTCGGGCCGCATCTCGGCCCTGGCTGCGTCGGAGCCGCCATCCTGTATCGCGCCTGACACGACCCGCAACCTTGCGACAAGGTTGCGACAGTGTTGCCACCCGGTACCATCGGGGAGGCGCGAATCGACCGGGTCGCGTCTATACTCAGCGCGAATTTGAGTCGCGTGCCACCGTCGATCCGGACCTCCCGGCGACAGATGGCGCGCCCCGTGGGGTCGTCCGGGAGACGACCCAGATCGAGGCGGTCGATGACCGCCAGACACGTGAGGCATCCATTCCATGACCACCGAGCACGTTGCTGCGCGGATCAATGCGTGGGAAGTCGCGCAGCAGCAGTTCGACCTCGCCGCGGAGCGCCTCGGCCTCGATGAAGGCATGCGCCTCGTCCTCCGCGAGCCGCGCCGCGAGTTCACCTGTCACTTCCCGGTCCACATGGACGACGGGTCGGTCCAGGTCTTCACCGGCTACCGCGTCCAGCACAACCTCGGCCGCGGCCCGGCCAAGGGCGGCATCCGCTACCACCAGGACGTCTCGCTCGACGAGGTCAAGGCCCTCGCGATGTGGATGACCTGGAAGTGCGCCGTCGTCGGCATCCCGTACGGCGGCGGCAAGGGCGGCGTCATCGTCGATCCCAAGAAGCTCAGCCAGAAGGAGCTCGAGGGCCTGACCCGCCGCTTCTTCACCGAGATCGAGGTCCTGGTCGGCCCCGAGAAGGACATCCCGGCCCCGGACGTCAACACCAACGCCCAGATCATGGCCTGGATGATGGACACCTATTCGATGCACGCGGGCTACACGGTCCCGGGCGTCGTCACCGGCAAGCCCATCAGCCTCGGTGGCTCCGAGGGCCGCAACGAGGCGACGGCCCGTGGCTGCGTCTACACCATCGTCGAGGGGGCACGCCACCTCGGGATGGATCTGAAGAAGTCGCGCGTCTCGGTCCAGGGCTTCGGCAATGCCGGCTCGATCGCTGCCCGGCTCATCCGCGATGAGGGCGCGACGGTCGTCGCCGTCTCCGATTCGACCGGCGGCATCCACAACCCGGACGGTCTCGACATCACCAAGGTGATCGGCTGGAAGGCCGAGCACGGCACCGTCCAGGGCTTCCCCGGGGCATCGGACATCAGCAACGCCGAGGTCCTCGAGGTCGATTGCGACATCCTGATCCCGGCCGCGCTCGAGAACCAGATCACGCCGCGCAATGCCGGCAACATCAAGGCCCGGCTCGATCGCCGAGGCGGCCAACGGGCCGACGACGCCCGAGGCCGACGACATCCTGTTCAAGAAGGGCGTGTTCCTGATCCCCGACATCCTGTGCAACGCCGGCGGTGTCACGGTCAGCTACTTCGAATGGGTCCAGGACCTCAACCGCGATCACTGGAGCGAGACGGTCGTCAACGCCAAGCTCAAGGAGATCATGGTCAAGGCGTTCGGCGAGACCCACGAGGTCGCGGAGCGCGAGCAGGTCAACATGCGGACCGCCGCCTACCTGGTCGCGGTCAAGCGCGTCTCGGACGCCATGGAGCTGCGCGGCCTCTACCCGTAAGGGTTGCGGTCGCCTCTGATCAGGTTTCGTTTCGGAGGCGATGGTTGCCTCAGCCGCGGGTGGGCGGGTATCGTCGGGTCATGAGCGATCCTCGCGCGATCCGCGTCGCGTGCTGTTGTCCCGGGCGGCCCCGCCGTCCCGAGGCACGCGTCTGACGCTTCCCTCGACCGAGAGGTCGAGACCGGTTTCGACGCCGAAGGACAGGGCCGTGGTTCCAGACGGAACCTCGGCCTTTTTCGTTGCCCCGAGACGACGGGAGTCGCAGAACCGATCGGGTCTCGGCGGTCGACCGGCCGGACCCGACAGCGACCCGGTCGAAGCCAATGTCACATCCAGGAGTGCGCCCATGTCCGCCATCCTCGACCACGTACTCGCCGCCAACGCAGCCTACGCCGACTCGTTCGGCGAGAAGTCCGGGCTGGCCCTGCCGCCGGCGCGCGCGGTTCGCCATCCTCACCTGCATGGATGCCCGGCTCGACCCGGCCAAATTCGCCGGCCTGAACGAAGGTGACGCCCACGTCATCCGCAACGCCGGTGGCCGCGCCAGCGACGACGCGATCCGCTCGCTGGTCATCTCGTACAAGCTCCTCGGCACGCACGAGTGGTTCGTCATCCACCACACCGATTGCGGGATGGAGTTCTTCACCAACGAGGTCATCAGCGACCTGCTGGCCAGCAGCCTCGAGACCGCGGCCCTCGGACCGCAGGGCTTCCACGACGTCGGGGAGGGCCCCGGCTCGCCCGAAGGCGCCAAGATCGACTGGCTGACCATCACCGACCAAACGGGCAGCGTCCACGACGACGTCGCGCGCATCCGGAACCATCCGCTGGTCCCGTCGCGGATCCCGATCTACGGCTTCGTCTACGACGTCCACACCGGGCGCCTCATCGAGGTGCCCGAAGCCACCAAGGTCGGTCGCGCCACCGAATCCGCGGTCGCTGGCTGACCGAATGGCCGCTGGCTGTCCGACTCGGCTGAGCCAGCGGCCGTCCCCACCTCCGGTGCTACCATCGCGGCCATGCTCGACCATGAAGAGAAGTTCCTGTTCAAGGAGGAGATCCTCCACCTGTCGAACGCGGTCGCCGAGCCGGGCGTCCTCGACAACGTGGAGGACCTGCTGACCGACGTCATCACCAGCCCGCGCTTCGACTCGGAGGTGTTCACCCTCGAGCGCAGCCTCCAGGTGATGCTCGGCCCGCGCGCCGGGACGACGCTGGTCGGGCTGCTGACTGTAGCCCCCGAGGTCTTCGACGAGGTCGCCGAGGTGCGCATCCCGTCCGAGGTGCACGAGCGGCTGGTCGCCTGGCGGGCACGTTTCGGCCTGGCCATCGACAACGCCCTGAACTTCCTCAACAACCCCGACGGCATCCAGGGCCACAACTTCGCGACCCAGATCGCGCACGTCGAGGACCGGCGCGTCCTCCAGGGCCGCCTGACGCTCGTCCGCTACAACAACGAGCCGCAGTTCTTCGTGGCCGACGCGAGCGTCTTCTTGAGCCTGGTGGCCGACATCATGGAGCGGCTCGGGCCGTACCTCGAGCCCGACGCGGTCGAAGCCGAGACGCTCGGCCGGCTGCGCGACGCGATCCAACTCATCGAGCGCAAGACCGCCAGCCGCAGCTGACCACCAGCGCCGCTTGATGCGCCATGTCTACCTCGCCGCGACCGGGCAGAACCGCGGCAAGACCACGGTCAGCCTCGGCGTCCTCGACGGGTTCCTGCGACGTGGCCTGTCGGCGAGCTTCCTGAAGCCGGTCGGGCAGCGCACCGTCATCGAGGACGGCGTCCCGGCCGACGAGGACGCGGTCCTGATGAAGCAGGTCTTCGAGCTTGCGCGAGCCGCTCGGCCAGATGAGCCCGGTCCACATCCCGCGCGGCTTCACCCAGGCCTACATCGAGGGCGACGTGGTCGAGGACCTCCCGGCGCGGATCCGGGCCGCCCATGCGGCCTTCGCCGATCGCGACATCCTGCTCATCGAAGGGACCGGTCACGCCGGCGTCGGGGCGGTCATCGGACTCTCGAACGCCACGGTGGCATCGCTCCTGGGGGCGCCGGCCGTCATCGTCTCCGAGGGAGGCGTCGGTCGCCCGATCGACGAGATCGTGCTCAACGCCGCGTTGTTCGAGCGCCATGGCGTGAAGGTCGCCGGCGCGATCGTCAACAAGGTCGACCTCGATGCCAAGCCGGGACTGGCCCGGACGCTCGAGCGCGGGCTGGCGCGGCACGGGATCCCTCTGCTCGGCGTCCTGCCGTACCGACCGATCCTGTCGAACCCGACCTTGGCGATGGTCCTCGAAGGCATCCACGGCGAGACCATCCACCCGGGGCCCGATCTCGATTCGGTGATCGGCGGGATCGCCATCGGCGCGATGGAGCCGGAGCACATGCTCCAGCGGATCGGGCCGCGCAGCCTGGTGATCGTGCCCGGCGACCGGATCGATGTCATCAGCGCGATCCTGGGTGCGCATGACGAGGCGGACGCGGCCGGCGACGACGACGGTCCGCTCGGGCTGGTCCTGACCGGCGGCTACCGGCCGGCCGAGTCGGTCCTCGACGCCATCCGCGCGGCCGACCTCTTCGCGACGCTCGTGCCGGAGGACACCTACAAAGTCGCCTCGGAGCTCCACGACCTGCTGGTCAAGACCCACCAGTCCGACGCCGGCAAGATCGCCGAGATCAAGGCGTTGCTCTGGGAGTACCTGTTCATCGACCGGGTGCTGGAGGTCGCCGAAGAGGCCCGGTTCGACTAGACGGCCTCGATAGACTCCGTGCGTGGAACAGAAGACCACCGAGGAGGAGTGGCGGGCCATCCTCACGGGTGAGCATCGAGGCATGCTCGCCCTGCGCCGCCGGTTCGGGAATCTCCCGTCCGCGCCGCGCTGCAAGCTCTGCTACGCGCCATTCCATGGCATCGGTGGCGCGCTCCTCAAGCCATGGTTCGGGCCGTGGGAGCGCAATCCGCAGCTGTGCAAGAACTGCATGAAGGCCCTGACGAAGCAGGGGGTCGGCGGCGCCGAGATCGAGATCTCGATGTTGTTCGTCGACATCCGGGGTTCGACCGGCCTCGGTGAGCGGCTCGGACCGGCGGCGTTCGCGACGTTGCTGACCGCGTTCTACCGGCTCGCGGCAGATGCCGTCGTCGCGACCGACGGCGTCGTCGACAAGTTCGTCGGTGATGAGGTCATCGGTCTGTACATCCCGAGCTACGCGGGTCGTGACCACGCCCGAAAGGCGATCGAAGGCGGACGTCGACTTCTCGAGGTGACGGCGCGGTCCGACGCATCGGCAAGCGGGCCGATCCCGGTCGGTGGCGGTGTGCACACCGGCATCGCATACGTCGGGACACTCGGGTCGAGCGAGGAGATCTCGGACTTCACCGCGCTCGGCGACTCGGTCAACACGACGGCCCGGCTCGCATCCCTGGCGGGTCCCGGCGAGCTCCTCGTCTCGCTCGCGGCCGCAGAGCATGCATCGCTCGACACGGCTGGACTCGATCGACGGACGGTCGAGGTCCGCGGGCGCGAAGCGACTCTCGACGTGTACGCGCTGCGACCGGCGCCGGCAGCAGACGGAGCTCGCGAACCCGCCGACTGACGCTCAGGCCGCCGTCGCGAGTCGCGTCGAGGCCCCCGGGCGGAGCAGCGCAAGAGCCACGATCGCGGTGCCGATGAGCCCGCTGCCGGCGCAGAGCAGGAAGAGTCCGGGGATGTCGGTCGCCTCCGCGATGGCACCACCCGCGACCGAGCCGATGATCGTGGCCAGCCCGCTCGCGCCGGCGAACACACCCTGCGCCGTCCCCTGGAGACTTGCCGGCGCCCTCGCCGCGAGGACGGTGACGCCACCGACGAAGACGCAGGCGAAGCCGATGCCCTCGAGCGGGGCGATAAGGACCAGCGCAGCCGGTGCCGCGACGATCGATCCCAGAAGCGCGCGAAGCGCGAATGCGAGCGTGCCGAACACCACCACTCGTTCGGTGCCGACACGCCTTCCGATGCGCGGGAATGCGTACATCAGCGGGACCTCGATGCTTGCGCCGAAAGCCCAGGCGACGCCGACCAATCCCGTGCTCCCACCGAGCGTGACGATCTGGATGGAATAGAAGGCATTGACTGCGGCGAGCGACGCCCAGACCACGACGAACCCGACCAGGAAGAGCGCAACCCCCGGCGTCGCCAGGAAGTGGCCTGCGCCCCGCAGGAGGTTGATCGATTGATGGTTGGTGCCCCGACGGGGGATCGTCGCCGTCACAACCACGGTGCCGATCAGGAACGGGATGTAGATCCAGAACAGCGCGCGCGCACCCTCGGCGTCGAGCACGAACCCGACGGCCAGCGTCGCGAGGACGAACGCCAGCGAGCCGAAGGCCCGAACCTCGCCATAGCGACTGCGTGCGTCCGTCCCGAGCGTCTCGAGGGTCCGCGCGTCGAGGGTCGGGGCGATCCCGGACATGCCGCCGTACAGGATCAGCGAGCCGACCAAAACGGTCGGGAAGTCACTGGCACGGAACAGGAGCGTGGCACCGACTGTGGCGACCGCCGCGGCCAGCGGGAGAGTCACACGGGTATGCGGGAACCGGTCGGCAAGACCGCCCCAGACCGGGGCGAGCAGCAGTTGCATCGCCGCCTGGAGCGCGGTCAGGATCCCGATCTGCTCGAGCCCCAGCCCGATGTCGTGGTAGAAGACCGGCAGGTACGGGAACGCAGCGCCGAGCGCCGCGAAGTAGATGAGGTAGGCGAGCAGGATCCGCCCCCCGGCAGCCATGCCGGGCATCAGGCGGTCGGTTCGGGCTCGAGAAGCTCGTTGTCGATCAAGCGGGTCGTGCCGAAGCGCACGGCCAGCGACAGGAGCGCCGGGCCGTCGACCCGATCGAGCTCGGCGAGGGTCGTCCCGTCCGCCACGGAAACGTAGTCGACGTCGGCCAGCCGTTCGGCAGTCAGCGTCTCCCACATCGCGTCGCGCAGGATCTCGGCCGACCGTTCGCCTTCCTGCCAGCGCGTGCGCGCCGCCAGGAGGGCTCGATGCAGGACGGGCGCGGCCGCGCGCTGTTCCGGTGTCAGGTGGACGTTGCGTGACGAGAGCGCCAGGCCGTCGGGCTCACGGATCGTCGGACAGGCGATGACCTGAGTGGCGATCGCCAGGTCGCGCGCCATCTGGCGGATGACCATCACCTGCTGGGCGTCCTTCTGCCCGAAATAGGCGTGGTCCGCGCCGACCAGGTCGAACAGGATCGCGACGACCGTCGCGACGCCATCGAAATGACCGGGGCGTGCCGCACCCTCGAGCGGCTTCGCCACGGCGCCGACCGAGACCACCGTGTCGAAGCCGGGTGGATAGACCTCGGCGGCGTCCGGGGCGAAGACGATGTCGACGCCTTCGGTCTCGGCGATTGCCACGTCTCGCGCTTCGTTCCGCGGGTACTGCGTGTAATCGTCGGCGACGGTGAACTGGCGTGGGTTGACGAAGATCGTCACGACCGTCGTCGCGTCGGCCGCGCGCGCCTGGCGCATCAGCGCCCGATGGCCTTCGTGGAGCCAACCCATCGTCGGAACGACACCGACCGGGCGCGCGGCACCGGCCAGGGCAGCGCGCAGTGCGGCGCGAGTTCGGACGACCTCGGTCAAGCGGGCCTGTGTTTCAGAGGTCGCGATCGAGCGGGATGCCGCCCGCCGGGATCGTACCGGCCGGGCGATCGGATGCACCACGACCGAGCACCTCGTCGAGGACGGCGTCATCCATTCGGACGGTCTCCGCCGGTCCCGGGAAGGTGCCAGCCGCGACATCGCTCGCGTAGGCGGTGGCGGCGTCGCGGATCTGCTCGCGGATCCGCACGTACGGACGGGCGTGCTTCGGGATGAAATCGCCGAGGCCGATGAGGTCGGTGATGATCTGGACCTGGCCGCTGCACCCGGCGCCGGCGCCGATCCCGATGGTCGGCACATGAAGGCGTTCGGTGACGGCCGCGGCGAGCTGCTCCGGGACGAGCTCGAGGACCATCGAGAAGGCGCCGGCCTCCTGGACCGCGAGCGCGTCGGCGATCAGGGACTGCGCCTGCTCCCGGGTCTTGCCCTGGACTCGGATCTTGCCCGCGGTGTTGATCGATTGCGGCGTCAGGCCGATGTGGCCCATGACCGGGATGCCGGCACGGACCAGGGTCTCGATGACCCGCGCCGTGCGCACCCCACCTTCGACCTTGACCGCCTGGGCGCCCGCCTCGCGCAGGAAGGTCCCTGCGTTCTCGGTGGCCTCATCAGGCGTGGCGTAGGACAGGAACGGCATGTCGGCGACGATCAGCGCGCGTTTCGTGCCACGGACGACGGCCTTGGTGTGGTGGACCATCTCGGGCATCGTCACCTGGACGGTCGTCGCGTAGCCGAGGACGACCTGGCCGAGCGAATTGCCGACGAGGAGCATCGGGATCCCGGCCTCGTCCAGGATCTGGGCGGTCGGGTAGTCGTACGCGGTCAGCATCGGGATGCGCGTGCCGTCGGCGTACAGCTTGCCGATGTCGACCACGGTCAGGCGGCGGACGGTTTCCTCGGGTTTCGGTGTGGCACTCATGCTGGCTCCCGTGTCGGCTCGGTCGTGGCACCAGTCTGCGCGGCGATGTCGCGCTCGTCCAG
The DNA here is from genome assembly GCA_963765245.1 of uncultured Chloroflexia bacterium. Taxonomy (GTDB): domain Bacteria; phylum Chloroflexota; class Limnocylindria; order Limnocylindrales; family CSP1-4; genus SPCO01. The sequence continues at coordinate 226,946 of CAVXVP010000020.1, forward strand.
CGCGCGGGCCACCCGGTCCAGCATGCGGTCGGCGACGGCACGCTTCGATTGCAGTGGCAGGTCGTCGCGCGACCCGTCGGCCGACAGGATCGAGACGCGGTTGGTGTCCGTCCCGAAGCCGGAGCCGGGTTCGGCGACGTCGTTGGCGACGAGGAGGTCGAGGCGCTTGCGCTGCAGCTTCTCGGCCGCTCGCTCGAGCGAGCCGGTCTCGGCGGCGAACCCGACCAGGACGGGGACCGGCCGGAGCGGTTCGCGCGTCGTCGCGCCGTCGGAGTCGAGGCCGCGGGCGATCCGGCCGATCTCGGCCAGCAGGTCGGGGGTCGCCTCCAGTTCGAGCGTCAGCGCGTCGCCACGTGCGAGCTTGGTGTCTGCCCGGGTCGCCGGCCGGAAGTCCGCGACCGCAGCCGCCATCACCAGTGCATCGAAGCCGGCGGCGCCGTCGGCGTCGTATGTCGCGCGGAGAAGGGCAGCGCGCAGGTCGGCGGTCGACTCGACCGGGACGACCGTGGCGCCGGGCGGGAAGGGGACCTCGACGTTCGCGGCGATGACCGTGACGCGCGCCCCGCGGTCGAGGGCTGCCTCGGCGACCGCGGCGCCCATCTTGCCGGTCGAGCGGTTGCCGATGAAACGCACTGGGTCGATCGCCTCGCGCGTCCCGCCGGCGGTCACGACGATGTGGCGGCCGGCGAGGTCGGCATCTCGGGCGGATTCGACGAGGGGTGGGCGAGCGGCGGGATCCGCGGCACGGACCGGGCGATCGCCGACTGCCGCCACGACGGCGTCGACGATGGCCGGCAGCTCCGCCAGGCGCCCGACGCCCGTCTGGCCGGACGCGAGCGGACCGGCATCAGGTTCGACGACCGTGTACCCGAACCCACGCAGACCGAGCGACGTTCGCCACCGTCGCGGGGTGGGTCCACATGTCGCCGTCCATCGCCGGCGCGACCACGACGGGCGCCGACGTCGCGAGGGTCGTGGCGGTCACGACATCCCCGGCCAGACCAGCGGCCATCGCACCCAGCCAGTGCGCGGTGGCGGGTGCCACGACGATCGCGTCGGCCGTGTCGGCGACGACGATGTGACCGATCCGCCCGTCGGGGAGCAGGTCGAGCAGCTCGGTCTCGACAGGGTGGCGAGACAGGGCCGCGAACGAGAGGGGACCGACGAAGCGCGTGGCGGCCGGCGTCAGCATCACCGCGACGTCGGCGCCCTCGGCGCGCAGCAGGCGGAGCAGCTCGACGGCCTTGTAGGCGGCGATCGACCCGGTCACGCCAAGGCCGATGAGACGTCCGGCGAGGCGTCCGGCGCGCGGCTCCTCGCTCACGCCAGGCCCAGCCGGAGCGGCTCGCCGCCGCCGACCTCGGCGTGGAGGATGGCCAGGCCCTTGAGCGTCAGGTCGGGGTCGATGGCGTCGATGCCCTCGAGCGCGCGCGCCCACGGGGCGGCGGACAGGCCGCCGGTGAGGATGGCCCGGACGTCGGCGGGCGCGACGTCGTTGGCGTCGGCCAGCTCGACCCGCACCCGCGCGAGGAGTCCGGCGGCGAGCGCCTGGTACCCGAAGATCGTGCCCGACTGCATGGCACTCACCGTGTCCCGCCCGATCGCCCGATCCGGTGCGCGCAGCTCGATCCGTGGCAGCTTGGCGGTCCGTGCTGCGAGCGCCTCGAGCCCGAGCTCCAGGCCGGGTGCGATCGCACCGCCGACATACGCCCCGTCGGAAGCCACGCAGTCGAGCGTCGTCGCCGTCCCGAAATCGACAACGACGGCCGGCGTGCCGTGGAGCCGTGCGGCCGCGAGGGCATTGACAAGCCGGTCGGCACCGACCTCGTCCGGCCGGTCGACCCGGACGGCGAGCGGGACGGTGCCCGCCCCGGCGACCAGCAATGGCCGGTCTCGCCGTTCGGCGATCATCTCCACGGCGCCGGTCAGCGCCGGCACGACGGACGCCAGGGCGATCGCGTCGAGGTCGGCGATGGCGATCCCGTCCAGGCGCAGCAGCCCGTCGAGCAGCAGTTCGACCTCGTCGGTCGTCGCCCGCGGGTTCGTCGCGGCGCGTCGCGTTGCAAGCAGCGCGCCGGCCCGGAAGAGCCCGACCGTGACGTTGGTGTTGCCGATGTCGAGGGCGAGGAGCATGGCGGGATGATACGCGGGCGAAGAGCGCCGACCGGACCGGCGCCGGACCGGGGAATAGCGGAAATCAGGGTCGTCGGCCAGCCGCCCGTGCTGTACCATCGCCTCCGTCCCCCTCCGCCCACCGAGGAGACGCCGGGTGTCGAGCTCGCCCCCCGCAAAGTTCTTCGTCAATCACGGCGTCGTGACGAGCCGGACGGACATGCTCCACCTGCTCCGGCCGCTGCTCAAGCAGACCGTCACCTACCGCTATCTGCGCGGTCGCGACGTCGTCGCTCACGGCACCGGCTGGATGGAGCGGATCGTCTTCGACAACGAGGAGACGTCGACCTACTTCACGCCGTTGGCGATCACGCTGAACATCGATTCGTTCGAGCATCTCGAGTTCGAGACGCGGGCCGACCAGCTCCTCGTCTACACCCTCGTCCAGGGCGACGAGCGGGTCATCGTGGAGTTCGCGCCGATCGGCCCCGGTGACGTCGACGCCTCGCCGTTCGCGCCGCGCCAGCTCGAGTTCGACACGAGCGGCTACGTCCAGATGGAGCTCCAGGGCCTCGACGTCCGCGCCGAGGACGACCGGACCTAAGCCCCGCGCTCGCCCCGGACGTACGGCCGTCCGAGCGCGGCCGGCGCCCCGATCCGCTTCCGGGCCGCCTCGCGCGACCCGATGATGACCGCGACGATGACCAGCAGGTACGGCAGCATCTCGAGGAAGAACGTCGACGAGCGGCCGGCCAGGAACGGGTTGGCGAAACCAAGGAACGCGTCGACCCCCTGGATGTCGAGGATGAAGCGCAGGATCGCGCCGAACAGCAGGGCCCCGAAGGCGGCCCGGATGCGGGCTCCACTGGGCGAAGATCACGAGTCCGATGGCGATCCAGCCGCGCCCGTTGGTGGTCTGGTCGCCGAACCACCCCGGTGAGATGGCGAGCGTGATGGTCGCCCCGGCCAGCCCGGCCAGCATCCCGCCGATGAAGACGTAGAGATAGCGCAGGCGGTAGACGCCGATCCCCTGGGCGTCGGCGGCCGCCGGGTACTCGCCGATGGCGCGGAGATGGAGCCCCGGCCGCGTCCGGCCGATCCAGTACCAGGCGAGCGGCACCAGCAGGTAGCCGAGGTAGACCAGCGCCCGCTGGTCGGTGAAGAAGATCTCGCCGAGGAAGGGGATCTGGGACAGGACCGGGATGGTGACCTGCGGGATCAGCGCGATGTTGGTGGCACTCGACACGCCCTCGCCGAGGACGCGCGCCAGGCCCGTCCCGAGGAACGTCAGCGCGAGTCCCGAAACGACCTGGTCGGCACGCAACGAGATGGTCATCACCGCGTGGACCAGGCTGAGCATGCCCCCGGCCAGCATCGCCACGAGGACGCCGAGCCACGGGTTACCGGTCGCGACGCCGGTCGAGAAGCCGGCGACCGCGCCGAACAGCATCATCCCCTCGACACCGAGGTTCAGGACCCCGGCGCGCTCGGCGAAGATCTCGCCGATCGCGGCGAAGAGCAGGACCGTGCCGGTCGCGACGCCCGCGGCGAGGACGTTCGTGATGTCCATCAGGCGATCGCCAGCCGGCGCTCGAAGCGGATCCGGTAGCGGGTCAGGACGTCGGCGAGGATCAGCGAGAACAGGATGACGCCCTGGATCATCGCCGGGATCCCCTGCGGCTGGATCTCGCGGCCGGCGAGGATCAGCGCTCCGAACAGGATCGAGGCAACGATGACCCGGAACGGCCCGAAGCGGGCAAGGTAGGCGATGATGATCGCGGTGAAGCCGTACCCCGGCGAGATGTGGTCCTGAAGGCGGTGGACCACGCCGGACACCTCGCTCATGCCGCCCAGGCCGGCGAGCGCGCCTGAGATGCAGAAGACGATGACGATCTTCTTCTTGATGTCGATGCCGGCGTAGCGCGCGGCGGCCGGGCTGTCGCCGATGAGGCGGATCTCGTAGCCCCAGCGGGTGCGCTCGAGGGCGACCCACATGATGGTCGCCGCGATGATCCCGAAGATCAGCCCGAGGTGGACCGTCAGCCCGCCGAGCCCGGGAACTGCCGTGGCGAAGTCCGTCAACCGTGGCAGCCAGGCCTCGCGCGGGAAGGCGTCGGTCTGCTGGAAGCCCCCTTCGCTCCACGGCCCGAAGACCCAGAACTGGACCCACGACAGCGCGATGTAGTTGAGCATCAGCGTGACGATGATCTCGCTGACCCCGAGCCGAGCCTTGAGGATGCCCGGGATGAAGCCCCACAGCCCGCCGGCGATCGCACCGGCCACCATCATCGCCGGGATGACGATGATCGCTGGCGTGCCCGCCGGCAGAATCGGCGCCAGAACGATCGCGCTCGCGCCCCAGGCACCGAGCAGGAACTGTCCCTCGGCGCCGATGTTCCACAGCCGCATCCGGAATGCGAGCGAGCAGGCAAGGCCGGTCAGGATCAGCGGTGTCGCCTTGACCAGGGTGTCCGAGATGACGCCGACGCTCCCGAATGCCGCCCCCAGGATGTGCAGATAGGAGCGGATCGGGTCGCCTCCGACGAGAGCGATGATCACCGCGCTGAGGACGAGCGCGAACACGAATGCGGCGATCGTCAGGGCGCTCGCCAGCCAGCGTGGGGCGTCCGTCCGGGGCTCGAGCGAGAAGCTCATGCGCGGGTTGCCGGGGCGGCAGTGTCGGTGGGCTCCGCGGCCGCGACCCCGCCACCGGTCATCAGCAGCCCGATCTCGTGGATGTCCGCGGCATCGGCCGCGAAAGAGCCGACCATCCGGCCCTCGTACAGGACGTCGATCCGATCGGCGAGGGCGAGGATCTCGTCGAGGTCCTCCGAGATGAGCAGGATCGCTGTCCCGGCCTCGCGCCGGGCGAGCAGCACGCGATGGACCGCCTCGATGGCGCCGACGTCGAGGCCTCGCGTGGGCTGGACGGCTACCATCAGGCGCGGTCCGGACTCGATCTCGCGGGCGATGATCAGGCGTTGGAGGTTGCCACCCGACAGAAGGCGGGCCTGGGTATCGATCGACGGAGCGGCGATCGCGTACTCGTCCTTGAGCCCCTGGGCCAGCGCCCGCGCCGCGGCGTCGTCGATGAACCAGCCACGAGCGACCGGCGCGTCGCGGTAGCGCTTCATGATCAGGTTGTCGGTGATCGACAGGTTCGGCGACGTGCCGACCCCGGTCCGGTCCTCCGGGACATGTGCGACCCCGTGGCGGATCGCTTCACCGGCCGGCCGATTGGCGATCTCCTCGCCGTTGACCGTCACGCTGCCGCCGCACGTTCGCAGGCCGGTGATGACCTGGGCCAGCTCGCTCTGACCGTTACCGGCGACCGCGGCGATGCCGACGATCTCGCCGGCGGCCACGTCGAGCGAGACCCCACGCAGGGCCGGCAAGCCCGCGGTCGTTCTCGGCCGTCACATCGCTGACCGCCAGGACCGTGGCACCAGCCCGTTGCGGCGTCCGCTGGATGGTCTCGAGCACGTCCCGTCCGACCATCCGGCGGGCCAGGTCGGTCGTCGAGGTCTCGCGCGGGAAGATGCCGGCGGCTGTCACGACGCCGCGGCGCATGACCGTGATCCTGTCGGCGATGGCGAGCACTTCGCCAAGCTTGTGGCTGATGAACACCACGCTCCGGCCGTCGGCGGCCATGGAGTGGAGCGTGCGGAACAGCTCGTCGACCTCCTGCGGGGCCAGCACCGCGGTCGGCTCGTCCATGATCAGGATCCGTGCCCCGCGGTAGAGGAGCTTCAGGATCTCGACGCGCTGCTGCTCGCCGACGGAGAGCTGCCAGATCTTTGCCCGCGGGTCGACGCGCATGCCGAACTGGTCGGCGAGACGGGCGACCTCGGCCTCGGAACGGCCGATGTTCAGACGGAACCTGGGCTGGTCGAGGCCCAACAGGATGTTCTCGGTGACCGTCTGCGAGGGGACGAGAGTGAAGTGCTGGTGGACCATCCCGAGGCCGGCCGCGATCGCGTCGCGCGGCGACCGGAAGGCGACGGGCGTTCCGTCGAGCAGGATCTCGCCGGCGTCCGGCCGGTAGAGCCCGGCCAGGATGTTCATCAGGGTGCTCTTGCCGGCGCCGTTCTCGCCGAGCAACGCATGGATCTCGCCCGAGCGCAGGTCGAAGTCGACCTCGTCGTTGGCGACGATTCCGGGAAAGGCCTTGACGATGCCGCGCGCCTCGAGCGCAGGCACCGGCGTCGAGACGGACGACACGGATGAGACGGGTGACGTCACGGAGGCGGCACCTCGGGAGCGTGGGTGGGCTCGCGGGCGATCGCCCGCGAGCCCCGATCGGCCTAGCTACCCAGGGCCGGGAGCGGGACGCTGATCCCGTCGGCCCACCAGTACATGCAGGTCTTGCACTCGTTCCCCGGGGCTCCCGGTGGGAACTGGTCGAGGTCGGACTGCTCGAGCTTGGCGCCGGCCGCCAGGATCTCCTTGCCGGTGTTGTCCTTGATCGGTCCGGCGAAGACGTCGAACCGGCCGAACGTGCCGGCGAGGATCTTGGCCAGCGTGTCCTTGACCTTGGTGACGTCCGCCTCGGGAAGGTCGGAGACACCCTTGCTGACGGTCTGGCCGTCCATGAACCCGACCAGGCCCATCGCCTTCGAGTTCACCGTCGAAGTACTCGTAGCCCGCCTTGTAGGTCTTGGCCTTGACCTGTTCGGCGATGCGCGTGTACTCGGGACCCCAGATCCAGTACGGGGCGGTCAGGCAGCGCTCGACCGTGCACGAGTTGGGGTGGTCGTAGGTGACCGCCCACTTGCCCTTCTCCTGCGCGACGTCGGCCACGGCCGGTGTGTCGGCGCCGGTGAAGACCACGTCGGCGCCGGCGTCGAACAGCGAGGCCGCCGCGTCACGCTCCTTGACCGGGTCGTGCCAGGTGTTGATGAACCGGATGTCCATCGTGCACTCGGGGCAGGTCTGCTTGACGCCGAGCATGATCGCGTTGCCGAGGCGCAGCTCCTCCGGGATCGGGAACGTCGCCATATAACCGATCTTCGGGTTGCCGTCCTTCTTGGCGCGCGAGCCGGCGAGCATCCCGGCGAGGTACTTGAAGTCCTCGATCGCCCCGAAGAAGTTGCCGAAGTTCTTGCCGTTCGACTTGTAGCCGGTCAGGTGCAGGTACGTGATGTCGGGGAATTCCTCGGCGACCGCCGCCATCGGGTCCATGTAGCCGAATGACGTGCCGATGATGAAGTTGAAGCCCTTGCGCGACAGGCTGCGGAAGACCTGCTCGGAGTCGGCGCCCTCAGGGACGAGCTCGATGTAGGCGACATGCGCGTCCGGCACGTGATCGCAGACGTACTGGAGGCCCTCGTAGTGGGCCTGGCTCCAGCCGTTGTCGTTGTGCGGGCCGATGAGGACCATCGCGACGTTGAACTTGCCCGCGACGACGTCGGGGATCTGGAGATCCGTCGCACCGGCCGCGGTCCCTGTCGCGGCGCAGGTGCTGGCGGCAGCCGAGCCGCCCGCCGCCGCCGAGCTACTCGGGGTGGCGGCGTTCGAACAGGCACCGAAGACGACGATCGCCGCCGTGAGCAGCGACAACAGCCGGAGACGCGTGGTGACCATGGACTCTCCTCCTCGAAACGCTCGGACAGGGTCCGAACGGGTTGGCATCAGCGCGCTCGGCAGCGCGATCCAGAGGCAGCCGCACGGTTTCCCGGCCGGAACGGTCGCCACGAAGGATAGCCCGGGACCGACCGCCGATGTAGCCCTGAATCAAGGGTGGTCCGGCGGGCCCCGCGGGGTGCCATCGCCCCAATCCGCTACCATCGCTCGGATGTTCGAACGGACCGTCGTGCCAGCCGGCCCTCGCGTGATCAGCGCCCGGCTCCCGACCGCGCGCTCGGTCTCGATCGCCGCCTACGTCCTGGCGGGGTCGCGCCTCGAAACGGCCGGCCAGGTCGGCGTCGCCCATTTCATGGAGCACCTCACCTTCAAGGGCACCACGGCCTATCCCTCGACCCGCGCGATCAGCGAGGCGATCGAGGGCGTCGGCGGTTCGTTCAACGCGGCCACCGATCGCGAATCGACCGTCTACTGGGTGCGCGTCCCGCGTAGAGAGGTGGACCGCGCCATGGACGTCATCGGCGAGCTGATCGTGCGGCCCCGCCTCGAGGACGCCGACATCCAGAGCGAACGGACCGTGATCATCGAGGAGATCCGCTCGTATCTCGACGATCCGTCCGAGTACTGCCAGATCCTGTTCCAGACAGCGATGTTCGGCGACGGGCCGCTTGGGCGCGAGATCTGTGGCGAGGAATCCGACATCCTGGCGCTTCCCGAGGCAGCCATCCGCGAGTTCTGGCGGGCTGCCTACCGGCCGGCCAACACGGTCGTCGCGGTCGTCGGCGACCTGTCACACGACGAGGCGGTCGGCCTCGCCGGGACGGCATTCGGGACGGGCAACGGGAAGGTCCCGGGTTTCGCACCCGCTCCGGTCCTGCCGGCCGGACCGCGTGTGCGCACCGGCAAGCGTGATACGAGCCAGGCGCAGCTCTGCCTCGGCGTGCCGGCCCTCCATCGGGACCACCCGGACAGCTGGACGCTGGCGGTCCTCAACGCAGTCCTTGGCGACGGCATGAGCAGCCGGCTCTTCCTGTCGGTCCGCGAGGATCTCGGGCTGGCCTACGACGTGTCGTCCGGGCTCGTCGACTATGCCGACGCGGGAGCGCTGGAAGTCTCTGCCGGGGTCGATCCGGCAAGCCTGCCCGCCGCCCTCGACGCGATCCTCGTCGAGCTCGCCCGCCTGCGCGATGAGCTGGTGCCGGACGCCGAGCTGGAGAAGGCAAAGCGCTATCTCTCCGGCGGCCTCGAGCTGCGCATGGATGACACGCGCCACGTCGCTTCGTGGATCGGAGGACAGGAAGCGCTGCACGACCGCGTCCTGACACTCGACGAGGCGCTCGCCGCGGTCCAGGCGGTTGACGCCCCGGCCGTCCAGCGACTCGCCGGGCAGCTCTTCCGCGACGACGTCCTGCGCCTGGCGGCCGTCGCTCCCGCGCGCTACCTGCGCGGGCTCGAGGCTCGCCTTCGGTTGCCCGCATGACCACCACACTCACCCGACCGAACACGCCGCCCGCACGCAGTGCCGAGCTACTCCTCGCCCACGCCCACCTCCGGCTCGGGTCGCTGGCTCTGGCCCGGACCGAGCTCGAGACGCTGGCCGGGATGGGCAAGCTCGACTCGTTGGGCCTTGTCGACCTTGCCGAGGTCCGCTGGCGGACCGGCGACCTGGCTGGCGCGGGCGAGGCGGCCGCGGTGGCGCTTGCGTGGCGACGAGGAACACGCGGTCGCCCTTCTGATCGCGGCCGAGGCGGCGGCCTCGCTCGGTCGCCCGAGCGAATTGCGCCGGCTCGCGGCGCGGGCGATGGCCTGCGCGCCCGGCTCGATCGACGCGATCTTCGCCGGCATGCCGCGGTCCGCGGCGTGGCCGCCCGATGCCGACGAGCCGCCACCGACCGCGCCGACGCTGTTCGATCGGGCCTCCGACGCACCCGACAGGAGGGAGAACAGCGAGGCTCCGGCGGGGAGGGCCGCCAACGCGGTCCAGGCGGCTCCGGCCGCCGTCCCGGCGCTTGCGCCCGGACCGATGACGCTCGGCCTGTGGGCCGACGACCCGCCGGAGGAGCCGGGCGCGCGCGATCTCCCCGAGCCGGCCCTCGAGCTCGAGGCTGGTCGAACGGCTCTCGTCGCGGGCAAGTTCAACGAGGCGGTCCTGCACTTCGGGCTCGCCTCTACGGGTCGCCCCGGCGCTGGCCCCGGCCGTCCTCGAGGCGACCGCAGGCGCACGCGCGCCCAACCTGCTCATCGTCCGCGGCGATGCGTACCGGCTGGCCGGCCACGAGGACGAGGCCAGGGAGGCATACCTTGCAGCGGCGCGCGGCGGCCTGCCCGAGCGTCGGCGCCGGTCGCGCATCAGGCCGGCCACCACCGAGACCGGCGCGACGGAGTGGACCGATGGGACGGACGGGACCGACGCGACGTCGAGGGCGGAGGCGTCGGCGCACGAGGTCGAGGAGGGCGTGATGACGACCTTCGATGGAGCCGGATCGGACGGCGAGGCAGAGGCCCACGACGCGTCAGCCGAGACGCACGGCGACGCGCCGGGCTGATCGCCGCCGCTCATCCGATACAATCCCGCCTCGTCCAGCACCCTCCCCACCGCAAGGAAGACATGCCAGGCAGCGAACGTACTCTCGTCCTCGTCAAGCCCGACGGCGTCCAGCGGCAGCTGATCGGCCGGATCCTCGCGCGTTACGAGGCTCGCGGCCTCAAGGTCGTCGGGCTCAAGCTCGTGCGGGTCGATCGCGAACTCGCCGAGCGTCACTACACGGCGCATCGCGAGAAGCCGTTCTTCGCCGGGCTGGTCGAGTTCATCATCTCGGGGCCGCTCGTGGCGCTCGCGCTCGACGGCCCGAACGCCATCGCCGTCGTTCGCGCGATCAACGGCGCGACGCGTCCGCACGAGGCCGCGCCGGGCACGATCCGTGGCGATTTCGCGCTCGAGACCGCCCAGAACATCGTGCACGCGTCCGACAGCCCCGAAGCTGCCGCCACCGAGCTTGCGCTCTGGTTCGACCCTGCCGAGCTGCTCGACTACGAGCGCGACGCCGACCTGTGGATCCTCGCCCCGAACGACTAGGGGAGCGGCGACTCCGAACCTGACGGCGAGACCAACGGCTCGCCCGAGGGCGAGGCGGACCCGGGCACCGACGGCGCAGCCGATGCCCGCGGCGCCGGTAGGCCGCTCGTCGACTCGGGGCGGCCGAAGTCGTCGGGGATCGCGACGGTCGGCACCGGTTCTGCGGCCGCAGCGGGACCACCGAAGGCACCAGCCGCCGTGGCGAGTGCCAGCAGTGCCAGCAGCGCGGCCAGCGATGCCGTCGTGAACGCCCGGTTGGCGTCCCACGACCTGCGCCCCCAGTGTCGGAGGTCGCCGACGCTCGGACGCTCCCCGTGGGGCCGCCACGCGACGACCGGTTCGCCGACCCGATCCGGCCGCGCCAGCCCGATCGCCAGCAGCCGCCCGTAATAGATGAGCGGCACGAGGGTCACGACCAGGAGCAACGAGCTGATCGGCTGTGCCACCGCCAGGCCGACAAGGGACGCCCGCGCATCGAACGAGGCCAGGCCCGGAAAGCCGACGCTGGCGACAGCCACCACGAGCAACGCGACCAGCAGCAGCGGCGAGCGGCGTGCCCAGCCGCGCAGGTCGGCGACGCGGCCGGTGAAGAAGCCCGCCCGGATCCCTGCCGCCCAGACCGCGAACGCGCCGCGGGCGACGATGAAGACGAGGATCCATGTCCGGCCAGGCGCGAGCGCGCCGGGGCCAACGACGGCGAGGGCGAGGATGATGACCCCGGCGTCGCCGACGATCGAGTAGCCGAGCACGTGTTCCAGGTCGTCCTGGACGAAGGCGGCGACCGCCGCGAGCAGGATCGTGGCGACCGCGATGGCGAGCACGATGTACCGCTCGGGTGTCAGGTCGACCGCGACCGGCGCGACAGCCGAGCCGACCCACGCCAGCGCGACGACCGCCAGCGACGCCGGCGCGATCGCGGTCAGGACGGGAAGCGCGGTCTCCGGCACGACATCGGTCAGACGCGCCGCCCAGAGGTGGAACGGGATCGCCCCGAAACGCATCGCGACGGCGGTCGCAAAGGCCAGGTACGCGAGCCCGAAGACGACCGGCTGCGCGTCGAGCTGGCTGAGGTCGCGGCCGATCCAGGCCGTCGCGGCGATCGCCAGGGCCCCGGCGACGACGACGGCCCGCGTCTCCATGATGCCGACCGTCGCGCCGGCACGACCGTCGCGGGGCGTCAGCGTGATGAGGACGCCGAACAGCCCGCCGGTCGTTGCCGCCAGGACCGCCAGGCGCGGATCTACCAGGGCCAGTGGTCAGGGCGGCCGACCCGAGGATCGTCAGCGTCACCGCCGGCGCGTCGCGCCGCGTGCCGCTGGCCAGCCCGGCGACCGTCAGCCCGAGCGCGACGACGGAGCCGAGGATCAGGAAGAGGCGGAGGTAGGCGCTCGTCGCGAGACCGGCCCCGCCGATCACCAGCGTCTGCGCCGGATCGATGGCGACGGCGGCCACGATCGCCGCCAGCAACCCGAGGAGTCCGGCGCTGAGTCCCCACGGGCGACGCGCGCGCAGCGCGATCGCCAGGGTGGCGGCGCCGAATGTGACGACGACGAAGACGACCAGGCTCATTCGGGTTCGATCGGGTGTGCGTCGGCGCCATGGCTTGAGCGGTGCGGTGTGGTCGCGCTGAGCTCGAAGCCGGGCCGGCCGTCGGATCGGCTCGCGATCGCCAGGATCGCCACGGCCCCGCCGAGGGTGGCGACGAGGGCGGCGGTGAGGATGTCCTCGAGCTCGGCCGGCGTGCCTCCGAGACTCGTCCGGACCAGGAGCGCTCCGGTGAGCAGGAGGAGGAGCCCCAGGCCGATGCGCATGATGTCGCGGCCGTTGAGGACGGGCAGGATCGCCAGGGCGGCGAGGGCGAACCCGGCCGCGGCGGCGACCGGCGGACCCAGCCCCGGCGCGCCCAGGCCGTGGCTGACGTAGCCGACGACGGCGGCCGCGATCGCCAGGAACGCTTCGGTCGGCCAGCCCACGAGCGTGCCGCCGGTCCTTGCGGCCGGACCGCGCGTCGCGACCCACAGCAGATACCCGGCCAGCACCGCGGCAACGAGTCGGGCGGCCAGGCCGAGCGGTGCGGCAGGCGGATCGGCGAGGAGCGGCGCCGCGACCAGCGCGACGACCAGACCGAGGATCGCGGTACGCGCGTTCCTGGCGGAGCCGGCCACGACGGCTCCGACGATGACCACGATCGCGACCCCCGCCAGGGCCGGGTTCACGCCGGGCGGCTCATGGCGTCGTCGGCGCCAGCTCCGGGTAGGTGGGCGTCGGAAGGATCCCGAAGACATCGAGCGGCCAGTAGCGCAGCCACGCACGACCGATGACTTGCGACGTCTCGACAGGCCCGAATGTCCGTGAGTCGGACGAGTTCGCGCGGTGGTCGCCCATCAGGAAGACCTCGCCGGCCGGGATGACCCACTGGTGCTCGTCGCCGGGGACGCTCGTCGGTTGGGCGGGATCGCCGGGTTCGGGCGCGAACAGGTACGTCTCGTCGATCTTGGTGCCGTTGATGAAGACGCTCCCGTCGTGGATGTCGACGGTCTCGCCACCGAGCCCGATGACGCGCTTGATGAACGGCGTGTCATCCTCGCGCGACCAGTCGGGCGGGGGCGTGAACACGACGATATCGCCCCGCTTGTAGGTGTCGAAGCGGGGCGTCAATTTGTCCACCAGGACGTACTGGTCGGGCTCCAGCGTGTGCTCCATCGACTGCTGCTGGACCTTGTACGGTTGGGCGACGAACGTCTGGATGACAAGGAAGATGATCAGTGTGAGGACGAGTGTCTCGACGATCTCGAAGAGACACCCGAACGTGGATCGTCGGGTCACAAGACGCGCAGTATAGGTGCTGGCCCCCGGAGCCCGCCGGTGGCCGTCAGGGACCTGCATAACCGGCTCGGCGAGCGGGTTTGACCCGGCTTCTCGCGCCTTGTTACACTCCGCGACGGCCTGCAAGGTCCCGCCCCCGATCGGATACCGAAGGGACCCCCAGCCGACACTCCCACGTCGCCCGCTCCCGAGTGGCGCACGCCACGCGCTGGGATCGGAACCGGACCCAAGCCCATGGTGGAGGACCTTCTGACCCCGATGGATGCGAGTTCACTTCAACTGATCATCCTGCCGGCCGGGATCATCGCCATCCTGTTCGCGATCTACCTGGCCAGGGACGTCCTGTCGCGCGACACCGGGACCCAGGCGATGCAGGACGTGGCGGGCACCATCTATGAGGGTGCGACTGCGTTCATCCGACGTCAGTACACGACGATCGGGATCCTCGCGGTCGTCGGCGCGATCGTCATCGGCGTCGTCATCGGCATCGTCGAAACGGCCGATGTCGCCGACGTGCCGAAGCTCGCCGGTCTGCCCATCGGGGTGTTGACGGGCATCGCCTTCCTCATCGGCGCCGCCTGCTCGATGGCGTCAGGGATCATCGGCATGCTGGTCGCGGTCAAGGCCAACGTCCGAACGGCATCGGCCGCCCGCCGCAGCCTCGTCGAGGCGGTCCAGGTCGCCATGCGCGGTGGCGCCGTGTCGGGCTTCCTCGTCGTCGCCCTGTCGCTCCTCGGGGTGTGGGGCATCTTCACCGCCTATTCGACCTTCGTCGGCGAGGTGACCGTCGCCGAGGCGCCGTTCCTTATCGTCGGCTTCGGCTTCGGGGCCTCGTTCGTCGCGCTGTTCGCTCAGCTCGGCGGCGGCATCTACACCAAGGCTGCCGACGTTGGCTCGGACCTCGTCGGCAAGGTCGAGAAGGGCATCCCTGAAGACGACCCTCGCAACGCCGGGGTCATCGCCGACCTCGTCGGCGACAACGTCGGCGACTGCGCGGGCCGCGGTGCGGACCTCTTCGAATCGACCGCCGCCGAGAACATCGGCGCGATGATCCTCGGCGTCGGGGTGTTCGCCATCGCGGACGCCGCCGGCTGGCCGAACCCGCAGGCCTGGATCTTCTTCCCGCTCGTCGTCCGCGCCTTCGGGCTACTGGCGACGATCGTCGCGATCTTCTTCGTCCGGGGCAAGGAAGACGAAGACCCGATGAACATGCTCAACCGCGGCTACTGGGTCACGACCCTGCTCTCCGTCGTGGGTCTGTTGATCACGACCAACGTGATGATGAATACGAACGGCGGGACCGGGATCGGCGGCTTCCCGACGTGGATCTACTTCTTCGCGGCAGGCCTCGTCGGTCTCGCGACCAGCGTCGCCTTCGTCTACATCACCCAGTACTACACGGCCGGCTCATACCGCCCGGTGCGTGACATCGCCGAAGCGTCGAAGACCGGCCCGGCGACCAACATCATCGCGGGCACCGCCATCGGCTTCGAGACCACCGCAGTGACCGCGATCACCATCGCCATCGCCCTGTTCGCCAGCTTCTGGCTCGGCACGCAGGCCAACCTGATGTCGTCGACCGGTGTCAACGTCGGCGGCATCTTCGGGACCGCGGTCGCGACCATGGGCATGCTCATGACAACCGCCTACATCCTTGCCATGGACACGTTCGGTCCGATCACTGACAACGCCGGCGGCATCGCAGAGTTCAGCCGCATCGAGGAAGGCGCGCGCCACATCACCGACCGGCTTGACGCAGTCGGGAATACGACCAAGGCGCTCACCAAGGGCTACGCGATCGCCTCGGCATCGCTGGCGGCGTTCCTCCTGTTCAGCGCCTACATCGACAAGATCAACCTGATCCAAGGCCGGCGGATCGAAGCCGGGGTGCCCGGTGCCGAGCTGCTTAACTCGGTCAACCTCGCCAACGTCAACGTGTTCATCGCCGCGCTGCTGGCGGCGACGCTCGTCTACTACTTCAGCTCGTTGGCGATCAAGGCGGTCGGCAAGACGGCCCAGACGATCATCGTCGAGGTCCGGCGCCAGTTCCGCGAGATGCCCGGGATCATGGATTACACCCAGCGCCCGGACTACGCCCGGGTCGTCGACATCACGACTGCTGCCGCGCTTCGCCAGATGATCCTGCCGGGTGTCGTCGCGGTCGCTACCCCGATCGCGATCGGCGTCATCCTCGGCTTCGAGGCCGTCGCCGGCATGCTGATGGTCGGGACGATCTCAGGCGTCCTGCTTGCCACCGTCCTGAACAACGGCGGCGGCGCATGGGACAACGCCAAGAAGTACATCGAGTCGGGCAACCTCAAGGACGACGACGGCAACGTCCTCGGCAAGGGCTCCGAAGCCCACGCCGCGGCCGTCGTCGGCGACACCGTGGGCGACCCGTTCAAGGACACCGCGGGTCCGTCGCTTCACGTGCTCGTGAAGCTGCTCGCGACCATCTCGCTCGTCCTCGCGCCGCTCTTCATCCGCTAGGTCGCCATCAGCCCGCCCCCCGGCGGATGAGGCTCACCCAACATGGATACCGTCATCCAGGCCCTCGTGATGGGAATCGTCCAGGGACTCACCGAGTTCCTGCCGGTCTCATCGTCCGCGCACCTGATCATCGTGCCGTTCCTGTTCGGCTGGACCGACCCGTTCATCACGTCCCTGGCATTCAGCGTGATGCTGCATATCGGGACGCTGGCCGCGTTGCTCGTCTATTTCCGGGCGGACTGGGTTCGGCTGGTGCCGGCAGGGTTCGCCACGATCCGCGATCGCTCATTCGCCGCTGACCCCGACCGGCGCCTTGCCTGGCTCCTCATCGCGGCGACGATCCCGGCCGCGATCGCGGGCTTCCTCCTCAACGACGCCATCGAGGAATATTTCCGCGACATCGGGTCCGTTGTCGCGATGCTCGTCGTCGGCGCCGTCGTTCTGTGGTTCGCGGACCGATGGGGCGCGCGGACCAAGGGCGTCGAGGACGTCACGTTCCCGCTCGCGTTCGGTCTCGGGGCCGCGCAGGCGCTGGCGCTCGTGCCGGGCATCAGTCGCTCGGGGATCTCGATCTCGGCGGCCCGCCTGGCAGGTCTGGACCGTGAGGCGGCCGCCCGGTTCTCGTTCCTGCTGGCGACCCCGATCACGGTCGGCGCCGCGATCTTCGAGATCCGCAAACTGGCGACAGGGGAGGCTGGGGTGGCGGTCAGTCTCGGTCCGCTGTTCGTCGGGATGATCGCCGCGTTCGTGTCGGGAATGATCGCCATCGGCTTCCTGCTGCGCTATCTGCGGACGCGCTCGTTGAACATCTTCGTCGTCTATCGCCTGGTCCTGGCCGCGGTCGTCGTTGTCGTTTGGTTGCGATAGGACGCCACCGATGGAGGTCATGAAGCAGCTTCGCCAAAGGGCGATCCGGGATCTGGTCGACCAGCGTCCGATCCGGACCCAGCAGGAGTTGGCCGCCGCCCTCCGCGAGCGAGGCTTCCGGACCACCCAGGCGACGATCTCCCGTGATGTCGCGGAGCTCGGTCTGATCAAGGTCACGCGCGAGGGGACGGCGGCCTATGCGCTCCCGCCGCGACTCATCGAGGCCGAGACGTCCGGCGAGGACCGCCTGCGCAAGCTCATGGCGGACCTGCCCGTCGAATTCCACGAGGCCGGCCTGCTGTTGATCGTGCGCACGCTGCCGGGATCCGCGCACGCCATCGCTGCCGCCCTTGACCGAGCACGCTGGCCTGAGGTGGCGGGGTCGATCGCCGGCGACGACACCCTCTTCGTGGCCTTCCCGGATCGCGGCTCGCTCCAGCGCATCAAGCGTCGGCTGATCCGCCTGACCGAGGGCAACGGAGGCGGCTGAGAGGCGTTCTCACCGGGTGGGCCGGGCGTCTTTGACACGTTCCGGCGGCACGGCTACCATTCGCACCCGGTCGGAACTTCAGGCGCGCGGCTCGGCTGCGGGATGCCTGGAGTTCTTTCCTTTATCGAAGACCGCCCAGCTCGGTCAACCACGTCCGACCACCTGCATCGCGGGGGCCCAACCGACCGTGAACAACAAGCCGACCTACCTTTCCAAGGACGGTCTCGAGAAGCTCCGGACGGAGCTCGACGAGATGGTCTCGGTGAAGCGACCCGAGGTCGCCAACCGGATCCATGACGCCAAGGAACACGGCGACCTGTCCGAGAACGCCGAGTACGAGGACGCCAAAAACGAGCAGGCATTCGTCGAGGGACGGATCCAGACGCTCGAGGCGCTGATCAAGAACGCCACGATCATCGACGAGAACCACTCGACCGACCACGTCCAGATCGGGTCGACCGTCGCGGTCGAGAGCCCTGACGGCAAGGAACGCTTCACGATCGTCGGCTCCGCCGAGGCCAAGCCCGCCGAGGGCCGGATCTCCAACGAGAGCCCGGTCGGTCGCGCCCTGCTCGGCAAGAAGAAGGGCGAGAAGGTCGTCGTCAAGGTCCCGGCCGGCGACTTCACCTACAAGATCGTCGGCATCACCTAGATCCGCGGAGGTCGTATGGACTGGGCGGATGAACTCGCGGCCCGGGTCAGCGGCCCGCAAGTCGTCAACGATTCGAAGACTCCGTCGGGGACGGTCCACGTCGGCAGCCTGCGCGGACCCGTCATCCTCGACGTGATCGCGCGCGCCCTGCGTGCGAACGGCCACGAGACCACGTTGCTGTACGGCATCGACGACCTCGACCCGATGGACGCCCAAGCGCTCCTGACCCCGGACGCGATCGACCGCGAGATGGGCCGCCCCCTGGCCAACGTGCCCGATCCGGCCGGCGACGGGCACGGAAGCTACGCCCGTCATTTCGCCGGCATCTTCATCGACGTCTTTGCCGGGCTTGGCATCCAGCCGGACCGCTACTACTGGATGAGCGACATCTACCCGACGGGCGAGATGGATCCGTACATCCGGCTGGCTCTCGACCGGGCGGCCTTGGTGCGTGAGATCTACCGTCGTGTCGCCAACGTCCAGCATCCGGAGACGTGGCACCCGGTCGGCGTGATCTGCCCCACGTGCGGCAAGGTCGGGACCACGATCGTGACCGACTGGGACGGCGACAAGGTGTTCTTCGAATGCCGGCCCGACCTCGTGACCTGGGCGCGCGGCTGTGGCTCGTCCGGCTGGATCAGCCCGTTCGGAGGGAACGCGAAGCTGCCCTGGAACCTCGAATGGGCGGCGCAATGGTCGCTCTTCGGCGTGACCATCGAACCGGGGGGCAAGGACCTCTCGACCGCTGGCGGATCGCGCGACCGGAGCGACGCCATCGCCCGTGAGGTGTTCGAGCGCGAGCCACCGCTCAACGTTCCATACGAGTTCCTCAACATCGGCGGCAAGAAGATGTCGACCTCCAAGGGACAGGGGGCTGCTGCGCACACGATCGCCGAGGTCATCCCGCCGGAGCAGCTCCGATTCCTGTTTCTCCGGCCACGACCCAACCAGGCGATCGAATTCGACCCGGATGGGACCGACGCGGTGCCGCGCCTGTTCGACGAGTTCGACAAGTTCGCCGCAGCGACGGCCGGTCGTGAGGTCAAGGGCGAGATCGCGCCCGGATATGAGGCTACGTTCCGGTACTCGCTGCTCGACCCGAACGCGGACGTGCAGGCCGCCGCAGCTTTGTTCCGACCGGCATTCGCGCATCTCGCCCTGCTAGTGCAGATCCCGGGTGTCGATGTGGCGGCCCGGGTGGAGACGGAGAAGGGCACCCAGCTGACCGAGCCGGAGGTGGCGATCCTGCGGGAACGTGTCGCGGCGGCCCACGCCTGGCTCAAGGCATACGCCCCAGAATCGGCAAAGATCGCCATCCAGGATGAGTTGCCGGCGGCCGCATCGGAGTTGACCGACGACATGCGTCGCTATCTCCGCGCCGTCGCGATCGCAGCCGAGACGCTTCCGGAATATCCCGGTGGCGCGCAGTGGCAGAACCTCTTGTTCGACGCGGCATCCGGACTGGGAATGCGAACGAATCGTGACTCGTTCGCCGCGATCTATCGAGCGTTCATCGGCCGGGAGAATGGCCCGCGAGCTGGTTGGCTGCTGGCATCGCTCGACAAGGACTTCGTCGTGCGACGGCTCCTTGAAGGGGCCGACGCCACGCCGGCGACGAACGGAGCGCCCGCATGAGCGTCGGACTCCAGCGGCTCCGCGAGGACGCCGACACGATCCGCGACGGGGCCGTGCGCAAGGGCGAGGACCCGGCGCTGATCGACCGCGCCATCGGGCTCGATGGCGAGCGGCGCCGACTGCTGGCCGAGAACGAGGCCCTCAAGGCCGAACGCAACACTGCTTCGAAGCGGATCGGCGAGGCGATCAAGGGCGGTGCCGCGCCCGACGGACCCGAGGTCGCCGACCTGCGCGCCGCCTCCACCGCGGCCGGCCTGCGCATCACCGAGCTCGACGCGGCGCTGGCGGACACCCAGTCGGACCTCGACGACCTGCTCCTCCGCATCCCGAACCCGCCCGACTCCGACATCCCGGTCGGTGGCGAGGAGGCCAACGTCACGATCCGGATGTGGGGCGAGCAGCGGTCCCACGACCAGCCGCTCGTCGGCGAGGTCGGCGCCGATGCTCCTGCGGGTGGCCAGACCTGGACCCGCCGGCCGCACTGGGAGCTCGGCGATGAGCTCGACATCATCGACAACGCCCGTGGCGCGAAGATCGCCGGCTCGGGCTTCCCGGTCTACAAGGGCGCCGGGTCGGCGCTCCAGCGCGGCCTCATCAACTGGTTCCTCGACGTCCACACGCGTGAGAACGGGATGACCGAGGTCTGGCCGCCGGCCGTGGTCAACACCGCGTCGGCGACCGGCACTGGCCAGATCCCCGACAAGGAAGACCAGATGTACGTCGTCACCCGCGACGAGCTCTACCTGGTCCCGACTGCCGAGGTGCCGGTCACCAACCTCCATCGCGACGAGATCCTCGAGGCAACCGAGCTGCCGATCCGGTACGCGGCCTACTCGCCGTGCTTCCGGCGCGAGGCCGGCGCGGCCGGCAAGGACACGCGCGGGATCATGCGCGTCCACCAGTTCGACAAGGTCGAGATGGTGCTCTTCGAGAGGCCGGAGGACTCCGCCGCGGCGCTCGAATGGATGACCGAGCGCGCCGAGATCCTCCTCCAGCGTCTGGGACTCGCCTACCGAGTGCTGTTGATGAGCACCCGCGAGATGGGCTTCACCCAGGCCCGCAAGTACGACCTCGAGGTCTGGGCGCCCGGCGTGGAGCGGTGGCTCGAGGTCAGCTCGTGCTCGAACTTCCGCGACTTCCAGGCGCGCCGGATGGCGATCCGCTACCGGCCCGAGCCGGGCGCGAAGCCCGAGCTTGTCCACACGCTCAACGGTTCGGGTCTCGCCCTGGCCCGAGTGGTGGCCGCGTTGCTCGAGACGTACCAGCGCCCGGACGGCTCGATCGAGGTGCCCGAGGTGCTGCGGCCCTACCTGGGCCGCGACGCGATCGCCAGGGACTGACCCCTCCGCTCGTCCTGTCGGTCCGTCGTCAGCGCGCCAGCCTCCACAGCCAGGTCGCCATCCACAGGGCCACGGCCGACAACTGGATGTCACGGCGTTCCACCAGCCGTGGCGCGCCGTCCCCGCTGTCAAGCGCGACCACGATGGCGCCGACGAGGGTCGCCGCCCCGAGCGGGTGATAGCCAAGGCTGTCGGTGACCCGGAGATGGGCAGCGGCCTGCCACGAGCGGGTGAGGCCGCAGGCGGGACAGGGCAGACCGGTGACGCGCCTGAACGGGCAGATGACCGGCGAATCGCGAAGAACGGCCCGGGGCAGGACGGCGGCACCGGCGACAAGGATCGCGGCGATCCCGCGCCGGTCGATCACGTGCGGCGGAGGGGTCGACCCTGCGAGTCGTCGAGCTTGCCCATGGCGATGAGGATCAGGTCGACCGTGTACCAGATGCCGCAGCCGCCGAAGGTGATGAGCTTGAGGATGCCCAGACCGGTGTAGCCAAGATAGAAGCGATCGATGCCGAACCAGCCCACGAAGAACGAGATCAGCAGCGTCGCCAGCCAGTCCCTGTCCGAGAAGACCCCGGGCAGCTCCGAAGCCAGGAACCAGGCGCCTGTCCCATCGGCCCGTTTGACCATCGTGTTGGACTTCAGCACGCCGGCCCGGGCCTGCGTCGCGAGATCCTGGAGCGAGTACGGGCCTTCCTCTGCACCCATCCGCTGGACGACGAAGGCGCTTGGTATGGTCATGGCGCATCCCCTCCGAGACGGTGGGCCGGGTTCCGGCGAGTCGTCCGAGGATACCCCGTCAGAGGTCCGCCACGAGAGGCGTGGGCCGGAATCGGCCGTCTGGGGACCTCGATCGGCGCTGGTATCCTGACGGCCGGAGAGGTGGCCGAGCGGTTGATGGCGGCGCTCTTGAAAAGCGCTGAGTCGAAAGACTTCGTGGGTTCGAATCCCACCCTCTCCGCCACGCTCGTCCGCCTGACGCTCCCTGGCCGCGTTGGCGGCTGTATCCCTCGGAGCGGTCCGGTGCATCCGGACACTGGGCCGGTCGACCGCATGGACCGGGACCATCGGCTGGTTGGGATAGCCCTTTCTGCCCCGCAGACTCGATGCATCGTCCCGCAGGAGGTCCAGCGGCTTTGCGTCGTTCCTTCCGACGGTTCGGTGCGAGCGCGGTCACCGCGTGGTTCGCGCTGGCCGTCATCCTCAGCCCTGCCGCCGTCGCGGCCGCGTCACCGCGCCTGCTCGGGATCCTGAACGTCGCGCCCGTCGGCGTCGCCGACTCCTATACGACGCCGTACCAGACACGCCTCGACGTCGACAAGCCCGGGGTCCTGGCGAACGACATCGACCTCGATAGCCCGACGATCTACGCCAAGCTCATCAGCAGCACGTCCCACGGGGTCCTCGAACTCCGCGAGGAGGGCCGCATCCGCTACGAACCCGACAACGGATTCAGTGGCACGGATCACTTCGTCTACAAGCCATTCGATGAGTCGGACGTCGCGCTCCTGAGTGTCACCGTCACGATCACCGTCAGGCCACGACCCGCGCCGACCCCCACGCCAAAGCCGACGCCGACACCGACGCCCACTCCGACGCCTGCGCCGACGCCGACACCGACGCCTGCCCCCACGCCCGCCCCGACACCGACCCCGACCCCCAAGCCCATCGTCGTGTTGCCGACCCTGCCGCTCCCAACCTTGCCGCTGCCCACGGTCGCCCTTCCGGGCCTCCCGACACCGACACCGACGCCGCCTCCTTCCGGCACGGAGCCGACACCGACTCCTGACGTCCACGTCGACCCGGCCGCTCCCACCCCAGCACCCGACTCCTCGTCCAACCCGTCCCAGCGCCCGAGATCTTCCGAGTCCGCCGATCCGGCCGGCGTCGCGGCGGTCGCGGCGACCACCGGCGGCAACGGACCCCTGTCACCCCCGGGGCTGAGCGTGGCGCCGCCCGAGCTGGCCGGCGCGCCCTCCGGCGTCGGTCCGGTCGCGTTCGGGCCGTTCGGCACCGTCGGCCTGGGCATCGAGTGGGTCGTGCCGACGGCGCTTCTCACCGTGCCGGGCTTCCTTCTGCTTGTCATCGGGCTGGCCCAGATCTTCGGTGGTCTCGTCTGGCTGCCGGTCGTGCGGCGCTGGCTGCGCGGCGACGGCCGCGAAATGGAGGCTGATCCAGCGCGCCTGCCGCACTGACCGATACGCTGGCCGTGTGACGACCCGGGACGAGGCACCTGACCATCGGGGCGGCCCGTCCCCTGGACTGTGCGGGACGTGCCGCCATTCGCGTCGGATCCAAACCACCAGGGGCTCGATCTTCTGGCTCTGCGAGCGGTCTGCCTGCGACCCGCGCTACCCGCGCTATCCCGCCCTTCCGGTCGTCCGCTGTGACGGGTACGAGGAGGTCGATCTACCAAGCGCATAGCACGGCCTGAGCAGCGGTCGGGGCCGCTGGTGGGACTTCCGTCATGGGTACGTCCCACTCGGCTCGCACTACGGTTTCCCGCATGTCATCGGTCAATCCGGGGGTCGCTTCTCGACCCTTCGGTATGTCGGCACACGTGCGCCGGCCGGTCGTGCTGATGCTCGTGTTCGGCATCTTCCTGATGATCGTGGGCGTCACCGCGACGGCGCAGGCCGCCATGGTCTCGGCGCATTTCTCGACGAACACCCTGAGCTCGATCGTCGGCACCGACACCGCTCTCGTGCGCGCCTTCGTCGGAAGCTTCGTCTCGCCCGACGATTTCGCAGCCGGGACGCTGCCCGGCGAGCGCCAGGCGATCGTCGAACGCCAGCTCAAGACACTCGTGACGCCGGGCACGATCCTCCGCGTCGAGGTGAGACGGCCGGACGGCACTGTCATCTTCGCCGACGATCCGGCCCTCAGAGGAGCGTCCGCGGCGCCCTCGGACGCATTCGCACGGGCGGGCACAGGGACGTCGGCGGTCGTCGACATCGTGGACGTGACCGCCAGTGGGGCGGCCGGCCCCGGTCTTGCCACGTCGACGGTCGTCCGTGAGTACTTCCCGCTCAGCATCGATGGCAAGGTCGTCGGGATCGTGGGCGTCTGGCGCGATGCGGTGCCGATCCTCGCCCAGCTCGACGAGGTCCGCCGCAACATCGTGGTCGTGACCCTGTTGGCGGCACTCGTCGCCGCGTGTGTCCTCTTCCTCGTGTTCAGGTCGGCGCAGGGTCGCATCACCCGCCAGACGCAGGCGCTCATCGACTCGACACAGCTCGACCCGTTGACCGGGACCTTCAATCACGGGGCGCTGGTCGATGCCGTCGCCCGCTCGGTCGACGGGGCGCGCAAGGACGGGACGCCATTCGCGGTCGCTCTCGTGGACATCGACAACTTCCGGCTGCTCAACGAGAACTACGGGCACACGGCGGGTGACCGCGCACTCGTCACGGTGGTCGAGCTGTTCGGCCGCGACCTGCCGGCGAACGTGATCCTGGGCCGATACGGCCCGGATGAGCTGCTCCTGGTCGCGCCCGCGGGCGAGATCGCCGCGCTCGGCGTGTTGCTCGAGGAGGCGCGCACGGCGCTCGCCGACCACGCCCTCCAGTTCGACACGTCCGAGCGGCTCCCGTTGACCGTCAGCGTCGGCGTCTGCACGTTCCCGGACCACGGCACATCGGTGACCGACCTGTTGACGACGACCGCGCTGACCCTCCAGGAGGCCAAGGCCAGCGGCGGCGATGCGATCCGCTTCGCCGGACAGCACGCCGAGCCAGAGCCCGAGACGCGCACATTCGACGTCTACCAGGGCCTGATCTTCGCGGTCGACACGAAGGATCGATACACCAAGCGACACTCCGGGGACGTCGCCCGCTACAGCGTCTTCCTGGCCGAGCAGATGAAGGCCGAGCCCGAGTTCATCCAGACCATCCGCGTCGCCGGCCTGTTGCACGACGTCGGCAAGATCGGCATCCCGGACCACATCCTGCGCAAGCCGGGCAAGCTCACCTCGGAGGAGTACGAGATCGTCCAGCAGCACGTGGTGCTCGGCGACCTGATCGTCCGCGACCTCCCCGACGTGGAGCTGATCCGTGCCGCGGTCCGCCACCATCACGAGCGCTGGGACGGGACCGGGTACGTCGACCGGCTGGCGGGCACCGACATCCCGTACATCGCGCGGATCCTCGCGGTCTCGGACGCCTTCTCGGCGATGACCACGACGCGGCCGTACCGCAAGGCGCTCGACGTCGCGGAGGCGCTGCGCCGCCTCGAGGACGCGGCCGGGACCCAGCTCGACGAGGAGCTCGTCGTGGCATTCGTCCACGGCATCGAGACCGTCGCTGACGCGCCGCTCCCGGGGATGGACGCGCCGCGCATCTGGACGCCGTACGCCAGCGTGGCCTGACCGGCGCGGGCCGGAGTCGAGGTGCTTGACGCCTCGCGGGGCTCGTGCCCATACTCCGCGGACATCACGAAGAGACGGGCTGTGAACGGGACGAGTACCCGTCGCGTGTCGATCCAGAGATCCGGCGGCTGGTGCGAGCCGGAGCGACGACGACGAGGGAATGGCCCCGGGAGCCTCCGGACCGAACCACGAAGCGGCGAGAGCCGCGGACGTCAGTAGGCTCCGGCGCAGAGCGCCAGCGATACAGGGCAGCGCCGATCGGTCGTCGCGGAGACGCGAGGGCCCGCCGGTCAGGAGAGTGCGGCATCGCCGAAAACAGGGTGGCACCGCGGAAGGCACGACCTTTCGTCCCGGAGACGAATGGTCGTTTTGATTCTCCCGAGGCAGCCGAGCGATGAGCACAGCAGACCCGATCAGCCTGGCGCAGGCGCAGCGGCTACGCCGCCAACGCCGACACGATCCTCCTGCGCGCCACCCGCCCGGCCGACCTCGAGACGCCGATCGGGGCCTTCCTCCGGCTCGATGACGGCGGGCCGGCCTACCTGCTCGAATCGGTCGAGGGCGGGGAGCGGCTCGGTCGCTATTCGTTCCTCGGCGTCGGGCCGCGACGGCTCCTCGAGGTCCGCGACGGCCTCGCCCGGATCCAGACCCGGCCGGTGACCGAACCGACCTATTCGCCCGACCTGCCGATCGAGACCGTGGCCGCGACCGACCCGCTCGACGCCATCCGCGCCTTCGTCCCGCGCCGCCGGGTCCAGCCGACCGACGGGATGCCGCGCTTCACCGGCGGTGCCGTGGGTGCGCTGGCGTACGACGCGATCTCGGCGTTCGAGACGACCGTGCCACTCCCCGAACGTGACCCGGTCGGCGTCCCGACCGCCGCTTTCATCGAGACCGACCTCGTCCTGGTCTTCGACCACCTGACCCACACGCTGTCGGCGATCGCCTCGCTCCACACCGACGCGCCCGATCTCGAGGGTCGCTACCGGATCGCCGAGGAGGCGATCTTCGCGGCCTTGGAGCGGAGCTCGCGGCCGAGCGCCGCCGAGATGGCCGGGTCGACGGCTCGCGAGAACGGGTCCCGTGGCGGGCGACCGGCCGTAGCGTCGGCGACGCCCTCGCCCTCGCTCGGCGGCCCCGTCGGGACGAGTCTCGGGCGCGACGAATACATCCACGCCGTCGAGGTCGCCAAGGACGCGATCGCGGCCGGTGAGGCGATCCAGGTCGTGCTTGCCCGGCGCCAGTCGTTCGACCTCCCCGAGGATCCCGCGACCGGGGTCGCTCTCGACGGCATCGGGCTCTATCGCTCGCTGCGCCGGGTCAACCCGAGCCCGTACCTGTTCTTCGTCCGGACGCCGACCTTCGAGGTCGTCGGCGCATCGCCGGAGCTGCTCCTCCAGGTCGAGGGCGACAAGCTGACGACCCACCCGATCGCCGGCACGCGGCCGCGCGGCGCGAACGACCGCGAGGATGCGCTGCTCTCCGAGGAGCTCCAGGCTGACCCCAAGGAGCGGGCCGAGCACGTGATGCTCGTCGACCTCGGGCGCAACGACCTCGGCCGCGTCGCGCGGGCGGGGACCGTGACGGTCAGCAAGTACATGGAGGTCGAGCGCTACAGCCACGTCCTGCACCTGGTCTCGCACGTCGAGGCGCGGCTCAAGCCCGAGCTCGACGCGCTCGACGCCCTCCGCTCGGTCTTCCCGGCCGGCACGCTCTCGGGCGCGCCCAAGGTCCGCGCGATGCAGCTCATCGCGGCCGCCGAGGGCGAGCGCCGCGGGCTGTACGGCGGCGCCGTGGGGTACCTCGGCTACGACGGCAACCTCGACACCGCGATCACCATCCGCAGCGCGGTCCTCAAGGAGGGCCAGGCCCACGTCCACACGGGCGCCGGGATCGTCGCCGGGTCCGTCCCGGAACGCGAGTTCGAGGAGACCGAGCACAAGGCGGCTGCCCTCCGACGCGCCATCGAGATGGCGGCGGGCGTCAGCGAAGCCGCCGGCCCGGCGGCCGCCGACCTCGAAGCCGACGAGATCGAGGTCCAGCCGTGATCCTCGTGATCGACAACTACGACAGCTTCACCTTCAACCTGGTGCAGGCGCTCCAGGCGGCTGGTGCCGAGGTCCACGTCGTGCGCAACGACGCCATCGAGATCGGTGCGGTCGCCGAGATGGCCGACGACCCGGCCGCGGGCCTGCGCGGCATCGTCATCTCGCCCGGTCCGGGCGATCCGGACGATGCCGGGATCTCGGTCGGGGCGGTCAAGGTGGCCGCCGACCGCGCGCTCCCGCTCCTGGGGGTCTGCCTCGGGATGCAGTCGATGGCCGCCGCGTTCGGAGCGACCATCGTCCGTGCCCCGACCCTCGTCCATGGCGAGGCCTCCGAGGTCACCCACGACGGGGCCGGCCTGCTCGAGGGCATGCCGCCGTCGTTCATGGCGGCCCGCTATCACTCCCTCGCGATCGACCCCGCGACACTCCCCCCGGAGCTGCGGGTGACCGCGATGAGCGAGGTCGACCGGGTGATCATGGGCATCCGGCACGTGGCGCTGCCGCTCGAGGGTGTCCAGTTCCATCCGGAATCGGTGCTGACGCCGCAGGGCCCGCACCTGCTCGCGAACTTCCTGCGCCAGGCCGGCGAAGGCGAGGCATCGCTGCTCGACGATCGGACCGGGTCGTTCGCGACCTCCGGGCTGGCCGAACCCGTCGGCGAGGGGACGGGGTCGCGATGAGCGAGATCGTGCGCGCCGCGCTGGCCTCGATCGTCGAGGGCGGCACGCTGTCGATGGACGATGCGCGGGCGGCGATGGGCGCGGTGATGGACGGCGAGGCGACGCCGGCCCAGCTGGCGGCCCTGCTGATGGGCCTGCGGATGCGCGGCGAGACCGTCGACGAGCTGGCCGGTTTCGCGGCCGCGATGCGCGAGCGGGTCGTCCGCGTCGACGCCCCGGACGGCGCGATCGACGTCGTCGGGACCGGCGGCGACGGCAGCGGCACGTTCAACATCTCGACGACGGCCGCGTTGGTGACGGCTGCCGCCGGCGTCCCGGTCGCCAAGCATGGCAACCGGGCGATGACCTCGCGATCGGGTTCCGCGGACGTGCTGGATGCGCTGGGCGTCCGGATCGACCACGACGCGGCATCGGCCGGCGCGGCGCTGCGCGACCACGGTTTCGCCTTCATGTTCGCGCCCAACTTCCACCCGGCGATGAAGTACGCGGGACCGACCCGCCGCGAGATCGGCGTCCGCACGGCGTTCAACCTCGTCGGGCCGCTCACCAATCCGGCCGGCACGAAGCGCCAGCTGCTCGGGGTGGGGGACGGCGCGGTGGCGGCCCGCATGGCCGAGGTCGTCCGCCTCCTTGGCACGGAGCGGACCTTCGTGATCCACGGCGACGGGGTCGACGAGCTGCCGCTCGATGGCAGCGGGGTGGCCTACATCGTCGCCGGCGACAGCGTCGAGCGTCACGTCATCGATGCGTCCGCGCTCGGGTTCAAGCGCGCGGCGACGGCCAAGCTGTCGGGTGGCGATCCGGCGGACAACGCACGGATGACCGAGGCCGTCCTCCGCGGCGAACCTGGCGCGCGGCGCGACGTCGTGCTCCTGAACGCCGCCGCGGCGCTTGCTCGTCGGCGGTGCCGTCGAGCAGATGGAGGAGGGGATCGAGCGGGCGGCGCTGACCATCGACGCCGGGCTGGCGTCCGAGCTGCTCGAGACGCTCCGCGAGGAGCGGCGCGTCGCCGATGCAGCGGCTGCGGCAGCGGCGGCCGAGGCCGAGGCCGCCGGCGAGCGAGCACCGGCATGACCGTCGCCGATCGACCGATCCGCAGCCGCGCGGCGCGCACCAACGTCGTCGAGGAGATCGCCGCCCGGCGCCGTGCCGACATCCTGGCCGAGGTCGCCGCCGCAGGACCGGGCCCGATGATCGAGGCCGCGTGGGAGACGCCACCTCCACGACCGATCGCCGAACGTCTTGCCGCACCGGGGCTCCATCTCATCGCCGAGATCAAGCGCTCGTCGCCGTCGGCCGGCCGGATCGCGGCGGCGGGAGAGGACATCGTCGCGCGGGCTCGCGCATACGAGGTCGGTGGCGCGGCGGCGATCTCGGTGCTGTGCGAGCCGCATTGGTTCGGCGGCTCGGTCGACGACCTGCGTGCCGTCCGGGCGGCCGTCGCAGTCCCGGTCCTGGCCAAGGACTTCGTGGTCGAGGAGATCCAGCTGCCGATGCTCCGCGCGGCCGGTGCGGACCTGGTCCTGCTGCTCGCCGTGCTCCATCCCGCCAAGCGCCTCGCCCGGCTGGTCGAACGGGCGCAGGAGATCGGCCTGGAGCCGCTGGTCGAGGTCCACGACGCGCGCGAGCTCGAGCGTGCCCTCGCCTCTGGAGCGCGGTTGATCGGGCTCAACAACCGCGACCTGCGCACGCTGGTCGTCGACGTCGAGCAGGCCGCGCGACTCCGGGAGCTCGTCCCGGACGATCGGCTCGTCATCGCCGAATCGGGGGTGCGCGAGCCGGGCATCGTCGCTCGCTGGCGGGCGCTCGGGTTCGATGGCGCGCTCGTCGGTGAGGCGCTGGTCCGCGCGACCGACCCGGCCGCCGCCGTTCGAGCCTTCGTCGCCGCCGGGGCTGCGCCAGACGATCCGGCCAACGTCGCGCGCCGGCCGTCGGTCAAGATCTGTGGCATCACCGACGCCGATGGGGTCCTCGCGGCGGTCGGCGCCGGGGCGGACGCGATCGGGCTGAACGTCGTCCCGGGAACGCCACGCGAGCTGTCGCTCGACGAGGCGGCGGATCTCGCGCGACTGGCGAGGACTGCCGGCGCGCCGGGGTCGCCCGCTCGTCGTCGCGATCACCGCCGATGCGTCCCGCGAGACCCTCGAACGGATCGTGGCGGAGATCGACCCCGACGTCGTCCAGCTCAGCGGCTCCGAATCGATCGAGGCGGCCCGGGCCGTGGGCCGCCGGACCTGGAAGGTCCTCCATCTCCCGGCCGAGGAACCTGGCAACCCATCGGCCGTCGCCGCCGACCTCGTCTCGCGCGGACGTGCATTCCTCGATGCCGGCGTCGAGCGGCTCTTCCTCGATACCGCGGGTGGACCGCATCCCGGCGGGACCGGGACTCGTGCCGCCGAGCGCCTGGCCGCCGCGATCGCCCGGGAGGTGCCGGTCACCCTGGCCGGCGGTCTCGACGCGGGCAACGTCGCGGGCGCGCTCCGTGCCATTCCCGCGGTCGGTGTCGACGTGGCGTCGGGGGTCGAACGCCCGCGCGTCGCCGGCCAGCGCCCGACCAAGGATCCGTTCCGGGTCGCTCTCTTCGTCAAACGTGCCCGCGCGTCCCGTGACGATCGCCCCAACGTCCCGTTCGGTCCGAGCCCCGTCCATGCCGGTCTCCTCGACGCCGACGGCGCCGGCCGGTGGGGGATGGAGCGCGATTTCGGCGGCCGCTACGTCCCGGAGACGCTGATGGCCGCGCTCGAGCAGCTCGAGATCGCCTACGACGCGCTCCGGAACGACCCGGTCTTCTGGGCCGAGCTGCGCGACCTGCTGGCGCATTTCGCCGGCCGCCCGACGGCCTTGTACCGTGCCGATCGCCTGGCCGAGGCCGTGCGCCACGAGGCGGCGCGTCTCGCCGGTGGCGGCGCCCGGGCTCCCCGCATCCCGGACCTCCGGCTCTACCTGAAGCGCGAGGACCTCGCCCACACCGGGGCGCACAAGATCAACAACGCCCTCGGCCAGGCGTTGCTCACGCAGGCGGCTCGGCAAGACCCGGGTGATCGCCGAGACCGGCGCCGGCCAGCACGGCGTGGCGACCGCGACGGCCTGCGCGCTGCTCGACCTCCCGTGCGTCGTCTACATGGGCGCCGAGGACATCGAACGGCAGGGCCCGAACGTCCTCCGGATGCGCGCGCTGGGCGCCGAGGTGCGTTCGGTGACATCCGGGACGGCGACGCTCAAGGACGCGGTCAACGAGGCGATGCGCGACTGGGTGACCAACGTCGAGACCACCCACTACGTGCTGGGTTCCGCCATGGGTCCGCACCCATACCCGACGATCGTCCGCGACCTCCAGCGCCGGATCGGCGACGAGGCGGCGGCGCAGCTGTTCGCCGTGGAGGGGCGGCTGCCTGATCTGGCGATCGCCTGCGTCGGTGGCGGCTCCAACGCGATCGGCTTGCTCGCCCGGTTCATCGGCGAGCCGACGGTCCGGCTGGCGGTCGTCGAGGCGGCGGGCGACGGCATCGAGACCGGACGGCACGCGGCGGCGATCCTGGGCGGCACGCCCGGCATCCTCCACGGGTCGCGATCCCTGATGCTCCAGGACGTGGACGGCCAGGTGACCGAGGCGCACTCCGCGTCGGCCGGCCTCGACTATCCGGGGATCGGCCCGCAGCTCGCCGCGCTCGCCGAGGGTGGCCGGATCGAGGTCGCCGCGGCCACCGACCGGGAAGCCGTCGCCGCGATGAAGACGACGACGCGCATGGAAGGGATCCTCCCGGCGCTCGAGACCGCGCATGCCGTCGCGGCACTCCCCAAGCTGCTGGCCGGGGTCGGCGGGGTCGGCGGCTCGTGGCCCGACGAGATCCTCGTCCTGCTCGGGTTCTCCGGCCGTGGCGACAAGGACCTCGCGGCGCTCGAGCGGTTCGCCGAGGTCGAGCCATGGGAGGGCGCCCGGTGACCGGCGACGAGGTCCGTGCCCTCTGCCTCTCCCTCCCCGAGGCGACCGAGAAGGAGACATGGGGCGACGCCGACAACCCGGGCCACCCGACATTCCGCGTGAAGGACAAGATCTTCGTGATCATGGCCGTCGACGGCTCCGGTGGTTCGGTGAAGACCTCGACGGAGGAACAGACCGCGCTCCTGTCGTCGTTCCCGGACGCGGCGAAGTACGCCGCGTACACGGGGCGGTATGGCTGGGTCGACCTGGACTTCGCGGGCATCCCGGACGAGGTGCTGCGCGAGACCATCGAAGGCGCCTGGGCGCGGACGGCCCCCAAGAAGTTGGCCGCCGATTGGCGGGGCGCGCGATGACGGCGGTCGCCTCGCGCGGAACCCGCTGCCAGACTCCGCGCCGGAAGGGACCAACGAGACCGCCGGCGCGCGGCGGATCGCGGCGGCTTTCGCGCGCGCACGTGCCGACGGTCGCGCGGCACTCATCCCGTACATCGTCGCCGGCTACCCCGACGCCGACACCAGCCTCGCAGCGGCGCTGGCGGCAGCCGATGCCGGGGCCGACCTTCTCGAGGTCGGTCTCCCGTACTCGGATCCGCTGGCCGACGGCGCCACGCTCCAGCGCGCGTCCGGAGTCGCGTTGGCAGCCGGCGCGACCCTCGAGCGCTCTCTGCGCCTGATCGAGCGGATCGGGGCGGCCCGACCGGATCTCCCGCTCGTGCCGATGGGCTATGCCAACCAGGTCATCGGCGGCGGTGACGGCGAGGCCGTGGCGAAGCGACTCGCCGGCGCGGGTGCGGCCGGGCTGATCGTGGCGGACCTGACGCCGGACGAAGGAGCGCCGTTCGAGGCGGTGGCCCGTGCCGCAGGGCTCGCGGTCGTCTATCTCGTGGCCCCGACGACGCCACCCGCCAGGCGCGCGGCCGTTGCCGCCCGGAGCGGCGGGTTCCTGTATTGCGTCTCGCTCGTTGGCGTGACGGGGGCCCGCACGGCCCTGCCGTCCTCGGTCGGACGCCTGGTCAAGGACGTCAAGGCGGTCTCGCCCGTCCCGGTGGCCGTCGGGTTCGGGGTCAGCAAGCCGGCCCACGTGCGGGCGATCGCCAAGGCCGGGGCGGACGGGGTCATCGTGGCGTCAGCACTCGTTGACGCGCTCGGCCCCGACGGCCGGGATCTCGCAGCGCTGGGTCGACTCGTCGGTGAGCTCCGCCGCGCGACGTAAGCAACGAAGGGAGGGCGGCCATGGCCACGTTCGACGAGCGAGCACGCGAATGGGACACACCGGAACGGTCGCGAGCGGGCCGAGGCCGTCGCCGAGGCGATCCGGGCGAACGTCGCGCTGACGCCCGAACCGACCGCGCACGATCGACGTCGGCGCCGGGACCGGGTTGCTCGGCTTCGCGCTGGCCGATGACATCGGCGACCTGGTGCTGGCCGAGCCGTCCGAGGGGCATGCGCGAGGTCATCGCCGAGAAGCTGGCAGCCGCTGGACGCGCCGACAGGTCACGGCCATCCCCTTCGACCTGGAGGCCGAGCCGCCAGCCGGGCGAGCCGTTCGATCTCGCGATCTCGCTCCTGGTGCTGCACCACGTCGACGACACCGCGACCGCGCTGGCCGCCATCCGTCGCCTGCTGCGGCCCGGTGGCCGGATCGCCATCGCCGACCTCGACACCGAGGACGGCACGTTCCACGACGCCGAGGCCGAGGGCATCCACCACCTGGGGTTCGACCGCGCGGCCCTCGGCGAGCTCGCGCGGAACGCGGGCTTCGTCGACGTCGAGTTCCGCATCGTCGACCGAGATCGTCGACGACGATCGGCGCTACCCGGTCTTCCTCCTCCTGGGCCGGAACCCGTGACGTCTGACGACCGAGACGATCGCGGTCAGCGTCGAAGCCACGCCCAAGAAGGCGTTCGCGACCGCCGTCGACTGGCCGGGCTGGTCGCGCTCCGGCAAGACCGAGGAGCTGGCACTGGCTGCGCTCCAGGACTACGCGCCGCGTTACGCCGTCGTCGCCGAGGAGGCCGGCGTGCCGTTCGATCCTGGCGACTACGAGGTCGTGGAGCGGACCGAGGGCGCCGGCGGCACCGACTTCGGTGTCCCGTCCTCGATCACGGACCTCGACCGCCGGCCCGTGGATGCCGCCGAGGCCGAGCGCCAGACACGCCTCGTGAAGGCGGCGTGGACCGTCCTCGCCCGCGTCGCCGCTGGTGCGCCCGCGGAGCTGCGCAAGGGCCCACGCGGAGGCGGCCGGGATCGCGACAAGATGGTCGGCCACGTCGCGGAGTCCGAAGGCTACTACGCCCGCGAGATCGGGATCACAGGGAAACGGCCGGACCCGACGGACAGTCAGGCGATCGAGGCCACGCGCGCTGAGATGCTCGACATCCTCCGCCGCCCCTCGGACGGGTCGGCCCTCGCCGGTCGGACGTGGACCGCCCGTTACGCGGCTCGGCGGATCGCCTGGCACGCCCTCGACCACGCCTGGGAGATGGAGGACCGGTCCGACCCCGCCTGAGGTGATTGCAGATCGCGGCGGTGGCGACGCGATCGGCTCCGGACCTATCGGTCGAACAGACTCGAGACCTCCGTCGCCGGGATCGGCCGGGGGCCGTCGATCAACCCGACCGCCGCGGCCGCCTCGCCGATGAGTTCCGCGGCGGTTCGTCCCGCGACACGCAGGTCACGCACGGACGTGTCCCCGTCCGCCTTCGACAGCTTTCGCCCGTCCGGTCGCCGGATCAGCGGGTGGTGCGCGAACACGGCCGGTGTCTCGCGGCCGAGCATGGCGCCCAGGCGGATCTGCGCGGCCGTCTCGCTCAGCAGGTCCCGGCCACGGATGACGAGGTCCACGCCCTGGCGCAGGTCGTCCACGACGACAGCGAACCCGTATGTCCAGTTCCCGTCGCGGTCGGTGAGGGGCGTGTCGCCGTCGTTCGCGACCTCGTCCGAGCAGGGACCGACGAGTCGATCCATCCAACGTTCCGAACCACCGCCGAGCCCCACGCGCAAGACCGGCCCATCGAGTCCACGCTGGCGACAGCCTCCCGGGCAGCCCGGTCCGTGCCAGCGACGCCCGTGGTCGTGGGCCCACACCTCGAACGTCTTGCGCGAGCAATCGCAGCCATAGACGAGCCCTTCATCGCGAAGGCGAGCCAGCGCGGCCGCGTATGGGGCATCGTCGTCTGACTGCCGGATCGGGCCGGCGTCGGCGCGGAAGCCGAGCCACTCGAGATCCTCGAGCAGGGCAGCCTCGAACTCCGGACGGCTCCTCACCCGGTCGTGGTCCTCGATGCGCAACAGGACGTCGGCTCCGGCCGAGGCCGCCATGCCCCAGACATAGATGGCGTTCGCCACGTGACCGAGATGGAGGTATCCGGTCGGCGCCGGGGCGAACCTCGTCCTCGTCACTCGGTTCGTTCGGCGTTGGCGCGGTCCCGGTCGCGTGCCTCGAGCGCGCGCGTGGCGGCGAACAACCGGCGGTACAGCGCGAGCAGATCCGCCTGGGCGAGCGGGCCTTCATTCGCGATCGTCACGCGCAGGAGCACCTCGCGTTCGCGCTCGATGTCCCTGATCGCTCGATAGCCCGCAGCGCGCTTGGCCCGGCCGGCGTCGCGTGCCAATTCGGCACGCTCGTTCAGGATCGCCACCAGCCGGCGGTCGAGGGCATCGATCTTCTTGCGCAGGCGGCGCAGCTCGGCCGTCTCGAGGGAATGGGGTTTCCCGGGCGACCGGTCAGGCACGCGCGCCACCGAACCTGCGGGCGATCGAATCGAGGGCCAGGTGATAGCCGCGCGCCCCCTGGCCGACGATCGACTCGAGCGCGATGTCGTGCAGGTAGTTGACCTGCCGGAACGGTTCGCGCCGGGCGGGATCCGAGAGGTGGACCTCGATGAACGGCCGCTGGACGGCGAGCAGTGCGTCGCGCAGCGCGATGCTCGTGTGGGTCAGGCCGCCGGCGTTGACGATCGCGACGTCGAAGTCGCGGAGGTGCAATCGATCGATCAGCGCGCCCTCGTGGTTCGACTGGAAGAAGGCGACCGTGAGGCCGAGCTCCGCCGCCCGCGCCTTGATCCCGGCGTGGATCTGGTCGAGCGATTCGTACCCGTAGATCTCCGGCTCGCGGGTGCCGACGAGGTTGAGGTTCGGGCCCTCCAGGACCAGGATCGTCGTCATCGCGGAGCTGCCGCTCGGGGTCGCCAGCAGGCCGGCCGCGGCCCGCTCGACGAGCGCCGGGTCGATGTCGTCGCGGATGACGACGCCATCGGCGGTCGGGAGGACCCAGCGGAGCCGCCCCGCGGCATGCTTCTTGTCGGTGGCGAGATGGTCCATGACCGTGGCGAGCGGGTAGGGGAGCGGCTGGGTCGCGAGCTCGAGGACGTCGAGCAGCCGGCCGATCCGCTCGGCGCGTTCCTGCGGCGTGACCCCCGCCTCGACCCCGATCCGGGTGGCGGCCCGCAACCCGTAGGCGACCGCCTCGCCGTGGAGCAGGCCGCCGTAGCCGCCGGCCGCCTCGAACGCGTGCCCCAGGGAGTGCCCCAGGTTCAGGGCGATCCGGCCACCCGATGCACCGCGCTCGCGCTCGTCGGCGAGGACCACCTCGACCTTGGCCCAGCCGGCCCGCTCGACGAGCTCGGCGAGGACCCCGGACGTGAAGACACTTTCGTCGCCGCGTGCGATCGCCGGCCCGTCGGTTTCGAGCAGTTCGAAGAGTCGCTCGTCACCGAGCGCTGCCATCTTGACCGCCTCGCCGAGCGCGGCCCGCATCTGGCGCTCGGGGAGGGTCCGCAGCATCTCGATGTCGATGATGACAGCGGCGGGCTGGTGGAACGCCCCGACGAGGTTCTTGCCCTCGGGCAGGTCGACCCCGGTCTTGCCGCCGATCGACGAGTCGATCTGGGCGACCAGTGTGGTCGGGACGTGAATGACGGGGACGCCGCGCAGGTAGACCGCAGCGAGGAAGCCGGCCGTGTCGCCGAGGGCGCCACCCCCGATCACCACCAGCGGCTCCGAGCGCTCGACGCGGAGGGCGGCCAGCTCACGTGCCGCGCTCTCGACGACCTCGAGTCGCTTGGCCGCCTCGCCCTCGGGAAGCAGGACGTGGACGACCTCGCGGCCGCGCTCGCGCAGACCGTTCGCCAGCCGCTCCCCGACGGCCGCCCCAGGCACCCGGCTCGCTCACCAGGATCGCCCGAGGCGCACGCAGCGTCTCCAGCTCGGCATCCAGCGCGTCGGCGGCGATGCCGTCTCCCAGGACGAAGCGCCCGATCGCGGTCGAGGTCCGGAGCAGCGTCGTCCCCGTGGGGCGATCGGGCCGGCGGAGCCGGGCATCGACCGCGTCGACGACGCCATGGACCTCGGCGACGCCGGACTGGTGGATGTCGGTGGCGCCGTAGAAACGCTCGCGCCGTGCGGCCAGGTCACGCAGCGTCCCGATCGGGTCGCGACCGGTGACCAGCGGCCGGACGTTCGGCGAACGGCGCAGCCGCTGGGCGAGGACCTCGGGCCGGCCATCGAGCCAGATCGTCGTCCGACCGCGATAGAGCGCCCACCGATTGCGCGGGTCGACGACCGCTCCGCCGCCCGTCGAGATCACCCGCTTGATCTCGGGGGCCGGGTCGGCCGGGCCGAGGTCGACGATCGCGGCCCGTTCGAGCGCCCGGAACCCCGCCTCGCCATCTTCGGCGAAGACCTCCGAGATGCTGCGACCGGCGGCGGTCTCGATCCGCTCGTCGAGGTCGACCAGCGCCGCGCCGTGGCGATTGGCGAGCCGCCGCCCGACAACGGACTTGCCACTCCCCGGGAGCCCGACCAGGACGACGTCCATCGGGTCAGTCGTCCCCGCCGGAACCGGCCTCGTCCGTGCCGGTCAGGCCATGGCCCGCGGCGCCAGCCTGCGCACGCCGTCCGCCTGCGACCGGGGCCTCGGGTGCCGTGGCGATCCGTGTCCGGTACAGCGCGAGGCTCGCCTTTGACGTCATCGATCGTGTCCCCGCCGAACTTCTCCAGCACGAAACTCGCCAGTGTCAGCATCACCATCGCCTCGGCGACGACGCCGGCGGCGGGCACGACGCTGATGTCGCTCCGCTCGTAGTGCGCCTTGTCGACGGCTTCGCCGGTGATCAGATCGGCCGAGGGCAGCGGGCGGGCCAAGCGTCGAGATCGGCTTGACGGCGCCACGCACGACCAGCGGCTCGCCGTTCGTGACGCCACCGGTCAGTCCGCCAGCGTTGTTCGTGCGGTGGATCCAGCCGCCATCGTCCCCGCGACCCTCGATGACATCGTGGACGCCCGACCCGAACCGGCGCGTCTGCTCGAACCCAAGCCCGAACTCGACACCCTTGACGATGTTGATGCTCATCACGGCCGCGGCCAGGGCGCCATCGAGCCGGCGGTCCCAGTGGACGTACGACCCGAGCCCGATCGGGAGCCCGTGGACGACGACCTCGAAGACGCCGCCGACGGTGTCGCCCGCCGACCGCGCCTCGTCGATGCGGGCGATCATGCGCGCCTCGGCGTCGGGGTCCGGGCAGCGAAGCGGCGACGCATCGGCGTCTTCACGCGACCGGGTGGCGTTGGCCGGGTCGACCGCCACGCCCCCGACCTCGGCCGTGAATGACCAGGTCTCGATGCCGAGCTCGCGCAGGAACGCGCGCGCGACGCCGCCGGCAGCCACGCGGGCCGCGGTCTCACGTGCCGAGGCGCGCTCGAGGACGTTGCGCACGTCGTTGAAGCCGTACTTGAGGGCGCCGGCCAGGTCGGCGTGACCGGGCCGGACCCGGGTGACAGGCGTGGCCCGCTTGTTGCCGCCGGCCGCAGAGTCGTTGAGGGCGGCGGCCGCCGCGTCGTCGAGCGGCTCGACGGCCATCACCTCGGTCCAGTTCTCCCAGTCCTTGTTGCGGACCAGCAGCAGGATCGGTGAGCCGAGCGTCGTCCCGTGGCGGACGCCGGCGACGATCTCGGCGCGATCCTGTTCGATCGCCTGGCGGGCGCCGCGGCCGTAGCCCTTCTGGCGACGCGCGAGGTCGACCGCCAGGGCGTCCGCGGTCAGCGCCAGACCCGCCGGGACGCCCTCGATCGTGACGCCGAGGGTCGGCCCGTGCGATTCACCGGCGGTCAGGAAACGGAAGGCGGCCATCGTCAGCGCGTCGATCGCGGGTCAGGCGACCCGGACCGTCACTCGGCACTCGCGGCGGCCACGGCCGAATCGACCGAGGCGTCGGGCTCCTCGCCGACCGCCTCTGCAGTGTCGGCCGCGACCCCGGTCGGCTCGCCCTCGGTCGAGCGCAGGCCGCCGGCACGTGCCTCGGCCAGCTTCTGCTGCATCAGCTCGAGCGGCGCAGGCTGACCGGTCCACAGCG
Organism: uncultured Chloroflexia bacterium; assembly: GCA_963765245.1. Lineage (GTDB taxonomy): Bacteria > Chloroflexota > Limnocylindria > Limnocylindrales > CSP1-4 > SPCO01. The sequence continues at coordinate 266,408 of CAVXVP010000020.1, forward strand.
CGAACGCGGCAGCGCCCTGGTGGAGGAGCATCAGCTCGCCGTCCGCGACGGTCGCGCCAGCGGCCGCCGCTTCTCGGAGGAGTCGGGAGTTCGCGTAGATGAGGTCCAGGACGAGCAGGTCGCCGTGGAGTGCCTCCGCCGGGATCGGGCTCTCGTCGGTCGTCAGCCCGATCGAGGTCGCGTTCACCAGCAACTTGGTCCGGGCCAGCTCCGACTCGATGATCGAGTCGTGCCAGGGCATCGCCCGCAGCTCCATGTGCGCGGCGCTACGGCCGAAATGCTTGACCAGGCCCTCGGCGCGATGGAGATGGCGGTTGAAGACGACGATCCGCTGGAAGCCCTCGGTGATGAGGCCGTAGACGACCGCCCGGGCGCCGCCGCCGGCGCCCAGCACGACCGCATGCCGGGGCATCTTCTGCTTGCCGACCAGCTTGTCGAGCGCGACCTTGAAACCCGGCACGTCCGTGTTGTGGCCGATCAGCCGCTTGCCCTCGCGAGTCAGCGTGTTGACCGCGCCCGTGATGTGGGCGTCGTCGGTCAGCCGATCGACCATCGGCACGACCCGTTCCTTGTGCGGGATGGTGATGTTTGCGCCGAGGAAGTCGTCGCCGCGCAGCTCGGCGATCGCGTCGGCGAGTGCCATCGGCGAGCGGTCCCAGAGCTCGTACTTGGCGTCGATGCCGGCCGAATCGAAGGCAGCCTGCTGCATCGCACCGGACAGGGAGTGGGCGACGGGGTGTCCGATGAGGACCACGCGCTTGGTCATGCTCGCACCCTTTCGAGGTCGTCGAAGAAGCCGGGATAGGAGATGGCAGCCGAGCCCGGCCGCCCGATGGTGGTGACGCCCTTTGCGACCAGGCCCGCGATCGCGAAGGTCATGGCCAGGCGGTGATCATCGAGGCTGTCCGTCTCGGCGCCGTCGAGAATGCCGCCGCCGACGATCCGGATGTCGTCGCCGTCGACCTCGACGCGCGCGCCGAGCGCCCGAAGCCCAGCGGCAGTCCCCGCGATCCGGTCGGATTCCTTGTGGCGGAGCTCGCCCGCGCCGCGGATGACTGTGGTGCCGGTCGCGGCGGCCGCGGCCAAGCACAGGACGGGGATCTCGTCGATCGCGGCGGCGACGTCGGCCGGCCCGAGCTCGACCGCGCGCAGCTCCGACGACCGGACGACGAGGTCGGCGATCGGCTCGCCCACGCCGTCGTCAGCGCCGCCGACGGGGCGCTCCTCGATGTCGGCGCCCATCGAGCGCAGGATGTCGATCACGGCACGGCGGGTCGGGTTGACACCCACGTTGCGCAAGACGAGCTCGGCATCGGGGTGGATGGCGCCCGCGACGAGCCAGAACGCCGCCGCCGAGATGTCGCCCGGGACCCGTTCCGTCACCGCCTGCACCGTCAGACCTCCTTCGACCGTCACGGTCGTTTCGCCGCCCGCCGATCTCGTGCTCGCGACCGGCACGCCGCGCGACCGCAACATCCGTTCCGTGTGGTCGCGCGTGGCGACCGATTCGCGGACCGTGGTCCTGCCATCCGCTCGCAACCCCGCCAGCAGGATCGCGGACTTCACCTGCGCGCTTGGCACCGGCGTCGCGAACTCGATCGCCCGGAGCGGGGTACGACCGACCACGGTCACGGGAGGGAGGGAGTCGTTCTGCCGGGCGTGAAGCTCCGCGCCCATCGAGCGCAGTGGTTCGATGATACGAGCGACCGGTCGGCCGCGCAATGAATCGTCCCCGTCGAGGGTCGTCGTCATCGGCAGTCCGGCGAGCATCCCGGCACTCAATCGGAGGCTCGTCCCGGAGTTGCCGCAATCGAGTGCGGCGGCGGGCTCCCGAAGGCCATCCGCCCCCGGCGAGACGATCCGGTAGGTGACGGTCGGGCCGTCGCCGGGACGTCGGTCCACCTCAGCCCCGAGGGCGGCGACGATCCCGGCGGTCGAACGGACGTCCGCGCCGTCGCCGGCGCCCTCGATGACGCTCTCGCCGACCGCGAGTGCCGCCAGGAGCAGCGCCCGGTGGCTGATCGACTTGTCACCGGGCAGCCGCAGCTCGCCGCGCAGGCGGGCGCTCGCCGCGACGCGGGCGACGGGCTGGTCGGCGGCAGGCGAGGCGTTCACGCGCCCGGCCCGTACAGGCCGCGGACCTGCTCGTGGACCGGCAGGACCGCGGCCATCATCTCGCGGAACCCCTCGAAATCGAGCTGTTGCTCGGCATCGGACAGGGCGTCGTCGGGGTGCGGATGGACCTCGACCATGATCCCGTCAGCCCCGACCGCGACGCCCCCGACGGCCAGCGGCTTGACCAGCCAGCGCTTCCCCGTGGCATGGCTCGGATCGATGATGACCGGCAGGTGGGTCAGGTGGTTGATGACCGGCACCGCCGCGAGGTCCATCGTGTTGCGGGTGAACGTCTCGAAGGTGCGGATGCCGCGCTCGCACAGGATGACGTTGGGGTTGCCCGAGCTGACGATGTACTCGGCTGCCATCAGCCATTCCTCGACGGTCGCGCCGTAACCGCGCTTGAGCATGACCGGCCGGGCGACCCGCCCGACGTCGCGCAGCAGCGAGTAGTTCTGCATGTTCCGAGTGCCGATCTGAAGGATGTCGGCGTACTCGGCCACGATGTCGACCTGGTTGGGCTCCATCACCTCGGTGATGACAGGCAGGCCGGTCCGCTCGCGCGCCTCGGCCAGATAGCGGAGGCCCTGCACGCCGAGGCCCTGGAACGAGTACGGCGAGGTGCGCGGCTTGAACGCCCCGCCGCGCAGGATCGTCGCCCCGGCCGCCTTGACCGCATCGGCCGTCTCGAACAGCTGCTCCTTGCTCTCGACCGAGCACGGTCCGGCCATGACCGTGAGCGACCCGTCGCCGATGACGGCGTCCAGGACCCGGATCACCGTGTCCTCCGGGTGGAACTCGCGTGAGACCAGCTTGTATGGCCGGCTGATCGGGGTCACCGAGGCGACGCCCGGCAGGCGCGCGAACTGCTCGAGGAGGGCCGGCCGGCGAGTGCCGATCTCGCCGACGACAGCGATGACCGTTCGCTCCTCCCCGACATGGTCGAACGGCGTCAAGCCCTCGGCCAGGATCCGGCTCTTGACGCCGAGGATCTCGGCCTCGCTGGCGCCGACGGTCATCACGACGAACATCGCGCTGGTGTCTCCTCAGTCGGTCGGCCGGCCAAACAAAAAAGCAGAGGTCTGGCCTCTGCTCGCTTGCCCGACACGACCCGTGCCCCCGGTCCTAGCGACCGGGAACGATCATGCCGGGCATCGAAAATAGAAATAGGTGTTCATGTGCGTTCCCGGACGGTATCGATTGCCGCGCCCGCTGTCAACGAGGGTCGGCGTCGTCTCGATCAGCAAAGGCGCGCGCGATGATGCCTTCGACGACCTCGCCCTTGGCGTCGGCGTAGTACTGGACGTAGGTCCACTCGCGAGAAGCCAGCTCGCGCTTCGTCTCCTCGTAGCGGATCCGCTCGTCGTCGTGGGTGCGCAGGCGATCACGGAACGCAAGCATCCGCTCGATCTCCGGGGAGCCATCGCTGAACGTATGCAGGTTGATGTTCGTGTCGGGACCTTTGAATAGGCGATGTTCGAACCAGTCCGGTTCACGGATGCGCAGGACGTAGCCCTCGGCTTCCAACGGCGGCACGTATGCGCTCTCGTCAGCCGAGTCCGGAACGGCGAGGATCATGTCGATGATCGGCTTGGCCGACAGCCCGGGGACCGAGGTGGAGCCGGCATGCTCGAGCAAGCGCACCCGGTCGCCCAGGATCGCATGGATACGTGCCGCCTCTCGCTCGTAGAGGGCGGGCCACTTGGGGTCGTATTCGGCCAGGTGAATCGGCCCATCGGCGCGCCACGGCTCGCCGATCGTTGCAGCCCTGATCTGGTCCTCTCGGCTCGCGGTGCCAGGGGCTTCATCCATCGACGGGTCCTCCGGTCGCATCATATCGAGGCCGCTCGGCCCGCCACGAGCCGACGGATGTAACGGATGGGCGGCCCGGCGCCATGAACAGGTGAACAACCCGCACGGAGACCTGCATGGCAGCGCATCCCAGTCTGGAGAACAGCACTGACGCAGACCTGCTGCGCCGCGCCCGCCGCGACTCGGCCGCCTTTCGCGTCCTGTATGACCGGCATGCCAGCCGGATCCATGCGTTCCACCTGCGCCGAAGCCGCGACCCTGGGGCGGCGATGGAGCTCACCGCGGAGACATTCGCCCAGGCGTGGCTCTCACGCGAGCGCTACGTCGACCACGCCGAAGGGACCGCGGCTCCGTGGCTCTTCGGGATCGCCCGGAACGTCCTTGCGGCATCCGTGCGGCAACGGCGGGTGGAGCGCGCCGCACAGGAACGGTTGGTGCTCGGGCTGTCACCAACCGCCGCGGCCGTCGACGAGACCTGGCTTGGCGGCCTCGACGACGACCTGAACGACGCCCTCGCCGAATTGCCCGACGGGCAGCGCCGCGCGATCGAGCTCCGGGTCCTGGCTGACCAGGCCTACGAGACGGTCGCACGGGAGCTGGACTGCACACCGGAGACGGCTCGGGTACGCGTCCATCGCGGTCTCCGATCGATCCGCCAGCGACTGGCGTCGTCCTCCAATGGATGACCGCCGAGCCAACCATGACCAACCAACGACTAGAGGGAGAACGACCGTGGGAGTGACAGACGACTCGACCGACCTTCGACGCCTCGGTGACGCGCTCAGCGCATCGACGGAGCGCGACCTTCGGCGTGGCCGGGGCCGATCCGTTCGGCGTGCGGCCCTCGCGCTGGCGGTGATCGCCATCCTCGGGACGGGGACCGTGGCGGCCGCGACGCTACTGACTCCGAAGCAGGTCGCGACCGCGATGCCAGCCGGCGCGGTCATCTTCGATCAGACCGATCCGACCTGCACGGTCGATCCGGCGGGCAAGGTCTTCCACTGCACCCTAGGTTCGGCGCCCGCACCCGACGTGTCGGATTACACCGGGTCGAAGCAGCTCATCGTCGCCGACGGCAAGATCGCCGGCGGTTGCATCGGGCAGGACGTCGCGGGGATGCATTGGGCCTGCTACGTGGGTCAGGACGCGGTCGACATGGAGATCATCACGCAGGATCTCCTCGGCCAACCCTCGGGCCCGACCCGCGGCTGACCACTGAGCGACGGACCGTCGCCGACGCTCTCACCTATCACGGGGCCAGTCCGGCCCCGTGATAGGATTCCGGCCGCCGTCGCGACGGAGAGGTCGCATAGAGGTCTAGTGCAGCGGTTTGCTAAACCGCCATGTGGGGTAACCTGCATCGAGGGTTCGAATCCCTCCCTCTCCGCCAGCCTCAGATGGCACAGTGCGCCCGTAGCTCAGCGGATAGAGCGTTAGGTTGCGGACCTAAAGGTCGTGGGTTCGAGTCCCGCCGGGCGCGCCAACACCCTGCAAGGAAACCGTCCTCGGGTCCGCGTGCCCAACGCACGTTCCGGGCGGTGACTGCTAGGCTTGACGCCCGCCGGGGACGCGGAGGATGTGTCCCCGCCCCCAGTGCTGAGGTCTACCGTGCGGTCTCCCCGTCTCCGACGATCCGTCTTGCTTGCCGCGATGGTCGCACTGGTGAGCGCCGCGCTCGCCGTCCCGATCCTGGCCACGAATGCCTCGGTCACCGGCTCGCTGACCACCCCGGAAGGGGTCACGCTGACGCGCCAGGCTGTTGCGATCGTGACGATCGTCGACCAGACCGCCGCTCCAGAAGCCGGGGTCGTCATCGGGCAGCAACGGATCGACGGCCCGACCGTGGCCCCGATCGATTTCTCGGTCCTGTACGACGACACCACCATCGACCCGACCCACTCGTATGCGCTCTTCGCGACGCTCGTCGACGGGTCCAGCACGTGGGAGAACGCGGTCGGCGAGCCGGTCATCACCGGCGGACCGACCGACGGCATCGACCTCGCTCTGACCGCTCTCCCGACTCCGGCCGCGACCATCGGCGGGACGATTCTCCCGCCGGCCGGGACCGTCCTCAGTCCATCGGCCGTCGCCATCGCCGCACTGGTCAAGGTCGAGACGGGGACGCTCGTCGCTCGGCAGGTCCTTCCGGTCGCTGACCCAGCCAACGTGGCGTTCTCGATCGGGTTCGACCCCTCCGTCATCGATCCGGCGGCGACGTACGTCGTCAAGGGCGGGATCGTCGACGGCGCCAATGTCTGGCAGAACCGCGAGGGCGTGAGCGCTATCGCGGCCGGGAAAGCCGTCGCCACGGTCGAGCTTTCGGTGACCCCGGCGCCGACGGGCGTGCCAGTCGCGTCCATCGCCCCGCCGCCCAGTGCAGCACCGACTGCAACACCGACCGCGACACCGACAGCTGCGCCGACCGCCGCCCCGACGGAGGAGCCGACTTCCGGTCCGACCGCGACACCGACTCCGACCCCGACTCCCACGCCAACCCCGACGCCGACACCGACTCCGAGCCCGACCCCGACTCCCACGCCAACGCCGACCCCCAGCCCGACGCCGACCGCGACGCCGACGCCAACACCGACCCCGACCGCGACACCGACGCCGGTCCCATCGGGCGTCCCGACACCGTCGCCGATCACCGGCCCGGTGACCGGAACGCTGACCTATCGCGAGCCACACACGCTGACCGGTGATGCCTTCGCGGTGGTCGCCCTCGTGCGCGGTTCGGCGCGCGTGACCGAGAACAGCATCGTCGCCTCGGAGATCGACCAGGACATCACCGCGGTCCCGGTCTCGTTCTCGCTCGACCTGGGCGGGGCCGTGATCGACCCGTCATCGACCTACACCATCCAGGCGACGATCGTCGACGGCGATGACGCGTGGGTGACGGCAAAAGGTGTGCCGGTCCTGACCAAGGGCAACCCGTCCAAGGTCGCGATCACCCTCGACTTCCGACCGGATGTCCTCAAGGGCGCGGTGAGCGGCCAGATCACGGGCATCGGCGTCCAGCCGTCGGAGAGCGCCTACGGGATCACCGTCCTGATGGACCCGTCGACCGGCGACTCGCTCGGCATCGACGTCAAGACGGTCGACCAGGGCCTGCCGGTCACGTTCTCGGTCCCGTATTCGATCGGTGACGTCCAGCCGACCGCGGATTACGTAGTGACCGCCGAAGTGGGCGACTCGACCGGCATCTGGCGCAATGCCGCCGGCGTTCCGGTCATCACCAAGGGCAACCCGAAGGCAGGGGTGCAGGTGGTCGTCACCCAGGTCTCCACGCCGGTACCGAGCACGACGCCGACCCCGGCACCCAGCGCGGCACCCGTCGAGACGGGGCGTGGTGGTGATGGCGGGCTGCTGCCCCTGATCCTCCTGGTCGCCATCGCCGGCGCGGTCGCCGCGTTCCTGGTCGCACGAGGCCGGGGGAACCCGGATACCCCGACACCCGATCCCGCGGCCGCGGCGGCCGCCGGCGCGGCTGCCGACTCCGATCCCGACGTCGCTGGCGCGGCGGCCGCCGGTGCCGCCACCGAGCCCGGCGCTGAAGCCGCCGAACCAGCGGAGGCGCCGACGTCTGAGCCGACGCCGCCTACAGAGCCCCCGGGACCGCCGCCGGACGCGTCCAAGCCGGCATGACCGGAGAGCCCTCTCCAGAACGAGGACGCGTCGCCTTCCTCGGCCTCGGCACGATGGGGGCCGCGATGGCCGCCAATCTCGCCCGGGCCGGCTTCGCGGTCACGGGCTGGAACCGCACGCCGGGGCGCGCCCCGGAGCTCGAAGATCTGGGTGTCGCCATGGCCGCGACCCCCGCGGCGGCCGTCGCCGACACGGAGATCGCGGTCATCTGCGTCTCCGACACCCCAGACGTCGAGGCCGTCCTGTTCGGTCCGGATGGCGTCGCCGACGGCGCGCGTGCCGGCACCCTGATCGTCGATTGCTCGACGATCGCACCCTCGGGCAGCTGGGACTTCGCCAAGCGGCTCGCCGATCGCGACCTGTCGATGGTCGACGCGCCGGTCTCCGGCGGCAGCGAAGGCGCCAAGAACGCGACGCTGACGATCTTCGTCGGAGGCGAGGCGTCGGATGTCGAGCGAGCGCGGCCCGTCCTGACGGCGATGGGCCGGACGATCACGCACGTCGGTCCGATCGGTGCCGGTCAGGCGGTCAAGGCGGTCAACCAGGTGATCCTGGCGGGGACGTACCTCGGCGTCGCCGAGGGCATGGTCCTCGCGATCAAGGCCGGGCTGGATGTGAGCCAGGTCGTCGAAGCGCTCGGCGGCGGGGCGGCACAGAGCTGGGTCCTGGCGAACCGCAGCGGCCGCATGATCGACAACGACTATCCGCTCGGGTTCAAGGTCTCGCTCCACCGCAAGGACCTCGGCATCGCGCTCGACCTCGCTGCCCAGCTCGGCGCGGTCCTTCCCGTGAGCGCCCTCGCGGCGCAGCTCGAGACCGGCCTCATCGCCAACAGCCACGGCGACGACGACATGTCGGCTCTGGCGCGTTCGATCCGTTCCTTGTCAGCCCTCGACGACTAGTCGAGGCCGACCAACAGCATCGGGTGACCGAGTTTGCCGTTATATCGCGGGCGGAACCGTTCGACGTTGTAGAGCCCCGCGACGTCCATGCGACGCGGCCCGAGGGCAGGGTCGGGGAGCGCCGTATGGGCGTACTTACCGTCCTGGATCGCCATCATCTGCCCCGTGACGCCCGATTCGACGAGATCCATCGCGATGTTGGCGAAGGTGGTCGCGACCAACGCGTCGAGCGAATCGGGCTCGCCGCTGCGGAGGTCGTACGTCAGCTCGGAGGCGAGGGTCTCGATCCCTGTCCGCTCGCGCAGCTCGAGCGCCAGTGCCTCCCCGACATTGGCCTTGTGCCGGTGGCCGAATGCGTCTGCGCTCCCGACATCGGTCATCTGGGCACCCTTCCAGATCGCGCCCTCGGCCGTGATGACGAAGGCGTAGTGGCTCGGGTTCGCGGCGTGGTCGGCCTTGAGCAGGGCGGCCAGCGCGTCGAGGTCGTATGGCACCTCGGGGATGACGCAGCGCGCCGAGGTCACGTATGCCGTGTACAGGGCCGAGAACCCGGCGTCCCGCCCGAAGATCCGGAAGACGCCGATCCGTTCGTGGCTCCCGAGCGTGGTGCGCTGCCGGTTGATCGCCTCCTTGGCTCGCGTGATCGCGGTCGAGAAGCCGATGCAGTACTCGGTCCCCTGGACATCGTTGTCCATCGTCTTGGGGATGGCCACCAGCGGCACGCCGGCATTCACGAGCACCTGCGAGTACGACAGTGTGTCGTCGCCACCGATGGTCACCAGCACGTCGATGCCAAGGGCCGCGATGTTGTCGAGGACGTGCGGGGTCAGGTCGTACAGATCGTCACCGACCGCGTACGGCGCCCGCTTCTGCTCATCCATCCACGGCGGCAGGCCCGCCCCGCGCATCTTGCGCGGGTTCGTCCGCGAGGTATGCAGGACGGTGCCACCGGTCCGCTCGATCGTCCGGGTGTTGATCCGGTCGAGCGGGCGTAGGTAGTCCTGGGTCGTCGGATCGCCCGGCCGCAGGTGGGTGAGGCCCTCCCAGCCGCGGCGGATGCCGAGGGTGGTGTACCCGACCTCGGTGGCGCGGTAGACCACGCTCTTGATGACGGCGTTGAGGCCAGGGACGTCGCCACCGCCGGTCAGGATGGCGATGCGTTTTGGTTCGGTCATGCGGGCGTCATGCTACCGCTCCCGGCGCGGGTCGAACGGTTGCGGTTGGGCGTCGGGCGGACAGCTGGCGTGACGGAAGGCGGCAGGCCGTCTGCTAGCATCGCCGCATGAACTACGAGCTCTTCATGGACGAAGCATTGGCCGAGGCGCGGTCGGCGATGGAGCGCGGTGAGCGCCCCAATGCCGCGGTCGCTGTCGTCGGGGAGGCGATGGTCGTGCGGGCCCATGACCGAGTCCAGGAGACCAACGATCCGACCGCCCACGCCGTCATCGTCGTGCTGCGCGAGGCCGCTCGCAAGCTCGGAGCCGCTCGCCTGGCCGACGCGACGATCTTCACGACCCAGGAGCCGTGTGCGATGTGCGTGGGCGCGCTGCTCGAGAGCGATGTCGAGGCGCTCGTCTTCGCCGTCGCGAATGCGCACGACGGAGCGGCCGGTTCGGTCATCCAGCTGGCGCAGCATGCTTCGCTTCCGCGTCGGATCAAGGTCGTGAGCGGCATCCGCCGAGACGAAGCCGAAGCACTCTTCGCGCCACTCGCGGCTCACTGAGCGAAGCGGGGAGGGCCCGCCGCCGGGCCGACCGAGCCCGGTTTGGTATCCTCACCCGCGGAGAGGTGTCCGAGTGGTTGATGGTGCCGCTCTCGAAAAGCGGTGTGCGAAAGCACCGCGGGTTCGAATCCCGCCCTCTCCGCCACGCGTCGTCCGCCTGACGCTCCCTGGCCGCGTTGGCCCCTGTGCTCCTCGCTCACGCACCTTGAGGTGCGCTCGCTCCGGTGCTCGGGGCCGCCTTGCCAGGAAACGCCATACGGACGAGCGTCGTACCACCAACTACGAACGACTTGCCACCGACTACGCTTCTCCTCGGACCCAGCGTGGCCCCAGACTTCACCCGCGGACCGCGCCGGTCCGCCAACCTCCCGGAGAGGTCGCCTAGTGGACTATGGCGCCGCACTGGAAATGCGGTTCGGGGCAACCCGTCGCGGGTTCGAATCCCGCCCTCTCCGCCATTCCGTTCGTCACTCGGATGCCCACGCGTGCGTTGTCACCTGCGGTCCCTGTGACTAAACGGCCCGAGGTCGTGGCGCTCGAGCTTGGAACGTTCCGGTTTCCTGAACCAGCGTTGGCGCATCGGCAGGGTGTCGTGATGGGCTATGCCGTCCGACATCGGGGCGGCATCTTCCTGTTCGACACGGGACTCGGGTTCGGCAACCCGGACCTCGAGGCGCGGTACCACCCGGTCCAGAGGCGGATCGACGATGCCTTGGCGGAGGTCGGCATCGCCCTCGCGGACGTCACAGCCGTCGCCAACTGCCACCTGCATGCCGACCATGCCGGGCAGAATTCGGCCTTCCCGGAGGTACCCATCTACGTCCAGGCGCCCGAGTGGGAGATCGCACACACCACCGAGCACACGGTCCTCGAGTGGATCGACTTTCCCGCTGCCAGGTACGTCCAGATCACGGGCGACCACGCTCCATTCGACGGCATCAGGATCATGGCGACGCCGGGCCATACCCCGGGCCACCAGTCGCTGGTAGTCGAGACGGACCACGGCCTGACGGTGCTCGTCGGTCAGGCCGTCTATACGGTCGACGAGTGGTCCGGTGAGCCGGACGAGCTCGAGGGTCGGAGTGGTGCGTCCGATCGCGACGCATACGATCGCTCGACCCAACGGTTACACGCGCTCGAGCCCGCGTTCGCCCATTTCGGTCACGATCGGCGGTCCTGGACACGAGCCCAGGGTCAGTCGTGAGTCCGACCGAAACCGGGTATCCTTCCTGAGCCGTGCTAGGCGGGGAACTAGCGGTGCCCTGTACCTGCAATCCGCTATAGCAGGGCTGAATCCCCTCCCGAGGTCTCCGTTCTCGAACGCCGCCCGACGTGTGACGTTGAGGACCGGGTCCCGCGCAGCGGCGAACCGCGAACCGTGTCAGATCCGGAAGGAAGCAGCACTAAGCGATCATCGTCGGGTGCCGCGGAACGGCCTGGTCCGAGCCGCACGTCACGGTGGGCACGAGCAACGTCCAGGTCGACGGAGGGTGCACGGCAATAACCGATGCCCGTCCGCCCAGACCGGAGAACGTGACCACGACCGTCCCGCACCAGGCCCTCTACCGCCGCTGGCGTGCCCAGACCTTCGGCGAGATCGTCGGCCAGGAAGCCGTCGTCGAGACGCTTCGCAACGCCGTCAGAGCCGAGCGGGTTAGCCATGCCGTCCTGTTCGTCGGACCACGCGGGACCGGAAAGACGTCGCTCGCGCGGATCCTCGCCAAGGCGGTCAACTGTACGAACCTCCAGGACGGCGACGCCTGCGACGCGTGCCCGTCCTGCGTCTCGATCCGTGAGGGCACGACCCTCGACCTGATCGAGATCGACGCCGCCAGCAACCGCGGCATCGACGACGTTCGCAATTTGCGCGAGCGCCTGCCGTACCCGCCGGGCCAGCTTCGAAGAAAGGTCTACATCCTCGACGAGGCGCACCAGATCACCAAGGACGCGTGGAACGCGCTTCTCAAGTCGATCGAGGAGCCGCCCGACTTCGTCATCTTCATGTTCGCCTCGACCGAGCCGTCGCTCTTCCCGCCGGCGATCCTGTCGCGCCTCCAGCGCTACGACGTTCGTCGGCTGACCGTCGCGGAGATCGAGGGCAAGCTGACGCGCATCCTCACCGCCGACGGGCGGGAGGCCGACCCGGCGGCGATCCATCTGATCGCACGGCTGGCCGCCGGCGGCATGCGCGACGCCGAATCGATGCTCGACCAGCTGCTGTCCGCAGCGCCGGAGCGCATCGACGAGTCGCACGTCCGCGACCTGTTGGGCCTGGCGGACGCGGAGGTCGTCGAGTCGTTCATCGACCACCTCGTCCTCGGCGATGGGGCGGCCGGCGTCGCACTGCTCGACTCGCTCGAAGAACGCGGCCGCGACATCCGGGCGCTCCTCGACCAGGCCGTCGAGGCCATCCGCGCCGAACTGATCGCCGGCCTCAGCGACCCGGCCAGCGCCCGGCACGACCCATCGGCTCTCGCGGCCGCGGGCCGGCGGCTGGCCGCCATCGACCCGAACCGTGCCGGGATCGGCGGCCTCCGCTTCCAGCTCGAGCTCGCCATGTTCGCCGGCTCTCCCGCGAGTGGCAGCGTCGCGCCGTCGTTGCCTGCGCCAGCGGCGCCGGACCCGACTCCCCAGGTCGCGACACGCCCCCAACCAAAGGTTCAGGCGCCGACCCCGACACCGGCAGGGCCTAATGCCCCACCCGCCCAGGTCGACACACCGGCCGCCGGATCAGCAACGGACGACACGGCCCGGGCCTCCGTCGACAGAGCCGAGGCCGACAAGCGCGCCCCCGACACCAACCCGCCAGCCGCGACCGCCGCCCCGCCCCCAGCTGCCGAGGCCACCGCGCCCGCGGCGAGCCCGACCGCCATCCCGATCGCCCCCCATCCGCCGCCCCCACGAGCCCGCCTGCCGGCGGGACCCGCGAGGCCGCACTCGCCGAGGTGCTCGCCGCGTGGCCGGCGATCGTCGAACTGCTCAGCGCACACCCGCCGACCAAGCCGCTGATCGTCAGCTGCCGGCCGGTCGCCGTCGATGGCGCGATCGTGACCCTCGGCTTCCCCGAGGAGCAGGCGTTCCTCAAGGATCAGGCCGAACGACGGAAGCCCGGCATCGAGGCCGGCATCGCCACCGTCATCGGTCATCCGGTCACGGTGCATTGCGTCGTGGCCAACGTGGAGCTGCCACCGGCCGCCTCCGACGACCTCGTTGCCGAGGCCCGCCGGATCTTCGCCGAAGAGTTGGCCGATGTCGGCGAGGTCAGCTGACCGAGACTGCCGCCCGTGACGGGCTGCACGGACCCGACGCTTCCGCCAGACTGACCGTCAGGACAGCGACGAGAGGAGACACCGGATGGGGATGGCCAACCTCCAGAAGATGGCGCAGCAGATGCAGCAGGAGATGCTGCGCGTCCAGACCGAGCTCGAATCGACGATCGTCGATGGATCGGCCGGCGGGGGCGTCGTGCGCGCCACGGTGACCGGCAAGCAGGAGCTCGTCAGCGTCACCATCGATCCGTCCGCCGTCGATCCCGACGACGTCGAGATGCTCCAGGACCTCGTCCTCGCCGCGGTCAACGAGGCGCTCCGATCGTCGCGCGAGCTGGCCGAGCAGAAGATGTCGGCCGTCACCGGCGGCCTTCGCCTGCCAGGGATGTAGGGGCGCATCGCCTGTGGTCAGCCCCGTCATCGAACCGGTCGCCAGATTGATCGAATTGTTCGCCCGCTTGCCGGGGATCGGTCCGAAGACGGCACAGCGCCTGACGTTCCACCTGTTGCGCGCCCAGGAGGCCGAAGCGCGCACCCTGGCCGCGGCGCTCATCGACGTCCGCGACAAGGTCGTCTTCTGTGACCGCTGCTTCAACATCAGCGACCAGCCGCTCTGCCCGATCTGTCGCGATCCCGGCCGCGACACCACACGACTGTGCGTGGTCGAGGAGCCGCTCGACGTGCTCGCCCTGGAGCGGACGGGAGAATTCAAGGGGCTCTACCACGTCCTCAACGGGGCGATCTCGCCGATCGACGGCGTCGGGCCGGACCAGTTGCGGATCCGCGAGCTACTGGAGCGGGCCGACAGCGCCGCGCGCGATGGTGAGCCGTTCGTCGAGGTGATCATGGCCACCAATCCGACGCTCGAAGGCGAGGCCACCGCGATGTACCTTGCCGAGCGACTCGAGGCGGTCGTCGGCTCGGTGACCCGGATCGCCCGCGGGCTGCCGGTCGGAGGCGACCTCGAGTATGCCGATGAGGTGACCCTCATCCGGGCCCTCCAGGGCCGCCGGGCGGTCTGACCTCGCCGATGAGCAACCTCGTCATCGAGATCCTGCTGCGCCTGGCCAAGGCCGGCATCGCGGCATTGATCGGGATCGTTCTGTACCTGGTTCTGGTGGGGCCGCTCGCTGTCGGCGGCTCGGCCGAGCTTGCCCTGCTGTGCTGGCTCAGCGGCGCCGCCTTCGTTCTCCTCGTGGAGACCAGCTTCATCTGAGCCCGCTGGCCGTCACGCAGAGGCCCGATTCGCGGCCTCCCAACGATGGTCGCGGACGCGGCGCGGGCACCCGTCCCGCCCGTTTGACACTCGGGCCGCCAAGCCCCATCATTCGACGTCTGCGCCGCGGGCCTTCGCGCCTCGGCCGCTGCACCTTAACAACTGAAGAGTGACAGGAAATCCGTGATAAGGATGTGCGAGTGGTCAAACCCTCGGACAAAAGTCGCGACCGCAAGGTCGTGCATCTTTTTGGAGAGTTTGATCCTGGCTCAGGATAAACGCTGGCGGCGTGCATGAGACATGCAAGTCGAACGGACACTTGGGGCTTGCTCCAAGTGTTAGTGGCGGACGGCTGAGTAACGCGTAGGTGACCTGTCCCGAAGTGGGGAATAACTGCCCGAAAGGGTGGCTAATACCGCATGTGGTGGTGTGTTCATTCACACCAGTAAAGCCGCAAGGCGCTTCGGGAGGGGCCTGCGTCCGATTAGCTCGTTGGTGGGGTAACGGCTCACCAAGGCGACGATCGGTAGGTGGTCTGAGAGGACGATCACCCAGACTGGGACTGAGACACGGCCCAGACTCCTACGGGAGGCAGCAGTCGGGAATTTTGCGCAATGGACGAAAGTCTGACGCAGCAACGCCGCGTGAGGGATGAAGGCCTTCGGGTTGTAAACCTCTTTTATCAGGGAAGATAATGACGGTACCTGATGAATAAGTCACGGCTAACTACGTGCCAGCAGCCGCGGTAATACGTAGGTGACAAGCGTTGTCCGGATTTACTGGGCGTAAAGAGCGCGCAGGCGGTCGATCAAGTCGAGTGTGAAAGCCCCCGGCTCAACTGGGGAGGGTCATTCGATACTGATCGACTCGAAGGCAGGAGAGGGTAGTGGAATTCCCGGTGTAGTGGTGAAATGCGTAGATATCGGGAGGAACACCAGTGGCGAAGGCGACTACCTGGCCTGTTCTTGACGCTGAGGCGCGAAAGCTAGGGGAGCAAACGGGATTAGATACCCCGGTAGTCCTAGCCGTAAACGATGGACACTAGGTGTTGGTGGTATCAACCCCGCCAGTGCCGAAGCTAACGCATTAAGTGTCCCGCCTGGGGAGTACGGCCGCAAGGCTAAAACTCAAAGGAATTGACGGGGGCCCGCACAAGCAGCGGAGCGTGGGGTTTAATTCGACGCAACGCGAAGAACCTTACCAGGGCTTGACATGACCAGGATCCCGGCGGAAACGTCGGTTCCCCGCAAGGGGCCTGGCCACAGGTGTTGCATGGCTGTCGTCAGCTCGTGTCGTGAGATGTTGGGTTAAGTCCCGCAACGAGCGCAACCCCTACTGTGTGTTGTATCACTCACACGGGACTGCCGAGAGAAACTCGGAGGAAGGTGGGGATGACGTCAAGTCAGCATGGCCCTTACGTCCTGGGCTACACCCACGCTACAATGGCCGGTACAACGGGCTGCAAAACCGCGAGGTGGAGCTAATCCCTTAAAGCCGGTCTCAGTTCGGATTGTAGGCTGCAACTCGCCTGCATGAAGCCGGAGTTGCTAGTAACCGCCGGTCAGCATACGGCGGTGAATATGTTCCCGGGCCTTGTACACACCGCCCGTCACGTCATGAAAGCTGGCAACACCCGAAGCCGGTGGGCCAACCCGCAAGGGGGGCAGCCGTCGAAGGTGGGGTTGGTGATTGGGACGAAGTCGTAACAAGGTAGCCGTACCGGAAGGTGCGGCTGGATCACCTCCTTTCTAGGGAGATCCGAGTCTCGACTCTTGGTGGGGTCGAGGCGTTGATGGCTCCTAGGGTTGATCGCACGATCGCTCGAGTCTCCCCGCCAGGTGGAGCTCGCCGGCGACCGGTCCGCAAGGATCGGCAGTCGGAGATCGATACGCGACCTGGAAAGAACACCGAACCCACTCGATCTCATCCGCCGTCCGGAATTCCTGTCACTCTTCAAGGGTCAAGGTGCAGCCGTCCGCGGCGACGACCGTGTCGTCAACGTCAGGCACGGCGAACCACCGCGGAGGGCGATTAGCTCAGCTGGTTAGAGCGCTGCCCTGATAAGGCAGAGGTCTCTGGTTCGAGTCCAGAATCGCCCACCATTCCCCCACCTGGCGCGGGGACGTAGCTCAGCTGGTAGAGCATCTCCTTTGCAAGGAGAGGGTCAGGAGTTCGAGTCTCCTCGTCTCCACCATCACCGTCCCACCGCCGATCGCAAACTGAACAGCTCGGGTCCCATCCCCGAAACCCATCACCCGTCCGAGCGGGATTTCGTGTCCCGCGTCGAGCCCCTGATCCGTGTCCTTCCCAGTCGTGGCAGGCCACTGACCAGCGGATCGCTGGGCGGCGGAACGACCTCGGTCGTGCCCGTCGTGAGACGCGCTCTTTTGAGTGCGTCGCACCTTAACAACTGGATATGTTTCGGCAGATTGAATGAATCTTCGATTTCGCCGAGTAGTCAATACGAAATGATCCCGATCCGATCCCAATCAGCGACTGGCCACCTGGTCAGAGGCTGGAGGGGGTCAAGCTACAAAGGGCACGGGGTGGATGCCTTGGCGCCAAGAGCCGATGAAGGACGTGGCAGGCTGCGTAAAGCTCCGGGGAGTCGCGAGCAGACTTTGATCCGGAGATGTCCGAATGGGGAAACCCGGCTGGGGTAATGCCCAGTCACTCCCGGTTGAATCAAATAGGCCGGGAAGAGGTAAGCCAGCGAACTGAAACATCTCAGTAGCTGGA
This sequence comes from uncultured Chloroflexia bacterium, assembly GCA_963765245.1. Taxonomy (GTDB): domain Bacteria; phylum Chloroflexota; class Limnocylindria; order Limnocylindrales; family CSP1-4; genus SPCO01. The sequence goes on from CAVXVP010000020.1 coordinate 283,829, forward strand.
GGAAAAGAGATGATTCCCTGAGTAGTGGCGAGCGAAAAGGGAACAGTCCAAACTCACTCAGCGTGATAGGTTGCCGCCGTTTCTGAGTGGGGGTTGTAGGAGTCGATCATCGGGACCCGGCGAGGTCCCGGCGGAGTTACCAAGTCGATCGCTAGTCGAACTGCCCTGGAACGGCAGGCCATAGTGGGTGAGAGCCCCGTAGGCGAAAGCGAGCGACCTCCGTGATCGGCCACCTGAGTACCACGTGGAAGGTCTCTCATGTGGGAATCTGGGCGGACCACCGTCCAAGGCTAAATACTCTTGGCGACCGATAGTGAACTAGTACCGTGAGGGAAAGGTGAAAAGCACCCCGGAAGGGGAGTGAAATAGTACCTGAAACCACGTGCCTACAAGCAGTCAGAGGGTGTTGCCGGTTCGCCGGTAGCCTGATGGCGTGCCTTTTGAAGAATGAGCCGACGAGTTACTAGCGTGTGGCGAGGTTAAGTCCGCGAAGGACGGAGCCGGAGCGAAAGCGAGTCTGAATAGGGCGATCAGTCGCACGCTGTAGACCCGAAACCGAGTGACCTATCCATGGCCAGGCTGAAGCGAGAGTAATGTCTCGTGGAGGGCCGAACTCACTAGCGTTGAAAAGCTAGGGGATGAGCTGTGGATAGAGGTGAAATGCCAATCGAACTCGGAGATAGCTGGTTCTCCCCGAAATAGCTTTAGGGCTAGCCTCGGGCGTTCAATCACGGGGGTAGAGCACTGGATGGGCTAGGGGGCTTCCCGCTTACCAACCCCAACCAAACTCCGAATCCCGTGATTTCAGAGCCCGGGAGTCAGACTGCGAGGGCTAAGCTTCGTGGTCAAAAGGAAAACAGTCCGGACCGTCAGCTAAGGTCCCTAAATCCAAGCTAAGTGGTAAAGGATGTGGATTCGCATAGACAACCAGGATGTTGGCTCAGAAGCAGCCACCATTGAAAGAGTGCGTAACAGCTCACTGGTCAAGTGGATCTGCGCCGAAAATTCAGCGGGGCTCAAGCTTGGTACCGAAGCTACGGACTCCATGACCGGTTCGCCGGTCGTGGTTTGGTAGGGGAGCGTTCCATCAGCAGTGAAGGTCGACCGTGAGGACGGCTGGAGTGGATGGAAGTGCGAATGTCGGCATGAGTAGCGCAATGTGAGTGAGAATC
>CAVXVP010000020.1:287500-561221 GCA_963765245.1 uncultured Chloroflexia bacterium
CGGATCGCCCTTCCCCGCTGTCGTCGGGGCACCTGCCAGCCAGTCTCCGCAGAGCAGCAGCGACGCGGCCGCCAGCGCCGCGCCCGACCCGACCCCTGTCCCGCCGGCATCGGGCGGAACGGATGCATCCGCGCCACCGGACCCGTCGGCTGCGCCGGCGACCCGCAGCTACAAGGTCAAGTCCGGCGACACCCTGGTCGGGATCGCGGCCAAGTTCGGGACGACACCGAAGGCGATCAGCAACCTGAATGGCATCAGCGATCCGTCCAGCCTCAAGATCGGCCAGGTCCTGAAGATCCCCTGACCGACGTCGGTCAGCGCTGACAGCCTCGGCAGTACGAGGTGATGAACCCGCCGGCGCGGACCTCGGTGATCCTGGTCCCACAGCGCGGACACGCCTGTCCGCCCTTGTCGTGGACCGCGAGGAAGTCGCGCACTTGTTTCTCGAATGTCGGCGGGACGCGCTCGCGCAGGACCTCGATCGCGTTGCTCAGCGTCGCGCGCGTCGCGTCGTAGAGCGCGTCCACCTCTTCGGGTGCGAGGCTGGCGCGCTTACGGAACGGCAGCAGGCCGGCCGCGTGCAGGATCTCGTCGCTGTAGGCATTGCCGATCCCGGCCACGAACGACTGGTTGCGCAGCAGGTTCTTGAGCTCGCCCGGATGTCGGCGGATCCGCTCGCGCCAGACCTCACGGGTGAGAGCGGGATCGTCGGCATCGGGGCCCTGGTCGGGTTCGCCCAAACCGGGAACGGGGCGGTCGACGCCGGCCGGACGGAGATAGATCTTGCCCATCTGCGTCGGATCGCGGTAGCGGACCTCGGCCCGGGCATCATCGGCCAGCATCCACGCCGCGCCCCGAGTCCAAGCCGCGGCGTCGGACGGCCCGCCGGATCGTGGCCCGAAGGCGAGGACCACCGCCGTCTTGGTCGGCAGCTTGTCGCCGGGCGATGCCAGCTGGAACCGTCCGGTCAGCATCGGGTTCGCGGCGATCTCGTCGCGGTCCAGATCGATCAAGAGGAACTTGCCGCGCCGCCGGACCGACACGACCGCCTGCCCGGTCAGGGCGTCCAACTCGGCCGGCGTGCCCCGGACCGCGAGCGGGCCAGGCGCCGTCGCGGACAGCACGGGTCGCCCGGCGAGGGCAGCGTGGAGGGCGTCGGCGACCACGGTCAGATCGGGTAATTCGGGCACGGCCGGGCGATTGTAGCCGTCAGGAGGCGTGTGCTAGACTCTCCCGGCCCCAAGGGGCACGGATCCAGCGCGAGCGACATAGAGCCCATTCGACGCACGAAGGAGCGGACCGCGGAGTTAGATCACCACGGACCACCTGATCGTTTCGGACCACGGCTTGAGCGTCGCTCAGGCCGTTCGTGATTCTCGGGCGCAAATCCACAACCAGGAGTGACCAATCCCTTGACCGAAGAGAAGCAGGGCGGGACCACGCCGGAGCCGGAGGCCATCGCCTCCGCCACCGACCAGGCGTCCGAGGACACCGTCGCGGCGGTCGCCGTCGCCGACGAGCCCGCCACCAGCACAGACGACGCAGCAGCGACCACCGACACGGAGAGCGCACCCGCGGCCGAAGCCGCAGCGGACGAGCCCGCAGCCGCCCAGGACGATCCGACCCCGGACGTCAGTGGCGATTCCGTGGCCGCCGACGCCACCAGCGACGAGCCCCAGGCCGCCGCAGCTGCGGACGCACCCGCCGAGACCCCCGAAGCCGCCGCCGCGGCGGAGACCGAAGACGTTGCCGCCCCGGCCGAGACCGAGGACGTTGCGGCCCCCGTCGAGGCCTCGACCAACGGACAGGCGACGGAGACGCTGAGCGTCGACGACACCGCTGACGCCCCCGCCGCAGGCGAGGAAGAAGAAGAGGAAGCAGCTCCCCCGCGCGAGCTCGGACCCGAGCCGACGACGATGGAGGAGCTTCTCGCGGAGCAGGACTCGGACATCAAGAGCTTCAAGCACGGTGACGTCGTCGAGGGCCAGGTCGTCCGCATCGACAAGGACGAGATCCTCGTCGACATCGGTGCCAAGAGCGAAGGCGTCGTCAGCAACCGCGAGCTGTTCGGTCGTCATGGTGAGGGTCAGCCGGAGCTGGCGATCGGGGACACGGTCCTCGTCTACGTCCTCCAGCCGGAGTCGCCCGAGGGACACGTCGTCCTGTCGCTTCGCCGCGCCGGCCTGGAGCGCAAGTGGCGCGCCATGCAGGAGCAGTTCGAGGCGGGCGTCATCATCGAGGCGCCGGTCATCGACCACAACAAGGGCGGCCTCATCGTCGACTGCGGCATCCGCGGCTTCGTCCCGATCAGCCAGATCGTCGATTTCCCGCGCCGCCCGCAGAACGACCAGCCGCGCGACGCGGCCCAGGAGATCGCCGAGAAGCTGATGCCGTTCGTCGGCCGCAAGCTCCGGCTCAAGATCCTCGAGGTCAACCGCAAGGCGAACCGCCTGATCCTGTCGGAGAAGGTCGCCCTCTACGAGGAGCGCCGCGAGAAGCGCGACGAGCTGTTCAGCAGCCTGCAGGTCGGCCAGAAGGTCACCGGCACGGTCCGCTCGATCGCCCCGTTCGGTGTCTTCATCGACCTCGGCGGCATCGACGGCCTCGTCCACAAGAGCGAGCTCTCGTGGAACAAGGTCAACAACCCCGAGTCCGGCTACCACGTCGGCGAGGAGGTCGAGGCCGAGGTCATCGACATCAACCACGAGCGGGGCCGGATCAGCCTGTCGATCCGCCGACTGCAGCCCGACCCGTGGCACTCCACGGTCGCGGACTTCAAGGTCGGCGACATCATCGACGGCACGGTCACCAAGCTCGTCAACTTCGGCGCGTTCGTCCGCGTCCGCGACGGGCTCGAAGGACTGATCCACATCAGCGAGCTGTCCCACCAGCGCGTCGCCCACCCGGGCGACGTCGTCCACGAGGGCCAGTCACTCAAGCTCAAGATCATCTCGCTCGACTCCGAGCGGCATCGTCTCGGCCTCAGCCTCAAGCAGGCCGAGGAGCCGCCGGCTCGTCCGGCCGTCGAGGCCGGTGCTCCCGGCGCCCCGAGCGCACCCGGCGCCCCGCGCGCCGAACGCCGACCGCGCCCCGAGCGCAGCTACTCGCTCTCGGACGCCGTCCAGGAGCCCGAGGGCGGGATCGACAACACCCTCGCATCGGCCTTTGCCCAGGTCCGCCAGCAGCTGGCCGCGGCCGAGGTCGACGAGGTCGTCCAGACCGTCAACGAAGACGAGGCGATCGAGGAGGCCTTCGCGGCCGACAAGATCGACGCGGTGATCGACACCGTCGCCGAGGACGAGGCGATCGAGGAGGCCTTCGCGGCCGACAAGATCGAGTCCGTCGTCGAGACGGTCGCCGAGGACCACGAAGCCGAGGAAGAGGCCGCGGCCGAGACGATCGAGACGATCGTCGAGACCGTCGCCGCCGACGAGGCGGCGCTCGAGACCGCGGCAACCGCCGAGATCGGACGCCTCGAGGATGCGGTCGACGCCAACGAGGCGAACGAGCCCGCCGCGATCGACGCAGCCGTCGATGTCGTCGAGACCGTTGCCGCCCTCGAGATCGCCGAGGAAGACGCCGCGGCCGAACAGATCGAGGCGGTCATCGAGACCGTCGCCGAGGACGAGGCCATCGAGGACGCCTTCGCGGCCGACAAGGTCGAGGAGATCGTCGAGACCGTCGCCGAGGACGAGGCTGTCGAAGAGGAAGCCGCGGCCGAGACCATCGAGACGATCGTCGAGACGGTCAACGAGGACGAGGCTGCCGAAGAGGAAGCCGCCGACGAGACGGTCGAGACGATCGCCGAGAAGACGATGGAAGAGAACACCAAGGGCTGATCCCAGCGCCGCCCAGAACACGACCTGCCGAACCCCGGCAGGTCGTTTCGTTTTCTTAGCCCGCCGTCATGCATCCAGACGGCAGGTACGAACGTTCTAACGAGTAGAACCTCCGGCTTCGCAGGACTGGCGTGTCAGCCGAGGGGAAGTGCTAGCATGCCCGGAACGACGCCCGAGGGGCGTTCGGGGAAGGGAACAGGCGTTCGACTCGATGGATCGCTTCGACAAGTTCACGGATCGCGCGCGCAAGGTCCTGACACTGGCTCAGGACGAGGCGCAGCGCTTCAACCACAACTACATCGGCACGGAGCATCTGCTCCTCGGTCTCGTCCGCGAGGGCGAGGGCGTGGCCGCGCGCGTGCTCGAGAACATGAACGTCGAGCTGGCCAAGGTGCGGACCGCGGTCGAGTTCATCATCGGTCGCGGTGATCGCCCGGTCGTCGGCGAAGTCGGCCTCACCCCGCGCGCGAAGCGAGTCATCGAGCTGGCCATCGACGAGGCGCGTCGTCTCGGCCACAACTACATCGGCACGGAGCACCTGCTCCTCGGCCTCGTCCGCGAGGGCGAGGGGATCGCCGCCGGTGTCCTCGAGTCGCTCGGCGTCAATCTCGACAAGGTCCGCCACGAGGTCATCCGCGTCCTGTCGCAGAGCTCGTCGGCCGGCCCGACGCCCGAGACCAAGCGGGCGAGCAAGACCCCGACCGTCGACCAGCTCGGCATCAACCTGACCGACGCCGCCCGCGCAGGAAAGCTGGATCCCGTCATCGGCAGAGAGAAGGAGATCGAGCGGGTCATCCAGATCCTGTCTCGACGGACCAAGAACAACCCTGCCCTGATCGGCGAGCCCGGCGTCGGCAAGACCGCGATCGCGGAGGGCCTGGCCCACCGGATCGTCGCCGGCGACGTCCCCGAGACGCTGCTCAACAAGCGCGTCCTGACCCTCGACATCGGGTCGCTCGTCGCAGGCACCAAGTACCGCGGCGAGTTCGAGGAGCGGCTCAAGAAGATCATCGAGGAGCTCCGCAACACGAACGACGCGGTCCTCTTCATCGACGAGCTCCACACGCTGGTCGGTGCCGGAGCCGCCGAGGGCGCGATCGACGCCGCGAACATCCTCAAGCCGCCGCTCGCGCGCGGCGAGCTCCAATGCATCGGTGCCACGACGCTCGACGAGTATCGCAAGTACATCGAGCGCGACGCCGCCCTCGAGCGCCGCTTCCAGCCGGTCATGGTCGAGGAGCCGACGCTCGAGCAGACCATCGACATCCTGATGGGCATCCGCGAGCGCTACGAGCAGCACCACAAGGTCACGATCACGGACGAGGCGGTCAAGGCCGCCGCGGACCTGTCGATCCGCTACATCACCGATCGCCACCTGCCGGACAAGGCCATCGACCTGATCGACGAGGCCGCCTCGCGCGTCCGCCTTCGCCATGCATCCGCGCCACCGTCCCTGCGCGAGGCCCAGAAGGACCTCGAGCGGATCACCAAGGAAAAGGACGCGGCGATCAACAACCAGGAATACGAGGAGGCCGCGACCCTGCGCGAGGCCGAGGCGACCGCCCGCGAGTCGGTCGACGCACAGCGCGCCGAGTGGCAGTCGCAGGTCTCGGGCGACCAGCCGACGGTCGACGAAGAGGAGATCGCCCAGGTCGTCGCGATGTGGACCGGCATCCCGGTCACCCGCATCGCCCAGGAAGAGTCGCAGCGCCTGCTCAACATGGAGGAGTCCCTCCACAGCCGGGTCATCGGCCAGGAGGAGGCGATCGGCATCGTCTCGAAGGCCGTCCGTCGCGCGCGCGCGGGCCTCAAGGACCCGAAGCGCCCGATCGGCTCGTTCATCTTCCTCGGCCCGACCGGCGTCGGGAAGACCGAGTTGGCCAAGGCCCTCGCCGAGTTCATGTTCGGCAGCGAGGACGCGCTCATCAAGATCGACATGAGCGAGTTCATGGAGCGCCACAACGTGTCGCGGCTGGTCGGAGCGCCTCCCGGCTACGTCGGCTTCGACGAGGGCGGCCAGCTGACCGAAGCCGTCCGGCGCAAGAACTATTGCGTGGTCCTGCTCGACGAGGTCGAGAAGGCACATCCGGAGGTCTTCAACATCCTGCTCCAGATCCTGGAGGACGGGCACCTGTCCGACGCCAAGGGTCGGCGGGTCGACTTCCGCAACGCGATCATCATCATGACCTCCAACCTCGGCGCCAAGCAGCTCCAGACCAACTCGAGCCTCGGCTTCCGGGCGATGGGCTCGACCGACGCGAACCGCCAGGAAAGCTCGTACGAGCTGATGAAGGAGAAGGTCGCCGTCGAGCTGAAGCAGAACTTCCGCCCGGAGTTCCTCAACCGCATCGACGCGACCGTGGTCTTCCGCTCGCTGACAGTCGAGGAGATCGCCCAGATCGTCGACCTGATGCTCGCTCGCGTCCGCGACCAGCTGCGCGCCCAGCAGATGCACCTCGAAGTCACCGACGCGGCCAAGGAGCACATCATCAAGCTCGGCTACGACGTGGCCTATGGCGCCCGCCCATTGCGGCGCGTGATCCAGAACATGGTCGAGGACGTTCTCGCCGAACACCTTCTGCTCGGCAAGTACGAGCCGGGGTCCACGATCGTCGTGGACAAGGACCCGGAGGCCGGTCTCGACATCCACCTCGCCGAGCCACGCACGCCGGTCGAGGCGCGGTGAGCCGCGCCGCCCGTCCGGCGGCCTAGCGAGGATGGCGCGGCCCCAGAGCCGCTTCGTGTGCCAGTCCTGCGGGGAATCCTTCCTGCGCTGGGAAGGGCAATGCCGCGCCTGCGACGGCTGGAACACGCTCGTCGAGACCGTCGTGCGCGAGACCTCGCGCACGGAACGGGCGATCGCCCGCGGCGCGACGGCGGCCGGCGTCGCGGAACCCCTTGCCGGCATCGCAGAGGCGGACCTGCCGCGTCTCCGCGTCGGGATCGATGAGCTCGACCGGGTCCTGGGCGGCGGACTGGTGCCGGGCTCGCTCGTCCTGGTCGGCGGCGAGCCGGGGATCGGCAAGTCCACGCTCCTGCTCCAGGCCGCGGCCGGCCTGGCCCGGACCGATGGCGGTGGCACGGTCCTCTACGCGACCGGAGAGGAGTCGCCTGGCCAGGTGCGCCTCCGCGCCGCACGGCTCGGGCTGCTGAGCGGACCGGCGGGCGAGCGGGTCCGCGTCCTGGCGGAGCACGACGTCGGGCGGATCGTCGAGACGGCGCGCGAGCAGCGACCGGGATTGGTCGTCGTCGATTCGATCCAGACGGCGACCGTTGACGATCTCGAGGGCGCGGCCGGCAGCGTCGGTCAGGTCCGCGAATCGACGCTGCGCCTGATGGATCTGGCCAAGGGCGACGGGATCGCCGTCATCCTGGTCGGTCATGTCACCAAGGACGGCACGATCGCCGGGCCGAAGACTCTCGAGCACCTGGTCGACGCGGTCATCAGCATCGAGGGCGAGCGCTACGCGGCCCTGCGCCTCGTGCGAGCGACGAAGAACCGTTTCGGGTCGACCGATGAGGTGGGCGTCTTCGAGATGGCCGAGGCGGGTCTGCTGGAGGTCTCCGACCCGGCCCGCGCGTTCCTGGCCGACCACGGAGGGTCGGCGCCGGGCAGCATCGTCGCGCCGACGCTCGAGGGCAGCCGGCCGCTGCTGGTCGAGGTCCAGGCGCTGGTCAGTCCCACCGGGTTCGGCAACCCGTCGCGCAAGGCGAGCGGCCTGGATCCGAACCGGTTGAGCCTGCTCATCGCAGTCCTCGGGCGGCGAGCCGGGATCGGCCTGGGCAGCCACGACGTCTACGCCAACCTGGCCGGCGGGTTGTCGGTGGCGGAGCCGGCGCTCGACCTGCCGCTCGCCCTGGCCCTCGCGTCCTCGTCCCGTGACCGGCCGATCCCGCCGGGGACGGTCGCCATCGGCGAGGTCGGGCTGCTCGGCGAGCTGCGGACCGTCGTCGGTCTCGAGCGCCGCCTGCGCGAGGCTTCGCGGCTCGGGTTCGGGCGGGCTATCGTGCCACGTCCATCGGGTGGTGCCGCGCTCGCCGCGATCGACGGGATCGAGGTGACACAGGTCGCCACCCTGCGCGAGGCGATCGAAGACGCGCTGGCCGACCGGCCGCCCGCTCGTGGCGAGGCAGTCCCCGCGATGCTAGGCTGACCGTCCGCCGGTGCCCATCCGTGGCCCGGGACCGTCCGGAACCGTCTCGAGGGACCGTTGATCCGCTACATCCGCGTCCTGGGGGCTGCCCTCGGCGGCCTCGTTGGTCTCGCGCTCGCCACCGTCCAGGTCGATGGTCGCCAACTGTTCACCGACGTGCCGTATTCGGGCGCCTTCCTGGCCGCCTGGGTCGTCGCCTGGATCGTGGTCGGCTTCGCGATCCTGCCGTACCTGACCGTGGTCCCGGCGCTCTGGCTCCTGCGCCAAGTGGAGGCGCTCTCGACTGCCGAATTCGTGGCCGCCGTCATCGGGCTGCTGATCGGGCTGCTGATGGGCCTGCTCCTCGGGCTGCCGCTCTCCAACTTCGACCCACCACTTGGCACCTGGCTGCCGCTCGGGGTCTCGCTACTGTTCGGTTTGGGGATGCTCGGCCTGACCGTCGCCAAACGGGCCGACCTGCTGCTCGCTGCCCAGGCGATCGGGCTCGTCCGGAACCAGGACACGGCGGCGGCGGCCAGCCTCCGGATGGGCGACCCGCACATCGTCGTCGACACGAGCGCGATCATCGATGGGCGTATCGCCGAGATCGTCGAGTCGGGCTTCATCTACGGCACGCTCGTGATCCCGCGCTTCGTCCTCGACGAACTCCAGCACATCGCCGATAGCTCGGATGCCCTGCGCCGCAACCGCGGCCGGCGAGGTCTCGAGATCCTGAACCGGATGCAGAAGGAGCCGGGCACGCCGGTCGAGATCGTCGAGGACGACGTCCCCGATGTCGCCGAGGTGGACGCCAAGTTGGTCGCGCTTGCGATCGGTCGCAGCCGGGTGATCCTGACCAACGACTTCAACCTCAACCGTGTCGCCGAGCTGCAGGGCGTCCGGGTCATGAACATCAACTCGCTGGCCAACGCGGTCAAGCCCGCGGTCCTGCCCGGCGAGGAGCTCCACGTCCGGGTCATCCAGGAGGGCAAGGAGGCGGGCCAGGGTGTCGGCTTCCTGGACGACGGCACGATGATCGTCATCGAGGGTGGAGCGCGTCACATCGATCGCGAGCTGGACGTGTCCGTGACGCGCGTCCTGCAAACCGTGGCCGGCCGGATGATCTTCGCCCAGCCGCGTCTCGATTGAGCGGGCCTGGACCGGCCGACGTCCAGGCCGACGTCATCGTCGTCGCCGCCGGCGCATCTCGGCGGATGGACGGGATCGACAAGATGCTGGTGCCGATCGCGGGACGGCCGATGCTCGCCTGGACCCTCGAGGCGCTGGCCGCGTCGCCCGTCATCGAGCGGATGGTCGTCGTTGCCTCGGCGGGCAACATCGCCGAGATCAGCGGCGCGACGTGGCTCCCGGAGCTCGTGACCCGCGTCGTCGTCGGCGGTGACCGGCGGCAGGCCTCCGTGGCGGCCGGTGTGGACGCTCTGGGCCAGGGCCGGGCCGACGACGCGGCCGCCGACCGGGTCATCCTCGTCCACGATGGTGCGCGCCCATTGGTCTCCGCGGCCTTGGTCGAATCGGTCGCGCGGGCGGTCGAACTGCACGGGGCGGCGATCCCGGTCATGCCGGTCGCCGAGACCGTCAAGCGGGTGGCGGAGGAGCTGGTCGCCGAGACCGTCGACCGCTCCGACCTGGTGACCGCCCAGACTCCCCAAGGTGTCCGTGCCGGGCTCCTGGCCCGTGCCTACGAGCTCTATCCGCCCGACGGCCCAGAGACATGGACCGACGAAGCCGCCCTCCTGGAGGCCTGTAGAATCGCGGTCCATGTCGTTCCCGGAGACCCGAGCAACCTCAAGGTGACCCAGCCCGCCGACCTGCGCCGGGTCGAAGCGATGCTCGCCGGGCCGACGATGACGCGCGTCGGGATCGGGCACGACAGCCATCCGTTCGGGCCGGGCGAGCCCCTCGCGCTGGGCGGGATCGTGATCGACGGCGCTCCGCGCCTCTTTGGCCATTCAGACGGCGATGTCGCCCTCCACGCGCTCGCCGACGCGCTGCTCGGGGCCGCCGGCCTTGGCGATCTCGGTCGCCTCTTCCCGGCGGACAGCCGGACCCCACGCGGCATCCCCAGCGCAGAGCTCCTGACCGAGGTCCGTGATCGGGTCGCGGCTGCCGGCTGGCGACCGGCATCGGTCGACCTGACGATCGTCGCCGCCCGGCCGCGGCTGGGAGGGCAGCTCGACGCGATGCGAGACGCTATTGCCGCACTGCTCCACCTCGATCGCGAGGCCGTCAACGTCAAGGCCTCGAGTGGGAACCTCGACGGGTCCGACGGCGCCGGTCGCGGGATCTCCGCGCTGGCCGTGGCGACCGTGGCGGCGGCGTCATGACGATCCAGCTCCACGACACGTTGTCGGGCGAGACCCGACCGCTGGTCCCCCTGCGAAACGACGGCATCGGCGTCTACTCGTGCGGCCCGACCGTCTACGGACCGGCCCACATCGGCAACTTCCGCTCGTTCCTGTTCGCCGATCTCCTCGTCCGGTTCCTGCGCTGGCGCGGCGAGACCGTGACCTGGGTGATGAACATCACCGACATCGACGACAAGATCATCCGCGGTGCCGCCGCGACCGGCGAGTCGATCGAGACCGTCGCCGAGCGCTACCTGGCCGCGTTCCTGGCCGATGCCGCGGCGCTCCGGATGACCACGCCCGACGTGCTGCCGCAGGCGACGCGCCACATCGACGAGATCGTCGCGCTGATCGCCACACTTCTCGAGAAGGGCAACGCCTACCGCACCGACGACGGCTCGATCTTCTATCGCATCTCGTCGTGGCCCGCCTACGGCCGCCTGGCGCGGCTCGATCCCGAGGGGCTCCGGGTGGGGGAGAGGGTCGAGGCCGACGAGTACGGCAAGGACGACGTCCGCGACTTCGCGCTCTGGAAGGCACCGAAACCGGGCGAGCCATCGTGGGAGACCGCGATCGGCCCTGGCCGGCCAGGCTGGCATATCGAGTGCTCCGCGATGAGCATGGCCCACCTCGGGCCGTCATTCGACATCCATACCGGCGGGGTGGACCTGATCTTCCCGCACCACGAGGACGAGATCGCCCAGAGCGAGGCCGCCACGGGCCAGACGTTCGTCCAGACCTGGCTCCACTGCGCGCACCTCCAGTCCGCCGGCTCGAAGATGGCCAAGTCGACTGGGAATATCGCACGGGTCGGGGAGGTGCTGGCGGCCGGCGTCTCGCCGCGGGCACTCCGGCTCGCGCTGATCTCGGTGCACTACCGGGCGGGCCTCAATCATTCGGATGAGTCGCTGGCGGCCGCCGGAGCAGCCCTGGAGCGACTCGATGCCGCCGTTGCCGCGCTGGGCGCGTACACGGAGGACGGCCCCGACGATGCCACGTTGCCGGAGACGCTCGACGTCGCGCGCGAGACGTTCGGGGCGGCGCTCGATGATGACCTCAACATCTCGGCTGCGCTGGCTGCGGTCTTCGACCTGGTGCGCGACCTCAACCGGCGGCTGGAGCGCCGCTCACTGTCGACCGCGGACGCCGGCCGCGCGCTCGCGACCCTGCGTGACCTCGACCGGGTGCTGGCGATCCTCCCCGACGAGGCCGATGACCTGGAACCCGAGGTCGCGGCCCTCCTCGACGAGCGTGCCGCGGCACGAGCCGCCCGCGACTTCGCGGCATCCGACCGATTGCGCGACGAGCTCGCAACGCACGGCGTGACCGTCGAGGACACACGAGACGGGCAGCGCTGGCGCCGGAGCGTCGAGGCTGGACATGGCTGATCGATCGGGTCCCGACGACCCCGGCGCGGGTGCGGGCAAGGCGCCAAAGGGTGGCAAGGCACCCAGGCCGCTTGCGGGCCGGAAGCGCGCCGATGCCGGTGGGCGGTCGGCGAAGCCGGGCGGCAAGCCCAAGGGCAAGGCCGGCCGCTCTTCGGCGGGGAGTACCGGCCGCACCGATCCGGCGGCTGCCTCGGGCTCCATCGATCGTCCGATCCCTGACGGACCGGGCCCCGGATCCGGGCCAGACCGCGGGGGCGGGGACCGGGGTCCGTGGCGACCGTCCGGTCAGCGACCGGGTGCACCTGGGCCGCGCCGCGGGCCGTGGAAGCCCTCCACGATCCCGGGTGGACGGCCCGATCGACGCACCGACCGGCGTCCTGCGGACCGGCCGTACGACGCGCCATCCGGGCCTCCGCGCGACCAGGATCGGCAAACATACACGGGTGGTGGGCGTCCGCCTCGCTCGTTCGAACAATCGGATCGACCCCGCGGTCCGCGTCCGCCGTACCGCGACGGACCGCCGAGGGACCGTGGCGGCCCACCGCCGTACCGCGGCGGGCCACCGTCTCGTGGCGGACCGCCGGACCGGCGACCGGGACCGCCGCCCTATCGCAGTGGTCCACCGCCCTCTCGCGGGGGTCCACCGACGTACCGCGACGGACCCCCGCAGGATCGTGGCTATCCGCCTCGCGACCGCGGCCAGTCACCGGACCGACCACCCTGGCGTCCGGATCGCCCGGGCGGTCCGCCGGCCGGTCGATCGTGGCAACCCTCTGGCCCAGGACCGACGCCCTGGCCCCGACCAGGGGAGTCGCTCCCGGCACCAGACCTGCTCGGTCCCGACGAGGAGCTCGTCGCCGGTCGCCGTCCGGTCGAGGAGGTCTTCGCCGCCGGCCGGACCGCTCTCCGGCTGCTGGTCGTGCCGCAACGACGCAACGCCCTCGAACAGCTCGTCCTGCACGCCACGCGGCTGCGCATCCCGATCGTCGAGGTCGAGGGCGGGACCCTGACGGCGATCGCCGGGTTCGATGGTCACCAGGGCGTGGCCCTCGTCGTCGAACCGCGCGTGTTCGCTTCGCTCGGCGACATCCTGGCCAGGGCGGAGGAGCGCGGCGAGCCCCCGTTCGTCCTCGTCCTCGATTCGCTCGAGGACCCGCAGAACGTCGGGACGTTGCTGCGCAGCGCCGAGGCAGCAGGGGTCCACGGGATCGTCTTCCCGACCCGGCGCCAGGCTCCGCTCAGTCCGGCCGCCGTCAAGGCATCGGCCGGCGCCGTCGAGCATCTGCTGCTCTGCCCCGTCGATGACCTGCCCGGTGCGCTGGCCGATCTGCACGCGAAGGGCGTCCGCGTCGCCGGCTCGGAGGCGGATGCGCCCCTGACCGCTCGTCAGAGCGACCTGCGCGGACCCCTGGCGATCGTCATCGGCAGCGAGGGCCAGGGCCTGGGACCGGCGGTGCGCAAGCGCTGCGACCTGTTCATGCGGATCCCGATGCGTGGCGCGATCGGATCCCTCAACGCTGCCGTCGCCGGTTCGATCCTGCTGTTCGAGGCCGTCGCCCAGCGCGACACAGGCAGCCGCGCGGAGGCCAAGGCGGCCACCACCCCGGAATCAGCGCCGACCGGGACGACCCCAGCAGCCGAGACGGCAACCGACGCACCCCCGAAGGCCCCAAAGGCCAGGAAGACGACGCCGAAGCCGACCACCGGGGCCGCCGCGAAGCCGCCGAAGCCCTCAAAGGCGCGCACCGCGGCCAAGACCCCCAAAGCCCCGACCGAGGAGCCCGAGACCGACCTCCTGCCCGGCGGTCCCGAGGCGCCCGACACACCCGAGCCCGACGAGCCGCCGACTCCCTGAACGGGTCACGCTTGACCCATCGGACCGGGCGGCCCTATCATTCCCCGGCGCCGATGGGGTCATCTGCGGTATGACCCTGCGCGTCGCGCCGACGTAGCTCAATTGGTAGAGCAGCTGTTTTGTAAACAGCAGGTTCCGGGTTCGAGTCCCGTCGTCGGCTCCATAGCGAACAAGATCCGGTTGGCGGGTTTACACCAGGGGCCGCAGTCCCACGTCGGTGCCGCTGCCACAGTGGGTAGGTTGAGCAGGTGGTGAGCTCCGCTGGCTGTAGACCAGCCGCCTTCGGCTGTGGGGGTTCGATTCCCTCCCTGCCCACCAATGAACTCGCGATCGGTCCCGGGCCCACATAGCTCAGCTGGCAGAGCACTTCCTTGGTAAGGAAGAGGTCATCGGTTCGAGTCCGATTGTGGGCTCCACGCCCAGGCGGCAATCGCCCCCTGCAATCGAAATGAAGCGGCGAAGCCGCGCCTAGTCAAGGAGTGAAACGGTCTCGTGGCCAAGAAGAAGTTCGAGCGCACCAAGCCGCACGTCAATATCGGCACGATCGGCCACATCGACCATGGCAAGACGAGCCTGACCGCGGCGATCACCAAGTACCTCGCCCTGAAGGGCGAGGCCGAGTACCGCGCCTTCGACACGATCGACAACGCGCCCGAGGAGCGCGAGCGCGGGATCACCATCGCCATCGCCCACGTCGAGTACGAGACCGATGCGCGCCACTACGCGCACGTCGACTGCCCGGGGCACGCCGACTACATCAAGAACATGATCACCGGCGCCGCCCAGATGGACGGCGCCATCCTGGTCGTGGCCGCGACCGATGGCCCGATGCCCCAGACCCGCGAGCACATCCTGCTGGCCCGCCAGGTCGAGGTCCCGTACATCGTGGTCTTCCTCAACAAGGTCGACATGGTCGACGACGAGGAGCTGCTCGACCTGGTCGAGCTCGAGGTCCGCGAGCTGCTCAGCAAGTACAACTTCCCGGGTGACGACCTGCCGGTCGTGCGCGGCTCGGCGCTCAAGGCGCTCGAGGCCGGCGACGACCCGACGGCCGAGGCGTACAAGCCGATCCAGGAGCTGATGGACGCGGTCGACGCCTA
The DNA here is from genome assembly GCA_963765245.1 of uncultured Chloroflexia bacterium. Classification (GTDB taxonomy): domain Bacteria; phylum Chloroflexota; class Limnocylindria; order Limnocylindrales; family CSP1-4; genus SPCO01. The sequence goes on from CAVXVP010000020.1 coordinate 302,182, forward strand.
CATCCCGACCCCCGAGCGCGACATCGACAAGCCGTTCCTGATGCCGGTCGAGGACGTGTTCGGCATCAAGGGCCGCGGCACGGTCGCCACCGGGCGCATCGAGCGCGGCATCGTCAAGGTCGGCGACGAGGTCGAGCTGGTCGGCGTCAAGCCGACCCGCAAGGTCGTCATCACCGGCGTCGAGATGTTCAAGAAGCTGCTCGACGAGGGCCGCGCCGGCGACAACGTCGGCTGCCTCATCCGCGGCATCGAGCGCGAGGAGATCGAGCGCGGCCAGGTGCTGGCCAAGGCGGGCTCGGTCAAGCCGCACACCAAGTTCACCGCCCAGGTCTACGTCCTGACCAAGGAGGAGGGCGGCCGCCATACCCCCTTCTACAACGGCTACCGGCCGCAGTTCTACCTGCGCACCACCGACGTGACCGGCGCCATCGGCCTGCCCGACGGGGCCGAGATGATCATGCCCGGCGACAACGTCGAGATGAGCGTCGAGCTGATCACCCCCATCGCCATCGAGATCGGCCAGCGTTTCGCCATCCGCGAGGGTGGCCGGACCGTCGGTGCCGGCGCCATCGTCAGCATCGTCGAGTAACGAGATGGCACGAGTCGAAGCCCGTCCCACGATCCAGCTCGCCTGCACCGAGTGCAAGGAGCGGACGTACACGACGCGCAAGAACAAGAAGAACGATCCGAACAGGCTCGAACTCAACAAATACTGTCCGCGCGACCGCCGACATACACTTCACCGCGAGGCGAAGTAGTCGCCGACCGCAGGGGTGTAGCTCAATTGGCAGAGCACTGGTCTCCAAAACCAGCGGTTGTAGGTTCGAGTCCTATCGCCCCTGCCACTCATTCCACTTCCGTAGCCTGAGAGAAGACCGACAGACGTGACGCGCTTCCGCCGCTATTTCGACGAAGTCTGGTCCGAGCTCCGCAAGGTCTCGTGGCCGACGCGGGAGCATGTCCGCAACCTGACCGTGCTCGTCTTCGCGATCAGCCTGGTGGTCGGCATCTACATCACCATCCTGGACACGATCTTCCAGAACGTCATCGCGTTCATCGCGGGATAGGGGACCGAATTGATGACCGAGACGACGACCGAAACGACCAAGGCGCCCGAGAAGCGCTGGTACGTCATCCACACGTATTCCGGCTACGAGAACAAGGTCAAGGCCAATCTCGAGCACCGCATCGAGTCGATGGGGATGGAGGACAAGATCTTCCAGGTCCTCGTGCCGATGGAGGACGAGATCGAGATCCGCCAGGGCCAGCGCCACACCGTCCAGAAGAAGGTCTATCCCGGCTACGTGCTGGTCGAGATGATCCTGGACCCGGACAGCTGGTTCGTGGTCCGCAATACGCCGGGCGTGACCAGCTTCGTCGGCGGCGCCAACATCCCGGGCGTCCGCAGCGAGCCGATCCCGCTCGATGAGAACGAAGTCAAGCAGATCCTGCGGCACATGGGCGTCGAGACGCCGAAGTACCGCGTCGCATTCACCAAGGGCCAGAGCGTCCGGGTCACCGACGGGCCGTTCGCCGAGTTCATCGGCACGGTCGACGAGGTCAATCCGGAGCGCAACAAGGTCAAGGTGCTGGTGAGCATCTTCGGCCGCGAGACGCCCGTCGAGCTGGATTTCCTCCAGGTCGAGAAACTCTAAGAAGGGACCTGAACCCCCGTGGCCAAGAAGATCCGCATCGTCCTGACCCTGCAGCTGCCGGCCGGCAAGGCGACCCCCGCCCCGCCCGTCGGCACCGCGCTGGGCCCGCACGGCATCAACATCGTCGAATTCACGAAGTCCTACAACGAGAAGACCGCCGACAAGGCCGGGCAGATCATCCCCGCCCAGATCACGGTCTTCGAGGACCGCTCGTTCACGTTCATCCTCAAGACCCCGCCCGCCGCCGATCTGCTGCGCAAGGCAGCCGGCGTCGAGAAGGGCTCGCAGACACCCAAGCGCGAAGGCGTCGGCCGGGTCACCCGTGACCAGGTCCGCGAGATCGCCGGCATCAAGATGACCGACCTCAACGCCAACGACGTCGAGGGCGCGATGCGCCAGATCGAGGGCACCGCCCGGAGTATGGGCATCGAGGTCGTCGGCTAGCAGCCAGCAACCAGCGCTCGCAGGCCTCACCCCGGGCCGCGAGGGACCACCGAACGGGGGAGGTCGGGCTCGACTCGACCGACAGGAAGGAACCAGACACATGGCCAAGCACGGAAAGAAGTACCGCGAGGCGTCGGCGCTCGTGGATCGCGAGCAGGTCTACCAGCCCCTCGAGGCGGTCGAGCTCGCCAAGGCGACCACGTTCGTCGCCTTCGACGCATCGATGGAGGTCCATCTCAAGCTCGGTGTCGACCCCCGCCACGCCGACCAGATGGTCCGCGGCACGGTCGTCCTCCCGCACGGGACGGGCAAGCAGGTCCGGGTCGCGGTCTTCGCCCAGGGCGAGAAAGCCCAGGAGGCGCTCCGCGCCGGCGCCGACGAGGTCGGTGGCGAGGACCTGGTCAAGAAGATCGAGGCCGGCTGGCTCGAGTTCGATGTCGCCATCGCGACGCCCGACTCGATGGGCCTGGTCGGCAAGCTCGGCAAGATCCTCGGCCGCCGCGGCCTGATGCCGAACCCCAAGGCCGGGACGATCACGTTCGACATCGAACGCGCAGTCCAGGAGGTCAAGGGCGGCCGCGTGGAGTTCCGCGTCGACAAGACAGCGATCGTCCACACCGCCTTCGGCAAGAGCAGCTTCGAGCCGCAGGCTCTGCTCGAGAACCTCGCCGCCCTGGTAGACGCGGTCAACCGCGCCAGGCCGGCCGGCGCCAAGGGCCAGTACCTCAAGTCGCTGACCATCGCCAACACCATGGGCCCGGGCATCCGGGTCGACCTGCCGGGCGTCCTCGCAGCGGCGGTCGCGTAACCTACGCAGTCACGACCGGCGTGTGCCGGTCACCAGACACGGTGGCGGCCGAGAGGCGCGTCATCTGACAAGACAGACATCCCGCCACAGACAGCCTGCGCCTGCGGACCGCCACGGACCTGAGGGTCCACGACGGTCGAGGCTTGATCCGCCGGACCGGACCGCTCCCAGCGAGGAACGGGGACGACGACGAGCACGCCGAGGCAGACCGGCCGCTCCACCCTCGGGTGGGCCGCGCCCCTGCGAGTTGGGGTCACCTTCTGCGGAAGGCGATCAGGGACGTCGCAGGGGTCTGCTCGATCCACGGATCGGGCGCCCACCGCGCACGCCGGCCGCGTGCCGAAGGACAGGAGTGCCACATGCCGACAGAGGCCAAACGGGAGACCGTCGCCGAGCTGCGCGAGGAACTCGCCAACGCCCGGACGATGATCGTCTCCGAGTACCGGGGCCTCAAGGTCAAGGAGATCGCCGAGATCCGGCGCGCCCTGCGCAAGCAGGACGTGACGTACCGCGTCGTCAAGAACCGGCTGCTGCGGATCGCCGCCAGCGACTCGGTCGGCGAGGCCCTCGGCCCGCTGCTCGTCGGTCCGACCGCGATCGCGTTCGGGAATGACGAGGCCGGCACCGCCAAGGCGATGCTCGACGCCACCCGGCCCTACAACAAGGTCGTCCGGATCACCGGCGCCGTCCTCGGCGATAAGGCGATCAGCTCGGATGACGTCACGCGGCTTGCCGCGCTGCCGCCTCGCGAGGTCCTGCTGGCCAAGCTGGCCGGTGGGATGCAGGCACCGGTGGGTCAGCTCGCCGGCCTGTTCGCCGCCCCGCTGCGCAACCTGGGCTACGCCCTCCAGCAGGTCGCCGACCAGAAGGCCGCCGCCGAACCCGGCGCATAGCGCCATCCGAAACCAACCGACCTCAGTTCCCAGCACACACGTCGAAGGAGACATCACATGGCTGTCCTGACCCAGGACGATCTGCTCGAAGCGATCGACAAGATGACCGTTCTCGAGCTGTCCGAGTTCATCAAGCGCTTCGAGGAGCGCTACGGCGTCACCGCCGCTGCCCCGGCTGCCGCTGCGGCCGCCCCGGCCGCCGGTGGCGGATCCGCCGAAGTGGCGGCCGCTCCCGAGGAGCAGACCGAGTTCACCGCGACCCTGACCGAGATCGGCCCGAACAAGATCCCGGTCATCAAGGTCGTCCGTGAGCTGACCGGCCTCGGCCTCAAGGAGGCCAAGGACCTGGTCGACGCATCGCCCAAGGCCGTCAAGGAAGGCGTCACCAAGGACGAAGCGGAGAAGATCAAGGCCGCTCTCGAGGAGCAGGGGGCAAAAGTCGAGATCAAGTAGCGTGGATCGGCCGGCGCTGGGGCGGCGCATCCGTGCGTTGCCCGCTCCGCCGGTCGCTCGCGCACCTTGAGGTGCGCTCGCGACGCGTACTCGCGGGCGCCTTCGGCTGCACTCGCCCAGCGCGGAACCTCGGACCTCACGCCGGGCTCTCGAACCCTCAGCAACGCCTAGCTCGCGCCCGGGCGACCGGCTGGGCGACGACCCCGGCCCGAAATGTGCCTAGCATCTTTTTGGGCGTTTGACAAGATGCGAAATCGCGGTATCCTACTCCTTCTGTGAGCCCGGCCTCTTTTCCCCTCTTCTACCTCCGTCAAGGAGTGGTGCTTCATGCTGTCTGCTGACTCTTCGACGCGCGCCCGAACCCCGTCGGGTCGCATCTCGTACGCCCGCATCGACCGGAAGGTCGATGGCATCAGTTACGAGAAGTTCGAGATCCCGAACCTGATCGAACTCCAGCTCGATTCGTTCGCCTGGTTCGTCGAGAAGGGGCTTCGCGAACTGTTCGACGAGATCAGTCCGATCAAGGACTTCACCGGCAAGGTGATGGAGCTCCAGTTCCTCGACTACGAGTTCGGCGCGCCCAAGTACTCCGAGGAGGAGTGCCGGACGAAGGACCTGACGTTCAGCAAGCCGCTCTACGTCAACGTCGAGCTCCTGATCAAGGAGACCGGCGAGATCCAGCGCCAGCGCGTCTACATGGGCGACTACCCGTGGATGACCGACCAGGGCACCTTCGTCATCAACGGCGCCGAGCGCGTCGTCGTCAGCCAGCTCGTCCGCTCGCCGGGCGTCTACTACAGCGAGACCGAGGACCCCGCGTCCGGCCGGATGCTGTTCAGCGCCAAGGTCATCCCGAACCGCGGCGCGTGGCTCGAGTTCGAGACCAACAACAAGGACCAGCTGTGGGTCAAGGTCGATCGCAAGCGCAAGATCGCGGCGACGACCCTTCTCCGCGCGGTCGGCTACGAGCAGAACGAGGAGATCGCGGCGCTGTTCACCGGCGTCGACGTCGACCTCGATCACCAGTACATCAGCGGGACGCTCGACAAGGACCTGACCCGGACCCAGGCCGAGGCCCTCATCGAGGTCTACAAGAAGCTGCGCCCGGGCGATCCGCCCACCGGCGACAACGCCCGCCAGCTGGTCGAGAGCCTGTTCTTCAACTTCCGCCGCTACGACCTCGGTCGCGTCGGCCGCTACAAGTTCAACAAGAAGCTCGACCCGGTCGCCGCGCGCCTTGGCGTCGAGCTCCCGCGCGAGGGCCGGACGATCACCCGTGAGGACATCGCCGCCATCGTCGGCCACCTCATCGAGTGCAACCGCGGGCTCCATCCCAAGGACGACATCGACCACCTCGGCAACCGCCGCATCCGGGCCAACGGTGAGCTGATCCAGAACGCGTTCCGGATCGGCCTCCTGCGCATGGAGCGCGTCGTCCGCGAGCGGATGACGATCCAGGAGCTCGACAAGGCGACGCCGAACGCGCTCATCAACATCCGACCCGTGGTCGCCGCGATGAAGGAATTCTTCGGCGGCAGCCAGCTCAGCCAGTTCATGGACCAGACCAACCCCCTGGCCGAGCTGACCAGCAAGCGGCGCCTCTCGGCGCTCGGCCCGGGCGGCCTGTCGCGCGAGCGCGCCGGCTTCGACGTCCGCGACGTCCACCACAGCCACTACGGCCGGATCTGCCCGATCGAGACCCCGGAAGGTCCGAACATCGGCCTGATCGGGTCGCTCGCGACCTACGGCCGCATCAACAGCTACGGCTTCATCGAGACCCCGTACCGCAAGGTCAAGCGGACCGTCGGCTGGGACGAGGCCAACCTCACCCAGTACGAGACCGGCGCGGACCTGGTCGCCAAGGGCGGCGAGGTCGTGCTCAAGTCCGGCAAGCAGATCAACGCGGCCGCGGTCGCCGAGCTGAAGAAGCAGAAGGCCCACGCCTTCCCGATCCGGCCGATCGTCACCGACGAGATCCACTACATGCCGGCCGACGAGGAAGAGGAGCACGTCGTCGCGCAGGCCAACGCGCCGCTCGACGACGAAGGCCACTTCACCGCCGAGCGCATCCCGTCGCGCTACCGGGACACGTTCCCCGAGGCGCGCGCCGGCCAGATCGAATACATGGACGTCTCGCCCAAGCAGGTCGTCTCCGTGGCGACCGCGCTCATCCCGTTCCTCGAGCATGACGATGCGAACCGCGCCCTGATGGGTTCGAACATGCAGCGCCAGGCGGTCCCGCTCCTCGAGCCGGAATCGCCGATCGTCGGGACCGGGATGGAGGAGCGCGCCGCGCGCGACTCGGGCCAGGTCCTCGTCGCCCGGCGCGGTGGCCTCGTCACGAGCGTCACCGCCGAGCGGATCCACATCGAGACCGACGCCGGCGAGCTCGACGAGTACAAGCTCCTCAAGTTCGTCCGCAGCAACCAGGGCACCTGCATCAACCAGCGCCCGATCGTCAATGTCGGCGACCGGATCGCGGACGGGCAGCCCCTCGCCGACTCGAGCTCCACCCAGCAGGGCGAGCTCGCCCTCGGTCGCAACATCCTCGTGGCGTTCATGAGCTGGGAGGGTGGCAACTACGAGGACGCCATCGTCATCAGCGACCGGCTCGTCCGCGACGACCTGTTCACCAGCATCCACATCGAGAAGCACGAGATGGAGTCGCGCGACACCAAGCTCGGGCCCGAAGAGATCACCCGCGACATCCCGAACGTCGGCGAGGAGTCCCTCAAGGACCTCGACGAGGAGGGCATCGTCTACATCGGCGCCGAGGTCCGCCCCGGCGACATCCTGGTCGGCAAGATCACGCCCAAGGGCGAGACCGAGCTGACCGCCGAGGAGCGCCTCCTGCGGGCGATCTTCGGTGAGAAGGCCCGCGAGGTGAAGGACAGCTCGCTGCGCCTGCCCCACGGCGAGCGCGGCAAGGTGGTCGAGGTCCGCGAGTTCCGTCGCGAGCTCAACGACGACCTCCAGCCCGGCGTCAACCGCCTGGTCCGGGTGTCTGTCGCCCAGAAGCGCAAGATCAGCGTCGGCGACAAGATGGCCGGCCGCCACGGCAACAAGGGCGTCATCGCCAAGATCCTGCCGGCCGAGGACATGCCGTTCCTGCCGGACGGCACGCCCGTCGACATCATCCTCAACCCGCTCGGCGTGCCGAGCCGGATGAACATCGGCCAGATCCTGGAGACCCACCTCGGGTGGGCGCTCCACGAGAAGGGCCAGAAGGCGGCGACCGCGGTCTTCGACGGCGCCACCGAGCACGACATCCAGGACGAGCTCCGGTCCGCGACGCACATGGTCTACGGCCAGTCGATGTCGCTCCCGGAGAACGGCAAGATCGATCTCCGCGACGGGCGGACCGGCGAGCTGTTCGACCGGCCGATCACCGTCGGCTACATCTACATGCTCAAGCTCCACCACCTCGTCGAGGACAAGATCCACGCGCGGTCGACCGGACCCTACAGCCTCATCACCCAGCAGCCGCTCGGTGGCAAGGCCCAGTTCGGCGGACAGCGTTTCGGCGAGATGGAGGTCTGGGCGCTCGAGGCGTACGGCGCCGCGAACATCCTGCAGGAGCTGCTCACCGTCAAGTCGGACGACGTCCTCGGACGCGTCCAGACCTACGAGGCCATCGTCAAGGGCGAGGAGATCCAGCCACCGCGGGTCCCCGAGTCCTTCAAGGTCCTCATCAAGGAACTGCGGAGCCTCGGCCTCAACGCCGAGATCCTCGACCCGAACGAGGAGGAGATCCCGTTGGCCGAAGACGACGCTTCGGGCTACCTGTTGCCCGATCTCGGTGGGATCAACCTCGCCGGGTTCGAGGACTGATCGCCTGTACCTGAACCTGAACCAGACCCCGACCCGACACCCGCGGAGCCGCGCCATGGCCGGCACGACTCCGCTCGCTCACGGTCCGCATCGCGTTGCCGAGCCAGACGGCGGCGCGGAGGAGAACCATGCTCGAAGTCAATAACTTCAGCGCGATCCGCATCTCGCTTGCCAGCCCGGACCAGATCCGGGAATGGTCGAAGGGCGAGGTCACCAAGCCCGAGACCATCAACTACCGGACGCTCAAGCCGGAGAAGGACGGTCTCTTCGACGAGCGCATCTTCGGTCCGACCAAGGACTGGGAGTGCTACTGCGGCAAGTACAAGCGCATCCGCTACAAGGGCATCATCTGCGACAAGTGCGGCGTCGAGGTCACCCGCTCGAAGGTCCGTCGCGAGCGGATGGGCCACATCCAGCTGGCCAGCCCGGTCAGCCACATCTGGTACTTCAAGGGCACGCCGAGCCGACTCGGGATCCTGCTCGACATCAGCCCGCGCAACCTGGAGCGCATCCTCTACTTCGCGCTGTACATCGTCACCCACGTCGACGAGGACGCACGCAAGCGCGCCCTGGCGGCGCTCGAGGAAGAGGCCGAGGGTCGGGGCGGCAAGGCCGGCCAGGCGCTGGCCGCCCGCGAGGACGAGCTGCGCGCCGAAGTCAACAAGTCCAAGGACGAGCTCAACGCTGAGCTGGCCCGGACCAAGGCGGACCTGGAGGCACAGCGTTCCTCCCGGACCCAGGAGATCGCCGCGCTCGCGCAGGTGACCCAGGCGGCCCTGGCCGAGCTCAAGTCCGGCGTCGCCGCCGAGACGATCGCCTTCGAGCCGACCGGTGAGGTCGTCGTGGCCGCCGGCGACAAGGGCGGCAAGGAAGCCACCGCGCGCCTGCGCAAGATCGTCAGCGAGTACACCGAGCAGGTCAATGCCGACCTCCAGCAGCGCGAGGCCGACGAGGCGCGCGCCGTCGAGCAGAAGGTCGACGACCTTCGCGCGGCGATGGACGACACCCTCCGCCAGGAGCGCGAGAGCCTCCAGGAGCAGGCCCAGGGCACCAAGGACGAGCTGCGCAAGCTGCGCGACGAGCTCGAGTCGCTCAAGCCGATGCAGACGCTCGGCGAGACCGAGTACCGCAATCTCGACGAGCGCTACGGCGCGGGCGCCAAGGGCGGCCGGGTCTTCGGCGCCGGGATGGGGGCCGAGGCGGTCCGCGAGATCATCAGCCGGATGGATCTCGAGGAGCTGGCTCGCTCGCTCCACGTCGAGGTCCGCACGTCGTCGGGCCAGCGCCGCAAGAAGGCGATCAAGCGCTTGCGCCTGATCGAGGCGTTCCGACGCTCCGGCACCCGGCCCGACTGGATGATCCTGTCGGTCCTGCCGGTCATCCCGCCGGACCTGCGCCCGATGGTCCAGCTCGACGGTGGCCGCTTCGCCACCTCCGACCTGAACGACCTCTACCGGCGCGTCATCAACCGCAACAACCGGCTCAAGCGACTGCTCGAGCTCGGCGCCCCGGAGATCATCATCCGCAACGAGAAGCGGATGCTCCAGGAAGCCTGTGACGCGCTGATCGACAACGGCCGTCGTGGCCGGGCGATCGCCGGGACCGGCAACCACCGGCTCAAGTCCCTGAGCGACATGCTCAAGGGCAAGCAGGGCCGCTTCCGCCAGAACCTGCTCGGCAAGCGCGTCGACTACTCCGGCCGCTCGGTCATCGTGGTCGGCCCGGAGCTCAAGCTGCACCAGTGCGGGCTGCCCAAGAAGATGGCGCTCGAGCTGTTCAAGCCGTTCGTCATGCGCCAGCTCGTCGAGAAGGGCTTCGCCCACAACATCAAGAGCGCCAAGCGCATCGTCGAGCGCGTCCGGCCCGAGGTCTGGGACGTCCTCGAAGAGGTCATCAAGGACCATCCGGTCCTGCTGAACCGCGCCCCGACGCTCCACCGCCTCGGCATCCAGGCGTTCATGCCGGTCCTCGTCGAGGGCTCGGCCATCCAGATCCACCCGCTCGTCTGCACCGCGTTCAACGCGGACTTCGACGGCGACCAGATGGCGGTCCACGTGCCGCTCTCGACGGCCGCCCAGGAAGAGGCGCGGACGATGATGCTGTCGACGGCCAACCTGCTGTCGCCGGCCGACGGGAGCCCGGTCGTGGCACCGACCCAGGACATGGTCCTCGGCTGCTACTACCTGACGATGGACGCCGACCTGGTCAAGGGACAGCGTGTCCGCGTCTTCGCATCGGAGGACGAGGCGATCCTCGGCTACCGGCTGCGCGAGAAGACCGGCGCGACGCTCCACGAGCTGATCGACGTCGAAGTCAAGGCCTGGAACCCCGAGACCGAGTCACTCCAGCTGGAGCGGCGCCGGACCACCATCGGGCGCGTCATCTTCAACCAGATCCTCCCGGATCCGCTCCGGTTCCATGACACCGTCATGCACCGCGCGGACCTCAAGGAGCTCGTCGACATCTGCTACCGCCAGCTCGGCCCGGAGGAGACGGCCCATCTCGTCGATGGGATCAAGAGCGTCGGCTTCGAGTTCGCGACCCGCGGCGGCATGACCATCGGCCTGTTCGACATCGAGATCCCGAAGGACAAGCCCGCCCGCCTCGCGGCCGCGGACGACTCCGTCAACGCCATCGACCGCCAGTTCCAGCGCGGCCTCATCACCGAGGACGAGCGCTACGAGCAGGTCGTCGGCGTGTGGCAGGAGACGAGCTCGGCGATGTCCGACGAGATGATGCGCTCGCTCGACGCGAACGGCCCGGTCACGATGATGACCGCGTCGGGCGCCCGAGGGAACAAGGGCAACATCGGTCAGCTGGGCGCCATGCGCGGCCTGATGGCCGACCCGTCCGGCCGGATCATCGACGTCCCGGTCCGCAGCAACTTCCGCGAGGGCATGACCGTCCTCGAGTACTTCATCTCGACCCACGGCGCCCGCAAGGGCCTCGCCGATACCGCCCTGCGCACGGCCGACTCCGGGTACCTGACCCGGCGCCTGGTCGATGTCGCCCAGGACGTCATCACCCGCGAGGAGGACTGCGGCACCGAGGAGGGGAGCTGGATCATCCGGAGCGAGTCGAGCGACGAGAAGGGCGCCTTCCAGAAGCGTCTCGTCGGCCGGCTCGCAGCGGCCCCGCTGCCCGACCCGCGGGTCGAGACCAAGAAGGGCAAGGAGCCGACGCTCCTGGTCGATCGCAACGAGCTGATCATGGAAGAGGCGGCGGCCCGCATCGATGCGGCCGGCGTCGACGAAGTGCTCGTTCGCTCGCCACTCACCTGCGAGGCTCGCCACGGCGTCTGCCGGGCGTGCTACGGCCGCAACCTCGCCACCGGCGAGATGGTCGGGTCGGGTGAGGCGGTCGGCATCATCGCCGCCCAGTCGATCGGCGAGCCCGGCACGCAGCTGACCATGCGGACGTTCCACACCGGCGGCGTCGCCGCGGGCGTGGACATCACCGCCGGCCTGCCGCGCGTCGAGGAGCTGTTCGAGGCCCGCATCCCCAAGGGCAAGGCCGAGATCAGCCACATCGACGGCGTCGTCGAGATCGTCCGTGGCGATGGCCCGACCAAGGTCAAGGTCATCTCCCGCGAGGTCTACGACACCTCGCTGGCGCTGCCGAAGGGTGCCGAGATGCTCGCCGCCCCCGGCGACGCGGTGACGCTCGGCCAGGTGGTCGCGCGGGTCGAGGCGGACGGCGTCACGACCGACAACACGGCCCCGGTCGCGGGCTTCCTCGTCAAGGGCGAGGACGGCATCGTCATCCGGGCCGAGGACATCGTCGAGCGCGAGTACCTCATCCCCCACAACGCCAAGATCCTGGTCGACAACGGCGCGGAGATCCGCGCCGGCGACGCCATCACCGACGGCCCGATCAACCCGCAGGAGTACCTCGACACACGGGGCAAGGACGCTGTCCAGCGCTACCTGGTCAAGGAAGTCCAGAAGGTCTACAAGAGCCAGGGCGTCACGATCAACGACAAGCACATCGAGATCATCGTCCGGCAGATGCTCCGCAAGGTCCGCATCGATCAGCCGGGCGACGTCGACCTCCTTCCCACGGAGCTGGTCGATCGTCTCGAGTTCGAGGAGCACAACAACCGCGTGCTGGCCGAGGGCGGCGAACCCGCCACGGCCCAGACCGTCCTGCTGGGCGTGACCAAGGCCTCGCTCAACACCTCCAGCTTCCTCGCCGCGGCCTCCTTCCAGGAGACGACCCGGGTGCTCACCGAGGCTGCCATCAACGGCGCCAAGGACCACCTGATCGGGCTCAAGGAGAACGTCATCATCGGCAAGCTCATCCCGGCAGGGACGGGTGCGCCGGCGAACGTGGCGGCCCGCAAGGAGCGCGAGCGACGGGCGGCCCTCGAGGCCCTCGCCGGCGAGGCGCTCGAGGATCTCGGCTCGGACTACAACCCGTTCCTCGAGGACGGGGAGACCCGGGCACCCGACGACGATGCGGCCGGCCTTGCGCTGGCGGCGACGATCGCGGGCGGGGGCGACGACGACGAGGCCAATCCGTTCGCCGCCGAGGACGGCACGAACGGCTCGGCCGAGCCCGCCGTCAACCCGTTCCTGGAGGACGCCGCGGAGCTCGAAAAGACCCCCGAGGAGGTCTGATCCCAGACCCCTCCGGATGACCCATCGGCGGCCCGCCGCACGTTTGACACGCTCAGTCGGGCCGCTGATAGACTCCGCCTTCGTGGCCTCGGGAGGGGTCCGCCCTCGGCCTGTGGGCCGGGACCCATCTTTCGACCCATCACAACCCCGGTCCGTCGCTCGCCACTCAACCGGCGACCGAGACCCCAGGACCGGCCCGTCGGCTGATTGCCGACTGACCTGACCGACCAACTAAGGAGTAGCGTCTTCGTGCCGACGATCAGCCAGCTCGTACGCCACGGCCGCAAGCGCAAGATCTCGAAGATCAAGGCGCCGGCGATGCGCAAGAACTGGAACAGCCTGCGGCAACGCCAGGTGTCGATCCCGGGCGCCCCCCAGAAGCGCGGGGTCTGCCTCCAGGTTCGAACGATGACGCCGAAGAAGCCGAACTCCGCGCTGCGCAAGATCGCCCGCGTGCGCCTGACCAACCAGATGGAGGTCACGGCCTACATCCCGGGCATCGGGCACAACCTGCAGGAGCACTCGGTCGTGCTCGTCCGCGGCGGCCGGGTCAAGGACCTGCCGTCGGTCAAGTACCACATCATCCGCGGCACGCTCGACGCGGCCGGCGTGCGCGACCGCAAGCAGGGTCGCAGCAAGTACGGCGCCAAGGCCACCAGCAAGCCGGGGGCCCGCTAGATGCCGCGTCGCACCAGCATCCCGCGCAAGAGCAAGTACGAGACGATCCCGGCCAACCGCACGACGGCCCGCTTCTCGGCCAAGCTCATGAAGGGCGGCAAGCAGAACCTCGCGGAGCGCATCCTGCGCCAGGCGCTCGCCCGGGCCGAGGCCCAGGCCGCGCGCCCCGGTCTCGAGATCCTCGAGGCGGCGATGCGCAACGCAACGCCCATCATCGAAGTCAAGCCGCGCCGCGTCGGTGGCGCCACGTATCAGGTCCCGGTCGAGATCCGGGGCGATCGCCGCATGTCGCTCGGTGTCCGCTGGCTCGTCCAGGCGGCCCGCAAGCGCAACGGCAAGAGCATGAGTGAGAAGCTCGCGGCCGAGCTCGTCGATGCCATGAACGGCCTCGGCGCGGCGGTCAAGCGACGAGAAGACACGCACAAGATGGCGGAGGCCAACCGGGCCTTCAGCCATTTCAAGTGGTAGAACCGGGAGCGTAAGAACACCGTGGCACGTCAGGTTCCGCTCGTACGAACGCGGAACATCGGAATCATCGCGCACATCGACGCCGGCAAGACCACCGTCACCGAGCGGATCCTTTTCTATACGAAGAAGATCTACAAGATCGGCGAGGTCCATGAGGGCGCGGCCACGATGGACTGGATGCCCCAGGAGCAGGAGCGGGGGATCACCATCACCGCCGCGGCAACGACCGCGTACTGGGGCGACTATCGCATCAACATCATCGATACGCCCGGGCACGTGGACTTCACCGTCGAGGTCGAGCGGAGCCTGCGCGTGCTCGACGGCGCGGTCGTCGTCTTCGATGGCGTCGCCGGTGTCGAGCCCCAGTCCGAGACGGTCTGGCGCCAGGCCGATCGCTACGGCGTGCCGCGCTTCTGCTTCATCAACAAGCTCGACCGGACCGGCGCCGACTTCTGGCGCTGCGTCGACTCGATCAAGGACCGCCTGGGCGCCAACGCCGTGCCGATCCAGATCCCGATCGGTCGCGAGGACAAGTTCCAGGGCGTCATCGACCTGGTCGAGATGAAGGCCATCTACTACCGCGACGACCTGGGCAACAACATCGAGGTCCTCGACATCCCGGCCGAGCTGGCCGACGAGGCCGCCACCCACCGGCGCATCGATGATCGAGGCCGTCGCCGAGATGGACGACGAGCTGACCCACAAGTATCTCGAGGGCGAGGAGTTCACCGTCGCCGAGATCAAGCGCGGCCTGCGCCTCGGCACGCTGACCACCCGCATCATCCCGGTCCTGACCGGGTCGGCGCTCAAGAACAAGGGCGTCCAGAAGATGCTCGACGCGGTCGTCGACTACCTGCCGTCGCCGCTCGACGTGCCGCCGATGATCGGGCTCGACCCGAAGAACGGCGCCGAGATCATCCGCACCCCGGACGACACCGAGCCGTTCAGCGCGCTCGCCTTCAAGATCGCCGCCGACCCGTTCGTCGGCAAGCTCGCCTTCTTCCGGGTCTACTCGGGCACGCTCAAGGCCGGCTCGTACGTCTACAACCCGGTCAAGGACAAGCGCGAGCGGATCGGCCGCATCCTCCAGATGCACGCCAACCACCGCGAAGAGATCGACATCGTGTACGCCGGCGACATCGCCGCCGCGGTCGGGCTCAAGGACACCTTCACCGGTGACACCCTGGCCGACCCGGAGCACCCGATCATCCTCGAGTCGATGACCTTCCCGGAGCCGGTCATCGAGGTCAAGATCGAGCCCAAGACGAAGGCCGACCAGGACAAGCTCGCGCTCGCCCTGCAGCGCCTGTCCGAGGAGGACCCGACCTTCCGGGTCAAGACCGACCCCGAGACCTCCGAGACGCTCATCGCCGGCATGGGCGAGCTGCACCTCGACGTCCTCGTCGACCGGATGATCCGCGAGTTCAAGGTCGCCGCCAACATCGGCAAGCCGCAGGTCTCCTATCGCGAGACCATCCGCCGCGCCGCCGAGGGCAACGGCCGCTTCGTCCGCCAGACCGGCGGCAAGGGCCAGTACGGCCACGCGGTCATCAAGCTCGAGCCGTCCGAGAAGGGCGCGGGCTACGAGTTCGTCGACAAGATCGTCGGCGGCACGATCCCGCGCGAATACATCAAGCCCGTCGACCAGGGCATCCGCGAGACGCTCGCCACGGGCATCTACGCCGGCTTCCCGGTCGTGGACGTCAAGGTGACCCTCTTCGACGGGTCGTACCACGACGTCGACTCATCCGAGATGGCGTTCAAGATCGCCGGATCGATGGCCATCAAGGACGCCTTCGCCAAGGCGGACCCGGCCATCCTCGAGCCGATCATGAAGGTCGAGGTCCTGATGCCCGAGGAGTTCATGGGCGACGTGATCGGCGACCTCAACAGCCGTCGCGGCCAGATCGAGGGGATGGAATCGCGCGGGTCGACCCAGGTCGTCCGGGCCTTCGTCCCGCTCGCCCAGATGTTCGGGTACGTCACCGACCTGCGCAGCATGTCGCAGGGTCGGGCGACCTCCTCGATGGAATTCAGCCACTACGCCGAGGTCCCGGGAAACCTGGCCTCGGAACTCGTCCAGAAGTCCAAGGTCTAGCAGGAAGCCGGGAGCAGCCCACAGATGGCCAAGAAGAAGTTCGAGCGCACCAAGCCGCACGTCAATATCGGCACGATCGGCCACATCGACCATGGCAAGACGAGCCTGACCGCGGCGATCACCAAGTACCTCGCCCTGAAGGGCGAGGCCGAGTACCGCGCCTTCGACACGATCGACAACGCGCCCGAGGAGCGCGAGCGCGGGATCACCATCGCCATCGCCCACGTCGAGTACGAGACCGATGCGCGCCACTACGCCCACGTCGACTGCCCCGGGCACGCCGACTACATCAAGAACATGATCACCGGCGCCGCCCAGATGGACGGCGCCATCCTGGTCGTGGCCGCGACCGATGGCCCGATGCCCCAGACCCGCGAGCACATCCTGCTGGCCCGCCAGGTCGAGGTCCCGTACATCGTGGTCTTCCTCAACAAGGTCGACATGGTCGACGACGAGGAGCTGCTCGACCTGGTCGAGCTCGAGGTCCGCGAGCTGCTCAGCCAAGTACAACTTCCCGGGTGACGACCTGCCGGTCGTGCGCGGCTCGGCGCTCAAGGCGCTCGAGGCCGGCGACGACCCGACGGCCGAGGCGTACAAGCCGATCCAGGAGCTGATGGACGCGGTCGACGCCTACATCCCGACCCCCGAGCGCGACATCGACAAGCCGTTCCTGATGCCGGTCGAGGACGTGTTCGGCATCAAGGGCCGCGGCACGGTCGCCACCGGGCGCATCGAGCGCGGCATCGTCAAGGTCGGCGACGAGGTCGAGCTGGTCGGCGTCAAGCCGACCCGCAAGGTCGTCATCACCGGCGTCGAGATGTTCAAGAAGCTGCTCGACGAGGGCCGCGCCGGCGACAACGTCGGCTGCCTCATCCGCGGCATCGAGCGCGAGGAGATCGAGCGCGGCCAGGTGCTGGCCAAGGCGGGCTCGGTCAAGCCGCACACCAAGTTCACCGCCCAGGTCTACGTCCTGACCAAGGAGGAGGGCGGCCGCCATACCCCCTTCTACAACGGCTACCGGCCGCAGTTCTACCTGCGCACCACCGACGTGACCGGCGCCATCGGCCTGCCCGACGGGGCCGAGATGATCATGCCCGGCGACAACGTCGAGATGAGCGTCGAGCTGATCACCCCCATCGCCATCGAGATCGGCCAGCGCTTCGCCATCCGCGAGGGTGGCCGGACCGTCGGTGCCGGCGCCATCGTCAGCATCGTCGAGTAACGAGATGGCAAAGCAACGGATCCGCATCCGCCTCAAGGCCTACGACCACCGACTGCTCGATCAGTCGGCGGCGCAGATCGTCGAAACGGCACAGCGCACCGGCGCTGACGTCGTCGGTCCCGTGCCGCTCCCGACCCGGATCGAGAAGTTCACCGTCCTGCGTTCCCCGTTCATCGACAAGGACAGTCGAGAGCAGTTCGAGATCCGCACCCACAAGCGGCTCGTCGACATCCTCGATCCCTCGTCGAAGACGGTCGACGCCCTGATGCGACTCTCGCTGGCAGCGGGCGTCGACATCGAGATCAAGATGTGATGGGATCCAACAACATCGGCCTCATCGGTCGCAAGGTCGGCATGACCCAGGTCTTCCAGGACGATGGGACGATGGTGGCCGTCTCGGTGCTGGCGATCGAGCCGAACACCGTGACCAAGCTGCGGACCCCCGAGCGGGACGGCTACACCGCGGTCCAGATCGGGACCGAGGTCTCCAAGAAGCTGAACAAGCCGGAGACCGGCCAGCTCAAGGACCTGCCCAAGGTCGCCACGATCCGCGAGTTCCGCGTCGACAGCGTCGATGACGTGACGGTCGGCCAGGTCTTCTCGATCGGCGACCTGTTCGAGGCGGGCGACATGGTCGACGTGACCGGCGTCTCCAAGGGCAAGGGCTTCGCCGGCGTCATCAAGCGCCACAACTTCCACCGCGGTCCCCAGACCCACGGTTCCGACCATCACCGGGCGCCCGGTTCGATCGGCCCGGGCACAACGCCCGGCCGCGTCTACCGCGGGCTCAAGATGTCCGGCCACATGGGCTCCGAGCGGGTGACCATCAAGAAGGTCCGCGTCGTGCGCACCGATCCCGATCGCAACCTGCTGCTGGTCAAGGGGAGCCTCCCCGGTGCCCGCGGCGGGCTGATCACCGTGAAGAAGGCCTGACCGATGCCGCAGACCAACCTCTACGACAAGACCGGCAAGAACGTCGGCAGCGTCGAGCTCAGTGACGAGCTCTTCGCGGCCCCGGTCAACGCCGCCGTCCTCCACCAGGTCGTGACCGCCCAGCTCGCCGGCCGCCGGACGGGCACCAGCGACACCAAGACCCGCGGCGAGGTCCGTGGCGGTGGCAAGAAGCCGTACCGCCAGAAGGGCACCGGCCGCGCCCGCCAGGGCACCGTCAGCGCGCCGCACTACCGCGGCGGTGGCGTGGTCTTCGGGCCGCACCCGCGCTCGTACGAGCAGCGCCTGCCGCGCAAGATGAAGCGCCTCGCGCTGCGTGGCGCGTTGACCGCCAAGTTCGGCGACGAGGCGATCCGGATCATCGACACCTTCGGGCTCGAGGCCATCCGGACCAAGGATCTCGTCGGCGTGCTGAGCGCTCTCGAGGCAAACGGCCGCGTCCTCGTGGTCGCCCCCGGCCGCGACGAGAAGCTCGAGCTGTCGGCCCGCAACCTGCCGACCGTCGACATCATCCTGGCCGACTCGCTCAACGTGGTCGACCTGATCAACGCCGACGTCATCCTCATCGAGCAGCCGTCGCTGGCGCGGATGCAGGAGGTCTACGCATGAGCGTCCTGACCGCCCCTGAAGTCATCCTCCGCCCGATCATCAGTGAGAAGTCGATCGACGAGTCGGAGCGCGGCAAGTACACCTTCGCCGTCCACGACCGGGCCAACAAGATCCAGATCAAGGCCGCGATCGAGGAGCTCTACAAGAAGGAGAACGTGACCGTCGTGTCGGTCAACGTGCTGACCACGAAGGCCAAGGAGAAGCGTCGCGGCAATCGCCGCGGGCAGACCGTCGGCCATACCACGCCGTGGCGCAAGGCCATCGTCACCCTGGCCCCGGGCCAGAAGATCGAATTCTTCGAAGGGGTCTGACGATGCCGCTTCGCAGTTACAAGGCAACCTCGCCGGGGCTCCGGCAGATGACTCGCTCGACCTTCGAGGAGATCACCACCAAGGAGCCGCACAAGCCCCTGCTCGAGCCGCAGACCCGCGGGTCCGGGCGGAACAACGCCGGTCGGCTGACCGTTCGCCATCGCGGCGGCGGGGAGAAGCAGCACTACCGCAAGATCGACTTCAAGCGCGACAAGCTGAGCGTCCCGGCGCGGCTCGCCACGATCGAGTACGACCCCAACCGGTCGGCGCGCATCGGGCTGCTCCACTATCGCGACGGCGAGAAGCGCTACATGCTGCTGCCGCACGGCCTCAAGGTCGGTGACGTCGTCGTCGCCGGTCCGGATGCCGAGGCACGCATCGGCAACGCGCTGCCGCTGGCCAACATCCCGCTCGGCACGACCATCCACAACATCGAGCTGGTGCCCGGCAAGGGCGGCCAGATCGTCCGGTCCGCCGGCGTCTCCGCCCAGCTGCTGGCCAAGGAAGGCGAGTTCGCGACCGTCCGGCTGCCGTCGGGCGAGATGCGGCGCGTCCCGATGAAGTGCATGGCCACCGTCGGCCAGGTCAGCAACCTCGACCACGAGAACCAGAACCTCGGCAAGGCCGGCCGTGCCCGGCACATGGGCCAGCGGCCCGAGGTCCGAGGTGTCGTCATGAACCCGCGCGACCATCCGCATGGTGGTGGCGAAGGCAAATCCCCGACCGGGATGCCGCCGAAGACCCCATGGGGCAAGCCCGCCATGGGCTACCGCACCCGACGGTCCAAGACGACCGGGCGTCTCATCGTCCGTTCGCGGCATCGCAAGTAGAAGGGGAGGAGGAAACCGATGTCTCGCTCAATCAAGAAGGGCCCGTTCGTCGAGGCCCGCCTTCTCGGCCGGATCGAGGAGATGAACAAGCGCAACGAGAAGAAGGTCGTCAAGTCGTGGTCGCGTGCGTCCGTGATCTTCCCGACCTTCATCGGCCACACCATCGCCGTCTACAACGGCAAGAAGCACATCCCGGTCTACGTGACCGAGAACATGGTCGGCCATCGGCTCGGTGAGTTCAGCCCGACCCGCAACTACCGCGGGCACGGCAAGCACACCGACCGCTCGACGGCGCTGAAGTAGGGTGCCGAACGTGCGTGTCTCCGCTACTGCCAAGTACCTCCGTGCCTCGACCCGCAAGACTCGCCTCGTGACCGAGGCGATAAAGGGCAAGCCGGTCGAGGAAGCCGCCGCACTGCTGCGCTTCATGCCGCAGAAGGCCGCGGCCGACGTCGCCCGCGTGCTCAAGAGCGCGACGGCCAACGCCGAGAACAACCACAACCTGTCCGCCGAGGATCTGTTCATCGTCGACGCCGTCGCCAACGAAGGCCCGACGATCAAGCGCTTCCAGCCGCGGGCCCAGGGTCGGGCGTTCCCGATCCACAAGCCAATGACCCACATCACGATCGTCGTCGCGGACCAGGAGGCCTGACATGGGACACAAGGTCCATCCGTACGGCTTCCGCCTGGGTGTCTCGCGCACCTGGACCGCGAAGTGGTACGCCGATAACAAGGAATACACCGCCTCCCTCCAGGAGGACATCAAGATCCGCCAGCTCATCGACAAGCGGCTGGCCAACGCCAGCGTCAGCGGCGTCGAGATCGAGCGCGGCATCAACCACGTCACGGTGACCATCCACACGGCCAAGCCGGGGATCGTCATCGGCAAGGGCGGTGCCAACGTCGAGGTCCTGCGCCAGCAGATCGGTGCACTGACGACCCGCAAGGTCAAGCTCGAGATCAAGGAGATCCGCCAACCGGAGCTCGACGCGTATCTCGTGGCGATGAACATCGCGGGCCAGCTGAGCCGCCGGATCGCCTTCAAGAAGGCGATGAAGCAGGCCATCCAGCGCTCGATGAAGGCCGGCGCCAAGGGCGTCAAGATCGCCGTCGCCGGGCGCCTCGGCGGCTCCGAGATGGGCCGTCGCGAATGGGACAAGGAAGGCCGCATCCCGCTCGGGACATTGCGCGCCGACATCAGCTACGGCCAGGTCCACGCCCACACCACCTACGGGCGGATCGGCGTCAAGGTCTGGATCTATCGCGGCGATATCACCCCGGAGCGCGCCGCGCGCGACGCCGGGGTCCCGACTTCGATCGGGACGGGGGTCTGACCCATGTTGATGCCTAAGCGAGTCAAGCATCGCAAGGTCATGCGCGGACGGATGTCCGGGCTGGCCAAGGGCGGCTACAACGTCGCCTTCGGCGAGTACGGCCTGGCGACGCAGGAACCGGCCTGGATCACCAGCCGCCAGATCGAGGCGGCACGGCGCGCCATGACCCGCTCGGTCAAGCGCGGCGGCAAGATCTGGATCCGGGTCTTCCCGGACAAGCCCGCGACCAAGAAGCCGGCCGAGACCCGGATGGGCTCGGGCAAGGGCGCACCCGACCACTGGGTCGCGGTCGTCAAGCCCGGCCGGATCCTATTCGAGATGGCCGGCGTCGACCATGACTCGGCGATCGAGGCGATGCGCCTGGCCAGCCACAAGCTGCCGGTCCAGACCCGGGTCGTCGTCCGCGAGTCGGTGAAGGAGGCTGGCTGATGGATATCGAGAAAGTCCGCCAGCTGTCCGACCCGGAGCTCGAGAACGCTCTGAAGGAAGCCAAGCAGGACCTGTGGGGCGCGCGTTTCGCGCTCTCGACCAGGCAACTCAAGGACTACAGCACGATCCCGCAGACGCGGCGAACGATCGCGCGGATCCTGACCGTCCAGCGCGAGCGCAAGCTCGGCAAGACGGCGTGAGGGAGATCACGCGATGACAGGAGCAGACACCCAGGTGCAAGTGCAAGGCAAGCGGAAGACAAAGGTCGGTCGCGTCGTGAGCGACCGGATGGACAAGACGATCGTCGTGTCCGTCGAGCGCCTGGCGCGTCACCCTCTCTACAAGCGGGTCATCCGCTTGAGCACGAAGTTCAAGGCCCACGATGAGGAGAACGAGGCTCGCATCGGCGACACCGTCCTCATCGAGGAGTCGCGCCCGCTGTCGGCCACCAAGCGCTGGCGGCTGGTCGAGATCGTCGCCCGTGGCGGCGATCACGCGCTGCCCGGCGAGGTCGTGGCCGACGAAGAGGCCACGTTCGAGGCCATCCATGCGGCCGCCCACCCGGGCCGGACGAGTGACGCCGACGAGGTCGACACCGACGCGAGCGCCGACACGTCCGATGCGTCCGACGGCGAGACCTCCGACGAGGAGGCCACCCGGTGATCCAGTCCCAGACCCGTCTCAAGGTCGCCGATAACACTGGCGCCCGGACGATCCAGTGCATCCGCGTGATGGGTCGCTCGCTCAAGACCGACGCCGGTGTCGGTGACGTGATCATCGCCAGCGTCAAGCAGGCGATCCCGAACGCCGCCGTCAAGAAGGGCGACGTCGTGCGCGCCGTCATCGTCCGCACCGCCAAGGAATATGGCCGTGCCGATGGCAGCTACATCCGCTTCGACGAGAACGCCGCCGTGCTCATCAACAACCAGGGCAACCCACGCGGGACGCGCATCTTCGGGCCGGTCGCGCGCGAGCTGCGCGATCGCAACTACATGAAGATCGTCTCGCTCGCCCCGGAGGTGCTGTGATGGCCACCCGGACAGCGCAGCCGCGCAGCCCCAAGGTCCCCGAGATCCGCAAGGGCGACACCGTCGTCGTACTCGCCGGCAAGGACGCCGGCAAGCGCGGCAAGGTCGAATCGGTCATCCGCCGCCAGGCGGCACCGAGCTCCGCACGCAGCGTCTTCCGACGCGGCTCGTCGGCCGGTGGCGTGAGCGTGGTCGTCGAGGGCCTCAACATCGCCAAGCGGCACACCAAGCCGCGCCAGTCGGCCGGCACGACCGACCGTGTCCCGAAGATGCAGCAGGGCGGGATCCTCGATATCGCCCAGCCCATCCCGGTCAGCAAGGTCATGCTCATCTGCACGAACTGTGGCAAGCCGACGCGTATCGCTCACGCGACGCTCGACACCGGTCGCCGTGTCCGGGTCTGCCGCCACTGCGGCGAGCAGCTGGAGGTGAAGTCGTGACGAGCCGGCTCCACGAGCGCTACACGGCCGAGGTCGTCCCCGCGCTCCAGAAGCAATTCGAATACGGCAACCCGAACCAGGTGCCGAAGCTCAGCAAGATCGTCGTCAACATCGGTCTCGGCGAGGCCCTCTCGAACGCCAAGGCGCTCGATGCGGCCCTCGGCGACCTGACCCTCATCACCGGCCAGAAGCCGATCGTGACCAAGGCCAAGCGCTCGATCGCCCAGTTCCGCGTGCGGACGGGCAACTCGATCGGGGCCAAGGTGACTCTCCGCGGCGAGCGGATGTGGGACTTCATGGACCGCCTGACCATGCTCGCGCTGCCCCGCATCCGCGACTTCCGCGGCATCCCGGACAAGTCGTTCGACGGGCGCGGCAACTACTCACTGGGCCTCCGGGAGCAACTCGCCTTCCCGGAGATCGACTACGACAAGGTGGACCGTCTCCGCGGGCTGGAGATCAGCATCGTGACGACGGCGAAGACCGACGAAGAGTCCAAGAAGCTTCTTGAACTCCTCGGCATGCCCTTCGCCTCGTAGGCGCGGGGAGGGAGAACAATGGCTAAGAAATCGTTGATCGCCAAGGCGAAGCGGACCCCGAAGTTCAAGGTCCGCGCGTACCACCGCTGCACCGTGTGCGGCCGGCCGCGCGCCTTCATCCGGCGCTTCGCGCTGTGCCGCATCTGCTTCCGGGAGCGTGCGCTCCTGGGCGAGCTGCCGGGCGTCACCAAGTCGAGCTGGTAGGGAACAGATGAACATCTCCGACCCGATCGCGGACATGCTCACGCGCGTCCGGAACGCGTCCCGGGCACGACACACGGAAGTGGTCGTCCCCGCGTCGCGGACCAAGCGCGAGATCGCCCGCATCCTCAAGGACGAGGGCTTCATCGCCGACGTCAGCGAGGAGCAGGACGGCCCGACCGCCAACCTGCGCATCACCCTCAAGTACGTCGACGGGAAGGTCCCGGTCGTCTCCGGTCTCAAGCGGATCAGCAAGCCCGGCCTGCGCGTCTACGCGCGCAAGACGGACATCCCGCGAGTCCTCGGCGGCCTGGGCATCGTCATCGTCAGCACGAGCCAGGGGATCATGACCGGCCAGCAGGCGCGTCAGGCGCAGCTGGGCGGCGAAGTCCTCGCGTTCGTCTGGTAGGTGGACTGACATGTCGCGTATCGGACGCCTCCCCATCCCCGTCCCGTCGGGCGTCGACGTGACGATCGATGGCCGTCAGGTCACCGTCAAGGGACCGAAGGGCACGCTCAGCCGCGCCCTCCACCCGGACATGACCATCAGTCGCGAGGACGGCACCCTGGTCGTCACCCGACCGACCGAACAGAAGACCCACAAGCAGCTCCACGGGCTGACCCGGACGCTGGTCAACAACATGGTCGTCGGCGTGACCGACGGCTATCGGAAGGGCCTCGAGATCACCGGCGTCGGCTATCGCGCGGCGCTGAGTGGCAAGAAGCTCCAGCTCAACCTGGGCTACAGCCACCAGATCGAGATCGACCCGCCCGAAGGCATCACCTTCGAAGTCGAGAACCCGACCCGCCTCGCGGTCGTCGGCATCGACAAGGAGCTGGTCGGCCAGATCGCCGCCAAGGTCCGTGCCACCCGCAAGCCGGAGCCCTACAAGGGCAAGGGCGTGCGCTACGCCGGCGAGTACATCCGCCGCAAGGCCGGCAAGGCCGGCAAGATCGGCGGCAAGAAGTAACCGTGACTGACAAGGAACGAACACGATGACGCAGGTCGCCACCCGCGGCGCCGCCCGACGCAAGCGCCACGATCGGATCCGCCTTCACCTGGCGGGTACCGAAGCGCGGCCGCGCCTCGCGGTCTTCCGCAGCCTCAACCACATCTACGCGCAGGTCATCGACGACGCGTCCGGGAAGACGCTCGCCGCAGCCTCGACCGTCGAGAAGGAGCTCAAGGGCTCCAAGTCGACCAAGTCCGAGGAAGCGGCCACCGTCGGGAAGCTTGTCGCCGAGCGGGCAAAAGCCGCAGGCGTCGAGCGCGTCGTCTTCGATCGAGCCGGGTTCCGGTACCACGGGCGGATCAAGTCGCTCGCCGATGCCGCCCGCGAAGCCGGCCTCGAGTTCTGATCGGAAGGAGCCCCCGTGGCACGAATCGACCCCAATAAGCTCGCGCTCGAAGAGCGCGTCGTCCAGATCAATCGAGTCGCCAAGGTCGTCAAGGGCGGCCGGCGGTTCAGCTTCAGCGCGGTCGTCGTCGTCGGCGACGGGGCGGGCCACGTCGGCGTCGGCATCGGCAAGGCCGGCGAGGTGCCGGAGTCGATCCGCAAGGGCGTCGAGGACGCGAAGAAGAACCTGATCAAGATCCCGATGGTCGGCACGACGATCCCCCACGAGGTCCAGGTCGTCTACGGCGCGAGCAGCGTCCTGCTCAAGCCCGCCTCGCAGGGCACCGGCGTCATCGCCGGCGGCTCGGTCCGGGCCGTCCTCGAGTCGGCCGGCGTCCGCGACATCCTGTCGAAGATCCACGGCTCGACCAACCCGGTCAACGTGACCCGGGCGACGATCGAGGCGCTGCGCAGCCTGCACTCGGCCGAGGAGCTCGGCGCCCGACGCGGCGTCAAGCTGGTCAGCCGCATCCCGGGCCAGCCGGCCCCCGTCCTGGCCGGGGCGGAGGTGACCGATGGCCGCTAAGCTCAAGGTCACCCAGGTCAAGAGCACGATCAGTCATATCGCGCGGAATCGCGGCACCGTCCGGGCCCTCGGCCTGCACGGGATCGGCAGCACCAGCATCGTGACCGACAACCCCGCCACGCGCGGGATGGTCCGTGCCGTGCGCTTCCTCGTCACGGTCGAGGAGATCGAGGACGGCGCGAGCCCCGACACCTCGGAGAAGACCACGTCATGAAACTCCACGACCTCCAGCCGGCCCCCGGGTCGCGCAAGCCACGCACGCGCGTCGGCCGCGGCATCGCCGCCGGCAAGGGCAAGACCGCGGGCCGCGGCACGAAGGGCCAGAAGGCACGTGCCGGCGGCGGCATCCCTGCCTGGTTCGAGGGCGGCCAGACGCCGCTCCACATGCGCATCCCGAAGCTGAAGGGCTTCAAGAACCGGTTCAAGATCGAGTACGAGGTCGTGAACGTCGGGGCCATCGGCGCGCTCGCGGATCGCGGCGCGTTCGAATTCGAGGACACCAAGAAGTCGGCCAAGGCGGGCCCGATCACGGTCAACCAGGACATCCTGCGCGCCGTCGGGCTGGTGCGGACCCTCAACAAGCCGCTCAAGATCCTCGGCGCGGGCGAACTGACCGTCCCGTTGTTCGTCGTCGCCGATGCGTTCACCGCATCCGCGCGATCGAAGATCGAGGCGGCCGGTGGCAGCGTCAACGTCCTCGAGGTCCCGTCCTCGCCGCTCGCGGCGCTGGGCGTGACGCCGGAGACCGCGGACGCGAAGGCGACCGAACGACCGACGCCGGCCAAGGGCAAGGCGAAGGCCGAAGAGAAGACTGCGCCCGAGGCCGAGGCCGTCGAGGCGACAGCTGACGAGCCCGAGGCCACCGCCGCGGCGCCCGCCGAGACCGCCGAGACCGAGTCGACCAACGACGACGCCGAGCCCACCACCAAGCGGGGCAAGGCGACCGCCGCCAAGGCAGCATCCGCCAAGGCACCGACCGACAAGGCTGCGAAGGCATCGGCGAAGGCCGCCAAGGCCTCGGCCGATGCGGACGAGCCGGCCGACGACGCCGACGCGACAGCCGAACCGGCCACGGCCGACGAGCCGGCCACGCCCGACGACACCGCGTCGGACGACGCAACGACCCCCGCGAACGACACCGAGCTGCCCTCCGGCGACGACGCCTGACCCGTGTTCGAATCCCTTCTCAATGCCTTTCGCGCGCCCGACATCCGCCGGCGGATCTTCTATGTCCTAGGACTGCTGATCGTCTTCCGCCTCCTGGCGTCGGTCCCGATCCCGGGCGTCGACAAGACGCAGCTCCAGCAATTCGTCGAGGGCAACGCCCTGGTCGGCCTGCTCGACCTGTTCTCGGGCGGCGGCCTGTCCCATTTCTCCGTCGTCGCGCTGGGCATGAACCCGTACATCAACGCCTCGATCATCATGCAGTTGATGAGTGGCGTGGTGCCGTCGCTCCAGGCGCTCAGCCGCGAGGGTGAGTTCGGGCGCAACAAGATCAATCAGTACACCCGCTACCTGACCGTCCCGATGGCGATCCTGCAGGCGTACGGCGTCCTGGCACTGCTCAACTCGCAGGGCGTCCTGACCGGATCGTTCGACCTGTCGAGCTTCACCACGCTGACCCAGATCGCGACCCTGACCGCCGGCGCCGTCACCCTGATGTGGATCGGCGAGCTGATCACCGAGCGGGGGATCGGCAACGGCATCAGCTTCATCATCTTCGCCGGCATCGTGAGCCGGGCCCCGGGCGCCCTGAACGCGTTCCGGATCAACCCGAACATCACGCTGGCCATCGCCTTCGGGATCGTGGCCATCGCCGCGGTCGCGGTGATCATCTACATCCAGGAAGGCCAGCGCCGGATCCCGATCCAGTACGCCAGCCGCGTGCGCGGCCGGCGGATGTATTCGGGCGGGCAGACGTTCCTGCCACTCCGCGTCAACCAGGCCGGCGTGATCCCGATCATCTTCGCGGTCAGCATCCTGCTGTTCCCGCATCAGCTGGCGACCTACTTCTCGACCTCGAACATCCCGATCGTCAAGGGGATCTCCGAGTTCATCGTGACGATCTTCTCGTCGACCTCGCCGTTCTACATCGTCACGTACTTCCTGTTGACGATGGGCTTCACCTACTTCTACACGGCATTCACGTTCAAACCCGACGAGACCGCGGAGCAGCTGCGCAAGAACGGCGGGTTCATCCCCGGGATCCGGCCAGGCAAGCCGACCGAGGAGTACCTCCGCCGCGTCGTCACCCGGATCACTTTCGCCGGGGCCTTGTTCCTGGCGATCGTCGCGGTCTCGCCATCAGTCCTCGCGGCCATCGTCCCCGACCTGGCAACGCTCGGTCTGGGCGGCACGAGCCTCCTGATCGTCGTCTCTGTCGTGGTCGAGACGATGAAGCAGATCGAAGCGCAATTGATGATGCGCAACTACGAAGGCTTCATCCGGTGATCGCGGTCAGCTCCACCGCTTCGCAGTCCAGCGTGCCTCTCGGTAGGGACCGCAACACGGCCCGGTCATGACGGTCATCGTCCTGCTCGGAGCTCCGGGGGCAGGCAAGGGGACGCAGGCGCCCGCGCTTGCGAGTCGACTCGGTGTCCCTGTCCTCGCCTCCGGCGACCTGTTGCGCCAGGCCGTGTCTGACGGTACGGCCCTCGGGCGCGAGGCGGATCGCTATATGAGTCGCGGCCAGCTCGTTCCGGACGAAACCATCGTGCGCGTCTTCCTCGACCGACTCGAGGCGCCGGATGCGGTCACCGGCGCGATCCTCGACGGCTTCCCGCGGACGAAGGTCCAGGCCGAGGCGCTCGACGCCGCCCTCGAGGAAGCCGGCCGGCGCGTCGACCGCGCCGCCTACATCGACGTCCCGCTCGAGGACCTCGTCAAGCGCATGGCCAACCGCCGGATCTGCACCGCGAACGGCCACGTCTACAACCTCGTCTCCAACCCGCCGCGCGACCTCGTCTGCGACCTCGATGGCTCGCCCCTCGTCCAGCGCGCGGACGACGCGGAGGCGACGGTCCGTGCCCGGATGGCGCAGCAGGTCCCGCCCCTGCTCGAGGTCGTCGAGCACTATCGCGACCACGGCGTCCTGACCACGGTCGACGGCCGGCTGGGGATCGACTCGGTCACCGAGACGCTGATGGACGCGCTCCTCGACGCGGGAGCGGTCTGACCATGGTCACCCGCAAGTCGCGCAGCGAGATCGAACGGATGCGCAAGGCCGGGCGCGTCGTCGGCGAGATCCTCGACATCATCGAGGCCGAGATCCGGCCGGGCGTCTCGACGGCCCACCTCGACGCCCTCGCCGAGGCCCACATCCGGAAGTCCGGCGCGACCCCGTCGTTCAAGGGCTACCCGGGGATCAACCCGCGCCGGCCGTTCCCGGCCAGCGTCTGCATCTCGATCGACGACGAGATCGTCCACGGCATCCCCGGCGAGCGGACGATCCGCGCCGGCCAGATCGTGTCGGTCGACGCGGGCGCGATCGTCGACGGCTGGCACGGCGACGGCGCGCGGACCTTCTACGTCGGCGAGCCGCCGCCCAGGGTCGCCGAGCTGATCGACCTGACCCGCAGCGCGATGATGGCCGGCATCGCGGCGGCAGTCCCGGGCAACCACATCGAGGACATCTCGGTCGCCGTGCAGGCCGTCGCGGCGAAGGCGAACCTCGGTGTCATCCGCCAGTTCGTCGGCCACGGCATCGGGACCGAGATGCACGAGGAGCCGCAGGTCCCCAACTTCCGGACCGGTCGCCCGGGCCGCAAGCTCGAGGCCGGCCTGTGCCTGGCCATCGAGCCGATGTTCACCCTCGGCGGCTACGACACTCGCATCCAGCCGGACGACTGGACGGTCGTCACGGCCGACGGGTCGCTGGCGGCCCATTTCGAGCACTCGATCGCGGTGACCGACAACGGTCCCGAGATCCTGACCGTGGCATGAGCCTCTCGGTTGCCGGGATCGGCCATGTTTGATATGCTGCGCGTTCGTGTGTCGGCCTGTCCGGGCCGACTACGCGCGTGAGAAAGGGAAGCACGAACACCTGTGGCCAAGCGAGACGCGATCGAAGTCGAGGGCACGGTCATCGAACCGCTCCCCAACACCATGTTCGCGGTCGAGCTGGAGAACGGCCACCGCGTGCTAGCCCATATCAGCGGCAAGTTGCGCATGAACTTCATCCGCATCCTGCCCGGTGATCGCGTCCGGGTCGAGTTGTCACCGTACGACCTGACCCGCGGCCGCATCACCTATCGACTCAAGTAAATCTCTAGCACCAAGAAACGATCGAGGATCCCGTTGAAAGTCAGAGCTTCCGTCAAGGCGCGCTGCGACAACTGCAAGGTCATCCGCCGTCACGGGACGGTGATGGTCATCTGCACCAATCCCAAGCACAAGCAGCGGCAGGGGTAACCGATGGCACGTATCGCCGGCGTCGACATCCCCCGCGAGAAGCGGGTCGAAGTCGCCCTCACCTACGTCTTCGGGATCGGTCTGCCGACCAGCCAGAAGATCCTGGCGCAGACGAACATCAACCCCGATACGCGGGTGCGCGACCTGACCGAAGAGCAGGTCAACCGGCTGCGCGAGGTCATCGATCGTCGCTACAAGGTCGAAGGCGACCTGCGCCGCGAAGTGGCGCTCAACATCAAGCGCCTCATCGAGATCGGCTCGTACCGCGGCCTGCGTCATCGACGCAACCTGCCGGTACGCGGCCAGCGGACCAAGACCAACGCTCGCCAGCGTCGCGGACCGAAGAAGACGGTCGGCGTCAGGCGCAAGAAGTGACGAAGGACTGACGAGTGGCGGAACGCAAGCGAGCAGTCAAGACACGTCGGCGTGAGAAGAAGAACGTCCCGCAGGGGCACGTTCACATCCAGGCCACGTTCAACAACACGATCATCACGATCACCGACCTCAACGGTGCGGTCATCAGCTGGGGCTCTGCCGGCGTCGCCGGTTTCAAGGGCTCCCGCAAGAGCACACCGTATGCGGCGGCCCTCTCGGCCGACGGCGCGGCGAAGCGTGCGATGGAGCACGGCATGCGCCAGGTCGAGGTCTACGTCAAGGGTCCCGGTGCCGGCCGTGAGCAGGCGATCCGCTCGCTCCAGGCGGCTGGACTCGAAGTCAGCGCCATCACCGATGTCACCCCAATCCCGCACAACGGCTGCCGCCCGCCCAAGCGGCGTCGCGTCTAGAGCCTGAGGACCCATGGCCCGTTACACCGGATCTGTCTGCCGCCTCTGCCGCCGGGAAGGCGCAAAGCTCTTCCTGAAGGGCAGCCGCTGCTATTCCAAGAAGTGCTCGTTCGAGCGGCGCCCCACGCCTCCCGGACAGCACGGCGTCCGCCGCCGCAAGGTCGGCGAGTACGGCCTCCAGCTTCGTGAGAAGCAGAAGGTCCGTCGGACCTACGGGGTCCTCGAGCGCCAGTTTCGCAACTACTTCGTCGACGCGGAGAACCGACCCGGCGTGACCGGCGAGAACCTCCTGCGCTCGCTCGAGTTGCGGCTCGACAACGTGGTCTACCGGATGGGCATCGCCGCCTCGCGCGCGCAGGCCCGCCACTTCGTGGCCCACGGTCACTTCGCCGTCAACGGCCGGCCGACCAACATCTCGTCGTACCAGCTCAAGCCGGGCGACAAGGTCGAGGTTCGCGAGACGCATCGCGCCCGTGAGCCGTTCAAGATCGCCAAGGAGACGCTCCGCTCGCACCAGGCGCCGGAGTGGCTGACCGTCGATCCGGCCAATCTCAGCGGGGCCATCGTGGCGCCGCCATCCCGCGACCAGATGCCGCTCGATCTCAACGAGCAGCTCGTGGTCGAGTACTACTCGAGGTAACTGAGCCTTCATGATCGAACTCGAGAGCCCGCAGATCGAGCCTGTCGAGGAAGCCGGCACGTACGCCAAGTACGAGGCGGGTCCCCTCCAGGCCGGCTACGGCGTCACCCTCGGCAACGCCCTCCGGCGCGTCCTCCTGTCGTCCCTCGAGGGCGCGGCTGTCACGAGCATCCAGATCCGTGACATCTACCAGGAGTTCTCGACGATCCCGGGCGTCAAGGAAGACGTCACCCAGATCGTTCTCAACGTCAAGAAGCTGCGGCTCAAGAGTTACGCCGCCCATCCCGTCCAGCTCCGTCTCATCAAGAGCGGCGCCGGTGCGGTGACGGCCGCCGACATCGCCGAGTCGGCCGATGTCGAGATCGTCAACCCGGACCTCGTCCTGATGACCCTCGACACCGACGACGTGACGATCGAGATGGACCTGACCGTCGAGCGTGGCGTCGGCTACCTGGGCGCCGAGCGCGCCGAGGCGCTGCCGATCGGGGTCATCGCGGTCGACGCGATCTTCACCCCGGTCCGCAAGATCAACTACTGGGTCGAGAGCATGCGGGTCGGTCAGATGACCAACTACGACAAGCTCACGATCGAGATCGAGACCGACGGGACGATCGGGCCGGAGGAGGCGCTGAGCCGCTCCGCCGAGATCCTGGTCAACCAGTTCCGGCCGTTCGTCACGGTCGGCATGGCCGCGGTCCCGGTCGCCGCCGCCACCGGTGCGGCCGCGCTCCCGGCGAACATGCTCGACATGCCGATCGAGGAGCTCGACCTCCCGATGCGGGCCTACAACTCGCTCAAGCGCAACAACATCGTCAAGGTCGGCCAGCTCCTTCAGCTGAAGGACGACGATCTCCTCCGGATGCGGAACTTCGGCAAGAAGTCCCTCGACGAGATGAAGGAACGGCTGCGCATGCGTGGCTTCATCATCCCGGAGACCGAGAGCGACGGTTCCGAGGACGGCGAGACCGACGAGACGTTCGACGACGAGGCAGAGGGCTGACCGATGGCCTCCCACCGCGTCGGCGGCCGCAAGCTGAGTCGCAAGCAAGGTCCGCGCCTCAGCCTGTTCAAGAACCTGACGGTGTCTGTCATCCGCTACGAGCGGGTCAAGACGACCGAGGCCAAGGCCAAGGAGATCAGCGGCCGGGTCGAGAAGGTGATCACGCTCGCAAAGCGTGGCGACCTGTCGGCGCGTCGCGCGGTCGTGGCCCAGTTCCCGAACGAGCCTCTCGTCGTGCAGAAGCTGTTCGATGAGATCGCCCCGAAGTACGCGGATCGCAGCTCCGGGTTCACCCGGATCGTCCGCCTCGGGCAGCGACGCGGCGATGCCGCAGAGATCGTCCAAATCGAGCTTGTCTGAAGCAGGCGCTCGAGAGGGCGTCCCCCGGCGTTTCCGCGCCAGGGTTGAATACGACGGAACGGACTTTTCTGGCTTCCAGGTCAATCCTGGGAAACGGACGGTCCAGGGGGTCCTGGAGGCCGCGCTGGCCCGCCTCGGTGACGAGGGGGAGCGGCGGGTCGACGGGGCAGGCCGGACGGACGCCGGTGTGCATGCCACGGGGCAGGTGATCGCATTCACCTACACCGGGCGGCTCACGGCGACGGAGCTGGATCGAGCACTCGATGCACTCCTCCCGACGGACATCGCGATCCGCGGTGTGCGCCGGGTGCCGGACGGGTTCCACCCCCGCTTTGCGGCGCGGTACCGGGAGTACCGCTACACCGTCTGGAACGGGCCGCGCAGTCCGTTACGCGAGCGCACGGCGCTCGGGTTGCGGGCCCCGCTCGACACCGCCGCGATGTCGCGAGCCGGATCGGTCTTCATCGGCCGACACGACTTCAGCGCATTCGGGGCGGCGGACCGATCGCCGGTCCGGACCGTGCATGCGGTCCGGGTCCGACGGGAAGGCCGGCTGGTGACGATCGACGTCCGGGCCGACGCCTTCCTGCGCGGGATGGTCCGGCGCATGGTGGCCGTCCTCCTGGAGGTCGGTCTCGGAAAGATGGATGAGACAGCGGTCCGGGCGGCACTCGCCGGCCCCGGGCCAGCCCTCGACGGGGCGGCAGCCCCGGCAAAGGGGTTGTGCCTCAGGCGCGTCGCCCTCGGGCGAGCACCGGGCGAACAGAACGGAGAACACGAGGAACGATGAACGCGAAGACCTATTCGGTCCGAGAGAGCGAGATCGAGCGGCGCTGGTACGTCGTTGACGCGACGGACGAGACGCTGGGCCGCCTCGCGTCGCGCATCGCGCACGTCCTCGAGGGCAAGCACAAGCCGACCTACCAGCCCAGTCTCGACTCGGGCGATCACGTGATCGTGCTCAACGCCGGGCGCATCGCGGTCACGAGCGACAAGCTCGAAAGCAAGCTCTACAGCCGCCACAGCGGCTTTCCCGCCGGCTTCAAGCAGGAGACCCTCGGCCAGCTGCTCGCGCGGCGGCCCGAGGAGGTCATCCGGCGGGCCGTCAAGGGGATGCTGCCGCACAATCGGCTCGGGACCCAGCAGCTGCGCAAGCTGAAGGTCTACCCCGGGTCCGATCATCCGCATCAGGCTCAGCAGCCTGAGCCGCTCGCCTGACCAGGAGCCCATCACTCATGTCGATCCCCTCTTTCTACTCCGGCACCGGTCGTCGCAAGACGGCCATCGCCCGCGTCCGGCTCCTGCCGGGTGAGGGTGAGATCGTGGTCAACGGCCGTTCCCTCGATGAGCACTTCGGGAACGCCGTCAACGAAGCCGATGTCCGGATGCCGTTCCGCGTGACCGGCACCGAGGGCCGCTTCAACGTGATGATCAAGGTCGAGGGCGGCGGCGTCACCGGTCAGGCCGGCGCCATCCGCCACGGGATCGCTCGCGCACTCCTCGAGCTCGATCCGGAGGGTTACCGACTTCCGCTGCGGCAGGCCGGGTTGCTTACCCGCGATCCGCGGATGAAGGAACGCAAGAAGTACGGGCTCAAGAGGGCGCGCAAGGCGCCTCAGTACACGAAGCGTTAGTCGACGGCGTCGCGCTGGAACGTCCATGCGTGCGTTGGTCGCTCCGCGCGGACGCTCACGCACCTTGGGGTGCGCTCGCGCCCGTGCTCACTCCCGCCTTCGCCTGAACGCCCCAGCGCGACGCGAGGCATGACCACCGCCACTCGCGTCCTGTGAGCGGTTCTCTTCGCGGGCGCGATCTGCTGAGCGTGGCCGATCTGTCGGCTGATGAGGTCGGGGTCGTGTTCGGGACTGCGACCGGGTTGAAGGCCGAGTTCCGGTCGACTCGGCGGCACGCGACGCCGCCACTCGTGGGTCGGACGCTGGCGATGTTGTTCCAGAAGCCGAGTCTGCGGACGCGGGTGACGTTCGAGGCCGGGATGGCGCAGCTCGGTGGTCACGCGATCTACCTGACCCACGACGTCGTCCTCGGTGCCCGGGAGAGCGTCCGGGATGTCGCGCGCAATCTCGAGAACTTCGTGGACGGCATCGTCGTCCGGACAGGCCCGCACGAGGTGGCCCAGGAGCTTGCGACCCAGGCCCAGATCCCGGTCATCAACGGGCTGACGCTGCGCGAGCACCCGTGCCAGGCGCTGGCGGACGTGTTCACGATGCAGGAACGGTTCGGGCGCCTCGACGGGCTCGTCGTCGCCTTCGTCGGCGACGGCAACAACGTCTACCACTCGCTCGCCCTGCTCGGCGCCGCCCTCGGGATGGAAGTCCGCCTCGCCCACCCGCCGGGCTACGCGCCGAACGAACGCATCGTCGCCCGTGCCCAGGAGCTGGCCGCCGCCTCCGGGGGCCGGCTCACGTTCGGGCACGATCCGGTCGAGGCCGTTCGGGGTGCTGCGGTCGTCTACACGGATGCATGGACGTCGATGGGCCAGGAGGCCGAGGCGGAGGAGCGCCGCGACGCCTTCGCCGGCTTCCGCGTCGATGACGCGCTGCTCGACGCCGCCGGCCCCGATGCGGTCGCGATGCACTGCCTGCCGGCACACCGCGGTGAGGAGATCACCTCATCGGTCATGGATGGACCGCGTAGTCTCATCTGGGAGCAGTCGGAGAACCGGCTGCACGTCCAGAAGGCACTCCTGACCGAGGTCCTCGGCGGGACGGAGGCTGCGTGAGCGAGGTCCTCTACGAGCAATACAAGGACGCCCTGCGCCGCGGGCACATGGCCGCGCTGCGCGGACGGCTCGATGTCGCCGCGGCCGCATATCGCGAGGCGTCGCGGGTCGCCCCTGACCGGGCTCTGCCGTACGTCGGGCTTGGCGGCGTGCTGTCGCGGCTGGGCAAGGCCGAGGACGCGCTGACGGCCTATGGCAATGCACTCGACCGGGCGCCGACCGACGAGGGCGCGATGCACGGCCGGGCCGATGTCCTGGCCGCGCTCGGGCGGCGCGCCGAGGCGGCCGAGACGCTCGATCGCCTGGCCTCGATCCTCGAGCGTGACGGCCGTCTCGCCGACGCCTGCGATGTCGCGCGCAGTGCACTCGAGCTGGCCGAGTCGCGCGGTACGACGACGGCAGGTCGAGGGCCTTGTCGCCCGGCTCCGCACGGCAGCGCCCGAGGATGCAGCGGCCGCCGACGCCCTGCAACGCGCGCTGGGGGTCCTGGACTCGGGGCCAGGCGTGACGCCGAAGGGCGCACCGGCTCGATGCCGAGCCGACGCAGCGACCGCGGCGCCCAGCGAGCCGCCGGGGCCGCCCGATCCCGCCCTGTTGACCCTGGCGGTCGAGGAGGCGCTCGAGGCCGGCGATCTCGACGAGGCCCGCCGGCGCGCGCTCGTCGCGGCCATCGGCCATCGCGAGGTCGGTCAGTTCCACGCGTCGATGGATGCCTGCTATCAGGCGCTCGCGATCCTGCCCTCCGATCCCGACATCCACTTGCTGCTCGCCGAGCTCTACCTCGACCGTGGCTGGCGCGGTCCCGCGGCGGACAAGCTGGTCCTCCTCGGTCGCCTGTCGCAGCTCACCGGCGACGGCGCGACTCGGGCACGGCTGTGCTACCTCGCCGCGGCCCGATTCCCGGACGACCCGCGACTGGCGGCGGTCTGCGGCTGACGCTCGCTCCCGAGTGGCGCTGAGCGCCTCGTGCTCCCCGGAAGCGAGGGGGAGCGATGCTACACTCGGGCACGATGCCGTCTCTCCTCTCGTCGATCCTCGATCAGGTCCACCTGAACACGATCGTCGACATCGGGATCACCGCGCTTCTGATCTACTGGCTGTTCAAGCTCATCCGGGGGACGCGCGCGGTCCGCCTGGTGATCGGCGTCAGCGTCCTGTTCCTGGTCTATGCCCTCGCGGTCGCGCTCGACCTCCGCCTCCTCACGCAGATCCTCCAGGCGGGTGCGGTCGTCGGCCTGTTCGCGCTGGTCGTCATCTTCCAGCCGGAGCTGCGGCGGGCGCTCGAGCGCATCGGCCGGGTCGGCTCCTTCGGCTGGCTCCTGTCGCCGGCCGAGTCGCGCGCCGCCGTCCATGTCTCGAATGAGGTCGCGCGCGCCGCGGCGGAACTGTCGGTGGACGGCCAGGGCGCCTTGATCGTGCTCCAGCGCGAGACCGGCCTCGAAGAGGTGGCCGAGACCGGTGTGATGATCCACGGCGACGTCTCGGCCGACCTGCTGCGCACGATCTTCACCCCGAAATCGCCGCTCCACGACGGGGCGGTGATCATCCGCGACGACCGGATCGTGGCGGCCGGGACGCTCCTGCCGCTGGCCGAGACGTCGATCCAGACCGAGCGTTTCGGGACGCGCCACCGTGCCGCGCTCGGCATCACCGAGCAGACCGACGCGATCGTGGTCGTCGTCTCCGAGGAGAACGGGCAGATCAGCCTGGTCGAGCGTGCCCGCATCGTCCGCAACCTGACCGAGGCCGGGCTCGCCCGCGCCATCCAGGGCATGCTCGACCCAGCCGGCGGCCGCGTCGACCCGTTCGGCCTGCGACACGCGAACCGGCGCCGCAGCGTGGAGGGGCGATCACCACGGCTGCGTGAGCTCGGCCGCTTCGTGGGCCGGCCGCCGACCAAGCGCGATCCCCAGGCGACCGCGATCGCACCGTCCACGCCGCCGTCGCCGACGCCGATCTCCAGCCAGGCCCCGACGACCGCCGCCCCACCAGTGGCCGCGCCGTCGCAGCCACCGGCCTCGACGTCGACCGCGACCACGGGCGCGGTCGTGGCGGATCCGGCGCCGAAGGCCAAGCCCCGTCCATCGACCAAGACCAGGGCCCCGTTGCCGCCGACCGAGCGACGACTGCGCGATCGCACCATCGACCGCCCGGGGCCGCCGGTGAGGCGATTCCTCAGGCGGCTCTTCAACAACTGGCCCCTGAAGCTCGCGGCGGTCGGCTTGGCGACCCTGATGTACGGCGGCCTGGCCCTGTCGCAGAACACGCAGCTCTATCCGGGCCAGATCCCGGTCCATTACGTGAACGAACCACCCGACACCGTCAAGCTGCCGTCCACCCCGGCACCGGTCGACGCGATCCGGTTCTTCGCACCGAGCGGCGTGCTGGTGGCGGCCAGCTCGTTCCTGGCCACCATCGACCTGGCCGACTACGACGGCAAGGTCGGCGTCTTCCAGGTCCCGATCAGCGTCACCAGCCCCGACTCCCGGGTCACCGTCCTGGGCTTCAACCCACAATTCGCCACGATCGAGCTCGACGCCCTCCGCTCGCTCGAAGACGTTCCCGTCAAGGTCGTCCACGGCCCCGTCCCGGACGGGCTGACCGTCGGCCCGGTCAAGTCCGATCCAGCGACGGTGACCGTCTCCGGAGCGGCGTCGCTGGTCTCGCAGGTCGATTCCGTCCGCGCCGACGTCGCCATCCAGGCGGGCGGCATCGACGTCGACGAGGACGTGCGGCTGGTCCCGGTCGACAAGCTCGGCAACGCGCTGATCCCGGTCGAGGTCACGCCGGCCACCGCTCGCGTGACGATCGCCGTCTCCGCGGACAGCCAGACGAAGTCGCTCCCGGTCAATCCGATCGTGACGGGCACGCCGGCGGCCGGTTTCGAGATCGAATCGGTGACGGTCAGCCCGCAGGTCGCTCTCGTGTCAGGTGACGCGAATGATCTCGAGTCGCTGGCCGCCGTGGACACCGAACCGGCCAGCATCACCGGCGTGTCGGACGACACCACGATCGAGGTCGCCCTCGCCCCGCCGGCGGGCGTGGTCGCGGTCGACGAGGGACCGATCAGGGTCTCGGTCACGATCCGGCCGGTGACCGGCACGCGCACGTTCTCTGCCGGGCTCCGCTTGGTCGGCGCGAACAACACGCTCTCGTACAAGCTCTCGGTGGACCATGTCCTGGTCACCATCGGGGGGTCGGTGGCGGACCTCGACCGGCTGTCCGGCGCCGCCCTGGTCATGGACCTCGATGTCACCGGCCTCAAGACCGGGACCCACGAGGTCACGCCGACTGCCAACCTACCGGTCGGGACCACCGTCGTGGCCGTCAGCCCGCCGACCGTTGGCGTGACCATCGG
This sequence comes from uncultured Chloroflexia bacterium, assembly GCA_963765245.1. Lineage (GTDB taxonomy): Bacteria > Chloroflexota > Limnocylindria > Limnocylindrales > CSP1-4 > SPCO01. Next base: position 341,239 of record CAVXVP010000020.1, read on the forward strand.
CACGACCGCGATCACCGCGCCGTCCGCGTCGCCCCAGACGGGGGGCTGACCCTGGCCCGCCTGTTCGGCACCGACGGCATCCGCGGTGTCGCAAACGTCGACCTGAAGCCGACCCTCGCCTACGCCCTCGGCCGGGCCGTCGCCCACCGGCTGGTCGGTCGCGGCGGGGCGATCGTGGTCGGGCAGGACACGCGCCGGTCGGGTGACATGTTCGTGGCGGCCATCGCGGCCGGTGCGACGAGCATGGGCGTCGACGCCCACATCGTCGGTGTCGTGCCGACCCCGGCCCTTGCCTTCATGGCCGGGCAGGGGCCGTTCGCGGCCGGGATCATGGTCTCCGCCTCGCACAACCCGGCGCTCGACAACGGGCTCAAGGTGCTCGATGGCGCCGGCCTCAAGCTCGACGACTCGGTCGAGGACGAGCTGGAGCGCCTGATCTGGCGGACCGAGGAGCTGCCGGGCGCGCCGAACGAGGAGCTCGGCCGGATGATCGACGCCAGCGCGCGGCTCGACGACTACCGGGCGCACCGGCTCGGGCTCGCGTCGTCGATCGACGCCGGCGGTCTCCACCTCGTGCTCGACGCGGCGAACGGGTCGGGGTCGGCGGTCGGGCGCGCCATCCTCGAGGCGACCGGCGCCCGGGTCGACGTCATCCATGCCGAGCCGGACGGCGTCAACATCAACGTCGACTCCGGAGCGACCGCACCCGCGTCGCTGGCCGCGGCGGTCCTCGCGGCCGGTGCCGATGCCGGCTTCGCGCTCGATGGCGACGCCGACCGGCTGATCGCGGTCGACGCCAACGGGCGTGTGGTCGATGGCGACCAGGTGCTCGGGATCCTGGCCCTGGACCGTCTGAGCCGCGACGACCTGCCGGGCGGCGGCCTGGTCGTCTCGGTCCTCTCGAACGGCGGGCTCCAGGGGGTGGTCGAGGCGGCCGGCGGCCAGGTCGTCCGGACGCCCGTCGGCGACAAGTACATCCTCGAGGGGATGCAGGTGTCGGGCGCCGTCCTCGGCGGCGAGAAGAGCGGCCACGTGATCATCCTCGAGCACACCACGTCCGGCGACGGGATCGTGACCGCGCTCGAGGTCCTGCGGGTGATGGCGATCCGCTCGGCGACGCTGGCCGATCTCGCCGCCGAGATCCCGATGCTGCCGCAGCAACAGCGCGCGGTGACGGCCCGGCACAAGGACCAGTGGGAGGGTGACGCGGCCCTCCAGCGCGCGATCTCCGCGGCGAGCGCGCGTCTCGGCGCCTCGGGCCGCGTCCTGGTCCGGCCGTCCGGCACGGAGCCCGCGCTGCGGGTGATGGTCGAAGGCCCGGACGAGGCCCTCGTCACCGAGCTGGCCGACTCGCTCGCGGCGCTCGCCGGGGAGCGACTAAACTAGCCGCGGTGCCCACTACGGGATATCACCACGACCCGTCGCACCGTCGATGGGCACGAGCGAGAGAGAGACCCCAATGTGCGGCATCGTCGGTTACACCGGTCCCCGGGAGGCGGGGCCCATCCTGATCGAAGGGCTCAAGCGCCTCGAGTACCGCGGCTACGACTCGGCCGGCATCGCCCTGGTCGACGACGCGGGTGACCTGTTCGTCGAGAAACGGGCGGGCAAGCTGGTCAACCTGCAGACCGCCATCGCCGACCGGACGCCGCACGCCGCGATCGGCCTCGCCCATACGCGCTGGGCGACGCACGGCCGGCCGAACGACCTCAACGCCCACCCGCACCGCGACTGCACCGGCGAGATCACGGTCATCCACAACGGGATCATCGAGAACTTCCGCGAGCTGCGCGACGGGTTGGAGGCCCGCGGCCACACGCTGACCTCCGAGACCGACACCGAGGCGATCGCCCACCTCGTCGAGGAGGCCTACCAGGGCGACCTCGCCGACGCCGTGCGGGACGCGCTGCGCAAGCTCGAAGGCGCCTACGCGATCGTCGTCATGCACATCGGCGAAGGCGACCGCCTGATCGGCGCCCGCAAGGACGTGCCGTTGGTCGTCGGCCTCGGCGACGGGGAGAGCTTCCTCGCCTCGGACGTCGCCGCGATCCTCGCCCACACCGACCAGATCGTCTTCCTCGAGGACGGCGACGTCGCCGACATCCGGCCGTGGGGCGTGACCATCACCGATGTCGCGGGCGACCTCCTCGAGCGACCGGTCACGACCATCGACTGGTCGCCCGAGGCCGCCGAGAAGGGCGGCTACGAGCACTTCATGCTCAAGGAGATCCACGAGCAGCCCGAATCGCTCAGCCAGTCGATCGCCGGCCGGGTCGACCGCCTCGACCGCATCAACGTCGACGAGCTCGCCGGCCTCGAGGAGACGCTGCGGACGGTCACGCGCGTCGAGCTGATCGCCTGCGGCAGCGCCCACTACGCGTCGCTCATCGGGGCGGCCGCGATCCAGGACTGGACCGGCCTCCCGGCCCGGGCGAACATCGGCTCTGAGTTCCGTTACGGCCCGCCGCCGCTCGACGAGAAGACGCTGGTGATCGCTGTCACCCAATCGGGCGAGACCGCCGACACCATCGCCCCGACCCGCCTCGCCCGCGAGCGTGGCTGCCCGATCATCGCGGTCACCAACACGGTCGGGTCGGCGATCACCCGCGAGGCCGACTGCGGTGCTCTTCCTGCAGGCCGGGCCGGAGATCGCCGTGGCGGCGTCGAAGACGTTCGTCACGCAGGTCACGACGCTGGTCATCCTGGCCGCCGCGATCGCCAAGATCCGCGGCACGCTCCCTGAGGCGGAGGAGCTGGCCCTCGGGTCGTCGTTGCGGGCGCTGCCGGCGGCTGCCGCCCGGGCACTCGCCTCGGCGGCGATCACGACGCCGGACCTCGCCCGCCGCTATGTCAACTCGCGCGGGTTCATGTTCGTCGGCCGTGGGGCGACCTACCCGGTCGCGCTCGAGGGTGCGCTCAAGCTCAAGGAGGTCAGCTACGTCCATGCCGAGGGCTACGCCGCGGGCGAGCTCAAGCACGGACCGATCTCGCTGCTCGACGCCGAATGCCCGCTGGTCGCCGTCGCGACCCGCTCGGCGGTCTACGACAAGCTGATCAGCAACGTGATGGAGGGCCGGGCCCGCGATGCGCGGGTGATCGCGGTCGCGACCGAGGGTGACGAAGCCATCGAGCACTACGCCGACGACATCTGCTGGGTCCCGGACACGCACGAGACCCTCAGCCCGGTGCTGGCCATCATCCCGCTCCAGCTGTTCGCGTATCACATCGCCGTCGCTCGCGGCACGGACGTCGACCAGCCGCGCAACCTGGCCAAGTCGGTCACGGTGGAGTAGGGGAGCCATGCCGGCCGTCGAGCCGTCCGAAGCGGTCCTGCCAGCGGGCCTCGCCCCGGCCGGGACGACCGAGCTCGGCATCGACATCATCCGCGTGGCCCGGATCCGCGCCGCGCTCGACAAGTTCGGGCCGCGCTTCTCCAAGCGGGTGCTGACCGAATCGGAACAGCGCTACGTCCGCGGCCGGCCCGAGACGATGGCCGGCCGGTGGGCGGCCAAGGAGGCGGTCTCGAAGGTCCTCGGTCTCGGCGTCCGCGGGATCGGCTGGCGTGACATCGAGATCGAGCGGATGCCGACCGGTCAGCCCTCGGTCCGGCTCCACGGCCGGGCCGCCGCCCGCGCCGAGCAGCTCGGGATGGAGCGGATCGCCGTCTCGATCACGCACGAATCGGACTACGCGGTGGCGATCGCGTTCGGGGTGCGGATGGCCGGTGGCCGGTACGTCTTCCCGCCCGACATCGAGGAGCGTCTCGACGAGCGTGAGCGTCGCATCCTGGCCCGGATCGAGCGCCTCCGGGCGTCGGCCGAGGCCGGTGGAGCCGGGGAGCTCGCCACGGATGCTCCCCAGCCGATCGACACGGGACGGTCCGGTGCCTGAGCGCCTGCCGGTCGGCTTCGGACGGCGCGACGCGCCGCGTGACGGCGACGGGACCGACGCGGCCAACGCGTTCCCGGCGGGCGCGACGAAGCTCGACGACGACATCGTCGGCGCGCTGATCCCCGAGCGGCCGGCGCGCGGCCACAAGGGCTCGTTCGGGAAGCTGCTGGTCATCGCCGGATCGCTCGACTACGCGGGGGCGGCACTGCTCGTCTGCCGCTCAGCCGGGCGCAGCGGCGTCGGCCTCGTCACCCTGGCGGTTCCCGAATCGCTCCAGCCGCTGTTCGCGGCCAAGGTCGTCGAGGCCACGACGATGGCGCTCCCCGAGGACGACGTCGAGGAGGTCGACCCGGAGCCGGCGATGGCGCGCATCCTCGACCACGAGCACGACGCGATCGTCGTCGGACCGGGGCTGCGACCGGGACTCGCGACGACCGAGCTCGTGCGCTCGCTGCTGCCGATCACAGCCGAGACCGACTCGGCCCCCCTCGTGCTGGACGCCGAGGCACTTCGCTCGATGGCCACGATGGACGGCTGGTGGACGGGCGAGCGACGGCCGGCCGTCATGACGCCGCACGCCGGGGAGTTCGCCCGGCTGCGCGCCGGGAGCAGCGACCAGCCGGTCGACGACGGTGATCTCGAGGGTGACGATGCAGCCCGACTGACGGCCGCCCTCGACGCTGCCGCGACCTGGGGCTCGGTCGTGGTGCTCAAGGGCGCCCGGACGATCATCGCCGCACCCGACGGGAGCGCGGCGATCGCGCCCTTCGAGAACCCGGCCCTTGCCACCGGCGGGACGGGCGACGTCCTTGCCGGCGCGATCGGGGCGCTGCTCGCACAGGGCCTGGACCCGTTCGCCGCCGCGCGCGCGGGCGTCTACCTGCACGGGATGGCCGGCGACACCGGCCGCGACCGGTTCGGGGATGCCGGGATGCTCGCCTCGGACCTGCCGGACGCACTCGCGCTCGCTCGCAAGCGGCTGGTGGCCGCGACCGAACGCCGGACCGCCACGAAGAAGCTCGGTTTCGCCGCGCGGGATTCTGGCGTCAGTGGCGGCTTCACCCGTGCCGGCCTCGTCGCCCGGGATCCCTGGCGATCTTCGCTGAACCGCCCGTCGCCCTCGTGACACGGGAACCGGCCCGCCGTCGCGATCGAGCTGCGGCTGGCCGAGGCGGGGCTGTCCGCGCTGCCGCGCTGGGCATGGCTCGAGCTCGATCTCGACGCGCTGCGGGGCAACCTCGCGGTCATTCGCGAGCTCGCCGGCCCGGGCGTCCCCATCCGCCCCGTCGTCAAGGCCGATGCCTATGGGCACGGCGCGGTCCCCATCGCACGTGCGCTCGAGGAGGCCGGAGTCGACGGCTTCTGCGTGGCGGCCGTCGACGAGGCGCTCGAGTTGCGCGACGGTGGTGTCGAAGCCCCGATCCTCGTTCTCTACCCGGTGCCGGGCGCCTGGGCCGCCGACGCGGCGCGCCTCGGGATCGCGGTCGCGGTGGGGGACGAGCGGGGCGTGTCGTCACTCGTGGGCGCAGGCGCCGCGCTCGACGAGACCCGACCGCTGGCGGTCGAGCTGGAGGTCGAGACCGGGCTCGGGCGCGGCGGTTTCGGCGAGGCCGAGCTGGTCGCCGCCGCGCGCACTCTGGCGGGCGTGCCCGGCATCGCCCTGACCGGCCTGTGGACCCATTTCCAGGCAGTGGAGGACGCGGCGATCACGGCCACCCAGACCGAGCGGTTCGAGGCCGCGGTCCGCGCGCTGGCCGCGCGCCGGCGTCGACCTGCCGGCACGCCACGCCGCGGCAAGCGCCGGCCTGCTGACCGGTGACGTCCTGGCCTACGACGGCGTCCGGCCGGGGCTGGCGATCTACGGTCTCGTTCCCGACGAGCTCGATGAGGATGCCGCCCAGAGCGGTCCGGCGGCCCGGTCTGCGCCCGGTCATGTCGCTGATCGCCCGGCCGGTGCGCGTCGCCGACCTGCCGGCCGGCTGGGGGATCAGCTACGGGCCGACGTTCCGGACCACCCGACCGAGCAGGATCGCCACACTCCCGCTCGGATACGGCGACGGCTGGTCGCGCCGGCTCTCGAACCGCGCCAGCGCGATCGTCCGCGGCGTGCGCGTCCCGCTGGTCGGGAACGTGGCGATGGACGCGGTCATGGCCGACGTCACCGACGTGCCGGGCCCTCCGGTCGATGGCGACGACGAATTCGTGCTGCTCGGATCGTCCGGCGACGACCGGATCAGTGCCGAAGCGCTGGCGCAGGAGCGCACCACGAACACCTGGGAAGTGGTGACCGGCATGGCTCGCCGTCTACCTCGGGTGTACCATGCCGCGGCGAGGCCGGTCGGTCTCCGAACACTCAGCGAGCGCTAAGGGGGTAACTTGGCGCGGATCGAGCTCTGGAATGGGGATATCTGCGACTTGGAGGTCGACGCCATCGTGAACGCGGCCAACCTGTCGCTCTGGATGTCGACGGGCGTCGGCGGTGCCCTGAAGCGGGCCGGCGGCGACGCGATCGAGTTCGCGGCCGTCCGACAGGCACCCGTTCCGCTGGGTGAGGCGATCGTGACCCCGGCCGGAAAGCTCGCAGCGAAGGTCGTCATCCACGCCGTTTCGCTCGATCGCGATCGGCGGACGAGCGGCCCTGTCATCGAGGCTGCGGTGCGCAGCGCGATGGCGCGTGCTCGCGAGGTCGGCGCCACCAGCATCGCGTTCCCCGCGCTCGGCACCGGCGTCGGCGGGTTCCCACTCGACGAGGCCGCCCGGATCACCGTCGAGACGGTGCGGGACGAGCTGGATCACAGCCCCCTCATCGAACACGTCATCTTCGCCCTGCGCGGGTCGGCCGCCTACCAGGCCTTCAGCGCCGAGATCCACGGGGCAAGCGAAGCCACGGCCGGCGAGTCGACGGTCGGCGGTCCCGCATGAGCACCTCGTACGAAGCCGCCGAGGACCAGCGCGACGAGCTCGTGGAACAGGTCGCCCGAGAGATCCAGCTGCGCGGGCTGACCGGCCCGGCGGTCCATTTCCTCGAGGCCAGCCGGCCGTACCGGGCCCTCGGCGCCAACGCGATGCTCTTCTTCGACCCGGTCCTGCGCGGGGTGTTCGGCGGCGACCTCGCGTCGGCGAGCGAGATCCTGGCCGACGACACCGGGATCGAGCTGCTGATCGCGCGACTCGAGGAGACCGACGACGAGGTCGCCTGGGACGCCTGACCAGGGCTGTCGCGGACCGACCGACCCCGGGCTCCAGCCGAGCCGGGTAGCATGAGCGGGTGACGAGCGAACCCAGAGCATTCCTCGCCCTCGATTCGGGCGCCGCGACGACTGCCGCTGCCCTGATCGGGCGGGTCGGCGGGCGCTGGCGGCTCATCGGCTCGCTGTCGATGCCCGCCGGCGCGGACGTCGAGGCGATCGTCTCGGTCCTCGGCGAACGCGCGGTGACCGCCGACCGATCGCTCGCCGCGGCGCTCGACCTCCGGCCCGGGGCCGCCAAGGACCTGCCGCGGCTCGAGGTCGCGAGCCATCCGCCACGGACGATGGCCGTGGTCGCCGCCTCGGAACGGGCGCTCGCACCGCTCGTCGCCACGGCCTCGCGGAGCGGCTGGCGGACCGTGGCGGGGAGCGCCGAATCGATCGATCCGCTGGCGATGACCACGATGCTCCTCGACGCGGGCGTCTCGTGCGTGCTCGTCGGCGCGAGCGATCCGCCCGCCGCGGACGAACGGCGCGCCCTCGGCGAGCTGGCCGCCCTTGTCGCCGCTGCCGCTGGCCGGCGGCGGGACCTGACGGTCGTGCTCGCCGGCGGGATGAGCGAGCAACTCGAGGCGTTCGGCGACATCGCGACACGCGCCGGCGAGGTGCTGCTCGGACCCGCGGCCAAACGGGGGATGCCGGCCGGTCCGCTCGCCGAGCTGCTCGTCGAGCTGGCCCTCCCGGCCAACGACGCCCGGCGCGCGCTCGGGGCCGGCGCGGTCGCCCTGGCCGAGGTCCTCGACCGGCGGGTCGACGTCGTCGAGGTCGGCTTCGATGCCGGGACACGCGCGTCGGCGGCGCCCGGGATCGCGGGCGGGACGCCCAGCCTCGATCTTGCCGTCGTCCCGAGTGCGGCCCTGGCGCACCTCGATCCCGACGATTCGGTCGTCGACCGGGTCGGCCTGTGGTCCACCTGGGGTGCCGACCGGCATCGCCTGCGCGATCGCCTGCGCGAGCTGCGCCTGGCGCCCTGGTCCGACACGGCGGGCGACGGCGTCACGCTCAGGATGGCCGCCGCCCGGGCAGCGTTGGGTCGCCTCAAGGAATGGACCCCGGAATGGAACGACCGGCCACCGGCCGACCTGATCGTCGCGACCGGCGGCGCCTGGGCCGTCGCGCCGGCACCGGCCGTCGCCCTTGCCCTGGTCGACGTCCTGCGCCGGCCCGGGAGCGGGCCAGTACGCGCTCGACCATGCCCGCATCCTCGCGCCACTCGGATCGATCCCGGATGCCGACGAACGGCGGGCGATGATCGCCGACCTGATCGATGACATCCTGGCGCCACTCGGAACCATCGTCACCCCAGCCGGGTTGCACCCCGGCCGCAGTGCCGGCTCGCTGGTCGTCCACGGCAGCGATGGCTCGACCCGGCTCGACTTGATGCCCGGCGGCCTGGCGCTCGTCGACCTGCCGCCCGGGACGTCGGCCGTCGCGGAGTTCAAGTTCCGCGAAATCGGTCCGGCTCGGGGCGCGCGGCAAGCATTTCGCCATCGACGTGACCGGCGGTCTCGGTGGCCTCGTCATCGATCTGCGCGATGTCCCGCTCAAGCTCCCGGATCGCTCGGATATCCGCGGCGAGCTGCTCGAGTCGTGGCAGACCGCGATCGTGACCGGGAGGGAGGTATGAGCGTGTCGGACGTCCGGCTGATCTCGGCCCGGCGCCTGATCGCCGCCCCGGTCGACGCGGTCTTCGCTCTCGCGCCCGGCGACCGGCCACTGGTCTCGGCGGGCGATTCGGTCGTGCTCGGAGCGCCGATCATGGAACGACTGCGCGACCCACGCCTCGACGAGCTGGAGATCCCCGTGGCGGCTGGCGCCGAACCCGGCGGTCGATGGGTCGGGCTGCCGCGGCGCGGCAACGAGCAGGGCCCCGGCGGCGAGTACATGTTCGACTGGAACGGCCGCTGGCGGGTGGCGACCGGCGACATGGCGGACGCGGTCGAGTCGCCGTTCGCGGGGATCGTCCGCTCCGTCCGGCCCGGGACCGGGATCACGATCCGGGCCGCGGGCCGCGGGATCCGCGGCGTCGCGGCACTCGGCGGCCCGACGCGCGGCCGCCTTCATGCCGGCGCCGAAGGGGAGTTGCGCTCGGGCGGTCTCGATGTCGGCTCGGCCGGCACGATCCTGGTCGTCGGCTCGCGGGTCGATGCGGAGACGCTCACGCGCGCTCGGGCGATGGGCGTCTGCGGCGTGGTCGTCGCCGGCCTGTCGAGCAAGGAGCGGCGCGACTTCATCGCCTCCGAGGCGCGCCAGCGGGCTGCCCTCCATCGCCTGCCGCCGTTCGCCGTGCTGGTCCTCGACGGGGCGACGCGACGGCCGCTTGCCGGCGCCGTCCAGGCCGTCCTGGCGGCCCTCGTCGGTCGCGAGGTCGCGATCGTCACCGATCCGCCGACGCTCGTCTTCGATCTGCCGAACCTGGTGATCCCGGACCCGCCGGTCGACCTCGTCCGGATCCGGGCGGGATCGCTCGCCGGTCGCGAGGGACGCTTCGTCCGGGCGATCGGTCCGCGCCGGTTCACCGGTGGCGTGCATCTCGAGGCGGGGATCGTGCATCTGCCCGATGGGACCACGGCAGCCGTGCCGCTCGGCGACCTCGAGCGCTTCATCTGACGCGCCGCTTCGCGATCGGCCGAGCGTGACGCGCGGCGAACGAACCGCCCTTCCGGTACGCTCGGCCGACCATGATCAGTCGCCACCGAGCAGCAACGCACATTCGTCAGCCCCGATCCGGGCGCGACGTCCGCGCTCGGGCGCGCACTCGCGGGAGCGGCGCGAGGCCGGGGACGTCATCTGCCTGTGGGGCGACCTCGGGGCGGGCAAGACGCACCTGGCGAAGGCGTTCGGCGCCGGCCTCGGCGTGGCCGAGACGATCACCTCGCCCAGCTTCATCCTGATGGCCGAGTACGAGGGCCGCCTGCCGCTCTTCCATATCGACCTGTACCGGCTCGCCGACGCGAGCGACGCGCTGTCGGGCGGCCTCATCGACGACCGCCAGTCGGGCGGGGTGACCCTCATCGAATGGCCGGATCGGCTCGGGCCGGCGCTCCCCGCCGAGCGGCTCGACGTGATCATCGACGGATCGGGCGACGAGCCACGCTCGATCACGGTTCGGGCGTACGGACTTGGTCCGCGGCGGTACCTGGAGGTCGTGCCGTGACCGGCTCCGCGGCTGGGACCCCGAACCACCATCCTGGCCATCGACTCGGCCACGACCCGGGTGGTCGTGGCGGTCGGCACGCTGACCGGCGAGCTGATCGACGCGACCGAGTGGCCAGCCGGCTACCGTCACGGCGAGACCCTTCTGCCGACCATCGCCGCCCTGCTCGAGCGACTCGAACTCACGCCGGCATCGGTGGCTGCCATCGTCGTCGGGACCGGCCCCGGCGCCTTCACCGGACTGCGTGTCGGGATCGCGACCGCCAAGGGCATGGCCCACGCGCTGGGCGTGCCGATCGTCGGTGTCTCGACCGCTGACGCGCTGCTTGCGGGCGCAGGCCCGGATTCGCGTGCTCTTGCTCCCCGCCGGACCGGCCGATCGCCTCGTGGCTGAGCCGGGACGGCCCGCTCGCCTCGTCCCGGCCGGCGAGGACCCGGGCGTGCCCGCCGACGCCACCCTGATCGCACTCGATCTCGCGGATCGCGCGCCAGCTGATGCTCTCGAGCGTGGCGAGACCGCGCGTGCCGGCCTTGGCGCATCGCTGCTCGCGCTCGGGGCGACTCGCCTGGCCGCCGGGCAGGTCGACGACCTCGCCGGCCTCGTGCCCGAATACGTGACGCTGCCGCGCGGCGTCACCACCCAGAGCGGGGAGGTGTCGTGGTCGCGCGACCCCCGTTGAGGCTGCGCATCGAACCGATGCGGATCGAGGACCTGCCCGAGGTCCACGCCATCGAGCGGGCGAGCTTCGACGCGCCCTGGCCGCCCGAGGCCTATCGCAACGACCTCGAGACGAACCGGCTTGCGCAGTACCTGGTGGCCCGGGTCGGCGACGAGATCGCGGCGTACGGCGGGATGTGGCTGATGGTCGACGAGGGCCACATCATCACCTTCGCCGTCCACCCCGAGTGGCGCCGCCAGCACATCGGGGAGCGGCTGCTCCTGGCGTTCCTCGACCTGGCGGCCGACCGGGGCGCGCACGAGGCGACCCTCGAGGTCCGCCTCTCGAACCTGCCGGCCCGACGGCTCTACGAGAAGTTCGGCTTCCGGCCGGTCGGCCTGCGTCCGCGCTACTACAGCGACAACGGCGAGGATGCCCTGATCATGACGACCGACCCGCTGGCGGACGCGGCGACGCGCGAACGGATCGCCCGCCTGCGCGCCGCCGTGGATGCCGCGCCGGCCCCATCGCGACCCGGGTCGGAGGACGCGTGAGGGGACGCCCGTGAGCGGCGGACTGATCCTGTCCGTCGAATCGTCGTGCGACGAGACCGGCATCGCCCTCATCGAGGACGGCCGGCTGATCCGGGCCAACGTCGTCGCGTCGCAGGTCGCCCTCCACGCCACGACCGGCGGGATCGTGCCCGAGGTCGCCGCGCGTGCCCACCTGCGCTGGATCGTGCCCGTGCTCGACGAGGCGTGGGCCGACGCCGGAGCGAGCTGGGACGACGTCGACGCCGTGGCGGTCACCTACGGTCCGGGCCTGGCGGGTTCGCTCCTGGTCGGGATCAACTTCGCCAAGGCGCTGGCGTGGGTCCACGAGAAGCCGCTGGTCGGGGTCAACCACCTGGAGGGCCACGTCTACGCGGCGTGGCTGCGCGACCCGGGCGAGGCGGACCGGCCCGATCCGGTCTTCCCGCTCGTGACGCTGGTCGTGTCCGGCGGTCACACGTTCATCGCCGAGATGCGCGACCACCTCACCTACCGGCTGCTCGGCACGACCCTCGACGATGCCGCCGGCGAGGCCTTCGACAAGGTCGGGCGCCTGCTCGGGCTCGGCTACCCGGGCGGGCCGGCGATCGGGCGGGCGGCGGAGGCGGCCACCAGCCATGACCGCGTCTTCCCGCGCGCCTGGCTCGGCGATTCGTACGACCTGAGCTTCTCGGGCCTCAAGACGGCTGCGCGCCGGATCATCACCGAGGCGCGCGCCGACGCGGGCCTGGCCGGGACCCCGGATGCGCCGCTCCCCGACGACGTCGTCGCGGAGCTGGCGTGGGGCTTCCAGGATGCCGTCGTCGACGTGCTCGTGACCAAGACGATCCGGGCCGCCGAGGCGACCAACGCTCGCTCGATCGTGATGGGCGGCGGCGTCGCGGCGAACGCGGTGCTGCGGGCACGGCTGGCCGGCGAGGCCGAGGCCCGTGGCCTGCCGTTGATCGTGCCACGACCCGCCCTGTGCACCGACAACGGGGCGATGATCGGGGCGGCCGGGGCGCGGCGGTTCGCGGCCGGTGAGCGCGCGGGTCTCGATCTGGACGCGCGCCCGTCGCTGCCCCTCGCTGCGCGATGAGCCGCTCGACCGCCCCCCGCGTCGACCCGGACGCCGTCCGGGCGACGCTCCGGGCAGCCGGGATCCGCGCCCGCCACTCCCTGTCGCAGAACTTCCTGGCCGACCCGGACGTCCTCGACGCCATCCTGGCCGAGGCCGACCCGCCGCCCGGCCGCCGCGTGCTCGAGATCGGGCCGGGCCTCGGCCTCCTGACGGCCGGCCTGCTGTCGGCGGGCGCCACGGTCACCGCCGTCGAGCTCGACCGTAACCTTGCCGCGTTCCTGCGCGAGCGTTTCGAGGGCGTCGAGTCGCTCAGCCTCATCGAGGGCGACGCGCTCGACCAGGACCTCGTCCACCTGGTCGATGCCCCGTACGACGTGGTCGCGAACCTGCCGTACCACATCACGAGCCCGATCCTGCACGCGCTGCTCGGGTCTCCGCCACGGCCGGAGCGTCTCGTCCTGATGGTCCAGCGCGAGGTCGCCGAGCGGATCGCGGCGCCGCCCGGGAAGATGAGCTACCTGTCGGTCTTCGTCCAGTACCACGCCCGGGTCCGGATCGCGTTCGCCGTCCCGGCGGCGGCGTTCGAGCCAGAACCGGCGGTCGAATCGGCGGTCATCGTGGTCGAGCCCTACGACGCCGACGACCGTCTCGACGCGGAGAGCGAGGACGAGCTGTGGCGCCTGGTCCAGGCGGCCTTCCGCGAGCGGCGCAAGATGATCCACAACGTGCTGTCGCGCCAGCTCCCGCTCGACGCTGGCCGGGTGACGGGGGCGCTCGCGACGGCCGGCATCGATCCCGACCGCCGTCCGCAGACCCTCGCGGTGGGGGAGTGGCTGGCGCTCCACGCCGCCCTCGGGCCGATCGGCCCCGATGGCCGCGGCCGGCGAGCGGCCTCGTGACCGCGTGACCGATGACCGCCGTGCAGGACCCGCTCCGCCGCCTCTCCCCGGTCGTCCGCCTCGCCCCGGCGAAGCTGAACCTGACGCTCGCCGTCGTCGGCCGGCGCGAGGACGGCTACCACTCGCTGCACTCCGTGTTCGTGCCGCTGACCCTCGCCGACCGGATCAGCCTGGCGCCGCTCGGTGGCGATCGGGACACGCTCCACGTCACGGGTCTCGACGCCGGTCCCCCGGCCGACAACCTGGTCCTCCGCGCGCTGGCGGCGGCGCGAGCCGCGGTCGGTGGAGGCTGGGCGGGCGGTCCCGGCCCGGCACCGGCCCTCGCGGCGCGGCTCGACAAGCGGATCCCCGTGGCGGCCGGACTGGCCGGCGGCTCGTCGGACGCGGCGGCCACCCTCGACGGCGCGCTGGAGGCGTGGGGCGCCGAGCTGGACGAGCACGCCCGCCACGTCGTCGCCGCCCACCTCGGCTCCGACGTGCCGTTCTTCCTCGCCGGCGGCCCGGCGCTCGTCGAGGGGCGCGGCGAACACGTCGCACCGCTCCACGGGCTCCACGGCGCGCCCGGCGTCGTGCTCGTGACGCCGCTCATCGCCGTCTCCACCCCCGATGTCTTCGCCGCCTTCGATGCCATCCGGACCCACGGCGATGGCGCGGTCCGGATGTCGTCCACCCATCTCGCCGAGGAGCTGCGCTCGGGCCTGACCGCGGACAACCTCGTCGCCCGGGCCGGTGTCCTTGCCTCGGCCAACGACCTCCTGCCGGCGACATCGCTGGTCGTCCCGGCGCTCGTCCCGTTCAAGCGCGCGCTGAGCCGGCTGCTGGGCCGCCCGATCGGGCTGTCGGGCTCCGGGCCGACCCTCTGGGCGCTCTATCCTTCGGAGACCGACGCCGCGGCCGCCGCCGACGTCGTCCGCGAGGCCCTGGCCGACGGCCGCCTCGACCCGCCGGGCTCGGGCGATCCGTTCGTCGTTGCCAGCTCCATCGTCAGCCACAGCCAGGAGGGAAGCGCAGCATGACTCGTCGCGCCGTCTCCACCGCGGGTGCGCCCGCCGCCATCGGCCCGTACAGCCAGGGCATCGTCGCCGACGGCTTCCTGTTCAGCGCCGGCCAGGCCGCGCTCGATCCACTGACGGCGGACCTCGTCCAGGGCGGCATCGAACCCGAGACCGAGCGGGTCATGGCCAACCTGTCCGCTGTCCTCGATGCGGCGGGGGCGTCGTGGGGCGACGTGGTCAAGACGACGATCTTCCTGGTCGACATGGGCGACTTCGCGGTCGTCAACGGCATCTACGGGCGGTTCGTGACCGATCCGCCGCCGGCTCGCTCGACGGTCGGTGTGGCCGCCCTGCCGAAGGGGGCGCGGGTCGAGATCGAGGTCGTCGCGCGGGTCGGTTGACACCCCCGACGAGCCACCCCTACGATGCGCCGACCCACTGATGACTGCTGACCGCTTCGCGCCGGGCCTCGACGGCCCCGGGCGCGACAACCGCCCGACGACCGTCGCCCAACGGCGCCACCCCTCGTGAACCCCCCAAGTCCCGAGCCGGACGCCGGCGTGACCGACGCTTCCGGCACGTCCGCCGTCGTGCTGGCGGCCGGCCTCGGGACTCGGATGCGGTCCGGGACGCCCAAGGTCCTCCACCTGCTGTGCGGTCGGCCGATGCTGGCCTACGTCCTCGACGCCTGGGCGAGCACCCAGGACGGCGCCACCGGTGGCCGCCCGATCGTGGTCTTCTCGCCGGCCGTCGCTGCGCTCATCGATGTCTTCGCCGATCGCGCGGTCTTCGCTCTCCAGGATGAGCCGCGCGGGACCGGGGACGCGGTGGGCGCCGCGCTCGCGATCGTCCCGGACGAGGCGACCGAGATCCTCGTGCTGTCCGGCGACGTGCCGCTGGTGACCGGGTCGGACCTCGACGCGATCCTCGAGGCGCGCCGCGAGGACGACGCCGCGATCGCGCTGGCCAGTGTCTTCGCCGCCGACCCGGCCGAGCTCGGGCGCGTCGTGCGCAGCGAGTTCGGGACGGTCGAGCGGATCGTCGAGGCGCGCGACGCCGAGCCCGAGGAGCTGGCCGGAAACGAGATCAATGCCGGGCTGTACGTGTTCGACGCCGCGTGGCTGCGCCGCCGGATCGCGGCCCTCACGCCGTCCGTCGCGACCGGCGAGCTGTACCTGACCGATCTCGTCCGGCTCGCCCGCGAGGACGGCCGCATCGTGACCGCTGTCGCCTTCGAGGACGACGGCCGCTTCGACGGCATCAACGACCGGTCGCAGCTGGCCGCGGCCGAATGGAGCATGCGGGTCCGGCTCAACGAGGCGCACATGCGGGCCGGCGTGACGATGCGCGACCCGTCCACGGTCTACCTCGACTGGACGGTCGAGCTCGGCCCCGACGTCACCCTCGAACCGAACGTCATCCTGCGCGGCGCGACGAGCGTCGGCGCCGGCAGCGTCATCGGCGCCGGCAGCCAGCTGATCGATTCGACGGTCGGGGCGAACGCCGCCGTCTGGGCCAGCATCGTCGAGTCGTCGACGATCGAGGACGAGGCGACGGTCGGGCCGTTCAGCCACGTGCGGCCGGGGAGCGTCATCGGGCGCGGCGCCGTGGTCGGCAACTTCGCCGAGCTCAAGAACACGCACCTCGGCCCGGGTTCGAAGCAGCACCACATGAGCTACCTCGGCGATGCCCGGATCGGCGAAGGGGTCAACATCGGCGCCGGGACCATCACCGCGAACTTCGACGGCACGAACAAGAACGCGACGACGATCGGCGACGGCGCCTTCATCGGCGTCGACACGATGCTCGTCGCCCCCGTCGAGGTCGGTCCGGGCGCGCGGACCGGGGCGGGTGCGGTCGTGACCCGCGACGTGCCGGCCGGCAAGCTGGCGGTCGGCGTCCCGGCCCGCATCCGCGAGCCGCGCGCCAAACCGGACGCTCCGGACGCCGGACAGCGACGGCCCGTCCACCCCGGACGCCCCCGCCGTGGACACGGCCGACTAGATGGACACGATCCTCCAGATCCTCGTGATCATCCTGCTCACCTTCTTCGAGGGCGTCTTCGTCGCCGCCGAGATCGCGCTCGTGACCATCCGTCGGACGCGGGTCGATCAGCTCGCCGAGGAGGGCAACCGCGCCGCGAAGCGGGTCAAGGGCCTGGTCGCCCAGCCCGGCCGCTTCCTCGCGGTCACCCAGATCGGCCTCACCTTCCTCGGCTTCCTCGCCTCGGCCTATGCGGCGGTCAACCTGACGACCAGCCTCGAGGAGCTGTTCAAAGGGACGGGCTGGCCCGTCGTCAGTACGTCCGCGGGGGCTCTCGCGCTGATCATCGTGACCCTCGTCCTGAGCCTGTTCACGATCGTCTTCGGCGAGCTGGTGCCCAAGAGCCTCGCCCTCGCCCACACCGAGACCTTCGCGCTCCGCCTCAGCGGCTTCATCGAGGTGCTCCTGCGCGTCCTCGGCCCGCTCGTCCGCGTCCTGACCGCGATCACCACGGCGGTCGCCCGGATGCTCGGCGCAGGCGACCAGGCGCAGGGCGTGATGAGCACCCAGGAGCTGTCGATCCTCGTCGAGCGCGGTGGCGAGCAGGGGATCCTCGAGGCCGAGGAGGAGCAGATGATCCAGGCGGTCATCGAGCTCGGCGACCAGCGCATCCACGAGGTCATGGTCCCGCGCATCGCCATGGTCACGCTCCGGGCCACCGCCACGATGGACGAGGCGATCGACACCGTCATCGACGGCGGCCACAGCCGCATCCCGGTCTACGAGGAGACCATCGACGAGATCATCGGGATCCTGTACGCCAAGGACCTCCTGCCGTTCCTGAAGGGATCGGTCACGGAGCGGCCCACTCTTCGCTCGATCCTGCGGACGCCGGTCTTCGTCCCCGAGTCGATGAGCGTCGACGACCTGCTCCACGAGTTCCAGCGCCGCAAGATCCACATCGCCATCGTCCTCGACGAGTACGGCGGCACGGCCGGCCTGGTCACCATCGAGGACCTGCTCGAGGAGATCGTCGGCGAGATCCAGGACGAGTACGACGAGGAGGAGCCGCTCATCGTCAGGATCTCCGACGACGAGGCCCGGATCGACGGGCGGGCCGACGTCGACGACCTGGCCGAGCTCTTCGACACGAACCTCGGCCTCGAGGACGAGGACGAGTACGACACCGTCGGCGGGCTCATCTACCACCGCATCGGCGGCGTGCCCAAGCCGGGCGACCAGGTCGTGGTCGACGGATTGACGCTGACCGTCGAGACGACCGACAACCGGCGGGTGGGCAAGGTCCTCGTGGTGCGGAATCGCGAGGAAGGCGAGCCCGAGGACGACGAGGCGGACCGCTAGGACGCGGCCGGCCGGCTCGGGACGCTAGGCGTCGATGACCGAGACGATGATCTGCTCGAGGCGGGCGCGCGCCTCGGGCTTGACGACACCCGCGGCATCGAGCTCGGCGAGCGCCTGGTCCCGGTAGTGCCGCGCCTGGTCGCGGGTGTACTCGCGGGCACCGGTGCGCTCGAGGATCTCGATGATCTCGGCGACCTCGGCCGTGGTGGGGTCGGTGGCAGCGCGGAGCTCGGCCAGTCGCTCGCGATCCTCGGGCCCGGCGTGCTCCGCGGCGTAGATGACCGGCAGCGTCTTCTTGTGGTGGACGACGTCGGACGGTTCCTTGCCGGTCGTCCGTTCCGGGCCCCAGATGCCGAGCAGGTCGTCGTTGAGCTGGAAGGCGAGGCCCAGCGCCCAGCCGAAAGCCCGGTAGCGGGCGATGACCTGCTCGTCGGTGGTGGCCAGCAGCGCCCCGGCCTCGATCGAGGCGGCGATGAGTGCTGCCGTCTTGCGCCCGATCATGTCGAAGTAGCGGTCGACGCTGATGAGCTCGTCGGACGCGCTCATCGCGATGTCGATGTACTGGCCCTCGCACAGCGCCAGGCACGTCTCGTCGTAGAGGCGCATCAGGCGCAGGACGGTGCTGTCGGGGAAGCCGAGGTCGGTCAGGCGGTGGAGGGCGATGCGCGACAGGCTGAACAACGTGTCGCCGGTGTTGATCGCCTGCGGGATCCCGTGGACCGTCCACAGCGTCGGGCGGTGGCGGCGCTCGACGTCGCCGTCCTCGATGTCGTCGTGGACGAGCGAGAAGTTGTGGCCGAGCTCGACGGCCGCCGCGCCGGGCAGTGCCCGCTGGTGGTCGCCGGTGATGCTGGCGTAGGCGAGCAGGCCGAGCAGCGGACGCATCCGCTTGCCGCCCGACGCCCCGGACCCGTCGAGGGCGAGGTGGTAGCGGACCATCTCGTACAGCCCGTGGGTCGACGGATCGCGGTCGCGCACGAGGCTGACGATCTCGCCCTCGGTGTCGGCGATGAGGGCAGCGAGGTCGATGTCGGGGGAGGCGGTCGTCATCGTGCTCCGAGTGTACACGAAACGTGTACCGCACAGGTAGCCTGATTGCCGGTGAGCCTGGCGGACGCGCCCGTTCCACGACGGTTAGACGCCGGTGCGGGGGACGCGACCGCACCAGCGTCTACCAACCTATACGCAGCGGATCCGCGGTCGGATGAGGTCCACCACGACCCCCGCGACGAGCCGTGATACCGTCGCTCGAATGCCCATCCCGCGCCGCTACACGACCGATGCGATCGTCCTGTCGCGCTTCGACCTTGGCGAGGCGGATCGCGTCCTGACCCTGATCACGCCGCGGGATCGGCAAGCTCAAGGCGATCGCCAAGGGCGTCCGCCGGCCGACCTCGCGCCTCGGCGGCAGCCTCGAGCCGTTCGCGGAGCTGACGGTGGCCCTCGCGCGCGGCCGGACCTTCGATGTCGTCACCCAGGTGAGCGTCGGCCACGCCTGGCTCAACCTGCGCGATTCGCTCGAATCGGCCGCCACCGCCTGGTACCTCGCCGAGCTGGCCGACCGCTCGCTGGAGGAGCGCCACGCCGCCGAGCCGCTCTACGCGCTCCTGCGCCGGGCGTACGAGCTGCTCGACGCGGGGATGGCCCCCGGCCGCGTCGCGCGCTGGTACGAGATGCACCTGCTCGACGAGCTCGGCCAGCGCCCCGAGGTCGACCGCTGCGTCGAGTGCGACCGCGTGCTCGAGGCCGAGGAGCGGTTCCGCTGGGTGCCGCCGCTGGGTGGCATCCTGTGCGAGCGCTGTCCCGGGCCCGGACACGATCGGACGGGGATCTCGCTCGAGGCGCTCAAGCTGCTCAAGGCGTACCAGCGCCTCGACATCGAGGCGATCTCGGAGCTGCGCCTGGCACCGAACGTCGAGCGCGAGACCGAGGCGGCGCTGCGCGAATTCGTCCGGACCGCGCTCGAGCGCGACGCACGCTCGCTGGCGTTCCTCGACGAGGTCCGGACGGCGCATTGAAGAGGCGAGGATGAGGCGCGGGGTCGGGGTCGCGCTCGCGGTCGGTGCCGCGGGTGCCGCGACTGCGGTCGGATCGCGGATCGTGGGTCGCGCCCTGGTCGGGAGGACCGAGGCGCGACTGTGCGTGACGACGAACCCGCCGCCGTATCGACGCCTCGGATCGTGCGCGTGCACTTCACGAGACGTTGTGGGTCGCGGACCTCCACGCCGACTCCCTGTTGTGGGGCCGCGACCTCCTCGAGCGCGCGACGCGCGGCCAGGTGGACATCCCGCGGCTCCGCGACGGCAACGTGGCTCTCCAGGTCCTGGCGGCCACCACGAAGTCGCCACGGCACCTCAACATCGAGCGCAACGACGACCGGAGCGACGATGTCGTCCTCCTCGCGTTGGCGCTCGGCTGGCCGCCGGCGACCTGGCGACACCTCCTCCCGAGGGCGCTCCATCTCGCGGCGCGTGCAGACGACCTTGCGGCCAGGTCCGACGGCTCCTTCCGCGTCATCCGCTCGCGCGCCGACCTCGCCGCCTACGAGGCCGCGCGGCGACTCGATCCGCGGCTGACGGCCGGCCTGCTCGCGATCGAGGGCGCCCACGCGCTCGACGGCGACCCGGCCAACGTCGAGGTCGTCGCCGACGCGGGCTTTCGGATGATGTCGCCGAGCCATTTCTTCGACAACGCCTTCGGCGGGTCCGCGCACGGCATCGAGAAAGGCGGACTGACCGACGCCGGTCGCGAGATGGTGGAGCGGATGGAGGCGCGCCGGATGCTGGTCGACGTCGCCCACGCCTCGGCTGCCACGATCGACGACATCCTGGCCATCGCCGGCCGGCCGGTCGTCGCGTCGCACACGGGGTTGCGCGGCGTCGCCGACAACGCCCGCAACCTGACCGACGATCACGCCCGCGGCATCGCCGAGACCGGCGGTCTGCTCGGGGTCGGGTTCTGGCCGACTGCCTGCGGCGGTGACGAGGCGGCCGCGATCGCGCGGGCGATCCGCTACGCGGTCGATGTCGCCGGTATCGAACACGTCGGCCTCGGTTCGGACTTCGACGGCGCCGTGCCCGTCCCGTTCGATGCGAGTGGCCTCGTCCTGCTGACGGAGGCACTCATCGACACGGGATTCGCCGACGACGAGATCGCCAAGGTGATGGGCGGAAACGCGCGGCGCCTCCTCGCGGACGTCCTTCCCTGAACGACCGATGACGCTATGCCGGCGCCTCCAGGCCTAGCCCTCGCGGTCGTGGGCGTCTGGAGCCAAAGCGGCATCCGCAGCGGTCAGGCGCTCCTCGAGCGGCGCCGTGATCGCATCGAGCTGTTCGGGATCGTTTGGCGCGTTGCGCGCTGCTGTGGAGGTCCTTCTTCGATGGCTGACGCGCGGGGCCGGGCGCTCCTCGTCGGGCGTGACCCAGCTCCGGATCCCGGCCGGGACTCGGCGGTAGATCCGGACAAGCGCGACGAAGCTCAGGACGAGACCGCCGACGATGCCAACGATGCCAAGGAAGTCACGGATCGCTTCTGGAGCGCCGAGCGCCACCAGCCCGGACCCGACAACCGCTGCGGCGAGGATCGACAGCACCCAGATCGGGATGCAGACGACGAACGCCAAGAAGGCGCCGATCGGAAGGATCACGATGTCGATGATCCGTGCGCCTTCCGGCGTCAGGGGCACCAACAGCAGCGCGCGGACCGCGGCTTTCATCCCCTTCGGTGCGCGCGGATGGTCTCCGGGGGTTCTGGTGCATCAGCGTCATCGTGACAAGAACGTCTGGCTTGAGGAATGACGTTACACCGGCATCGTTCATGCGCTCTGCTAGCATCGCGGCACCGAGTCCCCCTCGCGACCGTCCATGCCACGGCCGGTCGCCCCACCTGGAGCCCCACGTGACCGACACCCAGACCACCGACCCGAATGACGTCGCGCCCGCCGTCGCCGAGCTCGAGACCATCGTCTCGCTCTCGAAGCGGCGGGGCTTCATCTACCCGTCGAGCGAGATCTACGGCGGCATCAACGCGGTCTGGGATTACGGCCCGCTCGGCGTCGAGCTCAAGAACAACGTCAAGCGGGCGTGGTGGCGGGCGATGGTCCAGGAGCGCGACGACATCGTCGGGCTCGATGCCGGGATCCTCATGCACCCGCGGGTCTGGGAGGCGTCCGGCCACCTCGGCTCGTTCAGCGACCCGCTGGTCGAGTGCCTGACCGATCACAAGCGCTTCCGGCTCGACGAGCTGCCCGGCGCCGAGTCGCTGACGGCGAGCGACCTCATGGACCCGACGGTCGTCGAACGCCTCGGCCTGCGCTGCCCCGATGACGGCGGCCCGCTCTCGGCGCCGCGCCGCTTCAACCTCATGTTCAAGACGTTCATGGGCCCGCTCGAGGACGACGCCACGGTCATCTACCTCCGCCCCGAGACCGCCCAGGGTTCGTACGTCAACTTCAAGAACGTCCTGCAGTCGTCGCGCAAGAAGCTGCCGTTCGGGATCGCCCAGGTCGGCAAGTCGTTCCGCAACGAGATCAGCCCGGGCAACTTCGTCTTCCGGATGCGCGAGTTCGAGCAGATGGAGATGCAGTACTTCGTCCGACCCGACGAGGCGGCCGCAGAGGCGTTCGCGATGTGGCTGCCGAAGCGCCGCGCCTGGTACGAGAAGTACGGGGTCACGCCCGAGCGCCTGCGCCTGCGCGAGCACGCGCCCGACGAGCTGGCCCACTACGCCAAGAAGGCGGTCGACGTCGAATATCGCTTCCCGTTCGGCTGGAAGGAGCTCGAAGGCGTCCACAACCGCGGCGACTTCGACCTGACGCGCCACTCGGAGTACTCCGGCGAGAAGCTCGAATACTTCGACCAGGCGACCAACGAGCACGTCGTCCCGTGGGTCGTCGAGACCGCCGCCGGCGCGGACCGGGCGGCCTTCACGTTCCTCATCGACGCCTATCGGGAGGAGGAGGTCCGCGGCGAGACGCGCGTCTCGCTGGCCCTCCATCCGGACCTCGCGCCGTACAAGGTCGCGGTCCTGCCGCTGCTCAAGAAGCGGCCCGAGATCGTCGAGCTGTGCCACCGGATCAAGGACGACCTCAAGCGCCACACGATGGCCGTCTACGACGACACGGCCGCGATCGGCAAGCTCTACCGGCGCCAGGACGAGATCGGGACGCCGTGGTGCGTGACCGTCGACGTCGACTCGCTCGAGGACGGCGCGGTGACCGTGCGCGACCGCGATTCGATGGCGCAGGAGCGGATCCCCGTCGAGGGGGTCACCCGGCTCATCCTCGATCGGCTCGAGGCCGCGCGAGAGGGCTAGACGCGAGGAGCCTCAGGCCGGGTCGTCCGCGCCGTCGTCGAGGAGCGACGGCACGACCCACGCGAGTGGCAGGAGCAGGAACATCAGGAGCGCGATCGGCGGAGCGACCAGTCCGATCAGCGCGGCTGCGAGGTAGACCGCCGCCCCGCTGGTCGCCTTCCGCAACTCGCGGCGACGTTCCGCATAGGTGACAGTCGCCGCGACGAGGTCGCCCTGAAGAAGACGTACCAGGCCATAAGCGCGAAGGACCCGGCGGCCAGGGCCAGGTTCACGCCGTAGATGAACACGGCCACGGGCTCCGTCGGGTGGTCGCCGACGACCGCCGTCGTGAACGGCACGACCGTCAGCCAGAAGAGCAGCAGGTTGTTCGCCCAGAGGAGCTTCCAGTCCGAGTGGGTGACGCGGCTGAAGAAGTGATGGTGGTTCACCCAGTAGATGGCGACCGTCGCGAAGCTCACCGTGAACGAGACGAGCTTCGGCGCGATCTCGCCAAGGGCGGCCAGCATCGCCTGAGTGCCGGAGCCGACGAGCGGCGGCAGGTGGACCTCGATGATCAGCAGCGTGACCACGATCGCGAAGACGCCGTCGCTGAACGCCTCCAGGCGGCCGGTCCCCTCGACGAGTGGCCGAGCGTCGGGGGCTTGGTTCGGGGCCGTGGGTCACCGGGCGCTCGTCACTGGTCGGCGTTCGCCTCGGCGGCGTCGATCGCCGCCGCGAGGTCCGCGCCGGCCATGCCGCGCGGCTCCTTGCCCTTCGGCCAGTACAGCTCCTTGTGGATCTGGTCCTCGGGGTAGCCACGCTCGAGGAGCGTCGCCTCGGCGGCCAGGATCATGTCCGGGTTGCCGCAGATGTAGGCGATCGAGTCGGCCGGCGAGAGGCCGAGCTCGTCGAGGACGGGGCCGAGGATCGTCTCGACCCGGCCCGTCCGGCCCATCCAGTCGCTGTTGCGCGGATCGTCGGGCCGCGAGACGGTCGGGACGTAGGTGACCGGGTAGTCGCCGCTGTCCTCCCAGCCCTCGATGAGCGCGCGGTAGCCGAGCTCGTCGGCGTACGACACGCCGTTGAGGAAGACGACCGGGCGCGGCCGTCCGTCGGCCAGGAGCTGGCGCATCATCGAGACGAACGGCGCGTTGCCCGTCCCCGACGAGATGAAGATGTGGGTCCGCTCATCGTCGGGCAGGAGCATGAACTTGCCCTTCGGTCCGATCATCCGCATCGGGTGCCCGACCGGCAGCCGCCAGAGCAACGGCGTGAACGTCCCGCCCTCGACGAGGCGCACGTAGAACTCGTAGCCGTCCGTCCCGGCGCCGACCGGCGGCGAGGCGACCGAGTACGGGCGCTGCACGATCTTGCCGTCGACCATGACCCCGATGGTCATGTACTGGCCGGCCTCGAACGGTGTCGGATCGCCGTCGAAACGGACCCAGAAGTAGGCCAGCGACTCGTTCTCGTCCTCGCGCCGGACGAGCCTGGCGTTGTACTGGGGCGCCTCGGGATCGATGTGCCGGGTGTCGGTCAGGAGGTCGGTCATGTGCGGATGGTACCCGGCCCGCCCGCGCTCCGGGCGCACGATCCGATGCCTCCATCCGTCGAATGACCGATGTCCTGCGACGATCGCGCTCTAGATTCCAGATCGCCGATCCGTTGACCGCGCCCAGCTGAGGCCTACACTCCGATGACCATGTCAGGTGCCCTGCGCATCGTGCGTTGCCCGCTCCTCATCGGGCGCGACGAACTGCTCGACCTCGCGGACCGACGCATCGAAGACGTCGCGGCCGGCCACGGCCAGTTCCTGCTGCTGGCGGGCCAGGCGGGCATCGGCAAGACGCGGCTCCTTGGCGCGATCGGCCGGAAGGCTCGAACAGCGCGGCTTTGCGATCTCGGGCGGTGCGGTCTCGCCCCAGGACCACGACGTTCCCGCGGCGTCCATCCTCGACATGGCCCGCTCGATGCTCCGCGTGCCGGCCTTCTCGACACTCGGTGAACGCCTTCTCGGTTTCGATCCGACCGCCGCGGCGGCCGAGCACGTCCGCCGCCGCCGGCTGGTCGACCGAGACCGTCGAGCTCATCCTGTCGTCGCTGCCCGGCCCCACGATGCTGTCCTTCGAGGACCTCCACTGGACCGATGACATCAGCCTCGAGATCATCGCCGAGCTCGCCCGCCGGTCGCGCGATACGAAGCTCCTGATCACCGGGGACTACCGGACCGAGGAGGTCCCACGGGGCACGAACCTGCGTGCCTGGCGATCGCGCCTGATCACCCAGCGCCTCGCCGAGGAGGTCCGCCTGGCGCCACTCGACGCAGCGGAGACCGCCCTGGTCACGACGCTCCTGCTCGACACGGGTCTGCCGGCACCACGCGACGTCGCGGCTGCCGTCTACGAACGGACCGACGGGATCCCGCTTCACATCGAAGAGCTCCTGGGCGCCCTCAGCGCGGAGGCGCGCTCCGACGGGACGGCGATCCGTGAGGCGAACGTCCCGGACACGATCGAGGACGCGGTCATCGCCCGGATCGCCCAGCTCTCGCCCGAGGCGCAGGCGACCGCCCGCGCCGGTGCGGTCATCGGACGGTGCTTCGTGCCGGACGTCCTGGCCGGGATCATGGACGTCCCGCCCGAGGCGATCGAGGCGCCGCTCCAGGAGCTCGTCGACCAGTTCGTCCTGGACCCACCCGGTCTTCGCGGCTTGTACGACTTCCGGCACCAGCTCCTGCGCGACGCGCTGTACGGCACGATCCCGGCGTCTGACCGGCAGGCGCTTCCACGCGCGCGCCGGTGAGTTCGGGGCGCAGCTCGAGGGAGCCTCCGAGATCCACGCCTCCGTGCACTACGAGCGCGCGGGTCTGCGTCGCGAGGCATTCGAGGCGGCGCTCGCCGGCGCCCGCGAGGCGGCCCGCCTGTCCGCCCGGCGCGAGGCCTTCGGGCTGTATCGCCGAGCCGTCGAGAACATGCCCGACGATCTCGCCCCGGAGGAGCGGGCAGAGATCCTGGTTGCGTACTGCAACTCGGCCGGCGACATCGAGGAGCACGAGGTCGCCATCCGCACCGCCCATGAGGCCGCGGCGATCTACCGCGCCATCGGCATGCCGGTCAAGGCGATCGGCGCGCTCGGCAACGAGTTCGGGGTCTGGCGACGCGAGGCGCGGCCGCTCAGCGACCGGGTTGCCATGGCACGCGCGATGTGGGCCGAGCTGGAATCGATGCCCGACAGCCCGGGATGTGCTCGAGGCTCGCGCCGAGCGTCACCTTCTTCCTGATCGCTGAACGCACTGGACGCGCATGACCTCGCCGAGGTTCGCCGTCAGACGGCGAAGCTCCGATGCGTTCGCCGACGAACTCGACGATCCGGAGCTGCGGCTCGTCGCCGAATGGAAGGACGGGCCTCGCCGATGCGATGGACGGCGACGTCCAGACCGGTCTCGCCCGCGTCGGGGCGGTCGCCTTCGAGGCGGCCGGCGAAGGCTGGGAGGGGACTGGCGTCACGGCGTTCCGGGAGGCCTCGACCGTCGCGGCGGCCGCACTCGACTACGCCGCCGCGGAACGCTGGATCGGCGAAGGGCGTGCGCTACGCCGACTCGGTCGAGCAGTCCCATTGCGCGCACTGATGCGCTCGACCCAGGCGTTGGTGTCGTGGGCCGGAGCCGACCCGGTCGATGCCCAGCGACGCGCTCGCCAGGCGATCGTCGACAAGGGCTGCGGCCGCGGGACGTTCATGGCGCGCTGGGCGCTCGGGTACGTCGCCATGACCCGCGGCGAGCTCGACGCGGCCACGACCGAACTCGAGGCCGCGCTGGCGTTCGGGATGACCAGCGGGAGATCGAGCTCATCCTGCCGCCGCTGTGGGGCCTTGCCGAGGTCGCTCTGCAGGCCGGCGATGCGAAGCGCGCGTCAGCGCTCTGTCGCGACGCACTCGATCGGTCGATCGCCGTCGACGAGACGGTGCTCCTCGTCGCCGTTCGTGGTGACCGGGGTTCGGGCCGCCGTCCAGGCTGGACGGCCGCTCGATGCCGCCGCCTGGCTCGCCGCCATCACCGACCGCCTCGAAGAGATCCCCGACGTATCGGGTGCGGCGCTCGCCCATGGGCGAGGCCTGGTCGCCCTGGCCGAAGGCGCCACCGGGGTCGCCAGGATCGCCCTCGAGACGGCGGTCGCCGGCTGGGACCGACACGGTCGGACATGGGAGGCAGCCTGGGCGCGCGTCGACCTGGCCCAATGCCTGGTTCGCTCGAATCGCTATGCGGAAGCGGTGACGATCGGGACCGAGGCACGCGCCCTCGCCCAGAAGCTCGAAGTCGCCGGCGCTTGCCGAGCGGGCGGATGCGGTGCTGCGGATGGCGCGCGGCCACGCCCCGGACGACGAACCGTGGCGCCCGCTCACGTCTCGCGAGTTCGAGGTCGCGCGACTGATCGGCGAAGGCATGACGAACGCCGAGATCGCCGAGGCGCTCGATATCGCGCCCAAGACCGCGAGCAGCCACGTCGAGCACATCCTGGCCAAGCTCGGGGCGTCGCGGCGCGCCGAGATCGCGACGTGGGCGAGCAATGTCCAGGCTCGTTCGACCGGCCTACGCAGAACACCCGTGGAGCAGCCGACCCAGGTCTAAATCGAGCCTGGGCCGGCCGTCAGATGCGGGCTACTTGCAGTGGGTGATCGACGTGCTCGTGAAGACGTCGATGGAGCCCGTCTCGTCATAGACGGTGCCATCGATCGTGAGGGTGCCGGCGAGCTCGACGAACTGGTCAGTTGTCGTCGATTTGGTGGTGCAGCTTCCGTCCTTGGTGGTCGAGCGCGTGGTCGTCGTCGAGATCGGCCCGGTCGGACTGTCGCTGGCGGATACGTTCACTGTCCTCGACGGTGAGCAGTTCCGCCTACCGCAATTCTCGAGCGGGATGTCCGTCGGCGCGACCGTAACCGACAGATCGGCTCCGATCGCCATCGTGCCGCTGAGGCGCACCCGAACTCATCGGAGATGAAGGTGAAGCGGCCATTGCTTGAGATCGAATACTTGTAGATCTCGAGACACGGCGGCCCGTCCGATCCATCCTCATTCGACGAGACGTTGAGGTACATGTCGGTGCAGACTTGCCGGCCGCCGGTCGTCGAACAGCTCGACGAGCTGCTGAAGAAGTTCGTCCCGTTGGGTGACGTGTCTGCGGCAACCGGTCCGATCGCGAGGAGCAGAACGAAGGGGACCGCAACGAACGCGACTGCAAATCGGCGCACGAGGCACCTCCTGACATCGCGACGGACACGGCGCCAGTGATATCGGCTCTCGATCGCTCCGTCGGGCGCCGACGCTATCGCTCGGGCGTCTCGCTAGCGTCGCGTGGAAAGGAGACTGGTCGTCGTAGATTCATCGGGCACGTCTGCCCAGGAGGACCCAGCGATGGGCGTCGACACACCAGCATTCACCGGCTTCCGACCCGAGGCGATCCAGTTCCTCGCCGACCTCACCGAGAACAACTCGCGCGATTGGTTCCAGCCGCGCAAAGGTGAGTACGAGCGACTGCTGAAGGAGCCGCTCGCGGCGCTCTGTGTCGCGCTCGACGGGGCCTTCCGCGCCCGAGGGGTTCCGCTCGAGGCCGACCCGACCCGATCTCCCTTCCGAGATCTACCGCGATGTGCGCTTCTCGAAGGACAAGTCTCCGTACAAGACGAACGTCGCCGCCTCGTTCCCGTGGGCGGAAGGCGGCGGCGCCGACGGCCCGCACGGGTTCGGCGAGAGCGGCAACCCGGGCGGCTACTTCCACCTGTCGCCCGGCGAGGTCTACATCGGCGGGGGGATGTGGCACCCGCCGACGGCCAAGCTCACTGCATTCCGCGCGGCAGTCGCAGACGATCCGAAGGGCGTTCGCCGCCTGATCGACGAGCCTCGTTTCGTTTCGACATTCGGCCCGATCTCGGGGGAAAAGCTCAAGCGCGTCCCATCCGGCTTTCAGTCCGACCATCCGGAGGCCGAGCTGCTCAAGCAGAAGGATCTGACGTTCGGCCGCCGGCTGGCCGACGACGACGTGATGGGGCCGCAGCTCGTCGACCTCGTCGCCGACTCATTCCTCGTCGCCGTTCCGGTCATGCGCTGGCTCGCTCGGCTGTAGCGCGCCGGTTCAGCGCAGCAGGGCCTCGATCTGCTCGCAGTGGACCTCTTCATGGTCGGTCAGGTTGCGCACGTAGGAGGCGATCGTCTCTGGTCGATCACGGATGAGGGCCCGCGCTCCCAGTCCGCCGGTGACATCGTCTCGAGCTGTGCCAGCCAGGCGGAACGGTGCGCACGGAACGCCGCGAACGACTCCGCGAATGACAGCTCGAGATAGTTCGTCTTGCGGATCCAGCCGCGGGGCGACTCGTAGCGCAGCGAGGCGCGGTCGCCGGACGCCATTTCCGTGATGAACTTCTCTCGCATGTCCGCGCTCGCCCGAACGTGCGCGAGGACGTCCTTGACCGACCATGGTTCTGCCGCGCTGCGCTCATGGAGACGATCGTCGTCGACGCCCGCCGTGGCGGCTGCGATGCGCTCTGGGGCATCGCGCAGCAAGTGCAAGTAGCGGTCGATCTCTGTCCGAGGGACGCTCACGGCGGGAAGGTAGCCGATGCGCCAGGTCGACGCCAACAGACGCCGGAGCATGCCCGCCGCTCTCGCAACCTCGTCGCAACCAGAGCGACGCCGGGGTCCGACGGTACAATCGAGCCGACACCGACCGCGCCCGACCGCGACCACCCGCGGGTGGCCGCCGCCCTGGAAGGACCCGCCCGATGACCCAGACCGCTCCGTCCGCCGCCGACCGTGCCCACGGCGCCGCCAAGCGCTACATCTACGCGTGGGGCGGCGGTCGAGCCGAGGGCGACGCGACGATGCGCGACCTGCTCGGCGGCAAGGGCGCCGGCCTCGCCGAGATGACCAACGCCGGCCTGCCGGTCCCGCCCGGCTTCACGATCACGACCGAGGCCTGCAACGACTACTTCACCGCCGGCGAGAAGCTCCCCGACGGCCTCTGGGACGACGTCCTCGAGGCGCGTCGCGCGAGGTCGAGACGCTGACCGGCAAGGGCTTCGGCGACGCCGGCCGACCCGCTGCTCGTCTCGGTCCGCTCGGGCGCCAAGTTCTCGATGCCCGGGATGATGGACACGGTCCTGAACCTCGGCCTGAACGAGGAGACGCTCCAGGGCCTGGTCGCGCTGACCGGCAACGAGCGCTTCGGCTGGGACGCCTATCGCCGCTTCATCCAGATGTTCGGCCGGATCGTGATGGACGTGAAGGGCGAGCGGTTCGACCACGCGCTCGAGGCGGCCAAGGAACGCGCGCGGCGTCGAGCAGGACACCGATCTGACCGCCGACGACCTGCGCGCGCTCGTCGACGGAGTTCAAGGCGCATCGTCCGCGAGGACACCGGCCGCGACTTCCCGAGCGACCCGTACGAGCAGCTCGACCTGGCGATCAAGGCCGTCTTCGCCAGCTGGTTCGGCAAGCGCGCCGTCGACTACCGGAACAACCAGAAGATCGCCCACGACCTCGGGCACCGCGGTCAACGTCGTGACGATGGTCTTCGGCAACATGGGCGACGACTCGGGGACCGGCGTCGCCTTCACCCGCGACCCGAACACCGGCGAGAAGGTGCTGTTCGGCGAGTACCTGACCAACGCCCAGGGCGAGGACGTCGTCGCCGGCATCCGGACCGCGCCGAAGATCAGCCAGATGCAGACCGACATGCCCGAGGTCTACGGCGAGTTCGAGCGGATCGGCGAGCAGCTCGAGAAGCACTACCGCGACGTCCAGGACCTCGAGTTCACGATCGAGCGCGGCAAGCTCTACATGCTCCAGACGCGGAGTCGCCAAGCGGACCGCGCGCGGCGGCCGTCAAGATCGCGGTCGACATGGTCGACCGAGGGCGTCATCACGCAAGGAAGAGGCGCTCGGCCGGATCGAGCCGGCGCCACGTCGACCAGCTCCTCGCGCGACCAGTTCGACCCGGCGGCGCGCGCCAGCGGCGACGCGCGATCGCCAAGGGCCTCAACGCGTCGCCGGGCGCGGCCGTCGGGCGAGCGGTCTTCGATGCCGACACCGCCGTCGAGTGGGTCGAGCCGCGGCGAGCCGGTCGATCCTGGTCCGGATCGAGACCTCGCCCGACGACTTCCACGGGATGGTCGTGGCCCAGGGGATCCTGACCGCCCGCGGTGGCGCGACCAGCCACGCGGCGGTCGTCGCCCGCCAGATCGGCAAGCCGTGCGTCGCCGGCTGCGCACGAGCTGATCATCGACTACGCGCGCCAAGACCGCCACCGCCAACGGCGTGACCGTTCAAGGAGGGCGACTGGATCAGCGCTCGACGGCACGACCGGCGAGGTCTTCGTCGGCGCGCTGCCGACGGTCGACGCGCGGTTCGAGGACCAGCCCGAGCTCCAGACGATCCTGGGCTGGGCCGACGAGGTCCGCCGGATGCAGGTCTGGACCAACGCCGACAAGCCCGAAGAGGCCGCGCAGGCCCGGAGCTACGGCGCGCAGGGCATCGGCCTGTGCCGCACCGAGCACATGTTCCGCGAAGGCGAGCGGCTCGAGATCGTGCGTGGCGCGATCCTCGTCGCGATGGCCGCCACGCCGGGCCAAGGCCAAGGCGGCCGCCGGCGGGACGCTCGACGCCGACGAGTCGCGAGGCGGTCGTCGACCTTCGACAGCCGCGATGGCCAAGCTCGAGGTCCTCCAGCAGGGCGACTTCGAGGGCATCTTCCGGGCGATGGACGGCCTGCCCGGTCGTCATCCGCCTGATCGACCCGCCGCTCCACGAGTTCCTGCCGAACCTCGAGGACCAGCTGGTCAAGGTCACCCGGGCCGAGGCGACCGGCGGCGCGTCCGAGGAGGACAAGGGCCTGCTGGCGACGATCAAGCGCCTGCACGAGCAGAACCCGATGCTCGGGCTGCGCGGCTGTCGGCTCGGCCTGATGATCCCGGACTTCGTGAAGGTGCAGACCCGGGCGATCCTCAACGCGCTGATCGCGGTCCAGGCGTCGGGCGGCCATCCGAAGGCCAAGATCATGATCCCGCTGGTCGGCCACGTGAACGAGCTCAAGGCGACCAAGGACCTGCTCGAGGCCGAGGCGAAGGCGGTCGAGGCCGCGGCCGGCGTCGACGTCGAGTACGTGTTCGGCACGATGATCGAGGTGCCGCGCGGCGCCCTGACCGCCGACGAGATCGCGCAGCACGCCGACTTCTTCAGCTTCGGCACCAACGACCTGACCCAGATGACGTTCGGCTACAGCCGCGACGACGCCGAGGGCGGCTTCCTGCTCAAGTACGTCGAGGACGAGATCCTGCCGGTCAACCCGTTCCAGACCCTCGACGACGCGGTCGCCGGCCTGATGAAGATCGCCGTCGACAAGGGCCGCGCGACCCGCCCGGACCTCGAGCTCGGGATCTGCGGCGAGCACGGCGGCGATCCGGAGTCGATCCACAAGTGCGAGCGGATCGGGCTCGACTACGTGTCGTGCTCGCCGTTCCGCGTCCCGGTCGCCCGGCTGGCGGCGGCCCAGGCCGTCCTGGCCAGCGCCGAACGCGACAAGTAGCGCCGGCCGGCCATGGCCGAGCGTCCGCCGCCGCGGCCGCCCGCTGGGACACCGACGACCGCGGGATCGGGTGCGACGGGCGACGCGCGCTGACGCCTGGCGGCCGCTCGATCGAGACGCTGGCCGACCGGCCATCGTCGATCCGAGGAGCGCGCTCGGCGTCCGCCGAGGATCCCGAGGCGTTCGGCACCTCCTGGCCGCATCTGCGAGGCCGCGGCTCGCGGTCGCGGTCCGCTCGCGATCCGCGTCTACCAGCGATACCGACCGCGCGACGGCACGTTCGTCGTGGACCTGGCCTCGGACCGGTCCGGGGGAGCCGCTCGCGTCGTCACGGATCCGCTCGGCGCTGCTACGCGTCTGATCGCGGCGATCGCCGAGCCGCATCGCGTGTCTCGTCGTGGCGGGTTCGCCGGCCTGTACGCCGCGCGGAGCCTCGGGATCGATCCCGAGGTCCGTCGCCGCTCGTCGACCGGCGGCAACTTCCACCTGTTCCAGCCGCTGCTCTACCAGGTCGCGACCGGGGCGCTATGTCGCCGGGCGACATCGGCGCCAGCCGCTGCGCTCCGATCCTGCGCAAGCAGCGCAACACCGACGGTCATCCTCGGCGAGGCGGTCGGCCTGGACCCCGAGCCGCGCGGCGAGGTCCTGATCGCCGACGGCGGACCGATCGCCTACGACACGCTGGTCTGTCGCGACCGGCGCCCACCACACCTATCTTCGACCACCTCGGACTGGGCGACCGTCGCGCCCGGGCTGAAGACGATGGAGGACGCGCTCGAGATCCGGCGGCGGATCCTGATCGCCTTCGAGGCGGCCGAGCGCGAAGCCGATCCCGACCGACGTCGGGCGTGGATGACGTTCGTGCTGGTCGGCGGCGGGCCGACCGGCGTCGAGCTCGCCGGCGCGCTCGGCGAGATCGCCCACGACACGCTCAAGCGCGACTTCCGCGCGATCCGGCCGGACCAGACCCGGATCATCCTGGTCGAGGCGATGGACCGGATCCTGCCGCCCTATCCGCCCGATCGGTCCGCGTCGGCGCAGCGCCAGCTCGAGAAGCTCGGCGTGACGGTCCGGACGGGGACGAAGGTCGTCGACCTCGGACGAGCGACGGCGGTGCGCGTCGTCGGGCGCCGACGGGACCGAGGAGACGATCCCGACCCGGACCGTCTTCTGGTCGGCGGGCGTCCTGACGCGCCAAGTTCGCGCGGACCGTGGCCGAGGCGACCGGCGCCAAGACCGATCGCGCCGGACGGGTCATCGTCGAACCGGACCTGACGATCGCCGGTCACCCCGAGATCTTCGTCGTCGGCGACGCGGCCGTGGAGCCGTGGAAGCCCGACCAGCCGACGCCGGGCGTCGCCCAGGGCGCGATGCAGGGTGGCGCCTACGCCGCGCGGGTCATCCGCCGCCGCGTCCTCGGCCGGCCGTACGAGCCGTTCCGCTACAGCGACCACGGCGACGTGGCGGTCATCGGGCGCCTGGCCGGCGTCACCAACATCGGCTGGCTCGGGCCGTTCGGGCGCCAGGGCGGCTTCCCGGCCTGGGCGCTCTGGCTCGGGATCCACATCTTCTACCTGATCGGCTTCTCGAACCGCATCGTCGTCCTGCTCCGCTGGGCGTGGACGCTTCGTGACCCATGGCCGCGGGACACGGCTGATCACCGGGAAGGAGCTGCTGCCGCCGATCGAGGATCCGGAGCCGCCGGTCCTGGCGCCGATGGAGCCGCGACGCCGCCGGCGACGCCGCCGACGACGAGCCGGTCGTCCCCGGCCGGGTCTAGGCGGCGGTCGGAGCTCGGCTCAGTCGAAGACGACGACCTGGCGCAGGCCGTCGCCGGCGCGCAGTCGATCGAAGGCGGCTTCCAGGTCGTCGAGCCCGATGCGCCGGTCGATCAGCCGCTCGACCGGCAGCCGGCCGGCGAGATGGAGCGCGGCGTAGCGCGGGAAGTCGATCGGCCGGATCGGCGAACCCGTAGTTCGAGCCGAGGATCCGCCGGCTGCCGTCGACGAACGGGTAGACCGCGAACGACGCCCGCGCCTCGACCGGCGTCATCCCGACGAGGACGGCCGTCCCGCCGAGCGGCAGCGCTCTCGATGGCGAGCTCGACGGTCGTCGGCCGGCCGATCGCCTCGAAGACGAAGTCGGGGCCGCCGTCGGTCAGGTCGCGCAGCGCCTCGATCGTCGCCGCCGGTCGTCGCCCGCGAGCAGGCCGTCGGTCGCGCCGAGGGCGCGGGCCACGTCGAGCTTGGCCGCGACCCGGTCGATCGCCACGATCCGCGAGGCGCCGGCGAGCACCGCGCCCATGACGCACGACAGCCCGACGCCACCGAGCCCGATGACCGCGACGCTCGCACCCGGCCGGCACCTGGGCGGTCTTGAGCGACGGCGCCGACCCCGGTCGTGACGCAGCAGCCGATCAGCGCCGCGACCGCCGGATCGACGCCGTCGGGCAGGGCGATCGCGGCGGCCTCCGGGACGACCGTCGCCTCGGCCATCGTGCCGATCCCGCAGTAGGACAGGACCGGCGCCGCCGCCTCGTCGGCCAGGACCGTCGCGCCATCGGGCATCCGGTGGCGGAACGACGGCGAGTCGGGCACGCCCAGGACGGCCCGCCACGGCACGACCGGCAGACCCCGCACGGGACGAGCCACGACAGCGCGACCGGCTGCCCGACCGGTCAGCGAGCGGACGCCCGGCCCGACCGCCTCGACGACGCCGGCGCCCTCGTGGCCCATGGCGATCGGCGTCGGGCGCGGCCAGTCGCCGTCGCGGACGTGCAGGTCGGAGTGGCAGACGCCCGACGCGAGGATCCGGACGCGGACCTCGCCCGGCACGCGGCTCGGCCAGCGTCGAGGTCCTCGATGGTGGTCGGCTCGCCGGCGGTCCGCAGCACCGCCGCCCGGGTCGGTCGTCACGTCTCGCCGAACCGCCGCCGCTCGGCCGGGCGCGCCGGGCACGTACGGGACGTAGTCCGGCCACCACATCGCGCCGTCGACGGTCGCCTCGATGTCCGTCGTCGGGGAGATGCCGGCGAGCCCGCCAGCGAACCGCCTCGCGCGCGACCTCGATCGCGATCGCCCGGGACACCGCGCGCAGGTCGCCGACCGGCGGGTAGAGCGCGCCCGGTCGCGAGGCGGTCGTCGGTCACGGCGGCGGCCAGGGTCCGGGCGGCGAGCAGGAACATCCGGTCGCGTGATCGAGCCGACCTCGGCGGCGATCGCGCCGAGCCCGAGGCCCGGGAAGACGAACACGTTGTTGGCCTGGCCCGATCTCGCGTCGCCGCCCGTCCACCTCGACGGCCTCGAACGGCGAGCCGGTGGCGACGAGGGCCCGGCCGTCGGTCCAGCGCAGGATGTCGACGGGCGTCGCCTCGCAGGCCGAGGTCGGGTTGGAGAGCGGCAGGACGATCGGCCGTTCGGTCCCCGCGGCCAGCGCGCGGATGACCGCCTCGTTGAACGTGCCGCCGACCCCGGTCGTGCCGACCAGGACGGTCGGCCGGACCCGCTCGATCGTCTCGACGAGCCCGCGGGAACTCGGTCGCAGAAGCCGTATCCCGCGTAGGCCTCGGCCGGCAGCGCCAGCTCGCGCTTCGTGGCGTCGAGGTCCTCGCGCCGGTCGTGGACCAGCCCGTGCGAGTCGACGAGGACGAGCGCCCGGCGGATGGCGGCCTCGTCCATGCCCGTCGTCGAGCATCGCCAGCCGGATGCAGCCGGGCGATGCCGATCCCCGCCGCGCCGGCCCCGACGAGCACGACGCGCGTGTCCGCGAGCGCCATGCCGCAGCCCGCGCAGCCCGGCCAGGATCCCGGCCACGACGACCGCCGCGGTCCCCTGGATGTCGTCGTTGAACGACGGCACGCGGTCGCGGTAGCGGTCGAGGATGCGCAGCGCGTTGGCCTGCTTGAAGTCCTCCCACTGGATGACGCAGCCGGGCCAGACCTCGGCGACGCCCTCGACGAAGGCCTCGACGAGCGCGTCGTAGTCGGGTCCGCGCAGGCGCGGCGCGCGATAGCCGAGGTAGAGCGGATCGGCGAGCAGCGCCGGGTTGTCGGTCCCGACGTCGAGCGAGACCGGCAGCGTCAGCGCCGGGTGGATGCCGCAGGCCGCCGTGTACAGCGCGAGCTTGCCGATCGGGATGGCCATCCCGCCGGCGCCCTGGTCGCCGAGGCCGAGGATCCGCTCGTTGTCGGTGACGACGATGAGCCGGACGTCGTCGTACGGACCCTGGCGCAGGAGCTGCGGGATGCGGTCGCGATCGGCCGGGCGTGATCCAGACGCCGCGCGTCCGCCGGATGATGTGGCTGAACTCCTGGCACGCCCGGCCGACGGTCGGCGTGTAGACGATCGGCAGGAACTCCTCGAGGTGCTCGGCGAGGAGCCGGTAGAAGAGCGTCGCGTTGCGATCCTGGAGCGCGGCCATGCCGATGTACGCGCTCGAGCGCGTCGTCCTTGCGGCGGAGGTGCTCGAGCTCGAGCTCGACCTGCTCGTCGATCGTCAGGACGCGGTCCGGGAGCAGGCCGCGCAGCCGGAACGCGTCGCGCTCGGCCTCGCGGAAGGCGAGGTCCTTGGTCAGGAGCCGGCTGCCGAGGAGCGCCGGGCCCGCCAGCGAGATCGGCGGCGGCCGGACGATGTCCCGGCGGCGGGATGGTCGTCGATACGGGGAGCCGGCAGCGGTCGCATCGCCGCCGAGCGATAGCCCGGGCGACGGCGCCGGCGCCGGTCAGCTCGCCCGTGACGACGACCGTGCCGACCATGCCGTAGGCCTCGTGGCCCGGGCAGGTGGCAGATGTACAGGTACGTGCCGGGCGTCGCGAACGTGACCGTCGTGGCGCGGGTCGTGCCGGCCGGGATCGTGACCTCGGTCGGGCGCGACGCGTGGACCGGCTCGGTGCCGGTGCGGTGCCGCTCGTGGACCGCGGCGTCGCCGACGATCCACTCGTGGTCGATCGGATCGCCGTTGTGGAGCACGAACGTGACCGCGGACGCCGGCCGGGACGGTCACCTCGCGACCGCTCGTAGTGCGAGTAGCGGATCGGGATCGTCACGGTGATCGGGCCCGAGCCCGGCGCGTGCGCCCACGCCGCCGCGATCCCGGCCAGCCCGAGCGAGAGCGCGATCCCGCCGGCCAGGGCGAGACGCCCGGGCCGGCGGTGTGCGTCGCATCGTGCCGGCACCGTACGTCAGGCCATCGACAGCGGCGGGCGCCAGCGGATCAGCAGCAGGATCCCGCCGATGCCGCCGACCGTGAGCGTGAGCCCGACGATGATCCGGACACGTCCGCGGTCCGGTCCGGGCGACGACCGTCGCGCCCGGCAGGTCGAGCCCGGCCATGACCCGGGACGGGGCGCCGGCCCCCGACGCGTCGATCGCGAGGTCGAACGCGAGCTGCGGCGCCGACGGCGTCGATCCCGACCTTCGATCAGCCAGGCCGAGCGTCGGCACCCAGTCCATCCCGCGGTCGGAGCGCAGGTCGTCGAGCAGCGACTGCGTGGCCGCGGCGCTGTGGCCGAGCGTCAGGCCGTTGTCGCCGGTCGGGGCCGGCAGCAGCGCCGGCGTGCGGTCGGTCAGCAGGTAGACGTCGGCGTCGACGCGCTCGGCCGCGGTCTTGCCGAGCGCCAGGATGCGCAGCGGGACCCACGGGTTGTCGGTCGGGATCGTGATGTGGACCGGCGTGCCGTCGCCGACCGCCTGGCCGCGCGCGGCGGCCGCATCGGCGTCGAAGACCGCCGCCAGGAAGATCGGCGAGCGCGCGGCGTAGAAGTCGAGGACCTCGGGCGCGTCGGGCGGGAGCCGGAAGCCGTGGTCGGTCGCCCACTGGCCGACCTCGGCCGCGCCGCCGCGCAGGACGGTGATGTCGAGGGCGTCGATCCGGACCTTCATGAGCTCCTCGGCGGAGCCGGCGGCGCTCGCCCGGCGCCGCGTCGGCCGCGAACAGCCGCTGCGGCTCGGTCTCGCGGACGAGGCGCTGGAGCGTCCAGTCGCCGCCCTTCTCGACGCTCGACGGGATCCCGGGGAGTGGCGTCAGCGACCCGAACGCGCCGCCGCCACCCGCGAACTGGAACGCGGTGATGTAGTGCTCCTGCGCCGTCGTGGTAGCCGGCGAGCGTCGTCGTCCGCAGCAGGTTGACCGCGCCGTTCGGGCCGATCAGGCCGCCGCAGGCGAGCGCCGGGGCGGCGGCGAGGGCGATGACGAGGAGGGCGGCGCCGAGGGCGGCGCCGGCTCGACGCGATCGAGCGGGCCATCGTCGGTCCTCCCGTGGTGCGACCGGTCCGGGTGGAGCGGTCCGTTGGGGCCCAAGACTCCGGGACCGTGGCCTCGGGTTCCCGGGCCGGTCGGTCCCGGTCCGGCCGCCTGGCCCCATCGCCGCATATCGCGGCCCTCGCGGGCGGCCATGGTGCGTCCATGCACCGCCACGCTCACGCGCCTCGCCCTCGGACTCGCCCTGCTCCTCGTTCTCGCGAGCGCCGCCTCGCTCGCGTCGGCCCCGCCGACGGCCGCCGCCGATTTCCCGACCTACGACTCGCGCTATCACACGTACGCCGAGATGGTCGCCGAGATCAAGGCGACCCAGGCGCGCCCACCCGGACATCGTCACGCTCAGGTCGATCGGCAAGAGCTACCAGGGCCGCGACCTGTGGGTCGCCAAGGTCTCCGACAACGTCGCGATCGACGAGCCCGAGCCCGAGGTCATGTTCGACTCGCTCCATCACGCCCGCGAGCATCTCTCGCTCGAGCAGACCCTCGCGATCCTCCGCTGGCTGACCGAGGGCTACGGCACCGACGCGCGGATCACCAAGCATCGTCGAACACGCGCGAGATCTGGATCGTCTTCGCGGTCAACCCCGACGGCGCCGAGTACGACCTGACCGGCTCGCCGTACCGCGCCTGGCGCAAGAACCGCCAGCCGAACGCCGGCTCGACCGCGATCGGCACCGACATCAACCGCAACTACGGCTACCACTGGGCGTGCTGCGGCGGCTCGTCCGCGCTCGAAGTCGGCGCGACCTATCACGGCTCGGCGCGCGTTCTCGACGCCCGAGGCGCGCGCGATCCGCGACTTCATGGCCAGCCGCCGGGTCGGCGGCCGCCAGCAGATCAAGACGGCGATCACGTTCCACACGGCCGGCGAGCAGATCCTGTGGCCGTACGGCTACACCGACGACCGACGTCCCGTCCGACATGACCGACCGACGACCACGCGGCGCTCGTGGCGCTCGGCAGGAAGATGGCGGCGATGAACGGCTACACGCCGATGCAGTCGAGCACCCTGTACGTCACCGACGGCGACGAGATCGACTGGGCCTACGGCCACGAGCACATCTTCATGTACACCTTCGAGATGTACCCGAGCCACAGCAGCGTGAGCTCGACCGCGCGGTTCTACCCGCCCGACGAGGTGATCGGGCCGCAGACCGAACGCAACAAGGCGGCGATCCTGCTGCTCATCGAGGCTGCCGGCTGCCCGTACAGCCTCGATCGGCACGGCCAAGGCCAACTGCGGACCGCTGTACGACGACTTCGAGACCGCCGGCGGCTGGACCGTCAACCCGCTCGGCACCGACACGGCGACGCGGCGGC
Organism: uncultured Chloroflexia bacterium; assembly: GCA_963765245.1. Taxonomy (GTDB): domain Bacteria; phylum Chloroflexota; class Limnocylindria; order Limnocylindrales; family CSP1-4; genus SPCO01. Next base: position 381,489 of record CAVXVP010000020.1, read on the forward strand.
GCGCTGGCAGCGCGCCGACCCGGCGGCGACCGTCCGCCAGGCCGGGACGGTCCCGTCCGGCGCGCAGGCGCTGGTCACCGGCGCCAGGCCGGCGCGAACGCGACTCGTACGACGTCGACGGCGGCGTCACGACCATCCGCTCGCCGCCGGTCGCGCTCCCGGCGACGGTCGGCTCGCTGACGTTCCGCTACTACTTCGCCCACGGCTCGAACTCGTCGTCGGCCGACTACTTCCGGGCCTACGTCGAGGACGCCGACGGCGTCCGGACCGCTGGTGAAGCAGGAGCTCGGCGCCGCGAAGACCGACCTCCCGGTCTGGGCGACGGTCAGCGTCCCGATGACGCCGTGGGCCGGCCAGACGGTCCGGATCGTGTTCGTCGCGGCGGACCGCGGCCGGGCAGCACGGTCGAGGCGGCCGTCGACGACGTCCGCATCACGCGTCCCGTGATCGGCAGGCCGCACCCGGATCGTCGTCCCCGCGCCGAGGCACCGACTCGGCGGCGATCTCGCCGCCGTGCGCCTCGACGAGCTGACGCGGCGATCGCGAGCCCGAGGCCGGAGCCGCGGGAGTCGTCGCCCTTCACGAACCGGTCGAAGACGTGCGGCAGGAGCGCGGGGTCGATGCCGCGGCCGGTGTCGCGGACCGTCGAGCCGGACCCAGCCGTCTCCGTCGACGCCGCCGATCGTGACCCGGCCACCGGCCGGGCGTGTGGCGCAGGGCGTTGGCGACGAGGTTCGAGAGGACCTCGCGGATCCGGACCGGGTCGATGTCGAGGATCGGCAGGTCGCCGTCGATCGGCGTCGTCAGCGTCGACGCCGGCCGCGTCGGCGCGCGGCTCGAACGAGCGGACGCACATCCGCCGATCAGCAGCGTCGGGGTCGGTCGGCTCGCGGTGGAGGGCGAGCGTCCCGGCCTCGGACAGGGCGAGCGTCCGCAGGTCGTCGATGAGCCGCTCCAGCACGCGCGTCTCGTCGAGGATCGGCGCCGAGATGCGCCGCGTCCGGCGGGTAGACGCCGTCGAGATCGCCTCGAGGTTGCCCGGGATCGACGGTCAGCGGCGTCCGGAGCTCGTGGCTGACGTCGGCGAGCAGCGGTCCGGCGCTGGCGCTCGTCGGTCTCGAGCCGGGCGACCATCGTGTCGAAGCCGCGCGGCCAGCTGCCCGGACGGCGGCGCAGGCCGCGCGGCTCCGGTCCGACGCGGACGGCGTAGTCGCCGGCCTCGACCGCGCCGGTCGCCTCGACCAGCTCGGTCGAGCGGCGCGGCCGACGCCGCGGAGCCCGCGCGCCGACCGCGACGAGGACGCGACGACGACGACCAGGACGACGACCGCCGGCCGAGCGGGCCGAGGTGCGAGCAGGACGACCCGGTCGCCGCGACGAGCGAGCCGACGACGATGAGGAAGAGGAGCCGCGAACGAGGCAGCCGAAGCCGCGTCGGCGCCGCCCAGCGCCGCGGCCGCGACACGCCGGCGGCGGCCCACCGCCTCGCCGACCGGGCCCCCAGCGCGGCCGCGCCGGCCAACCGCGCGGGGCTCGGCGGCCGGCGGTCGCGGGCCGTCGCGGGCATCAGTCGGCCGGCTCGCGATCGTCGGCGAAGCGGTAGCCGACGCCGTAGACGGTCAGGACGTAGCGCGGCTGGCGCGGGTCGGGCTCGAGCTTGCGGCGCAGGTTCTTGATGTGCGAGTCGATCGCCCGCTCGTAGGACTCGAACGCGACGCCGTGGAGCGCGTCGAGGAGCTGCGACCGGGTGAAGATGCGGCCCGGGCTGCGCGCGCCAGCGTCGCGAGGAGCTGGAACTCGGTCGGGGTCAGCTCGACGGCCGGCCGGCGACCTCGGCCCGCATCCGCGGCACGTCGAGGACGACGTCGCCGGCCGCGGATCGTCTCGCCGGCCTCGACGGCGCGTCCGCTCGGCGCGCGGAGGACGGCCCGGACCCGGGCGACGAGCTCGCGCGGGCTGAACGGCTTGGTCAGGTAGTCGTCGGCGCCGAGCTCGAGCCCGAGGAGCTTGTCGAGCTCGTCGTCGCGGGCGGTCAGCATCACGATCGGGATCGTCGAGTCGCGGCGCAGCTCGCGCGTGACGTCGAGGCCGTCGAGCCCGGGCAGGCCGAGGTCGAGGACGACGAGATCGGGCTGCCGCTGGCGGACGTGCGTCAGCGCCGACGGTCCGTCGCCGGCGCGTCAGGACCGCGAAGCCCGCGTGCTCGAGGTAGTCGCGGGCGAGCTGGCGATCTTCGGTTCGTCGTCGACGACGAGGATGGTCTTCATCGGTCGCATCGTAGAGCGGGATGCGCCCCCGGACGAGACGTCCGAGGGCGCGGGAAGGGGGAGGGACGGCGCCGGGTCGGCGGTGCCGGTCGGCGCCGGGTCGGCGTCGTTCGGATCGGTCGGCCGGCTGGGTCGCCTCGCCGTGGGCGTCGGCGGTGCCATTCGTCGAAGGCCTGGTCGTGCCGCGGGTCTCCCAGAGCGGTCCGGGCCCGTGACCGGGGCCGTCGGGTCCGCCCCAGCCGCGGACCCCAGCCGCCGCGCCGGCCCGGGCCGCCGCGCCAGAAGATCGCGCGGAGCAGGCCGAAGATGATGAACAGGAAGAACAGGGTCGCGACGAAGCCGAAGAACCCGAAGCCGAAGCGTGCCAGCCGAGCCCGAGCCGTAGCCGTAGGCGGGGACGACGACCGGGGTGACGACGGTGGCGCTGCCGCGGCAGGTCGTGACCGCGGTGCTGAGACCGGCCTGGTAGGCCGGTCGTGGCGATGACGCCGCCACCGATCACGAGGACGACGACGAGCAGGATGGCGGCGATGATGCGACGCATGTGCTGTGACTCCTTGTGTGTGATCGGGGTCCCCGTGGACCTCGTGTGCCTCGCATCCTGGCCGGGGTGTGGAGCGGTGTGGAGGCGGCATGGCGGTCTGTGATCGGGCAAGGTCTTGACAGTGCGACGTAACACTGTCACGATACGGCCATGCCCGACGACGAACGCTACCGCTTGACCGAGCTGGCCGACCTTGCCGGCGTCACGCCGCGGACCGTCCGCTACTACGTCGCCCAGGGACTCCTGCCCGCGCCCGGGCAGATCGGGACCCGGCAGCCCGTACGATGCCGGGCACCTCGCCCGACTGCGCGTGATCCGACGGCTCCAGGCCGAGCACCTGCCGCTCGCCGAGATCCGCCGCCGGCTCGAGCCGCTCGATGACGACGAGATGAGCGAGCTCGCCGAGCCGTCGAGCCGTCGCCGCCCGACGGACACCGCGCTGGAGTACCTGCGCTCCGTCCTCGGCGGGCCAGCCGGTCGCGGCGCGTCCGCTCCGCGGCAGCCGCGCCGCGGCCGACTCCGCCCCGGCGATCCGCGCTCGCGATCGTCGCGCGCCGACGAGTCGCTCCGTCCGAGTGGCGCCGGCGCGCGATCGATCGAGGCGGCCGCTCCCGCACGCCGAGCCGCCCGCGAGCCGGCCCCGCGCTCGGCCCCGCCCGAACCCCGCCCGGCCAGGCGACACGCTCCCAATGGGAACGCATCGTCCTCGCGCCGGACGTCGAACTCCACCTCCGTCGACCGCTCGCGCGGGCGCAGAACAAACAGGTCGATCGCCTCGTGACGATCGCCCGTGAGCTCCTCGAGGAGGATCGATCATGACCATCCGAACCGACACCACCCTCAGCGCCCGACCGACCGGCGGCTCATCCGCCCGACCTCCCACAGCAAGCGCTTCGTGCTGGCCGAGATCGTCGCGCCCGCGCGCGACGACCGACCGCGACGCGGCCGCCGGTCAACCTCGCGATCGTGCTCGACCGCTCGGGCTCGATGTCGGGCGAGAAGCTGCGCGTGGCCAAGGTCGCGGTCGAGGAGGCCATCGCCCGTCTCCAGCCGGACGACCGGTTCAGCGTCGTCGTCTACGACGACGTCGTCGACGTCGTCATCGAGTCGACCCACGCGTCGGCCGAGGCCCGTCGCGGCGCGGTCGAACGCCTTCGCCACGATCGAGGCCCGCGGCAGCACCAACCTCGGCGAGGGCTGGCTGCGTGGTTGCGAGCAGGTCGCCGGCCACCTCGTCGAGAGCGGCGTCAACCGCTGCCTGCTCCTGACCGACGGCCTGGCCAACGTCGGGATCACCGACCCGGCGAGCTGGCGAGCCACGCCGCCGAGCTGCGCGCCCGCGGCGTCTCGACGTCGACATTCGGGGTCGGCAACGACTTCGACGAGCGGCTCCTCCAGGACATCGCCGACGCCGGCGGCGGCCACTTCTACTACATCGCCGACGCGCCGCAGATCCGCGACGCGATCACCTCCGAGGTCGGCGAGACGCTCGAGGTCGTGGCTCGCGACGTCGACCTCGAGGTCACGGCCCGCGACGACGTCCGGTCGAGCCGATCAGCCCGTACCCGGCTCACGTTCGCGGGAACCGGACGATCGTCGCCCTCGGCGACCTCGGCGCCGAGCAGGTCGTCGAGGTCGTCCTGCGCCTGTCCTTCCCGTACGGCGACATCGGACGCGAGACGGGCGCCATCGTCGCGCTCGCCGATCGCGACGGCGTCTTCGGCCGGCGGCGCCGGCGAGACCGAGCCGCTCGGCTCACGTGGAGTACGCCGACGACCGGCCAACGACGCCCAGCCACGCGACCACGAGGTCGATCGGGCGGTCGCACGCCTGTTCGCCGCCCGGGCCCGCCAGGAGGCGGTCCACGCAATCGCGCCGGCGACTATCGACGGGCCGCGGCGGAGCCTGGACGCGACCGCCAAGCGGATCCGCGGCTACGCCGGGCACGACCCCGGTCCTGCCGGGCTCTCGACGAGCTCGCGGGAGGAACAGGCACGTACGCCGCCCCGATGGCCGAGACACTGCGCAAGCAGGCGCATTTCGCCAGCGCCAACATGCTTCGCAGCCGCGACGCCTCGGGCCACTCGGTCAAGCGCGGCTGACGGCCCACGCCTATTTGCACTGCGAACGGCTTGATTCCGCAGCGTATAGTCGCGTCCGAAGGGCGTCCGAGCTGTGTCTGCCAGTGCCCGGCAGCGGACACCCATAGGGTTGGGGAGAGGTGTTATGTCCATCGAGGGGATCCTCGTCGGGTTGCTGGCCATCGTCATCGGTGCCGCCTGGGCCTTCTACGGGCTCAAGCTGTTCACGATCCTGCTGCCCATCTGGGCATTCTTCTTCGGCCTCGTCACCGGCGCCCAGTGGGCCGCCGATGTCTTCGGCAAGGGCGACGCCGGGTTCTTCTCACCAGTCTGTCGTGGGGGATCGGCCTCGTCTTCGGCCTCGTGCTCGCGGCGATCTCGTTCTTCTGGTATGACGCCGCGTCGTGATCCTCGTCGGGGCGGTCGGCTACTGCTCGGTGTCGGCTTCTTCGAATACTCGGTTTCGGGACCGGCGTGATCGCCCTCGTGGTCGGCCTGCTTCTGGGCGCGGTGTTCGCCGTCGCGGCGTTCCTTCTGGCGGTTCCGGTCACTGCTGGTCGTGTCGTCTCAGCGGTCTTCAGCGGCGCGGCCGCAGTCGTGAATGGCGTCGGCATCCTGTTCGGCCGCACCAAGGTCGAGGAGCTCGAGCATCGGGATCTTCGGTTCGCTGCTCAACAAGGGACGGCGTCGTCGCCACGATCGCGATGGTTCTCATCCGGCTGCCGCGGCTCTGCTTATCAGCTCCGTGACGTGGGTCGAGGAGATGGCAACGGCCCGCATCGATCGGTCGCAATATCGCTACGCCTAGTTGATCGAGCGGCGGTCGCTCGTCGCGGCCATCGACCAGGGCACGACGAGCAGCCGCTGCATCCTCTTCGACCGGACCGGGCAACCGGTCGCCAGCCACCAGCTGGAACACGCCCAGATCACGCCGCGACCCGGCTGGGTCGAGCACGATGCCGAGGAGATCCTCGAGCGCGTGCGGACCTGCATCCGGGTCGCGTTGCGTGACGTCGGCGCCGACGGCACGGCCCTTGCCGCGGTTGGCATCAGCGACCAGCGCGAGACGACCGTGGTCTGGGACCGCCGGACCGGGCGGCCCGGTCCACAACGCGATCGTCTGGCAGGACACCCGGACCGCCGAAGCCTGCACCCGGCTGGCTGCCGCGCGATCCTGCCGGTAGCCGATCGCTTTCGGCCGCTGACCGGGCTGCCGATCTCGACCTACTCGTCGGCACTGAAGCTGGCCTGGATCCTCGAGGCGGGCGGCGCACGACCGCATGGCCGCCGCCGAGGCGGGCGATCTGCTGTTCGGGACGATCGATTCTCGGCTGATCTGGCACCTCACCGGTGGCGTGCGCGGCGGCGTCCACGTCACCGACGCCACGAACGCCTCGCGCACGATGCTCATGGGCCTCGAGTCGCTGGCGTGGGAGCCTTCGTTGCTCGATGCGGTCGGCGTGCCAGCGGCGATGCTCCCCGAGATCCGGTCCTCGTCCGAGGTCTACGGCGAGGGCGTCGGCGACCTGGCGGGCGTCCCGATCGCCGGCGACCTGGGCGATCAGCACGCGGCGCTGTTCGGTCAGGCCTGTTTCGACGCAGGGCAGGCCAAGTGCACCTACGGGACCGGCTGCTTCCTTCTCATGCACACCGGGGAGCGGCCCGTGCCCTCGACTCACGGCCTCATCACGACGGTCGCCGCTCGTCTCGGTGACGCGCCGGCGACCTACGCGCTCGAGGGTTCGGTGGCGGTGACCGGAGTCGCTCGTCGGCTGGCTGCGCGACAACCTCGGGATCATCAACGACGCGTCCGAGGTCGAGCAGCTGGCGCGATCCGTGCCGGACAGGGGACGTCGTGTTCGTGCCGGCCTTTTCCGGGCTGTTCGCGCCGCATTGGCGGAGCGACGCGCGCGGCGTCATCGCCGGGCTCACCCGGCTACGCGACACGCGGCCACATCGCCCGAGCCGCGCTCGAGGCGACCGCCTACCAGGTGTACGACCTCGAGCAGGCGATGGCCGCCGACCTCGGCGCGGCCGCTCCCCGGCGAGCTGCGGGTCGATGGCGGCATGATCGCGAATGAGCTGCTGATGCAGTTCCAGGCCGACGTCCTCGGACCGGCCCGGTCGTCGCGCCGCCGATCGCCGAGACCAGCGCGCTCGGGCGCCGCCTACGCGGCCGGGCTCGCCGTCGGCTTCTGGTCGGGCTCGATGCGCTGCGTGAGATGGATCCGGACCGCCCGTCGCTGGGAGCCGGCGATGGACGAGGCGACGCGCGCGGCCGGGATCGCGCGCTGGCACAAGGGCATCGAGCGCTCGCTCGACTGGGTCGACTAGGACGCTCAGGGCCGCCAGAACGCGACGACGCCCGACGGCGACCTTCGAATCCGTCGAGCCATCGGCCGAATAGACGTGGATCTCGCTCGACCCGTCCGTGCCGACGACCGGTAGGGCGATCGATTTGCCGTCGGATGACCAGACTCGATGGCTCAGTGCGTACTGGTCGAAGTACGGGAGCACCTGGTTCGTGAAGACCTCCGCAAGTCGGATGGCCCGCTGCGACCGGATCGCCCCCGTCGGATTCACGAACGTGAGCTCGAGGTCGTCCGCCGTTGCGACGGGGAGGACGTTGGGCGACAGCTGGCTGACGGCGTCGGGGCGCTCGGCGTCCGCGCGACCGGCCGATGGAACACTGCAGCCTGGGCCGTGCCGGGGGTGCCCGATGAGCCGACTCGGAGCGCAGCGATCGACCGCCCGTCGGGCGACCAGAAGAACCCGATCACCGACCCGGGAAGGAGCGTTCGGACCGCGCTCGAATGAGCGTCGACGACCTTCAGCGGCCCGACCGGAAGATCGGTCTGCGGTGCGTCGGCGCTCGCCCGGGCGATGAACGCCAGGCGTCACCCGCCCGGTCGAAGACGACCGCCGCCGGTCCGAGGACCTGTCGCCTGTCGAGCGCTGCCGTCGGCGACGCGCGGTTCGAGGATGACCGCCGCGGTGTGGTCGGCGCCGCGACCGGCGATAGGCTCGGAACTCGGCGCCGGCCGAAACTGCCGGGGCGCGGAAGTCGCCGGCTCCGTTGACGGGGTCCGACGTACCGGCAGGATCGCCGGTCGGCCCGACCTCGCCGAGGAATGCCGTCGTGCCCTCGCCACCGGCGTGGACGAACAGCGTGGCGTCATCGATCCACGACCAGTACATCGGTGATCCCTGTCGCACGAGCCGCGCCTCGGCGCTCGCGTCGGCCGGCGACAGGCGGAGCTGGATCGATCCCGGCTGGATCGCTCGAAAGAAAGCCGATCGACTGACTGTTCGGCGTCCAGTAGACGTAGAAGGCCGGCCGCTGTTGGCTGAGGTAGACGGGGACTGGTTGCGAGGGATCCGGGGAGGTGGCTGCCGACCCGTGCCCGGCGGCCGACGAGCCGCCTCGACGACGTAGCCGCCGACCGCGGCCGCTGCGACGGGAACGACATAGACCCCGGAACCGCTGGGTCCCGCACCGGTCGCGGCGATCCGTGCGCCGTCCGGCGACCAGGCCGGGAACGTGAACTGCACGTCCGTCAGATCGTGGCGGACGACCGAGCCGCCCGCGGAGTCCATGGTCAACAGGTTCCCGGAGCCGTCGATCACGGCGAGTTGGGCCGCGTCATCGGTGGGAACGGTGGCGGGTCGGGGCCGGCGACGTGCGACCGTGACATCGGACGGGTGGAAGATCAGTGGAAGCCCGAAGCCCGCGAGCCCGGTGATGACGACGACGACGATCAGGACGAGCGCGATGGCCGCCATCCACGGCCGTCCTCGACCCGGCTTGACGGGCTCGATCGGCACGCTGAAGTCGGGTTCGTCCTCGAAGCGATCGGTCATCCCGTAGACCATACGCCGGGAGTCGGTTTTGGGATCGAAGCGGCCTGGCGCGATGGCGGGACCCTCGCCGCGCCCCACGGCTTTGACGGCCCGATGTAGCATCGCGGCGAGCCGTGCGAGTCACGCACCGGCCCGATGGAGGTGGGAGCCACTGTGGCAACACGCAAGCGCAAGACCGTCTACCCCCCGGCCCGCACGAACACGAAGCCAGCCACCGCGGCCCGGGGCGGGACCTGAACCATTCGTTCGTCCCACGGTCGCCACGATCGACGTGACGGCGAGCGGCGGACGAACCGGATTGTCGGTCGGAGATCGCGTCAGGATCTCGGGGACCGGTCTGTACGCTGGCGAAGCCGCCACCATCGAGAAGATCACCGGCGGGTGTATCCCGGCGGCGCTTGTCCGGACGGAGGCGGGACACACCCGCCAGGTCCGCACGATCGACCTGGAGCCGATCGCCCGCGAAGGCATGACCTTCGAGCTCGAGGGATGACCGAAGCGTATCTTGCGATGTCTCGTCGAAGTCCTGGAGCCGCCTCTACGTCATCGACGAGGGAGTCGGGCCACCGATCGTCCTACTCCACGCCGGGGTCGCCGACCTCCGGTCGTGGAACGCGCTCGCGCCGCTTCTCGTCGCGGCCGGTCATCGTGTCGTCCGGGTACGACGCGCGCGGGTTCGGCCGGTCGACGACCGAGGACGTCGAGTTCACGCACCGCGCCGACTTGGTTGCGGTGATGGACGGGCTCGGGCTCGACCGCGCGGCTCTCGTCGGCAATTCGCGCGGCGGGATGCTCGCGTTCGATGCCGCGCTCGAGTCGCCCGAGCGAGTGGTGGCCGTCGTTGGGGTCGCGGCTGGGCTCGGAGGGTTCGAGAGCGAATCGACGGCCGAGGAAGAGAGCGGTCGGGCAAGGAATACGAGCGAGTCGACAAGGCCGACCCGTTCGACGCCCCCGCATTGACGGCGTTCGAGGCCAACGTGTGGGTCGACGGTCCGCTCCAGCCGTCGGGCCGAGGCGGCGGGTGCGATCCGCGACCTGGTCTACGAGATGGACCTGCCTCTCAACGAGGAAGGACACGTCCCGGTCGCGAGCGACGTCTGGAGCCGCCAGCCAGAGTCGCGTAGGGGAGCTCCGTTGCCCGATCCTTGCGATCGCCGGCCGGTCGATTTCAGCGGTGTGCCCTGGCGGCGCGCCACGTTGAGGCGAACGCGCCGAACGCCGGGCCGAGATCTGGCCCGACGTGGCGCACATGATCGGAATGGAGCAGCCGGAGCGGCTTGCCGGAACGATCGTCGACTTCCTCGCCCCACTCGAACGCTGGGGATGACGGCCGCCCGGGACGACTCTCAGCGTCGTCTCAGAGGCACGCGCAAAGGTACGGAGGTCTCCTCCGCACGACGCCGGAGGGCCTTCGGATCACGGGTGACGACCTCCTCCCTGTCGCTGTGATCGCCGGCCCTTCGGCGTTCGATCTTCTCGCGGGCCGGCCGTCTGATCTCGTCCAGATAGGTCCGTGACACCGGGCCCTGGGTGCGGACGAGGTGACAGGAGCCGGGGAGAGCGAGAGCCCTCGCTACGCTGGTGGTGTCAGACATCAGCGGCAGGAGGGCTCTCGATGCCCAAGTCTATCCGCCGGCGTGCTCGGCCGCAGGCCACCAAGGCCCGCCGCCGATCGGCACGCGACCCGGGCGCCGGTGCCGGGCTGCCCCGGAGCTCCCGCGGACGGCGGGTCCGGCTCGAGATGCTCGACTGGCACCGCGCCCACGGCGCCAACGTCAGCCGGACCGCCCGCCACTTCGGGTTCAGCCGGCCGACCGTGTACCGCTGGCTCGAACGCTTCGACCGGCGCCGCCTCGAGAGCCTCGAGGACCGCAGCGACCGCCGATCCGACGACGCCGGCCGAGCTGGACCGTTGAGCAGCTGCGCGCCGTCAAGGCGGTCCGGGAGCGATATCCGCGCTGGGGCAAGGACAAGCTCGTCGGTGCTGCTGGCGCGAGGGCCACCGGCTGTCGACCTCCATGGTCGGCCGTATCCTGCCCGGCTGCGTGCGCACCGGGCGAGCTGCGCGAGCCACCGGTCGGCGCATCGGCGTGCGGCGCCGGACTGGAGCCGGCCCTGGGCGGTCCGCAAGCCCTCGCTGGGTATCGTCCGAGCGCCCGGCGACCTGGTCCAGATCGACACGCTCGACGTGCGGCCCACGCCGGGCACGATGCTCAAGCAGTTCACCGCCCGCGACGTGGTCAGCCGCTGGGACACGCTCGAGCTGCGGCCAGCGGGCCACCGCCCGGCGGCGGCGATCCTCGATGCGCTGGCCGAGCGGATGCCCTTCCCGGTCCGGGCCATCAGCGTCGACAACGGCTCGGAGTTCATGGCCGAGTTCGAGGCGGCCTGCGCCGAGCGCGGCATCCGGCTGTTCGTCCTGCCGCCCCGCTCACCCAAGCTGCACGGCGCGGTGGAGCGGGCCAACCGGACCCACACCGAGGAGTTCTACGAGGTCACCGACGCCGAGCCCGACCTGGCGTCGCTCCAGGTCGGCCCTGCGCGAGTGGGAGACGACTACAACACGGTCCGGCCCCACCAGGCCCTGGGCTACCTCACCCCCGCCGAGTTCCTGGCCTCGCTGGGGATCGATGTGTAACGGACGTGCCGGACGAGTACACCGGATTGACCGGATCGATGGCCGGACCCACGCTGAGAGCGATGACCCGACGGCCTGTGATCGGCGTCGGTGCAGTCGCTGTCGCGGTCACCGTCGCGATCGCCCTGGTATTCGCCACGGCGTCGCCGTCCGTTCCGCTGGCCGGGCGGACCACCGACGCTAGCCCCGACCCGTCCAACGGCGATCCGCCCGCCGCCGCCTCGGCGAGCGGACAGCCGACCCCGACCACACGTCCCGTCCCGAAGCACGAGCTGTTCGGCTTCGTCCCGTACTGGGAGATGAACGGCGACATCGCAGCGCACCTCGAGCGGACGCCCCTCGACGACGCTCGCCCTCTTCTCGGTGACGACCACCAAGACCGGCAAGATCAACACGTCGCAGCTCGGCTACCGGCGGATCACCGGCTCGATCGGGAAGCAGCTCATCCGCGAGGCGCACGATCGCGGCGTCGCGGTGCAGCTCGTCTTCACCAGCTTCGGGACCGCCCGGAACGCCCGGTTCTTCAGCTCGCAGGCAGTCCAGGACACAGCGATCGCGTCGCTCGTGGCGCTGGCGTCCCGGATCAAGGTGGACGGCATCAACGTCGACGTCGAGCAGATCGCTGTCGAGCAACTGCCTCCCTATGCCGCGTTCGTGGGTCGCCTTCGGGAGGCGCTTCGGGCAAAGATCCCAGATGGTCAGGTCTCGGCCGCGACCGGCGCCGGCCCGCGCGGGGCGCCGATGGCGGCGGCGGCCGCCGCAGCCGGAGCAGACCGCATCTTCATGATGGCTTACGACTACCACTACGGGGCCTCGGACGTGGGTGCCTCCGCGCCGATGGACCGGCGTGATGGCAGTGAGCGGGACCTCATCTGGTCGCTCGAGCTGTACGAGTCGCTCGGCGTCCCAGTCGACCGGACGATCCTCGGGCTGCCGCTCTACGGCATGCGCTGGCGGGTGGCCGGTCCAGAGATCGGCGCGCCACGTCTCGGCGACGGAGCGATCTGGGTCCCGGCCGACAACCCGAAGTTCCTCGCCGATCCGCCCTCGCCGCCCGAGCTGGACCCGATCGAGATCGTCGAGTTCTACTCGGTCGCCCCGACGGTCAGCCCAGAACCAGGGGATTCGCGCGCGACCGCAGGCTGGCAGGCCATCTACGTCGATTTGCCCGCGGACCCTGGAGCCAAAATCTGTCTCGCCGACGATCGCGGCCTGGCGGGCGCCGGGTTCTGGGCGGTCGGGTCGAACGGGCAATCCGGCCTACACCGAATTGATGACGCGGTTCGCGACGGGCGGGCTACAGTAACGGCGGCGCGCGCTCACTTCGTTCGGGATTTGTGACCGGGGTGTCAACTGACGGCGGTTCCCAGCTCATCGTGATCGGCTCCTCGGCCGGCGGGATCGAGGCGCTGTCGCGGCTCGTTTCGAACCTGCCCGCGGACCTTCCAGCTGCGGTCGTGCTCGCCCAGCATCTCGATCCCAAGCGCTCCAGCCACCTGGCCGAGATCCTCGAGCGGCACGCGACCCTGCCGCTCAAGGTGGTCGATGGCACGACCACGCTCGACGACGGCGTCATCTACGTGGTCCCGCCGAACCGGCTGGTCGAGGTCGGGGAGGACGGTCTGCGCCTGCGTCGGCCGAAGGGCGGAACGATCGCCCCGTCGATCGACCTACTGCTCAAGAGCGCGGCCAAGGTCTACGGCGAGCGGCTCACCGCCGTTGATCCTGACCGGTACTGGGTCGGACGGCTCGTCCGGGGCCTGGCACGTCAAGCAGGCCGGCGGCACGGTCGTCATCGAGAACCCCGAGACGGCCATGTTCCCGTCGATGCCGGCGGCCGTCTCGCCGTCGCTGGTCGATGCGCGGCCCGATCTCGATGCCATCGCCGAGGTCGTCGTCGGCCTCGTCCGGTCGGGTGAGGGCGTCGCGGAGGGAGAGGACGAGGCCCTCCATCGACTCCTCGATCGGGTGCGAGAACGCAGCGCGATCGACTTCAACACGTACAAGGCCGCCACCATCGTGCGCCGGCTGCGCGGCCGGATGCACGCGACGGGCAACCGGTCCGTGGCCGACTATGCAGCCCTCGTCGAGCGCGACCCGGCCGAATACGAGCGCCTCGTCGCGAGCCTGCTGATCAAGGTCACCGAGTTCTTCCGCGACCCCAAGGTCTGGGAGCACCTGCGCGATCACGTCGTGCCGGCCCTCGTCGAGGATGCCCGGCGCGACGGGCGCGAGCTACGCGTCTGGACGGCCGGCTGCTCGTCGGGCGAGGAGGCCTGAATCGCCCGCCGTCGACGACGATCGCCGAGGTCCTGGACGGCGAACCGCCGCTCGATGTCCTGATCTTTCCGCGACCGACGTCGATGCCGCGGCGATCGCGTTCGCGCGTCGCGGCATCTACCCGGCCGGGGCGCTGACGGGCGTTCCGGGTCCCGTGCGCAGTCGCTACTTCAGCCCGTCCGGCACCGGGTTCGAGGTGATCAAGTCACTGCGCTCGCAGATGGTCTTCGGCGAACACGACCTGAGTGCCCGCGTGCCCTTTCCCCGGATCGACCTGATCCTCTGCCGCAACGTCCTGATCTACTTCACCCAGCCGCTCCAGCGGATCGCGCTGGAGACCTTCGCCTATTCGTTGCGGCCCAGCGGGCAGCTGGTCCTCGGGCTGTCCGAGACCGTGACGGCGCTGCCGGGCTCGTATGATGAACAGAACGCGCGGCTTCGGATCCACCCACGATCTGCCCGGACAGCAGCCGGTGCCACAGGCGTGGCCGAAGGTGGTCCCCACGGCGCGAGAAGTCGGCATCCCACTCGATCGCGCGATCCGCTCGACGCGGCGCGATCGTGGGGCGGCCGATCCCGCGGCCCCAGCCGAGGGGATCCTGCTCGGACTGGACGTCGGCGTGATCGTCGTCGACCCGCACTACGACATCATCCGGATCAACACGGCCGCGCGCCGCGTGCTGGGCATCCACGGCACCGCGTTCGACCAGGACTTCGTCCATCTGGCCGATGCGCTGCCCTCGACCCAGGTACTCGACGCCATCGAATTGGCGCTCAAGGGCAAGGCGACATCCGCCGTGTACGAGGTCGAGTCGGCGGACGTCTCGGAGGATTTCCCCCGCCACGTGCAGGCGACGGTGCGGCCGTATCGCACGATCGGCAACGGGGTGTCCGGGGCGGTGATCGAGGGGTCGACGTCACCCTGGAATGCAGCGGGAGCGCGCCGGCCACGTCCGGGCCCGCCAGCGGCTCGAGAAGGCGGCTGGTGTCAACGAACGCCTGCTCCGCGCCAACGACGAGTTGACCGCGCTCATCGCCGACCTGCGCCGCTCCAACTCCGCGATGCTGCGCTCGAGCGAGGACGCGCAGGCCGGGCGCGAGGAGGTCGAGACCCTCAACGAGGAGTTCCAGGCGACCAACGAGGAGCTGGAGACACTCAACGAGGAGCTGACGGCGACCGTCGAGGAGCTGCGCATCGCCAACGAGGACCTTGCCGCCCGGACCGAGGAGCTGCGCATCAAGGCGGTCGCCATCGAGGACCAGAAGCGCGAGACCGAGGAGGAGCAGCAGCGGTTGCGCTCGATCCTGGCCAGCATCGGCGACGCCGTCGTGGCGGTCGACCACGAGGGGCGGACCGTCGCCACGAACGTCGTCTACGACCGCCTGTTCAAGAAGGGGATCGAAGAGGTCGCCCTCGAGGACGTGGCCGGCATGCCGTTCCGCCAGGAAGACCAGCCGCAGCGCCGCGCCGCCCGCGGGGAACGGTTCCGGGTCGAGTTCGCGGCTCAGCGATTTGGACTGGAAGCGCCGCTGGTTCGAGGCCGTCGCGGAGCCGCTCACGGCCGAGGATCGGACGTGGGGCGGGGTGGTCTCGATCCGCGACGTCTCCGAACGCACGATGCGCCTCAGCCTCGAACGCCTGATGGCCGCCGCCGGCCACGAAGCGCGAAGACGCCGACCGCCGCAATCCACAACTACCTCCAACTGGTCGAACGACGGCTCGCCACCGGCGACACCGCCGAGGCGGCCACCTACGCAGCCCGGGCCGTTTCGCAGGCACGGCGCTTGAACGACCTCGTCGAGCGCCTTTTCGACGTGAGTCGGATCCAGACCGGTCAGCTCGAAGGTCTCCTGCTTGAGCCGGTCGACCTGGTGGCGATCGCGCAGGCAGCGACCTACGTCTCCGCCGTGCTGGCGAATGCACCGCCGATGCGCTTCAGCGCGCGACCCGCGTCGCTGATCGTGCGCGGGGATGCCGGTCGGCTCGAGCAGGTCTTCCTGAACCTGCTGGCGAACGCGGTGGAGCACGCCGCAGGGTCGGGCGCCATCGACGTCGTCGTCCGCCGGTCGGGCGGGTCCGCCGTCGTCGAGGTGCGCGACCATGGCGATGGCATCGCCGCTGAAGACCTGTCGATCGTCTTCGAGGCGTATACACGGCTGCGACAGCCCCAGCGTGCGACAGGCCTTGGCCTCGGGTTGTTCGTCTCGCGCGAGATCATCGCGGCACACGGCGGCACGATCACCGCGACGTCGCGGATCGGCGAAGGGACGACGATCTCGGTCCGCCTGCCGGCGGCGCCCCGGACGCCCAAGCCCACCGCCCCGAGCCGCGCCCGTCCGAAGAAGACGGATTCCGCCGCCAAGCGCCCAAAACGCTCCGGGGAGGGGCCACCGTCGTGATCCGGTTGGCGATCGTCGAGGATCACCCCGCACTCGCCGATGGACTCGCCACCTTGATCCAGGGGTCGCCCGACGTCGAGGTCGTCGGGACCGCGCCGGATGTGCTTCAGGCCACGGAGCTGATCGAACGTGAGAAGCCCGACGTCGTCCTGTGCGACATCCGTCTCGCCGACGACGCCGAGGACGGGTTCACCCTCGTCCGCCGTTTCGCCCCGCGCCCCGCGTTCATCATGCTGACGGTCGTGTCGTACCCGAGCTATCACGCCCGGGCGGTCGAACTCGGGGCGATGGGCTACCTGTCGAAGATGACGTCCGTCGACCAGATCCTCGTCGCCATCCGTGCCGTGGCCGCCGGCGGGACCGCCTATCCCAGCGACACGCGGCGGTCCGCGAACGAGGCGCTGCGCCGGCCCACGCCGCGTGAGCTCGACACCCTGGGCCTCGTGGCCGAGGGCCTGTCGAACGTCGAGCAATCGCCGAGCGGCTGTCGCTACGGGTCAAGACGGTGGAGAGTCAGCTGCGGCGGCTCTTCGACCGCTATGACGTCACCAGCCGAACGGCTCTCGCGCGCGTCGCCGTTCGCCAGGGCTGGATCGACGAATTGCGCTGATCCGCGGGGCCGAGATTTCTTGTCGGCCGCTTGATTTCATCCTCGCGGGTCCAGCCCCCTTGACCTACGTTTGGCATGCGAAATTGGAAGGGTCGACCATCCAACCCGCCCCTCCGGGAAGTGTGTCCCCTTCGAATTCTCCAGCCCCTCGCCAGCGGACGATCAAGACCGACTGGCGAGGGGTTCACCGCGTCCAGGCCGTCCGCCCGAGCCGACGACAGGCGACTAGACCGCTACCCCGACCTCTGGCCCGATGTCGACCGGCTCGTCGGGATCGCCTTCGATCGTGACCCGCGGGATCCAGTCGAGGAAGCGCGGCATCCACCAGTTCCAGTCGCCGAGGATCGTCATCGACGCCGGCAGGAGGACGCACCGGATGACCGTGGCGTCGATGAACACGGCGACCGCGAGGCCGAGCCCGAGCTGCTGGATGAACACGAACTTGAGGGTCACGAAGACCGCGAAGACCACGACCATGATCGAGGCCGCGCTGGTGATGACCCCGGCCGTCACCGAGATCCCCTTGGCCACGGCCGCCCGGGACTCGAGTCCGCGGTCCCTCGCCTCCTTGATCCGGGTCAGGATGAACAGGTGGTAGTCCATCGAGAGCCCGAACAGGATCGTGAAGATGAACAGCGGCACCCAGCTCTCGATGACCCCGCTGGGCGTGATCCCGAGCGGCCCGGCCAGCCAGCCGCGCTCGAACACGAGCACCATGACGCCGTACGCAGCCGCGATCGACAGCAGGTTGAGCAGGATCGCCTTGATCGGGATGACGATCGAGTGGAAGGCGACGAGCATCAGCAGGAACGACAGGCCGAGGACGAACCCGAAGATGAGCGGGATGCCGTCGGCGTAGACCTTGGTCACGTCGACCGAGAACGCCGCGTCGCCGGTGACGTAGCGCCCGGACACCGGGGAGGCCGGCGAAGACGGCCGGCGTCAGCTCCGTCCGCACCTTCCGGACGATGTCCCGGTTGGCGTCGTCGTTCCGGTTGCCGCCCATCGTGAACGCGACGAGCGCGACCTTGCCGTCGTGTGACGGCGTGACGTCGACCGGCTCGCTCAGGCCGGCGATCTTCAGCGCCGTCGGTCTTGAGGCGTTCGATGGCGGCCTTGGTGTCGGCTCGGTCGGCGTCGGTGACGACGACCTGGAGCTGGAGCTCGGTGCCCTGCGGCCATTTCTCGTTGAGCAGCTTGATCCCGGCCACGCCGTCGATCGAGTTGGGGAAGGCGGTGATGTCGGTGATCCCCGTCCGCAGGGACAGGACCGGCGAGGCGAGGAGGAGGAGGACTGCCACCGACAGCACGGTCATCACGACCGGGCGGCGCATGACCCGCGGTCACGAGGCGGCCCCAGAAGCCGCTCCCTTCCTGGCGCGCCGCGCGCTCGTCGAGCCAGGCGAGCGCGGATCGGCCCCATCGGCTGACCGGCCCGAGCGGGAGCGCCGCGGCAAGACGCGGCAGCCAGGCCGCCGGTCGCCCGAGGTTCACCCGGTCGCCGAGGATCGACAGCGTCGCCGGCAGGAACGTCAGGCTCCCGACGACCGACACGAAGACGACCGAGATCGTCCCGATGGCCATCGACGTGAACAGCGACACGCCGAGGGTGATCAGACCGGCCAGCGAGATCATCACCGCCAGCCCGGAGAAGAAGACGGCCCGACCGGCGGTGCTGCTCGAGACCTCGATCGCCTTCGCCCGGTCGCGGCCGGCGCGCCGTTCGACTCGGAAGCGGGTGATCATGAACAGCGAGTAGTCGACCGCGACGGCGAGCCCGATGAGGACGATGAGCTGCGTCGCGTTCGGGCTGACCGGCCCGACGACCTGGCTGTAGATGCCGAGGATCCCGAATGCGGCCACGAGCGAGGTGATCGCCAGGACGAGCGGCACCATCGACGCCACGATCGCCCCGAACGCGAACAGCAGGATGATGAACGTCAGCGGGATCGTCAGCGACAGGGTCGAGTCGAGGCCGTTGCTGATGAGCGCGTTGATGTCGTCGTTGATGAACGTGCTGCTGATGGCGTGGATGGCAAGCGCGGGATGGGCCGTCCGGGCGTCGTCGAGGATCGGCAGGACAGGCGCGATGAGCGGCGTGACCCTGTCCTGGTCGCCGTCGATCCGACCGACGATCCGGACGGTCGACCCGTCGGGGGAGACGAGGCCGGCCTGAGGGCGGCGCCGCGAACGGATCGGCGAGCTGGCTGAAGGTCGGTGTCTGGGCGCCGTCGAGCTGCGCGCCGGACGCGTTCAAAGCCGTGACGAGGTCGCCGACGGCGGTCTTGAAGGCCGGATCGGCTGTCGCGCCGGGCGCCCCACCGACGACGACGATGACCTGCTCGAACGGGTCGTTCGTGCCGCCGGCGTTGAAGACGTCGTAGGCCTTGCTCGCCTCGATCTGCTGCTCGTTCGGGTTCGCGTTCGCGTCCGAGGCGTTGATCCCGCCCATCGACAGGCTGACGGCGAAGAGGCCGATCGTCGCCACGAACCACAGCGCCGCGACAGGCCAGCGATGGCGCGCGCTCCACATCGCGATCCGGACGGTCGCCGGCTCGCGACCCGTTGCTGACTGGGGGGCGTGACGGACATCCGGGCAGTCTACGACGAGGATGTTTCCACCACGATATCGGGGTCGGATCCCGTGGCGGCGAATGCGAGCAGGCGTGCGCCCTCGAGCTCGAGGGCTGCACGGTCATCGGGGCGAAGGGCGTCGAACGGGCGGATCGAGAGCGTCGCGCGGCCGCTCGACGCGGGCGATCCGCCACGTCCCGGCGTACATCCCGTCGACCAGGATCGTGCCCAGCGACGCCCCGTTCCCGGGCGGCAGCGGGATGCTTCGACCGGGCGGGATGATGCGCGACCGGTCGGCGTGCCCGAGCAGCACGTTGTCGTACTCCGGCAGGAACCGAGGAGGGGCCGGGGTGTCGGGATCGGGTCGTGGCGCATCGGGAAGATCGAACAGTTCGCGCCCGTCGTGATCGCGGACGGTGACCAGCTCCGGTCGCAGCGCTTCGACCGCTGGGCGGAGGCCGGTCACGCCGGACCACGCCTGGATGTCGGCGACCGTCGCCGGTCCGAATGCCGCGAGGTAGCGGATGATCCAGCGGCCGGCGTCAGGCCGCTCATCGATCTGTCCGCCCAGCCAGTGCTCCATGGACGTCCAAGCGACCGGGCCGCCGCGCCCCCACACCCCGCGTGGCGGGACCTGGACGAGCGGCAGGTGAGCGGTGACGGCGTATGCCATCGCCTCCTGGTCACCGTCCGGCCAGCGTGCTGCGAGTCTCCGGCCGAGGGCTGCCCGGCTCAACGACGCGTCGTCCACGATCTCGCGCCCGAAGGCGACCAACGATTCGAGGTCGATCCCCTCGAGCCGCTTCGCGAAGGGACTCGAGGCGAAGCCGCGCGTCAGCGCGGCCTGTGTCCACGATCGCAGCGCGAACGCATCGCGCAGCCGTCACGAGATGGATCGTCGAGCGCATCAGCGACGTCCGGACGGCCGCGCGATCCTCGATCGCCGCCGCAAGCTGCCCCGGGTCGAAGCCCTCGAGTCGAGACCAGAGTCCGACGTACGGCGACAGTGGCGCCTGCGCCTGCAGCCCGACGAGGTGTTCGATCGCGGCGAGCGGGGCCATCGCGTCGCGCGCCATCAGCAGCTGGCGGGCGAGCAGGGCCCGGTTGAGCGCTCGCGGACCGAGCATCAGGCTGCTAGCGGACCGGCAGGATCAAGACCCAGCGGGAATACCACTCCATCTTCGAGGCGCGATAGCCGGGCGTATAGGGATCGTCGTACCTGCTGTCGGTCTCGTAATAACGCTGGAAGCGCCACTTGAATGTCGGGGTGCGCGCAAGGGACAGGTAGGAGATCGGCTTGTTCACGGCGTTGGCCGAGCGCAGCGGGTCGGTCAGATAGAAGCCTCTCACCGTGAACGTGTTCAGGTATGCACCTGTCTCGTTCTTCTCGAACGGGTCGCCGATCAGGCCGTAGAACCCCGTGATCACCTGTGCGTGCGCCCCGCGCCGGGCCAGGATGCCGACCGGCTTCCCGGTCGACATCAGGGCGCGGACCGTGGCCTTCATCGCGAGGTCATACGAGGTGTACGAGAAGTCGTCGTAGACGCGGGAGCCGGCCAGCAGCGTCCCGGCGCCCCAGCCGTAGAAGTTCAGCGCGTTCCGCCAGCCGTGTGGATCCGATCCGGAGCCGCCGGGCAACGTGTCGTGCTTGCGTTCCCAGGCAAGGATCGAGTCGCGCACGGCTCCGGAGTTGGTCGGCTTCCAGCGGAAGCCCACGCCGCCGACGGATCGCATCGCGACCAGGTTGAGCATCGTCCGGACCGAGGTCGACGTGCAGGCCGCATAGTTCGGATCCTGGAAGCGAAAGCCGCCCGCCACGAACACATTCATGGACTGAGGAGCCAGTGGCAAGGGCGGGGGAGTCGGCGATGGGGCCGGTTCAGGTGTCGGGGCTGGGGCGGCCTCGGGGGCATTGGTCCGCTCGGGGATCGGTGTCGGGTCGGGGGTCGGCGCCTGCGTCGGGTCGGGGGTCGGCGCCTGCGTCGGATCGGGCGTGGGATCGACGGTGGGCGACGGCGTCGGGGCCGGCGCCGAGGCGTCAGGTGATGCGGACGGATCGGCGGCGGCTGCGAGACCCGGCATGGCGATCATCGCCAGTGCGGCACCGAGGAGACTGGTCAGGACCAGTCGCCGGAGGACGGCTCCGAAGGTCGTCGACGTCGCGCGAGTACGCATGGCCACCCCTACCTTAGACCACTGGGAGTGGCTCGCGCCCGCCTAATCGTCCTGGAGCCGCTCCACGACCTTGAACGTTGGAGCACGACGAGGGTGTCGTCGTCGATGGCGAAATCGGGCGTGATCATGCGCCCTCAGGAAGCGGCGCCGTCCGCCAGGGCCTCGTTGGCAAGCACGCTTTCCGCGGCCGTCTTGGGCACGAGCCGGCGGGCGATCGCCTCGCCCTCGGCGCTGAGCTCGGCCAGACGGGGGTCGTCGGTCCCGAGGCGCGCTTTCTCCTCCTCGATCGCGGCGAGCCGTTCGGCGTCGGCCGCGATGTCTTCGGCCGTCGCGCGCAGGTCGTTCTCCAGCTCGGACACGTCAGCCTCCTTTGGACTGCCCACCCGAGCCCGAAACCCAATGGCCATCGCGATAGACGTACCAGATGGTGAACGCCTCGCCGTCGAGTTCACGGGCCCTGACGACGGCTTCAGGGTACTCCCGTCGAAGCTGCTCCTGGAGCTCGCCGGTGGACCGCGCGCCATCAGCCACGAGCTTCTCCGCCAACGCCACGAATGGCGTGTCGTCTCGCGGGTTGACCACGATGGTCGTCGGCATGCGGCGCTCCCTTGTACCCGGACGCGTCCAGCCTCCAGTTCACCATGCAAGGGGTTGCAGAACCGTATCCATCGACGGGCATCGGTCGCGGCCCGGATTTCAATCGCGTTACGCGGCGTTCAGCCCGGCGCGTCACCCTCGTCGCCGGGCTCTGCCTCGGGCTCGAGCTCCCCGCTCTGGATCGCCTTCTCGGTCGCGCTCAGATGACTCAGCTCGATCAAGGTCGGCTGGTCGTCCCGCTCCTTCCAGCGCGTCTGGAGGAGGACTTCCTCGGTCTCGCCGACGAGTCGCAGGACGACCACGAAGCCGGAGCTGCCGCGCTCGATCGAATCGACCGTGGCCTCCGTCGCTGGGAGCGGCAGGAGCGCGACCACCTCGCCGAGGTTCTGGCGGAGCTCCTTGCTGAAGGCCTCGGTCGCCTGCCCGACGTCGCCCGCGACCAGCGCCGCGCACATCGCTTCCGCGCGCTCTCGAACCTGCGGTTCTTCCATCATCGACCTCCGAAGGGCGCCGACTCAGCGCCAGGTCCCTCGGCGACACTCTACGTCACGTGGCATGGCGGGGGGCGCCGCGGTGGACGGCGATTGACCGCTGGGCGGCCATCCACGACGATTCGGCTGGTGGGACACAGCGTGGCGGTGACCGAGCATCGCGTGGTGATCGCTGGCGGCGGTCCGACGGGGCTGATGCTCGCCGGCGAGCTGGCGTTGGCCGGAGTCGATATCGCCATCGTCGAGCGGCGCCCGAATCAGGACCTCCCCGGCTCGCGCGCAGGCGGCCTGCAGTCGCGCACGATCGAGGTCCTCGATCACGGGGATCGCCGATCGCTTCCTTGCGGAGGGACAGGTGGCCCAGGTCGCCGGGTTCGGCGATCCGCCTGGACATCAGCCGCTGCTGGGACTCGCTCTTCACCGAACGCGCCATGACCGTACGGCCTGCGGAACGGCGTGGACCAGCGCACGGATCGGATGGCCGTGGTCGTGCAGCGGATGGTCTTCCCGCAGGCGGCCGCCATCCGTTCACGGCCGACCAGGTCACGGGCGATCGCAAGATCACATCCGTAGACGCCGGCGTCGGTCTCGGCGAGGCCTGGTGTCCGGCCGTCGATCCGGACATCTACACGGTGCGCGACGGCGAGATCATCGCCAGGCATCGGCACCAAGAAGGTCGCCGTCCTCGCCTTGCCGGCGGGCGGAACGCGGAACGGCCGATCGAGGCCGGCGGCAGGACGAGCCTGCCCTGACGGACGCGCAAGTCGTGCGGCTGGTACAGCTCGGCCGGCGGATCGAGGCGCACTTCGGCCGTCCGCAGGACATCGAATGGTGTCTGGTCGACGATGGCTTCCAGTTCGTCCAGAGCCGGCCGATCACGACCCTGTTCCCGATCCCGGAGGCAAGCGACAGCGAGAACCACGTCTACGTCTCAGTCGGCCATGGCCAGATGATGACCGATGCGATGAAGCCTCTTGGGCTGTCGTTCTTCCTGATGACGACCCGGGCGCCCATGGTCGAGGCAGGCGGGAGGCTGTTCGTCGACGTCACCTCGCGCCTCGCTTCGTCAGCGACTCGCGGCAGCCTCCTGGAGGTGATGGGCAATGGCGATCCGCTGATCAGGGACGCGCTGGAGACCGTCATTGAACGGGGCGACTTCGTCCGTTCGCTTCCGGATGAGCGCCAAGGCGCGCCGCCAGTCGGAGCCCCACCCGCTCCGCCCGCCCTTATCGAGACCGATCCGGCAATCGTCGTCGAGCTGATCGAGCGCAACCAGGCGTCCGTCGCCACCTTGGAGCACGACATCCAGACGAGATCCGGGACTGCGCTGCTCGATTTCATCCTGGCCGACATCGACGAATTGAGGCGGCTCTTGTTCGACCCGCGGAGCAATCAGGTGTGGATGTCGGCGATGGATGCCGTCTCGTGGCTCAACGAGCACCTGCTGGCGTGGCTCGGCGAGAAGAACGCCGCCGACACGCTCACGCGATCCGTCCCGCACAACGTCACCTCGGAGATGGGGCTGGCGCTCTGGACGTCGCCGATGCGATCCGCCCGCATCCGGACGTCGTGGCTCACCTGGGGCACGTGGAGGACGAGGGTTTCCTGGACGAGCTGACCGAGGTCGCGGGCGGGCGGGAGGCGCGGGACGCCATCCAGGGTTGGCTCGACACATACGGGATGCGTGGCGCGGCGAGATCGACATGACGAGGAGCTGGAGCGATCGCCGCACCCGCTCGGGCCCATGCCCTCGGCAAGATCGAGTACGAGGGCAAGGACGGCGTGGTCGTCTACAGGCCGGCGGGCGGTCCGAGGTCGGCATGGTCGAGCTGCCGACGGGCGATGAAGTCGGCACCCACGACCGACCGTGCAGGATCTCCGCGACGGCGCTCATCACGCGTGTACTGGGACCGACTACGGGATGCACAACGTCACCTGGATCACCAGATTCACCGATGTGACCCGGCAGGCCGCTGCCTACCGAAAGGACGGGTCCTTGGCCGGCGATGCGGCCCATGTGCATTCCCCGTCGGTGGACAGGGCCTCAACGTCGGTGTGCAGGATGCGGTGAACCTGGGCTGGAAGCTGGCGCAGGTCGAACGATCGTCGGATAGCTTCTGGATACCTACGCTGATCCGTGGGCGACCCGCCGACGCAGGCTCCGACGACGATGGACATCGGCCGGAAAGCCGCGGATCACCATGCCGAGCGGCACCCGGTCGGTGCCCGCCTGCTCCGCACGACGATGGCGCAGGTCGCGCCGTGACGTCGCGTCGGCGATCATGAGCGCGGGCGAGCCCGACCTCTTTCGCGAGCGCGTGTCCGCGCGAAGACGAAGCAGTGGACGAGCCTCGGGCCGCCGTCGGCGCGCATGATGTCGGGCCTGGACATCAACGACGGTCTCGGGGAGGGTCATCGCTGCTCGGACGCCGCGCGCCCGGGCGACCTCGAGCGAACAGCGACCCGACGGACCTCGCTGCGGGGTCTTCACGCTGCTGCACGGGCCAGGCCGGCGCCTGGTGGATCTAGGTGAGTCCGAAGGTATCGATATCGCGCCGTGGGCGAGATCGGGTGCCGGCTGGCTGGAGTCGGCAGGTACGACGGTCCGTGGGAGCTACCGGTGCTCGGGAACGTGGCCGCTCCCTCCGCCGTGCTGATCCGGCCCGACGGATATGTGGCGTGGGTGGGCAGACCGGACGCAGGTCGGGCTCATTGACGCACTGACCAGCTGGTTCGGACCACCGACTGCGGGTCTTGATACCCCCATGGGGTATTGACAAAAGGGTTGACAAAACCGCCTCCCAGGGTCGATAATACTCACCGAAGGGCTTGTCAAGACTTGACAGGCCCACAAGCATGTCCGGGTCCAGGAGGCGCTGTTTGGCGGTCGGTGTCGCAGCCGAAGTGAAGAACAAGCTGTCCGTCGTCGATGTCGTCGGCGAAACGGTCAGCCTGAAGAAGGCGGGTACCACCTACAAGGGGTTGTGCCCGTTCCACGGCGAGAAGACACCGTCGTTCGTCGTCACCCCGGGGCGTGACAGCTGGCACTGCTTCGGCTGCGGGCTGGGCGGCGACATCTTCAGCTTCGTGATGCAGCGCGACAGCGTGACCTTTCCCGAAGCACTCCGGACGCTCGCCGAGCGCGCCGGCGTCGAGATCGACGAGCGGACCAAGCGCGAGGACGTCCACAAGGCGCGCCTGCGCGGGGTGCTCGACAGCGCGATCGCCTTCTACCACGCGGTCCTGACCAACTCGGCGGCCGGCAAGACCGCGCTCGAGTATCTCCACGGTCGCGGCTTCACCGACGCCACCATCGAGACCTATCAGCTCGGCTGGGCGCCCGCCGGCTGGGACCAGATGACCCGCGCCCTGGCCACCAAGCGCGAGGTCCGCGCCGAGGAGCTGGTCGAGGTCGGCCTGGCGTCGCCCCGACAGACGACCCGTGGCGGCGTCTACGACAAGTTCCGCTCGCGCGTCATCTTCCCGATCCGCGACCAGAGCGGCCACGCCGTCGGGATGGGCGGCCGGCTGCTCGAGGGCGACGGACCGAAGTACCTGAACTCCCCGGCGACGCCGCTCTTCGACAAGAGCCGGACGCTGTACCTCATCGACAAGGCCAAGGGCTCGATCCGCAAGTCGGGTCAGGCGGTCATCGTCGAGGGCTATACCGACGCCTTGATGGCCCACCAGGCCGGCTTCGACAACGTCGTCGCCAGCCTCGGCACGGCGCTGACGCCGGGCCAGGTCGCGCTGCTGACCCGTTATGCCAGCCGGATCGCGCTCGCCTATGACGTCGACCCGGCGGGGGAGAAGGCCGGGACGCTCGGGGTGACCGCTCTGGCGGGACTGATCGGGCAGCTCCAGGGCGACACGTCCGGGGTCAAGCTCGAGGACGTCCGAGTCGCGAAGCTCCCCGAGGGCAAGGATCCCGACGACGTCGTGCGCGAGTCGCCCGAGGTCTGGGAGACCGCCATCGCCAAGGCCAAGCCGCTCGTGGAGTACCTCATCGACCACCACGCCGGCCGGTTCGACCTCAAGACGTCGTCCGGTCGGATCGGCTTCGTCGAGGCCGTGATGCCGCCGATCCGCGAGATCAACGATCCGCTCCGTCGGGACGAGGCGCTCGGCGAGGTCCGGCGCGTGTCGGGCGTCGAAGAGCGCGTCCTGCGCCAGGTCCTGGAGCGCCCGGGGCGGAACCCGATCGGCGCCGGCGGGGCTTCAGGTCGGAATGGCCACGATGGCGAGTCGCGTATGAGCGCCGATGCGATCCTGTCCTCGCCCGATGCGCTGCCGATCGGCGACATCCTGCGGGCGATCACGCCGGTCGAGTCGGAGCTGCTCCGGCTCCTCCTGCTGCTTCCCGATGAGCAGGTCCGGGTCATCGAGCAACTCCGGCCCGAGGAGCTGCCGAGCACCGTGGCTCGCGAGCTCTACCGGGCGATCATCGTCCAGCGCGAGCCTGACGACGACGGAAACCGTCCGTCGTTCGATCTCGTCGGACTGCTGGTGCCCCTCGACCCCGAGATCCGGCGCCTGGCCGATGGGCTGATGGCCGTCGACCGCCCACGGCCCGAGGGACGCGAGGTCGAGCGTCTGCTCGTCGACATCGAATCCATCCAGTTGCGCGACCGCGACGAGTACATCGAATCCGCACTGTCCGAGGCCGAACGGGCCGGAGATACCGAGACCATCGAACGTCTGATGGTCGAAAAGATCCAGATCAACGAAGCGCGCCTGTCATTGGACAGGCGCCGAGACCAGACCCGGCTTCTCGCCGGAAACCGGAGGTAAGACCATGTCCGCCGATCCCCTAGACAAGCAACTCGTGGAGGCCGTCCTGTCGCGGCCCCGTCGCGCCAAGGCGGACCTCGAGGAAGCCAAGATGGCTGGCCTGCGCCCGTCGCGACCCAAGGCTGGCGTCGCCGTGGCCGGCGACGACGACGACGATGACGACGACGAGGAGCTCGACCTGAGTGCCGAGGGCGCCGAGGACGGTGCCGACGTCGGCATCGTGGTCGTCGCCGACGACGGCGCAGCCGACCCGGCCGCCAAGCTGCCGGCCGATGCCCCTGCCAAGCTCGACCCGAAGGAGGTCGAGGAGCCGTCCGCCGAGGAGCTCGAGGCCATCTCGGCCGACATGATCGGGATCGATGACCCGGTCCGGATGTACCTCAAGGAGATCGGCAAGGTCGCCCTGCTGACCGCCGAGGAAGAGGTCGTCCTGGCCAAGGCCATCGAGCTCGGCGAACAGATGGTCGAGGCCCCGTGGAAGGGCATCGTCTCGCTCCACGAGTGGACCCTCCACGACACCGAGCGCAAGACACGAACGACCAAGACCCAGCACCGCCTGCCGTTCGGCGAGGAGGCGCACGACCTGGTCGCGCGCGCCATGGCCGACAAGGGCGCCAAGGACCTTCTCGCGCCGTCGCCCGACTTCCACCTGGTGAAGGCCGGTCGCGACGCCCAGTCGGACGGGACCAAGGAGCGCCTCAAGGAAGCCAAGAAGCTCGTTCACACGTACAACGAGGGACCGTCGCCGGAGACGTTCCTGCCGCTGCTGGATTGGGCCTTCCTGGCCGTCCACAACGGCGACCTCGACTCGCGCGACAACATCGGGTTGCGGGCGATCTGGGACTGGACACGCGACGACGTCGCGTTCCCGGCGCTCGAGCGCTGGATCCTCGCCGGCAACGACGCGGACCTGCTCAAGCGGATGGGCTACGACCCGGAAGTGCCGCTCAACACGAAGCTGCGCGACCGCAAGGGGACGATCGTCGTCATCGGCCGCGACGCGCGCGAGCAGCTGACCTCGGCCAACCTCCGGCTGGTCGTCTCGATCGCCAAGAAGTACATCGGCCGCGGGATGTCGTTCCTGGACCTGATCCAGGAGGGCAACATCGGGCTGATCCGGGCGGTCGAGAAGTTCGACTACGAGAAGGGCTTCAAGTTCTCGACGTACGCCACGTGGTGGATCCGCCAGGCCATCACCCGGGCCATCGCCGACCAGGCGCGGACGATCCGCATCCCGGTCCACATGGTGGAGACGATCAACCGGCTCATCCGCGTCTCGCGTGGGCTGCTCCAGGAGCTGGGTCGCGAGCCGACGGTCGAGGAGATCGCCGAGGCGATGTCCAAGGGCCAGGAGGTCCAGGTCACGCCGGAGAAGGTCCGCGAGATCATCAAGGTCTCGCAGGAGCCGGTCTCGCTCGAGACCCCGATCGGCGAGGAGGAGGACTCCCACCTCGGTGACTTCATCGAGGACCGCGGCGCTCTCGCCCCGGCCGAGGCGGCGTCGCACCAGCTCCTCAAGGAGCAGGTCGAGGCGGTCCTGGACTCGCTGACCGGTCGCGAGCGGCGCGTGCTGCAGCTCCGGTTCGGCCTCGAGGACGGGCGTGCCCGCACCCTCGAGGAGGTCGGCAAGGAGTTCAACGTCACCCGCGAGCGGATCCGCCAGATCGAGGCCAAGGCGCTGCGCAAGCTCCGCCACCCGTCCCGCAGCCGCAAGCTCAAGGACTACCTCGAGTAAAGGAACGCGCGTCCGGCTGGGGCGATCTCGCCTCGGCCGGTGCGTCGGCGCCTACACCGAAGGTCACCCCGGAATTGGTACTTCGCCGAATCTCGGCCCGCCCGTTGCTTCGGTGCGCGCTCGCACATAGGCCGGTGCCTGACCAACGTCCGATGTCCTGGTACCACACCCCCGTCTACAACTAGGGCGGTCTCATCCGGGCCCTTCCGGGCACGGCAAAGGGATCGAACTCGGGGGTTCGAGTCTGGCGATGCCTACCTATCTGGCACGCCGTCGTCGCCGACAGCAGTCGGTCGTCGCGGTCTGGTTGACCGTGCTGCTGTTCGCCCTCATCTCCACGCCCTTCGTGGCAACCGTGCCGCGCGTCCTCGCCGCCTCCGCCTCGTACCTGGACCTGTCGCCCGAGGGCGCCACCTACGGTCCTGGCGGGACGGTCACGCTCCAGGCGAGCGTCTATGACGAGGACGGGAACCTGCTGACGAGCTCGCCCACGAACGTCAGGTTCTTCTTCTCCGCCGCCAGTCCCAACAACCCGAACGATCCGGGCGCCAGCTCGGACATGGATTGCTCGACCGGGTCGGACGGCCGGTGCGAGGTGACGTACGTTGCGACGAACCTCGGGACCGATACCGTCTGTGCGCGGTTCTCGGGTCCGTCCACGTTGTGCGAGGAACCTGTCGACGATCCCGAGATGGACGACAACGTCGATGTCGTGATGGTCACTGTGGAGGACGGCGGTCCGGCGCCGACTCCGACTCCCGCGCCGACGCCGACACCGACCCCGACGCCCACGCCGACCCCATCACCGACTCCGACTCCCACGCCGACACCGACCCCGACGCCCACGCCGACCCCGACACCGACCCCGACAACAACCGCGACGCCCACGGAGGCACCGACAGCCACACCGGTTCCAAGTGCAACTTCGACTCCGATTCCGACACCCACACCGGCACCGACTCCCTCGCCGACGCCCAAAGCGCCGACGTCGACGCCGGCACCCGCGCAGACACCCGCGCCGACCCGCTCGCCCGCACGCACGCAGATAGAGACACCCGTCCCGACCGCGTCACCCGAACCGACCCCGGAACCGACGACACAACCGAGCCCCAGCGCCGATCCCGGCGCGCTGGTCCTCGCCGGGCCGCTCGAGCCACCGCCTCCGCCGCCACCGGCCGGCGCATCGACAGATGAGTCGGCCGCGACCGTCGGTGGCGAGATGGGCACGGGAGCCGGCGAAGCCGCACCGTTCGCGCCACTTTCGGGGGGAAGCACTCCCGTTGCCGGGTTTGATCCTGCGCTGGCCGCGAACGCCGTCTTCAGCGAGGCGCTGGTGCGCGTCGCGGTTGTGGTCAAACCGACGGCAGCGGCCGCCGTCGCCACCACGTTCGGCTTCCCGTTGGTCCTGATGATCGCGGTCCTCACGTTCCTGCTGGTCCAGGGCTTCCTCGACGCGCGCGATCCGAAGCTGCGGAAGGCGCCCCGTTCGAAGGCCGATGTCGTGCTCCAGTTCCAGGAAGAGGAACACCTGTGAGCGGAGCCGACCGCGCGATCGCAACGGAGCGATCCGACTACTCGGCGCTCAGCGACCGGATGGGGAACCTGCTCGTCCTGCGCTTTGCGATGGGCGCGATCGTCGTTGCCTGGGCGGCGCTTCGGCCCGAAGCAGTCGGCATCGATTTCGCGGCCCTCCTCGTCGCCACCTTCGGCTACCTCGCCGTGTCGACGGCGCTCGAGGTCATCCGTCGTCGATCCGAGCGGTTCGGGTTCGCGCTGCTGACCTTCCTGCTGCTGTTCGATGGGCTCTACCTGGCGTACGCGATGTACGGCACCGGCGGCACCCAGAGTCCGATCCGCTTCCTGGTCTACCTCGATCTGGTCGCCGTCTCCCTCCTCGCCTCCTACCGGACGGGCCTCAAGATCGCGCTCTGGCATTCGTTGCTTCTGTTCGTGGTCCTGTACGCCCAGGCCGCCCGGCTGGTCCCGGCCATCGAGGTGACGCCGGGGAGCACGATCGTGTTCGACCGGATGCCCGTCCTCAACGTGACGTCGTTCTGGCTATTCGCGATCGCGACCTCGGCCTTCTCGGCGCTCAACGAACGCGAGCTTCGCCAGCGTCGCGGCGACCTCCAGTCGATGGTCGAGATCGGCGGCAGGCTCGACGACGCGAGCGACCCGCTGGAGCAGTCGCGTCTCGTCCTGGCGGGTCTCGTCGAGCGCTTCGAGTTCAAGCGGGGCCTCGTCCTCGGCGCCTCCGACGGAAAGATGCTTGCGTTGGCCACGCACGGCACGGAGGACGTGCCGACCACGGCGACCGACCCTGACTGGATCGTCCGTCGGGCCTGGGATAGGCACGAGGTGCTCCCCGTCAGCAGGCTCGATCCTGCCATCGACCCGTTCCTCGCCGCGGCCCTCCCCGGCGCGCGCAACCTGATCATCGCCCCGATGATCGCCGATGGCCAGCCCGTCGGCGCGATCGTCGTGGAGTCGGCCAGGCACTGGCGGCTGCCCGGCGTCGAGCGGCGGGTCGCCTCGATGGTCGCCCGGTTCGCCTCGATGGCGGCGCTGAACCTCCGCAACGCCGTCCTGCTGCGGCACGTCCAGGATCTGGCCGAGCGGGACTCGTTGACCGGTGCCGCGAACCGTCGGATGTTCCAGCTGAGCCTCGATCGCGTCCTCGAGACGGCGACACCGAAGCATCGCCGAGACAAGGTCACCGCGGTCCTGTTCATCGACCTCGACGACTTCAAGGTCGTCAACGACACGCTCGGCCATGCCGCGGGCGACGCCCTTCTTGTGGCCGTGACCGGGCGGATCACAAACCTGGTTCGCTCCACCGACCTCGTCGCGCGGCTGGGTGGCGACGAGTTCGCGATCCTGACCGAGGACGAGCCCGACCTCGCCCGTTCCCGTGCGATGGCCGAACGTCTGGTCGTCGAGCTCCGGGCGCCCTACCTGATCGCCGACCGCCCGGTCGTCGTCACATCGAGCATCGGCATCGCCAGCGCGCGTGACGCCGTCGACGGGGCGACCGACCTCGTGCGCAACGCCGATGTCGCGATGTACATGGCCAAGGCGAACGGGAAGAGCGGGTACGCGGTCTTCGACCCGGGCATGCACGTGGCTCTGCGAGAGCGCAATGAGCTCAGCGTCGAGCTGAAGCGCGCCATCGAGCTCGACCAGTTTCGCCTCGTCTACCAGCCGATCGTCGACCTGGCCAAGGGCGGGTTCGCGGGGGTCGAGGCGCTGATCCGGTGGGACCACCCGACGCTCGGCACGATCGCCCCGGGACGGTTCATCCAGATCGCCGAGGAGACCGGCGCCATCGTGTCGATCGGTCACTGGGTCCTGCGCGAGACCTGCGCCCAGGCGGGTCGTTGGCTTCGCGAGGGACTGGCGCCGTCGTCGATGTTCTTCGGCGTCAACGTCTCCGCCCGCGAGGTCCAGCATCCCGGGTTTGTCGACGGCGTGCGCGACACGCTGCGTGAGACGGGGCTCGAGCCGGCCAACCTGGTCATCGAGATCACCGAGACGGCGCTGTTGCAGGCGACGCCCGCGACGATCGCCACGCTCTCCGACCTTCGCTCGATGGGCGTCCGGACCGTGATCGACGACTTCGGGACCGGCTACTTCTCGCTCAGCCACCTGCGCCAGTTCCCGATCGATATCCTCAAGATCGCGGGCGAGTTCGTCCAGGACGCGGACGCCGATCCCAAGTCACCCGCCCTCGCGCGGGCGATCATCGCGATGGGTCGGTCGATGAACATGGCGACCGTGGCGGAGGGGATCGAGACCCAGCAGCAGGCCGCGAGCATGACGGCCCTCGGTTGCACCTACGGGCAGGGCTACTACTTCAGCTATCCGCTGTCCCCGGAGGACGTCGTGGCCGCGTTCGCCGCCGATCGGATCGCCAAGGATGCCCCCAAGAAGACCCCGCGTCAGCGCCGGACAGCTACCCGGGTCACCCGTCCAAGCCCGGCAGTCTGAGCGGCGGTCTGAGCGGCGGTCTAAGACCCGTCCTCGAAGGGACGAGAGCCGACGAAGGCGACCCTGCCTTCGGGGTCATCGACGGCGACGGCCTGCAGCCCGACGTCGGTCATGAGCGCCAGCCACGTCGACTTCGGGAAGAGGCCCTCGATGTGCTGGTCGTGGCGAACGCTTACGGTCCCCTCGGCGTCCCGTGTCAGGACGGCGTATTCGACCTGGTACGTGGAGTCGGTCGGATCTGGATCGGTGGTCCATTCGAGATAGCGAAGGGCCGGTCCCGGACGACCGTCGGGCAGCGGCGGGCCGTCCTCACCGCCATGGTCGGTGCCGACCGCGAACTGTTCGCGGACGTGGTCGGGCTCGAAGACGGCGACGCCGCCGGGCCGCAGGTGCTCGAAGGCGGTGGCCATCGCCGCGCGTAGGTCGGCCTCGGTCGTCATGTAGCAGATCGCGTCGTGGATCAGGACCGCGTCGAAGGTCCGGCCGAGTCGAAGGGTGCGCATGTCGCCGATGATGTGCTCGCATTCGGGATTGATGCTCGCGCTCACCGCCAGCATCGCCGGCGACACGTCGGTCAGCGTCAGCTCCAACCAGCGTTTGAGGTGGGACGCCGTGTTGCCTCCGCCAGATCCGAGCTCGAGCGCGGTTTCCAACGGCCCGACGACGTGCTCACGGAGCATGCCCAGGACGAACGCGGCATCGTCGGCGTAGTCCGACGGTGGCGTCAGGAGGTGGAACCACGGCGCAAGCTCGTCGCCGTAGAGGTCCGCCTCGTTCGGGTCGCGCATGGGTCCACCGTACCCGCCCGGTCGCCCTCCTGCTAGCATCGCCCCGTGCCGAAGAAACCACTCGCGGCGGCGCGATCCGACGGGGGCAAAGCGGCGCCCAGGCCCGCTCGTGTCGGCCGCCTGGCTGCTCGACCATGTCGGCGACGCCGACCTCCGGATCGTCCACGTCTCGCCGGATCGGCGTGTCTACAACAAGCGCCACGTCCCGGGCGCGACGTACAGCGACCTGCACAAGGAGCTGGCGCTCCGCGGCACGGCCCCCGAGACCGGCGACGCCGAGCGCGAATGGCTGATCCCCACCCGCGAGGAGACCGAGCGACTGCTGCGCACCTGGCGTGTCGGCGAGGGCGACAGGCTCGTCTTCTACGACGACATCGGCATGAACCGGCAGGCGATCCGCGGGTACTGGCTGCTCCGCCTGTATCGGTTCCCGCCGGACCGCATCCACATCCTCGACGGCGGGATCGAGGCCTGGCGGCGGGCCGGCGGCGAGACCTCCACCGAACCGCCCGAGGCGGACCTGGCCGACGCGCTCCGGAAGCCGGTGGAGCTCGGCGAACGGGACGACACCCTCATCGCGACCTATGACGAGGTGCGCGCCTGGAGCCGCGAGTCGTCCAAGCCGGACGGCCCGACCCGGATCCTCGACGTCCGGACGGCCGCGGAGTGGGTCGGCACGGACCTGCGGGCCAAGCGAGGCGGACACATCCCCGGCGCCCGCCAGCGCTGTTTCGTCGACCTCCTGACCGACGAGGGCACGTTCCGCAGCGTGGACGAGATGGTGTCGCTCGTGCGAGCGAGCGGCGCCGACCCGGCCGAGATCCGGGCGACCTACTGCCAGGGTGGCGTCCGCGCGGCGCTGGTCTGGTTCGCGCTGCACGAGCTGGCCGGGTTCGACGAGGTCCGAAGCTACGCGGGCTCGTGGGAGGAGTGGGGGAACCGAGAGGAGAGTCCGATCGAGACACCCTGACGGCGCCGGGTCGACTGGCATTCCGAGCGGGTCGAGGACTATGCTCGGGAAACGCTAGCTCAGCCGTACCTGGAGGGGTGTCATGTCGAGTTCAGCCGATGCGACCGCGGATCAGGCCCACGAGATGATGAAGGACGTGGCCGACCATTGGGGTCTGATCGTCGTCCTGGGGGTCCTGAGCGTGATCCTCGGTCTCCTCGCGATCGCCTACCCGGGGGCGACGATCGTCACGATCAGCATCTTCTTCGCCGCCTGGCTGTTCGTCAGCGGGATCTTCTATCTGATCAGCTCGTTCACTCGCGATGGCGATACGGGGAGCCGCGTCCTGAGCGCGATCCTCGGCGTCCTCTCGATCATCGTCGGCTGGGCGCTCCTTCGGACGCCGTTCCAGTCGGTCGAGGTGTTCATCTTCGTCATCGGGATCTTCTTCCTGATCCAGGGTGTGATGACGTTCATCGGCGCCTTCGCCCGCAAGGCGGGTCGCAACTGGGGCATCGCGAGCGGCCTGCTCGGGATCATCGCCGGCATCATCGTCCTGACGTACCCGATCTCGTCGGCCGTGACCCTCGCGCTGATCGCAGGGATCTGGCTGGTCATCCTCGGGGTCATGCAGGTGGTCGCCGGCATCCAGCTCCGGAACGCAGGCAGCCGGATCTGGGTGGCGCCGCCCGCCGCCTGAGCGAGGCATCGGCGACCGGCGGGAGCTGGCCGGCCTCCGTGCTATCCTGTCGCGCGGCGCCGACCGGCGCCCACGACGCCCTCGGTCGCGGCCTCGCCCGGGACCTGGCGTCCTTCGCTCCGGCGTAGCTCAGTGGTAGAGCGGGCGGCTGTTAACCGCTTGGTCGTAAGTTCGAATCTTACCGCCGGAGCCAATCTTTCCTGAACGAATGGCCCTCTTTCGGGCTGGAGTCAGTAGACGTGCAGCCGCTCGAGCAGGCCCATGGTGTCGTCGACCGATCCGAGCAGGTCCTTGTTGTGCTTGATCATCCGGCTGCGCATGTAGACCCGCAGCCATTGCTGGTACATGAACATCTCGTAGCGGTCGAACATCGTCTCGAGCGTCAACTGCCGATTGGCGATGTGGCCGGCCAGGAAGAAGGCGCTCTCGAAGCCGAGTGAGATCGCCTGGAAGTACGGCGAGCCCATCGCCGAGTCTCCGAGCAAGAATGCCGGCGTGTCGGCCAAGGGGTGATCGGCGCCGGAACCGTGCCAGCGCCGACTCGTCGCGTTCCTGGCTCGATACAGGTCCAGCGGGATGCGCACGATCTCCAGGTCGCCGACCAACTCGCCGTGGGTCTCCTCCTTGATCTTGTCGATGAACCGGTCCATCGATTGCGCGATCTGCGGGAAGTTGTCGCGCAACCACGCACCGTCGAAGGCGGGCGGCATCGCCTCGAACTCTTCACGGCCGATCGTGATGATGCCCGTGACATGGCTGGTCGACCCGTCGTAGAACGTGCGGTGCACGGCGGGGATGAACTTGTACTCGCTATTCCCGATGTTCTTGTAGTACTTGCAGTACTCGTCGCACGCGTAGGGCCGGTCGTACAGGAACGTCACCACCAGGGCGTATTCCAACCGGAACCGCAGCGTGTTCCGACCGCGTCGCTCCGCTTCCGGACCCGGGACGAGGTGGTCGCGCAGCAGGGCCCGGGTGCCCGTGCAATCGACAAGGATGTCGCCCGGCTCCGCCATGGAGAGCGCCTCGTCGCTCGACACGTCACCGTCGATCCGTTCGACTGCACCGCCGGCGCCGGCGTCGATGAGGTCGCTGAGCGATCGCTCGATCGTGTTGAGCGGGACGAAGCCACGCGTCCATTCGCGCAACAGGCTGCTGAGACCGGGGGCGATGGTGCGCCGGAAGGCCAATCGAACCTGGAGCTCGGCGGGCTCGAAGATGGCCTCGACGCTGTCGCCGTCGATGGTGTCGGCCCCGTAGCTCTCGATCGAGTCGGCGACCAGATATGGGGCGAGTGACACCATGCGCGTCCGGTTGTACCCGCCCCGCCGGTCGTAGAGACGGACAGGCGGACCGTCCATCGATTGGAGGAGTGCCGTCAGCAGCAGCCCGATCGGTCCGCCACCGATCACGCGGACCTGTCCCGATGGATGCGGGGTCATCTCAACTCCTCAGTACCTGACGGTCGTCAAGAGATGCTGGCACGAGCGAGCAGATGTGCGCGTTCGGCCTCGTTCGAGGTGAGCTTGGCGGCCCGCTCGAACTCGGCTCGTGCCTCCACCGAGCGGCCGAGCTTGGCCAGCAGGTCGCCGCGCACGCTCGGCAGCAGGTGGTACGTGTGCAGCGCCGCAACGTCGAGCAGTCCGTCGGTCACGGCGAGTCCAGCCGCCGGCCCATCAGCCATCGAGACGGCGACCGCGCGGTTCAGTTCGACGATCGGCGAGCGGGTCAACGCGACGAGATCGCCGTACAGGGAGGCGATCCGCACCCAGTCGGTGTCCTCGGCGCGCGGTGCCCTGGCGTGGCACGCCGCGATCTTCGCCTGGATCGCATACGAGCCGGTGCCGTCGATCTCCTCGGCCCGATCTAGCGCCGCGAGACCGTGCGTGATCAGCAGCCGGTCCCAACGAGCCCGGTCCTGCTTGTCGAGCGTGATGATCTCGCCGTCGGGCCCAGTCCGGGCGCGGAGGCGGGACGCCTGGATCTCCATC
Source organism: uncultured Chloroflexia bacterium (assembly GCA_963765245.1). GTDB lineage: Bacteria > Chloroflexota > Limnocylindria > Limnocylindrales > CSP1-4 > SPCO01. The sequence goes on from CAVXVP010000020.1 coordinate 418,948, forward strand.
AGCGCCACCAGGGCGTGCGTCTCTGACTCGCCTGGGGCAAGGGCGGCGAGCATGCGGCCGAGGCGCATCGCCTCTTCGCACAGCTCGGCGCGTGCCCACCGCTCACCGGCCGTCGCCGTGTAGCCCTCGTTGAAGACCAGGTAGACGGCCTCGAGCACGGAGCTCAGCCGCTCGGCCAGGTCCTCGCCGACCGGAACCTCGAAGGGCACATTGGCCGCGGTCAGCGCCTTCTTCGCCCGGGTGATCCGTGCTGCCATCGTCGTCGTCTGGACCAGGAACGCGCGGGCGATCTCCTCGGTCGACAGCCCCGCGACCATCTTCAGGGTGAGGGCGACGCGGGCGTCGACCGACAGCACCGGGTGGCAGGCGGTGAACATCAGCCGCAGCACGTCGTCTTCGACGTGGGGGTCGACCTCGATCTCGTCCATCGGATACTCGCGATCGTTGAGCTCGCGGCCGAGCAGCTCGACCTTGCTCTGCAAGGCGACGGCACGACGGATCGCGTCGACGCCGCGGCGGCGCGCCACGGCCATGAGCCATGCGCCCGGATTGTCCGGGACACCCGAATTCGGGCCACTGTTCGAGCGCCGCAACCAGGGCGTCCTGCGCCAGGTCCTCGGCCAGCCCGACGTCGCGAACAGTCCGGGCCAGGCCGGCGATCAGCCTGGCGGATTCGATCCGCCAGACCGCGTCGATCGCCTGCTGGGTTGCTGAGGTCACGACTACGTGGTGGCGTGCTCTGCCCGGCTGCGCTCCTCGGCCGCCGTGATCTCGGCTCCGAAGTCGCCGAAGTCCTCTGCGTCCAGGATCTTGCGCAGCTCGACGACACCCTCCATGGGCGACCGCTTGGCCCACTCGACGGCCTCGTCCATCGACGAGACCTCCCAGATCGAATAGCCGGCGACCAGCTCTTTCGCCTCGGCGAACGGGCCGTCGATCACCCGGCTGGTGCCATCGGAGTCGACGGCGACCCGCTTGGCCCTGCTGGAGGGCTGGAGGCCATCGGCGGCGAGCACGATGCCGGCTTCGTTGAGTTGCTGGAAGTAACGGTCCATCGCCGCGAACTCCTCGGGCGAAGCGAACTCGCCGGACTCGGACCGCTCCGTCGCCTTGCCCAGAACCAAGACCTTCATCGCTGTGCTCCTTCGCGTTCGCCCGGGATCGGCCCCATCGACCGATTCAACCATGACCTACCCATGCGTCGAACGGGAAGGGGTCGATTTCGACAATGACGCGACGACGAGGTCCGTGAATCACGAGACCGCGGGCGACTGGCACCCGCGGTCTCGGTCGGTGCACGGTGGTGGGTCAAAACGTCTGGGCATTGGCAACCCCGCGGGGGCGGCGGGGCTGCCCTCGAAGTCTCGATCGGGACCATGGCCACGCTCCAGAGACGACCGTCGTCGGCCCGCGTGGACGAATGTCTCGTTCCTGGCGGGCCGTCAGGCCAGGTGGCAGTCCTCGTTCCAGGTCTCGATCACCGCGTTCTCGCGGTCCCAACCGAGGATCGAGACGGTCGCGGTGCTCAACGCGAACAGCGCACCAGATGCGGGAGGCAGACCGAGCCAGCGGGCGGCCAGGACCCGCAGCAGGTGACCGTGCGAGAAGACCAGGACGTCGCCGTCAGCGGCATGGATCCGCGCCAGCACGTGGTCCGCGCGAGCACCGACCTGCTCGACGGTCTCGCCCTCCGGCCACGGCCCCGTCCAGATCGACCAGCCCGGGTAGTCCTCGCGGATCTCGGCTGTCAGGCGGCCCTCGAGAGCGCCGTAGTCCCACTCCCGCAGATCGGGCTCGGTCACCGCAACGCCCTCGAAGCCGGCGAGTCGGGCCGTCTCCGCTGCGCGCGAGAGCGGACTCGTGAGGACGAGACCGAACTTGGCAGCCGCCAGGCGTCGGCCGAGCGCGCGCGCCTGCTCGCGACCCGTGTCGGTCAGGGGGACATCGGTCCGGCCGGTGTGGCGTCCGAGACGTGCCCACTCGGTCTCGCCGTGGCGCACCAGCCAGACGTGCTGCTCGGGCTCCGGCTCGGGTACTGCGGACGAGGTCATGTGACCGGCAGACTGACGTCGGGGCGCGTCAGCTCGGCGGGTTCGGCTGCGAAGAACTCACGCCGGCGCCAACCGAAGAGCGGAGCCAGCAGGGCGCCCGGGAGCTGCGCCGATGCGCGTGTTGTACCGATAGACCTGGTCGTTGTAGAGCTCGCGCCGGTCGGCGATCATCGCCTCGAGGCGCTCGATCTCGTCCTGCAGGTCGGCGACATTGGCGGCCGACTTGATGTCCGGGTAGCGCTCGACCACCGCGAACAGCGAGCGCACGGCGGCGCTGGTCGCCTCGGACGCGACGGCCTGGTCGTGGATCGGCGCGGACGGGGTGTACTGGGCGCGCGCCTCGGTCACCCGGGTCAGGACGTCGCGTTCGAACTCCATCAGACCGCGGACCGCGGCCACGAGGTTCGGCAGCTGATCGTGGCGCTGCTTGAGGACGACGTCGATGTTCGACCACGCCTTGTCGATCCGCTGTCGGAGCGCGACGACCGCGTTGTAGCTCGTCAGGACGATGAACGCGCCGATCGCGACCAGGAGCCCGACGGCGAACGCGGCGGCGGCCTCGGGGGCGCTCACGAACCGACCCCGTTGAGACTCACGGCGAAGACCATCGCCGACCCGATGGCCAGGATCGCACCCAAGCAGTCCGAGCACGAAACGGTCCTGGCCGCGACCGACGACGTTCCCAGGCAGCCCGTAGGCGATCAGCAGCGGCACCTCGTCCGATGCCGCCAGGACGAGCGTGTCGGGCGCGATTCGGAACGTTCGCTCGGCACGGGCCGCGGCTTCCGCGTCTGCGAGAGGGAGCCGGTTGGCAGCTGTGTCGATGGACGGAGTGATGACGGGCCGCCCGATCCCGAAGCCGGGGATCGCGGCATTGCCCCAGGCCGCGGCCGGGTCGTCCGCCATCGTCCCGTCGGCCCGCGCTTCGGCGAGATCCGCGGCGACCTCTGGGTCGTCACCGAGCGGATCCGAGGAGTTGCCGAGATCCGAGCCGGCCGGGTCCGCGAGATCGGAGAAGGGGAGTGCCCGCCCGACGATCGTGACCGGATCTCCCGGCTCGATCCGCCTCTCCTTGTACGACCGCCGCCCGCCGCTACCCAGCCCCGCGGGTCGGTCGGGCGTGCGCTGGTCGACGGTCACGAGCGCCGCCGCCGCCATCTCCTCGTCGATCTCCGTCGGTCGCGTCGAACCGCCCTGGCGGATGTTGAGTCCCGCGGATGCCTCGCCGAGCATGTCGGGTTCGACGTCGAACTTGACCGGGGCGTCGAACCCCGCCCCGCGCGGGAAGACGCGCAGGCTGCCGGTCGCATCGCGGACGCGGAACCCGATCGATCGCTCCTCCGTGTAGCCGGATCGGTCGCCGCGGATCTCCGTGTCGCCGCCGACCGTGGAGCGGTAGTAGACGCAGGGCGCGCTCTGGAGGAGCGACACCAGCGTCAGCTCGGCAGGTTCGACGATGCCGCTCACCCGGATCTCGCCGACTGCCAGCGACGCGATGCTCGACGTCGAGGTGTCGCCGACTCGGATGAGCGTCCGGTAGCCGGCCATGCCGCGTGCCAGGAGGACGAGCCCGACGACCACGCCAACGCCGGCGACAGTCGTCAGCCACTGATCGGACAGCCCCTCCACGGCCCCATCGTACGGGACCGGCCTGTCAAAGTCCCGATCCGCCGTGACGGTCGTGTGCTAGCCTCGCCGCGAGCCGGGACCAGATGGACCGCGCTCGGGGGCCATCGACGGAGGATCGGGATGCGATGGAGCGCCTGGCGCGCGAAGGCGCCGTTCAAGGATTCGGTCGTGCCGAAGGTCCTCTCGGTCGTCGACGACGCCCTGGCCGGGCTCGGAGCCGATCCCGATCCCGAGTGCTGGGTGGTGTGGGGCGACGACCCGAGCTTCGCGCTACGCCCTCCTGGTCCCGACGCCGAGCGGGCTGGTAGTGGTCAGCGTCCGCGTCTCGGTCCCGGGTGAGGGCCCGCGTGCCGGCGGCAAGGTCGTGCGCTGGCCACGCGTTCAGGTCGGCGAGCTGGCGGTCGAGATCCAGGGCGGCCATCGCCTGGTGACGTTCCAGGTCGAGACCTACGTGTTGAACGGCGCCGACGCGGCCGGAGACGCGATCGCGTGTCTTTGCCCAGACCATCTTCGCGGCTATCGACGGCCGGTCCGCACCGGCGCCCGCCAAGGGGCGCGCGACACCGGCAAAAGCCGGCTCCAAGGCGGGCGCGACCCCCGCGGCCCGCCGGCTCACAGCCCCGAAGGGACCTCCGTCCTGATCGAGGCGGTGATCTTCGACATGGACGGGGTCATCGTCGACTCGGAGATCTGGTGGGACGAGGTCCGAACTGCGTTCGCCGAGGCGAATGGCCGGCAGTGGACCGCCGACGACCAGGCGGCGGTGATGGGTGCCAACTCACCCGGCTGGGCGCGGATCATGCGCGAGCGCCTCCACCTCGACCTGCCCGAGGCCACCATCGAACGCGCGATCGTGGACGGCGTCGCCGAGCGCTATCGACGCGAAGGCGCGCCACGCATCGATGGGGCCGTCGAAGCCGTCCGACGGATCGCCGCGGATCGTCCGGTCGCGCTCGCGTCCTCGTCCCACGCCGAAGTGATCGGCGAGGCGCTGGCCGCCACGGGTCTGGGCGATGTCTTCTCGGCGGTCGTCTCGTCGGATGAGGTCGCCGAGGGAAAGCCGGCACCCGACGTCTACCTCGAGGCCGCTCGCAGATTGGGCGTCGCACCCGGCGCGTGCCTCGTCGTGGAGGACTCCTACAACGGGGTCCGAGCGGGGAAGGCGGCCGGGATGACCGTGGTCCTCGTGCCGAACGGGAGTGTCCCGCCGGCAGCCGGCACGGCGGCGCTGGCCGACCTCGTCCTGGACCGTCTCGCCGACCTGGACCCAGACCAGATCGACCCGGCCCAGCCGGGCCTGCCTGCCCGCGAGGGAACCTGACGGCCGTGCCCGACAGCGACCGTTCGCGACTGCCCGGTCCGGCGGTCCACCCGCTCCGGCGGACGATCCGCTACTGGGCCGCGCGCCTCGCGGCCGGGACGATCACCCGGGGCTACCTCCGGTTCCGCCTGGAGGGCCGCGAGCTCCTGCCGCCTGGTCCGGCGATCTACTGCTTCAACCACCTCAGCTGGTCCGATCCGTTCGTGCTGATGGCCGTGCTCCCGTATCGCCCTCGGCTCTGGTTCTTCGGCCCGAAGGAGGAGGACATGGAGCTGGGCGGTCGAAACCGGCTGATGTTCTGGACCGGGACGGCCATCCCCTACAAGCCCGGCAAGAACGACCTGCTCGATGCGACTCGCCGGGTCGGGGCGGTGCTGGCCAGCGGCTCGGTCGTCGCGATCGCCGGGGAGGGCCGGATCCACGTCCGCGAGACCGAGCTGCTCCCGATCAGCGAGGGAGCGGCCTACTTCGCGCTGCGGTCCGGCGTCCCGCTGGTCCCGATCGCCATCAACGGCACGAGCTGGCTGCGCTTCGGCGGACGCGTCCGGGTCAGGGTGGGGGAGCCGATCCCGATCGCCGGCCGGCCCACACGCGAGGCCGTGGCCGAGGCGACGGCACTGCTCACGGCAGCCCTCGGGGTCCTCGTCGCCGACGCGCCGGACGTCCCGATCCCCGGTCGCGTCGGGAGGTGGATGACCGAGCGCTTCAACGACTGGCCGGAAGGGTCGCGCGATGACGCTCGGGCGGCCTCGGAGGCTGCCGGTCTGCCATACTCCAAGACCGTGGACCCGGCGGGATGACACAGGAGGCAGCGTGACAGCGACCGCGCTCTCGGCGAACCCGAAGGAATATCGAGCGCGCCTCGCCGACCAGGCGGACGACCAGATCGACGCCTGGGTCGCCGAGCTGATGCGCGATGTCGTGATCCGGCGCGGCATCGTCAAGGTCGTCGCCGACTTCCAGCGCGCCGCCCGCCTGGACGATCGAGGTTTCGAACGGGTGTTCGCTTCTGGCGGCGGCCCGCCGGCGGTCATCGGGCGCGACGCGCAGGGCCGGCTCGTCGTCCCGACGATCACGCTCTTCGCCCTGGTGCCCGGGATCCGGGCGCAGGTCCCGGACGCGCGCGACGCGGCTGATCGAATACCTGGTCGAGAACTTCGACGAGATCGTCTACGTCTGATCCCGCGGTCGGGGAGGGGCAGGGTCGGCGGCCCAGACCCATCGACCGGCTCGGTGGCCTGGTCCGTCTCACCCATCCCTTTCCCTGTCTGCTCGACGGCCTGGTCGCGGGCGCCGTGGCGCTGCTGGCCGGCGCCGATGCGATGACCGCGGTCCGCCTCGGGGTCGCGATGACCGCACTCCAGGTCTCGATCGGGTCGCTCAACGACATCGTCGACGCTCCCCGTGACCGCGGTCGGACGCCGGCCAAACCGATCCCGGGAGGCCTCGTATCGACCGCCCAGGCCTGGGCGGTGGCCATCGGCGGAGCGGTCCTCGGACTGGCGCTCGCGCTGCCATCGGGGGTCGCCACCCTCCTCCTGGCTCTCGTCGTCCTCGCGATCGGATACGCCTACGACCTCGCCTTCAAGGGCACGGCCTGGTCGTGGCTCCCGTTCGCGATCGGGATCCCGCTGCTGCCCGTCTTCGGCTGGCTCGGGGCGACGGGCGGCCTGCCCTCGTCCTTCACGATCCTGCTCCCCGTTGCCGTCATCGCCGGCGCCGCACTGGCGGTCGCCAACGCCCGGGCCGACGTCGAGCGCGATGCCGCGGCGGGCGTCGAGTCCGTCGCGACCCGACTGGGGATCGAGCGAGCCTGGGCGGTCAACGCCGCACTCCTCGGCGTGGTCGTCCTCCTGGCCGCGGTCACGCTCATCGACCAGGGCGCGCCGCCGCTGGCCATGCTCGGCGCTCTCGGCGCCGGCGTCGTCATCGGGATCGGCGTGGTCCTGGGTCGGCACGCCGACAGCGCCGGACGCGAACGCGCGTGGGAGCTCGAGGCGGTCGGGGTCGGGTTCCTGGCGGCTGCCTGGCTGGCGGGGACGACGCTCGGTCAGTAACCCGCGTCGTCGCTGCGGACCAGGGCGATCGCGTTCTCGAGGCGGAGCTTGGCGATCGTCAGGTACTTCGCGAGGTTGGCCCGATCCGTGGCCCCGATCGACTCGCGCAACTCCGCGCTGCTCAGCACCCCGACCAGACCGTCGACGGCGTCGGCGAGGCTCTGCTTCGCGTTGACGAGCGAGTCGTCCGAGACCTCGACCGCCGGCGGGCAGATCCGCCGACGCCCACAGCTCGTCGCGCTCGTCTTCCTCGGTTCGCTCGACCTGGGCGACCGCGACATCTTCAGTCGGCACATCGTCGTCGGCCGCCCCGGGCCGGCTCTTGCGGCCTTCGATCTTGTCGCGCAACTTGATCAGCGTCAGCTCGCCGCGGGCGACCTGCTCGGCCAGCCGCCGGCGCTTCTTCGGGTCCTCGACCTTCATCAGCTCGTAGGCGTGGGAGAGGCTGTCCTTGCGCAAAGACACCAGTTCGCGGATCTCCGGCGGCGCGTCGGCGAGGCGTAGCCGGTTCTCCAGGTAGCCCTTGTCCTTGCCCAGCTTGTCGGCGAGCTTGCGGATGCTGTAGCCATGCTCGTGGACCATGCGGTCGTACATCGCGGCTTCGTCGAGCGGCGTCAGGTCCTCGCGCTGGAGGTTCTCGATGATCGCGATCTCGAGCGCCGTGTCGTCGTCGATCTCTTCGATCAGGGCGGGGATGGTCTCGAGTCCGGCGAGACGCGACGCGCGCCAGCGACGCTCGCCGGCCACGATCTGGTAGGTGTTCGGTCCGAGCGGGCGGACGAGGATCGGCTGGAGGACGCCGTGCTCGCGGATCGACGACGCGAGCTCGTTGAGTGCTTCCGGTTCGAAGACGAGGCGCGGCTGCTCGGGGTTCGGCTCGATGTGGTCGATCTGGACGATGCGCACACCGACCGAGCGCGTCGGGCTGTCGGGCGTCAGCAGGCTGACGATGGCGGGCGAGAGCTCGGTGTCCTCGGAGAGCCGGCGCGCGGCTGCTGCGCGGAAATCAGTTCGGGCCAAGGTCGATCACCTCCCGGGCGAGAGCGCGATAGGTCGCCGCCGCAACGCTGGTGCCCGCGTATGTCGTGATGGGGCGGCCGACCAGCGGGGCCTCGCCGAGCTTGACGGTGTTGCGGACGATGCTGGTGAAGACGTGGTGGTCGCCGACGACCTGCAACTCGTCGAGCATGTCGCGCGCAAGATTCGTGCGCGCGTCGTAGAAGGTCGGCAACAGGCCGAGGATCTTCAGGTCACGGTTCAACTTGAGGCGGATCGCGTTGATGACCTTGACCAGGTTGTTGAGACCCTTCATCGCGTAGTACTGCGTCTGGACCGGGATGATCACACCGGTCGACGCGACGAGTCCGTTGACGGTCAGCAGTCCGAGGTTCGGCGGGCAATCGATGAGCACGTAGTCGTAACTATCGATCTGGCCTTCGAATGCCTCGCGCAGGATCTGCTCGCGCCCGAGTGCGGTGAACAGCTCGCCCTCGGTCGACGCCAGGTCGATGTGCGCCGGTGCGACATCGATGCCCGCGGTCTCGGTCGGCAGGATCACTTCGCCGAGCGACGATCGTCCGTCGGCGAGGACGTCCGCCATCGAACGTTCGACAGTGTTGAGGTTGATGCCGAGGCCGGCGGTCAAGTTCGCCTGCGGATCCATGTCGACGCAGAGGACGCGGTATCCCTCTTCCGCGAGAGCTCCGGCCAGGTTGATCGCCGTGGTCGTCTTGCCGACGCCACCCTTCTGATTAGCGATCGCGATCACGTTCGTCACCTGGGCATCACCTCGGAATCTGTTCGGGCGGCACGAGGCCGTCGGGGGAGGGGAGCGGAGTCCGGCCATCGTACCTCCGGGGACCCTCATTCGGGCACCCGGTTATCCACACGCTTTGCGAGTTGTTCACCGAATCTGTGGATATCCGGGTGCGTCTATCGACGGGTCGCGCGGTGACTATGATGGCCCTGTCCTTGCGCAAAGACAGACCGAATGGAGTCTCAGAGCGGTGTCGACCAACGCGGAGCGACTCGATCGACTTGAGCAGATGCGTGCGATGTCGCGCGAGGGTGGTGGCGAGGCTCGTGTCGCGAAACAGCACGAGGCCGGAAAGCTGACGGCCCGCGAACGGCTCGACCTCCTGTTGGATCCTGGTTCGTTCGTCGAACTGGATGCGTTCGTCACGAACCGCGACGCGACCGCGACCGAATCGTTCCTCGGCGACGGGGTCGTCACCGGTCACGGCGAGATCGACGGCAGGACGGTGTTCGTCTTCAGCCAGGACTTCACGGTCTTCGGCGGATCCCTGTCCGAGGCGTACGCCGAGAAGATCTGCAAGGTGATGGATCTCGCGATGAAGGTCGGGGCCCCGATCATCGGACTGAATGATTCCGGCGGTGCGCGGATCCAGGAAGGCGTCGTGTCGCTCGGTGGCTACGCGGACATCTTCTTGCGCAACGTCCTGGCCTCCGGCGTCGTCCCGCAGATCTCGTTGGTCCTCGGTCCCTGCGCCGGGTGGCGCCGTCTATTCGCCGGCGATCACCGATTTCATCGTCATGGTCGAGGGCACGAGCTACATGTTCGTCACCGGGCCCGGCGTCGTGAAGACCGTGACGCACGAGGATGTCGACGCGGAGTTCCTCGGCGGCGCGACGACGCACACGACGAAGAGCGGTGTCGCCCATCTCGCCGCACATGACGAGGCCGGCGCCCTGGACACGGCGCGCGCCTTGCTGGCGTACCTGCCCCAGAACAACCTCTCGGTGCCGCCGGTCGTCGCGACCGTCGGATCCCAGCGATCGAATGGACGCGAGTCTCGACGACCTCGTGCCCGACGATCCGCGGACGCCGTACGACATGCACGAGGTCCTGCGCCGCGTCATCGACGACGGGACGTTCCTCGAGATCCAGCCCGCTCTCGCCCAGAACATCATCGTCGGGTTCGCTCGCCTCGCCGGACGGAGTGTCGGGATCGTCGCGCAGCAGCCGGCGGTGTTGGCCGGCGCACTCGACATCGATGCATCGGTCAAGGCGGCCCGCTTCGTCCGGACCTGCGACGCGTTCAACGTCCCGCTCGTCACGTTCGTCGACGTCCCGGGTTTCCTGCCCGGCGTCGGCCAGGAACACGGCGGCATCATCCGTCACGGCGCGAAGTTGCTCTACGCCTACGCCGAGGCGACGGTCCCGAAGTTGACGGTCATCACCCGCAAGGCCTACGGCGGGGCATACGACGTCATGAGCAGCAAGCACATCCGCGGTGACATCAATCTTGCGTGGCCGACCGCGGAGATCGCGGTGATGGGTGCCGAGGGCGCGGTCAACATCATCCACCGCGAGGCCCTGGCCGCCGCCGATGATGTCGAGGCGGAACGGGCGCGACTGGTGGCCGCCTACCGCGACGAGTTCGCGAACCCGTACATCGCGGCGGCCCGTGGATATGTCGACGACGTCATCCGGCCGTCGGAGACGCGACCACGGCTCATCCGGGCACTGGCCGTGCTGGCCGACAAGCGGGACACCAACCCGCGGAAGAAGCATGGCAACATCCCGCTCTGAGACCCTCCGCGACCGACCGTCTTTGCGCAAAGACGGCCGCGCCGCATGAGCCCGTCCGGCCCGCCCTTCCGCCGGATCCTGGTCGCCAACCGCGGGGAGATCGCCGTCCGGATCATCCGTGCCAGCCATGAGCTGGGGATGGAGGCGGTCGCGGTCTACAGCGACGCGGACGCCGACGCCCAGCACGTCCGGATGGCCGACGCCGCCGTCCGGCTGGGGCCGGCGCCCGCCGGCCGAGAGCTACCTGAGGATCGACGCGATCCTCGCGGCGGCCGCGGAGACCGGGGCCGAAGCGATCCACCCGGGATACGGGTTCCTGTCCGAGCGAGCGGCATTCGCCCGAGCCGTGGAGGACGCGGGTCTCGTCTTCGTCGGGCCGTCGGCTGCGATGATCGAGGCCCTCGGCGACAAGATCCAGGCGCGCCGTCTCGCCCGGTCCGTCGGCGTGGAGGGGGTGCCCGGGACGATCGACCCGGTGATCGGTCGACCGCCCGGACGCGGTGCCGGCGATCCTCGCCGAGGCGGAGCGGATCGGCTTCCCGTTGCTGGTCAAGGCCGCGGCCGGCGGCGGAGGACGGGGCATGCGCAGGGTGGTCACGGCGGCGGACCTCCCGGCGGCGCTGGCAGCCGGCTCGGCCGAGGCGATGTCCGCATTCGGCGACGGCTCCGTCTTCCTGGAGCGCGAGGTCCGGCCTGCGCGCCATATCGAGGTCCAGCTCCTGGGGGACGCGACCGGGCAGATCGTCGCCATCGGCGAGCGCGACTGCTCGATCCAGCGGCGTCACCAGAAGCTGGTCGAAGAGGCGCCGGCACCCGGCCTGACCGTCGACGAACGGCGGCACCTCCACGACCGTGCGGTTCGCGTCGCCACGGCGGCAGGGCTGCGGAATGCTGCGACCGCGGAGTTCCTGCGAGCTCCCGATGGTGCGGTCTACTTCCTGGAGGTCAACACACGCCTCCAGGTCGAGCACGGTGTCAGCGAGCTGGTCGGCCGCCTCGACATCGTCCAGGAGCAGTTCCAGCTGGCTGCCGGACGACCACTCTCGGCGGCGGCGCTGGCCGCGGCGGAGCGGGCGACCAGCCCCGACGGTCACGCCATCGAGGTCCGCCTGTCGGCCGAGGACCCGGCCCGCGACTTCGCCCCGGGCCCTGGCAGGATCCGGCGGTGGGTCATGCCGGCGGGACCCGGGGTCAGGGTCGACACCGGCGTCGTGGACGGCGACCGGGTCCCTCCCGACTACGACAACCTGGTCGCCAAGATCATGGTCCACGCCGGAGACCGGCCCGCGGCGATCGACCGGCTACGGCGTGCACTCGACGAGACCGAGGTCGCCGGCATCCAGACGACCCTGCCGTTCCACCGGTTCGTGGCCCGGCATGCGGGGTTCCGGGCCGGAGACCTGTCGATCGACTGGGTGGCCGACGAGTGGGACGGGCCAGCGGAGCGGGCCCGATACGCAACGGCGGCGGGGGAGGCAGCTGCTGCGGCGGTCGCTGCCGGGGACCGACGGGCACGTCAGTCCGGAGCCGCTGCGACCCGGCCGGCCCTGATGCCGACGGATGGGCAGCTGCGGCCAGGGAAGACGCCGTCGACCGGTGGCCCGGATGAGCCGCCTGCGCGTGACGGACGCCACCACCGGCGACCTCCTGGCCGAGGTCGACCCGGCCTCGGCGCCCGCCCGGATGGACCCACCACCTGGCGAGCGACCGGTCGTCCTCCCGGGCACCGGCCGACCCGCAGTCCGCGGCAGCACCCCGGTCGAGGTCGTCATCGCCGGCTGGCGCTTCGAGCTGGAGGTCCAGGACGCCGGCCTCGCCGACCTCCGCGCCAGGGCCACCGCCGACCGAACGTCGGCCGCCCACCACGGCCCGACGGCGGTTCGTGCCATCATCCCGGGACGCGTCGTGTCGGTGGCGGTGACGCCCGGCGATACCGTCGCCGCCGGCCAGCGGCTCCTCGCGGTGGAGGCCATGAAGATGGAGAACGAGCTGCGCGCTCCCCGGGACGGGGTGGTCGAGCGGGTCGAGGTCGCGGTCGGGCAGACGGTCGAGCTCGGCGACTCGCTGGTCGTCATCCGGTGACCCGGGCATGACCCGCCCGCAACGCCCGGTCGGGGAGGGGCCTGACCCGGCCCGCGATCGCTGGCGCGAGACCCTGCGGGCGAAGGCGCTCAAGGCCGCCCCGGAACGGCGTGACCCGTTCGAGACGTCGTCGGGGATCGTGATCCGGGACCTCTACACCCCGGCCGACACCGCCGACCTCGACGAGGATCGCGACCTCGGGCGCCCGGGGGAGTACCCCTTCACGCGGGGCGTCCAGCCGACGATGTACCGCGGCCGCTTCTGGACGATGCGCCAGTACGCGGGCTTCGCGACGGCCGAGGAGACCAACCAGCGCTTCCGCTACCTGCTCGCGCAGGGGCAGACCGGGCTGTCGGTCGCCTTCGACCTGCCGACCCAGATGGGCTACGACTCGGACGCGCCGGAGGCGGAGGGCGAGGTCGGCCGTGTCGGGGTGCCGATCTCCAGCCTGGCCGACATGTCGGTCCTGCTCGACGGCCTGCCGCTCGGCGAGGTCAGCACGTCGATGACGATCAACGCCACGGCGCCGATCCTGCTGGCCCTCTACGTGGCAGCCGCCGAGGCCCAGGGCGTGCCGCGGGCCGCCATCGGAGGCACGACCCAGAACGACATCCTCAAGGAGTACATCGCGCGGGGCACCTACATCTTCCCGCCGCGGCCGTCGATGCGCCTCGTCACCGATGTCTTCGAGTTCTGCGCCACCGAGCTCCCGAAGTGGAACACGATCTCGATCTCGGGCTACCACATGCGGGAGGCCGGGGCGACGGCCGCCCAGGAGCTGGCCTTCACGCTGGCCGACGCGATCGCCTACGTCGATGCCGCCGTCGCTCGTGGCCTCGATGTCGACGCCTTCGCCGGACGCCTCTCCTTCTTCTTCGCCGCCTGGTCGGAGCTGTTCGAGGAGGTCGCCAAGTTCCGCGTCGCGCGCCGGATGTGGGCCACGATCATGAAGGAGCGCTTCGGAGCGAAGGACCCGCGATCGTGGGTCTGCCGCTTCCACGTCCAGACCGCGGGATCCAGCCTGACCGCCCAATCGGTCGACAACAACGTGGTCCGGACGACGATCCAGGCCCTGGCCGCGGTGCTCGGCGGCGCCCAGAGTCTCCATACCAACTCGCGCGACGAGGCCCTCGCCCTGCCGACCGAGGAGGCGGCCCGCCTCGCGCTGCGGACCCAGCAGATCCTCGCCCACGAGGCGGGCGTGACCGAGACGCCGGACCCGCTCGCCGGCTCCTACTACGTCGAGAGCCTGACCAACGAGCTCGAGGCGGCCGCGTGGGCCTACCTCGACGAGATCGAGGAGATGGGCGGGACGCTCGCCGCCATCGAAGGCGGCTTCCAGCAGCGCCAGATCCAGGAGGCCGCCTACCGCGTCCAGCGGGCGATCGAGTCGGGCGACCAGGTCGTCGTCGGGGTGAACCGCTTCCGCGACGACGAGGTTTCGACGCCACCTCTGCATCGCATCGATCCGGAGGGCGAGAGTCGCCAGATCGAGCGCGTCCGGCGGGTCCGAGCCGAGCGCTCCGCCCAGGGCTGGCTCGACGCCATGGATGGTCTCGAGACGACGGCCCGTGGAGAGGGCAACCTGATGCCAGCCATCCTCGCCGCGGTCCGCGCCCACGCGACGGTGGGGGAGATCAGCGACTGCCTGCGGGTGGCCTGGGGGGAGCATCGGGAGCTGATCACCGTCTGACCCGAGCACCCATGCCCTTGACGGACGGTCGCGACTGCGAGAACATGATACCGATGGGTATCACGTTACCGATGGACCGCTCCGGTTACCTCCTGTATGACTCCGACTGCGGGATCTGTCTCGCGATGGCCGCCTTCCTGGCGAAACGGACGCTCCCGAGTCGCCTCGGCTTGCTGGCCCTGACCGAGGCGGACACGGTGTCACGGGTGGAGCGGCTCGTGGAGGGTCGGTCGCTAACGACGACCATCCATTTCGTGCGCGGCGACGACACGATCCTGACCGGCGCCAGGGCCGTGCTTGCGGCCGGCCGACTCGTCCCGCGCTGGCGGTTCCTCGCGATCGCGCTCGACAACCGCGTCGGTCACGCACTCTTGGAGCCGCTCTACCGACAGATCGCGACACACAGACGTCGCATCGGTCGGCTGCTCGGTCTCCCGGTCGAGTGTCCGCTCCCGCCGCGCAAGGGCGAGACCGTCTGACGTTGAGCCGTCGGTCAGCGTCGCCGACCGAACGGGATCCGCCAGTGACCGTGCCATCGCGCGTCCGGCCCCTCGACGAGGACCTCCATCACCGACACCCGATGCGTGAACGGCAGATGACGCTGCGCGGCATCGGCGATCTCGTCGAGCGGTGCCGTCGGTGACTCCACGAGCGTCAGGTGAGGGATGACCTCCTCGAACGCGCCCTCGTACGGCTGGTAGGCGGGAAAGCGACGCGGCGATCGCGTCGGTCAGGGTCGTGAACCGCCCTCCCGGCTCGGGGACCAGGTAGACGATGCCCGGAAAGCGCCCGACCGCGCCGAACCGGACATCGAACGGCTCGACCGCGGCCGCGATCTCGGCGAGCGCCGCGGCGAACGGGCGGCTCGAGCGCCGCGGCCGGCATGAACGGGAAGAGGAGCGTGACGTGAGGCGGGACACCCAGCCCCGCCGCGGAGTCGTCGGCCAGTCGGAGCCGTTGAAGCGGGGCGGGGAGCGGGACCCGGATCACGACACCGCTGACCGGGTCCGCATCCGTCATGGGCGACAGGGTACGCTGCCGGGATGCCACGAACGCCGCCGACGGAGCACCTCCCGGAGACCGTCCGACGGATCGGACGCATCCACCACGTCGCGCTCATCGTGCGTTCGATCGATGCGTCGCTCGGTCTTTGGCGGGACGCGTTGGCGCTCGATCTCGAGACGGTCATGGACATCCCGTCGGATGGGGTCCGCATCGCGTTCCTGGGGGTTGGCGAGTCGAAGATCGAGCTCGTCGAGCCGACGGACTCGTCGACCGGCGTCGCGCGCTTCCTCGAGAGCAAGGGCGAGGGCTTCCACCACGTCTGCTTCGAGGTCCCGAACCTCGCCGAGGCGCTGCTCCGCCTCGAGATCGATGGCATCGAGCTGATCGATTCGGCCCCGCGCCGGGGCGCCGAGGGCCCGGTCGCGTTCCTGCACCCCCGCGCGTGTCACGGTGTCCTCGTCGAGCTCATCGAGGCGCCCGGTGGTCCGTCGTGGGTCTCGCTCGGGTTCTGAGGGTCAGGCCGGCTTCGACGCCAGGAGCGAGAACATCAGCGGCAGCTCGCCGGGCGTGCCGGGCGGCAGGACCCAGCGGTCGTTGCCCGGCTCTTCCTCGACGAGGAAGTCGACCTTCCACTCGAGGAACGGGTACTCGATCAGCTTGTCGATCCGGAGTCCGGCGTCGATCAGCGCGGTCACGATCTCGCCCAGGCCGTGATCCCAGCTGTGCTCGGTCAGGTCGCCGACATCGGCGTCCGGGTCCGCGTACGAGCCCTTGACGGCAAAGGTCAACGGCTCGCGATGCTCCCAGTACGGATAGGTCAGGCGGAGCTCGCCGGGCGCGACGCCCTCGTTTTCGAAGACGTTCATGACCGGGTGCGCCTCGGTGATGAAGAACGTGCCGCCGGGTGCCAGGAAGTGGGCGACGACCCGCGCCCAGGCGCGGATGTCCGGGCAGCCAGCCGAGGACGCCGCGCGAGGTGTAGACGATGTCGAAGCGTGCCCTCGAGCGCGTTCGGGCAGGTCGTACAGGTTCGAGCGGACGAACCGCGCGTCGGGAAAGCCGAGCTCGATCGGCCAGCATCCGCGGCCAGCTCGATCGCGTCGGGCGACAGGTCCGCACCGGTGACCCGCGCGCCCAGCCGGGCCAACGACAGCGTGTCGATGCCGAAGTGGCACTGGAGATGGAGCAGCGACTTGCCCGTGACGTCGCCGAGCAGCTCGATCTCGTACGGCCGGATCCGGACCCCGCCCGCCTTGAACCCTTCGAGATCGTAGAAGTCGCCGGCGGCGTGAACGGCGGTCCACGCGTTCCACAGCTCCTCGTTGGCGGTGAACGACGCGGCGTTGTCCCGCGTCTCGTCGGTCACCGGAGGGACCACGCGAACAGGACGTCAGGAGCGCGATCGGCGGCGCGGCAGAAGACCACGATGCGCCCCGCGAGGTCGCGGATCCAGGGCTTCTCCTCGCGCGGCAACGCCCCGAGCTCGTCCTCGACCAGCTCGATCCAGCGGCCGGCGATGCCGTCGAGGTCGCCGTCCGGGATCATCGCGACCGCACTGATCCAGCTCGGATCCACCCGCTCGACCGAGCGGTCGTCGCCGTCGCCCAATGCATCGAGCTCGAGCCGGGCGTCGATGAAATCGGCCGGACCGTCGGCACCGGTCACGGTCCGGGCGGCTTCCGCGAACAGGTCGAGCCACGTCGGGTCCAGGCCACTCCCGAGGGCGAGGTGAGCCGGGAAGCGCCGCCGGTCGTCGAGCGCGACCAGGTCGTCGAGCCCGATGACCAGCAGGATGTCGGGGGCGTCCCCGGCGACCAGGTCCATGAGACGACTCATGTGCCCTGGCCGTTCACCGAGTCGATGTAATCGACCATGTCGAGGTCGCCGGGGGAGTGGCCGACATCGGTCAGAAGCACGGCCGCCTCGGATCGGTGCTGGGTGCCGTGGTTGACGACATGGGCGAGCGCCTGCCACAGGCTGATGCCCTCCTCGGACTGGTCCAGCCAGGTGGGGTCCATCCGCTCGAACCAGGCGTCGTAGCCGGCCCATTCGCGCTCCCAGGAGGCCCGCAACGTGGCGAGATCCGGCAGCGGCCCGTCCTCTGGCCGTGGCATCTCGCCGGCCGCGCCGGTCAGGCCGTGGCGCCAGCGCTGCGACGCGCCAAGGTGGTGGACCAGGATCCCGCCCAGGCCTCGATCGTCGACGATGTTCGTCGCCGACCAGGTGGCCGGATCGACGCCCTCCGTGGCATCGAGGATCTTGGTCGTCGCCCACCGGTCGAACGCGAACAGGAAACGGATGTCGTCGAGCTGCATCGGCCGCCCTCCTAGCCTCGGTAGCCGGCGTCGCGCAGGAGGCCGGGAAGCTCGGTCGGGGAGCCGGCGACGCGGAAGCCGGCCGCCTCGAGCGCCTCGACCTTGGACGCGGCGGTCCCGGCGCCGCCCGAGATGATCGCGCCGGCGTGGCCCATCCGCTTGCCCTCGGGGGCGGTCCGCCCGGCGATGAAGGCCACCTTCGGGACGTCGGCCAGGTGCTCCGCGGCCCACGCGGCGGCCGTCTCCTCGGCCGCTCCGCCGATCTCGCCGATGAGCACGATCGCGTCGGTGTCGGGGTCCGCGGCGAACAGCTGCAGGACGTCCAGGAACGTCGTCCCGATGATCGGATCGCCGCCGATCCCGACGCACGTCGACTGGCCGACCCCGGCGTCGGTCATGGCCTGGACCGCCTCGTAGGTCAGCGTCCCGGAGCGACTGACGACACCGACCCGGCCCTCGCGATGGACCGAGCCCGGGATGATCCCGACCTTGGCCGAGCCCGGTGACGTCGCGCCCGGGCAGTTCGGCCCGATCAGCGTCGCGCCGGCCCGCCGGACGACTTCGACCGCGGCGATCATGTCGAGCGTCGGGATGCCCTCGGTGATGCAGAAGATCGTGGCGATCCCCGCCGCGGCGGCCTCCATCACCGCGTCCGGCGCGCCGCCGGCCGGGACGAAGATGCAGGACGTGTTCGCGCCGGTCTCGCGGATCGCCTCGCTGACGGTGTCGAAGACCGGGACCGTGCCGTCGAGGGCCTGCTGGCCGCCCTTGCCGGGCGTGACACCGGCCACGATCTGGGTCCCGTAGGCCTGCATCGCGCGGCTATGGAACTCGCCCTCGCGCCCGGTGATGCCCTGGACCAGCAGGCGCGTGCCCGGCCCGACGAGAACGCTCATGAGGGAGCTCCCTGCGCGGCCGCTCCCCGGGATGCCGCGACGGCCTTTTCCGCGGCGTCGTCGAGCGAGGTCGCCGTCGCGAAGTTCGCCTGTTCGAGCAGGACCGCGGCCTCGGCGGCGTTGGTGCCGACGATCCGGACCACCATCGGGACGTCGCGCTCCTGGACGGCGCGTGCGTCGATGAGCCCGCGGGCCACCTCGTCGCCGCGGGTGATGCCGCCGAAGATGTTGACCAGGATCGCGTCGACCTTCGGGTCGGCCAGGATGATCCGCATCGCCGCCGCGACCTTGTCCGCCCGCGCCCCACCGCCGATGTCGAGGAAGTTGGCCGGCTCGCCGCCGGCCCGCTTGACGAGGTCCATGGTCGTCATCGCCAGGCCGGCGCCGTTGACCATGCAGCCGATCGTGCCGTCGAGCTTGATGAACGTCAGGCCCGCCTCGCGCGCCTCGCGATCGGCGGGATCCTCCTCGTCGGGATCGCGCAGCGCCTCGAGGCCGGGATGGCGGGGGAGTGCCGAGTCGTCGAGCGTGACCTTGGCGTCGAGGCAGACCAGGCGCTCGACGTCGGCGCCGTCGGGGCCGGCTCGCGGACGATCGCCAGCGGGTTGATCTCGACCAGGTCGGCGTCGTACGCGAGCATCGTCCGGACGAGGCCCTTGGCGATCGCGACGGCCGCCTTGAGGTGGCCACCCAGGCCCATCGCGAAGGCGAACTCCCGAGCCTGATAGTCGAGCAGCCCAAGGAGCGGGTCTGCGTGGTGGCGGATGATCGCCTCCGGGTGGTCGACCGCGACCTGCTCGATCTCGACGCCGCCCTCGGCCGAGCCCATCAGCAGGATGCGCCGCTCGGCGCGGTCGAGGACCGCTGACATGTAGAACTCGCGGACGATGTCGGCCGCGGCGGCGACCAGGACCTTGCGGACCGTGATGCCCTTGATGTCCATGCCGAGGATGGCCGCCGCGACCTTCTCGGCCTCGTCGGGGCTGGAGGCTAGCTTCACGCCGCCGGCCTTGCCGCGCCCGCCGACGAGGACCTGGGCCTTGATCACGACGGCGCTCGCCCCGCCGCCGAGGATGCGTTCGGCGGCGGCTCGCGCCTCGGGGACGGTGTGGGCGACCTCCCAGTCGGGTACGGGCAGGCCCTGCGCGACGAGCAGGGTCTTGGCGTCGGCTTCCTGGATCTTCACGAGGGCGACGGCTCCGCTGGGCGGGTCGGGGTGGGGGAGCGATGGTACCGCGTCGCGCCTCCGCTCGGACGGTTTCGGAACGAAGCAGTGGTATCGCCTCGCCATACTCGATGAGCGCGGTCATGTCGGCCGCGCCGCCGCCGAGGGGCGTGATGCAGCAGGAACTCGTGGAGCGAGCGAGACGGGGCGATCATGACGCCTTCGCCGCGCTGGCAGGCGCCTCGATCTTCCGGCTGGACGCTGCCGCCCGGCTCATCCTGCGCGATCCCGACCAGGCCAAGGACGCCGTCCAGGAGACGCTCGTTCGAGCCTGGCGTGACCTGCCCACATTGCGCAGTCCCGATCGCTTCGAGGCCTGGCTCCACCGGCTGCTCTACCGCGCCTGCATCGATGAGGCGCGCCGGCTCCGGCGGCATCGGGTCGATATCGAACTGACTCCCATCGACGCGCCGTCGATCGACGACGGCGTGTCCGTCACCAACGACCGCGACCAGCTCGAACGCGGCTTCAGCCGCCTCGAGCCGGAGGCGCGGGCTTTGATCGTCCTTCATCACTATCTCGACCTGCCACTGCCGGAGGTCGCCATCGCGCTCGGGATCCCGCTCGGGACGGCGAAATCGCGCCTCCACCGAGCACTCGGGTCCATGCGAGCTGCGCTCGACGCCGATGCCCGACCTCGGTCGGAGATCACGGAGGGCCGTCTGGCATGACGCTCAACGATGGCTTCGAACGGACCGTCTCGGACTGGCTCGACGAGCAGGCGGGGCACGGTATGCCCGGCTACCTCGACGAGGCCCTCGCCCGGACGACACGCACCCGACAGCGGCCGTGGTGGTCGAGCCCCGAAAGGTGGCTCCCCGTGGATCTGACCGCACAAACTCGTTCTTTTGCGCGACCGACGCTTGGCAAGGCCCTTCTCGTCGCGGCCATCCTCGTTGCGTTGATCGGGGTCGCGATCGCCGTCGGTTCCCGTGTCCAGCGAGTACCGCCACCGTTCGGTCTGGCCGCCAACGGCCAGATCGCCTACAAGGCTGACGGCGACATCCTGGTGGCCGACCCCGACGGGACGCATGCCCACGTTGTCATCTCCGGCCCGAGCGATGACTTCGCGGTGGGATACACCCGAGATGGCACGCAGCTGATGTTTCTCCGGAGGGTGTCGGGGCGCGACGCAACGCTGATGATCGCCGCCCCGGACGGATCGGGGGTTCGGGCGCTCGTGAAGGAGCCCCTGACCGACGCTACCTGGTTCGACTGGTCGCCGGATGGCCGGTCGCTGGCGGTCGTGTCGACGGCCAAAGGCGTCCGCGTCCTGTCCATCGTCGATATCGAGCACGGCACGATGCGCACGCTGCGACGTGAACGGCCTGGTCGTCGACTACTGGGTGGCCTGGCTGCCAGGCACGCACTTCGGAACTGCTCTTCGGCAGCCGTACCGCGGCCGCCGATTCGGAGCGGGCCGGCATCTACTCGATCCAGGCCGATGGGAGTGGCCTGACACCCATCGTGCCTTCCGTGGTTGGCCCCGTCGAGTACAAGGGCATCGATCTCGCGCCCGACGGCCGAACCCTCACGTACTGGCGCTGGGAGTCGGCGACGTTGCCGGGGCGCATCCATCAGCTCGATATCGCCACCAAGGCCGATCGCGAGCTGAGGTTCGACCCGTCCGATTACGGCGAAGGGGGTCTGCTGCATTCGCCCGACGGCTCCCAGGTCCTCCTCGGCCGCAACGGGACGGCGTTGGGGCGGGGTTTGGGGCAGATCATGATCGCCCCTGCCGACGCAAGTCGCCCGGGCATCCTTGTGGGTCGTCGGTTCGACGTGGACGCCGAGGAACCAGCGTATGGATTCTCGCCGGACGGCACGACGGTCTTTGTCACGTTCGCAGGTGAAGCGCCGCAATTCTTCGACGCTGCGACGGGGGCGCCCCGCACGGGTCCCTCGACAAAGTCGACGGAATGTTGCAGCTGGCAGCGCCTGGCGCCCTGACCTGACCACACCCACTCCTGCGGCCGACTTGCCTGACCGGGCGGGTCGGCCGTCATCGCGCCGCCGCCATCCGACTTGCGACAGGCGCGCCTTTCAGGAACAGGACGACGACTCTGAAATGCAGCTTTCGACACAAAGGAGGGATCGCCATGAATGGCCGTCCCGAACGAGCACAAACGATCGTCCGCCTCGTCCGACGCGCGCAATCTCGGGAGAGCAGCTCACGTGCGTTGCCGCTGACCATGACGATCGCAATCATCACCATCTTCGTCGCGGCGTTGATCACGCGCGCGAACGAATCCGGTACCGCGCTGATCGGTGCGTGGGATCCGCCCGTCGTGTCGGTCCCCGACGGCGCCATCACCTGGCTCTGCCGGTCCTTCAGCGAAGGCGACATCCTCGGCGCCGCGCGCAACATCGGTTGCGCTGCTCCCGATCCTCGTCGCCCGCTGCAACGACGCCGCCGCTGCCCGCCTGCCGGTACGCCGACGAGCCCGCCGCCCACGCGGCCTACGACGACTGGCAGCGCACGATCGTCGATACGACGAGCCGACTGCCAAAGGGCTACGTACCGCCGGACCTCGTGCCCGTTTCCAGGGCGGGTCTGTCCGGCGGCGGCACCATTCGGCGCATCGCGATCGCGGATCTCACGGCACTCGTCAAGGCCGCGCGGAAGGCCGGGGTCCGACTCGCGGTCGAGTCGGCATACCGGAGCGAGGCCCGCCAGCAAAGGACGTTCGCGGGTTGGGTACGCACCTCAGGAGAAGCCGAGGCCAGACGTTTCAGTGCGCGCGCCGGACACTCGGAGCACCAGCTCGGGACCGCCATCGACTTCAAGGCCGCGGGCGGCGGGTCCCCGTGGACGCACGGCATTCGCGCGCTCGCGGCAGGCGCGATGGCTGGCGGACAACGCCTGGCGGTTCGGCTGGATCCAGAGCTATCCGCCGGGTGCGGAGACACAGACCTGCTACGGCGCGGAGGCCTGGCACTACCGCTACGTCGGACGGGACGTCGCCGCCGAGGTCCACGCGTCCGGGATGACGCTTCGAGCCTGGCTGTGGCTCCATCCGAGCGCTGACTGAGGTCGAGGGCGGCGGACCTCGAACGGAAGTGAAGCCATTCCGGTAGAGCTGCGCGCCATACTCAGTGAGCGCGGCCACACGAGTCGCGCCACCGCCTGAGGGCCGTGATGACGCGAGACCTCGTGGAGCGAGCGCGGAAGGGCGATCATGACGCCTTCGCCGAGCTGGCAGGCGCCGCGATCTCCCGCCTCGACGCGACCGCCTGGCTCATGCTCCGGGATGCGGATCGCGCGACGGACGCCGTCCAGAACGCGCTCGTCCGTGCCTGGCGTGATCTGCCCACGCTGCGCGACCCGGATCGATTCGACGCCTGGTTGCGTCGACTCCTGGTGAATGCCTGCATCGATGAGATCCGGCGCCTTCGGCGTCATCATCTCGACGTCGACATCACCGATCTCTCGAACCCTCCTTCCATCGCCGACGCCGTGTCGGCGATCGCCGACCGCGACCAGCTCGAGCGAGGCTTCAGCCGGCTCGAGCCTGAGGAGCGGGCGGTCATCGTCTTGCATCACTACCTCGACCTGCCGTTGCCGGAGGTCGCGGCGACGCTCGGGATCCCGTTGGGCACGACCAAGTCCCGCCTGTACCGCGGGCTCAGGGAGATGCGCGCGGCGCTCGACGCCGACGCTCGCCCGGGCCCCGACATCCGAGAGGGGCGCCCGGCATGAACCCCAGCGACGCCTTCGACCGCCACGTCTCCGACTGGCTCCACGCGGATGCCGAGCACCGGGTGCCGGAGCACCTCGATGCCGTCCTGCGACGGACCCGGACGGAGCGGCAGCGCCCGGCATGGTCGAGCCTCGAAAGGTGGCTCCCCGTGGATCTAACTCTCGACCCCGCTCCGTGTTGCGCGACCCGACGCTTGGTCAAGCGCTCGCGTTGCTGGCCGTCCTCGTTGCCCTGATCGCGGCGATCTGGCGATTCGCCGTGGGTTCGCACCAGTCCAGCGAGTACCGCCCCCGTTCGGTCTGGCCCGCAACGGCAGATCGCTCCTTCGAGCGCCGACGGCGACATCTTCGTCGGTCGATCCCGGACCGGACGCGTGACTACGCCCTCGATCACCGGCGCGAACGATGACTTCGGTCGCGGCGTTCTCGCGAGACGGCACGAAATTCACTGTTTCTCCGCAGGGTCCGCGCAACGAGGGACTCAAGCTCGTGTCGCCAACGCCGACGGCACCGGGGTTCGCGCGATCACTCCGGCAGTCGCTGGGCTCGACCTGGTCGATTGGTCGCCCGATAGCACGCGGATCGCGTTTCTCTCGACGGTGCGAATGGCAGGCCACGTGATCAACATCGTCAATGTCGATGGGACGGGGATCGACTGCCGTCACGCAACCGGCCAACCAGGTGAACTGGCTGCCACCGACGGGCGGCAGATCCTCTTCCGGGTGAGCACTTGCTCGACAGCGACCCGCCGGCGGGGATCTCGCCATTCATCCCGACGGCGGACCTCCGCCGATCTCGACTCGGCCCGCGCTCGACAAGAACGATTACCAGGATCTCGCCGTCTCACCGATGGCACCCTCGTGGCGACCGCGATGTGCCCTCGAGGACGGTTCGCGTCCGTCTCTTGACCTGCGGACGGGCGGGATCGTGCCGTGGGAGCCCGTCGATGCCGTCGGGTCCGGTGGCCCGTCTTCTCACCGATGGCAGATCGATCCTCTACCTGCGCCGGTATGCGGACGACTCGACCCAGCTCGTACTGGCCGCCTTGGACGGCAGCCGAACGGATCTCGCCCTTGGTCCCCATGGTCCGTCGGACAGGGCGGACCGGCCATCAACGACTCCGGTCACGCCTGACGGCACCGCTGTGATCGCGAACTCGACAGCGCGAAGACCGAGCGACTGCTTCCGGTCGACGGCTCGCCCTCAGGTCCTCCTGCAGCGCCAGGATACGGCGGGCCAGATCATGATCGCTCCAGCCGACGCCAGCCGCCCGGGCATCCTCGTCGGTCGTCGGCTCGACTTTGGCACCGAACGGACCGGCATATCGGATTCTCGCCTGACGGCAAGACAGTCTTCGTCACGTTCGAAGGTGAACGCTCCGCGATTCTTCGACGCCGTGACAGCGGGCGCGCCCGCACCGGTCCCTCGACAAAGTCGGCGGAATGTTGCCCCTGGCAAGCGCCTGGCGCCCTGACGCGGCTCGCGCCCTAGGACGGGCCGGCCCGCCACCCGGCGGCCGGCCGCCGCCGCGTGCCGTCCGCGTCGCTACAATCGAGCCATGACCCACCGAGTCACCCTGATCCCCGGCGACGGCATCGGGCCGGAGCTGGCGGAGGCGACCACTCGCGTCCTCGACGCGACCGGGATCGGCTTCGAATGGGAGACGGTCGAGGCCGGTGAGTCGGCGATCGCCGAGTACGGCACGCCGCTCCCGGATCACGTCCTCGAGTCGGTCAAGCGCAACAAGATCGGGCTCAAGGGACCGATCACGACCCCGGTCGGTGGCGGGTTCCGCAGCGTCAACGTCGGTCTGCGCCAGGCGCTCGGGTTGTACGCCAACCTGCGGCCCGCCAAGTCGATGGTCGGCGTCGAATCGCGTTACGAGGACGTGGACCTGATCATCGTCCGCGAGAACACCGAGGACCTCTACGCCGGGATCGAGCACATGGTCGGCCGGGACGCAGCCGAGAGCATCAAGATCATCACCCGCGAGGCGTCCGAACGGATCGCCCGCTTCGCCTTCGAGTACGCGGTCGCGAACGGCCGCCACAAGGTCACCGCGGTCCACAAGGCCAACATCATGAAGCTGTCCGACGGGCTCTTCCTCGAGAGCTGCCGGACGATCGCGGTGGAGTACGACGGCCGCATCGAGTTCGAGGACCGCATCGTCGACAACATGTGCATGCAGCTCGTCCAGAAGCCTGATCTCTACGACGTGCTGCGTGCTGCCGAACCTCTACGGCGACATCGTCAGCGACCTGTGCGCCGGGCTGGTCGGCGGCCTGGGCGTCGCGCCCGGCGCCAACATCGGTATCGAGGCCGCCGTCTTCGAGCCGGTCCACGGCTCGGCGCCGAAATACGCCGGCCTCGACAGGGCCAATCCGACCGCGATGATCCTGTCCGGCGCGCTCATGCTGCGCCACATGGGTTACGCGGACGAAGCGACCCGCCTCGAGAAATCGGTCGGCGACATCATCGCCGAGGGAAAGGCGACCACCTACGACCTGGGCGGCTCGACCGGGACGGCAGCGTTCGCCGACGCGATCGTCGACCGCCTGACAACCGCGTCCGCGGCCCGATGACGGGGCTGCCCGCCAGCCTCCGCCTCCCGCGCAAGCCGGCAGGCACGGCCAGCCAGGGGTTCGGCGCGACGAGCCGCATCGACGACTGGGCGACCGAGCCCGGGATCGTCGCCGTCGGCTTCACCGCGTTCATCGTCTATTCGCTGTTCTCGGCGTTGCTCTGGTATCCGCTGTTCGGCGTGGCGTACGAGGTCGACGGCTACCTCTCGCCGTTCTTCTCGCCGCTCATCCACCCGGACTGGATGCCCACCTGGTTCTCGCCGGCGATCCTCATCCTGTGGATCCCGCTCGGCTTCCGGACCACCTGCTACTACTACCGGAAGGCCTACTACCGCTCGTACTTCGCCGATCCGCCGGCCTGCGCCGTCGGCGAGCCGACCGTCCACAAGAAGTACCGGATGGAGACGGCCTTCCCGTTCATCCTCCAGAACCTGCATCGGTTCTTCCTGTATCTCGCGTTCGTCCCGCTCTTCTTCCTGTGGCTCGACGCCATCCTGTCGTTGCAGTTCAACGGGGGCTGGCGGATCGGGCTGGGGACGCTGGTGCTGCTCTTCAACGCCCTCCTGCTGTCGGGCTATTCGCTGTCCTGTCACTCGTTCCGTCACCTCGTCGGCGGCAACCTGGACTGCTTCTCGTGCAGTCGCCGGACCCAGGTCCGCTACAAGCTGTGGAGCCGGGCCACGTGGATGAACCTGTTCCACATGCGCTGGGCGTGGGCGAGTCTGATCTCCGTCGCGCTGGCCGACCTGTACGTCCGCCTGCTGGCGATGGGGGTCATCACCGACCCGGCGATCCACTTCTAACCGGGATCTGATGGTTCTCTCCGCGCCGATCAGGCCGCAAGTCCGCCCCCACGACGTTCTCGTCATCGGTGCCGGCGGGGCAGGCCTGCGTGCGGCGATCGCGGCCAAGGCGGCAGGCGCGGATGTCGGGCTCGTCTGCAAGTCGCTGCTCGGCAAAGCCCATACGGTGATGGCCGAGGGCGGGGTCGCCGCGGCGATGGGCCATGTCGCCGCAGCGGACTCGTGGCAGGTCCACTTCCGCGACACGATGGTCGGCGGCAAGCTCCTGAACAACCCACAGATGGCCCAGCTCCATGCGCTAGAGGCGCCCGATCGCGTTCGCGAGCTCGAGCTGTGGGGGGCCGTCTTCGATCGCACCACGGACGGGCGCATCCTGCAGCGGCCGTTCGGTGGTCACTCGCACGCCCGCCTCGCGCATGTCGGCGACCGGACCGGCCTCGAGATGATCCGGACGCTCCAGGACCACGCCGTCGCGCTCGGCATCGAGGTCTACATGGAGTGCACGGTCAACCGGCTGGTGATGGGTCCCGACGGACCGAGCGGCGCGTTCGGGTACTGGCGCACGACCGGGCACCCGATCGTCTTCCCGGCCAAGGCGATCGTCCTCGCGACCGGCGGCATCGGCAAGGCCTACGAGGTCACCTCGAACTCGTGGGAGTACAGCGGCGACGGCCAGGCGCTCGCCTACGAGGCCGGCGCCGAGCTGATCGACATGGAGTTCGTCCAGTTCCACCCGACCGGGATGGTCTGGCCGCCGGGCGTCCGCGGTCTGCTGGTGACCGAGGCCGTTCGCGGCGAGGGCGGGATCCTGCGCAACGCGCTCGGCGAGCGGTTCATGTGGAAGTACCTCCCCGAGGAGCGCCGCGCCGAGTACGCCGCGACCGACGAGGAGGCGGCCCAGTGGGTCGAGGCCCTGTCCGCCGGGCGCGAGACGGAGGCACGCCGGCCACCCGAGCTGTCCACCCGCGACAACGTGGCACGGGCCATCTACACCGAGGTCAAGGAGGGCCGCGGCTCTCCCCACGGCGGTGTCTACCTCGACATCAGCTACCTGCCGCCCGAGCACGTCCGGCGCAAGCTGCCCTCGATGTACGAGCAGTTCAAGGAGCTCGCCGACGTCGACATCACCACCGGACCGATGGAGGTCGGGCCGACGACCCACTACGTGATGGGCGGCATCCGGGTCGATGCCGACACCGGCGAGACGACCGTCCCCGGGCTGTTCGCCGCGGGTGAGGTCGCCGGTGGCATGCACGGCGCGAACCGGCTCGGGGGCAACTCGCTGTCCGACCTGCTCGTCTTCGGGGCCCGGGCGGGGACCGCGGCTGCGGAACGGGCAGCCGCCACGGACGCCGATCCGTATCTCGACCCGGTCCAGGTCAAGGAAGCGGTCGACGAGCTCCTTGCGCCGCTCGAGCGCCGCGACGGCGAGGATCCGTACGCCATCCAGCGCGAGCTGCAGGAGATGATGCAGCGCCTGGTCGGCATCTACCGCGAAGAGTCCGACCTCGCCGAGGCACTCGACGGACTGGTCGAGCTGCGGGCACGCTGGCAGGACGTCCGCGCCAAGGGCGGCCGCGCCTATAACCCGGGCTGGCACCTCGTCTTCGAGCTGGGCCACCTGCTGACGATCTCGGAGGCGATCGCGCGGAGCGCCCGCGAACGGACCGAGAGCCGAGGTGCGCACAGCCGGCTCGACCACCCGGCGACGGACGACAAGCGCTGGGGCCAGCTCAACATCGCCGTCGCCAAGGCGGCCGATGGCACGATGAGCGTCAAACGAACGAAACTCCCCCAGATGACCGACGATCAGCGCGCCCTGCTCGGCGCGAGCGACCACTGACGACGGAGGAACGATGCCCGACGCACACCTGAGGGTCTTCCGCGGCAGCCCCGGCGAAGAGGGTCACTACGACGACTTCGACGTGCCGGTCGAGGAGGGGATGGTCGTCCTCGATGCCCTGCACTGGATCCAGGGCCACGAGGCGCCCGACCTCGCCGTGCGCTGGAACTGCAAGGCTGCCAAGTGCGGGTCGTGCAGCGCGGAGGTCGATGGCCGGCCGAGCCTGACCTGCAAGACGCGGCTGTCCGACTTCGATCTCGACGAGACGATCACGGTCGAGCCGATGCGCGCCTTCCCGCTCGTGCGCGACCTCGTCACCGACGTGTCGTGGAACTACGAGGTCAACAAGACGATCCCGCCGTTCACGCCGCCCGACGACATCCCGCAGGAGGACTGGCGCTGGCAGCAGCAGGACATCGAGCGCGTGCAGGAATACCGCAAGTGCATCGAGTGCTTCCTGTGCCAGGACGTCTGCCACGTCCTGCGCAACCACGAGACCGACAAGCCGTTCATGGGTCCGCGCTTCCTGGTCCGGTCCGCGGGGCTCGAGATGCATCCGATGGACCAGGCCGATCGGCGCGGCTACCTCAAGGACAGCGGCGGGATCGGCTTCTGCAACATCACCAAGTGCTGCACCGAGGTCTGTCCCGAGCACATCAAGATCACCGACAACGCGATCATCCCGCTCAAGGAGCGGGTCGCCGACGAGTTCTACGACCCGATCCAGTGGTTCCTGCGCAAGATCCGCGGCACCGACGCCGATTCCGGGCCGCACGTCGAGCTGCCGGTGCTGCAGGGTGGAGCGCCGGGTCCCGCGGAACCGTCCGCTGACGGAGGCCCATCCGATCCGGCCGACGATCGGGTCCCCGGTTGAGCGACCCGTTCTTCCCCGAGCTGGCAGGTGAGCCCGGGAAGGACGAATCGAGCGCCGAGCCCGCCCGCGGGTTCGTCATCCGGACCGATGGGGCGGCACGCGGCAACCCGGGACCGGCTTCGCTGGGCGCGGCGCTGTTCGACCTGGCACGACCGGACGCTCGCGATGACCGGGCGGTCCCGGACGCCTCGATCTCCGACTACCTCGGGGATCCAGACCAACAACGTCGCCGAGTACACGGGGGTCGTCCGGGCGCTCGACCTGGCGCGCGAGCTCGGTGCCCGCGAGGTCCATCTGCTGCTCGATTCGAAGCTGATCGTGGAGCAGCTGGCCGGTCGCTGGCGGGTCAAGGACGCCAAGCTGATCCCGCTCTGGACTGCCGCACGGAAGACACTCGCCGGGTTCGAGCGCTGGTCCGCGGCGCACGTCCCGCGCGCGCTCAACACCGTTGCCGACCAGCTGGCCAACGAGGCGATCGACCGGGCGCACGCCGGCGGGCCGGCTTCCGTGGTGCGCCGCCCGCGCGGCTGACCGGTCGCGTGGAACCGGATTGGGGAGTCGGTCGTCTCGCGGCCATGTTCGTCGGACGCATGCGTGCAGTCGTCGCCACCTGTCTGGTGATTGCCTTCGCGCTCTCGGCCTGCGGCCCCGTCGCGGAGGCGAGCCTGACCCGATCTGCCTGGCCGGCGACCCTGGTCGGTTCGACATGGACGGCGGTCCTGGTCGGCGACAAGCCGACCGTCGCGGGTTCCCAGCCGACGGCCGCGTTCACGACGGACCAGGTCAAAGGTTCGACCGGGTGCAACAGCTACTTCGGGTCGTATGAGTACTCGCGAGGCGCCATCAAGTTCAGCACGATGGGTTCGACCGCCATGGCCTGCCTCGACCCAGGGATCGAGGCGACCGAGGGGAGCTTCATGGGCGCCATGCAGGGCGCGTCGTCGGTCTCGATCGATCCGACGGGACGGATGATCCTCGACGGAAGCGGTGGTTCGATCACGTTCGAGGTGGCTCCGCAACAGACCAGCTGAGCCGAGCGCCGGGCGCGCTGTACGATGGCCCGGTCAGCGAGGCGGTCGGATGGTCGCGCGTCGTCGGTGGGGTGACCTGTCGATTGCGTGAGGAAAGTCCGAGCTCCGCAGCGCAGGGTGGCGGGTAACGCCCGCCCGCCGTGAGGCGAGGACCAGTGCCACAGTGACGATGCCGAGCGGCGGCGCGAGCTGCCGTTCGGAGTGAAACGGGCAAACTCCACCCGGAGCAAGGCCAAATAGGAGGGCGCACCCGTCGGCGGAAACGTCGGTGGGGGAAGAGGTGCGCTGCCCAGCCCTCGGGTCGGCCGCATGAGCCGTCGGGCGACCGACGGCCCCAGATGGATGGCCATCCCCGCGACGCCGGAAGGCGTCATGGGACAGAACTCGGCTTACAGACCGCCTCGCTGACGCGTCCCCGATTTCGTGCGTCAAGGCGGCCTCCCGGTCGGTCATCGAACGTCATCAACCCCGGGGGTGAGGGTCCCAATCTCCGCGCATTCGCTGGTACTTCGGAAGGGGCTACCAGGTGACTTCGAGGAAGGCCTGCCCGAAACCGAAGGGGGACCTCCATTCTCCAAATTCGTTGAGCACGGCGTTGGGCTGTTCCACCTCGATGGCGATCTGTCGAGGCGAGGTACCGAGCGCGACCGGCACGGTCGTGCTCCATCCTGGAGCGGTCAAGCAGGTCCGGGATGTCTCGATCGGCTCGAGGCTTGACGCATCGAAGAGTCCCAGACAGGCCGTCGTGCCCGGGTCCGACTGAAACGCATAGAACCGGAGGGCCACTTTCGCTCCCGCGGGATAGTCGGCGGGGTCGAGAGGGAAGGCGGCGAAGCCGTTGATCCCAGTCAGCGGCTCGAACGTCGGGGTCGCCGTGCCGCAGTCGGTCGGCTCCGGTAGCCTCCCTACCGCGATCCAGCCCGGGCCGCACGCGTACTCGAGAAAGTCCGGTGGCCATTCATAGGTGACGACGGAAGCCCCACCTCCCGCACCCGGCTCGCCCTTCGGCCCCTGGGAGTTCCAGGTGATCTGGGTCTCGTTGGGGCCACAAACCTTGGTCGGTGAAGTTCCGATCGCAACGCGGAGGATGGTGCCATCTTTTCCGAGGCAGCCCGTGAACTGCTTTGGTGGGCTGTCGGCCACGACCACCGCCACCGACGCCGCGATGATCAAGACCGCGGCCAATGCCGTTGCCAGCTTTGCGGGTAGCACAGTCAAAGCCTCCTCGCGGTCCCCCGTAACTGAGACGACAAGCCCTCATGGGGCACCACGTTCCAGCGGGCGTGAGGTGCTGGCACACGGTCAACGTTCACCAAGCCCAGCTCACTGCGGTCCAGACTCCTGCGACGTTCGTCGCAACCTACACCCCAGTTGTCACGCGACCGTCATGGCGTCCGGGCTCAATCACCAACCCGGCCGCCGCTCGCTCACGGCCGCGATCCAGTCCCAGCCCGCCTGCCAGTACGCGCTGCGAGCGTCTGACGGGCCGGTGCTCCAAGCCAGCAACCCACGTGTCTTGAGTCTGCTGGGTTGTTGCGTGGGAACTTGCCTCAGGATCGATCAGGCTGTCGGTATGACGACCTTGTACGCCGTTCTCGGCGTCGATCCTAGAGCCGATACGGACACCGTCCGACGGGCGTATCGCGACCTCGCTCGGCGGCACCATCCGGACTTCGGCGGTGACGCTCGCCAGATGGCCGGCATCAACGATGCATGGCACGTCCTGGGCGACCTGGCACGTCGAGACAGCTACGATCGGCAGCTTCAAGCGCCGATCCGTTCGCCGGCTTCTCCCGACGATCGCACGGCTTCTCCCGACGGTCACACGGTCATGACCTTCGGTCGATATGAGGGCTGGTCACTGGGTGACATCGCGATGGTCGATGACGACTACCTGGAATGGCTGAGCCGGATGCCGATCGGGAGGTCGTTTCACCGGGAGATCGGCGAGATACTCGCGTTGCGATCCGCTGCGATGGAGGCGCGCCGTCCGAGGCCGATCGCCCCCAAGCGACGGTGGGGTCTCCTTTCCCGTTAGGTCCTCCGTTACCACCCGGGCCGTCGCGCTCGCGCCAGTCTGCGGCTCGAAGAAGCTGCGCAGCGTTCCACCCGCCACCGCGGGACCCTTGCCAACGGTGGCCCCCGCTGCGGCAACGGCCGAGTAGACACCAATGCGCATGCCACAGCTTGCTGATGCGCAAGCCACTGCTGGCCAGTGCTCGGGCGGTCAGTCCTCGTCGGGTCGGAAGATGTGCGGTGCGACGCACGCGTTGCAGATCGGCGTCGCGGCCTCGAGGTCGCCAAGGGGGATCGGGACCTTGCGGTCCGGGAAGAGGCACTCCACGTCGTAGACCCGCTGGGCACCCATCTCCACGTTGATCAGGCGCCGAAACGTGCAGCGCTTGATGCGGTGCGGCGCCAGGTGAAAGGCGTCGAGTTGGGACGGGATGACGGGCAGCGGGAGGGCCATGTCTCTGGGTCTGGGCCTCGTGGCGGTGCGTCGAACGGATGATCGGTCGACTCTGGCGGCGGAGCCTAGCACCGGCCGTGACGTTACGGCAACACGAGAAAGGTACTAGACTCCGCGCCGTTCCACCCACGGGGGCACAGGGAGAACGCGTGTACGACGATCCCGCGGCGGACCAGTCACCGAGTGCCTCGGCCGATCCCCTCGACGGAGCCGTCGGTGCCGCACCCGAGCACGTCCGCTCGCAGCTCCCGGGCTGGGAGCGCACGTCCACCGATCTGGTCTGCCCGTTCCTGCGCGCCTCGACCGCTGGGGGCGCGCTCGTCGAGCCGATCGAAAACCCCGATCCGGCCAACCGCTGCACTGCCCTGCACGACGCCGTCCCCCAGTCGCTCCGGCAGCAGGAATTGGTCTGTCTGTCGAGTGCGCACGTCAACTGCCCGCGCTACCTGCGCGGTGCGGTCGGCCTGCCGGCGCCGGTCGAGCCGGTCTCCGCTGCGCGCCGGATCACGCCTGCCACCGCTGGGGCCTTGGCCCTGTTCGCACTCGCCTTCGTCATCTCGGTCGGGTTCGTCGTCGCCACCGGTGGCCTGACGCTGACCGCCGCCGTCCCGAACGCGACGCCGGGTGGGGCCGTCCTCGGCGAGATCGAGACCGCGCCGCCGAGCTTCCTTCCGAGTCCCGAGCCCACGGCTGAGCCGACCCCCGAGCCAACGCCGTCGCCCAGCCCGTCACCGTCGCCCAGCCCGACCCCAACGGTGGCGCCGACGCCGGCCGCGACGCCCGAACCGACCGCCAAAGCCACGCCGCGACCGACCTCGAACCGCTTCGCGCTGGTGAAGGCCTGTCCGGGCACACCCGACTGCTACATCTACATCGTCCGCTCGGGCGACAACCTGTTCAGCATCGCGAAGTACTTCGGCGTCCCGCTCAAGACGGTCCAGGCGATGAACCCGTGGACCAAGAGCGGGCTCGTGGCGGGGAAAGAGCTGAGGATCCCGACGCCCACTCGCTAGGGATCGGCGCCCAGCAAGCGGCCGGATCGCAACGGTCCTAATCGGGCCTGACCTCCGCGCGCCCGCCGCGCCCACCCGCCGCGCCCACCCGTGACCCACTAGTACGGATTCCATCTTGACGTGGCGTGATTCGCGCCCCAGAATGCATCGAAGTGGCACAAAGTGGTGAGAAGTGGGGAATCCCCAGAGACCCCAACCGCCCAAGCCGACCGATCTATCAGGGGTTGACCCGAAGGTGTTCACCGGCGAGTACCGGCACACGGTGGACGACAAGGGACGCATCGCCGTCCCGGTCAAGTTCCGCGCGCAGCTCGACCCGGGATCGATGGTCTCGGGTTGGCTCGACGACTGCCTCGCGATCCACACGAAGGCCGGCTGGGACGACCTCTCAGCCAAGGTCGCGGCACTGCCGATCACCGATCAGAAATCCCGTCTCTTCCAACGCTTCGTGTTCTCGCACGCGGTCGAGGCAGAGATGGACAAGCAGGGCCGCGTCCTGCTTCCCGCCTACCTGCGCGAATCCGTCGGTCTCAGCGGCGAGGCCGTTCTCGTGGGTTCACGCGATCACGCGGAGATCTGGGCACCGGACCGGTGGGACTCCTACCGCAAGGCGCTCGACGACCCGCAGGAGCTGGCCAAGGCCTTCGAAGGCCTGGGGATCTAGCTCCGGACCATATGCGCTTCCAGGATCCGCTCGGGATCCGATTCGTTCAGGGATGGAGGAAAGATGGAGGAAGGGCACCTGCCGGTGCTGGCGGACGAGGTCATCGAGATGCTCGCGCCTGCTCCCGGCAGCCTTCACATCGACGCCACCCTGGGCGGCGGTGGGCACACCGAGCGGATCCTGGAGGCGGCCAATCCTGATGGCCGCCTCCTGGGTCTCGATGCAGACCCCGCTGCGATCGCCCGCGTCCAGGCCCGACTGGGCCCCATCTACGGCGACCGCCTCATCCTTCGCCAGGCCAACTTTCGCGAGCTGGCCGAGGTCGCTCCGTCTGCCGGCTTCGGCGCCGTCGACGGCGCCCTCTTCGACCTCGGTCTGTCGAGCTTCCAGCTCGCCGATCGTGAACGCGGGTTCGGCTTCCGGACCGGCGGGCCGCTCGACATGCGCTTCGACACCAGCCGTGGCGTCCCGGCCTCCGAGCTGCTTGCCTCGCTCGACACCGCGGAGCTGACCGCGCTCTTCCGGCGCTACGGCGAGGAGCCCAAGGCACCGCGCATCGCCCGCGCGATCGTCGACGCACGCCGTGTCGCGCCGATCGCCACGGCCGAGGAGCTGGCCGCGCTCGTCGAACGGGTGCTCCCTCCGAACCCGCGCCAGCCGCGCCGGACCCATCCGGCGACCCGCGTCTTCCAGGCGTTGCGCATCGCCGTCAACGAGGAGCTCGACGCTCTCCAGGCCGGCCTCGCCGCGGCGCTCGACCTGCTCCGACCGGGTGGACGGCTCGTCGTCCTGAGCTACCACTCGCTCGAGGACCGCATCGTCAAGCGCTTCTTCCAGGCCGAGCGGCGCGGCTGCATCTGCCCGCCCGAGCTGCCGGTCTGCGTCTGCGGCCGGAACCCCCGCCTGCGACTCGTGACCAGTCCGTCGCTCACCCCGACCGACGCCGAGATCGCCATCAATCCACGAGCTCGGAGTGCCCGACTACGGGCCGCCGAGCGACTCGCAGCCTAGCCCCGCATCGGAAGGAGGAGCCCACGATGAGCAAGCGTCACACGTCCAACCGTCGGAAGACCTACGGGCGCCGCCAACACGAGGTGCGCGAGCGGCAGGACCGCGGCCACCACGCCGAAGGCTTCGAGTTCGAGCTCGGCGAGTGGGGTTCGGCCAGCCAGGCCGACCCGCTCGGTTTCCTCGATCCGCGCAGTCCACGCATCCGCTTCGCGCTCGGCGACTGAGCCGTGGCCGTCTACGAGGGCGCACGTCCTCGAACCCTCGGGCTGCCGCGCACGACGCGGGCGCCGCGCGTCGCCAAGGCGCCGACGCTCGATCGCCGACGCGTCCGTTACGCCGTCCGTGCCGGTCGCCGGACGAACCGGCTCGGTCTCGTGCTGGGTGCGATCGTCGTCGCCTTCATGCTCGCCTTCTTCTCGCTGGCGCAGCAGGTCCAGGTCTCGGCCACGGGACTGGACATCGGGCGTCTCAGCCTCGAGCGGCAGCGCCTCGACGACGCGGCGGCAGATGTGCGCTCCGACCTGAACCGGCTCGGTCGCGAGCCGGCCATCCGAAAGCTCGGGATCGACGCCGGCCTCGGACAGCTGGGCGAACCGCTCGTCCTGCAACCGCAGTAGGCGATCGACCGACCGATGCTTGGCCGGACCGATTCCCGAAGGCGCCTCCTCTTCCTGCTCTTCGTCTTCGCCATCGGGTCGACCCTGCTGACGGCGCGCCTGGCCTACTGGCAGGTCATCGATCGCGAACGGCTGGCCGGCCAGGCCGCAGCCCAGACGACGGTCACGCTCGATTCGCCGAGCAAGCGCGGTGACATCTACGACCGGACCGGGACGGTGGTGCTGGCCACGACCGTCCAGCGCGAGCGCCTCGTCGCGGCACTCGACCAGCTGACGCCGGAGCGCCGCCGATCGACCGTCCTCGAGCTGTCGCGGATCCTCGCCCTCGACGAGACCGAGTCGGCCGCCCTGCGCGACCGGATGACCGGCACTGCTCGGTACGTCATCCTGCGCCACGGCCTGGACCGAACGACCGCCGATCGGATCCGTTCTGCGATCGACGCCAAGCGGGTCTTCGGCCTGACCCTCGAGCCGGAGCCCGAACGCGTCTACCCGCAGGTCGGTGGGGGACCGGGCTCGACGCTCGCCGCGCACCTGGTCGGCTTCGTCAACCGCGAAGGCAGCGGCCAATACGGCATCGAGCAGTACTACCAGGCGACGCTTGCCGGCGAGCCACGGATCGTGGTCGCGCAACGCGACGCGAGCGGCCTGCCGATGCTCGAGGACGCGGTCGTCAGCCAGGCCGGCGCCCCGGGCACGGACCTCCGCCTGACGATCGACGCCGGCCTACAGCTGAAGGTCGAGCAGGAGCTTCTCGCGGCCTGGGTCGCCGACCGTGCCAAGCGAGCCTCGGCCGTCGTGATGGACCCGTACACGGGCGAGATCTACGCCAGCGCGACGTACCCGTCGTACGACGGCAACGACTACAAGGCGATCGCCGCGGCCGACCCCGGTCGCTTCATCGATCCCACGATCTCGACCGTCTACGAGCCCGGGTCGGTGTTCAAGATGATGACCGCGGCAGCAGCACTGACGAACGGGACGGTCACCCCGTCGACCCAGATCAAGGACGTCGGCACCCTCCACCTGGACAAGGGCCGGACCAAGATCGACGACGCCGACCGCAAGGGCATGGGCTGGATGACGTTCGAGGACGGTGTCGCCTATTCACGAAACGTGGTCGCTGCCAAGGTGGCGCTCGCCCTCGGCAAGTCGACCCGCGAATCTTCGGCGATCCTGTACGACATGTGGCTCCGGCTGGGCTACGGGCAGCCCACCGGGATCGACCTCGCCGGGGAGGTCGGCGGCATCGTCCGCGACCCGGCGCTGACCAAGTGGCGTGAGATCGACCTCGCCAACGGAGCGTTCGGCCAGGGCGTCGCGGTCACCCCGATCCAGCTGGCGACGGCCTATGCCGGGCTGATGAACGGCGGCACGCTCGTCCAGCCGCACGTGGTCAAGTCGATCGGCGATAACGACGTCCTGCTCGGTCCGCGCCGCCAGGGGATCATCGATGCGTCGGTCTCGCGGACGCTGATCCAGATGATGCAGCACGTCATCACCGAGGTGCCGTTCTATCGCGACCGGACCCTCGTCCCCGGCTACGACGTGGGCGGCAAGACGGGTACCGCCCAGATCTGGGACGCGAGCGCCAACGGCGGTCGCGGCGCCTGGAAACGCAACCTCTTCAACTATTCGTTCGTCGGCTACATCGGCCGGCAGCGAGGCGTCCCGGATCTCGTCGTTGCGATCCGGATCGAGGAGGGGACACCGACCGTCGCACGGGTCGGCCACCTCGAGATGCCGGTGATGTCGTTCGAGCTCTTCCGACGGATCGCGACCGACGCCATCACGACCCCCGACCTCCTCGCCGACAGGCCCGTCACCGCCACCCCCGCCACGGACCGGTGACCGCGCCCTGTGCGACACTGGCATCCGTGACCGACGTCGACCCGTCGACCCCGGCAGCGGGTCAGGTTCCGGGGCCCGCCCTCACTGCCGACGATCTGGTGCACCTGACCGGTGGCCGCCTGCTCGCCCGATCGGAACGGCCCATCCGCGGTGCCGCGGTCGACTCCCGACTGGTCGCCCCCGGCCAGGTGTTCGTGGCACTCCCCGGAGAGCGGACCGAC
The DNA here is from genome assembly GCA_963765245.1 of uncultured Chloroflexia bacterium. Taxonomy (GTDB): domain Bacteria; phylum Chloroflexota; class Limnocylindria; order Limnocylindrales; family CSP1-4; genus SPCO01. The sequence continues at coordinate 457,455 of CAVXVP010000020.1, forward strand.
GGCCACGCCTACCTGGACGACGCGATCGCCCGGGGAGCGGCCGCGCTTATCGTGGCCCGCCCCGTCCCGGACCCGAGTGCGCTCGGCGACGTGACGGTCATCCGGGTCGCGGATCCGCTCAGCGCACTGGGTGCCATCGCCGGTGGCTGGCGCCGCCGGTTCGAGCCGCTGGTCGTCGGTGTGACGGGGAGCATCGCCAAGACCTCGACCAAGGAGGCCGTGGCGGCCGTCCTCGGTCGCCGCTTCCGGACGTTGCGCAATGAGGGCAACCAGAACAACGAGGTCGGCCTGCCCCTCACGCTGATGCGTCTCGGCCCGGAGCACGAGGCGGCCGTCCTCGAGATGGGCATGTATACGGGCGGCGAGATCGCCGACCTGGCCCGCCTCGCCCGGCCGCAGATCGGCGTGGTGACGGCCGTCCAGCCGGTCCACCTGTCGCGGATCGGGTCGATCGAGGCGATCGAGGCGGCCAAGGGTGAGCTGCTCGAGGCACTCCCCGCCGACGGCGCCGCGATCCTCAATGCCGACGATCAGATCGTCCGGCGGATGGGCACCCGCTCGGCGGCCAGGAGCATCAGCTACGGGTTCGCGGCCGACGCCGATATCGGTGCCGACGCCGTCGAGTCGGCCGGGACCGCCGGGATGCGCTTCACGTTGCGCACCGATGCAGGCAGCCGACCGGTCACGATCCCGACCCTCGGCCGGTTGTCGGTCCATAACGCGCTGGCCGGCGCGGCAGTCGGTCGGGCCGCCGGGCTCAGCGTCGACGAGATCACCGAGGGCCTGGCGGCAGGCTGGTCGGCACCGCACAGGGTGCAGCTGGTTCGTCTCGGTGGCGTGACGATCGTCGACGACAGCTACAACGCCTCGCCACGTTCCGTGGTCGCCGCGCTCGACCTGCTGGCCGGGTTGCCTGGTCGCCGGGGCGCCGTGCTCGGCGAGATGCTCGAACTGGGCGAGGCGAGCGACGAGGGCCATCGCGTCGTCGGCGAGGCCGCGGCGCGGACCGTCGACTGGCTCGTGGTCGTCGGGCCGGATGCGGCACCGATCGCCGAGGGCGCCGTCTCGGCGGGAATGGATCCGGACCGCATCGTTCGCGTCCGGGACGCCGAAGCCGCCCTCGACATGCTGCCGGCTCGCCTACGCGACGGCGACGTCGTGCTGGTCAAGGCGTCGCGCGGGATCGGCCTCGACCGGGTGGTCGACGGCCTGCGTCGCGACCTCGGCCGGGGTGCAGGCCGATGACCGTCGAGCTGATCCAGGGACTGCTCCTCGCGTTCGCCCTGATGGTCATCCTGATGTCGCCGTACATCCGGCTGCTCCACGCGCTTGGTTTCGCGAAGCGGATCCGCCAGGACGGACCGGAGAGCCACTACATCAAGGAAGGCACGCCGACGATGGGCGGCCTCCTCATCGTGGCTGTCGTCATCGGGATCTACTTCTTCCTGCGATCCGGCCCCGATGCATCGACCTTCGCGCCGCTGGCCGCCCTGGCCGGCATCGGAGCGTTGGGCGCCTTTGACGATTACCTCAACGCCAAGACCGGGGAGGGGATCCGCGCTCGGCAGAAGCTGATCTGGATCACCGTCGTCGCGTTCGTCGCGGCGTGGCAGATCCAGCAGACCTACAACATCACCGCCATCGCGGTGCCGTTCGTCGGCGCGGTCTCGATCGACCCGGCCCTCTACGTCGCCTTCGGGGCGTTCGCCATCATCGCGGCGGCCAACGGGGTGAACCTGACCGACGGGCTCGATGGCCTGTCGGGCGGCACACTGGCGATCGCCTACGTCGCGTACATGCTCATCGCGCTCCTCAATGCGCCGCTCGCACAGCCGAACCTCGCCCTGCTGTGCGCCCTGATCATCGGGGCGCTGCTCGGGTTCCTGTGGTTCAACGTCCACCCGGCGCAGATCTTCATCGGGGACTCGGGGGCGCTCTCGTTAGGGGCGACGCTGGCGGTCACCGCGCTCATCACCGGCCAGATCCTCGTCCTGCCCCTGATCGGGATCATCTTCGTCATCGAGACGGCGTCGGTCATCATCCAGGTGGCCTACTTCAAGATCTCGGGTGGCAAGCGTCTCTTCCGGATGAGCCCGATCCATCACCACTTCGAGCTCGGCGGCTGGGACGAGGAGAAGATCACGATCCGCTTCTGGATCGTCGGGATCCTCGCCGCGCTGCTCGGGGTGACGCTCTTCCTCGCGTCCCTGGACAAGTTGCAGTGATGACGATGACGAGCGGACCGATCGACCTCGACCGCCTGGACCTCGACGCGATCCGGGCGGGCGCGCTGCGCGACCGGCCGGTCACGGTCCTCGGCCTGGCTCGGAGCGGGCTCGCGCTGGCACGCTTCCTGTCGGACGCCGGTGCTCGCGTGACGGTCTACGACGGCCGGCCGGCCGCGGCACTAGGGGATGCGATCGCGGCGCTCGGCGGGCGGCCCGTGACCCTGTCGCTCGGTCCGGACGTCGACCCGGCATCGACCTGGGCGGGCGCCGATCTCGTCGCCACCTCGCCATCGATCACGCCCGACTTCCCGACCACCGAGCCACGCCTGCGCGCCGCCCTCCGCACGCTTGTCGACGCCCGGGCCGGTGGCGATCGGACGGTCCCGGCTCTCGTCTCCGAGGCTGACCTGTTCCTGCGTCTCTGCCCGGCGCCGACCATCGGGGTGACCGGGACCAAGGGCAAGACCACGACGTCGTCGCTGATCGCGGCGCTGCTGGCAGCCGATCCGGCCCACCCGGTCGTGCTGGGAGGCAACATCGGGATCCCGATCGTGGAGCGGCTGCTCGAGTTGACCCCGGCCCATCGCGTCGTCGACGAGCTCTCGGAGCTCCAGCTTCCGACCTTGTCCCGGGGCACGACCGTGGCCGTCTATACCAACGTCACCTCGGACCATCTCGACCGGCACGGGACGCTCGAGGCCTATCAACGGGTCAAGCGCCGGCTGGCCGAGCTGGTCGACCCCGACGGCGCTCTGGTCCTGAACGACGAGGATCCCGTGGTCGCCACGTACGGCGATGCTACGACGGCCCGGGCGATCCGCTATCGCCGCGGGACGCCCCCGTCGGGCGGGCTCGGTGTCGTCGACGGGTGGATCGTGGCCGATGGCCTCGTGCCGCTCGCCTTGGCGACTGACGGCGGGCAGACGCCGCGACCCGTCTCCGGCCCGATCATGCCCGTCGCCGAGCTGGCCATCCCGGGCGCACACAATGTCTCGAACGCCCTTGCCGCGATCGCCGTCGCGATCGCCTTCGGGATCGAGCCTGAGGCGATCCGATCTGCCGCCGCAGCCTTCACCGGCGTCGAGCATCGCCTCGAGCCGGCCGGCGTCATCGACGGCGTCCGCTTCATCAACGATTCGCAGGGCACCCAGCCCGATGCCGTGGTCGCGGCGCTCCGTGCCTTCGAGCCGCCGATCGTGCTGATCGCCGGGGGACGCGACAAGGGCATCGATCTCACCGCCCTCGCCCCGGTCGTCGCCGAGCGAGCCGTCGCGGCGGTCCTGATCGGCGAGAGCGGCCCGACGCTCGAGGTCTCGTTCCGGTCGGCCGGCCTGGCTCAGACGGAACGTGCCACCGACCTCGAGGACGCGGTCCGCCGCGCCGACGCCATCGCGCGCGAAGTCCTGGCTGCCCGGTCGGGCGGGGGACCGGCGACCGTGCTGCTCAGCCCGGCCGCCGCCAGCTTCGACATGTTCGAGGACTACGCCGCGCGCGGTCGCGCGTTCAAGACGGCCGTCGCGGCCCTGGCCGCGGCCCGCACGGGAGGCAGCGACCGATGAACCTCGCCCCGCCGATCCCTCGCCTCGAGCGGCCGCGCCGGACGCAGGACCCGAAGACCGACCGCGCGCTGGCCAATCGGACGCCGGTCAAGAGCCGGGCAGGCGCAGTCCGTCGCGAGAGTCACAGCGCCGACTACGTGATCCTCGTGGTCGTCGTGGCCCTGACCGCGATCGGCATCCTGATGGTCTATTCGTCCTCGGCGCTCAAGGGCTACATGTCGCAGGACGCGGACACCTTCGCGACCGTCGGTCCGCAGATCCAGTGGGCGATCCTTGGCATCGTCGCGATGGCATTGATGATGCGGCTCGACTACCGCTATCTCCGCCTTGCCTCGGTGCCGTTCTACATCGTCGCGGTCGTCCTCTTGGTACTCGTGTTCGTGCCGACTCTGAACATCGTCGTCGGCGGATCGGCGCGCTGGCTCAAGCTCGGACCGCTGCCGGCGATCCACCCCGCCGAGATCGCCAAGCTCGCGCTGGTCATCTACCTGGCGCACTGGTTCGCCAAGCGTGGCAAGCGGGTCCACGGCTTCTGGGCAGGGACCGTCACCTTCCTGATCATCGCGGCGCCGATCATCGCCCTCGTCTTCAAGGAACCCGACCTGGGCACGACCGTGGTCATCACGCTGACCGCGTTCACGATGTTCTTCGTCGCCGGCGCAAACCTCGTCCACCTTGCCGTGATGGGAGGCATGGGTTTTCTGGCGATGATCGTCGTCGGCCTGCAGGGCTATCAGCTCGAGCGCATCCGCGTCTGGCAGGATCCGTGGCTGGACCGGCTCGGGGCCGGCTTCCACACCATCCAGGGGTTGCTCGCGCTGGGCATCGGCGGCTTGTTCGGAACGGGTCTCGGGGAGAGCAGGGTGTTCGTCCCGAACGCGTTCAACGACTTCATCTTCGCCGAGGTCGGCCAGGAGTTCGGCCTGGTCGGGGCCGTCGTCGTGATCAGCCTGTTCCTGATCCTGGCCTACTCCGGGGTCCGCGTGGCGCTCGGGGCACCGGACACGTTCGGGGCGCTGCTGGCGGCCGGGATCACTGCCTGGCTGTGCCTCCAGGCGTTCATCAACATCGGCGTGGTCGTGGCGCTGCTGCCGATCACCGGGATCACGCTGCCGTTCATCAGTGCCGGCGGGTCATCGCTCATCATCAGCTTCGCGGCGGTCGGGATCCTGTTGTCGATCTCGCGCGAAACCGTGGAAAAGGGGACGTGGAACGACGATGCGATTGCTGATCGCGGCGGGAGGGACGGGCGGACACATCTACCCGGCGCTCGCCGTCGCCCGGTCGCTCAGCGCCAGCCCTGAGGCGCCCGAGCTGCGCTGGTTGGGCGGCCACCGGGGCCTCGAGGCGACCCTCGTCCCGGCGGCCGGCATCCCCCTGCGCCGTCTCGCCGCGCGCTCGCTGCGGACCACCGAGGCCGATGTCCACGCCGTCCTCGACCCGATCCGGCTCGGCCTGTCGGTGCCGCAGGCGACCGCGATCCTCCTGGCCGAGCGTCCGGCGGCGATCCTCACGACCGGCGGCTACGTGGCGGTGCCGGTGCTGATGGCGGCCGCCCCGCTCGGGATCCCCGTCGTGATGTGGGATGGCAACGTCATCCCGGGTCGCGCCGTCCGGGCGACCGCCCGCCTCGCCTCCGCCCTCGCGGTCTCGTTCGCGGCGACGTGCCGTGCCCTGGCGGCGGCCGCTCCCAACCGTCCCTGCTTCGTGACCGGGACCCCGATCCGCGACATCGACGCGATCGACCGAGTCGCGGCACGTGAGCGGATGGACGTGGCGCCGGACGAGCGTGTCCTGCTGATCTTCGGTGGATCGCAGGCGGTCCGCCGCTTCAACGCCGCGGTCGCCGACGCTCTGCCCCGCCTGGTCGAACGGGTGACGGTCATCCACGTGACCGGCGATGACGGCTACGCGGCGGCGCTGGCCGGGCGCGAGGCCCTGCCGGCGGCGGTGCGCCGACGCTACCGACCGTACCCGTTCCTGCGTGACGAGATGCTGGCCGCGTTGGCGACCGCGGACCTGGTCGTCGGGCGGGCCGGATCGTCGACGCTGGCCGAAGTGAGCGCGATGGGCCTGCCGATGGTCGTCGTCCCGTACCCGCACGCGGCCGGTCACCAGCGGGCGAACGCGGCGAGCCTGGTCGAGGCCGGCGCCGCGCGGCTGATCGCGGACGAGGACTTCGATGCCGACGCGCTCCTCGATGCGGCCGGTCTGCTCGAGGACCCGCAGAGCCACGCTGTGATGTCGGCTGCGGCCCGCGGCCTGGGCCGGCCCGGGGCCGCCGCCGCCGTCGCCGCGCTCGTGCTGGCCGCCGCGACTCGCCAGCCCTTCCCGGAACCGAGCGAGATCGAGCGCGTCGCACGCGGTGGCCAGCGATGATCGGCTCCTTCGACCCGATCGCCACCGGGACCGACATCCAGCGCCGGATCGGGGTCAAGACGTCGCGCGACGAGCCGCTCGCCCGGTTCACCACGATGCGCGTCGGCGGACCGGCCGACCTGTTCGCCACGGTCCACAACGCCCACGAGCTGCGTGCCCTGGTGCGCTTCGCGCGGACGCGCGGCCTGCCGCATTTCGTGCTGGGGCGGGGGAGCGACCTGGTCATCGCCGACGCCGGCATCCGCGGCCTGGTGATCCAGGTCCGCGCCGAAGGCTCGCGCACCGACGGCACCTCCTACACCGCGGAGGCGGGCGTCCAGATGGCCCGCGCCGCGACCGAGACCCAGCGCGCCGGCCTGACCGGCCTCGAGTTCGGCCTGGCGATCCCGGGGACGGTCGGCGGGGCGGTCTGGGCCAACGCCGGAGCACACGACGCCGAGGTCGCCGCGGTCCTCGAGACGGCTCGGGTCCTCGACGCCGACGGGACGGAGCGGATCGTGCCGGCGGCAGAGCTCGCGTTCGCCTACCGCGACAGCCGCTTCAAGGCCGCCGACGCGACCACGGCCCAGGGCGACCCCCGCGACGTGGTCATCGATGCCACGTTCCGCCTGGCCGAGGCCGACCCCGACACGATCAAGACCCGGCTCGACGAGATCCGCCACTGGCGCCAGGCGCATCAGCCGCTCGGCCTCCCCTCCGCAGGGAGCGTCTTCCGGAACCCGACCGACGACTCGGCGGGCCGGCTGATCGAGGCGGCCGGGCTGAAGGGCACGCGGATCGGTGGGGCCGTCGTCTCGGAGAAGCACGCGAACTTCATCGTCAACGACCAGAAGGGGACCGCGACCGACGTCCGCCGGCTGGCCGAGCACGTCCACGCCGCGATCCTGGAGCGCGACGGCGTCGACCTTCGGTTCGAGATCGAGTTCGTCGGCGACTGGGCGGGCTGGGAGGCCGCCGCATGACCAGCGAGACGCCCGTGGTCGTCCTGCTCGGCGGGCCATCGGCCGAGCACGACGTGTCGATCGTGTCGGGCACGGCGATCGCCGTCGCCCTGGCCGACGAGGGATACCCGGTCGAGCAGGTCCTCATCGATCTCGATGGGGCGTGGTGGTGGCTGCCGTCCGATCACCGGCGCGGAGACCGGACGCCCGCCGCGTATGACGATCCGGGAGCACTCGACGCGGAGGGGCCATTCACGGTCGGTGCCGCGATCGATCGCCTGGCCGCCACCCGACCGGCTCCTGTCGTGTTCATCGCCCTGCACGGACCGTTCGGCGAGGACGGGACGGTCCAGGCGCTGCTCGAGGCGGCGGACCTCGCCTACACCGGCTCGGGCGTGGCGGCGTCCGCGATCGGGATGGACAAGACGATCTTCAAGCGGATCTGCCGTGGCATCGGGCTGCCGGTCGTGGACTGGCGCGAGGTCCCGGCGTCCCGCTGGGCGAGCGACCCGGATGCCGTGCGCGCCGAGCTCGAAGCGTTCGCCGCGGGCAGTGGCGAGTCACGGCTGATGGTCAAGCCGGCGCGGCTCGGCAGCTCGGTCGGGATGACGCTCGTCCACGATCCGGTCCGAGCTCGACGGCGCCCTCGACCTGGCCTTCCGGCACGACACGCTGGCACTGGTCGAGAGCTACGTGCCGGGCGCGCGCGACCTCGAGGTTGCGATCATCGGCGACGCCCGTGGGGCGCTCGAGCTGTACGGGCCGGGCGAGATCGTGTCCGGCCACGAGTTCTACGACTACGCCGCGAAGTACACGGCCGGCCTGTCCGAGACGTCGACGCGCGCCGAGGTGAGCGACCGCGAGCGGGCGACGATGCTCAAGATCGCGCGCGACGCGTACCGGGCGATCGGTGGGGAAGGGTTCTCGCGCGTCGACTTCCTGGTCGCCGGCGACACGATCCTGCTCTCGGAGATCAACACCATCCCCGGGTTCACGCCGATCAGCCTCTTCCCGACGATGCCGGCCGAGGGCGGCTACACGTTCGGTGGCGTGTGCATCAGGGTCGTGGAGCTCGCGCTGGCCCGCCACCAGGCGCGCGCCGGCCGGCGCCTCACGCCCGCGGACCTGCCCCGATGAGCGGTCGGCCGATCGCACGGCGGACGCGCGCGCCACTCCCCGGGCGCCGGACGCGCTCGGTCAAGCGCGCCTCGGCCGGGCTGTCGGCGGTTCGCGCCGGCGCGGCCCTCGCGATGCTCGCCTCGGCGGCCGCGATCTACGGCGTCGGCGCCTCGTCCGCCTTCGACTACGCGAAGCTCCAGGTCGATGGCCTGCAATTCACGGACGGCGCCGCCGTCGAGGCCAAGCTGGCCGACGTCCGTGGCAGGAACCTGTTCGGGCTCACGACGGCGCCGCTCGAAGCGGCCCTCGAGACGCTCTCGACGGTCGAAAAGGCGCACGTCGACGTCCGCCTGCCGGGGACCCTCGGCGTCACCCTCGAGGAACGCCGGCCGATCCTCATCTGGCAGGTCGGGGAGCGCCGCTACCTGGCCGATTCGGACGGCGCGTTGTTCGCGCTCCTGGGCAAGGAGACACCGCCCGGCGCGGCGGGCCTCCCGGTCATCGAGGACCGGCGGGCGGCGTCCGCCGGCCTGTCGGTCAACCAGACGCTCGACGCGGTCGACCTCGACGCGGCGACCCGTCTCGCCTCGCTCGTCCCGGCAGACGTCGGGAGCGGGGCGGTCTCGCTGGGCGTGATCGTCAACGACGACAACGGCTTCGTGCTCGAGACGCGGCCGAAGGGCTGGTCGGCCGTCTTCGGCTTCTACACCCCGAGCCTGCGGACGACAGAGCTCATCCCCGGCCAGGTCCGGCTGTTGCGCAGCCTCCTCGTCGGCCGCGAGCAGCTCGTCGACCGGGTGACCCTGGCTAGCGAGACCGACGGCACCTACACGCCGCGCGCGACCCCGAAGCCGAGCCCGAAGCCCAAGCCGAGCACGGCGCCGTGACGGGCGTGGCGAGTTGGCGCAGCGTGGTCCCGTCGGGTAGCCTTGCCGAAACCACCGGAGCGAGGACGAACACCGCGTGCTGCTTCCCCTGCTGGGACTCCTGGTGGGCGTCCTCCTGGGGCTCGTCCTCAATGTCAACGTCGGCTTCGAGCTCAGTCGCTACTCGGCCGTGGCGATCCTCGCCGCGCTCGATTCGGTGCTCGGAGCCGTCCGCGCGGAGCTCGACGGCGTCTACGACAATCGGATCTTCATCAGCGGGTTCCTGGTCAACGCGATCGTCGCCGTCCTGCTCACCTTCATCGGCGATCGACTCGGTCTGGATCTGTACCTGGTAGCCCTCATCACCTTCGGCCTGCGCATCTTCGATAACGTGGCACTCATCCGCCGCCACTTCCTGTAAGACTGGCAATCCCCTCTAACGGAGACGAACCGAACGGTGGAACGAGAAGCGGTCCTCGTCGGCATCGACGTCGGCACGAGCAAGGTCTGCGCCCTCATCGGCGAGGTGAGCCGCGACGGCCGGCTGACGATCATGGGCCACGGTACGGTGCCCGCCTCCGGCCTCAAGAAGGGCGTCGTCATCAACATCGACCAGACCGTCCGCTCCATCGCGGACGCGGTCGAGCGCGCCGAGCGGCTGTCGGGCTGGAAGATCGACCGCGCCTTCGTCGGCGTCGGGGGCCAGCACGTCGAGAGCCTCAACTCGCGCGGCCAGGTCGCGGTCACCGCCCACCATCGCGAGGTCACCCGCGAGGACATCAACCGCGCCATCGAGGTCGCCCGGGCCGTCTCGATCCCGTCCAACCGCGATGTCCTGCACGTCGAGCGGCGCGGCTTCACGGTCGATGGCCAGGAGGGCGTCAAGGACCCGCTCGGGATGAGCGCGCTGCGGCTCGAGGTCGAGACCCACATCGTCACGGCATCGGCGACCGCGGTCCAGAACCTGACCAAGTGCGTGGCCGCGGCCGGGGTCAAGATCGACGAGCTGGTGGTCGATTCGCTCGCGTCGGCCGAGGCGGTCCTGTCCGAGACCGAGAAGGAGCTCGGCGTGGCCGTCGCCGACATCGGCGCCGGGACGATCGACCTCGCCCTCTTCCAGGACGGCTCGCCGTTCCACACCCGGGTGCTGCCGGTCGGTGGCGCCAACGTCACCAACGACGTCGCGATCGGTCTCAAGACCAGCATCCAGGTCGCCGAGGAGCTCAAGATCAGCCACGGGACGTGCGACCTGTCGCGGATCGACGAGGACGAGCAGATCAGCGTCTCGGTCCTGGGCGAGGACGCCGGGCGGACCGTCAGCCGGCTCGAGGTGTCGCAGATCATCGAGGCCCGGATGCGCGAGACCTTCGAGCTGCTGCGCAACGAGATCCGGGCGGCCGGGGTCGGCATGCTCCCGGCCGGCATCATCCTGACCGGCGGCGGCGCGCAGCTCGCGGGTGTCGCCGAGCTCGGCCGCGAGGTCCTCCAGATGCCGGTCCGCATCGCGGCCCCGGCCGGGATCGGCGGCCTGGTCGACACACTTCTCAATCCGAGCTACAGCACGGCCGTCGGGCTCCTCCAGTGGGGCGCCAACAGCCTGACCGCGGGCGAGCCGACCCGCTACGAGTCGGCGCCGGCCGGCGGCGGCCTCGGGCGGCTGCGCGATGCCATCCGGAGCATCTTCCCGTAGAGACGCTCGCGGAGCTGACCATCCGGACCGGGCAACGGGCGCGGACTGTTCGACCTGACCGGGGAGTGCGCCGCGTTCGCGGCCGACGCGTCCGCCGGCGAGGACGGGCTGCTGTCGGTGTTCGTCCCGCACGCCACGGCCGGCCTCGTCATCGTGGAGATCGGCGCCGGGTCGGACGACGACCTGCTGGCCGCCCTCGATCGGCTGCTCCCGCGCGAGGAGCGCCTCTACCGCCACCGCCACGGCTCGCCCGGGCACGGTGCCGACCACGTCCTGCCGCTCCTGGCGCCGCCGTCGCTGACCGTGCCGGTCGTCGGCGGCCGGCTCGGCCTCGGGACGTGGCAGTCGATCTGCCTGCTCGACCCCAACCAGGACAACGCGGTCCGGACCGTGCGCCTCGGGTTCCTCGCCGGCTGACCCGGGTGCAGTGGTGCGTCGTGGCACCGACGATGGCCGCGGCGGGTCCGTGTTTCGCGAGATTCGGGCGAAGTCGGTCCCCCAACGAGCCCGGCTCCGGCGCTATACTCCCGCCAACCCAACGGACCCGCTCAGCACCGGGAAAGGCCACCCGGGTCCACCCGAGTCACCGTCGCGCGTCAACCCTTCAGGGGTCGCTGAGGAGAGCCCGATGCCGTTGCGTTCCGATTCCGAGAACTTCGCGCTGATTCGCGTCATCGGTGTCGGCGGCGGAGGAAGCAACGCCGTCAACCGCATGATCCGAGCGGAGATGATGGGGGTCGAGTTCATCGCCCTCAACACCGATGCTCAGGCCCTGCTCCAGGCGGACGCCCCGCACAAGATCCGGATCGGGGACAAGATCACCCGCGGACTCGGAGCAGGCGGCGACGCGACGATCGGACAGCGAGCGGCGGAAGAGGACTCGGAGAAGATCGCCCAGGCGCTCGCCGATTTCGGACATGGTCTTCATCACCGCCGGGCTCGGTGGCGGGACCGGCTCGGGCGCGGCCCCTGTCGTCGCCCAGCTGGCGAAGGAGACCGGCGCGCTGACCATCGGCGTCGTGACCAAGCCGTTCGGCTTCGAGGGCGCCAAGCGCAAGCTCGTCGCGGAGAAGGCGGCCGAGGAGCTCAAGTCGCAGGTCGACACGCTCATCACGATCCCGAACGACCGGCTCAAGGACGTCGTCCAGAAGAACACCAGCATCCTCGATGCCTTCCGCGTCGTCGACGACGTGCTTCGCCAGGGCGTCCAGGGGATCAGCGACATCATCACCATGCCAGGACTCATCAACCTCGACTTCGCCGACGTCCGCGCGATCATGCGTGACGCGGGTTCGGCGCTCATGGGGATCGGTCGCGCGGAAGGCGAGAACCGCGCCGTCGAGGCAGCCCGGATGGCGATCGCCAGCCCGCTCCTCGAGGTCGACATCGCCGGCGCCCAGGGCATCCTGTTCAACATCACGGGCTCGTCCAGCCTCAGCCTGTTCGAGGTCACCGAGGCGGCCGAGGAGATCCGCGCCGCGGCCGATCCGGAGGCCAACATCATCTTCGGAACGAGCTTCAACGAGCGCCTCGGCGAGGAAGTGATGATCACGGTCATCGCGACCGGCTTCGATGGCGGCAAGAAGCGCAACGTTGCTCGTCACGAGGCCACCGGGGTCATGGACTCGAGCGTGACCGGGCAGCCGTCTCGCGAACGTGACTTCCTGGAGGAGCTCCAGCGCCAGCGCGACGAGGTCGCCGACGACGGTGCCTATCCGTCGACGCCCGCCCAGCGCCCGAACGAGGACCAGGCCGCAGCCGTCGTGGCCGCGCCGCGGGTCGAGCGCTCGGTCGGCGAGAGCTCCGCGTCCAAGCGAACGGCGACGACCTACGACGCCGACGACCTGGAGATCCCGAGCTTCCTCCGCCGCAAGTGACCCGCGCCGGCGCGACGCCGGCGGTCGACCCTGATGGATGAGACCGGATCCCGGACCGAGGGCTACCGCGCTGCGCGCCGCGAGGTCCTCGCGCGGATCGCCGCGGCCTGCGCCCGCGCCGGCCGCAGCCCGGAGTCGGTGACGCTCGTCGCGGTCTCGAAGACGGTCCCGGCCGATGCGCTGCGCGACGCCGTGGCTGCCGGGCTCGACCTCCTCGGGGAGAACCGTGTCCAGGAGGCCGTGGCGAAGGTGCCGGAGGTGCCGGGCGCCCGCTGGCACCTCGTCGGACCGTTGCAGTCGAACAAGGCGCACCCCGCCCTCGAGGTCTTCGACGCCATCGAGTCGGTGGACTCGGTCAAGCTCGCAGCACGGCTGGACCGGCTCGTCCCCGGGACGCGACCCGGGCGACGCTACCCGGTCCTGGTCCAGGTCAACGTCGACCTCGATCCGGCCAAGGCGGGTTTCGAGCCCGAGGCGGTCGACGCGGCGATGGCCGAGCTCGCGGCTCTGCCGCACCTCGAGCTCCGCGGGCTGATGACGGTCGGCCGCCTCACCACCGACCCCGGTGAGGCCCGACGCACCTTCGCCGGCCTGCGCGAGCTCGCCGAGCGCTGCCGGTCACGCTGGCCGGAGCTCGGCCCCGAGCTGTCGATGGGGATGAGCGACGACTTCGAGGTCGCCATCGAGGAGGGGGCGACGATCGTTCGCGTGGGCCGGGCGCTGTTCGGCGAACGGCCGGGCCACGACCACGGGCCAGGCCACGACCACGACCACGGCCACTGACCCGTCGGGCGGGCGACTCGCGGTTCGCTGGTAGACTCGGACTCGTGACAATCCCCACAGCCCAGACGTCGGTCGCCTGCCCGTGGCACGCCTTCTGAGGTCTTGAGCTTCTCCAACGTCCGCTTTGCCGTCCGCCTCACGCCGCGATCCGCGGTCGAACGCGTGGAGGACGTTGTCGATGGCGTGCTCAAGGTCAAAGTGATGGCACCGGCCGTCGAGGGAGCCGCCAACGCGTCACTGATCCGCATCCTGGCCGAGGAGCTCGGGGTCGCGCGGCGCGACGTGCGGATCGTGGCCGGCGCGTCGAGCCGGCAGAAGCTGGTGGTCGTGGAGGGCGTCGACGAAGAGGCGATCGTTGCCCGCTGGCCGGGCCTCCGGGTATGATCGGGCGGTCCCGTCGACCGCGCCGCGCGGCGTCGAGATCTCGGGCGATTGGCTCAGTCGGTTAGAGCGCACGGTTCACATCCGTGAGGTCACTGGTTCGAATCCAGTATCGCCCACCACATTGACCCCACCGCAGGGCCCCTTGGGCCCTGCTTCTGTGTCGAGAGGGCAGAACGCACACGCGGGCGACGCGAGACCGGGGGCGCGCCACCGTGCACGACCATGATGACGACCTGGCTGCCGAGACCTTTCGATGTCGCTGACACGGTGCTGCTCCGCGCCCCGGAACGACCGGAGCCCGGCTACTGGGTCGGCAGTCCGAGCGTCCTCGTCGACGGTGATGTGACCTGGCTGACGTACGGGATCGCCGCCCGCGTGGCGTCGCCAACGAACGCGGTTGGCGATCCGCCGTCGCGGTCAGTCGGGACGGGCGTGTATTCGAGGATGTCTGGGAGGTCCACAAGCACGAGCTCGGCACAGCGTCGATGGAGCGCTTCGACCTGACCAGGACCGCAGACGGCTACGAGCTGTTCATGTCGTACGTCGATCCGGTCGATGGGCGATGGCGCATCGACGCCATCACTGCCGCCCGGCCAGAGCGTTTCGACACCCAGTCGCGGCAGGCCGTCCTCACGGCACGGTCCACGGGGACGGAGGGCGTGAAGGATCCGGTCGTCGTCGAGATCGACGGCGCGCGCCACATGTACGCCAGCTATGCGGCCCTGGGCATGGGGCTCGGCTCCGCAGCGCACGCGAGCGCTGACATCTACAACACCGGCAAGACACACCACCCGACTGGTCTGGCGACGCAGGACGGATCCGCCTTCCGCTGGCGCGGCAATGTGTTCGAGATCGGCGCACCGAACTCGTGGGACGGCTACCAGGCCAGGCTGGGCGCGGTGATCCCGACCGAGGATGGCTTCATCGGCTTCTACGACGGCTCCGCACGCCACGCGGAGAATTACGAGGAGCGCGTCGGCCTCGCGACGTCGAGCGATGGTCGGTCGTGGCGGCGGGTGTCGAGCAGGGGACCGTGGCTGACCGGCCCCGGTCCGACCGGCTCGATCCGTTACGTCGACGTCGCCGTGCGGGACGGCGCCTGGTGGCTCTATCACGAGGTGACGCGTCCCGACGGTGCCCACGAGCTTCGGCTCGGCGTAGTCGAGGGACCGCCGCGCTAGCGGGAAGGAGACGCCACGGGCGGTGGTGGCCCACCCGCCTCGGCGCCCCTGAGCCGCCTCGCCTTTACCCTTCGTAGGTGCAGCCGACCGATCCAGCCCCTGATGCCCGCGACGCGTGGCCGTCGTATGCGGCGATCGCGGCGGTCGGCTACGTGGTCTATGGCGTCGGCGCCGTCTCGCCGTACCTGCGGACGCAGCTCGGGCTGACGGACGCGGAGGTCGGCTTGCACTCGAGCGCGATGGCGATCGGCCTGGTGCTGTCGGGATTTCTGGCTGCGGCGCTCGATCGACGCCTCGGCGAGGTGACGGTTCGGGGGGCAGGGGTGGCCACGCTTGCGGTGGCCGTGATCGTCCTCGCCGTCGGGCCGGCGCTCGGGGCGACGCTGGGTGCAGCGCTGCTGGTCGGGCTGGGCGCCGGAACGCTGCTCGGTTACGCGAACGCTCTGCTCGGTCGTCCCGGTGGGCGGCTCGCCCGACTTCGCGTCGCGCGCGCAAACGTGTGGGCGATGGTGTCGGCCTTCGTCTGCCCGGTCGTCCTTGCCAGCGCGTCGGGCAGTGGCCTGCCGTGGGGTCTCGGTCTCCTTCCTGCCCTCGGCCTGCTCGTCATCGTCGCTCTCGATCTGCGCGCCGGTCCGCGCCTCGTGCGCGCGTCCGGGACGAGCGACAAAGCGAGCCTGCCGATGGGGTTCTGGCTGGCCTGGACGTTCCTGGTCTCGGTCATCGCGGTCGAGTTCTCGATCGTCTTCTGGGGCGCGACCCTCGTGCGAGCGGCAGACCGGCGTGACGACCGAGGTCGCGACGCTGCTCGGCGGGTCTGTTCCTGGGCGGCATGTTCGTTGGCCGACTGGGCCAGAGCCTGGGACTCGGGACCGGCGGCGACATCCGGCGATCTGCTGCGACGGGTGTCGTGCTGGCGGGCACGGGCGCCGCGATCGCGTGGATCTCGACCGTGCCAGTGGTGTCGGGTGCGGCGCTCTTCCTTGCCGGTCTTGGTGTCGCTGGCCTCTATCCGCTCGGCGTCGCCGCGGCGCTGGCCGCCGCGCCTGGGCGCCTGACCCTCGCTGGGACACGCGTGACACTGGCGTCGGGGACCGCGATCCTGATCGCGCCGCTGGCCCTCGGCGCGGCCGCGGATGCAGCTGGCGTCCCGGTCGCGTGGGGACTGGTGGTCGGGCTCAGCCTCGTCGCCCTCGCGCTGGTCACCGTGCTGCCGGCCGGCGCGCCTGACGACGCCACCAGCGAAGAAGCCAGCGGCGTCGCGCCGTCGATCGGCTGAATAAAGCGAAGGGGCGTCGTCGCCGGCGCCCCTTCGCGAACAGTGGTTACGCCGCGCCCGCCTCCGTGGCGATGCCGATCGTCGAACGGGATGTACTGGCCGAGGCGTCCAGGCCATCCGACTCGGCGGCCTCGATCATCAGCGGCGCGTCCTTGCGGAAGCCCTTGAAGGTCATCCACAGGCCGAGTCGACAGTTCCCAGATGAAGATCGGGGCGACCGCCGATCGCGTGCCAGGTGGTACCGGCCTCGGTGACACCGAGGATGTAGCCGATGATCCAGGAGGTGAACAACGGGGCGCCGATGAGTCCGATCACCGGGATGGCCCGCGGGACGAGGCGCGACTTGTACATGGTCCAGCCGAGCATCACCGCGTTGAGGGCAGGGACGCCGTCCCGAGCACGAAGGTCCAGTTTCGGACGGTGACGAGCGTCTGCTGCACGTTCGTCAGGAGCGACGCCTCGGCTCCGGTCGCGCCGGGCTGCTGCAGGGTGACGATCGAAAGGATGCTGATGACGCCGATCATGAGGACGGTGCCTTCGAACAGCCGCGAGCTCACGAAGCCGATGGCGAAGCCCTGGTTCTGGCGCTTGATGACGGCGTAGAGCGCGACCGCGGTCCCGATGGCGGTCAGGCTGTTGACGATGTCGAACAGGGCACCGAGGCGCACCTGGGTGTTGGGGCCAACGCTGCCGATGATGAAGTTGGGATCGTTCAGGACCGGGCCCTGCAGAAACACGGCTGGGATCGAGCTGATGAAGGTGAGCAGGTACAGGACTCCCGCGACGAGCGCGGTCTTGCGCATGGAGTCCATCGAGGGACCCTTCGTCATTGAGAGTCGCGAGGTGATTGCCATGTCAGAAGTCCTTTCGTGAGTCGGTGAGTGCGAGCGCACTGGCTTGAGGGCCGGTCAATTTCCGCGCGTGACCGCGCCGACGATCACGGCACCGGGGCCGAGGTTGATGAGGGCCACGTCTCCGGCTGCGGCCGCTGACTCGATCGCCTCGGTGGACGTGAGCGGCTGTCCGTTGACGTGTCCCGCGAAGGGAAGGGGAGGCCCGGCGGGCGAGGTCCAGAACGGGATGCACGCGCCGCTGCCGATGCCTTGGCCCGTGCACAGGACGAAGTAGCCCTGGAGCTGGATGCTGTATCCGCCGTGGTTCTGGCTGGGGACGGTGCGGACCGTGTGGTCGTGCATGAATGCAGGGACGTCTCCCTGCGGGGTCGTGGTTTGAGGCGCCGTGACATAGAGCGGATCCAGGTCCTTGGGCGTCGTGCCCTTGAAGGACTGGTTCGAGAACGTCATGCGCACCTGGGTGCCGTCCGCCCAGACGTTTTCGTAACAGCCGACACGGCCGGTCTGCGGACCGGTGACGTCGACGCAGTTCCTGAGGCCTGCGCCGGTTACTGCGGGTGCGGTCGCGAGACCGAACCCCGCGGTGGCGAGCGCCGCGGCGACGACTGATGAGATGGCGATGGACCGAATGCGTGCCTGGATCATGGTGTCTGTCTCCTTGAGGTTGGAATGGGTGGGCTGACCTCGACGCGGATGACCGAAACGAGTGGCAGGCCCAGGTCTCGAACGCGCTGCAGGAGGCCGTGGAGGGCCGACTGATCGGCGATGGGGCCGCTGAGGACGGTCGTTCCGTCGCTGTTCTCGGTGACGGTCAAGCCGTCGAACCAGGCGGTCCAGTGCGCGTCGAGGTGCCCCATGAGCCGGATCTCGTAGCGTCCGGCGTCGGAGCGATCGGGTACGGGCGTCGGTCGTTGGGTCATTCCGCTCCTCGTGCGTGTTGCCAGCTGAAGCTCCGGCCGGCGATGCGACCTGAGTCACTGGGGACACCGTGGGGGCGGATGTGATGAGCGCGCATCAGCACACGTGATGAGTGGCGTGATGATTTCTCGGGGCGCGGGCGGCCTACGGGATGGGGCGTCGGCCCTCAGTGCGTGACAGCAGGCCGAGCTCGGCGGCGCGACGGACCGCTGCACGCCTGTTGCTCACGCCGAGCTTCGAATAGATGTTGCTGGTATGCGTTCGCACAGTGGGCAACGACACCGTGAGGTGACGGGCGATGTCCGCGCCGCCGAGGTCACTCTCGAGGAGGCGCAGGACCTCGAGCTCGCGTTCACTGAGGGGCTCGATCAAGGGTTGGTCGCTCACGACGGCCGGGGCCTCGCGCGAGTCCATCGCGGCCAGCAGCCGGCGGATGTGACTCGACGCGTCCGTCTTCTTTGCCGCGAGCCTCAGGAGAGCAGCCATCATCGGACCTTCATCGACGAAGGTCCGGACGTACCCCTCCGGCTCCGCGAGCTCGACCGCGCGCGACGAGTGACGAAAGTGCACCCTCCGTATCACCCCGGGCCTGATGCGCGAGCGCAAGCACGGCCAGGATGTCGATCGCGCTTCCTGCCCTCTCGCCTGCCTCGGCCGCCTCCTGCAGGCGCACCAGTAGGCTCTCCGCGGCCGCGGTTCGCTCATCCGACCGCTCGCGGACACCATCCGCGAGGAGCAATCGCGCCAGGGTGCTGTGCTCGAACTCGTGGAGGTAGTCAAGGTCGTCGTCGGCCGTGATAGTGCCGATCTCGCGACCAGCTCCATGCCTCGGCGAGCCGCCCCTGGCGCGATCAATACCCGCGCGCGGACTGCGGCCACCGGCCGGACATCGGGCGAGAAGTCACCGTTGTAGCGGCGCGCGGCCTCATCGAGGAGATCGAGGGCACCGACCACATCGCCCTCGGCCTCTCGGACCAGGGCGGCAGCGACACGCGACCGATACGGGTTCTGCGGCAGGCCATTCTCCTCGCCGAGGCCTCGGCTCTGAGCCAGGTGCCCCGAGGCCGCCACCAGGTCGTCGCGTTCGCGCAGGATCTCGCTCAATCCGACATGCATGTCTGCCGCGCCTCGGAGGACGGGCTCGCCCGGTCTGGTCGCGAGGGCAAGCCCCCGCTCGAGGACGCGCATCGCATCGCTCAGGCGACCTTGGGTCCGCCGCATGTCCGCCAGGGCGATGGAGCAGCCGAGCACGTCGGACAGAAAACCGGCCGCCTCGAGGCCAGTCAAGGCATCCTCGTACCAACGCGCCGCGGCCTCGAGGTCGCCCATCGACCAGCAGGCGAGCCCCAGCAGCGCCGAAGCCGCCGCGCGTCCGACCATGTCGTTCCCGCCGACGAGGTCGAGGGCACTCCGGGCGTGGGCCATCGTCGCTGGGCCGTCACCGAGGAGCCGAGCGAGGCCCGCGCGATGGATCGCGACCGAGACCGGCAGGTCACGGAATCCCTGGTCGTCGACGACGATCATCCCTTCAGCGGTCCCGTCGCGGGATGCGGCCAGCCATCGCTCGGCATCGTCCAACGCGGCCTCCACACCCTCGACCTCCCCCGATACCAGGCGTGATCCCGCGAACGAGTCCCTGAGCACGGGTCGCATCCGCATGACCTCGATAGGGATCTCATCGATCCAGCGACGCGACAGGACGTCCTGACGGTTCTGGCGAGTTGCCGGAATGGCTAGCTCGACCAGGTCGGCGGCCCTCGAGAAGTCCTTGCCGGCGAACGCGTGGCGGATGGCCTCGGCGTATTCGCCCTCCTGTGCGTACCACTCGGTCGCGCGGCGATGCAGCTCCGGCGACGAGCTCTGGCTGCTCGTCGAGCAGGCGGGCCTGCAGCACATCGGCGAACAAGTGGTGGTAGCGATACCAGCGGCGCCGGTCGTCGAGCGGGATGAGGAACAGGTTCCGCCGGTCGAGAGCTTCGAGGGTGGCCCTGCTGCCCTCCTGGCCGGTGACCGCGTCGCACAACGGTCCGCTCATGCGGCCCAGGATCGATGTCTGCAACAGGAAGCTCCGGACATCGTCCGGTTGACGGTGCCAGACCTCCTCCACGAGGTAGTCGACGATGTAGCGATCATCGCCAGCGAAGTCGGCGATGAAGCCCGTGACGTCGTCACGCCCCTGCATCGACAGCCCGGCAAGCTGGAGGGCGGCGATCCACCCCTCCGTGCGGCTCTCGAGCGTGGCGACATCGTCCCGGCTGAGTCCGAGGGTCATGACATCGTTGAAATACGTCGACGCCTCGTCGGGTGTGAAGCGCAGATCGGCTGCGCGGACCTCGACGAGCTCCCCGCGGGCGCGAAGGCGGGCGAGCGGCAGCGCCGGGGTCGGCCCGCGTCGTCAACACCAGGTGGACGTTCGGTGGAAGGTGGTCGAGCATGAACGTCATGCCGTCGTCGACCTCGCGCGCGTCGATCGCGTGGTAGTCGTCGAGCACGAGCACGATCTCGCCGGCCGACGCGTTGAGGTCGTTGAGCAGGGGCGGGAGGACGGTCTCGATCGATGGATCGCGCGAGTCGAGGAGCGAACGTGCGCTCGCACCGATCCCCGGCACGACCGTCTGCACCGCGGCGATCACGTTGGTCCAGAACACGACGGGATGGTTGTCCCCGGCATCGAGCGAGAGCCACGCGATGGCCGGATCGGCGTTCGGCTTGGATGCCATCCACTCGGCCACGAGCGTCGACTTCCCGAAGCCTGCTGGAGCCGAGATCAGGGTCAGCTTGGACCGAGTGACGCGATCGAGCCGCTCGGTCAGCAGGGGCCGGGGAACGATCCCGCTTCGCTGTCTTGGGGCGTAGAACTTGGTGTCGAGCAGCGGACTTGCCATGCCGACCAACTGTAGCCGCGTGTCAGGGGTAGTAGCTGCGGCCTGAGGTTCGCAGCTCGTTCGCGACTGCCTCGATCGCCCGTCCGACCGCCGCAGGCTCGGTCTTGCCGTTCACCAGGGACTGCAACTGGCTCGCCGATCTCGGCGTCGATCTCCGGTTCCCAGAGCCAGTTGAGCGACGTGATCGAGTCGTCGAGCATCGGCAGGAACTCCCGGGCGATCGGATCGTGTATCCCCGACGTTCGACGCCGCGTATCGGCGAGAAGGACTGGATGCCCTCGACGACAGCGGCGTCGACCGCGGGCTCGACTCGCATAGTCGAGGAAGGCGTCCACGCTGTCGCGGTTCGCAGCACCCGTGGCCGGCAGCGCGAAACCGGCCCAGGCAAGCGTCGAGTGAGGCGTGGATGTGCTGTCGACAGCGGGAAGTGGCGCGACATGGAGGTCGAACGGGACCGTCGGCGCGCCTGCCTGCAGGGGCTGAAGGAGCCAGGTGCCGTTATAGGTCATGGCTGCCTTTCCCTCCAGGAAGAGCAGCTGCATCGTCGCGTAGTCGGTGGCACCGGACCCAGCGAGCAGGACGCCGGACGATCGAAGGTCGGAGATGGTCTGGAAGGCCTCGATCCATTCAGGGCTGTCATAGCCGATCTCGCCCCTGACCGTGCTCTCGACGAATGCCACCGGGTCGGCGGTGCGCTCGGCGATCATCGGCAGCAGCCACATGACCAGGAGCGGGTTGAATGGGACATCCCCGCAGCGGATGGACGAGCGGTGCCGCACCGAGCGCGGCCAACGGCTTCACCATCGCCTTCAGGTCGGCGATCGTCTTGGGCGGCTCGAGACCGGCCCGATCGAGCAGCGCCTTGTTGTAGTACAGCCCCGTGGTCTGGACGCCTCTGCTGAGAGCGAGCGGAAATGCTCGCGTCGAGGCGTCCCCGAGACCACCGAGATGGAACCGATCCGGCACGCGGGCCAGGACATCGGACAACCTGGGATCGCTTGCCGAGGTCCGCCAGCAGACCGTCACGGGTCCACGCGCGAACGAACAGGCCATCAAGGATCAGCAGCCCGATCGACTCGCCGGACTCCAGTTGCGCACGCGCGAGCCGATCGAAGTCGGGGCCGAGACCCGGGATCGCGCGGATGTCCCATTCGACGCCAGGGTTTTTGGCCTTGAAGTCATCGAAGACCTTGGTCACCGCTGGCTCGCTGCCCGGCACTGCCTTCGGTCAAGACGGTGATCGGACCATCAAAGGTGGCCGCAATGCCGTTCGACGACGGAGCACCCGACGCCGGGACGCTTCGGCTCGGCGCGGCGCAGCCCGCGAGGGTGGGCACCAGCTGCGCCGCCCGCGGCCGCGATGAAGACACCGAGCTTGAGGACGTCGCGACGTTCCCAGTCCCGGGTCAAGGGGCCGTCGCTGCGGGCAGGAGAAGGTTTCATAGGATCCTGCGCGGGGACTGCGAGTATGGTTCGAACGGTCGGACCCCGCTCGCGGAGTTGTGATCGCTTGGCGTTTCTCCGCCGCTCGCGCCGCGAAAGCGCCATCGACCTGCTGTTCCTTCTCCCGATCCTGCTGGTCCTCGCCGGCTTCCTTCTCTACCCGCTCCTCTATGGCCTCGTCCTCAGCGTCCACCAGACCGAGGGCTTCGCGGTCACGGCCTTCGTCGGGCTCGAGCACTATGCGCGTGCGCTCTTCGGCGATGCGGTGTTCCACCGCAGCCTGCTCAATACGATCCTGTTCACCGCGGCCGCGGTCGTCCTTCAGACCGGCCTCGGCTTGCTCCTAGCGGTGCTCCTGGCCGACGTGAAGCGCGGAAGGATGTTCTTCATCTTCGTCTTCTTTGCTCCGTTTGTTCTCGCCCCGGTCGCGGTCGGCGTGGTCTGGAAGTTCCTGTATGCGCCGTTCTTCGGGATCGCCGCCGACCGTCGGCTCAGCCCTGGGGTTCGATACGCAGACGATCGCGCCCCTCGCCGATGGCGACACGGCACTGTGGGCGATCATGGCCGCGTTCCTGTGGCGGTTCGCCGGGTTCAGCATGGTGGTGTACCTGGCGGCAATGCAGGCGCTCAAGCGCGAGTACTACGAACACGCTGCGCTGGAGGGTGCCAGCCGTTCCCAGCAGTTCCGCCGGATCACCTGGCCGCTGCTCTGGCCGCAGACGTTCGTGCTGGTCCTCCTGACGACCCTCGGGACGTTGCGCATCTTCGACATGGTGTGGGTGATGACCGCAGGCGGTCCGTCGCACGCGACTGAGACCGTTGCCACGGACATCTACACGACCGCATTCCGGTTCCTGCAGGTCGGTTACGCCCAGGCGATGGCGATGATCCTGCTGGTCGTGATCCTGCTCATCACGGTCGTCGAGTATCGGATCCTCGACCGACGCGCTCAGGCGGCGACCGAATGACCACGGCGAGACGCTCCCGTTGGTCAACGATCGTCCTCAGCCTACTGGCGGTCGTCTGGCTGTATCCGGTGGTCTGGACGTTGACGAACGCCGTCAGGTCGAGCGCCGACATCTATCGGGCGCCCTGGGACCTGCCCTGGCCGCCGGCCACCGGGAACATCGGGGAAGCGTGGAGTCGTGGACAGCTCGGGACCGCGATAGCGAACTCGGCCGCGGTCACCGTGATGACGGTGACGGTCGTGCTCATCGTGTCGGTCTGTGGGGCCTATGCCCTCACGCGGCTGCGACCGCCGGGTCGGGCCGTGCTGTTCCTGCTCGTCCTGGCGCCGTTGATCATCCCGACGGAGGTCCTCATCGTGCCGCTCTTCTCGATCTTCCGTACCCTCGGATTGATCAACAGCCTCCCGGGCCTGGCCCTGACCAACGTCGTGGCGAGCGTCTCATTCGCGACCGTCATCCTGACCGGCTACTTTCGGACGATCCCGCAGGATGTGGTCGATGCCGCTCGTGTCGATGGCGCAGGCCGACTGGATGTTCTGGTCCGGATCGTCGTCCCGCTCGCGCGACCCGGCATCGTCGCCGTGGCCGTTCTGGTCGCAGTGTTCACGTGGAACGACTTCGGCGGCGCCCTCGTGCTCCTCCAAAAGCCCGAGGTTTTCACCGCGCAGCTCGCCCTGACTCGGTTCTCGACCCTCTATGGGACCGACCAGGGACTCACGTTCGCCGGTATGGCGATCATGATCCTGCCGCCCTTGCTCCTCTTCCTGCTGCTCCAGCGAAGCTTCATCCAGGGCCTGACCGCGGCGGTGATTCGCCGCTGAGCTGCAGTGACACCCTCCCTTCAGTAGCCGTCGCGGACGGCTCTCAGAAATTCCTCGCGACGCGCGTCACGCTCCCTGGGGACCGCGCGTCCAAATGACAACCAAGCACGCTCCTCCACGTTGAAGCCCCCGGTTCCTCCCCCGGGGGCTTCTTCGTTGCCCGGGATCGATGCGTCAGGCCTCGGTCGCGAGCCGACGAAGGACGGCCGGCAGGATCCCACCGGCAAGGTAGTACGCGACGTCGATCGGGCCGTCGAGCCGGGCGATGGCATCGAACCGCCGCTGGCTCCCGTCGCCGCCAGAGGCCGGGTCGCCGAACGCGGTCACAGCCACGGTCTGGCGGGGGGTCACGCCGTCGGCGAGCCCCGTCACCGAATAGACCTCGCGCCCGGTCAGGCCGAGGGACGCGGCGTTTTCACCAGGCTTGAACTGGAGCGGCAGGATGCCCATGCCGACCAGGTTCGAGCGATGGATGCGCTCGAAACTCTCGGCCAGCGCGAACCGGACGCCAAGCAGGGCCGGACCCTTCGCGGCCCAGTCCCGTGACGAACCCGATCCGTATTCGCGGCCGGCGATGATCGCCAGCGGCACGCGGTCGGCCGCGTAGCGCATCGCGACGTCGTAGATGAAACCCTGTTCGCCATCGGGGAGGTGCACCGTATACGGCCCTTCGGTGCCTTCGACGAGCCGGTTGCGCAGCCGGATGTTCGCGAACGTGCCGCGCATCATCACCTCGTGGTGACCGCGCCTTGCCCCGTACGAGTTGAATTCGAGCGGGCCGACGCCATGGGCCTGGAGCCACTGGCCGGCGGGCGAGTTCGCGGCGATCGAGCCGGCCGGCGAGATGTGGTCGGTCGTCACCGAATCGCCCAGGACGGCCAGGACCCGCGCGCCCTCGATGTCGCCGACCGGACGTGGCTCGAGCGACAGGCCCTCGAAGAACGGGGGCTTGGCGATGTAGGTCGAGCCATCCGCCCAGGCGTAGCGGTCGCCCGACGGGATCGGCAGCAGCCGCCAGGCGTCGTCGCCGTCGAACACGGTCGCGTAGGTACGCCGGAATAGCTCGGGGTCGATGGCGCCCGCGATGACCGACCGGATCTCGTCGGGCTCCGGCCAGATGTCGGCGAGGAAGACCGGCTGTCCGTCGGTCCCCGTCCCGAGCGGCTCCGTCGTCAGGTCGATGTCGACCCGGCCGGCCAGCGCGAAGGCGACGACGAGGGGCGGGGAGGCCAGGTAGCTCGCGCGCGCGAGGGGGTGGATCCGGCCCTCGAAGTTGCGGTTGCCCGACAGGACCGCGGCCACGACCAGGTCGTTCTCCTCGACCGCCTGCGCGACCGATTCGTCGAGCGGCCCGGAGTTGCCGATGCAGGTCGTGCAGCCGTAGCCGGCCAGGGCGAACCCGAGCGTCTCGAGTGGCGTCATCAGCCCGGCCGCCTCGAGATACCCGGTCACCGCGCGTGAGCCCGGTGCCAGCGATGTCTTGACGGTCGGCTCGACGCGCAGGCCGCGGGCGACGGCGTTGCGGGCCAGCAGGCCGGCACCGACCATCACGGTCGGGTTCGAGGTGTTGGTGCACGACGTGATCGCGGCGATCGCGACCGACCCGGTCCGGATGGCGTACGGCCGTCCGTCGATCTCGAGGTCGACCGGGCGATAGGCACGCACGTCGACGGGCGCGGCGGCGGGGTCGACCGGTTCGGCCGGCGGCGCGACATCGTCGACCGCGTCGCCCGACGCGAAGGAGGGCGGATCCGAGGCCGGGAACGACGCGGCTGATGCGTCCTCGACGACGCCATTGCCGGGGACGGGCTCCTCGCCGCCCAGGTCCGCAAGGTCCCCCTCCAGCCCGTTCGGGAAGTTCGACTGGAAGTTCTCGCGCAGGGTCTGGAGCGGCACCCGGTCCTGGGGACGGCGCGGCCCGGCCACGGATGGCTCGACGCTCGCCAGGTCGAGCTCGAGCAGCTCGTCGAAGACCGGGCCGTCGCCGGGCAGGCGCCACAGCCCCTGCGCCTTGGCGTAGCGCTCGACCAGCTCGAGCCGCTCGGGCGAGCGTCCGGTCAGGCGCAGGTAGGTGAGGGTCTCGTCGTCGATCGGGAAGAGCGTCGCGGTCGCCCCGAACTCGGGGCTCATGTTGCTGATCGTCGTCCGGTCGGCGAGGGCCAGCGTGGCCAGCCCGTCCCCGGCGAACTCGACGAACGCCCCGACCACCCCATGCGCGCGAAGCATCTCTGTCACGACCAGGACCAGGTCGGTCGCGGTCGAGCCGCGTGGCAGCGCGCCGTGGAGGCGGACCCCGACGACGTGTGGCATCGGCTGGTAGAGCGGCTGGCCGAGCAGGACCGCCTCGGCCTCGATGCCGCCGACGCCATAGCCCAGGACGCCGAGGCCGTTGACCATGGTCGTGTGTGAATCGGTGCCGACGAGGCTGTCCGGGAAGGCGATCCGTCCGCCGCGCCCGTCGTCGCGGTCGGTGACGACCGTGGCCAGGAACTCGAGGTTGACCTGGTGGACGATGCCCGTGCCCGGTGGCACGACGCGCAGGTCACGGAACGCGGTCTGGGCCCAGCGCAGGAGCTGGTAGCGCTCGCCGTTGCGCTGGTACTCGCGCTCGACGTTGAAGGCGAACGCACCGGGCGTCCCGAACCGGTCGATCTGCACGGAATGGTCGATGACGAGGTCCGCCGGGACGAGCGGATTGACCTTCGCCGGGTCGCCCCCGAGATCAGCCATCGCGTCGCGCATGACCGCAAGGTCGACGACCGCAGGGACGCCGGTGAAGTCCTGAAGAAGGACACGCGCGGGCATGAACGGGATCTCGGCCTCGGCGGCGGCACCCGGCCGCCACGCTAGCAGCGTCTCGACGTCAGCCGGGTCGACCACGCCCCCGCCGGCATGGCGGAGCAGGTTCTCGAGCAGGATCTTGACGGTGACCGGCAAGGAGGCGAGGTCGATCCGGTCGGAGACGGCGTCCAACCGGTACAGGTCGGGGAGGCCTTGCCCGAGCGGCGCGCGGGCGCCGAATGGATCGATGGATGTCGGGGTCGTCATCAACGCGCCTCCTTCGTCGACCGCGCGGTTGCGCGGGGTCAGTCGGCGCCGGGCGGGTGCGCCCACCCCGGGTCGAAGTTCCGGACCAGTATACGAGGCGACGCTGAGGGTCGCCTCGTCGCGACTGACCCGCTCGCTACACTCGACGGATGCTGTCCCGAGGCGATCAGACGATGATCCCGCACGCCGTTCGATGAGGGCCTGGGGCGACCTGCCGGGCGACGACCCAAAGAAGGACCAGGCCGACGAGCGAGCAGAGAAGGAAGCCGCCATCGAGGCGGCCGGCATCGACCTCGATCCGGCGCCCCCCGGCTCGCATCGGCATGGAGATGAGACCCACCCGAGCGACCACGTCCACCCCCACCTCCATTCCGGGCCGGGCGAGCCGCCGGTCATCGGCATCGTCGGGGCCGGAGCGGTCGGGACGGCGCTTGGCGTCGCGCTGACGCGGGCGGGCTGGCCGGTCCACGCGGTGGCCAGCCGCGACGCCGGCCGGCGCGAACGGTTCAGCTCGCTGGTCGGCGTGACCAGGGCATTCGCGGACCCGGAGCCGATCCTCGATGAGGTCGAGCTGATCATCCTGGCCGTCCCCGACGATGCCGTCGCCTCGTTGGCCGGCTCGCTTCGGATGTACAGCGGCCAGGCGATGATCCACACCAGCGGTGCCCTCGGGGCGGAGGCCCTCGCGCCCGCGATGGCGGCCGGGACGCAGATCGGCGCCTTTCACCCGCTGGTCGCGTTCGCCGATACGGAGCGGGCGGTGGCCGCCCTCCACGGCGCCACGGTCGCCATCGAGGGCGACGACCAGCTGGCGGCGATGCTGGCCGACATGGCCGAGGCGATCGGCGCGACGCCGGTCCGCCTGGCACCGGGGTCGAAGGCGGCCTACCACGCTGCGGCCGTGCTGGCAGCCGGCGGGTTCATCGCCCTGCTCGACGCGATCGCGGAGCTCGGTCGGGTGGCCGGGCTCGACGAGGCCGGTTCGCTGGCGATCTACGGCCCGCTCATCGAGGGAACGCTGGGCAATGCAAAAGCCCTCGGGATCCGCTCAGCACTGACAGGCCCGATGACGCGCGGTGATGTGGGGACGCTCGAGGCGCACCTCGCGACGCTCGCCGCCCATGCGCCCGGGGTCCTCGATCTCTACGTCGCCGCGGCGCGCCGGGAGGTCGATCTGGCAGAAGCCCGTGGCGCGCTGGCACCGGAGGCCTCGGAGAAGATGCGCGAACTGCTCGCTGCGGCCTTGCAAGCCCGGCCTGAACCGCTACCATAGCCTCCCATGGATCACAGCATCGCGGCCAAGTACGCGGCCCGCCCAGCGGCGCGATTCGTCCGCCCCTCGACGCGTGTCCGCGAGCGGCGACTGGGCCTGCGCCCGTCCGGCTCGTTCACGGCGCCCGGCGTCGGGTCGACGGTGCTGCACGGTCCCGAGGTCGCATCCCTCGCCCGTCTGCGGGCCAGCTGGCGGGCGATCCACCCAGCCGTCACCAAGCGCCACCGCAGCGGCCGACCGCGTCCGCTGGTGGCCATGGAGTGGGCCCGCTCCGGTCGTCCCGCTGCGGTCCGCCGTCCGGGCGCCGCGTCGGCGCCGTGGCCCGCCTGAGAACCTCGACCGCCACCTCCGCCGGCGGGATCGTCGTTCGATATGAGTCGGGCCAGCCCTCGCTGGTCGTCGGGAGCCGTAAGCGCGAACGGGACGGCCGAACCTGGACCCTCCCCAAGGGAACGCCCCACGCCGGCGAGAGCCGCGAGGAGACCGCCATCCGCGAGGTCGAGGAGGAGACGGGACTCCAGGTCCGCATCACCGGGCCGCTCGACTCCATCGAATACTGGTTCGTCCAGTCGGGGACGCGCATCCACAAGACCGTCCACTATTTCCTGATGGAGCCGATCGGTGGCGACCTGGCGCGCCACGATCACGAGTTCGACGAGGTCCGCTGGATCCCCTTCGACCACGCCCCGACGATGCTGACCTTCGAGACCGAGCGCGCCCTGGTGGCTCGCGCCGCTCAGCTCATCGCGCACCCCGGGACGGGATCGGACACGGCACGGACCGAGGCGGCCTCGTGACCGACGCCCTCGAGACGCCGATCCACCTCACCCCGCTGACCGATGCCCACCGTGACCTCGGTGCGCGGTTGATCGAATTCGGCGGCTGGCTGATGCCGGTCCAGTACGGCTCGATCATCGACGAGCACCGGACGGTGCGCGAGCGAGTCGGCCTGTTCGACCTGTCGCACATGGGTGAGCTGTACGTCGACGGTCCGGAGGCCGGCCTGGCCCTCGCCTCGGCCCTCATCTCGGACCCGCCTGCCCTGACCATCGGTCGCGCCCAGTACTCGATGATCTGCGCGGCGGACGGCGGGATCATCGACGACCTCATCGTCTACCGGCTGGGCGAGGAGAGCTTCCTGGTCGTCGCCAACGCGGGCAACGCCGCGATCGTGTCCGACGCCCTCGCCGCTCGGCTCGCGGGGTTCAAGGCGGTCCTCGACGATCGCTCGCTCGCGACGGGACTGCTGGCTGTCCAGGGTCCTTTGGCCGCCGAGGTTCTCGGGCCGCTGACCGATGTCGACCTGACGGCACTGCGCTACTACGCCGCGGCCGAGGGGACGGTCGCCGGCATCCCGGCGTTGGTCGCCCGGACGGGTTATACGGGTGAGGACGGGTTCGAGGTCTTCGTGGAGACGGCCGCCACGGCACAGCTGTGGGACGCATTGCTCGAGCCGGTCCGCGCCGCCGGCGGCGGTCCGGTCGGACTCGGGGCCCGCGACACCCTCCGGCTGGAGGCCGGGATGCCGCTCTACGGCAACGAGCTGGACCTCGAGACGAACCCCTACGAAGCCGGGCTCGGCCGCGTCGTCAAGCTCGCCAAGGCGGACGACTTCGTCGGTCGCGCGGCCCTCGAGAAGGTCGCCGCGGATGGACCAGCCCGGCGTCTCGTCGGCTTGATCGTGGAGGGCCGCGGGATCGCCCGCCACGGCTATCCGGTCTGGTCGGGCACGCGGCGGACCGGGGTCGTGACCAGCGGGACGCAGTCGCCGACGCTTGGCGTCCCGATCGCGATGGCCTACGTCGCGCCGACCGACGCCGAGCCGGGTACCGTTGTCGACATCGAGATCCGCGACGCCCGCGTCCCAGCGCGTGTCGTCGCACTGCCGTTCTACAGGAGGAGTGCCTGATCCGATGGTGCCGACCGACCTGCGTTATACAAAGGATCACGAGTGGGTCCGTGTCGATGGCGAGGAGGCCACGATCGGGATCACCGCATACGCCGCGGAACAGCTCGGGGACATCGTCTTCGTCGAGCTGCCCGAGGCCGGACGCGGTCTCGAGCAGTTCGCCGCGTTCGGCGTGGTCGAGTCGGTCAAGGCCGTGAGCGACCTGTTCGCGCCGGTCAGCGGCGAGGTGGTCGAGGCGAACGGCGACCTGGCGGCCAAGCCGGAGCTGGTCAACAGCGATCCGTACGAGGCCGGCTGGATGCTCCGCGTGCGGCTCGCCGAGCCGACCCAGGTCGACGACCTGCTCGACGCGGATGCCTACGACGCGCTGATCGCCGCCGGCTGACGACCCGATGCCATACGGTCCACATACCGCCGACGACCGGGCGCGGATGCTCGGTGCGCTCGGTCTCACGTCGGTCGACCAGCTGTTCGAGGACATCCCGGTCGAGCTGCGCGCCTCGCCCCTCGATCTGCCGGAACCCGAGCCGGAGCTCGAGCTTGCGGCCAGGCTGAGAGGCCTGGCAGGGCGGAACCGCACGGATCTCGCCTCGTTCCTCGGCGCCGGCGTCTACCGCCACTGGACGCCCCCGGCCGTCGACCAGCTGCTCCTCCGCGGCGAGTGGTACACGGCATATACGCCGTACCAGCCCGAGATCAGCCAGGGGACGCTCCAGAGCATCTACGAGTACGAGTCGCTGCTGGCCGAGCTGGTCGACCTCGACATCGTCTCTGCGTCGCACTACGACGGCGCCGCCGCGACCGCCGAGGCGGCGCTGATGACCTGCCGGGCGACCCGACGCGACCGTGTCCTCATCTCGCGCGGCGTCCACCCACACTACCGGCAGACGACCGAGACCTATCTCAAGGGCAGGCTAGAGCTCGATGAGATCCCGCTCATCGCCGACGGACCGGCGGCCGGCACGACCGACCTCGCCGCCCTCGAGAAGATGCTTGGCGATCCAGATCGGCCGGTCGCAGGCGTCATCGCCGCCCAGCCGGACTTCCTGGGCCTGCTCGAGCCGATGCCCGAGATCGGCCGCCTGGCTCACGCCGCCGGCGCGCTGTTCGTGGCGGTCATCGAACCAGTGAGTCTCGCGATCCTCGAGCCGCCCGGGGCGTACGGCGCAGACATCGCGGCGGGCGAGGGTCAGCCGCTGGGCATCGCCCCGCAGTACGGCGGGCCGTATCTCGGCATCCTCGCCTCGACCGAGGCGCTCGTCCGCCAGATCCCCGGCCGCCTGGTCGGGATGACCACCGACCTCGATGGCAAGCGTGCGTTCGTGATGACCATGCGCGCGCGAGAGCAGGACATCCGGCGCGACAAGGCGGCCAGCAACATCTGCACCAACCAGGCTCTCCTGGCGCTCGCCGCCTCGATCTACCTCGCCACCATCGGCCCGCACGGCCTGCGCGACGTGGCGACGCTGGGAGCCAGCCGGGCAGCTGAGCTCGAGGCCGCACTCGCGGCGGTCGGTGCGGACCGACTCCACCCGGGCCCGTACCTCAACGAATTCGTCGTCCGGGTGCCGGACGCGCGGACCGTCCATCGCCGCCTGCTCGGTGACGGCATCCTGGCCGGCCTCGTCCTGGCCGACGCCGAGCCCGACGACGCGAACCTGGCAGACGGCCTGCTGGTCTGCGCGACCGAGGTGACGACCTCGGCCGAGATCGTGGCCTTCGCGGGGGCGCTTTCCGCAGTCCTCGGCCACTCGGATATCCCGACCCCGGTGTCAGCATGAGCGTCGTGGGCGAGAAGCTCCAGCCGACCCTCTTCGAACGCGGCCGGCCGGGTCGTGGCGGCGGCAAGATCCCGCACCCCGCTCCGGATGCGCTTGACCGCATCCCGGCGGCTGCCCGACGGACCGTCCCGGCGGCTCTCCCCGAGCTGAACGAGCCGGATGTCGTCCGCCACTACGTCAACCTGTCGCAGCTCAACTACGCGGTCGACACCGGGTTCTACCCGCTCGGCTCGTGCACGATGAAGTTCAACCCCAAGCTCAACGAGTGGGCCGCCCGCCTGCCGGGCTTCGCCGAGCTCCACCCGATGGCACCGGACGAGGTCGCCCAGGGCACGCTCCAGCTGCTGTGGGAGCTCGAACGCACCCTGGCAGAGATCTCCGGCATGCGCGCCGTCAGCCTCCAGCCCGCGGCCGGCGCCCAGGGCGAGCTGACCGGGATCCTGATGATCCGGGCCTACCACCACGCCCGTGGCGAGACGGAGCGCGACGAAGTGCTCGTCCCGGATTCGAGCCACGGCACGAACCCCGCGACCGCGTCGATGGCAGGCTTCAAGACAATCACGATCCCGTCGGCCGCCGACGGGGGCGTCGACATCGAGCGCTTCCGGGCGGCCCTGGGTCCACGCACCGCGGCGGTCATGATCACCAACCCGTCGACGCTCGGTTTGTTCGAGACGCGCATCGGGGAGCTTCTCGACGCGGTCCACGAGGCGGGCGCCCTGGCCTACATGGACGGCGCCAACCTGAACGCCATCCTCGGCCGGTTCAAGCCGGGCGAGGCGGGCTTCGACGTGATGCACTTCAACGTCCACAAGACGTTCTCGACGCCGCACGGCGGCGGCGGGCCGGGCGCCGGTCCGGTCGGGGTGGGGGAGGCGCTGATCCCGTACCTGCCCGCGCCGCGGGTCCTGCGCGACGACGATGGCACGTTCCGCCTGGAGCGTGTCGGCGAGCGCCCGACGTCGATCGGGCGGCTGCGCAGCTTCGTCGGCAACACGGGCGTTCTCGTGCGCGCGTACGCCTATGTGCGGGCGCATGGCGGGTCGGGCCTGCGCGAGGTCAGCGAGGACGCGGTGCTGGCCGCCAACTACCTCAAGCATCGGCTGGCCGGGAGCTACGACATCCCGTACGACCGCCCGTGCAAGCACGAGTTCGTGGCGTCGGCGGCGACGATCAAGAAGCGGACGGGCGTGCGCACGCTCGATATCGCCAAACGACTGATCGACTACGGCTACCACCCACCGACGATCTACTTCCCGCTCATCGTCGAGGAAGGGATGCTGATCGAGCCCACCGAGACCGAATCGGTCGAGACCCTGGACGCCTTCGCCGACGCGCTGATCGCAATCGCGGCCGAGACCGATTCCGCGCCAGAACTCATCACCAGCGCCCCTCACGACGCGCCGGTTCGGCGCCTCGATGAGGCCGCCGCTGCCCGCCAGCCGAACCTTCGCTGGCGGCCGATGCGTGGTGCCGAGACCCCGTGTCCCGACTGAAATCACGCTCCGCACGAGCCGTACGAACGCTCGTTAGGCTGGAAGTTGACAGTCCGCGAGGCGCTGTGGATAGTACCGGCAGCGCACCGACCTGAATCGTGCTGTCGCTGCTGCTCGCCCATCGACCGCCTCGAGCGGGAGGCTCGACCGGAACGAGGGTGAGACGCAGCGACCCTGAATGCGCGAGCGGACTTCGGTAGCGAGAGACTTTCGGGTAGACAAACCCGTTCGGAGGAGAATCGATGCACAAACGACTACTCGGCCTGCTCGGGGCTGGCTTGATGATCGTGACCGCCTGTGGCGGCGCGACCACGAGCTCGGCGCCCGCGGCCTCGGCGCCGCCCGCGGCGTCCGGGGGGGCCTCTGAGCAGCCGGCGGGGTCGCCCTCGCCCGCGGCTGATCTCGCTGACGAGCAGGTCCTTCGGGTCACCCTCGGCAACGAGGATCCCGACACGCTCGATGCCAGCAAGGCATCGACCAGCACCTCGATCGGCGTGCTGCACGCCCTCAACCGAGGCCTGCTGTACGTCGACCACGACCTGACGCCTGTCCCGTCGCTCGCCGAAGCGCTCCCCGAGCTCTCGGCTGACGGCCTGACATACACGTTCAAGCTTCGCGACGCGAAGTACAGCAACGGCGATCCGATCGTCGCTGCCGACCTCGTCTACGCGTGGCAGCGTCTCGTCGACCCGCGAACCGCTTCGCAGTACCAGGCGATCATCCAGGACGTCGTCGGTGCTCAGGCTCTGATCGACATGACCGGCAAGGACCCGGCACCGTCAGCTGCCGATATCGACGCAGCGCTCGCCAAGCTCGGCGTGGCCGCTCCGGACGACAAGACCTTCACGGTCACGCTGACCCACCCGACCGGCTACTTCCTCGCAGCTCGCGACACTGTGGAACACGGCGCCGATGCAGAAGAAGTGGGCCGAGACCCCGAACTTCACCGAAGCGGCGAACTACGTCAGCTCCGGCCCGTTCATGATGAAGGACTGGACCCACCAGGCCGAGATCGTGCTCGTCCCGAACCCGAACTGGTATGGGACCAAGCCGACCATCCAGGAACTCCGCATGAAGATCGGTGGCGATCCCACGGCGAACCAGGCCTCGTTCGAGGCCGGCGAGCTCGACATGCTGGCGGCGAGCCCGCCGGACGTGCCGCGGATCAAGGGCGACGCGGAGCTTGGGCCGCTCGTCACGACGCAGCCGACCCTGATCTTCGATTACTGGGGCTTCTGGACCAAGAAGGGTCCGACGGCCAACAAGGCCCTCCGTCGCGCCCTCTCGATGGCGATCGACAAGGACACCATGATGGCAACCGTCTACGGCGGCCAAGGCGTCGTTGCCGGCAGCCCCATCCCGCCCGGGATGCCGGGTCATCAGCCTGACATCGGACTGAAGTACGACGTCACCGCCGCCAAGGCCGAGCTGGCCACGGCGCTGACCGAACTCGGACTGAAGGACGTCAGCGAGCTCCCGGTCCTTTCATTCGGCTTCAACACCGATGCCGGCCACGAAGTCACCGCTGCATACATGCAGGGCCAGTGGCTGGACAACCTCGGGGTCAAGACCGAGCTGAAGGGCGAGACGTTCGCACTGTTCAGCAAGGATCGCCCCAAGGGCGTGTTCAGCATCGCGCGAAACGCGTGGGGCGCGGACTACCCGCACCCGGACAACATCCTTCGGGTGCTGTTCAAGAGCGACAGCGGCAACAACGACGAGGGGTACAACAACCCCGACTTCGACAAGCTGATCGATCAGGCCGGCGCCGAGCCGGACATCGACAAGGCAGTCGCCCTGTACAACCAGGCCCAGCAGATCCTCGTGGACGACGCACCGGCGGTGTTCACCCGCTGGCGCATCAGCAACTACGAGGTCCGTCCGTGGGTCAAGGGTGTCGCAGGCACCGCCCAGGACTCGGTCGTGATCGGCGACTACTTCTACGAAGAGATCCAGATCGCGAAGCACTAGGAGCATCAGCTCCCAGGAACTTGTCGTGGGTGGGGTGCTCGCACCCCACCCCGCGAGCCGGCCCCTCAATCGCCACATGCGCTTGAGGGCCCAGCTCGCGACTCACCCGGATCGATCAGCTGGACCCGAAGACAGGACGACCGAGAAAAATGAGCAGGTACATCATCAAGCGCCTGTTGTGGATCATCCCTGTTCTCTTCGCCGTCTCGGTGATCACGTTCACGCTCATGCACGCGGTCCCAGGTGGACCGTGGGAGCGAGAGAAGCCCGTCTCCGCGGCCATCCAGGCGGCTCTCAACGTGAAGTACGGCCTCGACGACCCGGTCCCCATCCAATACGTCCGCTGGGTCGGCAACCTCCTCCAGGGGAATCTCGGGCCGTCCTACGCATTCGTCGATCGGACCGTCAACGACATCGTCGGCGAAGGCCTCATGACCACGCTCCAGCTCGGTCTGATGGCGTTCGCGCTGTCCGTCCTGGTCGGGATCCCGCTGGGGATCTTCGCGGCACTCGGCCACAATCGCGGGCCTGACTACGTCTCGACCGGGATCTCCGTGATCGGCATCGCGATGCCCAGCTTCGTCCTGGCCATCCTCCTGATCCTGGTGTTCAGCGTGGCCCTTCACTGGTTCCCGACGGCGGGCTGGAAGGGGCCGGCGTACTGGGTCCTGCCAACGATCGCCCTGGCCGGGTTCCCGATCGCGGTCATCGCGCGCTATACGCGCGCCTCGATGCTTGAAGTGACCAAGAAGGACTACATCCGCACAGCCCAGAGCAAGGGCGTCGGTGGTCGGGACGTCGTCTCACGACACATGATCCGGAATGCCCTGATCCCGGTCATCACGATCCTCGGGCCGACCCTGGCGTTCCTTGTCACCGGTTCGTTCATCATCGAGACGGTGTTCGGTATCCCGGGGGTCGGTCGCTACTACGTGACATCGATCTTCCAGCATGATTACGGCGTCCTGATGGCGATGACCATCCTGTACGCCTTCGCAGTGGCGTTCCTCAATGTCGTCGTCGACGTGCTCTACGCGTTCATCGACCCTCGCATCCGATACAGCTGATAGGAGCAAGGATCATGGCGACGCAGACCGCGCAGGGAGCCATCGCGAGACCCAAAGCGGCCCCCGGCCAGTGGCGCGAGGCGTTTGGGCGTCTTCGCCGCAATAAGCTGGCGATGATCGGGCTGATCCTCGTCATCGCTCTGTTCACCATCGCGCTCATCGGGCCGTATATCGCGCCGTACCCGTACTACCAGCAGGATCTCAAGGCGGTGCTGGCGAATGGCGGTCAGCCGCTGCCGGCCGGGAGCCCCGGACACATCCTGGGGACGGATCAGATCGGGCGCGACCTGTTCAGCCGCCTGCTTGACGGCGCACGCATCAGCATGTCGGTCGCGATCGTCGTCCAGATCGTGGTCATCACCATCGGCGTGCCGGTCGGCGCGATCGCCGGTTGGTTCGGTGGCCGCGCCGACAACCTGCTGATGCGCCTGGTCGACGTCATCTACGCCTTCCCCGACCTTCTCTTCATCATCCTGCTGTCGGTGGCCTTCAAAGACACCGCATTCGGCAAGGCCATGGACGGATTGCTGCTTGTGTTCGTGGCCATCGGACTCACCACGTGGGTGACCGTGGCGCGGCTTGTCCGCGGCCAGATGCTGGCACTCAAGGAGACAGAGTTCGTCGAGGCGGCCAAAGCCATCGGTGTCCCGGATCGCAAGATCGTCACGAAGCATCTGCTTCCGAACGGAATGGGGCCGATCATCGTCGCGATCACCCTCGGCATCCCGGCGGCCATCCTCGCGGAAGCGACGCTCGCCTATATCGGCATCGGCGTCCAGGCACCGCGAGCCTCCTGGGGGAGCCTGGTCGCTGATGGCCAGAAGCTCATCCGGTCGGCACCACACCTCGTGCTCTTCCCGTCCTTGTGTATCGCGATCGCGCTGATCAGCTTCACGTTCCTCGGGGATGGTCTGCGCGACGCCCTTGACCCGAAGCTCAAGGGAAAGCAATAGGTGCACGGCGCTGACCAGGACGTGTCCGACGCCGACGCGCCGACGATCGTGGAGCTGTCCTCCGACGACGTCCTGAGAGCACGGACAGAGGCGGTCACGAAAGCGGGCGTCGGACGCAAGGCGGACCACCTGCTCGAGGTCCGTGGCCTGTCGACCCATTTCTTCACGCCTGACGGGGTCGTCCAGGCCGTCGACGATGTGAGCTTCGATGTCGGGTACGGTGAGACACTCGGCCTTGTCGGTGAGTCGGGTTGTGGAAAGAGCGTTACGGCCCTCTCGATCGCACGGCTCGTGCCGGACCCGCCCGGCAAGATCGTCGCCGGGTCGATCCTGTTCGACGGGATCGACGTCCTGAAGCTGCGCCCCGACGACATGCGCAAGCTTCGCGGCAAGGAGATCGGCTTCATCTTCCAGGACCCCCTGACCAGCCTGAACCCGACGCTGACGATCGGCTATCAGATCGGCGAGGCGATCAGTGAACACATGGGTCTGTCGGAAAAGGCGGCCCGCGAACGGATCGTGGAGCTCCTCTCGAAGGTCGGGATCCCCAGGGCACGCGATCGACTGAACGACTATCCGTTCCAGTTCTCGGGCGGCATGCGCCAGCGGGTCATGATCGCCATCGCCCTGTCGTGCGATCCGAAGCTCATCCTTGCCGACGAGCCGACCACCGCCCTCGACGTCACGATCCAGGCACAGATCCTCGAGCTCATCCAGACGTTGTCCGCGGAATTCGGCACGGCCGTCCTGATGATCACACACGATCTCGGGATCGCGGCCGGGATGTGCGACCGCGTCAATGTCATGTATGCAGGGAAGATCGTGGAGACCGGCACCGTCGACGAGCTATTCGAGAAGCCACGGATGCCCTACTCCTGGGGACTTCTGGACTCGCTGCCGCGGATCGACGACGTGAGGGGTGACAGGCTGCGCACGATCGAGGGCATGCCGCCGATCCTCATCTCACCGCCGGACGCCTGCCGATTCAACCCGAGGTGCGACTACGCGCGGGACATCTGTCTGACCAAGGAACCCGACCTGACCCAGCGCGACACGAACAGCCATCTGGCGCGCTGCTGGGCCACCGAGCCGGAAGGGTGGATCGCATGACCGCGACTGCCACTACCACTGCGCCTCGAGCTCCGCGACCGCACGACAAGGCCAACATCGTCGAGGTCGACGATCTGAAGGTCCATTTCCCGATCCGGTCGGGCATCTTCCAGTCGACCCAGGGCACGGTCAAAGCGGTCGATGGCACGACGTTCGAGGTCCGCCGCGGGGAGACCCTCGGTCTGGTGGGGGAGTCGGGCTGCGGCAAGAGCACGATCGGTCGGGCCATGATCCGGCTGCGCGAACCGACGAGTGGGACCGTCCAATTCGATGGGACCGACCTGGCGGGCCTCTCCAGGGACGATCTGCGGATGATGCGCCGTCGCATGCAGATCATCTTCCAGGACCCGTACGGGTCGCTCGATCCGCGGATGACCGTCGGGGCCATCATCAGCGAGCCGATCGAAACGCATCACCTGGCCGAAGGCTCCGCGAAGCGGGAACGGATCGATGACCTGCTCCGGCTTGTCGGCCTCGATCCACGATATGTCAAGCGTTATCCGCACGAGTTCTCGGGTGGTCAGCGTCAACGCATCGGCGTCGCCCGGGCGCTGGCCGTGGAGCCCGAGTTCATCGTGTGCGACGAACCGATCTCCGCGCTCGATGTGTCGATCCAGGCCCAGGTGCTGAATCTCCTGACCGACCTCAAGGAGCGGCTCGGCCTGACCTACCTGTTCGTGGCCCACGACCTCTCGGTCGTGAAGCACATCAGCGATCGCGTGGCCGTGATGTACCTCGGCAAGATCGTCGAGATCGGCCCGCCCGAGACCCTGTATTCCGCCCCTGGCCACCCGTACACGCGGGCGCTGCTCTCGGCGGTGCCGGTGCCGGACCCGGCGGCGGAACGGAAACGCAAGCGGGTCATCCTCAAGGGCGACGTCCCGAGCCCGGTGAACCCGCCGCCGGGCTGCCGGTTCCACACGCGCTGCTGGCTGTACGAGCGCCTCGGCCAGCCGGAGGATTGTCGGACCATCGACCCGCCACTCAACGTGGTCGCCGGGCTCGACGATCATCTTGCGGCCTGCCATTACGCCGACGAGGCGCTCAAGACGGACGTCGGCATCGCGCATATCGGCCAGGAACTCATTCGCCGCGGCACGCCGGCGGCAGCCCTCGCCTCCCTGGCGAGCGGGAACGGCGCGACCCAGCACGAGCCTGCGCTCGCGGCGCCGGCGTTCGTGGATCTGCCGGAGCCCGGCGAGAACGTCTCGGCGGCCGACGGCTTCTCCGTCGAGGATCCAGCCTCGACCGATACACCGACGGATCGACTCGGTCCGACCTGAGGATTCTGACAACAGCCAGAGCGTGCAGGGTGCGTCCGTGGAAGTCCCACGGTATCCTGTCC
Organism: uncultured Chloroflexia bacterium; assembly: GCA_963765245.1. GTDB lineage: Bacteria > Chloroflexota > Limnocylindria > Limnocylindrales > CSP1-4 > SPCO01. Next base: position 497,580 of record CAVXVP010000020.1, read on the forward strand.
CGCGTTCGGGTCATCCACCACCCATCGGGCGTCGCCCAGTGGCGGTGGCGGAGGACCCACAATCAGGAGGAGGAGCAATGACTCGAGTGCGCATCGGTGCGCTCTTTGCGGTGACCGCGATCGTCTTCGCGGCCTGCGGAGGAGCCACCACCAGCTCGGCCCCGGCGTCGGTGGCCCCGCCACCTTCGACAGGTGCCTCGACTGCGCCGTCGGTCGAACCGTCGGCATCGACCGCCGGGACACCCAAGGACGGCGGGACCCTCGTCGTCGCCATCCCGGGCGACCTGAACCGGACCGACCCTGCGCTCGTCGACGACGCGAACTCGTCGTACGTGCTGCAGCAGATCTTCGAGGGCCTGGTCACGCTCAAGCCCGGCACCGGCAGCGAGATCGTCGGCCAGCTGGCTGACAGCTGGACGATCAGCGACGACGGCCTGACGTACACGCTTCAAGCTCAAGAGCGGGATCAAGTTCCAGGACGGCACCGACTTCAACGCCGCGGCCGCCAAGGTCAACTTCGACCGCTGGATGAGCATCCCGAAGACCTACGTCGACCTCGGCTACACCTACTACATCGACACCGTCATCACCGGCAAGATCGCCGAGACGACCGCGCCGGATCCGACGACCTTCACGATCAAGCTGAAGGCGCCGAACTCCGCGTTCCTGGTCACCCTTACGCTGACCCCGTTCACCTTCTCGAGCCCCAAGGCCCTGAAGGACGGTGACGCGAGCGCGCCCGACTTCAAGAACAACAAGTACGCCCAGGGTGGCCCCCCGGCCGCCGTCGGGACCGGCCCGTTCGTGTTCAAGGAGTGGGTCCCCGGTGACCACGTCACCCTGACCAAGAACCCGGACTACTGGAACAAGGCTGCCGGCGGCCCATACCTCGACGCCCTGACCTTCAAGCCGATCGCCGACACCGACTGCGACGCTCAACGCGCTGCAGGCCGGTGACGTCGACATCTCGCAGACCCTGGCTCCGGTCGACGCGCCCACGGCACAGCAAGACACCAAGCTCCAGTACTACGACCGCGGCAGCGCCTGCAACACCGGCGTCCTGGCGATGAACCAGAAGTTCAAGCCGTTCGACAATCTCAAGATCCGCCAGGCGGTGGCGTACGCCATCAACCGCAAGGCGATCGTGGATGCGTTCTTCGGCGAGACCGGTGTCGTCCTCAAGAACTGGGCGCCTCCCGGCACGATCTTCGCGAATGACCTCGCTGTCCCGGATTACGACGTCGAGAAGGCCAAGGCGCTCATCGCCGAGAGCGGCGTGACCGACCTGTCCTTCGACTTCTGGTACCCGTCCGACGTGAGCCGGCCGTACATGCCGGATCCGAAGGGCGAGTTCGAGGCGATGCAGCGAGACCTCGAGGCGGTCGGCTTCAAGCCGAACCCCAAGACCTCGCCGTGGCGCCCCGACTACCTGGCCGCCGAGTCGCGTGGTGATTACCCCGCGTTCCTCATCGGCTGGAACTGCGACTGGCTGGGCATCGACAACTTCCTGTACACCGCGTTCTTCGGCTATCGCGGCGAGCCGCTCGCCCCGAACCCCGAATACGCGTACAAGAACGACGCGATGAACGAGGCGATGGTCAAGGCCCTCGCATCGTCCGACGAGGCAACCCAGAAGACCGAGTGGGGCAAGGCCCAGGATCAGATCCTCGCCGACATCCCGTCGGTGCCGATCGTGTCCGGCAAGACCCCGGCCGCCGGCCAGGTCTACGTCAAGGGCTTCACGCCCTCGCCGACCCTGCTCGAGCTGTTCACGAACGTCTGGCTCGACAAGTAAGCGCTTGACGGGCGCCTCCGGCGCCCGTCGTTCCACGGCGAACCAGCGGATCCCCCGGCGGCATGCCGTCCGGGGGATCCGCCTCATCCCTACTCGTGGTGAGGCAGGACCCGCCAGATGCTCCGCTTCATCGTCCGACGTCTGCTCGGGGTGATCCCGGTCCTCTTCGGGCTGTCGATCATCCTGTTCGCCTTCGTCCACCTGCTGCCCGGCGACCCGGCGACGGCGATCCTCGGCCAGCACGCGACGCCCGAACGTATCGCCGCGATGCGCGAGTACCTCGGCCTCGATGACCCGCTCTGGCAGCAGTACCTCAACTACCTGGGCAACATCTTCCGGGGCGATCTGGGGTCGAGCATCATCAACAACCAGCCGGTCCTGCGCGAGTTCCTCGTCCGCTTCCCGGCGACCATCGAGCTGACCGTCGCGGCCATGATCTTCGCGGCCGGGATCGGCATCCCCCTCGGTCGATTCGCCGCACGCCACGCCCAGGGCTGGTCGGACGGCGCCGTCACGATCATCTCGCTGCTCGGCATCAGCATCCCGGTCTTCGTCCTCGGGCTGACGCTCCAGTACATCTTCGCGGTCCAACTCGACCTGTTGCCCGCATCCGGGCGGATCGACCCACGCGCCGGTCTCGAGATCCGCTCCAACTTCGTGCTGATCGACAGCCTCCTGATGGGCCGACCGGACCTGTTCATGGACGGCATCGGCCACCTGATCCTGCCGGCCATCGCGCTGGGCTCGATCCCGCTCGCGATCATCACCCGGATCACGCGCGCCTCGGTCCTCGACGTCAACAACGAGGATTACGTGCGAACCGCCCGGGCCAAGGGCCTCGATGAGCGGCGCATCAGCAACCGCCACATCATGCGCAACGCGTGGCTGCCGGTGGTCACCGTGCTCGGCCTGCAGGTCGGCGGCCTGCTCGCCGGCGCCGTCATCACCGAGACCGTCTTCGGCTGGGGTGGCGTCGGCCGCTACGTGGTCGATGGCATCTTCAACCGCGACTACTTCGTGATCCAGAACACGATCCTGATCTTCGCCATCATCTTCCTCATCGTGAATCTCCTGGTGGATATCCTGTACGCCGTGCTCAACCCCCGGATCAGGTACGCCTAGATGGCCGCCCCCGCGATCCCCATCGGTCAGACCGTCGACCGCCGCGCCATCGCGCGGCCTGTGGGGCGACGCGGCTCGTCGCCTGCTGCGCAACAAGCCCGCGCTGGTGGGCCTGGTGCTTCATCGCCCTGTTCGTGATCGCCGCGGTGTTCGCCCCGATCCTCGCCCCGTACGGGCCGCTCGAGGGCGGGCTTGCACAGCGCCTCGAGCCGCCGTCCTCGGCCCACGTCATGGGCACCGACTCGCAGGGTCGCGACGAGTACAGCCGCGTCCTGTACGGCGCCCAGGTCAGCCTCCTGGCGGGCGTCGCGTCGGTCGTCATGGGCGTCGCCATCGGCGGGACCATCGGCGCCCTGGCCGGCGGCGTCGGTGGCAAGCTGGACTCGGTCCTGATGCGCTTCGTCGACGTGTTGCTGGCGGTGCCAGGCATCCTGCTCGCCATCGGGATCGTCGCGTTCCTTGGTCGCGGTTTGCCGCAGATCATGTTCGCCGTGGCCATCGTCAATGTGCCGATCTTCGCCCGCATCCTGCGCGGCAGCCTGCTGTCCCTGCGCGAATCGGACTACATCACGGCGGCCCGCTCGCTCGGTGCATCCGGGTCGCGGATCCTGCTTCGGCACCTTCTTCCGAACTCGCTGTCGCCGCTGATCGTCGCCGCGACCCTCGCTCTCGCCACCGCGATCATCGATGTCGCCGGGCTCGGCTTCCTCGGACTCGGCCCGCCGGACCCGCGCACACCCGAATGGGGCACGATGCTGACCGACTCGACCAAGTTCATCCGTCAGGCGCCGTGGCTCCTGCTGTTCCCGGGCGGCGGCGATCGTGATCAGCGCCGTCGGCTTCAACCTGCTCGGTGACGGGTTGCGCGAATCACTCGATCCACGGATGCGCCGATGACCGCCGGGGACATGCTCCTCTCGGTCGAGGACCTGGTCGTCCGGTTCCGCACCCACGAAGGCACCATCCACGCCGTCAACGGCGTCTCCTTCCAGCTCGAGGAGGGTGAACGGCTGGGGCTGGTTGGCGAATCCGGCTGTGGCAAGAGCGTCACCAACCTGGCGATGATCCGGTTGCTACCGCAGCCCGCCGGCCGGATCGAGGGCGGCCACGTGATGTTCGATGCGCAGGACCTGACGACCCTGGGGGAGGACGAGCTGCGTTCGATCCGCGGGCGCGACATCGCGATGATCTTCCAGGACCCGATGACCAGTCTCAATCCCGTCCTCACCGTCGAGGAGCAGATGGTCGAGACGATCATGGCCCACCGTCAGATCAGTCGCGACAAGGCCAAGGCGCGGGCGATCGAGCTGTTGAAGATGGTCGGCATCCCGCAGCCGGAGACGCGCCTAAACAACTTCCCGCACCAGTTCTCCGGCGGGATGCGCCAGCGCGTGATGATCGCCATGGCACTCGCACTCGAGCCAAAGCTGATGATCGCCGACGAACCGACCACGGCCCTCGACGTCACGATCCAGGCCCAGGTCCTCGAGCTGCTGCGCGGGCTGACCGAGCAGGCGGGCGCGGCGATGATCCTGATCACGCACGACCTCGGGGTCGTGGCCGGGATGACGAACCGGATCAACGTGATGTACGCGGGCTACATCGTCGAGACGGCGACGACGCTCGACCTGTTCGCGACACCGTCGCACCCGTACACGATCGGGCTGCTGCACTCGATCCCTCGCGTCGACGCACTGGTCGGCGAGCCGCTCATCCCGATCGAGGGACGTCCGCCGGACATGCGCCGCGCTCCGACGTTCTGCCCGTTCGCGGCACGCTGCCGCTGGCGCCTCGACATCTGCTGGCAGGAGAACCCGCCGCTACGACCGACCATCGAAGGCACGCGCGTGGTCATGACCGGCACGGAGGCGACCCACCAGATCGCCTGCTTCAATCCACCGACACCGGAGGAGGCGGCCGCCGGCAAGCCGCTCAGCCCGGGCTTCGTGTCGGCCCCGCCGCCGGCCGGCATGATCGACGAGGTCGGGGCGGGACGGATCGGCTCGACAGCCGACCTGGAAGGCTTGGTCGCCGACATCCAGGCCGAGGAGGGGCCGCTCTCGCTCGGCCCGTCGGCCGGCGGTCTGCCGATCCCACCAGAGCCCGAGCACCACGGCGAACGCGGGATCTTCCATGACGACTGAGGTCGGTCGGGTCACCTCGACCGGTGCGACGGCGGCCGCCGGCAGCGTGCCGCTCCTTCGGCTCGAGGGCCTGAAGGTCTGGTTTCCGATCCGTGACGGCATCATCCGGCAGCGCCACGTCGGAGACGTCCAGGCCGTCGATGGCGTCACGTTCGAGATCGAGCGGGGCGAGACCCTCGGGCTCGTCGGCGAATCGGGCTGCGGCAAGAGCACGACGGGCCGGGCGATCATCCGGCTCAACCCGCCGACCGGCGGCCGCATCTTCTTCGACGGCCAGGACGTTACGGAGGTCAAGGGCGCCGAATTGCGCCGCCTGCGCAAGCGGATGCAGATGATCTTCCAGGACCCGTACGCCAGCCTCGACCCGCGGATGACCGCCGGCGGGATCATCGCCGAGCCGCTCGACATCCACGAAGTCGGCAAGCCCCGTGATCGACAGGAGCGCGTCAAGGAGCTGCTCCAGACCGTCGGTCTGAACCCCGCCTACGCGTCGCGCTACCCGCACGAGTTCTCGGGCGGCCAGCGGCAGCGTATCGGCGTGGCGCGGGCACTGGCGCTCCAGCCGGACCTGATCGTCGCGGACGAACCGATCAGCGCGCTCGATGTCTCGATCCAGGCTCAGATCATCAACCTGCTCGAGCGGTTGCAGGGCGAGTTCGGGCTGACATACCTGTTCATCGCTCACGATCTCAGCGTCGTCCGCCACATCAGCGACCGCACCGCGGTGATGTACCTGGGCCGCGTGGTCGAGACGTCGGGTTCTCGCGACCTCAACCTCCGGCCGCTCCATCCCTATACCGTGGCGCTGCTGTCGGCGGTGCCGATCCCGGACCCCGTCGTGGAGTCGCGCCGACGCCGGATCATCCTCAAGGGCGACGTCCCGTCGCCGGTCAATCCGCCGTCGGGCTGCCGATTCCACACGCGCTGCTGGTTGCGCGAGAAGCTCGGGAACCCGGAGCGCTGCGTGACCGAGGATCCGGAGTTGCGCCTCCTCGACACGCGCCACGAGGTCGCCTGCCACTTCGCCGAAGACGTCGACGGATCGACCGAACAGGTCCAGGCCACAGGCCGCCCGAACCCCAGGGCGACGCAGGCCGCGGCTCCGACTGCAGCGCCCGCCCCCGCCCCCGCTCCTTCGATCCCGCCGAGCGCGCCACCGCCCGCCTGAGGCGCTGCTCAGCCGCCGGGCACCGCCGGTGGATTGAGGAAGCCGCCGAACCGTGACGCGAAGGTCGCGAATGACCCGTCGTCGCCGCGATGGAGCGGGTGCTCGGCATCCCATTGCACGGCGTAGCTGCTGACGACATCGCTGGCGTCGAGCGTGGAGCCGTCGTGGAAGCGCACGCCCTCCCGCAGCGTGCAGGTCCAGACCAGCAGGTCCGCGTCGGGATCGCAGCCCTTGGCCAGGGAGGGGACGGGCGCGGCGTTTGTCGGGTCGTACCCGTACAGGCCCTCGCTCAGCTGGGTGCAGATGAGCGCGGAGACGGAGTCGGTCTCGTCGGCGCAGTACAGGCCCGCCGGCTCGCCGGTGGTCAGCCAGACGAGCTGGCGTCGATCCCCGGGGACCATCGCCGCGAATCGTTCGAGGCCGAGCGGCGACGCCGCGGCACCCTCGACGTCGGCCCGGTAGGCCGCATTCGTGGCGCTGCGGGCGATCGGGATCAGGGGGATGTCGCTGCGGATCGCGTCGTTGACCTTGGCATAGGCGGCGTCGCGCTTGCCGTTCGAGGCGGTCGCCCGGCCCGCGGCAAGCGCCTTGCCGATGTCGCCCGAGGACGTCCCGAACTCTGGGGACGCGCCGGATCCGAAGCGCGCCTCGAGGAATGCTCCGGCGTCGGGGTAGGTCACGCTCTGGCCGAGCAGGTGGATCCCGTCGAGCTTGCCCGCGCTGGCGTCGGCGAGGAAGGTGTCGTCCGGGACGACCTGGAGCTCGGCTCGGATCCCGAGGTTGGTGAGCAGCTGGTTCTTGAGCTCGGTCGCGACGCCGGTCGGGTCGGGCAGGTAGTCGGTCGGCGTGGCGCTGTACTGGATCTTCGTGTCGAAGCCGTCCGGAAAGCCGGCCGAGGCCAGCATCTCCTTGGCCAGAGTCGGGTCGTACTCGTACCAGGCGTCGCCGCCGCACGCGTGGGGGATCTCGCACGGGGTGTATTGCGTCGCCAGCTCGGAACCCGGCGGGAAGTAGGCGTCGACGATGTGCTGGCGGTCGATGCCGGTGGCGATCGCCCGGCGGACGAGCTCGTTGTCGAACGGTGCGAAGGTGTCGGTGAAGCCGGCGTAGAAGACGTCGAGACCGGGCCGTGGCGCGAGCTTCAGTTCGGTATCGTCCACGACTGCCTGGACCGCGGTCGGGTCGATGTCGTCGACGCCGTCGACGCTCGCGTTCTGGAGCTCGGCGATGCGCTGGCCAGCGTTGTCGTACCAGCGTGCGATGAACCGCTCGTTGGCCGCCTTGTCGCCCCAGTAGCCGTCATTGCGGGCCAGGCTGACCTCTGAGCCGCGCGTCCAGCTCTCGAGCCGGTACGGACCCGTGCCGTTGACCTGGTCGACGATGGCCTGCGGACCGGTCGCCGCTGGATCGATGTGCGAGGCGAGCCAGCCCGCGTCGTTGATCGCGAAGGCCGGCGAGGCGATCTTCGACAGGAACGCCACGTCGGGGCGACACAGCTCGAAGACGACGGTGTCGGCGTCGGTCGCGCTGATCCGCTTGATCTCGCCGGCGTACGGGGCGTGGCCGGCGTCCGGAGCCTTCGCCTGGCCACATGGGGCGGCGCCGGCGGCCGGATAGGCGCTCGGGAGGAACGGACCTTCACTCGGGACCGCCGTCGGTGGGACGGGGGTCGGGGAGGGGGCGAAGCTGGTGATCGGGTCGATGGTCGGGCCACAGGCTGCGACCACGAGCGCGAGGGTCGTCAGGCATGCGGCGAGGCCCTGGGTCCTGCGGCGGTGTGCGGCGGTCAAGCTCCGAGATGCTCCTGACGTTCCATCCCCGGGTCGGCCCGATGGCCCGGTTCCGGGCGGCCTACAGCGTTTGGAGCCTAGCACTCGGATGAGCGCGGCGTCGTAGGACGGATGGGTCATCCCGGCGCCGCGTACCGGTCACGCGCGCGCTGCGCGATGGGTCATCGCGTATGCTCGCGGACGTGCAGTCACGCAGGATCGCGCTCGCCCAGATCGCGCCGCGGCTCGGGTCGCTCGAGGTCAACCTCGCGACCCACCACGACCTGCTCGCCAAGGCGCGTGAGGGCGGTGCCGACCTGGTCGTCTTTCCTGAACTCGGGCTGACCGGCTACCAGCTCCAGGATCTCGCCTCGGAAGTCGCGATGCGGCTCGACGATCCGCGGCTGGCCACCCTGGCCGGCGCGACCCGCGGACTCTCGGCGGTCGTCTCGTTCGTCGAGGAATCGGCCGACCACCGGCTGTTCATCGCGGCGGCGCTGCTCGAGGACGGCGAGATCCGCCATGTCCACCGCAAGCTCTACCTGCCGACATACGGGCTGTTCGACGAGCGCCGGTTCTTCGCCGCCGGGGATGTGCTGCGATCCGTCCCGTCGCGACTCGGGATCGGTCTGGGGATCGGGGTGTGCGAGGACTTCTGGCACCTGTCCGTGCCCCAGCTGCTGGCGCTCGACGGCGCCCAGATCCTGATCAACGTGTCGTCGTCGCCGGGGCGCGATCTCGCGGCCACCAACGAGGTCGGGCTCGGGACCGCGACGTCGTGGCGGACGCTGATGCGGACATACGCCCAGCTGACGACGTCGTTCGTGATCTTCTGCAACCGGGTCGGCGTCGACGAATCGATCTCGTTCTGGGGTGGCTCGGAAGTCATCGCCCCGAGCGGGCAGGCCATCTTCAGCGCCCCGCTCTACGACGAAGGGCTGTACATGGTCGATGTCCCGACCGCCGACATCCGGCGCGAGCGGATCGCCTTGCCGCTGCTGCGCGACGAACGGCTGGAGCTGCAGGTCCGTGAGCTGACCCGGATCGTCGCCGAACGCTCCGGCCAGGCGGTCGACATCGAACGCCGACGTCGGGGCGGAGCCTGGCTTCGACCTGTTGCCGACCGAGGCGCCGTCCATGCCGATCGGGTTCGGGGTCCACGACAAGCCGGTGCCTCGCCCGAAGGCGCCAGCCGAGGCCGCCACACCTCCCGCTCGCAGCGGGGACCGCGGCACGTGACGGCGACCGAACCGAGCGCCGAGCTCGTGCCACCGTTCGACCTGCCGAGTGAGCTGGCGATCGACACCGACATCGCCCGGCGGGTCATCGGCGAGTTCATCCGCGGCCAGCTCGAACAGGCTGGTTTCGAGCGCGCCGTCCTCGGGCTGTCGGGCGGTATCGACTCGGCGGTCGTCGGCTATCTCGTCGCCGAGGCGATCGGGCCCGAGCGGCTGCTGGCGGTGATGATGCCGTACCGGACATCGTCGCCGGCGTCGCGTGCCGACGCCGAGTCGGTGATCGCGGCTCTCGGCTGCGCCAGCGACCTCGTCGATATCAGCCCGATGGTCGATGGCTATTTCGGGAGCGACACGGCACCGGGTGCCGAGGGAACCGATGGAGGGGCCGCGACACCGCTCCGCCGCGGCAATTTCGCGGCCCGGATGCGGATGTCGGTGCTGTACGACCGGTCGGTGACGTGGGGCGGGCTGGTCGTCGGGACCGGCAACAAGACGGAGTCGCTCATCGGCTACACGACGCTGTTCGGCGACTCGGCCTCGGCATTCAACCCGATCGGCGACCTGTACAAGAGCCAGATCCGCCAGCTGGCCGTCGCGCTCGGCGTGCCCGATGCGATCGTCCGCAAGCCACCGACCGCCGACCTGTGGCCCGGCCAGACCGACGAGATCGAGGGCGGTTTCAGCTACCCGGTGCTCGATCGGCTGCTCTTCTGGCGGATCGACAAGCGTCGTTCCATGGAGGAGATGGCCGAGCTCGGGTTCGAACCCGCCCTGGTCGAACGGGTCGACCGGCTGGTGGCAGGATCCGAGTTCAAGCGCCAGGTCCCGCCGATCGCCAAGCTCGGGCCGCGGACGGCCGGGGTCGACTACCTCTACCCGCGGCGGCGGCCGGGGTCGGCTCGCGGGTGACGGCGGCAGGGGTCCGCGGGTTCCGAGGGGTCCGCCAGATCCACGGCGGCCGCGGCGTCGGCGACGGGTGGCGTGCTGTACGTGGTCGCCACCCCGATCGGGAACCTGGGCGACGTCACTCTCCGGGCGCTCGAGGTCCTGCGGGCCGTGCCGCTCATCGCCGCCGAGGACACGCGCCACACGCGGCGCCTCCTCGACCGCCACGAGGTCGCGACGCGGACGACCAGCTATCACGCCCAGAGCGACGCCTCGCGGACGACCGCGCTGCTCGAGCACCTCCGGGGCGGCGCCGACCTCGCGCTCGTGACCGACGCCGGGACGCCGGCCGTCAGCGACCCGGGCGCCGATCTCGTGGCGGCGTGGGCCGCCGAGGGTGGGCGGGTGGTGCCGCTCCCCGGGGCGTCGGCGGTCCTGGCGGCGGTCGTGGCGTCCGGCGTGGCCGGACCGCGCTGGGCGTTCGAGGGGTTCCTGCCACGCAGCGGACGCGAACGTCAGGACCGGCTCCGCCGGATCGCCGACGACGACCGCGGCACCGTCGTGTTCGAGGCGCCGGGGCGGGTGGCCGCGACGCTGCGCGATCTTGCAGAGGCGTGCGGCGGCGAACGGCCCGCGGCCGTCTGTCGCGAGCTGACGAAGCTGCACGAGACGATCGTGCGCGGGACGCTCGCGGAGCTCGCTGAAGCCGCCGCGTCTGGCGCGATCCCGCCAAGGGGCGAATTCGCGCTCGTCGTCGGGTCGTGGCCGAACGGGCGTCCGATCTCGGCAGAAGACGAGGATGACGCGCTCGAGGCGGCGCGTGCCGCGGTCGAACGGCTGGTCGCTGCCGGGACCGCCCGGGGCGACGCGGCAAGGCAGGTCGCGTCCGAGACCGGGATCGCGCGTCGCCAACTCTACGGGGCCGATCGCGTCCGATAGGATTCGGCGATGACCGATCAGCCCCGGACCGGCCTGCCCATCCTCGGCCAGCTCTCGATGCTGTCGCGCGCCTTCCTGATCGGGACGGTCGTCCTGAGCATCGTCACGATCATCCTCGACTTCGGGTTGCACGCCGACGAGACGATCCTGTTCGTCCTCGCGGCGGCGTCCATCCTCGGTCTCGCCTGGGTCGTCGGCCTCTCGACCGAACGGCTCGGGTCGCTGACCGGCCCCCAGGTCGGCGGCATCCTCAACGCCACGTTCGGCAACATCGCCGAGCTGATCATCGCGTTCTTCGCCCTCCAGCGCGGCCTGATCGAGGTCGTCCAGGCCTCGCTGACGGGCTCGATCATCGGCAACCTGCTGCTGGTGATGGGCGCCGCCGTCCTCGTCGGCGGATTCCGGAACGGCGTCCAGACCTTCAGCGCCAAGATCGCGGTCTCCAACGCCGCGCTTCTCGTCCTCGCACTGATCGGCCTGTTCGTGCCGGCCATCTTCGCGTTGACGTCTGCCGACCGGTCCACGGGCACCGTCACCGAGGAATCCGTCCTCGTCGCGATCGTCCTGATCATCGGCTACGGCCTGTCCCTGGTCTTCCAGTTCACGCACCCGGCCGAGACACTCGGCGGCCATGGCGAGCCCGAGGGCCATGCCGGTCCCGCCTGGACGGCGAAGGTCGCGATCTTCGTCCTCGTGGCCGCCGCCGCCCTGCTCGCAGTCCTGTCGGAGATCCTCGTCAGCGTCGATCGAGCCGTTCATCGCGACATTCGGGCTGTCGGCTTTCTTCGTCGGCGTCGTCATCATCCCGACGATCGGCAACCTCGCTGAACACCTCGTGGCCGTCCAGCTCGCGGCCAAGGACAAGATGGAGTTCGCGCTGGCCGTGACGTTCGGCTCGAGCCTCCAGGTCGCCCTGTTCGTGGCCCCGGTCCTTGTCCTGCTTGGCCTCGTGGTGAACCAGCCGATGACCCTGGTCTTCACGCCGCTGGAGATCGCCGCCGTCGCGGCTGCCGTCGGCATCAGCTCGCTCATCGCGATCGACGGCGAGACCAACTGGCTCGAGGGCGCGCTGCTGATGCTCGTCTACGCGATCCTCGCCGTGTCGTTCTTCGAGTTCGTCGGCCCGCTCTAGGAGGGCGGCGACGGCGCGGAGGGGGTCGCGCCGCCGCCTGGAGGGATCCCGAAGGTCAGGCCGCCGCTTCGGCGTCCGTCGTCGGCTCGTCGAGCTCGATCTCCTCGTCGTCTCGACGAGCCGGGATCGAACGCCGCTTCCGCGATCGGTTCTGTGGCAGCCGCCTCGCCGAGCGCGACCGCCTGGTCGGCGAGCGAATCGGCCGCCTGCTGCGCCTCGTAGTCCTTCTTGCGCCGCCCGGACAGCATCTCGACGTGCGAGGCGACGATCTCGGTCTTCCAGTGGCGGGCGCCCTTCTCGTCGTCCCACGACCGCGTCTGGAGCCGGCCCTCGATCGCGACCTGCTGGGCCTTGCCGAGGTAGCGGCCGGCGATCTCGGCCAGCCGGTCCCACGTCACGACCGCGTGGTACTCCGCCTTCTCCTTGCCGCCTCCGAGGAACTCGTTGCTGGCCACCGTGAACGTCGTGACGGTCTTGCCCGAGGCAAGGCTGCGCATCTCGGGGTCGCGCGTGAGGCGACCCGTGAGGACGACCCTGTTCATCGTCCGATCTCCTTCCCGGTCGGCCGGCTGCGCCGATCTCGACCCTGCGTCTCCGGCGGGATGACGCGATCACCCTAGCGACGACGGCTTATCTGGCCCGCATCTCGCGCTGCACCGACGCTCACCAGGGCATGTCCGCACCGCGACGTCGCGAGGCCGATGGGTTGACCGATGGCCCGGCGTATACGATTTCGGGGTGGAGGGCGTGAGTTGACCGACCCGATCGCGGACGTCATCGGCGACTACCGGGCGTTCGCGGCCCAACAGCGCGACCGGTTACTTGCGCGCGGCATCGACATCGCCCCGTACGCACTCAGCCACCTCGCGTATCGCGTGCCCGAGTGGGACCAGTACGTCCACGTCCGGACGCTGCTGGAGCGCCACGCGATCGCCAATCGTGAGAATGTCTGGAACGGCCGCCCGATCTCCCTGATCGTCCCCGCCCAACCACTCGACGTCCTCGAGGGCAAAGACGTCCCGCTCATCGAGCTCATCCCGCCCGTCCATCAGCGCGTCTACAAGATGGGGCTGGAGCATCTCGGGGTCGTGGTCGGCGACACATTCGACACGTTCGTCGGAGCCCACAAGCCCGTCCTGACGGGACAGCAGTTCCAAGGGCCGAACAGCACACCCGACCCCGTCTACATCCTGTTCGAGGACTTCACCCACGTGAAGTTCTATCGACTTTCACTGCGGGCATCCGTCGAGCTCGATGGTTACCCGATCGAGGACGGGTTCCGCCACGTCGACGACTGGGTGCCGCAGCGACTCGTCACGGCGACCGGCCCCAACCCGCTGCCGCGCTGACGTCGACCGAGCAGCAATAACCCTTCCGCCACCCTGAGGGACGGGCGAGGATGAGTGGGCGGGCGAGATCGTCTGCGCGATGCTCGAATCCGAGTGGCGCGCGCAGGTTTGATCGCGTTACAGCTCGGGTTCGGCCACGGCGTGGATGCCGGCTCGATGGGCGTCGGTTGGCGACGTAGCCCTTGGTCGAGGAGAGCGAGAAGGGCCGCCCCGATGATCCCGGCCAGCGTCGCGAGCATCGCGCCCTCGAAGCCGAATCTCTCGAGCACGATCGCGCCACCGATGCTCCCGATCGCGAGCGCGCCGGCGTTGGCGGCCGAGAAGAGCGCGAAGGCGCTCCCGCGGTCCGCGTCGCGGCTGCGGCGTGAGATCTCGACGAGCATCGGCGTGATGACCAGCCCGCCGCCCAGCCCGGTCAGCGTCCCGGCGACCATCAAGAGGGGAGTGGTCGGTGGGAGGGTCAGCACGAGCACCGCGATCCCCGTCGCCGCGAGGCCCGAGAGGATCAGGAAGATCGGGGGGATCCGGTCGGCCAGCCAGCCCGACGGCACGCGCGACAACAGGATCGCGACGCCGTCGGCGACGAAGAAGAGGCCGATGTTCGCGCCGGCCGCCTCGGCTCGCTGCGGCAGGAACGCGACGATCACGCCCCAATGGGCGATGTACAGCAGGTCGATGGCGATCAGCGGCGCCCAGTCGCGTCGGAACGCGAACCCGAGGCGTCGCTGGGCGACGTCGGTCGGGCCGTCGTGTTCGGCTTCCGACTCGCCGGTCGGTTGGAACCGGAACGGCACGATGTGGACGATCGCGAGACCGAACAGGACGAAGGCGACGGCCATCACCGCGACGCCGTGCAGAGAGGTCAGGGCGAGGACGGCAAGCGACAGCGGTGGGATCACGACCAGGGTCAGGTTGTGGGCGCTCCCGACGAAGGCGAGACCGAACCCGCGCCGACCGGCCGCGACGAGCCGCGGCACGAGCGAGAGCGCCGCCGGCAGCGTCGCCGCGATCCCGATCCCCTGGAAGATGCGGGCCGCGATGAACGGCGCTGACGGCCCGCCGGGCTCGACGCCCGGAAGGAGCAGGATCCCGCACCCGACCAGGTAGGCCAGCCCGCCGGCGGTGAACGCGCGCAGGCCCCCGACGCGATCGACGACGACGCCCGCGACGAAGGCGGCTGGTATCTGGACCAGTGCGGCCGTCCCGACGATCAGCCCGATCTGCGGATCGGGCACGCCGGCGCGCGCGAGCGCGATCGGCAGCGATGCCGTGAATGCGTGGAAACCGGCCTGCACGGCGAAGAGGGCGACGGCAAGCCGGATCACCCGTCAATCATCGGGCACGCGACCCGGTCCAGGTTGGCCGCCGGCCCCGGCGGTCCGGGCCCCTCGGCGGGTCGGCGGGTCGACGGGGCGGGCCGAACCTGGCGGGCCGGCGGGCACAGACGACGCTAGCAGGCGGCGCTCACCCGCGACGTATCCCCGGATAAACGCGCACTTATCGGAGCCCGGCCGGCGTCGCGCGCGAGCCGGCACGCGCGAACCGTCAGCCGGCAGCGATCCCGTGCTTGTCCGGTTCTCGGTCCGTCGCCCTTGTCGGTCGTGGACGACGAGCCCCCCGAGGACGCGAGGTCCACGCGACCATGGCCGTCGGCCGCCAGGGTGCCCGACGAGACGTCGGCCGCCCGCACGCGTCGCTCTCGACGGATGATCTGGGTCGGTTGCGGCTGCGGGTTCGTGATCGCCAGGATCGTCGGGTCCGGCGTCGGCGCCCGGTTCGTGTAGAGGTCGCAGAAGAGCGCGACGAGCTCGGGATCGAACTGCGTCCCGGCGTGCTGCTGCAGCTCGACGATCGCGGCGTCGTGCGACATCGCCGGCTTGTACGGTCGGTCATGGGTCATCGCGTCGTAGGCGTCGGCGATCGCGACGATCCGCGCCCCGAGCGGGATCTCGTTGGCGCGCAGCCCATACGGGTAGCCGTGGCCGGCGAACCGCTCGTGGTGGTGGAGGATGATCGGCACGGCGTCGCGCAGGGCGGCCGCATGCTCGAGGATCACCTGGCCGATGCGCGGGTGCTGGACGACGGATCGCCATTCCGCCGACGTGAGCGGCGCCGGCTTGTCGAGGATCGCATCCGGGACCGCGACCTTGCCGACATCGTGGAGGAGTGCCGCCACGCGGATCCGGTCGACCTCGACATCGGGGAGCTCGAGCCGGACGAGCCATCTCGACGACGATCGCGGCGATGAGCGCCGAGGGCTGTCCGCGGTAGTGGGGGAGCGGCGCGATGAACGAGGTCAGCGAGTCGGTCGCGGCGTCGCGCGCCCGTCTGCCGATCTCCAACGCTCGTGCCCGGCCCGCGTCGGAGATCGGAGCGCGTGGGACGCGAGCGTCCTCGTCGGGCTCCTCGAAGATGTAGGTCTGGTTGCGCCCGAGCGACTTGGCCGAATACATCGCCGCATCCGCGTCGCGCACGAGCGTTTCCATCCGGAGCTGCAGGCCAGTGCCGCCGGCGATCCCGATCGAGACCGTCACCGACAACTCGGGGTTGCCCTCGATGGCGAACCGCTTGCGCTCGACGAGTTCACGCAGCTTCTCGCTCAGCGCGGCGCCTTCCTCGACGTCGGTCTCGGTCAGGATCAGCATGAATTCCTCGCCGCCGTAGCGCCCGATCAGGTCGCTGGCGCGGAGGTTTTCGGCGACGGTCTGGGCGACGCCGCGCAGGACCGTGTCGCCCGCGGCATGGCCATACGTGTCGTTGACCGCCTTGAAATGGTCGATGTCGACGAACGCGACGCAGAGCGGACGGCCATAGCGTGTCGCGCGCTCGACCTCGGCGAAGAGGTAGGCGAGGAGCGCCTGGCGGTTTGCGACGCCGGTCAGGCGGTCGATCGTCGCCCGGTCATAGGTATCGGCCAGGGAGGCGGAGATCGCATTGATGGCGATACCGAGGCGTTCCTCGAGACCGCCACCGGTGGTCGGGACCTCGACGGTGTAGTCGCCCGCGGCGATCTTCTCGGCGGCCTTGACCATGCGCCCGAAACGGATGCGTTCGATCAGCCACGACAGGACGGCGGTGGACGCCGCGGCGAGGGTGATGGCCATCAGGGCGGCCACGTCCGACCGCTTGCCCTCGACCACCCACGGGGCGGTCAGGTTCGGGTCGTAGACAAGGAGGATCCCGATCATGATCGGAGCCACGATGGCCAGGACCCCCAGTAGGCGCATCACGCTCCAAAGGCTACGTGGGGGAGCGTGTTTGCCGGACCGGCCTGACGTACCAGCGGCCCTCTGCCGGAAGTACGGGAGGTGCCGCGACGCACCGCGCGGCACCTCGTTGCGAGGGCTCCTCGGGGACCCTCTCCCTGCTATACTCCGGCCGTCCTGAAACCGAGCGGGACGCCCCGCGAACCCAGGAGGTCAGCGATCGCGCTAGCGTCGCGCATCGGCCGTCCCGAGAGGCGACCGAGCGACCAGACGAAGGCGATCCGCCGAAGCGTCGGCGGCTCAAGACGGGAGATGTCTATCCGGTTCCCAGGCCCAGAGGGTCTGGGATCTGTTAATTCAGAGCGGTGCCGCGTGATGCCGGCCACCGTGATCGTCGGGTTGCAGTGGGGCGACGAGGGCAAGGGCAAGACGACCGATTTCCTGGCGGAGCAGGTCGCGATGGTCGTCCGCTACCAGGGCGGCGACAACGCGGGCCATACGGTGGTCAGCGGCGACGAGGTCTTCAAGCTCCGATTGACGCCGTCGGGTGTCCTCTACCCGCACATCACGTCGGTCATCGGCAACGGCGTCGTGGTCAACCCGGTGACGCTGATCGACGAGCTGGACATGCTCGGCTCGCGGGGGATCGACGTCTCGCGCGTCCGCGTCAGCCGCAGCGCCCACGTGATCATGCCGTACCACGTGGCACTGGACGTGGCGAACGAGGCTCGATTGGGCGCCGGCAAGGTCGGGACGACCGGGCGTGGGATCGGGCCGACCTATGGCGACCGCGCCTGG
This sequence comes from uncultured Chloroflexia bacterium, assembly GCA_963765245.1. Classification (GTDB taxonomy): domain Bacteria; phylum Chloroflexota; class Limnocylindria; order Limnocylindrales; family CSP1-4; genus SPCO01. The sequence goes on from CAVXVP010000020.1 coordinate 515,125, forward strand.
CGGCTCGGCCTGCGCATGGAGGACCTGCTCGACCGCGACGTCCTCCAGGAGCGCATCGCCCGCGCGCTTCCGGACAAGAACCTGCTGCTCGCCGGGATGAACGGCCCGTCGTTCGAGGTCGAGCCGCTGGTCGAACAGGCGCTGGCCTGGGGCGATCGACTGCGCGACCACCTCGACGACACGACGTGGCTCGTCCAGGCGGCCCTGGCTCGCGGCGAGCACGTCCTGCTCGAGGGCGCGCAGGGCACGCTCCTCGACCTCGACCACGGGAGCTACCCGTTCGTGACCTCGTCGAACCCTGTCGCCGGCGGCGCCTGCACGGGTGGCGGGATCGGACCACTCCAGGTCGACGAGGTCATCGGCGTGATGAAGGCCTACTCGACGCGGGTCGGCTCCGGGCCATACCCGACCGAGCTCCACGACGAGATCGGCGCCGGGATCGCGGCGCGCGGCCATGAGTTCGGGACCGTCACCGGGCGTCCGCGGCGCGTCGGCTGGTTCGATGCGGTGCCGCTGCGCTATGCCGTCGCGGTCAACAGCGTCAGCAGCATCATGCTCAACAAGCTCGACATCCTGTCGGGGATCGACACCATCCGCCTGTGCGTCGCCTACGAGCTCGACGGCCGGCGGGTCGAGACGTGGCCGTCGAGCGGCGCGGCACTTTCGCGGGCGACGCCGATCTACGACGAGTTCGACGGCTGGGCCGAGCCGATCAACGACATCCGCTCGCTGGCCGACCTCCCGGAGAACGCGCGACGCTACGTCTCCGCCATCGAGACCCACGCGGGCGTGCCGATCGTCCTCGTGTCGGTCGGGCCCGAGCGGACACAGACGATCGAGCGGGCGTGGCGCCCGATGCGCAAGCGCGTGAGTCTGCCGGCATGAGCCTCGTGATGCCGACCCGCATCGTGATCGTCGGGAGTGGCGGGCGCGAGCACGCGCTGGCCTGGAAGCTGGCCGCCGAGCCGGGCGTCAACGAGGTCATCGTCGCGCCGGGGAGCGATGCGATCGGGCGCGAGCCGCGCGTCCGCTGCGTGCCGGGCGTGGATCCGCTGGACCGGGCCGCGGTCGTCGCGGTCGCCCGTCGCGAGGCGGCCGAGCTGGTCGTCATCGGGCCCGAGGCGCCGCTGGCGGCGGGTGTCGCCGATGCCCTGATCGAGGCCGGGTTCGCGGTCTTCGGGCCGAGCGCGGCGGCGGCCCGCGATCGAATCGAGCAAGGCGTTCTGCCACGAGGTCGCCACGGCCGCCGGCGTCCGGATGGCCCGCGCGGGTGCGTTCCACGATGCGGACGAGGCAGTGGCATTCGCGAGGGACCTGGCTGGCACGGGCCGTGGCGTGGTCGTCAAGGCGGATGGCCTGATGGCCGGCAAGGGCGTGACCGTCTGCGACTCGCTCGCCGAGGCGGAACGGGCGATCGGCGATCTCGCGGCGGGGGTGCGGGCCGGGACCGCCGGCGACCGGCCCTGGGTCGTCGTCGAGGAGCGGCTGACCGGCCGCGAGGCGAGCCTCATCGCCATCTGCGACGGGCGGAACGCGGTCCCGCTGCCGATGGCCCGCGACCACAAGCGACTGCTCGACGGGGACCGCGGCCCGAATACGGGCGGGATGGGCGCCTACAGCCCGCTCCCGGAGCTCTCGGACGAGGCTGCGGAGCCGCTGCTGACCGCCTTCCACCGGCCGATCCTGGCCGAGCTGGCCCGACGCGGTACCCCGTTCCGTGGCGCGCTCTACGCGGGCCTCATGCTCACCGAGGACGGCCCGGTCCTGCTCGAGTGCAACGCGCGGTTCGGCGACCCCGAGACGCAGGCCGTGCTGCCACGGCTGGCGGTCGCGCTCGGTCCGATCCTGCTGGCCGCCGCACGCGGCGACCTGGGGCCGGCCCTCGCCGCATCCGGGCTGCCCGGCGGGCGTCTCCCGACGCTTCCCGGGGCGTCCGTCGCGATCGTGCTGGCGGCGGCCGGCTACCCGGACGCGCCGCGATCCGGCGACCGGATCGACGGCCTCGACGACGCCGCCGCATCGGGAGCGCTCGTCTTCCACTCCGGGACCACGCGCGACGCCGACGGATCGGTCCGAACGGCCGGCGGCCGGGTCCTATCGGTCGTCGGTCGCGGGCGCGACCTGGCGGCCGCGGCCGCAACCGCCGAGGCCGCCGCGGACCTCATCCACGCTCCGGGTCTGCAACGCCGCCACGACATCGGCGCGACCGAGGCCTCGCACGGCGCCCGACGCCGATGACCGCCGGCACGGGCGCCCGATGATCCCGCGCTACACGCTCCCCGAGATGGGCGCGATCTGGTCGGACGCCGCCCGATTCGAGGCGATGCTCCGCGTCGAGCTCGCGGTCGCGCGCGCCCAGGCTGCCCGCGGCCAGGTCCCGCCGGACGCCCTGGCCGCGCTCGAGACGCGTTCCCGGGTCGATGTCGAACGGATCGCCGAGATCGAGCGCACGACCGACCACGACGTCATCGCATTCGTCAGCCAGGTCGCCGAATCGGTCGGCCCCGAGGGTCGCTATCTCCACCTCGGTCTGACCAGCAGCGACGTCGTCGATACCGGGCTCGCGCTCCAGCTGCGGGCTGCCGGGGAGCGGCTGCTGCTCGACACGGACCGGCTGCTGGCCGTTCTGATCGCCCGGGCTCGCGGGGAAGCCGCCACGGTGATGATGGGGCGGACGCACTCGGTCCATGCCGAGCCGACGACGTTCGGGCTCAAGCTTGCCGGCTGGGCGTTCGAGGTCGAGCGCGGCCGGGTGCGCCTGGCGACCGCCGTCGACGAGATCGGCACCGGCAAGATCTCCGGGCCGGTCGGGACGTACAGCCACCTCGGCCCCGAGATCGAGGCGGAGGTGCTCGCCGCCCTCGGCCTCCACGCCGACCCGGTCAGCACCCAGATCGTCCAGCGCGACCGTCATGCGGCTCTCCTGACGGCGATCGCCATCGTCGGCGGCTCGCTGGAGCGCTTCGCGACCGAGATCCGCAACCTCCAGCACACCGAGATCGGGGAGGTCCAGGAGCCGTTCCGAGCCGGCCAGAAGGGCTCGTCGGCGATGCCCCACAAGCGAAACCCGATCATCTCGGAGCGGATCGCCGGGTTGGCCCGGCTGCTGCGCGGCTACGCGCACACCGCGCTCGAGGACCAGCCGCTCTGGCACGAGCGCGACATCAGCCATTCGAGCGCGGAACGGGTGATCCTCCCCGACGCGACGATCCTGCTCGACTACATGCTGGTGCGCATGACCGCCCTGGTCGACGGGTTGCTGGTCCGCTCCGAGCGGATGCGCGAGAACATCGCCCGCGGCCTCGGACTCCACGCCTCGTCGAACGTCCTCGTCGCGCTCGTCGACGACGGCGGCCTGTCGCGCGAGGACGCCTACGCGATCGTCCAGCGCGCCTCGCTCCGGGCGGCCGACGAGCGATCGCCACTGCGCGACCTGCTGGCGGTCGATCCGGCCGTCGCCCAGCGGCTCTCGCTCGCCAAGCTCGACGCCTGCTTCGACGACGCGACGTTCCTCCGCCACGTGCCGGAGGTCATCGCGCGGCTGGACGGGCTGGCCGAGGAGCTGGCGGCCCGGTCCGCCACGCCCGTGAAGGAGGTGTCCGATGCTGGCTGAGTCGTTCCTGCGCTCGGGCAAGGTCCGCGACCTGCACATGCTCAACGACGGACGGTTGCTGCTCGTCGCCTCCGACCGGATCAGCGCCTTTGACGTCGTGCTGCCGTCGATGATCCCGGACAAGGGACGGGTCCTGACCGGCTTCTCGCGGTTCTGGTTCGCGGAGACCGCCGGGATCGTGCCGAATCATCTTCTCGAGACCGACCCCGGCGCGTTCGCGGAGTACGTCGCGGAGGACATCCGGTCCGAGGGCTACCCGCCGGCCGACATCGGCTCGCTCGACGAACTGCGGGGCCGGATGATGATCTGCCGGCCGGCAGACGTCGTCCCGATCGAGGCCGTCGTCCGCGGCTACCTCGCCGGATCGGGCTGGAAGGAATACCAGGCGAGCGGCACGGTCTGCGGGATCCCGTTGCCTCCAGGCTTGCGCGAGAGCGATCGCCTCCCGGAACCGATCTTCACGCCTGCCACCAAGGCCGAGCAGGGCGAACACGACGAGAACATCACCTTCGACGGGATGATCGAGCACATCGCCGGTGGCTCCTTGGCGGCGACGCCCGAGCAGCCGGCCAGCTGGCCGAGGCGATCCGCGACCGCGCCCTCCGCCTGTACGCATACGCCGTCGGCGGTCGCCGCGCGGCGCGGCATCCTGCTCGCCGACACGAAGTTCGAGTTCGGTCTCGCGGAGCCGTGGCCCAGGACGCGCGGACCTCGTACATCGTTCGGCGACGACGACCCACGGATCCACCTCGACCATCTGATCCTCATCGACGAGGCCCTGACGCCGGATTCGTCACGCTTCTGGGATGCTGCGTCGTACGAGCCGGGCCGGCCGCAGGCGAGCTTCGACAAGCAGTTCGTGCGCGACTGGCTCGAGACCCAGCCGTGGGACAAGACCGCACCCGGACCCGAGCTGCCCGACGACGTCATCGACGGCACCCGGGCGCGCTACATCGAGGCCTACGAACGGATCACCGGCGCCAGCTTCGAGCGCTATCTCCAGGAGGACGTCATCGCCTCATGACCAGCTTCCGGTTCGCGGTCAATGTCACGCCGAAGCCCGGGATCCTCGACCCGCAGGGCCGGGCGGTCGAGGGCAGCCTCGGCCATCTCGGGATCGAGGGCGTCAGCGCCGTCCGGATCGGCCGGCGAGCCGAGCTGACCGTGGACGCGCCGGACGAGGCGACAGCCCGGGCGGTCGTCGAGCGCCTCGCCGGGGAGCTGCTGTCGAACCCGCTCATCGAGGCCTACGCGATCGAGACGATCGCAGCCGCATCGTCGGCCGTCGGCGTCGGGGCAGGGGAGGACTGAGATGCCGGTCCGCATCGGGGTCGTCGTCTTCCCGGGCAGCAACTGCGACCGCGACACCGTCCACGCGCTCGAGCTGGCCGGCGCCGAGCCGGTCGTCCTGTGGCACGAACACGCTTCGCTCGACGGCGTCGCCGCGGTCATCCTGCCCGGCGGGTTCGCGTACGGCGACTACGTGCGGGCCGGCGTGATCGCCCGCTTCAGCCCGGTGATGCGGTCGGTGGCCGACTTCGCGGCCGGTGGCGGCCTCGTCCTCGGCATCTGCAATGGCTTCCAGGTCCTGGCCGAGGCCGGTCTCGTGCCGGGCGCCCTGCTGCGCAACGCGTCGCTGCGGTTCGCCGGACAGGAGGTCATGATCGCCGCGGAACGGAGCGACACGCCGTTCACCCACCTGGTCGACGCCGGCCGGCCGCTGCGCATGCCGGTCGCCCACGGTGAGGGCCGCTTCTACGCCGACGACGCGACGCTCGACGCGCTCGAGCGCGAGGGCCAGGTCCTGTTCCGGTACGTGGACGCCGCGGGCGCCCAGGCCGGACCCGATGACGCCGCCAACCCCAATGGCTCGTTGCGCGCGATCGCGGGCGTGCTGAACGCGGCGGGGAACGTCGCCGGACTCATGCCCCATCCGGAACGGGCCTCGGAGGCCATCCTCGGGTCCGAGGACGGCTTCGCGATCGTCCGCTCGCTGGTCGAGAGTGCCGAGCGAGCGGCACACGGCGCGATGGCCGAGGTCGCCGTCGCATCCGGCGGCGTGGGCTCGCGATGACCGTGGCCGAGCGACCCGTGGAGCCGCTCCATCACCGCCTCGGGGTGACCGACGACGAGCTCCACGCGATCCGCGGCCGGCTCGGTGGCCGCGACCCGAACGACCTCGAGCTCGCGATGTTCAGCGTCATGTGGAGCGAGCACTGCTCGTACAAGAGCTCGAAGCCGCTGCTGCGCACGCTCCCGACCGCGGGCGAGGGGGTCGTCGCCGGGCCAGGCGAGAACGCCGGCGTCATCTCGATCGGCGACGGGCTGGCGGTCGCGTTCAAGATCGAGTCGCACAACCACCCGTCGGCGGTCGAGCCGTACCAGGGCGCCGCGACCGGCGTCGGCGGGATCCTGCGCGACATCTTCACGATGGGAGCGCGGCCGATCGCCGTCCTCGATGCGCTGCGCTTCGGTGATCCGGCGGACGCCCGCACCCGCCACCTGGTCGATGGGGTGGTGCGCGGGGTCGGCGGCTACGGCAATTGCGTCGGCGTGCCGACGGTCGGTGGCGAGCTCGTCTTCGACCCGAGCTACACGGGCAACCCGCTGGTCAACGTGATGGCCATCGGCCTCCTCGAGGAGCGGCTGCTGACCCTGGCGGCTGCGCCCGGGCCGGGCAACCTCGTGGTCCTCTACGGCTCGGCGACCGGGCGCGACGGGATCGGTGGCGCCTCGGTCCTGGCGAGCGCGACGTTCACCGACGACGACCCGTCCAAGCGGCCCTCGGTCCAGGTCGGCGACCCGTTCGCCGAGAAGCTGCTGATCGAAGCCAGCCTGGAGCTCATCGAGCGCGGGCTGGTCGAGGGCCTCCAGGACCTGGGCGCCGGCGGGATCACCTGCGCGACGTCGGAGACCGCGGATCGGGCCGGGACCGGGATCGTCGTCGACCTGGATGCGATCCCGCGCCGCGAACCCGGCCTCGAACCGTTCGAGGTCATGATCTCCGAGTCGCAGGAACGGATGTGCGCCGCGGTCCTCCCCGAGCGCTGGGAGGCGGTTCGCGAGGTGTGCGAGCGGTGGGGCCTCCCGGTCGCGATCATCGGCCGGGTCACGGCCGACGGCGACATCACGGTCGTGGCGGGCGGCCTGGACCCCGACGGCCGACGCGCGCCGGGCGCCCGGGAGCTGGCGCGCATCCCGGCCCGTGCCCTGACCAGCGACGCGATCGTCCACCATCGGGTCGCGTCGGCCCCGACGCACCACCGCGACGCCCCCGCACCGGGCGTCCCGGCCGCGGTCAGCGACCGCCTCCCGGAGCGCGGGATGGACCCCGGCGCGGTGCTGCTGGCCCTGCTCGGTTCGCCGAACCTCGCCTCGCGCCACGCGGTCTTCCACCAGTACGACTCGACGGTCGGAGCGGACACCGTCGCCGGCCCGGGTCGCGGCGCGGCCGTCCTGCGGGTCAAGGGCACGACCAAGGCCCTCGTCGCCACGACCGACGGCAACGCCTCCGTCGGCGCGTACGACCCGTGGCTGGGCGCGGCGCTCGCGGTCGCCGAGGCGACGCGCAACGTCTCGATCACCGGTGCGCGGCCGCTCGGCGTCACGAACTGCCTCAACTACGGCGACCCGACCCGGCCCGAGGCGTTCTGGCAGCTGACCGAAGGCGTCCGCGGCCTCGCCGACGCGTGCCTGGCGTTGGGCGTGCCCGTCACCGGCGGCAACGTCTCGCTCTACAACGAGTCGGGGACGGGGCCGATCGCGCCGACCGCCGAGATCGGCGTCGTCGGGCTGCTCGACGACATCGACACGCTGGTCGGTCCGGCATTCGCGCTGGCCCACGACGCGATCCTGGTCGTCGGCGAGGCCGTGCCCGGGTTGGCCGGCTCCGCCTACGCCGACCTTGCCGGGACCGCCGTGGAGGATGACCCGCCGGCGCTCGATCTCTCCCGCGAAGTGGCTCTCCAGGCGTTCGTCCGCGAGGCGATCGCGCGCGGCCTCGTGGCGTCGGCGCAGGACGTCTCGGGCGGCGGGCTCGGTGTCGCCCTGGCCGAGTGCGCCATGTGGGGCGGGCAGGGCGCGAGCGTCAGGATCCCGATCGCGCACTCGCCGGCCGTCGACCTCTTCGGCGAGAGCCCGTCGCGGCTGGTCCTGACGTGCCGGCCACGCTACGCCGCGGCGCTGGAGCTGCTGGCTCGCCAGCATGGCCTGCCGGTCGAGACCGTCGGGTCGGTCGGGTGGCGACCGGCTGGTGGTCGAGCTGGTCATGGCCGGGGCGACCGGAAACGCCGAGGACCGCGGTGGTGGCGTCGCCGACGCGCTCGAGGTCCCGCTGCGCGACCTCCGTCATGCCTGGGACCACGGTCTCGCGCGCGGCCTCGGCTGGGAGGGCTGAGCGGATGTGCGGCGTCTTCGGCGTGGTCCTCCCCGGCGGCGAGCCGACCGAGGCCGCCTCGATCGCGGCGCTCGGGCTGTTCGCGCTCCAGCATCGCGGCCAGGAATCGGCCGGGTTGGCGGTCAGCGACGGCGAGCAGCTGATGCTCTACAAGGACCTCGGGATGATCAGCAACGTCCTCGATGAGCGACGCCTGCCGAGCCTCCGCGGCCAGCTCGCGATCGCACATTGCCGCTATTCGACAACGGGTTCCACGATCTGGGAGAACGCCCAGCCGACGTACCGGCTCGGTCCGCGGCGGGCCCTGGCGATCGGCCACAACGGCAACCTCATCAACACGCGCGACCTGCTCGAGCAGCTCCGGGGCGGACGCGCCCGCCTGCCCGCCTCGACCGACACGGAGCTGCTGACCGCGCTCCTGGCCGACGAGCCGGCCGCCGACACCGTCGAGGCCCTCCAGCGCGTCCTCCCGCGCGTCCGGGGTGCCTACAGCCTCGTGATCCTCGACGAGCGCCGGGTCATCGGCGTGCGCGATCCGTTCGGGTTCCGTCCGCTGGTCCTCGGCCGGCTGCCGCGCACCGCCGCCGGGGACGCGGACGACGGGCTGTGGCACGGCGACGACGCCGAGTCCGGCTGGTGCCTCTCCTCGGAGACCGCGGCCCTCGACATCGTCGGCGCCGAATACGTCCGCGACGTCCAGCCGGGCGAGATGGTCATCCTCGAGCCGGGCCAGGCGCCGCGCTCGGTCCGGTTCGCCGAGGCGACGCCCGCGCTGTGCGTCTTCGAGCTCATCTACTTCGCCCGGCCGGACTCGTACATGGAGGGCCGCAACCTGTACGAGGCCCGTCGCAAGATGGGCATGCAGCTGGCGATGGAGCACCCGATCGATGCCGACCTGGTGATGCCCGTCCCCGACACCGGGGCCCCCGCCGCGGCCGGTTTCGCCGAGGCGTCCGGCCTGCCGTACCGCGAGGGGATGTACCGCAACCGGTACGCCGGGCGGACCTTCATCCAGCCGTCGGCCGGGCTGCGCCATCGCGGCGTGACGATCAAGCTCAACCCCCTCCGCGAGGTCGTCAACGGCAAGCGGCTCATCGTCGTCGACGATTCGATCGTGCGCGGGACGACGACCAAGCGGATCGTCGAGCTGCTGCGCAAGGCCGGCGCGACCGAGGTCCACGTCCGGATCAGCGCGCCGCCGATCTACCACCCGTGCTTCTACGGCATCGACACGCAGATCGAGACCGAGCTGATCGCCTCGACCCACAGCGAGCCCGAGATCCGCGAGTTCATCGGCGCCGATTCGCTCGGCTACCTGTCGATCCGCGGCGTGCTCGCCGCACTCGAGCTGCCGTACGAGCGCTTCTGCTTCGCGTGCTTCGACGGCCACTACCCGGACCCGGTGCCGTACGACGCCGCGAGCCGCAAGTTCGTGCTCGAGGAGCCCGTCCCGGGGCTGGCGCGATGACCGGCACGAGGGGCGCACCGGGCCGCGACGCATATCGAGCGTCCGGCGTCGACGTGGCGGCGGGGGAGCGCGCCGTCGACCTGATGCGGAGCGCCGTCGAGTCGACCCACCGGCGGGAGGTCGTCGGCGGTCTCGGTGGCTTCGGCGGGGCGATCGGTATCCCGGCGGGCTACCGCGAGCCGCTCCTCGTGGCGTCGACCGACGGTGTCGGCACGAAGACGGCGATCGCCGCCACGCTCGGGCGCTTCGACACGATCGGCATCGACCTCGTCGCGATGTGCGCCGACGACGTCGTCTGCTGCGGCGCGGAGCCGCTCGCGTTCCTCGATTACGTCGCGGTCGGCCGGGTCGTGCCCGAGTGGGTCGCGGAGCTGGTCGGTTCGGTGGCGGCCGGCTGCCGCGATGCCGGCTGCGCGCTGGTCGGCGGCGAGACCGCGGAGCACCCCGGGCTGATGGAGGTCGATGCCTTCGACCTGTCGGGTTGCTGCATCGGCGTCGTGGAGCGTGCCGATGTCATCGACGGGACGGCGGTCCGTGCCGGCGACGCGATCGTGGGGCTGGCGTCGTCCGGGCTCCATGCCAACGGCTACTCGCTGGTCCGTGCACTCCTGGCCCAGTGGGATCTCGACCTCGCCGAGCCGTACCAGGCGCGCTTGCGACGCTCGCTCGGGGACGCCGAGGCCGAGGCATCCGTGGCCGCCGCGCCGAACGAGGAGATGGCGACGCTCGGCGAGATCGTGCTGGCCCCGACCCGCATCTACGCTCGCGCGATCCTGGCCGCGCGCGCCGCGGTCCGGGCGACCGGGCAGGACATCCACGGCATCGCCCACATCACCGGCGGCGGCCTGCCGGGGAACGTGCCGCGTGCCATGCCGGATGCGCTCGCCGCCCGGCTCGACCCGTCGCGCTGGCCGATGCCATCGGTGATGCGCCTGTTCGGCGCACTTGGCGGGATGGACGACGAGGAGCTGCGCGCGACGTTCAACGGCGGGCTCGGGATGGTCGTGGTGCTCCCGCCGGCGGCGGTGGCGGCCGCGACCGAGGTGTTCGACTCGCACGGGATCCCGTCGTCGATCGTCGGCGAGGTCGTGGACGCCGCCGGGCTCGATGGCACCCGCTACGTCGAGGGTCCCCTCGGGGACGCTGCGTGAGTCGCGCCGCGCGGATCGCGGTCGGCGTCTCGGGGACGGGCTCGAACCTGCGGGCGCTGGCAGCCGCTGGCGAACGGGGAGGGCTTGGCGGCGTCGATCGTCCTCGTCTTCGCCGACCGGGCGTGCCCGGCACTCGACTGGGCGGCCGAGCAAGGGTTCGAGACGGCGCTGGTCCCGGGTGGCGACGACGCGACGCTGGCGGAGACGTTGACCGCGGTCGATGTCGACATCGTCGTGCTCGCCGGGTACATGCGCATCGTCGGGCCGCGGGTGCTGGCCACGTGCCCCGGTCGGGTCCTCAACGTGCACCCGTCGCTCCTGCCGGCTTTCCCCGGCGCCCATGCCGTGGCCGACGCCCTGGCCCACGGCGTGGCCGTGACCGGCGTCACGGTCCACCTCGTCGACGAGACGCTCGACGGTGGACCGATCCTCCTCCAGGAAGCGGTCCCGGTGCTCCCCGGCGACGACGAGGCAAGCCTCGCGACGCGGATCCATGCCGTCGAGCACAGGCTCCTGCCACGGGCGGTCGCGCTCGTCGCCTCGGGCGCGGTGGAGGTCGAGGGACGCCAGGCCCGACGTCGACACGGAAAAGGCCGAGGCCGGCATCACGTTCCCGCGTCGGGCGCTCCTGTCGGTCTCGGACAAGACGGGCCTGGTCGACCTCGGCCGAGGGCTGGTCGCCGACGGTTTCGAGCTGGTCTCGACCGGCGGGACCGCCCGTGCGCTACGCGACGCCGGGCTGCCTGTGACCGATGTCGCGGCCGTCACCGGCTCGCCGGAGATGCTCGACGGGCGGGTCAAGACCCTCCATCCCAGGATCCACGCCGGGCTCCTGGCCGATCGGCGGCGCGAGGACCACCGTCGGCAGCTGGTGGACGCCGGGATCGCCCCGTTCGACCTCGTCGTCGTCAACCTCTATCCGTTCGCGGCGGCGCTCGAGCGCCCCGGCATCTCCATCGATGACCTGATCGAGGAGATCGACATCGGCGGGCCGTCGATGGTCCGGGCAGCCGCGAAGAACCACGCCAACGTCGCGATCGTGACGTCGCCGGCCCGCTACGCGCAGATCCTCGCGACCTACGACGACGGCGACGGCCCCGATGAGCGGCTCCGTCGCGACCTGGCGATCGAGGCCTTCGCGCACACCGCCGCGTACGACGCGCGGATCGCCGAGGCACTCCCCGGGCGACTGGCGGCGGCCGGCCTGATCGATCCGCCGGCCGACCCCTATCCGCCGACCCTGACGGTCGGCCTCGAGAAGGTCGACACGCTCCGCTACGGCGAGAACCCGCACCAGCCGGCGGCCCGCTACAGGCGCCCGGGGAGTACCGCCGCCGACGGCCCCTTCGCGACCGGCGAGCCGCCGCTCCAGGGCAAGGCGCTGTCGTACAACAACGTCCTCGACGCGGCGGCCGCGGCTGCCCTCGGCCGTGCCCTGCGTGGCCCGGGGTGCGTGATCGTCAAGCACATGAACCCGTGCGGCGCCGCCGAGCGGGCCTCGCTGCTCGACGCGTGGGAGGCCGCGCTGGCCGGCGACCCGGTCTCGGCCTTCGGTGGGGTCGTGGCACTGACCCGGCCGGTGGATGCGGCCGTCGCCGACGGCGCTGGTCTCGATCTTCCTCGAGGTCGTCGTCGCGCCTGCCTTCGACGACGCGGCCCGCGCGATCCTCGCCGGGAAGCCAAACCTGCGCCTCGTGGTCGACCCCTACCTGGCGATCGACGAACCGCTTCCCGCCGCCCGACCCGACCGGCTCGATCCGCTCCGCCGGCGGTGCCGTCCTCGTCAGCGCGCCCGACACAACGGCCGACGACCCGACGACCTGGACCGTCGCGACCCGCCGGGCCCCCACCGACGCGGAGACCCTCGACCTCGACCTCGCGTGGCGGCTCGTCCGCGGCGTCACCTCGAACGCGATCGTGCTCGTCAGGGACCGTCGGCTGATCGGGATGGGGTCGGGTCAGACCTCGCGGGTCGACGCGGCGCGCGGGGCCGTGGCTCAGGCGCGTGCCTACGCCGGTGAGGCCGCGCTGGCGGGTGCTGCGTGCGCCTCGGACGCGTTCTACCCGTTCGCGGACGCGGTCGAGGTCTGTCTGGCGGAGGGGGTGACCGCGTTCGCCCAGCCGGGCGGGTCGATGCGCGACGCCGAGGTCGTGGCCGCCGTCGACGCGGCCGGCGGGACGATGCTGATGACCGGGACCCGGCACTTCCGCCACTGATCGGCTCAGGTCAAGCGGATCGCCTGGCCGAGCAGGACCAGCTCCACGAGCGTCGCCGTGTCGACCGAGACCGTGCCGTCGTTGGTGATCCCGTCGAGGAGGTCGTAGGCGCTCTCGAAGTCGCCGGCGTCCAGAAGGGACCGGAGCGTCGTGACGTCCGCCGGCAGGAGAAGGGACTCCAGGCGATCGATCAGAGCGGTGAAACGCGACTCGACCTGCGAAGGCTCGATCGGATCGATGCGGAAGGTTGGCTCGGACCCTGACATGGGCGTATCTTGACTGCCCGACCCGATCCGCGGGGCGCGAGGAGGAGGCTCACCATGGCGGATGTCATCGCTGCCACGTTCGATGGCCCGGACGAGGCCGAGGCGGCCCTGCGGACGATCCGCGGCCTCGAGCAGGCGGACAAGATCAAGCCGAGCGACACGGCTGTCGTCCGCAAGGACGCGGACGGCAAGGTCACGATCCACAACGAAGCCGGAAGCGGCACCGAGACCGGGGCTGTCGTCGGCGCCGTGCTCGGTGGTCTGTTGTTCGTCGTCTTCCCGCTGGCGGGCATCGCCGCCGGAGCCGCCGCCGGTGGGCTCATCGGTCGCGCGGCCTCCCCAGGCATCGACGGCGCATGGGTCAAGCAGGTCGGCGACGATCTGCCCGCCGGGGGGTCGGCACTCTTCCTGCAGATCCGCGGAGGAGAGCACGGGTTGATGATCGGTGCCCTCCGCCAGCACAAGGGCCGGGTCTTCCAGACCACGCTGCCTGACGAAGAGGTCGAGTCCCTGACCTGAGCGCGGGCCCACGACGCGACTGTTGAGGACGCCATCCGGTTGAGCGAGCCCGCCGCCAGCGCCACGCCCGCGACGGCGTCCGATTCGCCGCGCCTGTCGATCCTCGTGCCGACGTGGAACGCCGAAGCGACCATCGAGCGCGCCCTCGACTCGGTCCTCGCGGAGCGCGCGATCCCGCTCGAAGTCATCGTCGTCGACGACGCATCGACCGACGGCACGGCCGACATCGTGGCGCGCGGTGGCCGAGCGCGATCCGCGCGTCGTCCTCCTCCGACTGCGAGCCAATGGCGGAGTCTCGGCTGCCCGAAACCGCGCGCTGGCGATGGTCCGCGGCGAATGGGTCGCCTTCCTCGACGCCGACGACCTGCTGCTCCCCGGGGCGCTCGACGCTCTCATGGGTCCGACACAGGATCCTGCTGTTCGAGTCGTGATCGGCCAGCGGATCCAGAACGACGGCGAGCGGCGCTGGATCTCGAAGGGCTACGACAACGCCGATGTCCGCTTGCCGGGCCGGAAGTCGATCGCGACCCACCCCGGCCTGATGTATTACGCGGCGATCCACGGCAAGGTCTTCCATCGGTCGCTCCTACGCGACCTGGAGTTCGAGGGACGCGTCCTCGGCGACCAGCCGTGGACGATCCGCGCCCTCCTGCGGGCCGGCGACGGGATCGAGGTCATCGACCAGGACGTCTACGAGTGGACCCATCCGCACCCGGACCGCTGGGTCGCCACGATCACCTCGACCAGCAAGTCGTCGGCGGCCAAGGGCGCCGAGATGGTCGGCATGGCGCCGGTCGTCTTCCGGAGCGTCTCCGACGAGGTCGACCTTGCCGTCCCGGACCTGGACGCCCGCCAGGCGATCAAGCACGCATATTTCGAGCGGCTCATCCGTTCCGACGTGAGCGTCGCCGTCCGGAACGCGCTGGTTCGGCGCGATCCCGGGACAGCCCGGCTCATGACGGCGGTCGGCGCGTTCCTGGAGTCGGTGCCCGGCGAGATCGTCGCGACCTCGACAGCCCTTGTCCGCCTAGTGCTGTTGCCGCCGGCGACGCACTGGGATGCCCTCGTCCGCTCGGCACGACCGAGCTACTGGGCGATGCTCGCCGCGGCCGCACGTGCCAAGCCCGGGTCAGCTCATCGCAGTCGCTGGTGGTTGGCTATCCGGGCGTTGGTCGCCATCGAGCACATCCCGCCGCCCGTCGGCCCGTCGCTCGCCTCGGCGATCCTGTCGCTGGTCGCCCGTGGCCGCCGGTTGATCGTGTGGCTACGACGCTCCGGCCGAGGGTGAGTCCAGCTGCAGCGTCGACGGTCGATGACGTTCCCGTCCGACCGGGTACGCTACGCGCGGCGAATGGCGGATGCGCCCGACCGACGACACGGGTCCTTGCCACGGACGATCCAGGAGGCGACCGATCAGCGCGCTCGAGAAGCTAGCCGGACAGCGGGTCCTTGTCACCGGGGGATCGGGGACCATCGGCTCGCGACTGGTCGAGCGGCTGCTGGAGCTCGAGACGGGCGTGGTCCGCGTCTTCGGCCGCGACGAGACGAAGCAGTTCTATCAGCGCCAGCGGCATCCCGGTCGGGGCGACCTCCGTTTCCTGATCGGCGACATCCGCGACCGTGACCGTCTCCTTCGAGCCATGGAGGACATCGACCTCGTCTTCCACTGCGCGGCGCTCAAGCACGTCGAATCAGGCGAATACAACCCGTTCGAGGCCACCCAGACCAACGTCGTCGGGACACAG
The DNA here is from genome assembly GCA_963765245.1 of uncultured Chloroflexia bacterium. GTDB lineage: Bacteria > Chloroflexota > Limnocylindria > Limnocylindrales > CSP1-4 > SPCO01. The sequence continues at coordinate 530,500 of CAVXVP010000020.1, forward strand.
AACGTGATCGACGCGTGCCTCGCAGCCGATGTCGGGACGATGATCTTGACGTCGTCGGACAAGGCGGCCAACCCGACCTCGGTGATGGGCGCATCCAAGCTGCTCGCCGAGAAGCTGGTGAGTGCGGCGACCAACTACCGCGGTCCGCATCGCACGACGTTCGCCAGCGTCCGGTTCGGGAACGTCCTGGGCTCGCGCGGCTCGGCGCTGGAGTTGTTCGACCGGCAGGTCGCGGCCGGCGGTCCGGTGACCGTCACCGACCCGTCGATGACCCGCTTCGTGATGACGACGGACCGCGCGGTCGACCTGGCGATCCGGGCGTCGGAGGTCGCCCATGGCGGCGAGGTCTTCGTGTTCAAGATGCCCGTTGCGCGCCTGAGCGACCTGGTCTCGGCGACCATCGCCCACGTCGCTCCGCTGGCCGGCCTCGATCCAGCCTCGATCGCCACCGAGGCGATGTCCGCGCGCGCCGGCGAGAAGGCCTACGAGGAATTGATGACCGAGGACGAGTCGACCCGGGCCTACGACATCGGCGAGATGTACGCCGTGCTGCCGTCGATCGACGTCCACCCGGCGGTCGCCGCAGCCTATCGCGACGCGCCGGCTGCGCCGGTAGGCGCATATCGATCCGACTCGGTCGAGTCGATGACGCCACCCGAGGTCGACCAGCTGGTCGCAGAGGCGCTCGGCGACCGAGCCACGACGGGCACCGGTCGGCTCTTTCGACCGTCGCCCGCGCGGCGCATGAAGGTCCTGGTCTCGGGAGCTGCCGGCTTCATCGGCCGCTGGGTGGTCGCCGATCTGCTCGAGCGGGGCCACACCGTCTTCCCCGTCGACAACCTGGTGGCCGGCGACCCGGCGAACCTCGCCGAGTTCGTGGCTCATCCACGGATGCGACCCCTCGAGGTCGGCGATGTCCGCGACCCTGTGGCCTGCCGGCGTTGGGCGGACGAGGTCGACGCGATCGCCCACCTCGCCGCCTCGATCTCGGTCCAGGATTCGATCGACGACCCGGCGACGACCTTCGACAACGATGTCGTCGGCACGTTCAACCTGCTCGAGGCCGCTCGCTCGGCCGGGACGCGCTTCCTGTTCATGAGCACGTGCATGGTCTACGACCGAGCGGCCAGGCCGGCCGGTATCGACGAGGACCATCCGACGAAGCCGGCCTCGCCGTACGCCGCCTCGAAGCTGGCGGGAGAGGCTCTGACGCTGTCCTATCACCACGCCTACGGGCTGCCGACGACGGTCATCCGGCCGTTCAATACCTACGGGCCGTTCCAGCGCTCGGTCGGGGAGGGCGGGGTCGTGGCCATCTTCACCCGCCGGTCGCTGGCCGGCGAGCCGCTGCGCATCTACGGCGACGGCACCCAGACGCGCGACCTGCTGTATGTCACCGACTGCGCCCGGTTCGTGGTCGACGCGCTGCTCTCCGATGCGGTCGTCGGCCAGGTGCTGAACGCCGGGACCGGGGTGGACGTCTCGGTCAACGACCTGGCGGCGGCGATCGAGTCGGACGCGACGCGCATCGAGCACGTCGAGCACATCCACCCGCAGAGCGAGATCGCGGTCCTGCGCTGCGACCCTCGTCGCGCCCGGGAGCTCCTGGGTTGGACCCCGGCGGTCGACCTCGACGAGGGCCTCCGGCTGGTGCGGACGTGGATGGCAGACCGGACGGCGCTCGGGATCGAGCTCGTCTGATGCCCGTTGCGGCGCGACTGGCGATCGACGGCGGCGAGCCGGTCCGGGCGACGTTGCTGCCGTACGCCCACCAGGTCATCGACGAGCGCGACATCGAGGCGGTCGACGGCCGCCCTGCGTTCCGACTGGCTGACGACCGGACCGCGCGTCCCACGGTTCGAGGCCGGCCTCGACAGAGGTGACCGGTGCGCGACACGCCGTCGCGTTCAGCTCGGGGACCGCCGCGCTCCACGGGGCGGCCGCGGTCGCTGGTCTCGGGCCGGGTGACGAGGCGATCACGACGCCGATGACCTTCGTGGCCAGTGCAAACGCTGTCCTGTATACGGGCGCCGACGCCGCGGTTCGCAGATGTCGAGGCTGGTTCGCTGCTCGATCGATCCTGGCGCGGTCGCCGCAGCGGTCACGGAACGGACACGCGCGATCATCCCGGTCGACTACGCCGGCCAGCCGGCCGACTACACCGCACTCCGGGCGATCGCCGACGCGGCCCCCGGCGGGCCGCTCACGATCATCGCCGACGCCTCGCACTCGCTGGGCGCGACGTTCGAGCGCCGGCCGGTCGGCACGCTCGCCGACATGACCGTGCTCAGCCTCCATCCGGCCAAGATCATGACGACCGGGGAGGGTGGCGCGGTCCTGACCGACCGCGACGACCTCGCCGCCGCCCTGCGCCGCTTCCGCAACCACGGCATCGAGACGGAGCTGGCGGCCCGCCGCGACTGGACCTACGCGATGGTCGAGCTCGGCTACAACTACCGACTGACCGACATCGCCGCCGCGCTCGGCGGAGCGCAGCTCGAACGGCTCGAGGAGTGGCTGGCACGACGTCGCCAGCTCGCGGCGGGCTACATCGAGAGGCTGGCAGGTCACCCTGCTCTCGAGTTGCCGACCGTCGACCCGCGCGCCGATCCGGCATGGCACTTCATGTTCGTCCAGCTCCGTCTCGACCGGCTGACGGTCGATCGCGGCGCGATCTTCCACGCCCTCCGCGCCGAGGGGATCGGGGTCAACGTCCACTACATCCCCGTCCACCGACACCCGTTCTACGCGCGAGCGGTTCCCGGGTCTCTCGTTCCCGGTCGCCGAGGCCGCCTACGAGCGGCTGCTCACGCTCCCTTTGCACGCCGGGATGTCGGATGCCGACCTCGACGACGTGGTCGCCGCGCTCGACAAGGTGACCGCGGCGTATGCCCGCGAGGCTTGCCGGCGACCGCCGGACCGACCGATGACCGCCAGCCCGCGCACCGACGGAGCCGACCACTCGGCTACCCGCAGTGCCGACCTGGGCCCGCATGGTCGTGCTCGCGGGCATCCTCGACGATCCTCGCCTGGCCGATCGCCAACCTGCCGGCCAAGGCGACCCTGGACGGCAGCTGGCAGATCGCCCTCCACCTGGCGGCCGGGTTCGGTCTGCGCCATGGCGTCGAATTCATGTTCACCTACGGCCCACTCGGTTTCCTCGGGTTCCCCGCATCCGTACCTCGACGCCACGAGCGCGCTGGCGCTCGATCTTCTCGATCGCGATCTACGTCGCGCTCATCGGCACGATGCTGGTCGAAGTCGCGACGGCTCGCTTCCACTGTGGGCAGCGTTCGTGGTCACGCTGCTCGTGGCCCGGATCTTCGTCGCTGCTGCCGCCGTTCGAGGCGTTCCAGGCCCTGATCTTCGTGTGGTGCGTCGAAGCGCTCGCCGACCGGATCAGGCTGCCGACGCTCGCGCTCGCCGGCGATCGGTGGCGTTCTCGCCGGAGCGGCGGTCCTCGGCAAGGTCAATGTCGGCATCTTCGTCGTCGCGATGGTGGGCGGTCACGATCGTCACTATCGGCCGTCCGTGGGGTCGCTCGGTCGGCGTCTACGTCGTCGCGACAGTCGCGAGCGGCCTCGCCTTCTGGCTGGCCACCGGGCAGCACCTCGCGGACCTCGGGGCCTATGCGAGCGGGGTCTACGAGGTCATCTCGGGCTACAACGCCGCGATGGGCGCCGATCCAGCGGAGACGCGCACGATGGCTCTATCTCGCGTTGCCGGCCGTGGCCGCGATCCTGATCTGGACCGGCTGGCTCAGCAGCCGCGCGTGGCCGCGACGACGACGGATCGGTCTCGCGATGCTGGCGGTCGTCTTCGGCTTCGCGATGTGGAAGCTTGCGGTCGTCCGGGAGCACGTGACCTTCGTCTTTGCGACCGCCCTCGTGGCGATGTTCCCGTTCGCAACCCACGTCGACCGTCGAACATGGCTGGCTCTCGGCTCGCTCGCGATCGGGATCGCCTTTGCCGGGTCTTCCGCGATGCAACCCACGACGTATCTCGACGTCGTCGGGTCGACGCGCTCGATCGTCAACGAGGTCGCGGCATTCCTTCCTGCCCGGTTGGACGGAACGGGCGGCGCAGCGGACCCAGGACCGCCTCCGGAGCTGGTACGACCTCGACCCGGCGACGCTCGCGGCGATCGGGACCGAGACCGTCCATTTCGACCCGGTCATGGCCTCGGCCGCGTATGCCTATCCGGATCTCGCCTGGCGCCGCTGCCCGACCATCCAGTCGTACTCCGCCTATACGCCGGCCCTCGATCGGCTCGATGCCGACGTTCTTCGGTCGCCCGCGGTGCCGCAGCGGATCCTGCGCAACGTCGAGCCCGCTCACCCACAGCGACCGCGTCCGGCTGCTGGATCGATCGACCGTTCGTCGACGGCGAATTCATCCCGACCACCGTCGATGGCACGGTTCCGCTGGTTCGAATCGCCGTACGCGATGCTCGAGACGTTCTGCCGCTATGACCAGATCTCCGCGACCGAACGCTGGCAGGTGCTCGCCCGGACCGATCGGTCGTGCGGACCGGCGGAGTCCCTCGGCACGGTCTCGGCTCGGGCCGGGGAGCACGGTCACAATCCCGTCGAGACCCGGCCGGATCGGTTCGTCACGGTCAAGATCGACGGTCTCGAGCCGTCCCTCCTCGGCCGCCTTCGGGACGCTCCTCTACAAGGCACCCGATTGGTACGTCAAGCTCGATGACACGCGATACCGCCTCATGCCCGGGACGGCCGGTGACGGGCTCCTCGTGGCCGTGCCACCGTCGGCCGACGGGACAGGTCATTTCGCGTTCGGGCCACCGATCAAGACGATGACCGTCACCCAGGGCGAGGGCGGCCATGGCTCCAAGGGGCCTTTGACGTTCACGTTCGAGAGCGTGCCGCGTTCGGCGGAGTGAAATGAAGCTCGCCACGCCGTTGTTCACCGACCGTCTGGTGCCGAGAATGATCACCGTTGCGGATGCCGTGGCACGGTATCTCGCGAGGATGCGCGACCCGGAGGCTCACCGCTTTCTCGAGTCCGGACTCGTCGGACCGCCCGCTGACCAGGCGCCGTGCGACTCGTGAACTCATCGGAGGTCACGCCGCCACGACCCCCGATGCACGAACCGCTGGTCGTTCGGCTGGTCGCTACCGCCGGTCCCGACGAGGGTCGGGGGCACGTTGGACGAGCATTGGCCTTGGCCGAAGCACTAGCAAAGATCGGTATCCATGCGCGGCTCCAACTCATCCGCGGAACTCTGACTGCCCTCGACTTGAGCCGTGCGATGGACCTCGGCACCGAAGTCGTAGCCGGCCGCGTCGTTGCCAACGACGCCGCGACCGTCATCGATCTCCCCGACCCGAATGCCCGCGACGGCGAGGTCGACCCCCGACGGCTCATCGTTTTCGACGATATGGATTCGTTCGCGGGACACGCCGCTGCCGTGGTCCAGCCTTCCCAACCCCGCTGGCGTGGGCCAGGGTCCGCCGAGCGCGTGCTCCAGGGCTACGCCTTCGCCCCGATCACGTCCGCGTACCCACGCCTGCGGTCAGCCGCGCGTCCTGTCCAGGCACCGACCGGGGGGCTCCGCGTCGTCGCCAGCTTCGGCGGCAGCGATCCCGCACGAGTCACGGATCGGCTCGCTGTCGCCTTGGCACCAGGTCGCAACTGGCGCGCCGAACTTATCGTAGGGTCATCGTACGCCGGACCTGTCGACGTGCTGTCGGTCGACGTCGTGCGCGATCCGGCTGATTTGCCCGAGCGCCTTGCCTCCGCCGACGTGGTCGTCCTCGGTGCGGGTACGATGAAGTTCGAGGCCGCCTGCCTCGGCCGGCCGGCGATCCTGCTGGCGGTGGCCGACGACCAGCTCGCCGCTGCGCCAACCTACGCGACCACCGGGGCCGCCGTGTATCTCGGTGACGGTCGGACGATCGACCCGGCACGAGTCCGCGAGGCGATCGAGAGCCTCGTCGCCGATCCGGCCGCACGATCCGAACTTGGCCGCCGAGGCGCCGCCCTGATCGACGGCCGAGGCGCGGATCGGATCGCCCGGATCGTCGCATCGATCGCCGCCTCGGCTCGAGGCTAGGCCGGCGCCAGCAGTTCCCAGCTGAGCGGCGTCCCGCGGGCGATGTCGACGGGCCGCTCGTCGGCCCAGGACGGCGTCGTACTCGCGTGCGTGGAGTCCCGGCCGCGGGGCGGATCGAGCGCACGTTGAGCTTCGTGAGCGGCTCGCCGGCCGCGACGTCCTCGACCACGAACAGCGAGCGCCGGAAGGCGCGGGATCCCCGTTCGGCGTCCGTCGGTTCAAGGACCGGCGGACCCGCCAATGCTGCTCCGATCCCGGATCGCGCGGACCATGCTCCGAAACTCCTCGACGTCAAGCGAGAACGCCGCATCGAGGGTCGGGTCGTCATGGCTCAGCATGATGTGCTTCTCGACGATGCAGGCCCCGAGCGCAACCGCCGCCACCGGCATCGTCGATCCCGACGTGTGATCCGAGAGCCCGACGGGAAGGCCCCACCTGGCCTGCATCGCGGGAATTGCCCGAAGACTGACCTCAGCAGCCGGCGAAGGGTAGGCGCTCGTGCACTTGAGAAGGGCGATCTCCGTCGCCCCCGCCGAGCGAGCCGCGGTCACGGCCTCGTCGACCTCGTCCTGGGTCGCCATCCCGGTCGACATGATCATCGGTTTGCCGGTCTGGGCCACCTGCCGGATGAGCGGCAGGTCGACGAGCTCGAATGAAGCGATCTTGAAGGCCGGGACGTCGAGGCCGGCGAGGAAAGTCGACCGCGGACGGGTCGAAGGGGGACGAGAAGCACGGAGACCGAGGTCCTCGGCGAGGCCTTCAGACGCGGCTGCCACTCCCACGGCATGTACGCGTCCTTGTACAGGTCGTGGAGCGTGGTCTCGGCCCACAGGGAGTCCGCTTCGTGGCGAAAACCGGGAGGTCGCTCGCGATCGTGATCGTGTCGGGCGTGTACGTCTGGAGCTTGACGGCATCTGCACCGACATCCGCCGCCGCTCGAACGAGCCGTGACCGCCGCCTCCTCGTCCTGGCCGTGATTGGCTGACACCTCGGCGATGATGTAGGTCGGGCGACCCCAGGCCTATGGCGCGACCGGCGATGGCGAACGGCGCGAGCTCCATGGTCACCTCGTTGGGGTCTCCAGGCGGAGAGCCGCCGGAAGGGCGGCGAGAGAATCCAGCCGCACATCCGCATCGTCCAGGAGAGCGGCTGGCGCGATCGCCGTACCGCCCTCGTCCGGGATGCTGCCGACCCGGAACTCGTCTTGAGCCCGGCAGCGCGGGCTCCGGCGAAGTCCTTGCGTGGGTCGTTGCCGACGTAGGCTGCGTCGGACGACGACACGTCGAGCAGCCGGCACGCGACGCGGATGGCACCGGCGAGGCTTGACGAAGCCGGGGCCAAGCTCGTCGGTCAGAACGATGACATCCAGGAGCTCGAGACGCTTGGCAACGCCGAGAGCTTGCGGCGCTGGACGGAGGCAAGTCCGTCGCTCACGAGGCCGGTCCGCAAGCCGGCCGCGCGGACGACCTCCAACGTGGCGATGGCATCGGAGAATGGTTCCAGCGTGGGGGTCTGGGTCCGATAGGCGACGACCGCCGCGAGCGCCAGGACCCGATCCTCATCCGCCACTTCGAGGTCTTCGAGCAGCGTGTCGAACAGGCGGCCGCGTCCATCCCGGTCGTGAAGCTGCTCGAGTCGCGCCAGAAGGTCGGCGCTCGGCCGTTCGACGATGGGTGAGAGGGATCGCGCTGCGCCTTCGAAACCCGCGGTACGAACGTCCTCTCGGGATAGAGCGTGTCGTCCAGGTCGAAGAGGATCGCCTTCATCGGCCGCCACCCGCGCCGATGAGGTCCGCCGCGCCGAGAAACCGATCGTCCGTGTAGCGCAGCATCGTGAGGTCGACCTCGTAATCATCCAGTCGCGGGACGAGGCGTTCGCCCCGGGCCTGCCTGACAGCCGCTTCGGGCGAGCGCGCTCCAGCGGCGAAACCAAGGGTGGCACCGCCGCCGTAGCGCGGGTTCACCTCGATGAACAGGACTTCGCCCTCGCGGTCGAACGCCTGCACTGTGGCATGTCCGATCAGTCCGAGCGCGGTCACGAGTCGGAGCGTCGCTTGCTGGAGCGGTTCGTGACGGACCGTGCGCCCGACGTACGACTCACCGGCCACGACGAGCAACCGCTGGCGAGGCACGCACGAGATCGGTACGCCACTCGCGTCCACGAAGACATCGATCGTGAACTCCGGGCCGACGACGAGCTCCTGGGTGAACGCCTCTGCGCCGAGTTCGTCGAGTGCGACCTGGAGTTCGGCTTCCGACCGCACTGCGCGCGCGCCCATCCCGCCCTTGCCTCGTCGAGGCCGGATGAAGACCGGCAGGTCGGACGCCGTGGGCGACTCGATCACTTGTGGCGTGGCGAGACCTGCGGCCGCGCACGCGACGGCGAAACGGCGCTTGTCCTGGCAGATCGCGACCGGCTCGGAATCCGCCACCAGGACGCTGATCCCGTTCGTCGCGAAGCGGTCCTTCGCGGCGGCGAACACAGGCAGCTCCTCGTCCCGAGTGGGAACGATGAGCCCGATCTCGTCGCGCTCACATATGGCGAGGACGGCGTCCACGAACCCTGGATCGTCGCTGCGCGGGATCAGGATCCCGGTGTCTGCCTCATAGAGCGCCGGCGCGAGCGGCGTGATGTCCGCCGCGACGACCCGGCCGCCCCCTGTGGTCCGGACCGCCTCCATGAAGGCTCGGACGAGCCCTACTTTGCGTGACGCACTCGTGATGAGGACGTTCATGCATCCGCGGGCGCGAGCGCGATGACGACGCTGTTCCGGCCCCATCCGAGCGGGACAAGGGATCGGGCGAACTGCCGGCGTACCGCCGGGTCGAGATTGAGCTCGAGCCGCTGCCGACGGTTGTGGCACACAGGGCCGAGCGCGGGGTCGGCAACATAGTCGTCGCCCATGAGAAGGAACAGTTCCATCGGGAAGTCTGCCCACTGGTCGACGACCCGGTAGCCAGCTCCCCGATGACCCGCGGAGGGACGCATGATCGAAGTAATTGACGTGGTCGGGCGCAGAGACCCACCAGGGCCGATGCCCGAGCAGAGCGGTGGCTGCTTCCTGCAACGGATTGAAGTCGTTCGGGACACGGATGGCGATCGCCCCGTTCGGTCGAAGGAGCCCGCGGATCGTCCGCAGGATCCCCAGCGGATCGGGCACGTGTTCGAGCACGTTCATCAAGACGACCGCGTCAACGGGCGACGACGACCCTCCGGATGCGACGTAGGACTCCAGCGTGGCGCGGGTCACGTTGCGGCCCATGTCGGCAGCCATCGCGACCGCTTCGTGGATGGCTCAGACCGAGTGCGTCCCATCCGGCCTCCGTCGCTGAGGCAACGAACTCGCCGAGCCCGGATCCGACATCGATCACAACGCGTCCGGCCTGAGGCAGCTGTCGAGCCAATCCATCGAGGAGGTCAGCGTGGAGCGTTGTCTTCAGCCACGCTCGCTCGCGATCTGCCTCGTCGCCGCTTGCGAGGAGGTGGGCAAGCTCCGGGAAGCGGCGACCGCCGCGAACGAGATCGACGTAAGCGCTCTGGTAGAACTCGTCGAGCTCATCGATCTTCGGCATCGGATCGAGATGGCGATACCCCAATACCGGATCGTCGATCACGGTGGCTTCGAGACGGTCTGTCGGCATCGGCATCCTCTGGGTGTGCGATCGGATCGGGTAGCTCAGTATCGTCCAGGGCGATCCTTCGCGCTCATCCTGTGGCCCCGGGCGGGACGACCTTCTGCACGACATCGCGGTTGATGGCGAGCCAGTCCGGGTGTGCCTCGACGACGGCCAAGGCCTGGCGCCAGCCGAAGTCGTCCCGACCCAACGCGTTGTAGATGCGCTGCACCAACTCCAGGTCCTCGGGTGTGTCCACGGTCCAGCGCTGACCCGATCGGTCCTCGGGTGCCGGCACACGAAGGAGCCGGAACAGCTCCGGATGGCGGTAGAGATATGGCGTCGCATGTTCTCGCCACATCGGGTCGCGGTCCTCGTGCCCGGCACGCTCCAGCGCCGCCCGTGCGACGACCTCCACATCGAGGCCACGCGGGTATGTCGGCGGGTGGAGGCTGTTACTCGCATAGTCGGCGTGGGCGGCGCGGAAGGCGCGGACGGTGGCGTCGATGACTTCGGGGTGCGAATCAGGCGGGCAGTCCGAGGTCGATTCTCGGACGACGACCTCCGCGTCGTGGGCGCGGGCGGCGGCGAGATAGCGGTCGAGCAGGTCGGTCTCGCTGCCGCGGACGACCGGCCAGCCCTCGGCGGCCCGCGAGGTCGCCACGATCGGCGTCGTCGTCGGCGAGCGTGGTCGTGGTCGCCACTACGACCGCGTCGAGCGTGCGGGCGCGGGCGGCGCGGCGCATGACCCGGGTGCAGGACCGGCTCGCCGAGGAGCGGCAGCATGACCTTGCCGGGGAGCCTCGTGCTGCCCATCACGCGCCTTGGACGATGGCGACGGTCCGGGCGGTCACGCGGGCCGCCGGGCGACGACCGCGACGAAGGTCGCCAGGAGGTCGTCGACGACCGCGGTCGGGTAGAGACGCTGCACGTCGGGAAGGACCGACGGATCGAGGCTGGCCACGAGACCCCGCTCGAACCACGGGACGAGCGCGAGCAGCTCGAGCCCTGCCGCGGCCACGGCCGCCCGCAGGTCAGCGAGCGTCATGCGGTTGAGGCTCTCGCGATAGAACCGGAGTCCCTGGTCGACTTCGCTCGGCCGGAGCTCGCGGAGGTAGCGCTCGAAGTCCGCCGCATCGAGGCGGGCATGGCCCCACGGAAAGGCCAGCGTGCACAGCGAATGTCCTCCCTTCGAGCTGAAGAAGGGGTTGTAGTCGTGGTACACGATGCCGCCCGGTCGCACGAGGCGGGCCATCTCGGCGAAAGCGGCTGCCGGCTGCTGGACGTGCTCGAGCATCTCGAACGAGACGATCGCATCGAAGCTCGCCGTCTCCAGGGTGGATCGGCTGATGTCGTCCTCGACGAAGTCGACCAGCGTGGGGGCCACATCGGCGGCTCTCGCAGCGCGCTCCCGGATCCGGGCGAGGAGCTCCTGTTGCTGACTGAGATCGGGGTCGACGGTCGTACCGGGTCGCTGGACCACGTAGTAGCGGGCCAGGTCGGATGCCACCACCGACGTGCCGGTCAGCAGTGCCAGCTGGTAGGCCGATGCGCCGTCGTAGCAGCCGACCTCCAGGATCCGACCTTCGAGAGGCTGGTCGGCCGTCGTGGCCACCAGCGTCGCGGCCTCGGCGACGACCTTGGCTGCCTTCGTCGCGCGATCACGCAACGCCTGGTCGGTCGGCGGTTCTGCAGCGGCGACGGGATCGACCATCGATCTCCAGCTTGGCTTCAGGCGGTCGCGCAGACCGGCATCGAGCGGATAGTGGACACCGCGCCCGTCGACGAATTCGCGTCCGACGCTGCCGGTCTCGACTCCCGGCGTCGGCCGCCGGGCCTTGAGGTCAGCCTGGACGAACGCACGCAGTCGTGGCTGGTCAAGGCCCAGATGGACCGCCGAGCGGATCGGCCGCTTCCACATCAGGCCGGGCCGCTCGGTGTGGCGACGGTTTCGCCCACTTCATCGCGGATTTCGTCCACGATCCGGGTGCTCGCCTCGCCCGGGCGAAAGTGGTCCTCGATGAACGTTCGTCGGGCCGCCGGGTGCGCCGGTTGCGGGTGATCGAGCGCCGCGCGCAGGTCGGCCACGCGCGTGACCGGCCGGGCGACACCGGCCGCGACGTAGCCGAGAAGGTCGCCGCTGGCCTCGACCCGGGCGATGAGGTTATCGGTGCCGGCCATGACTGCGTCCGTCAGGACCGTCGAGGTGAGTCCGAGATGGGCATCCGCCGCCCTAAGGAGCCGGTACAGGTCGATAGCGCGCACGATGCTGATCGGCGGTGATGCGTAGCCGCCGGCTCGCGCAAGACCGTCGAGGAGATCGCGGTACGGGCCCTCGTCGCGCTCGCCCGGGTGCTGCTTGAAGACGATGTGGACGTCCGACAGCGGCCCGCCGAGACAGGCCTCGATCATGTGCGCCAGGTGCGATCGACGAACGAAGGGCGTATGCACCGTCGACACGACCAGCATCCTGTCGCCATCGGCGACGCCGAGTTCGGCGCGAACCGCCGCGCGCTCCGCCTCAGGATCGGTCCGACCCCCTGCCACGTCGTCGGCGCTTGCGTCGAGGTCGAGCCGTGGCGACCCCGAGACGATCACCTCGCCACGGTCGTACGCGCCCGCCTCGAGGACGCGTCGCTCGTACGCGCCGAAGACGAAGGTGCGCGACGGCACGATCAACCGCGGATCGCGTCGATCCGGATACCCCGGGTGGGTCGGGTAGAGGATCCCATGCTGGAGCGCGAAGGTCGGCACGCCCGCTCGAGCCGCGGCCATCAGCCATGGCGTTCGGTGGCCCTCCTGCGACATCAGCAGCGCAGCCGGCGCCAGCTCCTCGATCAGCCGCTCGACCCGCGCGAGCTGGTGGACCTCAGCATCGATCAGCCGTTCCAGCGAGGAGCGCATGGCGGTGACGAAAGCCGGCCGGATGTCCAGCCCGTCGAGCTCGAGCGCGACCGGTGGCATCGCGTCCACGCCGCCGATGACCGCCCTGGTGACTGCAGCCGCGCGATCATCGTCCTCCGTGCGGCCCCACCGGGACCCGAGGAGATAGCTGGGGAGCAGTCGGTCGTCCGAATTGACCGCGGACCAGTCCTCGTCGCGCTTCCGACTCATACCGATCCCGACGACGATCGGCTCGAGTCCTGCCTCGTGCAGCTTCGGGATCACCGACCCGAGGTTCGGATCCCGAGTCGTGCCGCCCATACCGCCGATGCGCTGGTAGCTCCCCGGCAGCGTCAGGACCACGATCCTCGGGGCGGGGAGGCTTGCCAGTCTCGCGATCCGCTCATCGAGGAGCGCGTTTCGTCGGCGGCGCTCGGCCGTGGCCGGTGATTCGCGCGTGGGTCGGAGGCGGCGGACGACGCCGCGAAGGGCGGTTCGGAGCGGGTCGTTGTCGGACATCGGGGACGTCGAGGGTCGAGCACCACCACCAGCCGCCGGATCAGCGTCGGGTTCGCCGATGGTCTCGACCCGGCGCCCAAGCGCGTGGAGGACGTCGAGCAGCGCCGTCTCATCTGCCGGCGCCGCGACCGATTTCGAACGGCCCGTCTCCTTCGAGTGCAGCCAATGCGTATCGCCACAGCAGTCGCTCGTGGAGCCAGTGCCACAGCGGCTCGCGGACGCGGAACCAGTACGTCACGCCCTCGACCAGGAGACGGTCCGCCGCTGCCGTCGCCGCCCCCCAGCGATCGAGCAGACCGAGCGACTCGTCGAACAGGTTGTGCGCTTCGAGCCCTGCCGCGAACCACGGCCGGATCGAGACGACATCGGACCGGTCCCCGGGATCCGGCGTCCAGGCCGGGTCGAGGACCACCGTGGACTGCCCGGGCATTGGAGGCGGCGCGTCTTCGGCTGACGCGACGAAGAGCAGCCGAGTCCGTCGTTCGAGCACGGGAAGGGTGGCTTTCAGGGCGGGTTCCGACTGGCTGGTGGGAGCCTGTATCGTACCCGAACGTCCGACGTTCGCCGTCGCGTTGCCGCCCCGAACGGGCAAGGAGAGCTCGCATCGTGCATCGACTTCGCGCTGCATCCCGCTCGTCGCCGCGGCTGGCAAGCCTCTACCGAGGTGTGCGTGGCTTCGCCGTCGGCGGGCCTGCGCCGAAGGGTTCAGCCCCGTCCCCGCCGATCCAGGATCGAGTCGGCCAGCTCCGTCGTCCGTCCCTCGTCGCGTCACCCCGATCCGGGTATCGGCTGAACCTCGTCGTTCCGACGGTAGACGGCGCGCGGACGTTCGGCGGGATCCGGACCGCCCTCGACCTTTTCGAGGCGGTCGGCGCCGATGTCTCCGGAAGACGGATCGTGTCGATCGCACCGGCACCCGCCGGGGGACGTGGTCGCCGTCCTGGCATATGCCCCGGTCGACGACGGGGACGACCCCGGATCCCGCTTCAGCTCGTACGCGCCAGTCGAGCCACGGACCGGCTCGCCGTCCGGCCCGATGACGTGTTCATGGCCACGTTTGGACGACTGCCGACCTCGTCGGGCGCATCCGTCGGTGGCAGGCGACCACGTTCGGGTCCGTCCGGACGATTCGGCTACGTCATCCAGGACTTCGAGCCAGGCTTCTATCCGTGTCCGCGCAATGGATGCTGGCGCACTCGACGTACGCCAGCCCCACGAGACGATCGGCGTCTTCAACACGTCGGCCCTGCGCGAGTACTTCCACGGGGCCGGGATCCGGTTCGAGCAGGAGTACGCCTTCGAGCCACGGCTCCTCCCAGACGCTCCGCGCGGCCATGGCCGCGCCCCCGATCGTGCGGTCACGGACCATCCTGGTCTACGGCCGACCGGGCACGCCCCGCAACGCCTTTCCGGCGATCGTCGACGGGCTTCGCGCCTGGCAGGCGGCGAACGCAGATGCCTCGCGCTGGGAGCTCGTCTCAGTCGGACGGTCCCATCCCGACATCGACCTCGGTGGGGGAGCGGTCCTCCGCTCGATCGGCAAGCTCGACCTCGACGGCTACGCGGCGCTCCTCCGGCGGGCGGCCATCGGGATCTCGCTGATGATCTCGCCGCACCCGAGCTACCCGCCGCTCGAGATGGCCACCTTGGGAATGCTGGTCCTGACCAACCGATTCGGAGCCAAGGACCTGTCGACCTGGCATTCGAACATCCGGGCGACCAACGACATCTCCGCCGAGGGATTGGCCACTGAACTCCGGGCGATGTGCCTGGCGTTCGAGAACGATCCGGACCTCGGCGTCGCGGGGCGACCCCTTCGCCCCGAATTCCTGTCCGAGACGCTGGCGTTCCCATTTGCGAGCCAGCTGGCCGCCGACCTCCGGGCTGGCGAGCGGGAACGGAATCTGAGCGACGGCACCCCGTCCGAACAGTCGGAGACCGCTACTCCGAGGTGAGCTGGGCGGGCCTCTCGGCGAGCAGGGGTTCGATCACGGCGAGGAGCGCCGCGGCGCGACGCTCGAAGGTATGTCGCTCGAGCACGGCTGACCGACCACGCTCCGCGGTCTCGCGCCGAAAGGCGGGCGCGTCCAGGTATCGCTCGGTGGCCTCTCGCAGCCCGGCCTCGTCGCGATAGACGGCGACACCACCGTCGAACTCGTCGGCCAGACCCGCGACGTCGTCGGACAGGACAAAGGCGCCGCAGGCCAACGCGTCGTAGATGCGATTGGAAATGAAGCCCGCGGCGCGCATGTCGTCCCAGGTGTCGTTGAGGACGATCGAAGCCGAGCTGTAAAAATGCCGGAGGTCCTCGTTCGGGATATGCAGGCCCAGGTGGTGGCGAGGGTCCAGGCCGTGCTTGTTCCAGCCATTTCCGTAGACGGCCAGGTCCCGGTCCGTGGGCAGCAGCCAGTCGACGATAGGGCGGTTCGGCCGGTAGTTGGCGACGAACAGGAGCTCGTGCCGTGGACCGGTCGGGTCGGGGAAGAACCGCTCAGGATCGGTGGCTTGATGGAGCGGATCGACCGGCACCGTCGAACGCCTCGCCATGACCGCGGCGAACGCGTCCGACGCGACAAAGGCGTGGTCATAGGAGGCATAGAGCGTCTCGGACGCCAGGTCGGGGTGACTGATCTGCCACAGGACGTTGACCTGGGACGGCCGATTGTGGGGCTCCTGATTGCCGAACACGTGGACGGTCGCATCCTCCCCAGCGGCCGCCGCGGTGCCCCAATCGCGCACGAGTCGGAGACGTGTCGGATGGCCGGCCCGCTCCAGGTAGCGCTGGAGGGACCTGGCGAAGTGGTAATCGCCCCAGATGTGGGCGTTTTTCCAGTAGGACGGACCGATCCGAACGGCGATCCGCCGCGCTGTCACCCAGGCGAGCAGCAGGTCGCGCAGGAGCGTAGCGCCGTCCGGGCCTTCGAGGTCGGCCACCTCGATCCTCTTGGAGGTCGTCGGGGCGATGCGCAGCCAGTCCGTGTCCGTCCGCGCGATGACGATGTCGAACTCGTCGAGGTGCGCCGGACCCGTCTTCGTAACCAACGCGACTCGGACGAGGCCCGTCGGCGACTGGCGGATGTCGGCTTCGGGATCGGCCACGATGACGACATCGACGTCTGGCCACGAGGTCGTGGCTCCATCGCGACTTTCGGGTGCACGGACGATCTGCCAGTCGACGCCAGGTCGCTCGAGCGACAACCGTGCCTCACCGATCACGGCCACCCGGAGCGGTTCGACCGACCAGCCATGGACGCCAGCGATCGCGTCACGCAGGACCTCGCGCCGAAGCCGTGGTCCGAGATGGTCGAGAAACGTCGCGCTATCGCCCTCCGTGATCCACAGCGAGCGAACATCCCGCTCCTTCGGCTCGGCTTGCGCAGCGAGCGTCTCGTCGATCCGGAGCCAGGCCGGAGCGCGGCGATCGATGGTCAGTTGGCCACCTCCTGCCCGCAGGCGTGTCGCGAATTCGGCGTCGAGGTAGGGGACCGAGGCGTCGCAGGGACTCGGTCTGGCGTAGCCCTCGGGGAGCCCCGCCGCCCGCTGGTATGCGGAGCGCCGAATGAGGATGCAGGCGAGGGAGAGGGCGGGCGCGATCTCAGTGGTCGCCGTCGATGGCTCGAGACGCGCGCCGAACGCCACGTGTCGCGGCACGATCTCGCCGTCCGACCGCCCGAAGTCGATCCCGGCCGACGCGATCGACCGATCCGCCGACCGCTGGCTGGCACCCACCGGGCCACGACCGTGCGCTCGGAGGAGAGCCGGCCCCACTGCTGCCGAACCCGCGTCGATCGTCTCGACGAGGTGCCCGAGCCAATCGTCGAACAACGGATCCACGTCGTCGTCAAGGAGGCAGATCAGCTCGCCCTCGGCCGCGTCGGCGGCGGCACCGACCGCGATCGAGTGATCCGAATCCGAGGCGACCTGGACATACCGAGTCGGGATGGAGCTAGACGCTGGCGACTCCCCTTGCGCGGCGAGGCGGTCGCTGACGATCAGCAGCTCGACCGGCCGGTAGGTCGTTCGGTCGAGCATCCGGAGATGGCGAGGGACCGCATCTCGAGACCGGGGGACGACGATCACCGACACGAGCGGTCCCGTCGTGACGGTCGAGACCGGGATCGCTGATCGTGCCCGACCCATGAAGCCCGGCCCGGTGCCCGGCAACGCCCGAAGCCGTTGGCGTCGCACGACGGCGAGACCGCCGTCGATCGTCCGTCGAACCGAGCGGGCTCCGGGGATCCGCACCCTAGCGATCGGATCCCGCGACGTCGCCCGCCGGGGCGGCGACGTCGATCGGCCCGATGATCGCCTCGTACGCGGCCAGATACCGTGCGCCATTGGACGCCCAGGTGCGTTCGGCGCGGACCCACTGCTGGCCGGCCAGTCCAAGTTGGTGCCGCAGGTTCGGGTCGTCAGCGAGCATCGCGATCGAGGTCGCCAGCTCGCTCGCATCCCCGGGCGGGGCAACGAGCCCGCGCCGCGGCGCATCGACGATCTCACGCAGCGCGGGCAGGTCGCTGACAAGCACCGGCAGTCCGATGGCCATCGCTTCGTAGGGCTTGATCGGGGTGATGTACCGCGAGGCGCGTTCGTCGAGCCGGGGGTTCACGAACAGGTCCATCTGCGCGTAGTACTGGCCGACCGATTCGTGTGGGACGCGTCCGGTGAAACGGGTCCGATCGGCGAGGCCAAGACGGGTCGCGTGCGCCTCGTATCGTTCGCGTCGCGTCCCATCGCCGACGACGAGGATGGCGATGTCGTCGCGACCCTGCTCTCGCAGCTCGGCCACCGCGTCGATCAGCACGCCGATTCCTTCCCTCCAGTGGTCGAGGTTGCCCAGATAGCCGACGACGAAGCGATCCTGGAACCCCAGCGACGCGCGGAGGGCAGGGTCGCGGACGGGTCTGCCGAGTGCCTCGATATCGATGCCATTGGGCACGACCGTGATCCTGTTGCGCGGGATGCCGCGCGATGACAGCTCGTCTGCGAGCGCCTCCGAGATCGCGAGGACCCCGTCGACCGCGTGCATCAGTCGGGTCTCCTGGGCGAGCCGGCGGGCGTACAGCTCACTCCGTTCGGCCATGACCGGATCATCGGCCCAGACGGCCTCGAACAGGCCGCGTACCTCGTACACGACCGGGATCCCGAACCGTTCACGCAGCGCGAGCGCGACGAGCGCCTGGTCCCCGCCGCGATACCCGGAATGCGCGTGCAGGATCGATGGCCGAAGCGCGCGAACTATGGGGGCCATCATCTCGGCCGTGTCCTGGAGTCGGACGTCGTTGGGCGTGCCCGCCAGGTCATAGTCGGGGCCTGGGTCAAGGCGATGGTGCTCGAAACCCTCGTGGAGGACGACCGGCGCGACGTCCGCGACCCCGACCACCCGCGGCCAACCGATCTCCGTGACGAGGGTCGGCTCGAGTCCGACATCGCGCTGGGCACGCATGTTCTGCAACGTCCGGATCGTGAACCCGGACCACCGCTCGGGGACCGAACTCTTGGTGATGTGCAGGATCCGGCGGGGATCGAGGTGGCTCGAGACGTTCCGGGACGCCTTCGATCCGCGGCAGCCACGCTGGATCGGTCTCCGTCAAGCGGCCGGTCAGGATCCGAGCCCGGCTGGCGGCGTCGCGGTCCCCGGCATCCGCCAGCTCGAGCCAGACGGCGCGCTCGGCCGTGGGCTCGCCGGTGGCCGCGAGGATCCGCGCTTGACGCCGCAGCAGTCGAGGAGTGCGACGAACCTCGAGGGCGCGGTCAAGGAGCGGCAGCAGCGCGGATCCTTCGAACGGCCGGCCCGAGCGATCGCGAGCGCCAGGCGTGCGTGGCGCGGGAGCAGTAACGGGACGTCGCGCACGAGGGCCACGCCGACCCGCAGCGAGCGGCGCCGACCGAGGAAGCCGCGCAGTCCGGTCGTGCGACCGCGGACCGACGCCCGGACGCGGCGCATCATCCGCCACCGCGGGGCGCGAGCTGCCAGAGTCGTGCACCCCGACACATCTCACCGTGGCCGAGGAACAGGTCCGGCGCCGACGCAGCCAGCTCATCGAGCCGCCCAGCGCCACTTGTCGCCAGCCACTCGGCGCCTTGCGCCCGCATCGCGCTGGCGAGCTCTTCTGGTCCGGTGGGCGACCCGATCTGCTCCGTGAGGATCCGGTCAAAGTTCGGCCCGGCAACCGCATGTAGCAGGTTGAACCCGCCCGGCACCACCCGCGCCCCCGGCGGGACCACGCCAAAGCCAGCGCACGCGGCCCGCAGGTCGACGTTCGATCGCCGACTGTCGTCGGCGTCGAAGACCAAGCCGAGGTAGTCGCGGAACCCGGCGGTCGCGACCGCCGGTCGGAGGTTGATATTCGGGCGGATGTTCACGAACGCCAGCGAGATGGCCGCCAACCCGACAAGCGCGAGACCGGCCACTGTGGCGAATGACGGCCGGTCGAGCTCAAGGCGAGCGCCGCGAGCGGGAGCGCGATGGCCACCAGGAACAGCGTGTATCGCGCATACCACGGCATGGGCATCGTTAGGAGCAAGAACGTCGCCGGGGCGATGACGAGCGCGATCGCATCGAGCTGGCGCCGCCGCACCAGGAGCACGAACCCACCGACCGCGATGACCAGGATGACCAGCCAGGCGCGTCCGAGGCCGCCCGGCCGCACGTTGTAGGCATACCGAGTGATATGCCAATCGGCGGTCCAGGACGTCGCGAGCTGGCTGATGAGGCTATGGCCGGTGAGGCTCGGGATGTTCATCGCGACGTTCGCCAGGGTCGTCGGGCCATGGAACGGGCCAAACGCGAACGGGTAGACCGGGTTCCCATAGACGACGAGAGATTCTTGAGGTACCAGGAGGCGCCGATGACGAGGATCGGGACGACCAACGCCGCCAGCCGGGCGACCGTTCGACCCCTCGCGTTTCGCCCGACGGGGCGAGCGATGAGGTCGCGCAAGAGTAGGAGACCGGCGACGGCCAGGATGGGGCCGACGAGGACCACACTCAAACCCTTCGTCCCGCAGGCCAACCCCCCCGCGATCCCCAACAGCAGGGCGGTCGACACGTCGCGCTCGCCACGGATCAGGCGCAGGCCCAGCCACCAGGTCGCGGCCACCATCGCGACCGATGACGCATCGGCATAGCTGGTGCCAGCAAGCGAGATCAGGGCCGGCGTCATGGCGAACAGCAAACCGGCGAGCACGGCTCGGCGCCGGTCGGCACCGAACGATCGTGCGAGGCCAATCGTGGCCAGAATCGCGGCCGGGTCGGCAGGATCGATGTGAACCCGGTGAAAGTGTCGCTGTGCGTGAATGCCGCAAGCCAGGTCGTCAACATCTCCGTCGCGGCCGGGTAGCCAGCGGTCCAAGGGCGGAAGGGGACCAGGGTCAGAGCGTCATGCTGCAGCCAGGCGTCGGTGAACACGAGGTGATACGACCAGCCGTCGTAATCGACCACAGGAAGCCTCACGGCAAGGAACGCGCGCCATGCGAGCGTCCCGACGACCAGCACCGTCGCGATGGCGACCGAAGGTTCGCGCAGCGTCGGCCCGAGGAGGCCGATCGTTGCACGCCAGCGCTCGCGCCATGGGACGCGCACCCGGCGCCGCCGGTATGCAACGAGGCCCGCCGCCACGAGCCACGCTCCCGCGAGAGCGAGCAGCACGCCCGGCGAAAAGGATCGGATCACGAGCCCGGCGATGCCGACCGTCGTGACGATCATCGCCTGGCTCAGCACGGCCACAGCGAGCGCGAAGGCGATGGCGCCATGCCACGGGAGGTAGGCGACGACGATCGTGGCCGCCACGAGGATGAAGGTCGTCGCGATGAGGAGTGTCAGCACGATCAGGAGGCTAGCCAGCCCACGATGACGTCGGCGATGCGACCACCCGCGTGGCCATCCCAGAGCGGCGGTCTCGCCTTGGGGGCGTCAGGTCCGCCTTCCAGGATCCGCGCGACCGCCGCTGAAACCTGTCCTGGCTCGACGAGCTGGTTCGTCCCGTGCGTGACCGTGATCGGTCGCTCCGTGTTGGGAGGCGAGGAGCTGGTTCGTCCCGTGCGTGACCGTGATCGGTCGCTCGGTGTTGGGGCGGACCGTCAGGCATGGAACGCCGAGGATCGTCGTCTCCTCCTGGATCCCGCCCGAGTCGGTGACGACCACGGCTGCGCCCCGGACGAGCGAGAGGAAGTCGATGTAGCCGAGCGGTTCGATGACGCGCAGCCGGTCGCTCGAGACCAGGCCGGCTCGTTCCAGGACCGGCCGCCCGCGGGGATGGAGCGGCAGCACGAGGGGGACCTGTTCTGCGACGCCCTGGAGCATGGCCACGATCTCGGCCGCGTCGTCCGGGTTATCGACGTTGGCCGGCCGGTGCATCGTCGCGACCGCGTAGCGTTCCGGCAACTCCAATCGCTCGCGCATCGCGGCGGCGTCGAACCGATCGAGATTCGCCAGGAGCGTGTCGATCATCGGATTCCCGACGAAATGGATCCGGTCGCGGGCTACGCCCATCCGCTCGAGATTGTCGACCCCCTCGGGGCTGGTGACGAAGAGCAGGTCGGACAGCAGGTCGGTGACGCGGCGGTTGATCTCCTCGGGCATGGTGTCGTCGAAGCTTCGCAGCCCGGCCTCGACGTGGGCGATCGGCCGGCCGGTCTTCGAGGCGACCAGGGCGGCGGCCATCGTCGAGTTGATGTCGCCGTAGACGACGACCAGGCCCGGGTCGACCGTGCCGAAGGCGCCCTCCAGCGCCACCATCAGGGCCGCCGTCTGACCCGCCTGCGTGCCGGATCCGACGCCCAGGTTGACTTCGGGCTCCGGCAGGCCGAGATCGCGAAAGAAGACGTCGGAAAGGCCGGCATCGTAGTGCTGCCCCGTGTGGATCACCGTCTGGGCGATGTGCCTGGTTTCGAGCGCGCGGATGACGGGCGCGGCCTTCATGAAGTTGGGTCGAGCCCCAACGACATGTGCTACGGTCTTGGCCATGGTCCCTCGATCGATCGGGCTGCGGGTACGGATTCCCGCGTTCAATGGTGCGAGTATGCCGCGAACGCCTCGCACCACGCATTGACCGGCCCGCGAGCACGCGCATCGCTCACGAGGCACCTTCGTCACCCCGCCGGGCTTTTGCGCATCGTGCGCGCCCGAGGCGTCACCATCCTCCTGCCGCTGGCGATGTCGATGCCGCGACGCCCACGACGGATGGTCGCGCGACCGCTTGCCAACGCGCTTGGGTCCGTCGTCGAGCGTCGTCCCGGCATCCCGCTCGGACCCCAGCTCGCCTTCATCACGCGCTACGCCGCGGGTCCCGCCGAGGAAGCCACGTCCCTCGCCCAGCGGCTCGGGACCTCGACGAGCGTGCGAGTCGGCGCCCGACGGCAGCTCGGGCTGATGGCGCTCGAGACTGGACGTCTCGACGTCGCGACCGAGGTCATGGAGGCCCTGCCGAACGATGGATCCGGCGCGCTTGAGTCGGCCTACGCCCGGATCGCGATCGAGGCCGGCCGGTACACCGAAGCCCTGAACCATGCCCAGGCCGCCGAGCGGCTTGGCGCACCCGGCGGCCGGCGCCTCGTGGAAGGCGCACAGGGCCATCTCACCATCCTCCGACCGGAGTGGCTCCCGGCGCTCGGACCCGCCGCCACCCGGGTCGAGGCCCTCCGCGGGCGTGCGACGAAGGGCCGCATCCTGCACCTCGTGTCGTTCTCCGAGCCGTACCGGCAGGCCGGGTATACCGTGCGGACCCGCTCCGTGGCGCGCGCCCAGATCGATGCCGGGCTCGATGCCCATGTCGCGACGCGCGCCGGTTTCCCGCGCAGCATGGGCATCACCGGCGCGCCGGAGGAGGACGTGATCGCAGGGGTCCCGTACCACCGGGTCACACCTGACATCGACTATGTGGGACCGCGCGACAAGACGCAGACCGAGGGCGCACGCGCGACCATCGAGCTTCTCGAGACCCTTCGTCCGGCGGCCCTCCAGCCGGCGTCGAACTACGTCCAGGCCAAGCTCGCCCTCGCCTTGGGGCGGCCGATGGGCATCCCCGTCGTCTACGAGGTGCGCGGTTTCTGGGAGGACAGCTGGGCCGCGTCCCCATGGCACGACGAAGCAACCGCGATGGCCACCGACCGCTACCGGATGACCCGCGAGACCGAGACCGCGGCGATGCTCGCCGCCGACGCTGTCGTGACGCTGTCCGAGACGATGCGCCAGGAGATCATCGAGCGGGGCATCCCTGCCGAGCGATTGACCGTCGTCCCGAACGCGGTCGAGATCGAGGATTTCGAGCCGGTAGCCGAGAGACGACGACCATCGCAGCGTCGCTCGGGATCGGACGTGGCGAACCTGTCGTGGGCTACATCTCGAGCCTGAACGCCTACGAAGGCATCGAATGCCTGCTCGAGGCGGCATCACGGCTTCGGTCGCAGGGTCAGAAGCTCCGCGTCCTGATCGTCGGCGAGGGCGATCAGGAACGGGCGATCCGGGAGACCGGCCGCCGGCTCGGACTCGACGATGGGACCCTGATCATGCCCGGTCGCGTCCCGCACGATCGGATCCTCGGCTACTACGCGTTGATCGATGTGTTCGTGGTCCCGCGCACCGCCAATCGCGTCTCGCGGCTCGTCACGCCGCTCAAGCCGTTCGAGGCGATGGCGCTCGAGCGCGCCCTGGTCGTGAGCGACCTGCCGGCGCTGCGCGAGATCGTGACGCCGGGTGAGACGGGGATGACCTTCAAAGCCGGCGACGCCGACGACCTCGCTCGCGTGCTGAGCGATCTGCTGGGTGACCCCGCGCTCCGCGCCCGACTCGGCCGCCAGGCACGGGAATGGGTCAAGACCGAGCGGACCTGGGCGCAGAACGGCCGACGCTACCGCGAGCTCTACGAGCGGCTTGGCGTCGCCTGAGCGACGCCGGGGTACCAGCCGGCGCCCAGTCGGAGGACCTGTCTTGGCCGCGTCGCAAACCCAGCCGAGCTGTTGACCGTGTCGACCACGAGCTCGGCTCGCTCGAAGAGGTGGCTCCAGTCGATCGCCTTGTGAGCCGTGACGACGACCACCACGTCCGCCCAGCCAAGGAGCGACTCGAGGTCCGTCCCAGCGCGCACGACCCCGTCGGCATCCCGGAAAGAGGCGACGTAGGGGTCGTGATAGCGGACATCGCCGCCACGCCCTGCGATCCCGGCGATGACGTCGGCGGCTGGCGAGTTTCGGTCGTCCTGCACGTTCGGCTTGAACGCGACCCCGACCACCCCGACCTTCGCACCACGGATGGCCAGCCCGCGATCGTTCAGCGCCTCGGCGACGAGGTCGACGACGTGCCGCGGCATCGCCAGGTTGATGTCGCCGGCAAGCTCGATGAAGCGATCGACGAAATCGAACTCGCGGGCTCGCCACGACAGGTAGTACGGGTCGACCGGGATGCAGTGGCCACCCACCCCGGGACCGGGCGTGAAGCGCATGAACCCGAACGGCTTGGTCGCGGCCGCGTCGATGACCTCCCAGACGTCGAGGTCCATCCGCTCGCACAAGCAGGGCGAGCTGGTTGACGAAGGCGATGTTGACGTTGCGGAAGACGTTCTCGAGCAGCTTGGCCATCTCGGCGGCATCGGGCGACGAGACCGAGACCACCTTGTCGTTGATGTGGCTGAGCAACGCCGCGGCGCGTTCGCCCGCCTGCGGGGTCATCCCGCCGACGAGCCGCGGCACCTCGCGCGCGGCACTCGCTGGGTCACCCGGGTTGACGCGCTCGGGCGCGTAGGCGAGGTCGAAATCCTTCCCGGCGACCAGGCCGCTCCCCTCGAGGACCTCCCGGAACGGACCCATCGTGGTCCCCGGATAGGTCGTCGACTGGAGGACGAGGAGCTGGCCCGCGCGGACGTGCTCGCGCAGGTAGCCGGCGGCCGCAAGCACGGGGCCAAGATCGGGGTCCTTCGTCGAGTTGATCGGCGTCGGCACACAGACGAAGACCGCGTCGGCCTCGGCGACCCGTGCCTCGCCCTGGGCCGAGACCCGGAGCCCACCGCTCAGCGCGGTGGCGAGCCGCTCGTCGGAGATGTCGTCGATCGGCGACCGCCCGGCCCGGATCGTCCCGACGCGCGTCTCCGAGACGTCGATCCCCTCGACCTCGAGGCCTGCCTCGGCGAACGACACGGCCAGCGGCAACCCGACGTAGCCGAGGCCGACGACGGCCACACGACGATCGGCAGTCATCGGGTGGCACTCCTGGTGCCGGCCACACCGGCGGGCTGACTGGTCGGCGAACCGACGCGTTCGTAGCGGTAGCCAAGGTCGCGCATCGTCGCCGGGTCGAGCAGGCGACGGCCATCGATCACCAACGGCGTCGCCATCCGATCCCGCGCGGACGCCCAGTCGAGCTCCTTGAACTCGGGCCACTCCGTGGCGATCACGGCGACGTCGGCACCGGTCAGCGCCTCGACCGCCGAGTCGACCGTGACCAGCGTCGGCAAGGCCCGTGACGCGTGGCCGGCCGCCGCCGGGTCGTAGGCGTGGACATCCGCCCCGTGCTCGAGCAGCCAGCCGGCGAGGCGAACCGCCGGCGACGACCGGATGTCGTCCGTGCCGGCCTTGAAGGCGAGCCCGAGGAGCCCGATCCGACGGCCGGCCACGCCGCCGACGATCTCGTCGATCCGCTCGGCGAACCGATCCTGGTGGGCCAGGTTGGCCAGGTGCGCGGCAGAGGTCACGTGCATCTCGAGCCCGCGCTCGATCCCGGAGATGGCGATCGTCTGAAGCTCCTTGGGCAGGCAGCTCGCCGCCGAAACCGAAGCTCGGGTGCAGATAGGTCGATACCGATCCGCGGGTCGAGCCCGATCCCGTCGAGCACCGGCCCGACATCGGCCCCGGCGTGCTCGGCCAGGCCGGCCATCTCGTTGGCGAACGAGATCTTGAGCGCGAGGAATGCGTTCGCGCCGTTCTTGATCAGCTCAGCCTCCTCGAGGCGTGACCAGCCGGAGCGGCCCGCCGAATGCCCCGAAGACCTCGACCAGGACGGCCTCGGCCTCCGGATCCGCGTCCGAGGCGCGTCCGATGACGACGCGGGTCGGCTTGGCGAAGTCGGCGAGCGCCGATCCCTGGCGCAGGAACTCGGGGACGGTGAAGAACCGCGCCACGTCGCGAACATGCCCGTCGCGCAAGAGCCGTTGTGACGTCCCGACCGGCATCGTGCTCCGGACGACCACCACCGGGTCGCCGCTCGAGCCTGCGATCTCGGCCAGGACCGCCTCCACGGCGCCGACGTCGGCGTGGCCGCTGTCGTCGATCGGCGTCCCGACGCAGATCAGCACGATCTCGGCGAGTCGTCTTCGAGACGTGGTCGAGGACCGTCAGGTCGCCCGAGGCGAGCGCCGCGCTGAGCGCCTCCTGGACGCCGCGCTCGGTGAACGGGACGCGACCCTCGCGGAGAGCGACGAGGCGGGTCGGGTCGGTCTCGACCAGCTCGATCGCGATGGCCCTTCGCGGCCAGGCCGACGGCGCTGACGAGGCCGACGTAGCCGGCACCGATGACGGCGATGGATCGCCGGGTGACGGCGTCATGTTCAGGCATCGGGCGGACAGTAACAGGAGCCGGGCGAGACGGTCTGCCTGCTACCATTCGGCGCCCATGGCCGACCGATCCCGCTACTACCTGACCACGTCGATCGCGTACGCCAACAACAAGCCGGGCCTGCACACCCTGTACGAGGTCATCGGCGCCGACGCGATCGCCCGCTGGCACCGGATGCTCGGAGACGACACGCGGTTCCTGACCGGCACCGACGAGCATTCGATCAACATCGCCCAGGCCGCCGTCGACGAAGCCCGCCCGACGCGCGAGTTCGTGGACGAGAAGGTCGCCATGTTCAAGACGGCCGAGACGGCCCTGGCGATCACCCCCGACCGGTTCATCCGCACCACCGACCCGGATCACATCCGAGCCGCGCAGGAGATGGTCCGTCGCGCCCACGCCAAGGGCGACATCTACCTCGGCACGTACGAAGGCTGGTACTGCCCCAACGAGGGCTTCCGCAACGCGTCCGAGGTGCTCGAGACGCCGCGCGGCATCATCTGCCCGAACCATCCCGACGTCCCGCTCCAGTGGCTCACCGAGCGGAACTGGTTCTTCCGACTGTCGGCCTACCAGGAGCGCCTCGAGCGCTATTTCGCGGACAACCCCGACTTCGTCCAGCCGGACTTCCGGCGCAACGAGATGCTCGGTTTCATCCGCGGTGGGCTCGAGGACTTCTCGATCAGCCGCGAGCGGACGCCGGGCGACTGGGGCATCCCGTTCCCGATCGCCGAGAACGGCGAGTCGGCGCTCCGCGAGGACGGCTCGTGGGATCCCGAGGCAGGCAAGATCTACGTCTGGTACGACGCGCTGATCAACTACATCACCGGCGCGGGTTTCCCCGACGATCCCGAGGCGTTCGCCCATTGGTGGCCGGCCGACCTGCACATCATCGGCAAGGACATCGTCCGCTTCCACTCGATCTTCTGGCCGGCCATGCTCTGGAGCGCCGGACTCGAGGCGCCCCGCCATGTCTGGGTCCACGGCTTCCTGATGGCGGCCGGCGGCGAGCGCATGAGCAAGAGCCGTGGCAACTTCTTCGACCCGAACGACTTCGTGGCTGCATTCGGGTCCGACGGGGCGCGCTACGTCGTCGCTGCGCGAGGTCCCGTTCGATCGCGACGCCGAGGTGTCCTGGGATTCGTTCGTGCGGCGCTACAACGCCGACCTCGCCAACGACTTCGGAAACCTGGTCAACCGGACCGTCTCGATGACCAATCGGTACCTGGACGGGGAGCGGCCGGCGCCCCGCACGTCGGAGGAATCGTCGCTCCGTGGCGAGTGGCTCGCGACGATGGCGTCCTATCGCGAGAGACTCGACGACTTCGTGCTCCACGACGCCCTGGCCGCGCTGTGGGAGTACGTCGGCAGCGCCAACAAGGTCGTCGACGCGGAACAGCCGTGGGTCCTGGCAAAAGCCTGGAAGGCGGGCGATGAGGCGGCAGGGGAGCGACTGCGTGGCGTCCTCGGCGACCTCGTGGAGGCGTGTCGCCTGGTAGGCCTCGCTGCCGCACCGTTCCTGCCGGGGACCGCGCCTCGCCTCCTGGCGCAGCTCGGACATGCGTACCCGTATGGTCCGGACGGCAATGGCGGTCCGTCCATCCTCGATGAACTCACGTGGGGTGCCCACGGGGGCGAGTCGGGTCGCATGGCACCGCCGGAGCCACTCTTCCCCCGGCTCGACGTCGAAACGGACCAGACCTGAACGTCGTCGCCGTGAACGGTGGGTTGATCGACTCCCACTGTCACCTCAACGCGGACCGGTTCGAAGCCGACGCCGACCAGGTCATCGGCGCGGCGCGTCTGGCGGGCCTCGAGCGCGTCCTCGTCCCCGGCTGGAACGTCGCCTCGTCGGAGCGGGCGCTTGGCTGCGTCGACCGTTTCTCGTGGCTGGATGCCGCGGTCGGGATCCATCCCCACGACGCGGCCAAGGTGGATGGCGCCGGCTGGGCGCGGGTCGTCGCCTGGGCCAGCGACCCCCGGGTCGTGGCGATCGGCGAGACCGGCCTCGACTACGACCGCGTCTTCAGCCCCATCGCGGACCAGCTCACCAACCTGCGGCGCAACCTGGCGCTCGCGCTCGAGACCGGCAAGCCGGCCATCCTCCACTGCCGATCGGCCGACGGCCGGCGCGACGCCCAGGACGCCCTCGATCGCCGAGCTGCGCACGGCGGGGGTGGGCGGCTCGGCCTGGTCAAGCGCGTTCGGGGAGCGTCCGCCCGCGGTCATCCACTCGTACTCGGGTCCGCTCGACTATGCCCGTGAGGTCCTCGACCTCGGCCTCGCGGTCAGCTTCTCGGGCCTCGTCTTCCGGCGCGGCGAGGAGGCGTCGGCCGATGTGGCGCCGATCGTGCCGGCCGAACGGCTCCTGATCGAGACCGATTCGCCGTTCCTGTCGCCTCCGGGCGCGCCGCGCTCGCGTAACCAACCCGAATGGGTGCGCGTCACAGGGCAGTGGGCAGCGGAGCGGCGGGGGACGACCCTCGACGCGCTGGGGCCCGACCTGATCGCCGCGTACGACCGGACCTTTCCCAGTCCTCGGAGGACGTCTTGAGCCACGCGACCCGCCGTCTGCCCATCGTGATCCTCGTCGATCCTCGGGCTGTCCATCGCGGCCTGCGGACCGACCACGCCCAGTGCGTCTCCGCCGACCGCCGCACCGTCATCTACGCCTTCGGCGCCGCCGCGACGGCCTCGCCACCCGCGCCGACCGCCACGGTCGACACCCACGGTCACGCCGATCGCCATCAGCGTCCGCGGCCGCCGTCTCGTGCGACCTGAAGCCGCAGACCGGCCAGCTGCCCTCCGATCGCCTCACCGGGATCCAGGTCCTCGGCGTGCCCGGTGCCGACATCGTGCGGTTCCAGTTCAGCCCCGGTTCGCTGACGCCGGCGGGTCCGCCGACGGGTCCCTCGACGTGGCGACGCCGCCATTCACGGAAGGCGCCAGCGGGCTTGCCGGTCGAACTCCAGGGCAAGCAGGCGCTCCAGGTCGTCTTCCGGCACATGTCGCTGCAGAACGACGCCGGGGAAGAGACATTCACAGGCGAGCGTGAGATGCGCACCGACGATCCGTCGAGGAGCCTTCGCCACGTCGTGCTCTTCGACGAATCCGAGGGTCAGATCGGCTGGTACCTCGGATACGACGGGCCGGCCTGCGTGACGCTCGACCCGCGAAGGCGACGATATCATCGTGTCCATCACGTACGGCCCGGTTGCTGACGTCCGACCGCTCACGGGTTGACAGCCCGGACCCCGGTTCGGTAATCTGACTTGGCACTCTCACAGGTAGAGTGCTAAAGCATCGCGGATGACCGCACCGACAGGCGCCGGGGTAACCGGCGGAAGGGTCGGCGGCTCAGGACGATGCGACTCAGAACGTTCCGGGGACATACCCCATTCGGCCTTACCCGGCCGGTCCGATGCCCCCGCCGATCACGCCCGACGGCCGGCCCTGGCCGTCACAGGAGGAATGCACGTTGGCCAAAGCCACTGCGATCTCGTCGAAGCTGCGCCCGCTCGGCGACCGCGTCGTCATCAAGCCCACCGCCCGCGAGGAGATGACCAAGAGCGGCATCGTTCTCCCGGACACCGTCAAGGAGAAGCCCCAGGAAGGCACGATCATCGCTGCCGGTCCGGGGAAGATCCTCGAGGACGGCAAGCGCGAGACGATGGACGTCAAGGAAGGCGACAAGGTCCTGTACGCGAAGTACGCCGGGACCGAGTTCAAGATCGACGACGACGAACTGCTCATCGTCAGCCAGAAGGACATCCTCGCGATCGTCGCCGGCTGACATCAGTCGACGCGTCCATCGACCCCACACGTTCCTGGAGGGACATCCGAATTGGCTAAGCAACTCATCTTTGACGAGACAGCTCGTCGTTCACTCAAGCGCGGCATCGACCGCCTCGCCGACGCGGTCAAGGTCACGATCGGCCCGAAGGGCCGCAACGTCGTCCTCGACAAGAAGTTCGGCTCGCCGACGATCACCAACGACGGCGTGACCATCGCGCGCGACATCGAGCTCGAAGACCCCTTCGAGAACATGGGCGCGCAGCTGCTCAAGGAAGTCGCGACCAAGACCG
>CAVXVP010000021.1:0-23642 GCA_963765245.1 uncultured Chloroflexia bacterium
GGGGCCGCGGATGGCGAGCAGGTCCCGCCAGCTGCGGAGTCTGCACGCAACCGCCGGCGGGGCGACCGACGAGGCGGCTAGCTAGCCGGGCGGGCTCGCCTTCGCGGCTCCCTGGACCTTGGCCCACGTGTCCTTGAGCGTGAGCGTCCGGTTGAAGACCGGGTGGCCCGGCGTCGAATCCGGGTCCGGCGTGAAGTAGCCCAGCCGCTCGAACTGGACGGTCTCGCCGACGGGCACGTCGGCGAGCGACGGCTCGACGACGGCATCCGTCGAGGACGGTCTCGGACGCCGGGTTCAGATCCGTCGAAGAGGTCGCGGCCGTCGCGCCCGGGATCGGGTCGGCGAACAGGTGGTCGTACAGGCGGACCTCGGCCGGCACCGCGTGTCGGCCGCGAGACCCAGTGGAGCGTCGCCTTGGGCCGGCGGCCGTCCGGCGAGTCGCCGCCGCGCGTCGCCGGGTCGTAGGTGCAGCGCAGCTCGACGATGCTGCCGGCCGCGTCCTTGACGACCTCGCGGCAGGTGACGAAGTAGGCGGATCGCAGGCGCACCTCGCGGCCCGGGCGCGAGGCGGAAGAACTTCGGCGGCGGGTCCTCCATGAAGTCGTCGCGCTCGATCCACAGCTCGCGCGAGAACGGCACCTTGCGCGTGCCCGCGGACGGATCCTCCGGGTTGTTGACGACCTCCATCTCCTCGACCTGCCCTTCGGGGTAGTTCTCGATGACGACCTTGAGCGGATCGAGGACGCGCGAACCGGCGCGGCGCCGTCCGGTTGAGGACGTCGCGGACGGCGTACTCGAGCATGCCCGATCTCGATGACGCTGTCGGTCTTGGCGACGCCGATCA
The DNA here is from genome assembly GCA_963765245.1 of uncultured Chloroflexia bacterium. GTDB lineage: Bacteria > Chloroflexota > Limnocylindria > Limnocylindrales > CSP1-4 > SPCO01. The sequence continues at coordinate 845 of CAVXVP010000021.1, forward strand.
TCGTCAGCGAAGTCGCGGATCCCCTCGGCCGGGAAGCCGCGCCGGCGCAGGCCGGAGATGGTCGGCATCCGCGGGTCGTCCCAGCCGCGGACGTGCCCCTCGTTGACGAGGCGCAGCAGGACGCGCTTCGACAGCACGGTGTAGGTGAGGTTCAGCCGCGCGAACTCGTACTGGCGCGGCCGCGACGGCACCGGCAGGTGCTCGATGAACCAGTCGTAGAGCGGTCGGTGCGCCTCGAACTCCAGCGTGCAGATCGAGTGGGTGACGCCCTCGATCGCGTCGGACTGGCCGTGCGCGAAGTCGTACGTCGGGTAGATGCACCACGCGTCGCCGGTGCGCGGGTGCGCCGCGTGGACGATCCGGTACAGGACGGGGTCGCGCAGGTTGATGTTCGGCGACGCCATGTCGATCCTGCGCGCGCAGCACGCGTGCGCCGTTCGGGAACTCGCCCGCGCGCATGCGCGCGAACAGGTCGAGGTTCTCGTCGACCGGCCGGTCGCGCCAGGGGCTGTTCCGGCCCGGCTCGGTCAGCGTGCCGCGGTACTCGCGGATCTCGTCGCGCGGACAGGTCGTCGACGTAGGCGTTGCCCGGCCCGATGAGCTGCACCGCCCACTCGTAGAGCTGCTCGAAGTAGTCGGAGGCGTGGTAGAGGTGCTCGCCCCAGTCGAAGCCGAGCCAGCGCACGTCCGCCTGGATCGCGTCGATGTACTCCTGCTCCTCCTTGACCGGGTTCGTGTCGTCGAAGCGCAGGTTGCAGTGGCCGCCGAACTCGCGCGGCGATGCCGAAGTTCAGGCAGATCGACTTCGCGTGGCCGATGTGCAGGTAGCCGTTCGGCTCCGGCGGAAAGCGTGTGACGACGTGCGCGATGCCTGCCCGTCGCGCAGGTCGGCGGCGACGATCTCGCGGATGAAGTCGCGCCGCTCGGCAACGTCCGGAGCGGCGCCGGAACCGGATGTTGGTGTGCTCACGCGCGACTCCTGCAACCACGGGGGAGGCGTCGCGGCTCACGCGAGGACGCACCACACTCGCTGGGAGTTGGCTGGCGCGCCAGGATTCGAACCTGGAACCCCCTGATCCAGAGTCAGGTGCTCTACCGTTGAGCCACGCGCCAGCGGCCGAGGCGCATTCTACCGCCGAGTCCAAGGAAGGAGCGGCGGCCCGACGACGGGCGAGGCCCGGACCTGGATCCGGGCCTCGCGAACAAATCGGGGTCCGCGCGGACGCGCAGACCAAGCCGTCAGGGCAGGTAGTAGTTGGGGTTCGGCATCTTGAAGGTCTTGGCGGCGAAGCCGCCGATCAGGTCGCTGAACTGGTCGCCGAAGTTGGCGACGATCTCGTAGCCCAAATCCTCGATGTGGGCCCGGACGCCGGACTTGTACTGGATCGTCGGGCAGGACTTGTTGGCGGCGATCGAATCGGCGCAGAACTCGGGCTTGTTCAGGTAGGCCGGATACGACCCGACGGGCGGCTTCGTAAAGAGGCCGTCTTCGCCGTTCGTCAGCGTCGTCGGAGCGGGATATCCGGCGTCGACACCGATGCCGTCGTGGGTCAGGTTGCCGAGCGTCGCCGCCTCCTGGGCCTGGCCGCGACCGGTGAGGAAGATCACCGCGTAGCCGTCGGCGGCCGCCTGGTTGGCCATCGCGACCATGCCCGGAACCGCCGGGAAGCGCTGGTCGGTCACGAACTGGCCGTTCGTGACCGGATCGAACGCCCAGTTGCTGCAGAGCTCGTAGTTCCAGGTCGCGAGGGTCGTGTCGTCGACGTCGAGCACGATCGCCTTCATTGCGCCCGAGTTGGCCCGCGCGCCCGTCGAAAGCCAGCGCCCGCCGTCAGCCGCGACCGACGCTGCCTCGGCGGCGTAGTTGCCGTCGGCCGCCGGCGCGAGGTCCTTGTTGCACGCGGCGCCGGCCACCGCGGTCGGGGTGCCGTAGTAGTTCTTGATCTGCGACCGCAGGATGTCGAGGTTTGTGACCTGGTCGGCCATCTTCGGCACGAATGTCGGCACCGACATCGCGCCGCCGGCGACGGCGACCGCCGTCATCGAGAGTGAGAGCGCGGTGACGACGATGAGGGTCGTCACCCGCGTGGGTCGCGCGAACCGTGGACGATGCAGCATCGATGGTCTCCTCCAAACGCGGGCTGCTGGTCCCTCCCTGGCCAAGATCGTACCGAACCTCACGCAGCCGGACTGCACAACTCCTGTCCGAAACACCTCATGTGGTGACCCGGCGCACCGCCGCCATCGCCCGGCGTCAGGCGCACCCTCCGTGATCACCTGTTAGCCGAGAGCTGACGATAGAGCTGGCCGTCAGGCGGGACCGCTCGGAACGCCGTCCGGATCGGGCCAGAGTCGCGAAACATGGAAGCCCGCGATCGGGTGGTGGGCACGTGCCTGGAAGTTCAGCTGGATGGATCGGCCGTCTTTCGTTCGCAACCTGAACCGCCCGTCCTGACGGCCGGCCGCGAGAAAGGCAGCCCACTGGCTCGGCGTCGTGTCTCGAAGCTCGGGAGAGGCAAAGTCAGTGACGCGACCACCGACCATCTCGGCCGGTTCGTAGCCGAGCACTGCCAGCACGCCACGCGTCGCGGCGACATAGATCTGATCATCGTCGGCAACCAGCAGGAACTCGCCGGGCTGCGCCGTGAGCGCGAAGTCCTGATACGCCACCCAGGCGTCGAGGACGCGAGCCGCTGCGGCGCGAGAGTCCTCACCTGGGGTCGATCCCTCCCACGAACGCTCAGCCTCGCGCCAACCGGCGAGCAAGATCTCGAGCGAATCGGTTGCCATGGGGCCTGACCCCTCTTGATGGACTCGGATTCTAGGCGTCGGATGCCCGATCGCCTAATCGAGCCGCGGTCGCGTGGCCTGAGCTCCGGGGGTCGTGGTCAGGAACGCTCAAACCGTCGCCAATGGCAGGGGTTGGCTGGCACGCCACCGCCGCTTCCGCGAAGGATCGAGTCGCGCCGGGGGACGTGTCGGACCTGGACCTTGTCGAAGGCCCCCGTCGGCTCGTCGTCCATCAACGGCGACGTCGAACCGCCTCCATTGCAGCCGCCAAGGGGTTGCCAATCGCAGGTCCGGCCACGAGCCCGGCGATCGCGCCGTCGACGTCGGCAGTCGAGCGGTTCTGGCTGAGCTTGAACTTTGCCTCGACCCGGCTGATGAGGATCTCGACCCCGACGATCGCCCGGAGCTGTCCCTCAATGTACGGGCCGGGCGCGTCGTCGACCGACCACGGCACGGGTCGCGAAGCCTCGTGTCGAGCGGTCAGGGCGCGGACGTTGGCTTCGACCCACGCCGGATCGTCGTGGATCACGAGCTGGCCATGGATGTGGGCCGTGATGTAGTTCCAGGTCGGGACGACGCGACCGTGCTCGCGCTTCGCCACATACCAGGCAGGCGAGATGTACGCGTCCGGCCCACGGACGATGACCATCGCCTCGCCGATCGGCGGCACCTTCCATTGGCGGTTGTTGCGGGCCACGTGACCCATCAGCCGGCCGTGGGCGCCGCTGGCATGCGTCGACGGGTGGGGCGCCTCGTGGATCAGGGGCAGCATCGTCGCGAGCAGACCGTCGGCCGTGGCCGTGATCAGGTCGGCCGCGCCAATGTTCGCGAGCAGCTCGGCGACGTCCTCGTCGGCCGGTCGGAAATGGTCGGGGATGTACACCCGGTCAGTATCGCGTGCGGATTCCGCGACGGCGCGCCTCGACGCAAGGAGGAGAAGCCATGTCGTCGCCATGCATCTTCCCGCGGGCGCGAGAGCGACTGCTGCGGGTCGGCCCCGCCAAGGCGCGACGCGGAGACGAAGGACAACCCGCGGGCGCGCGTTTCGGCGGCCCGCCGGGTCACCTCACTCCGAGATGGCCAGGCGGGCCGCGACCGGCGGTCTTGCCGGGCCCCCGGACCCGGCACTGTGATCGTCGACGGCCTCAGGCGGGCCGGATGTTCTGGTTGACGTGGAAGAGGTTGTTCGGGTCGTAGCGGGCCTTGATCCGGGCGAGCCGGTCGTAGTTGTCCCGATACGTCGCCCGGACGCGTTCCTGCCCCTCATCCATGATGAAGTTCGTGTACGCGCCGCCGGCCGAGTACGGGCGGATGTCGTCGCCGAATTTGACCGCCCAATCCCGGACCTTCCCCGCGTTGGCCGGATCGCCATCTGCGCCGAGGACGACCTGCGTGAAGCGGACATCCCGCTGGCTCCAGGCGGTGTCGCCCGGTCCGACGCGATGGACCGCGCCGTCGATCGGGTAGATGTGCGAGGTCGACTGGACGGTCGGGACCGCGCCATGCTTGACTTGGGTCGCGATCGCTTCGTCCGACAGCTCGTTCATGAACTCGGCACGCCAGTACATCTGGGCGCCCTTCGGATAGAGCCCGTCGAAGGCGGCCTGCCAGGCGGGGAGCGGCAGCGGCTGCACGCCGTACAGCAGCGGGGAGCCGAACGCCTTGATCGGTGCGAAGACCTCATCGGCCTTTTCGGCCGGCCCCGAGTACGTCCACACGATCCCGCACACCTGGCGCATCTGGAGCTCGGGCGGGAAGGGCGCGGCCGGTGGGACGATCAGGAACACGAAGAAGCCATTGAGCTCTTCCGGCGCCTGGGCGATGAAGTCCTGCCACCAACCGAGCACCTCGGCAGCGTCCTCGAGGGCGTAGAGGGTCGGCCCCGCCACGACGGTCGAGACCGGATGCAGCCGGAACAGGAACGAGGTCACGACACCGAAGTTCCCGCCACCGCCGCGAATCGCCCAGAACAGGTCCGGGTTCGTGTCGGCGCTGGCCGTGACGAGCTCGCCGGTCGCGAGCACGACGTCGGCCTCGATGAGGTTGTCGATGGTCAACCCGAGCTTGCGCGTCAGATGGCCGACGCCGCCGCCGAGGGTAAGTCCGCCGATGCCGGTATTGGAGATGATCCCGGCAGGCACGGCCAGTCCGAAGGCGTGGGTCGCATGATCCACGTCCCCGAGCAGGGCGCCACCCTCGACACGGGCGGTCCGCGCGACAGGATCGACCCGAACGCCACGCATGCGCGAGAGATCGATGACGAGGCCGTCATCGATCGTGCCGAAACCGGGAGCGCTGTGTCCGCCGCTCCGGACGGCGATGTCGAGCCCCTGGTCGCGACCGAAGCCGACTGCCGAGATGACGTCGGCGACATCGGCGGGACGGACGATCAGCGCCGGGCGTCGATCGATCATGCCGTTCTGGACGCGGCGCGCGTCGTCGTAGCCAGGGTCCTCCGAGCCGATGACGTCGCCTCGGAAGGTCCCCTTCAACCCTTCGAGCGCGCCCTCGTCGATGCGCTGCTCGGGTCTGATCTGGGTGGTCATGGTGCTCTTTCTTCTCCTCTGGGCTGGGGTAACGGCGGCAGATTGCAAAACGCGGCGTTCCAATAGCGTTCGGGAAGCGCAGTCCGAGCGTTCGAGACCTCGTTCCGTGCTTTCCTCAGGCGCTTATTCGAAGGTGAAGCGTCGCCAACGGATCCGTTCGTCGATCGCCGCTCGGGGAGGCTGCCGAGCGCATGCTGGAGCTCGCCGCTGGCGCTCGCGCCGTGCCGGACAAGGCTGTCCGCCGCGCGAAGCGCCAGCGATCTGCTGCCGTGGCGTCGCGCGAGGTCGAGCGCCACGCGCAAGCTGGCTTCCCGCCTGGACTCCGGTCCGAGCTCCGCGATCAACCGGTGGATCTCGGGCAACCAGTAGACGTCTTCGTTGGCGTTGGCGGTGGCGACGGCCGCCCCAAGGATCGAGTTCGCGCGATCGACGTCGCCGGCCGCCAGATGCGTCTCGGCGAGGATCGCGAGGTACTGTGGGCGGCGCAGCTCCGCCCCGATCGAACGGAGGCTTTCCAGGGCCGTCTCGATCCGGGCCACGCTATTCGATCCCGTTCTGTTGCGATCGTGCCAGGCGAGCAGGATCTGACCCCACTCCCGGTAGTACACGAACCCATACTTCTCGCACAGGTCGATCGCGGCCTGTGCCCTGGCGGCCATCTCGTCCTCGTCGCCCAGGCAGTAGAACAGGACCGCGCCATACGCGTTGGCCAACGCCAGGCTGTGCGGGCCACGGGACGTGGCGAGCTCCATCGCCTCCTGGTGGCGCTCCACCGCCCGAGCCGGCGCGCCCCATAGCCACAGTGCGTGCGATTCCCACGACATCGCGAACGCGCCGGGCTCGACCCCGATCGCCATCGTCGATCGGCCCGGCAGGTACGCGCCGACGGCGCGCTCGAAATGCGCGATCGCTTCGTCATGCATCCCGAGTGTCGTCATCGAGCCCGCGTAGCTCATCTCGCAGGCAGTGACGAGCTCGGGATAGTCGTCGACGAGCTCGAGCGACGCCCGGCCGGTCACGAGCGATCGTCGGACCTCGCCATGGACGATCTGCGCCGCGGTCAGGCCATTGAGGGCGAGGGCCTCGCTTCGGACGTCGCGGACCGTCGCGGCCAGCATCCGGGCCCGGTCGGCGGCCACGGCGAAGTCGCCGGTGGCAAAGCCGCGACTGGCGACGGTCGGAGGCGCCAGAGCGATCTGGAGCCGGAGCTCGTCGCGATCGCGTTCGAGACTCGGCGGCAATTGCCCGATGAGACCGACCGCGCGGGCAAGGTAGCGGACCGCCTCCACGTTGGCGGACACGCGTCGCGCCACCTCGGCAGCGCGCTCGAACCACTCGATGGCGCGGGGAGCGAGCCCGGCGGCCTCGTAGTGCGCCGCGATCTGGGCGCTCACGGTGTCGAGGTCCGCGGCGTTGAGCAGCTCGAGCGCCTGGGCGACCCGCCGGTGAAGGAGCCGTCGCCGGCGCGGACCGATGCCCGCGTAGGCAGCGTCGCGGATCCGGTCATGGCCGAAGTCGTAGCTGTTGAGCCTCTGCTCGTGGACGATCTGGCGTTGCCACAGCTCGTCGAGCGCGCGGACCAGGCCCGCCTCCTCGAGCTCGCTCGACTGCTCGAGGACCTCGAATGTGAACGCCCGACCGATCGTAGCCGCGACCTCCAGCGCCTCGGTCGCTTCCTCGGACAGCTGCTCGAGACGCGAGGCGATCGCCGCCAGGATGCGAGGCGGAAGCCGGCTGACCGACGGATCGAGGTTCCGTGGTTGGTCGAGCGTGGCCAGTCCGCCGCGGGCGACCTCCATGACGTAGAGCGGATGCCCCTCGGTCTCCTTGTAGATCCGCGCCGCGAGGTCGTCCGCCGCCTCAGAACCGAGCAACTGGTTGGCCAGCAGCCCCGTCTCATGCTCGCTCAACGCTGGGAGGTCGACCTCGATCAGCTGGTCGTGCTCGAGCAGGTCGATCAACAGGGCCGTCAACGGGCGACTGGCACGCTCGTCGTCGGATCGGATCCCGGCCGCGATGAGGATCCGCGACGACGTCTGCTCGCGCAGCAGGTAGTGGATCCATTCCAGCGTCTCGCCATCCGCCCACTGCGCATCGTCGAGCACGAGCAGCAACGGCGTCGACGCCGAACGGACGGCGCGGGCGATCGCCTCGAACAGGCTCTTGCGCTGCCAGCTCTCGGTCATCGGGGCCGGCTTCGGCAGGTCCCGGTGCTCGATCAGGAGTTCCGGGATCACGCGCGCGAGCTCCGACTGCCAGATCGGTTCGAGCTGGTCGAGCGCGCCGCGGATCGATTCGCTCCGCAGCCAGTCGGCGATCGGGGCGTAGGCCAGGGCGCCCTCCGCCGCGTACGACTTCGTGTAAGCCGCACTGAACCCCTGGGCGCGGCACCAGCCCACGAGCTCCTCGAGCACGCGGGTCTTTCCGATCCCCGCCTCGCCCCGGATCTCCAGCAGCTTCGAGGGTCCGTGGGCCACGGTCGTCCAGGCGTCGACCATCGCCGCCCACTCGCCACGGCGTCCGACGAGCGGCTGGTTCGCCGAGCCGATCAGGCGACGGCTCCCGGCAGCCGGTTCGACCGCGGTCGGGGCTCGATCGCCCGAGGACGTCGAATCGAGCGCCAGAAGGCGCTGGTAGGCGGCGCGCGTCTCTGCGTCGGGCTCGACTCCGAGTTCACGATGGAGGTTCGTCACGGCCGCGTGATAGGCCTGCAGGCCGGCCGAGCGGTCCCCGGCCAATGCCGCGATCCGCATCAGCGTCTGGTAGGCCGACTCGCGAACAGGATCGAGCTGGATGAGGTGCCGCAGCAGCTGGATCGCGCGGCGGTACTCGCGGCGCTCCTCGAGGTCCTCCACGAGGCGCTCGGAGGCTTCCAGATGGAGGCCGTTGAGCCGTTCGCGGTGGGACCCGATCCAGTCGTCGTAGCAGGTCGGCAGGAGCGGGCCGTCGTAGAGCCGGAGTGCCTCCTCGAAGCCCGCCGAGTCGCCGCGTCGGCCGCGCTCGACCGCGGCCTCGAACTCCGCGACATCGAACCCGAACGGGCCGTCCGACCGCCATTGGACCGTGCGATGTTCGACGAGGATCAGTGCGTCAGGCTCGGGCAGTGCGCGGCGAAGCAGGTGCAATTCTCGTCGGAGGTTCGTCAAAGCCTGGGCGTCGCTCGAGTCGGGCCACAGAGTGACCGCGAGCAACCCGCGCGCGATCGGCCGATCGCGGTGGAGGAGCAGGTAGGCGACAAGCGATTCGAGTCGGGCGCTGTGGACCCCTTCGATCCGACGCCCGCCGGTGCTCATCTGGAACCGGCCCAACAGTGCCACGACCACCGGGTCGCTCACGTTGCCGATCTCCCGGCCCACTCCACTCAATCCGCCATGCTCCACCCTCCTGCGGACGCGACGACACGCCCGTCGATAGACCACCTACGAGGGATGGATCAGTGCGGTTTTCCGCTTCTCGATACGGCGGAGGTCTAGACTTCCCCGACAGCTGACCGAGCTTCCGCCCGGTCAACGAGAGGAGGGGATCCGTGGCACGTCGACGATCTCAGTTCGCCGTCCTCGCAACCGCCGTGCTGGTGGTCGCCGGGCTGTCCGGGAGCCCCACCGTCGTTCGAGCGGCGACGCCGCCGCCAACCGGGTCGCGATCGTGCTGTTCGACCAGATGCTGTCGAAGTACGCCGACCAATTCGAGATGCCGAACTTTCGTCGGATCCGCGATGCCGGCACGAATTTCAAGAACGCATACCTCGGCTACATGGCATCCGAAACGGTGATCGCCCACAACGTGATCACGTCGGGCCAGTCCCCGAAGAACATGGGTTGGGTCGACGAGGCGTATCGCGATTCGGCCAACGTGTTCGGAAAGGGCGCCGACGCGATGCACATTACCGGCGACTTGAGCTTGGCCGATTTTGGAACCCTCGTGACCGGCGCGGACTATCCCAAGCTCGCCGACTACCTCCACGAGGCATACCCGGGCACTAAGTTCATCACGGTCGGCGAGAAATCGTATGCCGTGGAATCCGCGACGGCCGCCAGCGGGGACATTGGCGTTCGGCTGTCCAGCAGGCGATCCAACGTCACATCGGACTACCCGAGCGGTTGTCGGAACCTGAGCGTCGACGGCGCCGGCACAAACGGGCGATGGCGCGAACCCGTCGGCAAGAATGTGCCCACGTACATCCGACGGCCCGATCTGAGCGATCCGACCCTGTGCGGACGGTTCTTCATTAACTCTGACTCGAACAACGACTACGACACCAAGGCCGCATTCCCGTCGTTCATGTACCCGGAGGACGGCAACCGGTTCTTCCCGGGCACCGATGCGTCGGCCCAGGCGGGACATCTCGGTGGCGACACGTGGGCGGCCGATGCGGCGATCGAGATGATGGGCACCGAGAATTGGTCCGGCATGTTCATCACGCTCGGGGCGATCGACAAGTCGGCACACATGTGGGGCGCCGACGCCGATGTCGCCCCATCTTCGTGCACGACCGGCGCCCAGCAGACGCACGTCAGGTGCGCAGCGGAGAACGCCGACGTCCAGTTGGGCAAGCTCCTGACGAAGATCGCCGCCGTCGATGCCGCCAAGGGCGGCGAAACCCTGGTCGTGCTGACGGCGGACCATGGGGCCACGTACGGCGCCAACTTCCACGGCAAGCCGACGTCTGCGGCGGGGGACACGAACTGGTACTACGCGCCGAACGGCGTTTGGGACGCGGGGTCGGGAGCGGCCGCGATCGACACGACCACGTACAACAACCCGTCGCCGGCCCTCGCGCCGCTCCGGGCGACGAACAATCTCGCCTTCGTGTATGGGTCCACCGCCGTTGAGGCCTGGCTGATCAATCGAGCACCAGCCAAGATGCGCCAGGCGGCCGCCGCTGCCCTGGAGCTGCCCGGCGCGACCGCCGCGTACTACCGATCGGGTGACGGCTATGCCTTGTACGGAACCAACAAGATGACCACGTCCGAGAAGGACTGGTGGAAGGACCACGGCCAGGAGATCGTCGACACGATGGCCTCGCCCAACGGTCCGGATATCGTCGCCCTGCTCCACGACAAGACGAGCTACGGCGTCTACGGAGACCACGGCGGTGCCCAGGAGTCGGTCCAGCGTGTGCCGATGGTCTTCTGGTCGCCGAGTCTCGCGTTCGGGGCGACGACCGGGCGACCGTTCCACACCACGGACGTGATGCCGACGATCCTCGCGACCATGGGCATCCCGCTCAGCCAGCCCATCGACGGCACAGCCCGAAGGCTCGGCCACTAGGGAGATCGATCAGGGCCGCCGCCGTGCAATCGCACGGCGGCAGGGTGTCCAGAAGGTAGTGGGCTTGACGATGGTTGGGAAGCGAGTGGTCCAGCCCCGAACCCAGCCGCAATCCGCCGCGTTCGCCTGGTCCGCAGGCCCCGTCGCCAGTAGCACTGGAGTCACGTGACTCTGGGACGGGGCCTAACGCCCGGGCCGAGCCAGTGCGTTGTGGAGCGATTACAACAGCGCATGCGGCCGCCCGCCACGCCCGGGGTCACAGATGTTGTGGCATGGCTGGCGAGGAAGGATTCGAACCTTCGATCTCTTGAGCCAGAGGACGCCCCGACGTTTCGGCGTTTGGTCGGTGCGTTTTGAGCGTGGAGCGGACTCGATTTCGGTTGTCCGGCGGGCAATCAGGTTGAACACGCCTGACTGAGTCAGGTGAGCGTCATTCGTTCAAGTGACTCCGATCGACGGTAGCGAGAGCGACTACGGTTCGGAGGAATATGTTCCCGCCGTTCCCAGTTATTCCGAGACGTGGACTAAGTTACGAACTAAGCCCGCCACCGGCGTTGATCGAGGTGCGATCATGCAAATCCTAATCGCCTACGACGGTTCCGCCGGCGCCGAGCAGTCCCTCAGACTGGCGGATTCCGTCGACTGGCCAGCTGACTCGACGCTCCGGATCGCGTCCGTGATCGAACCCACACTGCTCTTCGTCGGCGCCCCGATGGCAGGTGGTTTCGATATCCCGTCACCCGAAGTCGATGCCGAGATCACGGCGTACCAACAGGAACAGGTCACGAAGGCGGCTGGCAATCTGCGATCCGCCGACCGCACGGTCGAAGGCGTCGTTCTGCGCGGCCGGCCAGCAACGGCGCTCGTCGATGAGGCGACGCGGTTTGGAGCCGATCTGGTGATGGGCGGATCGCGTGGCCACGGCACGATCTCGAGCCTTCTCCTAGGATCGGTCTCAGCCGAGGTCGTCGATCAGGCCCCGTGCCCCGTCCTCGTTTCGCGCACCCCGTCGATCAATCGCGTGATCTTCGCCACGGACGGCTCCGTTCCTTCTACGGCTGCCGAGACCGTCCTCTCCACGTGGCCGATCTTCGAGCGCCTGCCGATCCATGTGGTCAGCGTCGCCGACGTGGTCCAGCCGTGGCACACGGGGATCGCGCCAACGATGTATCGCCAGGTGATCGAGGCTCACGCAAAAGACCTCGCCGAGGCCAAGGCCGAGCACACGCGCATCGCCGAAGAGACGACCGCGCGGCTTCGGGCCCGCGGGCAGCAAGCGGAAGCGGCCATGCGAACGGGCGACGCGGCCGCGGAGATCATCACCGCCGCCGCAGATGCGGCGGCCGACCTTGTCGTGATCGGCTCGCGCGGTCGAACGGGTTTGGCGAGAGTCGTCCTTGGCAGCGTGGCCCGAAACGTGTTGCACGGCACCACAGCCTCGGTCCTGGTGGTTCACGAACCCAAGGCACCGGACGCTCCAGGGTCCTAGTTACTCGGGCGTTCTCGACCGGCCATCGGTCGCAATGTCATGGATACCGGATAGGCGCAAAGGATCAGGCGAACAAACCGGGGAGGGGTCAAGCGAAGTCGCCACGAATCGAACCTCCTCGGTGCGGGGTCCGCGTGTGGTCGAAGCCGCAACATCTGGTGGTTCAGCGCTTGCTGTGCATGGATTTGTGGTTTGGCTGGCGAGGAAGGATTCGAACCTTCGATCTCCTGATCCAAATCAGGCCTCGCGAGCCATCGCGTGAGTGTGGCGGACAGCGATCTCGCGTTCGCCATACGCGACATCCACTCGCGCGCCCTTGCTTACACCGTGGGCAGCGCCTTGGAACGTGCGATCGGTGGACGTCGCGGAGGGATGCGAGCGTGCCATACCGATCGTCGAAGCCTGAGCTTTGGTCAAGGCGCACCTTTCGTTGGCGCGCGTACCCCGGCCGAAGCAATCGCGCTGTTTCCCGGGGCCATCGGTCGGGAGTAGTTAGCATCTGCCCATGAGCTCCCGACTGCCGGCACTCGGTCCCCGTGGCGAGGGTTGGGTCGTCGCCCAGCTCGCGCTGTTCGCAATCATCGCCGCCGCGGGCCTCCGTGACCTGGTTGGCCATGGGTCCGCTACTCCCTGGGGACCGGCCGTCTCGGTCATCGGGATCGCGGCGATCGTCGTCGGTAGTGGCGCGGCCGTTCGCGGTATCTGGGACTTGCGGTCCAGCCTGAGCCCGTTCCCAAGACCGATCGCCGGGGCGCCGCTCGTCGAGTCCGGCGCCTACCGGCTGATCCGACACCCGATCTACAGCGGACTCGTGCTCGGAGCGATCGGCTGGGGCCTGGTCACGGGCTCGATCCTGGCGATCGGGGCGGCAGGGCTGCTGTTCCTGTTGTTCGCCGCGAAGTCCCACCGCGAGGAGGTTTGGCTATTGGCTATCCATCCCGAGTACCGCGCATACCAGCAACGAACAAGGCGCCTCATCCCCTGGATCTATTAGTGGCATCGAAGCGCCCGCACCGTTGACCATCGGTACCGACCTCGGGATCTTCATCGTCTGTATCGGAGCGGGCTTGATCGGGGCGCTGGCCGGTGTCGGTGGCGGGATCATCGTCGTACCGGCCCTCACGATCCTCTTTGGCATCGACGTTCGGCTCGCAATCGGGGCGAGCATCGTCAGCGTGATCGCGACGAGCTCGGGCGCCGCGGCCGCCTACGTCCGCGACCGGATGACCGATATGCGGGTCGGCATGTTCCTTGAGCTGGCCACGACCAGCGGCGCGATCGTTGGAGCTCTGCTGGCGGCCTTGGTTGCGCCTTCCTTCCTGCTCGTCCTCCTCGGAGTCGTCCTGCTCGGGTCCGCGGGTCAGCAGGTCCTCCGCTTAGGTGAGGAGCTGCCGCCCGACGTCGCGCCCTCGGGCGCGGCCCTCCGCCTACGTCTCTCCGGCAGTTACCCAGATGCGCAACTCGGGCGGGAGGTCCGCTACAGTGCCCAGCGCGTCCCACTCGGCTTCGTGCTGATGGGCTTCGCCGGCCTCGTGTCCGGACTCCTCGGAATCGGCTCTGGGACGCTCAAGGTCCTGGCCATGGATGGGGCGATGCGCCTGCCGATGAAGGTCAGCTCGGCCACGAGCAACTTCATGATCGGGGTGACCGCGGCCGCGTCGGCCGGCATCTACCTCGGCCGGGGCGATGTGGATCCGACCATTGCGGTGCCCGTCGCCCTTGGCGTGCTCGTCGGGGCGACGATCGGGGCCCGGCTGCTGCCGCGGCTGTCGAACCGGCGGGTACGTCTGATCTTCCTCCCGGTGCTCATCGCCATTGGTCTCGAGACGCTGGCCCGCGGCTTGGGGGCCGGCCTGTGAACCCGACCCGTTTCCGTGTCCTGGTCAGCGGCGTCCTGATCGTCGGCGTTCTGACCAGCGCGGTCCTCATGACCTTCGGCTTCGTCGCCTCGCTCGTGGTCGGCTGGGAGGGTTCACTTCGCGGCCTGCCGCCCACGACCCTGCCCGCATCCGACTTCTCCGCGATCGGGACCGGCCTGCGCGAGCTGCGGCCGATCGCCTTCGCCCAGGCCGGCCTGCTGGTCCTGATCGCGACCCCGGTCGTGCGGGTCATGGCGTCGGTCGTGGCGTTCGTCCTCGAGGACGATCGACTCTATGCCGCGATCACGATCGCGGTCCTGGCGATCCTGCTCGTCAGCCTGTTCGGGTTGCGCTAGCCGGGTCAGTCGGCCGGTTGCGGTGTCGGGGTGCCGAAGCTCGACCGGTGCCGGAAGACCAGGGCGATGGTGGCGGCGACGATCACAAACGCCGACACGATCATGGCCGTCGGGACGCCGAAGAACGTCCAGTGATCGGCGCGCAGCGGCTCGAGGAGGAATCGGGTCGTCGCGTACCAGATGAAGAACAGCAGCGCGATGTCGCCAGGCCGGAGCCTCGAACCGAACCGTCGCGCGACCCACAGCAGGACGGCGGCTCCGACGAGCCCCGACATGGACTCGTACAGGAACAGCGGCTGGAAATGTTGGCCGAGCGTGGCCAGGGGATCGGAGCCCGGCGGGCAGGCGTAGGCCGCCACACGGTTCTGGCACTGAATGGCGATGCCCCAAGGGGCCGAAGTTGGCGGCCCGTACAACTCCTGGTTGGCAAAGTTGCCCCAGCGGGCGATCCCCTGCATCACCAGCAGCCCGGGTGCGACGATGTCCGCCCAGGTCCAGAAGTCCAGCCGCCGGTAACGCGTGTAGAGGACCATCGCGACGAGCCCGGCAGCGATCCCGCCGTACACCCCGAGGCCCGAATAGGGCGGCAGGACGATTCTGGTCAGGTCGTCCTTGTAGAGCTGCCATTGGTCGATGACGTGATAGAGCCGCCCGCCGATGAGCGCAGCGACGGCCACGACGATCATCCCGTTCACGAGGTACCGGGTGTCCTCGCCGCGCCGTCGGGCCTCCCGCTCGATGACGATAAACGCACCGGCCAGTCCGAGCGCGTATGCAATCCCATACCAGTGGACGGCCAATGGTCCGATCTGGAAGGCGAGCGCTTGCGGGGTGAAGTCGATCACGAACGCAATTCTGACTTATTCCCTGCTTTACGGGCGATGTGTGGAGCGGTCCTGATCGAGCCAGGCCCAGTCGGACGCGATCCGGTCGCTTACGACCATCGCGATGCGAGTCCAAATCGCGACCTGTCAGCACGCCGCTCGTTGCGGCGTTGCTCGAGGAACGCTCGAATGGATCGATCCGACATGAGCCGCCGGAGCTTCTGGGCGTTCATCGGGTCCAGGTTGTCGATCATCCTGCAAGCCTCCTTCCGCGCCGCGGTCCCGGAGCGACCCGTGCGCGGCTCGAGTCTAGGCGCACCTATTCGAGGGGCGCGATCGTCCGTGGAGGCGACAGGAGATCGGTTGGGCGCCCGATGCGTGGTCAGGGACTCGCATCGATCGGGACGGCAGACAAGGCCCCGGCTTTCGAGCCTGATACGTCGTAACGCGACCGTCAAGGCGGACGGCGAAGCCCGGATCCGCTTAGCCGACAAGACGAAAAGCTTCCGTTACGGAGCCTGAAACGTCTAGTCACAAACCGGAGTCAGGCGCCTATGTCCGGAAGAGTCAGGCGCACAACTCGAGAAGAGTCAGGCGCACGAACGACCATTTCACGCTCAAAACGCGTGCGCCTGATTTTCGGGGACCGCCGTTTCTGCTCTCGTTGGCCCGGGGAAAAACGGGCCCTCCACAAGATGTTGTGGTCGTCTCTCCTCGTTACCCAACAGGTCGTGGTGTTGGCTGGCGAGGAAGGATTCGAACCTTCGATCTCCTGATCCAGAGTCAAACGCCAAAATCAGGGCTCGCGAACCATCACGTGAGCATCCGGGACAGCGATCTCTGTCCAATTCCGGGATGAGTCAAGCGCACATCCCGGGACTAGTTAGATGCATATCGTAATCCGCTGATGAGTCAAGCGCCATCATCTACACGCCGCCTGAGCGTGAGACGCCATCCCTTGTTAGACCCGAAGTCGGCTCGTCCGAGCTCATGGGCAAGACGTCACCGCCGCACATCAATCTCGATACGAGACGGCCATTGGCGGTAAGGTCCCACACCGCCGTCGAGTGGTACGCTCGCGGCGTCGTGCGGCGCTATTACGTGGCGGCCCTCCTCGCCGGGTCTGCCTTAGCGGCGATCGAGTGGTCGGCAAGTCCGAACACCGACTCAGCGGTTCTCGCGTTCGACGTCGCGGCGGGGTGGTCGTTCCTAATCGGGTTCGGCCTGACCTTGGGCGTCGGGCCTACGATGCGGATCCCGGCTCTCTTCCTGGCAACCGGACTCACCTGGTTCGCAGGGGCTGCGCTCGGGCCGCTACAGGGCGTCTATGTCGGGCCGCTCGTGTTCCTCCTCGTCGCTTATCCAACGGGCCGAGTCCGTCGGCCGGTGGATTGGGCCATCATCGTCTCGGCTGTCGTGGTGGCGGCCATTGGCGTCACCGCATCCGTGACTGCATTCGTGCCACTGGTCCTCGGCGCCGCGGCTGTCGTCGACGCCATCGCCGGTCGGTCAACGCCAGGACCTCTTCGCCGCGGTCGCCGATCCGCGGCTGCAACCGCGGTCGTGATGAGCGTCACGATGCTGGGCGCTGCAGCAGCGCTGTCTGAGGGTGTGATCTCACCCGATGCCGCGCGCGCCGCAGTCTCGCTCACCATCGCGGCCTCTGCGTTGTGGCTCGCCGCTGACCTCCGGTGGGGCGGGTGGGTCAACGATGCGTTGACGCGTCTCGTGATCGAGCTCGGCTCTGCGGAACCGTCAACCGTGCAGGACGTCCTCCGGCTGGCGCTGGACGACGACGGGCTCGATCTCGGATATGCGCTCCGGAAGGGGCCACGGGTTCGTCGACGAGCACGGCGAGGCGATCGCGCTGCCGGACCCGAGTGCGGACCAGCAGATCGTTCCGCTGACCTCGGGTGGTGAGAGGATCGGGGTCCTCATTCGCGGCACCGGCGGCGACACGGACGCGTCGTTGGCCGATGGCGTCGCGGCTGCAGCCGCCCTCGCGATCGGGAATGCCAGGCTCTACGCGGCCGTCAATGGTCAGGTGGCGAACATCTCGGCGTCGCGGCGACGGCTCGTCACGGCAGTCGAAACCCAGCGCTCTCGCCTCCACGGCGACGTCGCTGATCGCATCGCGCCCAAGCTCGAGGACGTGGCTCGTGCGATCCCGGAGAGCATCGGGCCGGAGGCCGACCGGCTGCGGCCGCTGTCGAAGACATCGATTCGCGGCTCCGCGCCCTCGCGGCAGGCATCGGGCCGACGGACGTCGCGATCCATGGCCTGCCGCAGGCCATTCGCTCCCTCGCAAACCAGTGCGCCATCCCCGTGGCTGTCGCGGTGGATGTCCCGGGCATCGACGGGGACCTGGCCGCGACCGCGTTCTTCGTCGCCGCCGAGGGACTCGCCAACGCGTCGAAGCATGCCCATGCGACCCAAGCATGGGTGGACGTTCACCGAACTGGCGACGAGGTGGTCATCGAGGTCCGCGACGATGGGATCGGTGGCGCCGTGGCCGCGCCAGGTTCGGGACTCGACGGGCTCGACGGACGGGTGCGCGCACGGGACGGCGTGCTGGAGATCGGGACATCAAGAGAAGGAGGCGTGCGACTGACCGCACGCCTCCCGGTTCCGCGTCACGCCCGACGGGCCGTGTTCACCGATCTCGCACGAACGGCTTGATCGTCCAAGCCTCCGCGTCTTCCCACTGGCCGCCAGTGATGTCGGACAGCGTCAGCGTGTCGTCTGCAAACGACCACCGGAACCCGTAGGTGGCAATGTGGTCGCCGATCGAAACGTGGTCGCCGCCGAAATAGCTGAGCTTCCACGGATCGCCGTCGTCGGTGACCAGGTCGGTGCCATGAAGCGTGAACGACAAGTTGCAGGGACAGGCGGCCGGCTGGAAGGGAAGGTAGGCGTCCGCCGGCACGTCGTTCGCCTTCATCCACGCCGTGATCTCGTCTTGCGTGACACTGATCCGATAGGTGCCGTCGGGGATCCCGAGCGCGTTCCCCGGCGAACCGCTTGCAAGGGTCTCGTTACAGGCGGGCAACGTCACCGCCGGCGCCGCTGCCTTCAACGCATCGATCCGCTGGATGAACGAGGCCGTCCTCGGATCACAATTCAGCTGCTCGTACACGGGTGCCACGGCCGCCCGGAACGCCGACCGCTCGTCCGCCGAGGCGAACGGGATGTTGGCGGCCGCACGCAGCGATTGGACGTCCCTGGCGTCTTCGGCCGCGAGCTGATCGGTGCGTCGAGCGATCGATGCAGCGACACTGTCATGCAGGACCCGGCGCTGGTCGTCGGACAGGGCGTCGAACCGGGCCTGATTCATCACGACGATCACCGGACGCGGCCAGAATGGGATCCCGGCGGACACGTTCGGCAGCTCCTTGAACCAGAGATTGCCGGCGATCGCGCCCAACTGCGCGACCGCCCCGGTGATGCGTTGCCAGGTTGTCGTTCGTCGGGTTGTGGTCGTGCCGCCGAGCGCCTTCACGGTCGCATCGCCGACCCAGGTGTCGTCGATCCCGACGATCGAGTTCGCGAGATCACTCGGCTGGCGGATCGGCTTGTGAGCGGCGATGACCCGAAGGGGGCCAGGCAGGACGCCGATCCCGACCAGACCGGAGCCATTGACGCTCCCGGTCATCTGGTCGGCGATCGGGTCCTCGAGGACCGCCCGCTCGAGGTCGTAGCGATCGATCAGGAAGGGTGCGACCAGGGCGTCGAACGCCTTGTTGCCGCGGGCCGGCCAGGGTCGCTGCGCGGTCCAGGTCATGTCATACGTGCCGGCGGCAACGTCGTCGAGCAGCGATCCTCAATCGCATCCTCGCCCGCGTGCACCTTTTCCTTGACGGCGATCTACATCGACCCGCCGGAGAGGCGGGACACCGCGTCGACGAAAGGCTGCGCCTCCACGTTGCTCTGGAATGGCGTCTCGAGCGTGATGGTGACCGACGGCGGCTGGGAGCCGACGCCACGTGACACCGGGCTGCAGCCGACGACGAGGCGAGCGCCGTGGCGCCGACAAGCACCCGGTGCGAGTTCGTGGACATGGCGTGCCTCCTGCTTGTGCGGAGACCGTCCCATCATGGCACCGGATCACGCATCGGTCCGCTCCCTAAAACTGGATGCGCCCACGATCGGTGCTGGCCCTGATTTCGGCGGGCGCGGGCGGTGCGACGATGGGCAGGTCATGCTCCCGCCCGAGCTCCGGGTGGTGTCCGCCGTCGTCACGGTCACCGGTCTGGTGGTCGGCGCCTGGTCGATCTGGTTTGCCTGGTCCACCAATGGGATGTCGCGGGCGGCGACGTCGTTCGGTCGCCGCTGGTGCTCTCGCGTCGCGGCAGGTGGAAGCTGCTCATCGCCGGCATGGTCTGGGACCTGGAGTCGCCGCGTCTGCCTGGTGCCTCGCTGCCTGGTGCTCGCGGGGTTGGGGCCTGGTTCGTCGCCGAGTGGTCGAGCCCGGTTCCACCGTCGGCGTTGCCTGTTTACTGTCGGTCTCTGGTGCGGGAGTGCGTGGCCGGGCATGATCGCGGATGCCAGGGTGCGTTCGGTCGGACCAGATTGATGCCGCCGGCGGCGCTGCTCCTGGCCGGCTACGCGGTCTCTCTGGACCGCTCGGGGTCATCCCGACGATCGCGTAGTAGCCACCCGCGGTTTCGGTGCACGAGTTGCCCCGACAATCTGCTCGGCTGTGTGACGTCATGCGGGCGTCGTCGCGTCGACGCGGCTCGGGTTCGTGCTCCAGGCCGCGTGGGTGCGTCGCTGGCGATCGTCCTGAGCCTCCGCTTGCTCGACCGCCGAGGGTCGGCCCGCCGACCCGGCCTGGCGGTGCAGTCGCCGGCTGTGGTATCGCTCGCGGCCACGGCCGCCGATGCGGTGCACAGCGTCTCGCGGGGATCACTCTCGAACGACCGCTGGATATTGCGCTGTGGATGGTTCGCCGCTCGGACTGATCGGTTGGCGGTCGGCGCGATGCTTCCGTTCTTCGGGCACGTGCCACGCGGCGGTCGTCGTTCGTTTCGGGCTCGAGGTCTCGTCGGCGCCGCCGCTCGGTGAGGTCGAACGCAGACTCGCCAACTCCTCGACGATCCGGCTTGACGATCGGATACCCTATCGACCCCCATCGTGGATCGACGCGACAGGCCAGGAGACGTCGGTACAAGCTTCGCGGCCCTGTCCTGGCCGCATCGTGTCGACCGTGACACGGGAAGGCGTCGAGGTCGCCCGCATGGATCATCGGCCGACCTCCGGATGAGGGACGTCCGTTCGACGAAGCGGTCGCCGCCGCTCGTCTGTGGCTGGAGAACGAACGGCTGCATGCGATCCAGCCGGCCGCATGGGCGAGCTGCGCCAGTCGCGTGCGGACATCGTCTCAGCGGCGGACGCCGAGCGTCGACGGATCGAACGCGACCTGCACGACGGTTCTCAGCAACGGCTCGTTGGACTCGCGTTGGAGCTCCGCCTCGCCGCGAGCCGCGATAGCCACGGACCTGGATCTGACGATGCGGCGACGGTTCGCCTCGGCCGAGGGTCCGGTCCTGCGTGATGCGCTTGCGGAGTTTCGCGAGCTGGCCCATGGGATCTATCCGAGGGCGTTGACCGATCAAGGACTCGGAGCGGCGCTCGAGGATCTTGCCGACGCGGCGGATATCCCCGTGACGCTGACGGCCAGTACAAGTCGCCGGTTCGATCATCGCGTCGAGGCGGACTCGCCTACCAGGTCGTCGCCGAAGCCCGGTCGGCCCGGTGTATTCACCCGGGCGGCGACCAGCTATGTGCATCGGACGATCGGCTATCGGTCGCCATCCACGGCCGCGGTCCTGGTCTCACCGCTCCACTCCGGTCTGATCTCGAGGACCGCGTCCTGCCTCTCGACGGGACGCTCGAGGTGGGGGCGACGAACAATCGTCGATCGTGTGGAGCTGTCGTGCGTGTCGTGATCGCCGACGACGAGGCCTGCTTCGAGAGGGCCTCGCTCAGCTGCTCACGGGGATCGGGATCGACGTCGCTGCGACGGCCGCGACGCCGTACGAGCTGCTTCGCGCCGTGGAGGAGCGGCGCCGGACGTCGCGATCATCGATATCCGCATGCCGCCGAACGGACGAAGGGATCGTGGCCGCCGAGGCGATCGGTCAACGATTTCGCCGAGGTCGGCGTCCTGGTCTTTCCCACTATCTCGACCTGCGGTTCGCGCTTCGACTTCTCGAGAGCCATCCCGCGCGCGTCGGCTATCTGCTCAAGGAACGGGTCTCGGATCTCGCCGTCCTCGCCGACGCGCTCCACCGAATCGTCGAGAACGAGTGGGTGTCGATCCGACGATCGTGAGCGGTTCATGCAGCGGCGACGCGAGCCTGACACGCTGGCGCCGCTCTCCGGGCGGGAGCTCGAGGTTCTCGCGCTGATCGCGGAGGGCCGATCGATACGCGGGATGCCCGGCAGCTGTCGTGACCGACAAGACGGTCGAGGCCCATATTCGAAGCGTCTTCGGTAAGTCGGTCGCGACGAGACGGTTGATTCGAACCGGCGCGTTCGGGCCGTCTTGACGTTCCTGAGCGCCGCTCCGCGCGAATAGCGATATACATGTACCGGGCCGCTTGACAGTCCCGCTGCGCGTGCCCGACTCGACCGCACGGGGTTTCTAGCCAAATGGCGCGATTAGCAGCACTACGACCGAACAGCCGCATCGCATTCGTTCAACGGTACGCGTCGCGCTGGTTCCTGGTGGCGCGGCGCCGTATTCGCGGCGTCATGGACCTGGTGCAGCTAATCGGTCGTCGAATAGGACCCGGTACGCTGTTGCCGATGACCGAGACCAGGTAGCGCAGCACCCTGGTCGCGGTGATTCAGTCGTACCAGATCCGATATTAGGCGGCGACATGTCGCCAGCCTGAAGTGCTGGCTGGTCGCGGAAGAGCCCCTCGTCGAACCAGATGGCCTGGGACCTTGACGTGACAGAGCAGGCGGTCGCGGCGTACATCCAGAGCATATTCCCGAGTCGAATAGGCGGGGCTTGCGGTGCGGGCTTCCTCCGGAGGTCGCCCTCGACGTGGTCCGGGGGCTCGTGTCGATGGGCATGCGCCTTGACGCGCCACGCCCCAGATGGATTCAGGGGTTGGCCTGATGCGACCGGCTCCCTCGGGCCGACGCTCTCCGAGTCAACGTGCCGGGCGGCGTCGTCGGACCAGACCAGCGTCTGGAACCGGTCTGCCGCAGCAAGGTGCATCATGCGAAGCAACATAGACGAAGCGCCGTGGGGCTCTCATTGGCCGTCGGCATGATCGCGACCATGATGCTAGCGGCGTCGCCTGTTAGCGCGAGCGCGCCCGGCACAGTTCGGGCCGTTCGCCGATAACTGGCTTCGTTCATCGGGTTCAACTGTCCGACGGGTTCGACATCCTGATCGAAGGGGCGGGAACGGATCGTTTTCATCTTCTTCCGACGCTTCCGGGGGCGTGACCACGAAGGTGAGTGGTTCGCCCGCTCCGGCAGGACGTCCTGACAAACACCGTCACAGGGCGGTCGATTGTCGTTCGGGGCGAGTGGCAGGAGACCCTCAAGCCGATCCCTGGCCCAACCAGTTCACCGAGACCATCGTTCAATTGCGTACATGGTGAATGAGCCGGGGGTGGGCGCAACAATGCGTGACGTCGAGCCG
>CAVXVP010000022.1:0-16069 GCA_963765245.1 uncultured Chloroflexia bacterium
TCCACCTTCGCGAGGTAGAGCGGGTAGACCGAGGCCACGGTCGTCGAGAAGATCCGGTGTCCGGTCGTCACGCTCATTGCGTCACCGCGAACCAACGTCCCTCGGGATCCGAGAACGCGAAGCTCGGCGTGCCGTGGTGCTCGCCCACGTCCGTCGCCTGGACCCCGCGTCCGACGAGGGCGCCGTGTGTGGCCTCGAGGTCGTCGACGGTGAAGCAGATCGACGGCGTCGCGAGGTCGAGGCCGTCCGGGTTGTCCTTCATCAGCTCGAGCGGCACGAGCTCGAACGCGAACGGCTGGTCGGCGAACCCGACCTGCGCGATCGTGAAGTCGCCCGCCTCGGACCGCCGCTTCTCGACCATGCCGATCTGCTCGACCCAGAACCTGCGGCAGACCTCCGCGTCATTCACGTACAGCACGACGTATCCGACCTTCATGACCGACTCCGGGACGCGGCGCCATTCCCGGCGCAGGCGGCGCTCGACGTCCAGCATATGCGCAGCCGCAGCGGGGACGGAACGGACTGATTGACCAGCGCGAACGCTAGCCTGGCTTAACGCCAGGCCGCCATCGCACCCGATCGAAGGTTGGGGAGCGGCTACCCCCCAAGCACTGAAGCGCGCGGGGGTAGCTCGCCGATGAACGCACCGGGACGCATGGGGCCGCGGCGGCGACGAGGTCGTGCCAAACCAGACCCGTGCGGCCGGTCGTTGCCGCCGCGAACAGATTGCTTCTGGCGCCCCGGACGGATTCGAACGCCCAGTACCAACGCAGCGTGTTGGACGGGTATCTCGAGGTGGGCTAACGGCTCCGCTCCCCTACCCGATCAGACCGACCGTCGCGGAGCGCCGCCGGTGCGGACGTGCTCCTTGCCCGCCATCACGCCACATCAGGCAGAGCCAGTACCCTTCTGGCGTGCGTCCTGAGACGAGATACGCGCGATCGGGCGACGTGCATGTCGCGTATCAGACCGTCGGGGATGGACCGATCGACGTCCTCTTCGTCGACCAGTGGTGGAGCAACGTCGACTCGCAGTGGGATGTCCCGCCATTGGCGCGGATGCTCGAGCGGGTCGCGTCGTTCAGTCGGCTGATCCTCCTCGACAAACGCGGCACAGGCCTGTCCGATCCCGTTCCGCTGGGCGGCATGCCGACTCTCGAGGAGTGGATGGACGACATCCGGGCCGTCCTCGACGCGGTCGGCTCGCGGCGGACCGCGCTCCTCTCCGGGATCGGTGCCTCGTACCTCACGATCCTGTTCGCTGCCACGTACCCGGAGCGAACCTCTGCACTGGTGCTCGTCGACGGCTACGCCCGGCTACTCGGAGCCGACGACTACCTGCCGTGGCTTCCGCGCACGTTCCCGCCCGAGGAGGGTGAGAGCATCCGCGCGGGCTGGGGGCGCGGCATCCTTCTCAGTCGTCTGGCACCGAACGAGGCGATGGATCCGGCGATCGTGCAGGCGTTCGCGGCATACGAACGACAGTCGGCCAGCCCGGGCACCGGGCAGGCGATGCTGAAGATGCTCTACGAAGGCGACGTTCGCGCGGTCCTGCCCGCCATCCGCGTACCAACGCTCGTCATCGCCCACTCCGAGTCGGCGCGCATCCCGATCGAGCACTCGCAGCTACGTGGCCGAGCACATCCCTGGCGCCCGCTACGTCGAGCTGCCGGGAAACGAGAACCTGCCGTGGGCGGGCGACCAACAGCGGCTGCTCGCGGAGGTCCAGGAGTTCGTGACCGGTGTTCGACCACGGGAGGACGCGGATCGCGTCCTCGCGACCGTGCTCTTTACGGACATCGTCGAATCCGACTCGCCGTGCGTCCGACCTCGGTGACCAGCGCTGGCGGTCGCTCCTTGCGGCGCATGACCTCGCGGCTCGGGCCGAGCTGGATCGGTACCGCGGCCGCGAGATCAAGACGACCGGCGACGGCTTCCTGGCCGTCTTCGACGGACCGGCCCGAGCGATCCGATGCGCCGCGGGAATACGCGAGGCAGTCCGCGCCATCGGCTTGGAGGTGCGCTCAGGCCTGCACACCGGCGAGGTCGAGCTGACCGATGCCGATGTCAGGGGGATCGCCGTCCACATCGGTGCACGGATCGCGGCCCTCGCGGGACCGGGCGACATCCTGGTGTCGTCCACGGTCAAGGACCTGGTCATCGGTTCGGGGATCGCCTTCGAAGACCGCGGGGTGCACGAGCTGAAGGGCGTGCCGGGGGAGTGGCGCCTGTTCCGGGCGCAGATCTAGACCATCGCTGAGTCCATCGAGTGGACTCCGCCTGCTCGCCCGTTCTTCGAGCCGACTGCGTTCCGGCAGGTTGCGTCCATCGGCATCGGTGTCGCACGATGCGCCGCGTGGAGCCCTCCGAGGAGATCCGTCGCGTCGTCGAGCGGTGGACCATCGCGATCGCGGCGGGCGACGAGGAGGCGTACCTCGGGCGGCTTTCCGACCACGCTGGCACCCTGATGATCGGCGCCGACCCCGCCGAGTGGTTTCGGGGCAGCGAGACCCGCGCGATCTGGGCCCGACAGATGCAGGAGACCGGCGGCTTCCCGGTCACGGCCACCGAGATCCAGGCCTGGGAGGAAGGGTCGGTCGGCTGGGCCGGGGTGAAGGAGCTGATCAGCTGGGAGGGCGAAGCGCTCGAGTCGCGCGCGACCTACATCCTCCACCTCGAGCGAGGGGAGTGGAAGGTCGTCCACGTCCACTGGTCGTTCCCGCGATCGAATCTGGAGACCCTCGGCCGGTCGCTCACCGTCTCGCTCGACGAGCTCGAGCGGACGATCCAGCGTGAGCGGCCGGACCTGTCGGCTTCGCTGGCCGTCGATGGCACGGTCACGATCATGTTCACCGACATTGTCGACTCGACACCCATGCTCGCCCGCCTCGGCGACCGGGCCTGGCTCGAGGTCATCCGACGCCACAACCGGCTCATCGAGGCGGTGACGGCCGCCCACGGCGGCACCGTCGCCGGGACGCAGGGCGACGGGTCGATGCTGGCCTTCTCGAGCGCCCGGCGGGCGGTCGCGTGCGCGCAGGCGATCCAGCTCGAGATCGAGCGAGAGTTCGGCAACCTCGCCCCGCCGATCCGCGTGCGGATCGGCATCCACACGGGCGACGCGATCAAGGAGGCCGAGCAATACATCGGCAGCACCGTGCACTTCGCGGCACGCGTCGCGGGACAGGCGATCGGCGGCGAGGTGCTCGTGTCCAGCGCCGTGTACGAGCTCGTCCACACTTCGACCCCGGCGGTAACGTTCCTCGAGGGTCGCGAGGTGGAGCTCAAGGGCATTGCCGGCCGGCACCGGGTGTACGCGCTCGCCCCCGCCTGATGTCGGGTCGAGCCGACAGGTTTCGCGGCAAGGCACGCAGCTCGGACAGCGTCACGTGACAGGTCGAACCGGGATCTTCCGTCCAGGCGGAGGTCGGCGAACCCTTGCCGACAGGTCATCGGCGTTGCCGACGCTCATGGATTGGAGGCCGACACCCTGGACGATCCCGTGGCCTCCCGGACCCCAAGGATCCAATTCGATGCCCGCAGGGTCATCACACGGCGGTTGGGCCGACTGATCTCGCCCACTGGAACAGTGACTCCGCCCGGTCGTGATCGGTCACGACCGCAGTCCCATCCTCGAAGTCCACGTCGAGGATCAAGGAGTGTCCGTTGGCCTCCCATCGGAGTCGCACAGAATGGTCGTCGTCAGCCTCGACAACGAGATCGCCGTCGAAGGCCGGGTGCGTGTTTCGAAGACGGACGAGGTCGACGACGCGTCTGACGACCGGCCGAGCAAGTGCCGCTTCGATCTCGCCCGAGGTGTAGTCGTGGCGGTTGATCGCGCGGCCCTCGCCCGTTCGCGTCGACGGCGGCGTGGTCGTTCGCGCCCGCGAGCAGGCCGACGTAGTAGATCTGCGGGACCCCCCGGGCGAACAGCTGGATGGCGCGCGCCGCGAGGTACCGCTCGTCGTCCTCGCCGAGCGCCGAGTAGTACGTGCAGTTCAGCTGGTGCACGTCGCCCGCCTCGGCGTGCGCGTCGGACAGGATGCGGTTCACGTTCCCGCCCGTGCTCCGGACCCGCTCGGCGAGGTCGGCCATCTCGACCGGCGTCAGGATCCCGTCGAGATCCGGGCGGACCGGGATGCCGTCATGGCAATCGAGGTTCGTGAACTGCCGGTCCGGCGATGCGGCCAGGTGCTCGGCCAGCAGCTTCGCGTTGCCGGTCTCGAAGGCGTGCAGCAGCAAGCCCGGCAGGACGAAGTCGTACGTCCAGAAGCCGTGCGCCGACAACCGCTCGTGGGTGGCGTGCCCGTCGTGGACCTCGGGCAGGATCGCGAGCCCGAACGAATCGGCGACATCCGTCACCCAGCGCGAGGAAGTCGTAGATCTCCGGCTCGACCATGAAGCAGGACGTCCCGGGCTTCTTGATCACGTACCCGACGGCGTCGAGCCGCACGATGCGGACGCCGTGCTCGGCGAACTGCCGGAGCCAGCGCGTGATCAGGGTGCGCGTCGCCGCCGACGTGACGTCGAGGTCGATCTGCTCGGACCAGTCCGCGGTCCCGAACGACGTCCAGATCCGCTCCTCCCGACCCGTGTCCCCGATCGTGACGGTCGAGAACGGGGCATCGGGCTTGCGCAGGAAGATCCGCGCGACGTCGGCGGCCGGCGGGTGGCCGTCGGGCCAGACCTTGTCGATCGTGATGAACAGGTCGGCAGCGGTCGACTCGCGGCCGTGCTGCAGGAAGTCCTGGAACTCGGCGCTCTGGCGCGAGATGTGGTTGATCATCAGGTCGAGGAGCACGTCGTGACGCTCGGCGATGCGGCCGATGTCGTCCCAGGTCCCGAAGCGCGGGTCGATCCGGTCGTAGCGTGAGCGGCGCGAACCCACGATCCCCCGACGAGGGGAACGGCGGCAGGACGTGGACGCCGTGGAAGATCCCGGCCAGCGGCCCTTCGAGCAGGTCGCCCAGCGCGTGAAGGTCACCGCCGAGCGAATCCGGGTACGTGAGGAGCTGGGGGCGCGGTGCCACGTCACGCATGTGACGTCAGCCGGTCAGGGCGCAGGTCGCGGCACGATGACACGGGCTCGGCGGGCACGAGAGGTTCACCAGCCCGAGTGTCGCGTCCTCGGCGCCGAGCCGCGAGCCGCATGGCGTTCGCCCTTCGACCCTGGCAACCGGATCGTCATCCCTTCACCGATCCCTGGAGCAGGGCCGCGATGACCTGGCGCTGGAAGACGATGAACAGCAGCAGCGTCGGCACGAGGATGAGGATCGTCCCGGCACTCAGGAGCGGGATGTCGGTCGCGTAGTGGCCCTGGAAGGCGCCAAGCGCACCGGCCATCGTCCGCTGGGTCGGGTCCTCGACCAGCACCAGGGCGAGCAGGAACTGGTTCCAGGCCCAGACCGACATCAGGATCCCGAGCGACGCCATCGGCGCGCGCGCAAGCGGGACGTGGATCCGCCAGAACAGGTCCCAGGTGTTGGCGCCGTCGACGCGTGCCGCCTCCGAGATCTCGCTCGGCATGTTGACGAAGTGGGCCCGCATCCAGAACACGGCGAACGGCATGAACAGGCCGATGAGCGGCAGGACGATGGCGAGGCGGGTGTTCAGGATCCCCATCTGCCGCGCCAGGAAGTAGAGCGGCGTGATGATCCCCTCGAACGGCAGCGTCAGCCCGAACACGAACAGGAGCAGCAGCAGCCCCGCCCCGGGGATGCGGAGCGAGCCGATCGCGAAGCCCGCCATCGTCGAGATGAGGAGCGAGATCGGGACGACCGCCAGCACGATGAACACGCTCGACCCCAGGAGCGCGCTCATGTTCGCGACCTTGAACGCCTCGAGGAAGTTGCCCCATTGCGGGTCCGGCGGCATCGAGAGCCCGACCGGGACGCTGCCCGACGGGTAGAGGGCCGTCGTGAAGATGCTGACGAACGGCAGGATCGTGATCGCGATCAACGCGACCAGGAGCGCCCAGCCGGCGTAGACCTCGCGACGCGCGACTCTCACTGCGCGCTCCCCCGCGTGAGCCGCTGGATGGGCAGGATCACGATCAGGACGAGGATGATCAGGACGACCGCCAACGCGGACGCCAGGCCGACCTGCCGCTCGAGGAACGCGAGGATGTAGATCTGGATCCCGGGGACGGCGGTCGCGTTGCCCGGTCCGCCGCCGGTCGTGACGTACACGATGTCGAACGCCGCCAGGGCGGCGATCACGGTGACCGTGACGCAGACGCCGATCTCGTACCGCAGGCTCGGCACGGTGATGAACCGGAACTCCTGGAACCAGCCCGCCCCATCGAGGCGCGCCGACTCGAACAGGGCGGTGTCGATCCTCGTCATGCCGGTCAGCAGCAGGACGGTGCAGAAGCCGAGCAGGACCCAGATCCCGATGAGCCCGACGGCCGGCAGCGCGAAGTCGAAGTCGCCGAGCCAGGCGCGGGTGACATCGCCGAGACCGATCGCCGTGAGCGCCTGGTTGATCAGGCCGTTCAGGGACAGCAGCCGCCCCCAGATGATCCCGGCGGCGACGAGCGGGATGACCTGCGGCAGGAAGAGCACGGTCCGCGAGACCGTCCCGAGCCGGCCGGCTGCGACGCGATGGATGACGCTCGCCGTCACCAGCCCGAGCGCAACCGGGATGAGGCTGTAGAACAGGACGAGCCGGAAGGCGTTGAACAGCGTCTCGACGAGCTTGGGCTCGCTGAGGACCGTCGCGTAGTTCGACAGACCGACCCAGGTCGCGGGGCCGACGCCGTCCCAGCGGTAGAGCGAGTACTGCACCGTCAGGGCCAGCGGCTGGAGGACGAACAGCCCGTACATCGTCAGCGCCGGCAGCACGAACAGCCAGCCGACGATGGTTTGCCGGCGGATCCCGGTCCAGGGGATCCGCCGGCTTTGCCGCCGACGAGCCTCCGAGGCAGATGCTGGATGCATCGCCTGCCTCGGCGGGGCTTCGTCGGCGGCGTGACTCAACGGCTAAGTTCCTTCTCGTACTCGGCCTGGACGGCCTTGAGCAGGCCGGCAGCATCCTGCTTGCCGCCCACCATCTTCTGGAGCTCGGGCGTCCAGCCCTGGGCGAAGATCGCGCCCGTGGCGTTGGCGATGAAGTCCATCGCGCCGTTGTCCTTGGCGACGTCGGCACCCGCGTTCAGCGTTTCGTTGATGACCGAGCCGGCCGCCGCGGGCGGGACGGGGAGGTCCGTCGGCCCGCCCGGGTTCGAGCCACCGACGGTGACGTCGATCTGGCGGGCGGTCTCGTTGGTGGCGACCCAGTTGAAGAACGCGGCGGCGCAGTCGGCGTTCTTGGCGGTGTTGGCGATGCCGTAGGTCAGCGGCGCCGACATGGCCGCGAGCGATCCGCCCGCCTCGGCCGGCGGGAAGACGAAGAACCCGACGTTGCCGGCGAGGTCCTTGTCGTAGATCGCGTCCTGCCAGTCGCCGTTGAACATGAACACGCCCTCGCCCTTGCCGAAGCGGGCATTGGCGTCCGTGTACTCGGTCGCGTTGGTGTCCTTGTTGAAGTAGCCGGCCTCGACCCACTGCTGCAGGTGCTGCGCGGCCGTCAGGTTCGTCGGCGTGTCGATCGTCGCATCCGGCTTCTGGAAGATCCAGTCGTTGATCGGCTGGGTCGGACCGTACGCGGCCATGAGGTTCTGCAGCGGGAACGCCAGGCCACCGCCGCTGGCCGTGGCGTTCCAGGCCATGATCGGGAGGAGCCCCGCCGCCTTGGCCTTGGCGAGCAGGTCCTCGAACTCCGCGACCGTCTTGGGCGGCTCGGTCATGCCGAGCTGCGCGGCGAGCTGCTTGTTGTAGAAGACGCCGGTCAGGCTGTAGTTCAGGCCCATCGCATAGAGGGAACCGGAGCCGCGGGTCCCGTCGGACGCGACCCGGTTCTGCGCGAGCTGCGCGGCCGGGAACTTGTCCCAGCCGAAGGCCGTCGCGTAGTCGTCGAGGTTCTTGAGCAGGCCGTCCTTCACCAGGGACACCATCGACGGCAGCCGGATCAGGTCGGGCGGATTGTCGCCCGACAGCAGCCGCGGCGTCGCGGTCATGAGGTTCGTGAACTGGTCCTGGCTGATCTTCCAGGTCACGTTCGGGAACTGCTTGGTGAACTCGTCCGAGAGCTTGAACGGCAGGTCGAAGCCCGGTCTCGAAGTAGGCGTTCAGCTCGACGGGGTCGGTCCCGCACGACGGACCGGCGGCCACGGCACTCGCGGACGGGGCTGCGGCGCTTGCTTCGCTGCTCGCCGATGGCGCAGCCGCCGTCGGCGCCGCGCTCGCGGCGGGCGACGGCGTCGCGACCGCCCCGGGCGCGGCGCAGGCCGCGACCAGGATGCCTGCGACAGCGAGCGCCGCGAGGCGCCCTCCGGCCAGCGCCGCGCCGGCGCGCCCGATCCCGATGCTGATCATGAGCACTCCTCCTCGTGGGTGTTCCTCGCGGGTGCCAAGCCGTCAGGGGTCCTCATCCACGGCCCTCCTTCGGAGGCGCCGTGGTCGCGCGGACCACCAGCTCTGGTGCCAGGTGAACGACGGGCGGCTCCTCGGATCGGGAGCCGATCTCGGCCAGCAGGACCTCCGCCCCGCGGCGGCCGGACTCGAACAGCTGCTGGCGAACCGTGGTCAGCCCGACATAGTCGGCGGCCTCGATGTCGTCGTAGCCGATGACGGACAGGTCGTCGGGCACGTGGAGCCCGAGCTCTCGGGCCGCGGCGATGACGCCGAGCGCCTGCGTGTCGCTGGCCGTGAAGATCGCCGTCGGTCGGCGGTCGCGCGGTCAGCATCTGGCGCGCGAGGTCCCGGGCCTCGTACCGCCCATGGGCGCCGTGACCGACCCAGTCATCGGGGATCGAGATGCCGGCGCGCGCCAGCTCGTCGCTCAGGCCCTGTTCGCGGTCGTGGCTGGATGTGAAGCCGAACGGGTCGTGCAGGGCATCGCCGACGAACCCGATCGCCGTGTGTCCGAGATCGAGCAGGTGGCGCGCCGCCAGGGCGCCGCCCGCGGCGTCGTCACCGACGACCCGGGGCATCGCCGCGATCGAGGGCGTGTGGACGTCGATGAAGACCACGGGCACCGGGCCGCGTCCCAGCATCGGCACGGCCGAGTCGGGCGGAGGCAGCGACATCACGATCAAGCCCGTCGGTGCGCTGCGACTGGGCCAGCGTGCCGAGGTAGTGGTCGCGCTTCTGGACGGACTCGACGTTGTAGATGACGAGGTCGAACTCGCTGTCGGTCAGGACGGCGTCGACGCCGCGGAGCCGCTCCGCGGCCTGGGGCCGCGTCAGGAACGAGACGACGACCCCGACCGTGAGGGTCCGCCCGAGGCTCAGTCGTCGCGCCGCCGGGCTCGGGGAGAAGCCCAGCTCCTCCATGACCGAGAGGATGCGGTCGCGCGTCTGGGGGTTGACGACGTCCTTGCCGTTGAGGGCCCGCGAGGCCGTCGCGACGCTGACCCCCGCGTGGCGTGCGACGTCGCGGATCGTGACGGACTTCTTGCCCACGGCAGCCTCGGAGATGAAACCGGTTACATGAGACCGGTTTCAACAAGGTACCAGAACCGTCAAGGGGGTGACTGACCTGCGGGGTGTGCGCCCTCGGGTGCCTGGCCAGTGGGAAGGCAACAGCAAACTGCCCACCACTGCGTGGCAACGGAACTGTTCAGTCGCCGGGACTGGATCCGTGCTCAGCACTTGGCGCCCGTCCGCGATCGCGATCGCCGATGATCGAAGGTTGGGCGGGAACTGGCGCCCCCGGACGGATTCGAACCGCCGACGCCAGCCTTAGGACGGCTGCGCTCTATCCACTGAGCTACGGGGGCGCACGGCCATCCTAGCCGGTCGTCGGCGGGTCCTCGCGGTTGCGCATCGCATCGGCCGCCATCGTCATGTAGGCGTGGAGCTCGGCCCGGGCGTCGTCCGGCGCGACGGACGCGTCGATCGCGGCACGCATGTGGACGAGCCACCGGTCCCGCTCGAGGCTGCCGATCGCAAACGGGGCGTGCCGCATGCGGAGCCGCGGATGCCCGCGTTCGTCGTTGTACGTGGTCGGGCCGCCCCAGTACTGGACCAGGAACAGCGTGAGCCGATGTCGGGCGCCGTCGAAGTCCGCGTGGTCGGGGTAGACGGCCAACAGCACGGGATCGGTCTCCACGCCGGCGTAGAACGTGTCGACCAGCCGCTCGAAGTACGGCGTGCCGCCGACGCGGTCGAACAGGCGGGCCTCGGTCACGGGCGGATTTTAGGCATTCGCGCCGCGTGCCTCGCGGCGACGTGTCAGCGCAGCTTGATCGAGGCCGTCGCGCTGTTGTTCGCGGTGTTCGGATCGGTGGTCGTGCTGGTCGCGGTCACCGTGTTGCTCACGTTCCCCTTTCCAGACGCGCTGCCGACGATCGTCACGGTCGCCTGGGCGCCGTTCGCCATGCTGCCGATCGAGCATGTCACCGTGCGGCTGCCCGACGCGTAGGCGCAGCTGCCGGCGGTGCTCGAGGCGGAGACGTAGGTGATCTTCGGGTTGAGCGCATCGCTCAGCGCCACCGCGCTCGCCGATCCCGGTCCGCCGTTCGTGACCACGGCCGTGATCGTGACCTGGGATCCGTTCTGCTGCATCGCCTGCGTGACGCGGACGTCGGCGGGCGGCTGCGCGGCCACGTACGTCGCCGTGTACGAGGTGGCCGTCGAGGGGGCGAAGATGTCGTGCGACCGCGCGCCCGCATCGGACCAGCTCTGCCAGTTGTACGTCGTGCCGCCCACGGTCTGCTGGACCGGCGCCGTGATCGTGTTGCGCGAGTTCTGGATCACCGTGCGCGTGAAGGGGGCGGTCGATGTCGTCGAACCCACCGACAGGTCGAGCCCCGTCGGCACCGTCGCGAACGAGAGGGTCACGGTCTTGGGGTCGAGGCGGACCGAGGTCGTGCCGGTGAGGCCGCCGCTGTCGGTCGCGGTGAGGACGAGCTCGAGCCAGCTCGGGTACTCGTGATCGGGCGCCGAGAACGATCCCGTGGCGACGCCGCCGATCGTCTGGACGTCGTGCGTGTGGCAGTCGTTCGGGCTCGTCGGGCAGTGGTGCTGCACGATCGTCCACGACAGCCTGGCGGCGGCCGAGCGCGCCGTCCTCCCCGTCGTCGGCCTTGCCCGAGAACTGGATGGTGTCGCCGACGGCCCACGTCAGCGTCGACGCCGGGGTGAGGATCGTCGGGACGGGCGGCGTGTTGTTCACGCTGATGGTGACGGTCCTGCTGGCCGACAGGCCGCCGTTGTCGGTCACGCGCAGGCGTGCGACGAACGTCCCGGGCGACGTGTACGTGAACGTGGGGTTCGCCGTGAACGCATCGTCGGTGCCGTTGCCGTCGAAGTCCCACGCGTAGCCCAGGGGCCCGTTCTCGGGGTCGGTGGAGCCGCTGCCCGTGAACTGCACGGCGAGCGGCGCCTGGCCGCTGGTCGGGGTCGCCGATGCGACCGCGTTGGGCGGCTGGTTGCCGGACGCGAAGGTGACCCGGTGGATCGTCCCGCCGTCGTAGTCGGCATAGAACAGGTCGCCCCCCGGACCGATGGTGAGGTAGACCGGGTTCGCGGCGCCCTCGATGAACTTCGCCACCTGGCCGGCGTTCGGACGGCCGCCAGTGCCGGCCGGCATGAACCAGATGCAGTCGCGCGTGTAGTCCGCGAAGAACAGGCCGCCGTTGTAGGCGGTGGGGTAGCTCCCGCTGGTGTAGAACGCCAGGCCGGAGATCGACGAGCCATTCGCGGTGGGACACGTCTCGCCCGCGATCGTCGCGCTGTGGTTGTAGGTGAAGTACGGCGCGGTCACGGTCCCCGACGGCGCCCCGTAGAGGCCTTCGCAGATGGGGAGGTCGAGGTTGTCGTACGACGACTGGCGACCGACGCCCTCGTAGCACGGCCAGCCGTCGTTCACGACGCCGCCGGTGGGGTTCGCGATCAGGTCGATCTCTTCCCACGTGCTCCAGCCCACGTCACCGACCCACAGCTCGTTCGTGGTCGGTCGGAAGGTGAACCGGAACGGGTTGCGATGACCGATCGCGATGGTCCGACGGGCGTTCGCATCCGGTGACGCAGCGTTCGGGTTGCCGGGCATCGCGTCGCCCGTATTCGGGTCGAGGCGCAGGATCGCCCCGTCGAGCGTGGCCGGGTCGGGTGGCGGGCCTCCGCCGCCGGTCCGGGCTGCATAGTGCGCCTGCGCGCGAGCAAGGGACAGGGCGCTCTTGTAGAGGGCGACGTACTGGACCTTGCCGCCGATCTGAACATCGCCGCTGGCCGGTCCGTCACCCACCAGCAAGCTGTTCGAGTTGTCGACGAACGAGGGATTGACGTTCAGCGTGAGGCTCGCCGTCCGGTCGACGCCGTCCACGTACAGGTGAGAAGGGTTCGTTCCGGGCGTGAACGTCCACACGACGTGATGCCACGAGCCGTCCGCGAGCACCCTGTTGTTGCCGTCGAGGCCCGCGAGCGCGATGCCCCCCTTGGCGAGGAAGTAGTGATCGTTGGGATCGATGCCGATCTGGTAGGAACCGGTCCCCTTATCGACCGCCGTCGCGTACACGTTGGGCAGAAGGTCGTCGCGCGCGATCCATGCCTCGACCGTGAACGTGGTACCGAGGTCCAGGTTCGCGTGGTCGGCGAACGTGAACCGATCGGTCTCCGCATCGAAGTCGATCGCCGTATGCCCCGTCACCGCCCCCGTTGCGCCATACGTGGGCGCGCCCGAGGTGGTCCCCTGCAGGCTGGCGACGACGTCGGCGATCGAGCCACTCGACTCGCCCATCGGCAGCAGGAAGGACGGGTTGTCCGAAAGGACGGTCGTCTCATAGTTGGTCCCACCGCCGCCGGTCGGCATCGTGCGGATGTCCTGGCTGCGGAGCGCGCCGCCCTCGCTGGCGGGGTCGTTGCAGGGATTCACGGGCGTCGGGGTGCCGGCGAGGCTGCCGCCAGCCTGGCCATAGTCGGCGAAGTTGAAGCTCGCGCCGTCGCCGCCGCTCACGTACAGGGCCCCGTCCGGACCGAAGGTCACCGTGCCGATCGAATGGCTCGGGAACTGCTGGCACCAGTCGTTGATCAGGACCTGTTCGGCCCCGGTGCTCACCGAGATCCTCGACAGCCGGCCGCTGACGACGCACCCGTCGGTCGTGGGACCGGGCGGGGTGGGACACCCGTCGTTCCAGCGTGGTGCGGTCGCCCCGATGGCCGCGTCGTAGGTGTACAGGACGTAGACCCACGGGTTGCTCGGGAAGTTCGGGGGGAGCGCCATGCCCAGCAGGCCGCGGTCCCAGTAGTCGTCGACGTTGGACTGCAGATCGGCGAACGTGACCGGACTCGTGTCCGTCAGGCTGCTGAAGACCTTGATCGTCCCGCGCTTCTCGGCGACGAAGATCCGGCCGTCAGGCGAGAACTGGACGACCGACGGGTGGACGAGCCCGCTCAGGACGGCCTGGTCCTGGAAGCCGGTAGGGAGGGCGGCCGCCAACGTGGTCGTCTGGCCGGCCTCCGCGTGGGCGTCGTTGCCGAGCATCGGCCGGCTCTCCGGGCCGTGGCCGACGGCCGGGGCGATGGACGTGCTGACCAGCAGCAGGGCGACCAGCATCGAGGCCCCGACGACCCTTGCGCGACGGCGCAACCCGATCCCTCCAGACCCCCCGCAACCGTGCAGGCGCGCACTCTACTCCACCAGCGACGCGGTGACGACGCTGGCTCGCGCGTCCCGTTGCGCGCGGTCAACGCCACTCCCGGGCGCGCAGAGCTGCGGCCTCCCGGGTCGATCGGCGCCGCCCGCCTACAATGCGCTCGCCGTGACCCCTCCCCTGCCCGACCTGATCCTGTATGCGCGCCCCGGCTGCAGCCTGTGCGACGAGGCGCGGGCGGCGCTCGGGGCCCTGCTCG
Source organism: uncultured Chloroflexia bacterium (assembly GCA_963765245.1). GTDB lineage: Bacteria > Chloroflexota > Limnocylindria > Limnocylindrales > CSP1-4 > SPCO01. The sequence goes on from CAVXVP010000022.1 coordinate 13,892, forward strand.
CCGACCGCGCGGCTCGTGGCCTCGCGGTCCCGCGCCTGCAGGAGCGCGACATCGATACCGATGACGGCTGGCAGCGGCAATTCGCGTTCACCATCCCGGTCGTCGAGCTCGGCGATCGCCGTTTGGAGCTGGCCACGAGCCCCGCGCGGCTGCGGCGCCTGCTCGCCGACGGGCTCGACGGTGCAACGGGATCGTCCGCGTGACCGGCGACTACACGTTCCTGCTCGCCGTCGGAGCGGGTGTCATCTCGTTCCTGTCGCCGTGCGTCCTCCCCCTGGTCCCGGCGTATCTCGGGCAGCTCACCGCGGTCGCGGTCGCGGCGCGACCCGACGCCACCGGCCGCCCGTCGCGGTGGGTTGCGCTGCGCCACGCCGTCGCCTATGTCGCGGGGTTCGGCACGATCTTCACGCTGCTCGGCGTCACGGCCGCCTTCGCCGGTGGGGCACTCGCGGACTACATCCCGCTGCTCCGTGTCGTCGGCGGCGTGATCCTCGTGGTCATGGGCCTCAGCCTGGCCGGGCTGCTGCCGATCGCCTTCTTCGAGCGGACGTGGCGCCCCCTCGACGCCGGCGCCTCCGCCGGCGTGACGACGATGACCGGTGGCATGACCCTCGCCCCGGTCGACGCCGGCGTGGGCGGCCGGGTCGGCAGCCGGCTCGTCGGCGGCAAGGCCGGCCTCGGCACGTCGTTCGCGCTGGGCGCGATCTTCGCGATCGGGTGGACGCCGTGCATCGGCGTGATCCTCGGCGGCATCCTGACGATGGCTGCGGTGGCTGCGACGAAGCTCCAGGGAGCGCTGCTCCTCGTCGGCTACACCCTTGGGCTCGGCGTCCCGTTCATCGTGATCGCCCTGTTCTTCGACCGGGCGCCCGCACTGATGCGGCCGCTGGTGCGTCACGGCAGGGTGGTGTCCCTGATCGGCGGATTGCTCGTCGCCGCGATCGGCTTCGCGATGATCTTCGACCTGCTCGTGCTGTTGCCTCGCTACTTCACCTTCAACACCGCTGTCTGACGTGACCGACCCGACCACGTCGTCCCCGCCGCAGCCGTCGTCCCAGCCGCCCCCTCGCCGGGGCCTGATCGGGCCGTTCACCGGCCGCCAGCTGGTCGGGATACCTGGCCATCGTCGTGGTCGCCGCGGTCGGCCTGACGCTCGCGACGCGCCCGATCGCCGCGGGGCCAGGGAGCGCGACCGCGATCCCGGTCTCCACCCCGTTCATCGTCGGACCGGTGACCGACGGCCTGCAGCCCGGCCAGCAGGCGCCCGAATTCGCGGTGACGCTGCCCGACGGGACGACCGGCACCCTGCAGGACCTCGACGGCAACCCCGTCCGGCTCGCGGACCTGAAGGGCAAGCTCGTGTGGCTCAACTTCTGGGCGACGTGGTGCCCGCCCTGCCAGTCCGAGACCCCGGTCCTGCGCGACATGGACGAGGCCTACGGCGACAAGGGCCTGGCCATCGTCGGCATCGCCGTCCAGGAGACGACGCCGGACGACGTCAAGGCGTACGCCGACCGCTACCAGCTGGGCTACGACATCGCCTTCGACGCCTCGGCCGACATCTTCAACCTCTACAAGGTGTTCGCCCTGCCGACGCAGTTCTTCATCGACCCGAACGGCCGCGTGCTCGAGGTCGTCAACGGGCCGCTGACCGACGACGGCGCGCAGGCCCGCATCGACGCCTGGCTGCCCAAGGACTGACGCCCGTCGCGCAGGGCGGAACGGCGCCCGCGTTCGTCGATCCTCCGCCCGGTGGTCGTCGATCCGCGGGCGGTCCCATGATGGCCGCGAGTGCGAGGAGCCTGCAGCGATGCGCTACGTGATGCTGACGTTCCAGGGCGACGACCACCTGGCGGCCTGGGACGTCGCGACCCCGGAGGAGCGGCGGCTCGAGATCGAGCGGACCATCGCCTGGTTCCGCGAGCACAGTGCGGCCGGTCGGATCGCGGGCGGCGAGGAGCTGGGCGAGCCACGCCAGGCGCGGACCGTGCGCCGCGGCGGCCTCGTGACGGACGGGCCGTTCGCGGAGACAAAGGAGCACCTCGGCGGGTTCATCGTGCTCGACGTGCCGGATCTCGAGACCGCGATCGAGGTCGCGTCCGGCTGGCCGGGGCTGGACTGGGCGGGCGACGCCGCGTCGAGCTGCGACCCGTCGGCGACTCCGCTGGCGACGCGGGG
>CAVXVP010000023.1:0-29109 GCA_963765245.1 uncultured Chloroflexia bacterium
GGGGCGACATAATCTGCCGCAGACCCGGTCCGACCGGGCCACGCCCCTGTGAGGTGAACGTTCGTGGCCACCCAGCGCTTCGAGTCATCGGTCATTGCGATCTCGTGGATCCCGTCCGAGGCCATCACAGGACCGTCAAGGTCCCGTTCGAGCTGGGCGTCACCCACTACGACCAGCCGCCGCCGGACCGGATCGAGGATCTGGAGGAGCTTCGCCGCACGGATCGCTTCCGGGAGGCGAATGAGCTCCGGGCCTTCATCGAGGTCGAGGGCGGTCGCATCACCGGCTTCGGCCATCTCGGGCAGGGACACATCGGGGCGACGACGGTCCGGGTCGGGCCCGCGGCGATCCGCTTCCCCGCCGTCCATCTGCCCGACATCCAGCCCGCGCCCGAGGTAGGTCCGACATCCGTCCGCTTCACGCAGACCGTCGGCGGACGGATGGGCCTTCCGACACCTCGACCGGTGCGTCACAAGCCGTTCGTCCAGTTCTGGCCGTCGATCGCCTGGACGACGCTGGCGCTGACGATCAACGCGGACGGGACTTCCAGCCACGAGCTGGTCGGCGCCAGCCCATTTCCCCGCCACTGGGTCTACGGCGACGACGGCCGGCTGGCCTTGAAGTCCGGCGTCATCGACTTCGACAAATGGTTCAAGGATTTGTTCGGAGACCGCACGCCGTGGGGCGACAACGACTCGCCGGCGGTGGACGGCGACGGTCGAGTCGGCTCTGGAACGGTCGCTGTCGAGCGGCGATCATGGCCGGCGCAGAAGCCGAAGATCAGGACGGTTGCCGTCGGCGAGACCTCGTGCGCCAGCGCGAGATCGGCACGGAGGTGTTCCTCATCCTCGATGGCATGTTCGTCGTCGACGTCGACAACGAGGAGGTCGCCGAGATCGGGCCGGGCGCCGTCGTCGGGGAGCGGGCGGCACTCGAAGGCGGGGAGCGGACGGCCACCCTCTGGGCGCGCACGCCGGGCCGCGTCGCGAGCGTGCCGAGCGGCGCCCTGGATCCGGGGGCGCTGGGGAGCCTTGCAGCGACGCACCACCGCGGGGAGTAGGCGTCGCCGTCCGCGGTGTCATGGGGCGGGCGAAACGGTTCTGCAAGACCGTCTCCGGTGCGGAAAAGGGCGCGCCCGTCCGTTCGGGCGCATGCTGGAGGACGATGGCATCCCTCCAGAGGAGGCACCGATGACGGACAAGGAACAGCGTCCACGACCCGAGGGGACCAGGCCACTTCCGACAGACGACCCGGACGCTCATCCGGACGACGCGGGCGCCTACATCGGCAGTCGTCCCGAACGCGAGGCGGAGACGATCCCCGGTGGCGTCCGGAGCGGCGATCAGCGGATCGCGGCTTACGCGACCGAGCCCGGCCCGGTCGAGGACGACACCGACGCACCGCCCGACCGGCGCGAGGCGGGCCAGTCTCGCTGACGGCGCCTCAGGAGCGACGGACGCGCACCCGATGAGCACGCGTCACGCTGACCGACTCAAGAGCTACCGAGACAAGCGCGACTTTCGCCGGACGCCGGAGCCGGATGGCAAACCGGGTTCCGCGACGGCGCCGCCGTCCGGGGCCACCGGTCGGTTCGTGGTCCAGCGTCATCGTGCGTCGAGCCTGCATTACGACTTCCGGCTGGAAGTCGATGGCGCGCTCGCGTCATGGGCCGTCCCGCGTGGACCGTCACTGGATCCGGGGATGCGGCGCCTGGCGGTGCAGGTGGAGGATCATCCCCTCGGATACGCCGATTTCGAAGGGACGATCCCGGGCGGTCAGTACGGGGCCGGGGACGTGATCGTCTGGGATCGCGGGACCTACGAGGCTGATCCATCGACCCCGGATCCTGCTCGGGCGGTGCGCGACGGCGAGCTCAAGTTCGTTCTGCACGGGGAGAAGCTGGTCGGCGGCTTCGTGCTGATCCGAACGGCCGGATATGGCCGCTCCCGCAAGACGCGCGGGAGCGATCGGACGAAATGGCTGCTCATCCATCGGCGCGACGACACGGCGTTCCAGGGCTGGGACGCCGCCGATCACCCGGCCAGCGTGGTGACCGGACGGACGAATGAGGAGGTCGCGGCCGGGCGCTGATCACCCGGTCGCGCGTCGCCGCTCAGTGACGCAGGAGATCCTCGAACGGGACGGGATCCGTGAACTCGTCGCGGGGCGCCGGCGCCGGCTGCGCCGTCATCGCGGCCGCGAGCTCCGTGGCGGCCCGATCGATCCGTTCGACGAGGCTGCCGTCGACCGCCACGTCGGTCCTGCCCCAGTCCTCGGTCGCGGCGTAGACGCCGGTCGGGACCACCGCCGCCCGCAGGTACACGAACAGCGGACGGATCGCGTGCTCGATCGCGAGCGAGTGCCGGGGCGTCCCGCCGGTCGCCGCGATCAGGACGGGCTTGGCGCGGAACGCGTCGCGATCGATGGCATCGAAGAACTGCTTGAAGAGGCCGTTGTAGGAGCCGCTGAAGATCGGTGAGACCGCGATCACCCCGTCCGCCGTCACGACCGCGTCCAGTGACGCCTGGAGCAACGGCGACGGGAAGCCCGTCAGCATCTGGTTGGCGAGGTCGATGGCGTGCGCGCGCAGCTCGATGACCTCGAGGCGCGGGTCGAGGCCGGCTTCGCGAAGGTGGCGCTCGGTGGCAGCCGCCAGCCGGTCGCCCAGCAGCCGGCTTGACGACGGCTCCGACAGGCCGGCGGTCACGACGACGAGCGTCCGGGTCGCGGAGGCGCTCATGCGGGCACCTCCGCCGGCACGGCCGATGACGCCGAGGCAGCGGCCGCCGCCTCGGCGGCGACGACGCGAGGATGGAGCGGCGGCCCGGCCGGCACGTCAGCCGGACGGAGGGCCTCGAACTCCCGGCGCAGGACAGGCACGACCTCGGAGCCCAGGATGTCCATCTGCTCGAGGACGGTCGTGAGCGGCAGTCCGGCGTGGTCCGCCAGGAACAGCTGCCGCTGGTAGTCGCCGACGAATTCGCGGAAGCCCAGCGTCCGGTCGATGACCTGCTGCGGGCTGCCGATCGTCATCGGCGTCTGGGCCATGTAGTCCTCGAGCGACATCGCGCCGCCGTAGACCGGCGCGTGGTCGAAGTACGGCCGGAACTCGCGGATCGCGTCCTGGCTGTTCTTGCGCATGAAGACGTGCCCGCCGAGGCCGACGATGGCCTGGTTCGCCGGCCCGTGGCCGTAGTGCTCGAACTGGCGCCGGTAGAGGTCGACCATCCGCCGGACGTGGCTGCTCGGCCAGAAGATGTTGTTGTGGAAGAAGCCGTCGCCGTAGTAGGCGGCCTGCTCGGCGATCTCCGGGCTGCGGATGGAGCCGTGCCAGACGAACGGCGGCACGCCGTCGAGCGGGCGCGGCGTCGCGGTGAACCCGGTCAGCGGCGTCCGGAACCTGCCTTCCCAGTCGACGACGTCCTCGCGCCACAGGCGGCGCAGGAGGTCGTAGTTCTCGACGGCGAGCGGGATCGCGTTGCGCAGGTCCTGGCCGAACCACGGGTAGACCGGACCCATGTTCCCGCGACCCATCATCAGGTCCACCCGGCCGTCGGCCAGGTGCTGGAGCATCGCGTAGTCCTCGGCGATCTTGACCGGGTCGTTGGTCGTGATCAGCGTCGTCGCGGTCGAGAGCAGCAGGCGCTCCGTCTTGGCCGCGATGAACCCAAGCAGGGTGGTCGGGGACGAGGGAACGAACGGCACGTTGTGGTGCTCGCCGGTGGCGAAGACGTCGAGGCCGATCTCTTCCGCCTTGCGCGCTACGGTCACCATGATCCGGATGCGCTCTTCCTCGCTGACCGTCTGACCCGTCAGTGGGTCGGGCGTGACGTCGCCCACCGTGAAGACGCCGAATTGCATGATCTTTTCGCGTTTCCTTGACGGCTGGTCCGTCGGCTGGGGAGACCACGAGGCTCCCGTCTGCGGCCAGTATAGCGGGCAGGTCGTTGCATATGCAACTATCTGGCCGAAGCTGGGATCCGGAAGGCCACGGCCGGCCCCCGATCGCCGCCCTACGGGTAGAGACCGCGGAGCTCGGTCGCCTGCGCGACGCGTTCGACCGCGATCACGTGGGCTGCGAGGCGCGGATCGATGCCGTCGGCCGCCGCTCGGGCCCAAACCGCATCGGCGGCGGCCAGGATCTGACGACGCAGGCGCTCGTTGATCTCGTCGAGCGTCCATGCGACAGCTGCCCGGTTCTGCGCCCACTCGAAGTAGCTGACGATGACGCCGCCGGCGTTGCACAGGATGTCCGGCAGGACCGTCACGCCGGTCCGGGCCAGGATCGGATCCGCTTCGGGCGTCACGGGGCCATTCGCGGCCTCAGCCAGGATCCTGGCTCGGACCATCTTCGCGTTCTCCGCAGTGATCTGCCCTTCCATCGCGGCCAGGACGAGGATGTCGACATCGAGCGCGAACAGCTCGGCGTTGGTGATCGGTCGGGTGCCGGGCGCGCCGGCGATGGACCCATGCTCGGAGAGATGTCGGCGCAGGTACGGGACGTCGAGACCGTCCTCGTCGAACACCCCGCCGCGGACATCGGTGATGGCCACGATGCGGGCGCCGGCCTCGTCGAGGAGTCGGGCGGTGGCTTCACCGACGTTGCCGAAGCCCTGGACCGCGACCCGGACGCCCTCCATGGGCACGCCAAGGCGCGCTGCCGCTTGTGCGATGACGTAGGCGGCGCCCTGACCCGTGGCATCGGCACGACCGACCGATCCACCGATCGCGATGGGCTTCCCGGTCACGACGCCCGGCACGGAGTAACCACGGTGCATCGACACGGTGTCCATGATCCAGGCCATCGTTTGGGCATTCGTTCCGACGTCCGGGGCAGGGATGTCAGAGTCGGGACCGATGATCCCCTCGAGCTCCGTCGCAAACCGGCGCGTCAGAGCCTCCAGCTCCTTCGTGCTCATGGAGCTCGGGTCGCAGGTCACGCCACCCTTGGCTCCCCCGAACGGGACGTCGACCAGGGCGCACTTCCAGGTCATCCACATCGCCAAAGCGCGGACGTCGTCGACATCCGTCGCGGGGTGGAACCGTAGACCGCCCTTGGCCGGACCGCGTGCCACGTTGTGCTGCACGCGATAGCCCTGGAACACTTCGCTGGTGCCGTCATCACGCTTCACCGGGAAACGGACCGTGTATTCGCGCTGCGGGACCCGCAATACCGCACGGAGGCCGGGCGCAAGCGCGACGTGATCGGCCGCCGAGTCGAACTGTGCCAAGGCGGCGGTGAGCGCGGCCGCCCCAGACGTCTGGGCCTGCCGCGGGTCGGTCTGCAACATCGAGGTGTTCTCCAGGTTTCGCGTGCCGGTCGTCCGGTACTCGATCCAGAGTGGCGCGCCGATGGGAACGTCCACATCGACGTCCATGAACAACGCGTGAACGCGGCGGGAGCCGAAGTCGTTGTTCACGTCCCGTTCATCCACGTTCCCGCGGACCTTCAGGCGACGTGCCTAGCGTCCGAGGTGCGTGGATCCACGCACCAACGAGGTACCCGCATGAACCGCCCGAGCTCAACGCCGCCGCTCGACTGCACCACCTGCGAGCTCGAGATCGCCGGTCAAGCCGAGTTCCTGGCCGGCCTCCCGTTCTGCTGCGCGGGCTGCGTCGTCGGAGGCCCGTGCGTCTGCTCGTACGACCTCCTCGACGAAATGACAGCGGAAGTCAAGACGACCGGCGCGGCCGCAGAACCCGTCCTTGTGGGGATGTCGCACGACTGAGGCGCCGTATCCTGCCCACGTGACGCCCTCTGTCGCTGACGGGTCCCCGTTGAGCCTGGCAGCCCTGCGCCTGATCGCGCCCGTCGCGAGCGCTCCCGATCTCGCCCGGCGCTTCGCGGATCGTGGCGCCGACCTCCGGGATGGCGTCGCTGGCGACCTTCTCGCGGAGCTCGCGTCGCTCGGCCTCGTTCGCGTCGCCCGTGGCGACGACCGGACCTACGTGCTCACCACCCTCGGGCAGCAGGTCGTCGACCGCGGCCTGACCGAGGACGCGTCCGCAGTCCTCAAGGACGTCGAACGGCTGCGGACCGACCTGCTCTCGACGATCGCGCACGAACTGCGGACGCCGCTGACCGTCGTCCGGACGAGCACGAGCCTCTTGCTCGATCCGGCTTCGCAGCCGACAGACGAGCAGCGGACGTCGATGCTCGAGACCATCGAGCGCAATGCCGAGCGCATGCAACGGCTGATCAGCGACATCCTCGACCTTGCCCGGTTTCGATCGGGGTCCATCCGTCTGCAGCTTCGGCGCTTCGACGCCACCGAACTAGCTTCGTCGATCGTGTCCGCCGTGCGCCCGCTGGCGGATCAGCGTGGCCAGACGCTCGAGATCGATGCGCCCGCCGGCCCGGGACCGCACGTCTTCGGTGACCGTCAGCGCCTTGAGCGAGCCCTCATGAACCTGGTGTCCAACGCCCTCAAGTTCTCGCCCGACGGCGGCCACGTCGGGATCCGCATCCGCCTCGAGCCCACGGGCAAGCTCAGCTGGATCGTCATCGATGCGGGTCCAGGAATCGCCGACGATGATCAGGCGCGGCTGTTCGAGCGGTTCTTCGTGGGGCGCCAGGACCAGCATTCGGCCGCGGAGGGTGTCGGCCTCGGGCTACCAACGGCGCTCGCGATCGCCCAGGCGCACGGCGGCACGATCGACGTCGAGAGCCGGCCGGGCCGCGGGAGCACATTCAGCCTCGTGGTGCCGGCCGACGGGCCGCCGGAGCCTGCCTGATGCGGATCCTGGTCGTCGACGACGAGCCGGAGGTGGTGGAATCGGTCCGACTCGGGTTCACCCTCCAGTGGCGCGAGGTCGACGTGCTCGGGGCGGGGACCGGCGACGCCGCCCTCGACGTGGTCGAGCGCGAGCACCCGGACATCGTGCTGCTCGACATCGGTCTGCCCGGACATGGACGGCTTCGAGGTGCATCCGCCAGATCCGGGCGTTCTCGGACGTGCCCAGTCGTGATGCTCACCGCGCGTGACGACACGATGGACAAGGTCAAGGGCCTCGAGCTCGGGGCGGACGACTACGTCACGAAGCCGTTCAACCATCTGGAGCTGATGGCGCGGGTCAAGGCGGTGCTACGCCGTCATGACATGCCCGCCCCGACGACCCGGTCGCCGTCGTTCCGAGTCCGGCGACCTGGAAGTCGACTTCGCGCGCGCACGAGGCGCGCCTGAAGGGCGTCCGCCTCGATCTGACGCCGACCGAGTACAAGCTGCTGTACCACCTGGTGCGCAACGCCGGCCACGTGCTCCAACACGGCACGCTGCTGGCCAAGGTCTGGGGCCGTGAGTACGTCGACGAGGTCGACTACATCCGGGTGTACATCCGACGGCTGCGCGACAAGCTGGGCGACGATCCGGATGACCCACGCTACATCCAGACCGAACGCGGCCTCGGCTATCGGTTCTTGGCTCCGTCCTGATCCGGCGGCGGAAAATGGCCCGCGTCTCACTTGCCACACACAAACTGATGCGGCAGGGTAGGGCGAATCGAAAGAGGAGACCGCGATGCCGAACCTGGTCGTGCATTTCGAGATCCACGCGTCCGAGCCGCAGCGGCTCATCGACTTCTACAGCGAGCTCCTCGGCTGGACAGTTCACCCAGTTCGGCGATCAGCCGTACTGGTCGATCGAGACCGGGGAGGGGAGCATCGGCAACGTCGCCGGCACGGCCGGCCACGGCATCAACGGCGGGCTGATGCAGCGACAGGGTCCGAAGCCGGAGGTCGGCGCACCCGTCGATGGGCTGCAACATCGTCGTCGGCGTCGACGACGTCGACGGCCTGATGCGCCGCGGCGTCGAGCTCGGCGGCACGAGGCCCTCGCGGCCACGGACTACGCAGGGCGTCGGTCGGGTCGGCTACCTGCTCGACCCGGACAACAACGTCTTCGGCCTGATCTCGGCGGTCATGTCCGACGGCACGACCGGGATGGGCGGCGGCGCGTAGGCGGAGGGGCCACCATGGTCCAGTCGTCCACCGGCCTGACACGCGACCAGGCCGGGCGTCTTCGGGACGCGTTCGCCGGGCGAGATCGTCACGCCGGCCGACGACGACCTACGACGAGGCACGCCGGCTGTGGAACGCGGTCCACGACCGCCGACCGGCGGTCATCGTCCGGCCGACGACGAGCTGCCGACGTCGCGACGGCGATCCGGTTCGCGCGCGAGCACGACCTCGCGCTGGCCGTCCGCTCCGGCGGCCACAGCGCGGCCGGGCACTCGAGCTGCGACGGCGGTCTCGTCGTGGACATGTCGGGATGCACGGCGTCTCGGTAGATCCGGCGACGCGCATCGCGACGGGTGAACGGCGGCGCGCTCCTCGGCGAGCTCGACGTCGCGGCCCAGGCGCACGGCCTCGTCTGCCCGATCGGCGTGATCGGTCATACGGGCGTCGCGGGGCTGACGCTCGGCGGCGGGGTCGGACGGCTCCAGCGGCACTTCGGGCTGACGATCGACAACCTGCGCGCCGTCGAGCTCGTCACCGCGGACGGCCGGTTCGTCCGCGCCAGCGAGACCGAGGAGCCGGACCTCTTCTGGGGCATCCGCGGCGCCGGCTGGAACTTCGGGATCGTGACCGCGTTCGAGTTCGACCTCCACCCCTTCGGACCCGAGCTGCATCGCGGCGTCCGCGATCTACCCGGCGGCCGCGGCCCGCGAGGTCTGGGAGGTCGTTCGACGACTACGCCGCCAGCGCACCCGAGGCCGTCTCGATGATCTACGGGATCGCGCCTGCGTCCGAGCCGACGCCGATGGCGACGACGCGGCCACCGGCCGGCGCCGACCCCGTCGTCGTCGTCTCGTTCAACCACAGCGGCGACGCCGACGCGGTGGAGCGCGACACGGCCGGTCTGCGCCGCGGTCCGGAGCCGCTGTCGGTCAGCGGCGGCAGCCAGCCGTACCTCGAGGTCCAGACCGCGCACGATCTCGCTCCTCGGCTGGGGCGGGCGCTCGTTCATCAAGGGCCTGTACGCGAACGGGATCCGGCCGGAGGCGCTCGACGCGCTGGTCGAGCACGTCGCCGCCGGGTCGGCCGGCGGCTCCTTCTCCGATCACCGCCCAGGGTGGCGCGATCGCTCGGGTCGATGACGACGCGACGGCGTTCACCGGTCGCACGGCGCGGTTCGACCTCAGCGCCGACACCGCCTGGGACGACACGGCGGACGACGACGGCGAGCGCGCGTGGGTCCGCGGGGCGATGGCGTTCGTCGAGCCCGACGCGATCGAGGGCCGCTACGCGAACGAGAACGCCGACGCCGGCCCGGCCGAGACGCGGCGCCATCTACGGCGATGCCAAGGTCGCCCGTCTGGCCGCCCTCAAGCGGACCTGGGACCCGGACAACGTCTTCCGGCTGAACCACAACGTCGAGCCGGCGGCGACCTGAGGCCCGACGGTGACCGTCATCGACTGGCTGCTCGACGCTGATCCCGCGATCCGCTGGCAGGCCATGCGCGACCTGACACACGAGCCGGCTGCGGTCGTCGCGGCCGAGCGGGCGCGCGTCGCCACGGATGGCTGGGGCGCGCGGCTGCTGGCGCTCCAGGCGCCGGACGGCCTCTGGGCGGGCAACGCGTTCTCACAGGACCGGACCGACACGTTCCACGTCCTGGAGCTCCTGCGACGGCTCGGGCTCGACCCCACGGGCGAGGAGGCTCAGCGAGCGATCGGTCTCGTCCGCGACCACGTCACGTGGGGCGATGGCGCCTGGTGGAACCCGCCCTGGGCGGCGCAGGGGTTCTTCGAGGGCGAGGTCGAGCCGTGCATCAACGGCAATGTCGTCTCGACCGGCGCCTACTTCGGCGTGGACATGACGCCGCTGGTCGAGCGGCTCCTCGGCGAGCAGCTCCCGGACGGCGGCTGGAACTGCGAGGTCGAGAACGGCGCGACGGTGTCGTCGTTCGGGACGACGATCAACGTCCTGGAGGGCCTGCTCGCGTACGAACGGGCGATCGGCGGCTCGGAGCGGGTGGGGGATGCGCGTCGTCGGGGCGAGGCGTACATGCTCGAGCGCCGGCTCTTTCGGCGGAAGTCGAATGGCGAGGTGATCGATCCCGACTGGCTCCGGTTCTCGTTCCCGACCTGGTGGCACTACGACGCCCTGCGCGGGCTGGACTACCTGCGCGATGCCGGGTTCGAGCCCGACGAGCGCATCGCCGAGGCGGTCGGGGTCGTCGAGGGCAACCGGCTCCCGGACGGCCGCTGGCCGCTCGGGATCGTCCACGAAGGCGCGATGCCGATCGAGATGGAGGACGGCGAGGGTCAGCCGAGCCGGTGGATCACGCTGGGAGCGCTGCGCGTGCTCGCGTGGTCTACACGAGCTCGTGGATCGCCCTGAGGCGTGAGAGCCCGACGGCGAACGATGCGAGGAGGATGCCGCTGACGGCGAGGGCGGCCGGCGCGCCGAACGCACTCGCCGCCGCGCCGAGTCCGACAAGGCCGATCGGACCGAACCCGATCGCGAAGAACCAGATCCCCATCGCGGACCCGCGCTCGGTGTCGTCCACGTTCCGCTGGACCAGCGTCTGACTCAGGGTGTCGACGCCTGCCATCGCCGCCCCCACCACCACGAGCACGGCGAGAGACAGCACGAACGACGTGCTCGCGGCGAAGGCCGTGAGGCCCAGCCCGAACGCGAGCAGGGCGACGATGATCATGCGACCGCCGCGGGTCTTGCCCAGGCCCAGCCGGGCGAGGGCGAGCAGCCCCGCGATCGCGCCGATCTGCCTCGCCGTCGCCAGCGCGCCGAGCCCGGCCGCATCCGAGCCGAGGACGTCGCGCGCGAACGTCGGGTAGACGGTGATGCTCGAGAAGCCGAGAACCTCCGCCAGGACGACGATCAGCGCGATCAAGGCGACCCGTCGATTGCGCGTGATCAGGGTCATCGATCGCGAGAAGCTTGGGACCAGGTGCGGTGCCGGTCGTTCGCGTCGGGCTCGAGCGCCACCGGCGACGAGACAGACCGCGGCGACGGCCGCCATGGTCGCGGACAGGATGAACGGGGCGGCGACCCCGAGCCGTTCGATCGCCAGACCGCCGGCGATGGACCCGACGGCGCCCGCGAGGAACACGCCCAGGTTGCCGAGCGCGATGGCATTGGTCGCGCCGCCGGCGCCGACCAGGTCGAACGAGTACGTCTGCGTGGCCGTTCCACGGAGCGTGTCCACGACCCCGAGGGCAAGGCTCAGCGCGATCAGCTGGGTCACGGCCAGGGTCCCGTTCGTGGCGACGGCGGCCGCCCAGAGCAACGGGACCGTCGCCACGAGATTGACGAGGATGAGCGTCGTCCGGCGGTCGTGCCGGTCGACGAGGCCACCCAACGGGATGCCGAGCACGAGGCCCGGGATCAGTCGCACGGCAAGGGTCGCGCCAACCGCCAGCACGGAATTGGTCGTCGTGAGCGTGATCCAGCCGATCGCCACCATCGTGGCCGACCAGCCGAGCCCCGCCGCGGTCCCGCTCAGCCACAGCGCCGGGTACCCCGCGACGCGGAAGGCGGCGAGAGTCGTGCTCGACCCGAAGGCCGCCGCGGACCGGGTGCGCAGACCGCTCGACGTCACGCGCGAGTGTCCGTGCGATCCTCGCGCTCGGCGAGCCGGGCGAACTTTTCGAGCTCTCCGCGAAAGCTGCCCTCGTACGATCCGCGCGAGAACACCCAGGAGGAGATGGCCGAGACCCGTCCGACCGTCTCGAACGTCTGGGTGATGCGCGTGCCGTCTCCGTCGGGCTCGAAGGTGGCACTCGAGCGGCCGCGGAGCAGCCAGCTGCCGAACCGGGTGGCGAAGACCCGCGGACGTTCGACCTCGAGGACCTCGGTCGGGCTCTTCATCGGGCCGAAGTGGACGACATAGGTCGTCCCCACGCGATCGACCGGCCCCGACACGTCGCTGACGCCGGTGAGGCCGCCGATCCATTCGCCCATGCGCTCGAGGTTCGTCCAGAGGGCGAACACGTGCTCAGGCGGAGTCGCAACGTGCGTGGAGACGGTGTATCGGGCCACCGATCAGGTCTCCTGGGAGTCGCCCGGCTCGAGCACGACGACCGCGGTCTGCCCGGGCCGTCGGAACGCGTACTCATCGGGGTCGTCGCCGAACTCACGGAACCGCGCCCAGAGTCGGTCGCGCTCCTCGCCCTCGGCGGCCCGCGCGTGGACGGTGCGCGTGCCGGTCTTGAGCTCGACCTCGGCGTTCGGCTGCGCCTGCAGGTTGAGCCACCACGCCGGCTCCGGCGCACCCCAGCCGTTCATCGCCATCGTGACCAGGTTCGGGCCATCCTCGAAGTAGCCGAGGATCGCGCTGCGCGTCTTTCCGGTCTTGCGGCCGACCGTCGTGAGCCGCATCGTGCCCCAGCGCCCGGGCCTGGCCGGCCACAGCCCGCGTCGCCCGCCCGTGAGCCGGTGTGATGGCGCGATGGACCACCCAGGCGATGCGGATGAACCAGCGCGGCGGGAAGCCGCCGCGGCTTCTCGGGCGTCCCAGTCATCACGATCCCCGGACCTGGAACAGCCGGCGCTCGCCGGCCGAGGCCGACGTGAGCTCGACGGCTCGATCCTGAAGTTGATCCCGGCACCGCTCGCCAGCTCCGGGACGGTCGCCGACGCGAAGACTTCCTCGGCGTCGGCGGAGCGCCTGATGACGTGCCGGCATGGCCAGGTGGACGGCCTGTCCGCGCAGCTCGCCGTCGGTCATCTCGACCTCCCCGGTGTGGACCCCGATCCGATCCTGGACGCCCAGGGCATTCGACGCGGCCGCGATCGCCATGGCGCAGCGGATCGCCCGGGCGGGCGCATCGAACGTCGCGACCAACCCGTCGCCGGTCGTCCCGGCCACGCGACCGCGATGCATCTCGAGCAAGCCGCGAACCGCGCCGTCGTGACCCTGGAGCACCTGCTTCCAGGCGCGGTCGCCAAGACGGTCGGCCATCTCGGTCGATCCGACGATGTCGGTGAAGAGGAGGGTCGTCAGGAAGCGGTCGCCCGCCTCCGGTGCCTTGGCCCAACCGAGTACGCCCTGGACGTCGATCAGCACCGCCGGTACATCACCGACGACCCACGAATCGTGCCCCGGCGCGACGTCCGCGACGTCACCTGACCCCACCTCAGCCAGCTCGCCATCGCGCGATTCGGACGCGACGCGGCCCTCGAGGATGATCGACACGTGGTGGAACTCGCACCGGTCGCGGCCACGACGTTCGGCGTGACGTGGACGTCGAGCCAGGGCCGGCCGGTCACGAAGGACGCTCGCGGCCGAGGCGCGAAGCCAACCGCTCGGCAGCGGTCACGAGGCGATCGACGCTGGTGCCCGGCCGGCTCTGGAACGTGACAGCGCTCCTGCGGACGTCGGCGAAACTCCCGGTCGCCTTGACGACTGCCGCGGCATGGCCAGCAGTCTGGCACGCGCGCGGCACCCGCCGCGTCAGTTCGCGGTCTCGCCGACGGGCAGCGGCTGGAGCAGATCGGCCGCTCGGCGCAGACCGCGCGCCAGGGCAGCGCGGATGGAGCGCTCTCGACGCGGAGCTTCGACGGGGCGGCGCACCCGCCGGGTCGAGGTGTCGCTCTCGGTCGCGTCGAGTCCGATGAGAAGGGTTCCCATCGCTCCGTGGTCGAACATGTCGATTCTCCTTTCGGGTCCGCCCTGCAACAGGACGTCGGGGGACAACGTTGTGACGCCTGCCCGCGTTCGTCCAACACCTGTCGGCGACCGATTACCATCAGCAATGCGTGAATACTCCCGGTGGGCCGATCGGCAATGAGCTCGAGATCCGTTCTCTCCGCTACTTTGTGGTCGCGGCGGAGGAGCTGAACTTCACTCGCGCCGCGGCTCGGCTGTATGTCGCCCAACAGGCGTTGAGTCGCGAGATAAAGCGGCTCGAGGCGCAGGTGGGCACGGCCTTGTTCGTGCGGACGACCCGTCGGGTGACCTTGACGCCCGAAGGCGAGCGGTTGCTTGTCAGGGCACGACACCTCGTCGCACAGCACGACGCGCTCTGGGCCGATGTTCACGTCCCCGCGGCTCAGCCCACCGTGGTCGACCTCATGAGTGTCGGGCGGCTCACCGGGACCAGGATCCTCGACCTGGCACGCATCAGGGCGCCGAGCGTCGACTTCCGTGGCCGCTACGCCGGCGGGACCGGCGCCGCCCTGGAAAGGCTCGCGACCGGCCGCCTCGATGTGGTCCTGGGACGCGTCGACTGGCTCGATGCGCAGCCGATGCCGACGATCGATCAGGTCCTCGTCCGGCTCGAACCGCTGGCCGTCCTCCTGCCCGCCGGGCATCCACTGGCCCGACTGGAGGAGGTCTCGGTCCGTCGGCTTCAGGGGCTCGAGATCGATGGCGTGCCGCCCCATTCGGACGCGCCCGAGTGGACCGACCTGATCCACCAGTTCTTCGCACTGTCGGGGGCCCACTCGACACCGCCGCACGTGCCGGCCATCGGACTCGAGGAGCAGGGTTACCACCTCGTACGACAGGCAGTCCCGATCCTGGCGTCCGCCGACCACATCGATCCACCCGGAGGCGTGCTCCGACACCTGGTGGATCCCATCCCACTCTATGCGTGGTCGATGGCGTGGCGACGCGACGCCGAAACCGAAGGGATCGCCGCGCTTCGTGACGCGGCCGGCGAGCTCGCCGCGACGGAGGATTGGCTGCAGGGATCCGTCGGGCGAGGTCGCGAGACGTGGCTGCCGGAGCCCGATGCGTCACGCCTTGCCAATGCCGACTTTGCTCTGGTGACGGTATGACCGACGAGGACCTGCCCGCGAGCGAAGCCGCCAGGGCGCGACGACGCGACCGCGACATGGAGGCGGAGCGGCGGGCATTGATGCGCCCCGGGATGGCCAAGGTCTTCCGCCAGGTGACCGATGCCGCCGCCAAACCGCCAACGCCCAAGCAACAGAAGGCAAAACGCGCCAAACAGGGATCGCCGTAACCTGAAGCGGTCGCCCAAGCCGCGGAAACCCCAGATGCGGCTCAGCGATCCGAGCTCTTGGCCTCGAACAGCTCCCACTCACCGGGGACGCCACGCAGCGTGGTGATGCCCAGTGGCTCGAATGCGAGGTCCGTGCCGGTCGCCAGGTCGCGGACCGTCCGGGTCACCACCACCCGGCCGCTGTCCGCCGCGCCGAGCAGCCGCGCCGCGATGTGGACGCCGATGCCGCCGATCCCGGTCTCGCGGCGTTCGATCTCGCCGGTGTGGATGCCTGCGCGGATCTCGACGCCCAGGTCGTGCGCCGCATCGATCAGCTCGAATGCGCAGCGGAGCGCCCGGGTTGGGGAGTCGAAGACGGCCATGACGCCGTCGCCGGCGAACTCCACGTTCTCGCCGTGCCAGCGCTGGACGACCGCGAGGACCGTGCCCTGGTGCTGATCGAGCAGCTTCTTCCAGGCCCGATCGCCGATGGCGGCCGCCCGGCCGGTAGAATCGACGATGTCGGTGAAGAGCACGCTCGCGAGCGTCCGGTCGATGTCCTCGGCTGCCTGGAGCGAGCGGACCTGCTCGCGCGTCCACTGGTATTGCTCGACGAACGGGCTCGTTCGCACCGTGCTGTCGGGTTCGTAGGTGAGGAGGACGATGCCGGATCCGAAGGTGCGCGACGCGACCAGGCGCAGCTGGTGCATGTCGATCCGATCGCGAAACAGCCGCTTGCCGCTGCCCAGGATGACCGGGTAGACGAGGAGGCGGAACTCGTCGACCAGGTCGTGGCGCAGGAGCTCGTCGACGAGATCCGGACTGCCGTAGACGAGGAGCTCGCGGCCGGGCCGGGCCTTCAGCGTCGCGATCTGGTCGGCGACGTCGCCCGACAGGATCGTCGTGTTGTTCCAGTCGGCGCGTTTCAGCGTGTTGGACACGACGTACTTCGGGACCGAGTTCATCTTTTCGGTCATCTCGATGTCGCCACCGCTGGCCGTCGGCCAGAACGCCGCCCAGATCTGCCACGTCCGCCGGCCCAGCAGGAGCGCGTCCGCGGACATCGCCTGGGCGCGGTTGTAGGCCTCGTCCTCGTCGGCCTGGATCCGAAGGGCCCACGCGTTGCGCCCGGCCCGGTGCTCGTCGAACCCGGGCGCCTCGACGACACCGTCGAGGGTCACGAAGGCGGTCACGACGAGCTTCATGACCGAAGACTAGTGGGCGGCATCTGCCGCCGCGCAACACTCGGCGTGACACGAGGGGCCGACTCGCCGCGACCCGACACGCGCTAGGGTTGGGGAGGACGAGGGGAGGACCGTGGTGGAGGATCATCTGTCGACCCAGCAGGTGGGTTGGGTGCTTGGTCGTTCGTCCGGCACCGTCCGGGACAAGATCAAGGGCGGCGAGATCGAGGCGATCCGGATCGTCGACGGCTACCGCATCCCCAAGGCCGAGGTCCTTCGGCTCGCCCGCGAGCGCATCGAGGCGGAGGCCGGCCGCAAGCTCTCGGACCGCGACCTCGAGCACCTCATCGACGAGCTGATCACGACCAACGAGTCGAAGCTGGCCGGCACGTCGTGACGCCGCCGGTCGATTCGAGGAGGAAACGATGACGCAGGAGCGAGCACCGGAACGCACGCAGTCGCTGATGGGGGACGAGGCGGAGACGTCGCCCTGGGAGCTGGCACGAACACGTCTCGCGAACCCCGAGCAGTCGCGGACCTGCTGGCTCGCGACGACGCGGCCGGACGGCGGGCCGCATCTGATGCCCGTGATCGGCTTCTGGATCGATGACGCCATGCACATCCTGGCGGGGGAGGGGAGCCAGAAGGCACGGAACATCGCCGCGGACGGTCGATGCGTCATCGCGACGGGCAGCACGACGCTCCCGTCCCTCGACATCGTCATCGAAGGTCGTGCCGAGGCGATCACGGATCCCGACGTCGTTCGACATCTTGTCGAGGTCTACAGGGAGAAGAACTGGCCCCTCGAGGCCGATGGAGACAAGGTCGACGGTCCGAACGCCCCGACCGCCGGACCGCCGCCCTACACGTTCTTCCGGATCGTCCCGTCACGGGTGTTCGGCTTCCCGGGGATGACCGGCATGGAGCAATACGCCCCCGAAGACCTGCCGAAGCCGACCCGTTGGGACTTCGATGGGAGCTGACACCCTGAAAGTCGGATCGGGACACGTCCGTTCGTAGAAGAGGTGAGGGCCGTCCGCGATGGGCGCCCGACCACAGGAGCGATGACCATGAAGCTGATCGCATCGATGATGCTGACCCTTGACGGCGTGTACCAGGGCCCCGGAGGCCCGGACGAGGACCGGAGCGGCGGGTTCGGACGTGGCGGTTGGACCGCACCGTTCGCCGACGAGGAGGGCTGGATGTACATCGTCTCGCTCTTCGAGCGCGCGGACGCGTTGCTGCTCGGGCGCAAGACGTGGGAGATCTTCGAGGGCTACTGGCCGCACCACGACGCGGGCGACCCGGTCTCGCACGGCATCAACGTCCTGCCCAAGTACGTGCCGTCGACCACGCTGACGGACCCGACCTGGCAGAACACCCATGTCCTCGACGGCGACGTCGAGGCGGCGGTGCGGGAGCTCAAGGCGCAGCCCGGACGCGAGATCCAGGTCCACGGCAGCGGAGACCTCCTCCGGTGGCTGCTCGAGCGCGACCTCGTCGACGAGCTCAACCTGCGGATCTATCCCGTGGTGGTCGGCGAGGGGCGTCGGCTCTTCCCGGAGCGTGGCCAGACACACTCGATGGGATTGGTGGAGACGGTCACGACGCCGACTGGCGTGGTGTTCCAGACCTATCGGCTGGCCGGGCGCGCGACATTCGGGAACGCCGGCGAATGACGATCATCGCGGCGATCACGACGTCGGTGGACGGTTACATCACCGGCCCGAACGACGGCCCGGACAAGGGACTCGGTGAAGGCGGGGAGCGCCTGCACTACTGGGTCTTCGGCGGTCCGTGGAGCTACGACAAGCGAGCCGCGGGGCGAGCCGACCGGCGAGGACGCCGCGTACCTCAACGAGGTGACCGCGCGGGAAGGTGCGGTCGTCATCGGCCGAAACATGTACGAGGCCGCCGGACACTGGGGCGACAAGAACCCGTTCGGCGTGCCCCTCTTCGTGGTCACCCACCGGCCGGAGGAGGAGCCAGCGACCGGCGAGTTCACCTTCGTCGGCACCTTCGAGGAGGCGATCGACCGGGCGAAGGAAGCCGCCGGGGCCAAGGACGTGAGCATCGGTGGCGGCGCCAACGTCATCCGGCAGGGGCTTGATGCCGGCATCGTCGATGAGCTCCACATCATCGTGGCGCCGGTCATCCTCGGCGGCGGCAAGCACCTCTTCGAGGACTTCACGAAGTCGCTCGATCTCGAGAACCTGGGCGTGCGGCAGTCACGAGTGGGCGACCTTCATGAGGTTCGCGGTCAAGCGGTAAGCCAGCCCGATCGAGGAGCGACCCAGACGGAACCAAACGGTCGCGCGAGATGATCGTGTCTCGCAGGGGGACGAGACGTGGGCGACGAGATCGAGGTCCTGGGGACGAACCCGAACGCGGCCTTCACGCTGAAGGTGCACCGGGGCGACGGGATGGCACTGCTCGGGATGGATTGGCGCGACCCGACGCCACCCGCCGACCTCGTCGGGTTCTCGATCGAGTACCGCCCGCCGAACCACGCCAACTTCCTGGCGCTCGGGAACCGGATCACGTTCGCGACGCCGCCCTCGAACGTCGGATCGAACCCGAAGTCGTCGCTCTTCGCCCCGATCCAGAAGTTCCGCTGGGTCCATTTCCCGTTCGATCCCGAACAGCTCGGCGAGTACCGCTATCGGGTCCGGCCCGCGTTCATGTCCGCGTCGCGGGCGATCACCTGGGGTGACGAGCAGGAGGTCGGCCTGGAGCTGCGCCGCGAGACCTACCCCGGGCTGCTCAACGTCGCGTATACGCGCGGCTTCGTGTCGTCGCAGGCCTTCGTCGACCGGTACGAGTCCGCCGGGCCGATCTCGACCCTCCTCCCGGACGTCGCCGACGAGGGGCTCACCTTCGTCCCGACCCACCCGAAGACGACCGACGCGCTCGCGTGGATGGGGTTCGAGGCCCGGAGTGCCATCCTCCAGGTCCTCGACGAGGCGATCGCCGACCCGACCGCAGAGGTCCGCGTCATCGCCTACGACCTGAACGAGCCCGGCATCGTCGGCCGCCTGGAGCAGCTCGGCACCCGGCTGCGGGTCGTGATCGACAACAGCGACGCCCACGGCAAGCCCGGCTCCGCCGAGACACAGGCCGCGACGCGGCTCACCGCCACGGCCGGGGCGACCCACGTCAAGCGCCACCACATGAGCAACCTCCAGCACAACAAGACGATCGTGGTCGAGGGCAACGCCGGGAACGTCGTCGTCTGCGGATCCACGAACTTCACGTGGCGTGGGCTGTACGTCCAGGCGAACAACGCGATCGTGCTGCGCGGCGAGACGGCGGCCCGGGTCTTCCACGAGGCGTTCGGGTCCTACTGGGCGAACGACTCCGTCGTCGGCTTCGGGACGACCGACTCGACCCGCTGGCGCGACCTCGGCCTGGCCGGGATCGACGCCCACGTATCGTTCTCCCCGCATGCGGCGGCGAACGCCCGGCTCGCTTCGGTCGGCGCCGACATCGAAAACGCGACGTCGAGCGTCTTCTACTCGCTCGCCTTCATCAACCAGACGAACGGGGCCGTCCGCGACGCGATCACGCACGTGACGGAGAACCCGAACATCTTCGTGTACGGCATGGCGGATCGCCGGATCGGCGGGATCAACCTCCAGTCGCCGGACGGCAACGTCCAGCCGGTTCGACCGGAGGCGCTGACCGAGAACGTGCCGGAGCCCTTCAAGTCCGAGCCGACCGGTCTCACGAGCAAGAACGAGGGCACGCGGATGCACCACAAGTTCGTGGTGCTCGACTTCGACAAGCCGACCGCCCGCGTCTATACGGGCTCATACAACGTCTCGAAGCCGGCGGACCTCCAGAACGGCGAGAACCTGCTCCGGATCCGCGACCGGCGCATCGCACGGTCCTACATGGTCGAGGCGCTCCGGCTGTTCGACCACTACCAGTTCCGGGTCAAGCAGCTGACGACCGCGGCCGCCGCGACGCCGTTCAACCTCCACGAACCGCCGGCGCCCGGTGGCGACGCATGGTGGCACGACTCCTACGCGGTCGCGATCCGGATCCGGGATCGCAAGCTCTTCTCATAGGCCGGCCGACTCGCCGTACTCGACGGTCGGCTTAGAATGACAGGTGACGGCTGCCGGGCGCTGGAGGGCCCCGACCCGTCTCAGCACGGGGAGACCGAGATGCCCACGACTCCGACGATCGTCCTCGTCCACGGCGCCTGGGCGGACGCCTCCAGCTGGACCGGTGTGATCCGGCTTCTCCACGCGGCCGGCCATGACGTGGTCGCGCTCCCGAACACGCTGCGCGGCCCGAAGGCAGACGCCGCGATCGTGCGGAACTACCTCGACACGGTCGACGGGCCCGTCCTGCTCGTGGCCCATTCGTACGGCGGCTTCGTCATCACGAACGCCGCCACCGGCGCCCAGAACGTCAAGGGCCTGGTCTACGTCGACGCGTTCATCCCGGACGAGGGCCAGCCGGCCGTCGCGCTCGCCGGCGCAGGCGTCCGCCCTAGGCCCGGCCGTCACCAACCCGACGGCCACGTTCAAGCTGGTCCCGATCCCCGGCGCACCGCCCGAGGTCGTCGACACGTACCTCCTGCCGAGCACCGTGACGGAGAGCTTCGCCCAGGACGTCTCCCCCGAGGACGCGGCGGTGATCCACGCGACGCAGCGGCCGGCGTCGTTCGCCGGGCTCGCCGAGCCGTCCGGTCCACCGGCCTGGAAGGACATCCCGTCGTGGGCCATCATCGGTCGGCAGGACAGGATCATCGACCCGGTCTCCCTGCGCGCGATGGCCGAGCATGCCGGCGCGAGGATCACCGAGATCGACGCCTCGCACGTCTCGATGATCTCCCACCCGGATGCCGTGGTCGAGGTCATCGAACAGGCACTCCGCGAAGTCGGGGAGCTGCAGCCCGCCTGAGGCTCGTCGCCCGATCGATTTCGTGACGAGCTGAGCCGCTACCCCTCGGGCGCCTCCATGCGCTCGAGCAGCGCCATCGTCGTCTGCCAGCTGCGGATCGTCATCGACTTGTAGGCGGGTGTGCCCACGATCTTGCCGAGGCGGCTCTTCGTGCGTTGCGCGCTCACCCGCTGCGAGTAGATCACGCCCTTGCCCGGCCACACCTCGTCGACGCCGGGGCGCGGGTCGAAGACCTTCATCGCCGTCGGCGCGTCGATCCCCATGAGGAAGATCGCGTCGCTGTGGTACGTGTCCGGCTGATCGCCGAACCCCTTCGGTCGGTCCCGGACGACGGCCCGGAGCTGCGCTTGCGTCAGCACCAGGACCGCGATCAGCTCGCTGTCGAGCTTGAAGGCCGTGGGGAGCGCGTCCTCGAGCTCCCGCTTGATCGTGGCCGCCGATCGATCGGAGCTCAGGATCACGTTGCCGCTGGCGATGTACGTCGAGACCTTCGTGTGGCCGTGCGACTCGAGGAGCTCGCGCAGGGCCGCCATCGGCACCTTGTTCCGGCCGCCGACGTTGATGCCGCGCAAGAGGACGAGGTATCTGGTCGCCATCAGACGTGCGGCGCGACGCCCTCGGCGAGCTGCTGCATGACCTCGAGCTGTGCGTCGTACTCGAGCATGGGCAGGTGGCTGCGCGCCACGAACTCCACCGGGACCGGCACCTGACGCCGGACCTCGAGCAGGGCCTCGACAAGCTCGTCGGTCGTGCCGGCATGCGTGGTCCGGCGCGACAGGAGCCTCTCGTCCTCGCCCTCGAACGGGGGAGGGGAGGCCGCCGGGAGCGGGCGGGTCGCCGAGGCCTCCATGTCCGAGTACTTCCAGTTCAGTGCCCAGACGGCGTCGCGATAGCGGGCGAGCGCGTCGGCCCGGGATGCGCCGGGCAGCAGGATCGAGTAGTGGATGAACCGGAAGGTCGAGGGATCGCGACCGGCCTCCTCGAGCTCATCGAGCACCCAGCCGACCTGCTTGGCGAACACGTCCGCCGGTGCGTTCGAGAAGATGCCGTCCGCGAGACGAGCGGCGCGGCGGAGGGCCGGCTCGGCGCCACCGCCGACCAGGATCGGGATCCGGGTCGATGGCGTCGGACGGACCGCGAGGGTCGGGAGCTGGTGGACCGAGCCCTCATGGGTGAACGGCTCGCCACTCCATGCCTGGGGCAGGATCCGGAGGGTCTCCTCCATCGCCACGCCGCGCCGGCGCATGTCGGCGCCCAGCCCGGCGTACTCGACCTCCGACCAGCCGAGCCCGAGCCCGAGCGCGAGTCGCCCGTGGCTCAGCAGCTGGACCGTCGCCGCGTCCTCCGCAAGGCGCAGCGGATGATGCATCGGCGCCAGGATGACGCCGGTGCCGATCTCGATCCGTGACGTCGCCTGCGCGAGGGCCGCGCTGACCACGAGGAGCGATGGCATGTAGCCGTCGTCGACGAAGTGGTGTTCCGTCGTCCAGACCGAGCTGAAGCCGAGCCGTTCGGCATCGACAGCCAGGCGCACCGTCTCGTCGTAGGCGCGCGTCCAGTCCGTCTCACCGGGTCGAAGCTGCGCGCTGAGGAGTCCGAATCCGAGGGTCATGACAAGAGGCTACCCCGAACGCCCGGGCGCGCGCGAACCGAGCTGTCGGCGATCCGCCCTTCCATCCGCGGCGTACCTGCTGGGGCGTCGCACGTCACACTCCCAGCGGCCCGAGACGTCTGTGGCGTGACAGATTCGCGCGTACACGCGAAGATGAGGCGTCTCTAGGGAGGAGGCCCGGCCCAGGCCGACGGCGCATGAGCATCTGATGACTGACCTGCCCCACTCAGCAGCGGACCCCGAGCTTGCGGCGCTCGTCCGGCGCGACGAGCCGATCGACGCCGCCCCGGCGGACACGTCGCCGACCTCCGAATACGGCGTCGAAGCCGTCCAGGTCGTGCCCCTCGAGGCGGCCGTGACCGACGGCGAGCCCGCCGCACGGCCTCGGCGCCGACGGTCGCTCGCCCTCTTCTTCGGCGTCTCGGCTGTCGTGGGCTTCGTGCTCACCGCCGGCATCGGTGTCGGTGTCCTGTATGCATGGGGCCAGCAGTACGAGGGCCGCGTCCTGCCCGGCGTCCGCGTCGGCAGCACAGAGCTCGGCGGGCTTACCCGCGAGCAGGCCGAGGCACAGATCGCGAGCGCGTACGGGTCGCTTGGCACCGGGCAGATCACGCTCACCGGCCCGGACGGCCAGACGACGAACATCAGCTACGCCGACGTCGGCCGCGGGCCAGACTCATCGGTGATCGTCGACGCGGCACTCGCGGCAGGCCGCCAGGCCGACCCACTCCTGAACCTCATCGGCGCGCCCAAGGCTGCGATCAACGGCGTGAGCCTCGACTCCGCGGTCGCCTACGACCACGACAAGCTGACGGCCGCCGTCGAGACCCTCGCCACGGCGATCGACCAGACCCCCGTGGACGCCACCGTGTCGGGCGGCCAAGCGGGGACGTTCAGCACCACCCCGTCGAAGGACGGTCGCGCCGTGGACAAGGCGGCACTGCTGACCGCGCTCGGCCAGCAGCTCGCGGCACTCGACACGCCCGCGTCGATCACGATGGCCGTGCCGGTCGTGCCGTTGGCACCCGCCGTCGCCACCGCATCGGCCGAGGAGGCCAAGGCGGCCGCGGAGCGGATGGCCGCCAACGTTGTCGTGGCTCGAGGCAAGGACAAGTGGACCATCGCCGGCACGAGCCTCGCTCCGCTGATCTCGTTCTCGACCGCGGCCGACGGGAGCGTCACCCCGGTCCTTGACGAGTCGGGCCTCGACCCGATCCTCAAGACGCTGGCCAAGAAGGTCAACCGGACCGCGCAGGACGCGGGCCTCAAGCTGATCAGGGGACGCGTGGTCGCCACCGGCGCCAGCCGCGAGGGTCGCACGCTCAACGCTGCCGGCATGAAGGCGGCGATCGTGAACGCGATCGGGGCCCGCCAGGCGGGCGCGCCCGCATCGCCGGTCGAGGCCGTCGTCAAGGCGATCGACCCGAAGCTGACCGCGGCGGACGCCAAGGCGTTCGCCCCGAAGATGAAGATGATCAGCTCGTACAGCGTCTACTACTTCGTCATCGTCAACAACCACTTCGGCGGGAACATCGAGGGGCCGGCCACGGTGATCAACGGCACGGTCGTGCCGGCGGGCGCCAAGTTCGACTTCTGGAAGACGGTGGGGGACCTGCACAACGCGCCCGGGACCGGGCCGGGTAACGCGATCGAGGGCGGCAAGATCACCGTCACCGGGGCGTTCGGCGGCGGCATCTGCACCACGTCCACGACGCTGTTCAACGCGGCGTTCCGGGCCGGCATGGTCCCGCTCTCCCGACAGAACCACAACGAGTTCATCAACCGGTATCCGCCAGGCCTCGATGCCACTGTCTGGATCGTCGGCAACACCAAGCAGACCATGAGCTTCCGGAACGACACCAAGTACCCGATCCTGATCTCGCGGACCATCACCGGCAACAGCAGCAAGCGCTGGATCACGTTCAAGATCTGGAGCGTCCCGAACGGCCGGAAGGCCACCGTCACCAACACGGTCATCCAGCCGGGCGAGCGCGCGATCCACAAGACCGTGAAGGATCCGACCAAGCCGGTGGGATACACATTCTTCAACAACGCCGCGGTGAACGGCGCGAGGGTGTGGACCACCGTGACGATCTACGACCACGGCAAGGTCCACTGGAAGAAGCGCTACTTCTCGAACTACCCAGCCGTGGACGGCGTCACCATCGTGGGGACCAGGAAGACCTGACGCCGGCTTGGTCGCGCCGGCGACGCTCTACGGCTTGGTCCAATCGTCCGGGTGCGCACGAGCGGGAGGCCAAGGACCCCCGTCGCAGCGTCGTTCTTCCGGCGGCTACCGAGACCCGGCGTCACTGCCTTGAGATTCGGCAGGCCGACCAGAGGGTACCGGCACCCGCGTCCGGGCTCTCAACGGGTCGACGGCGCCCATCGCGCAGCCACCGCCGCCAGTCTCGCAACGCGTGCCCGCACCCAGCTGCGGACGTGCCCGCCAGTCGAAGGAGACGACTGCTTTGTCGTCGGTCGCGCCGCCTTCGCCTCGGCGATGCGACCTTCGCGCAAGGCCTCGCGATCGAGGTCGGCATGGTGCTCACGAGTCAGCAATTCCTGGGTGTACCAGTGGCTCATCGATCGGTCCCTCGCGTCCACCGGCCGCCAGTCGTCCGGTCGGCCTCGAGCATTGACAGGCGCCGCGACGGCTGCCAGCGGACTTCACTTACGGACCTCCTTAGGCGTCGGGTCGACCTTGCACCGGTCGTCCGTGGCACCCACAATGCCGCGAGGGTGCGGCGGGCGCCCTTGACGAGGATGGCCTCCGGATGTCGGTGGAATCTCGAGCGGTTGCTCTCGATCCTCTGATCGGTCGGTTGCGTGATATCGCAGCGGTCGAAGCGGCGCTTGCCAGTGCGCGCCTGGTGACTGTTGCCGGCCTTGGCGGCGCCGGGAAGACGCGCCTCGCCCTGGAGGTCCTCGGGCGGGCCGCGGTCCGGGGACGAACGAGCTGGTTCGTCGACCTGACCCACATCTCCGACCCTGCAGCGGTGCCGGGGGCGATCGCCGTGGCGCTGGGCGTTGGCGATAGCGCCGATGCCGATCTTCTCACCGTCATCGCGCGCGCGGCGTCACGCGGGCCGGGGCTGCTCGTCCTCGACAACCTCGAACAGGTGGTCGTGGCACGGCAATTCATCGTGGATCTCCTCGCGCGCGCGCCGCTGGTCCGGATCCTTGCGACCAGCCGGGTCAGCCTCGGCGTCAAGGGTGAGCGGGTCCTCCGGCTCGACCCGCTCGCAGTTCCCGCCACCCCCGACGAGGTCGAGGCGTCCGACGCGGGTCGCCTATTCCTTGCCAGGGCGCGCGACCACGGGCGTCTCCGATCGCTCACCGATGCCGATCGCGAAGCACTGGTCGAGGTTTGCAGGCGGCTCGACGGCCTTCCCCTCGCGCTCGAGCTCGGTGCGTCATGGACGCGAGTGCTCAGCCCGCAGGCGATCCGCAGGCGGCTCGAAGAAGGTCGGCTGACGCTCGCCGACGATGACGATGACGGCAGGCATGCGACCCTCGCGGCCGTCGTCGAGTCGACCCTCGGCCTCGTCCCTGCCCAGGACCGGGCGGTGTTCGGCTCCCTCGCGGTATTCGCCGGCGGGTTCGACGAGCCGGCCGCGGCCGCGGTGAGCGGCGAGCCTGACGTGCTGTTGAACCTCCGTCGCCTCGAGGCGGTGTCCCTCGCGCGCGTCGCAGGCGAACGAGACGGCGACCCCCGTTTCACCCTCCTGGAGACGATCCGCATCGTCGCCGCGGCAGCCCTCGAGCGGGTTGGTGACGACCTGGCGGTCCGCCGCCGCCATGCCGACTACTTCGCGGCGTGGGCGGAGGGTCGCGTGGAATCGTTGCGGCGATCGGGCGATCGCGGGTCAAGGACGGCCTTCGAAACCGAGGTGCCGAATTTGCACGCAGCCTATGCGTTCGCCGCGGGAGCCGGTGACGCCGTCGTCGCGCTGAGCCTTGCGATCTCGATGGGCGTCGCCGGCCGACGGTCACCGGGGAACCTTCGTGAGCACATCGCGCGTCTCGAGTACGCCCTGGGCATGGGGCCGGTGCCGCCGCGGCTGCGATGCGAAGCCCTGAATGCCCTCGCGTGGCTGGGCGACGATGTCTCGGCCGAGTCGGTTGACGTCGATGCAATAACGACGGAGGCCTTGGAACTCGCCACCGGCGTGGGAATGCCGCTGCTCCTCGCCCGCACGCTGATCGCACGGGCGACGGTCGCCGTGCCGCCCGATGCGGTCGAGCTGCTCGACCGGGCGGCGAGGATCGCCGTCGATGCCGGGCTGCCGTACGAGGCGACGTCGGCGTACAACAATGGTGCGGACCTGCTGGGGCGGCAGGGCCACCTCGAAGCCGCTCGCGAGCTCTGTGCGCGTGCGATCCAAGTCAGTACCACGAGCAGCGACCTGTTCGGCCTGTCGCTCGCCCTCCAGAACGCAGGCGAGATCGACACGAATCTCGGCCGGCTGGACGACGGGATCGACGCACTCGGACGCTCGATCGAGGGCTTCGCGGTCGCTTCCTCGGGCACGCACCTTGCACATTCTCTTGGCCTCCTCGCGGCAGCCGAGGCGCTCGCCAGTCGACCCGCGGACGCGTACCGCCACCTCGACGAGAGCTCGGCGATGATCGCCGCATCGGAGGCCGCGGGCGCGACCGTCAATTTCCTCGGCAATTCGGTCACCGTGCTGCTCCCAGCGAACCGGGTAACCGCCATCCGTGCCCTGGGCGCCGTCCGCTCCGCCGAGGTGAGGACGCAGCCACTGCTCGGCCAGCCGCTGCTCCGAGCGGCCGAGGCTGCCGCGGTGCGGGAGATGGGACAGGCGCGGTTCGATCGGGCGTTCGCGGCCGGCGCCGGCGCCGGCCCACAGGCGGTGTTCGAAGAGGTCCGTATAGCCCTCTCCGCCTTGGCACGCCCGGATGGTCGCCAACGGGCCCGGCGGCTTCGCGGCGCGTTCGGCGAGTTTACGAACCGCGAGCTGGAGGTGTTGCCCCTGTTGTCCGAGGCGCGGTCCGACGGCCAGATCGCGACGGCGCTCGACATCAGCCCCAAGACCGCGAGCGTGCATGTCGCGAACATCAAGAGCAAGCTTGGCGTCGAAACGCGGATCGAGGCAGCGCTGCGCGCCCGCGAGCTGCTTGCTGCGGCACCGCGCGGCTAGGGCGGCCCGCGGGAACGCGGTTAGCCGAGCTGCGTGAGCCGGGCGACCGGGATGATCCGGTCGGTCTTTGACGGGTAGTCGGCGAACCCTAGGGCGTTGCGACCATCTCGATCGCGTCCTCGTGGGAAGTCGCGATGGCTCCCGAGGGTGCGGCGATGATCCAATCGACATAGAGGCCGCCTCGATCTCCCGCTCAGGCGCCACTTGCGGCCGGTGCGCTCACCACGGCCGGTATGCAGCTGTCCGCTCCGCACAGGAGGTCCGCATCGCCTTCGCCGCCGAGGCCCATCTCGAGCGGGTGGGCCTCGTCCCACGCCTGCTGGAGCACCGTCAGGAGGTCGTCAGCGGGCTGCGCTCCGGCGATCCCGTAGCGTCGATCGATGACGAAGAACGGCACACCGTTCGCACCGAGCTGCTGCGCCTCACGGGCGTCGTTGCGGACCTGCTGACGGAACGCCCCGGTATCGAGTGCCGCGCCGGCCTCGTCACGGTCCAGGCCGAGCTCCTCGGCGAAGTCGAGCAGCGGCTCGCGACCGAACACCGAACGACGCTCGCCGAAATACGCCTTGTAGATCAGCCGCCACGCTTCGCCATGGAGCCCCTGGGCCGAGGCATACGCCAGCAGCTCGTGGGCCGATCCGGTGTTGCCGGTCGAATTGTCCAAGACGTTGTATGGATGCAGGCCCTCACTCCGGGCGAGGTCCTCGACCCGGCGGGTCATCGCCTCGATCTGGTAGGCAGTCGATGCGGAGTCGCCCATGCGGAACTTGCGGGCGAGCATCTCGCGAACCGGCGTCACCTCTCCGATCGGGGTGGTCGGATCGAGCTGGAACGAGTGGTGGACGACCTCCACCTCGTCACGGTGGGCAGACCGGGCCAGCGCGGCGTCGAGCCGATGGAGCCCAAGGCCGCACCACGGGCAGATGATGTCGGACCAGACCTCGATCTTCATGGAAAGCAGCACCAGGCAGGGTAGGGAAGTTGTCGGTGCAACGATACTACGAGGAGCCGGACTCGACGCCCTGTACTCGCACCCAGCCTCGGCCCAGCGCACACATCACCTCCGCAACGTGGTTATCAACCTAGCCAACTTGAAATGCGGTTCGTTCGAGCTCCTGTGTCGCGAACTCACAATCCGTCTTGGAGTCTCAGGGTCTGTGCAGTCGTTGCCGGGCCAGCGGCCAGCTGGAGATGGGCCGCTTCTTCGATACATGACCATTACCAAGTTCGTCTGGCTCCTCGATCATCGGGCGGTGTATTTCAGCCGGGCGAGGCTCGGCTCTAATCCGCAGGAGGTAGGGTCGCGCCTCTGGTGCGGCG
>CAVXVP010000024.1:0-21163 GCA_963765245.1 uncultured Chloroflexia bacterium
CCCGAAGCCGTGGCGGAAGGACGCCGGAGTGCCTGCCTCCAAAGACGTGCGCCCCGACCGGCGCGCCCGCGGCGAGGGTCGCCTGGAATGCGGCCATCGCGGTGAACAAGACCGTCGCGACGATGGCGGCGAGGAGAGTCAGGTCCTGCATCTGGGGTCTCCGAGCTATGGATCATCGGCTACAGGACGGCGACCGCATTCCGCAACGCGTCGGTCACCGCGTGAGCGATACCCGGCGCGGCGAGGTTCCCGGTCCGGCGCCACGACGTCGCCAGGAAGAAGCCAAGGGCTGTGTGGACAGCCACGAGGTACGGGATCGTAAGGATTCCAAGGTTGATGAAGGCCACTGGGAGATGCCAGAGCCCCCAGAGGGCCGACCCGTAGAGCGCCGAGGCGCGATCGGGGCCGGGCGTGGAACCGTGCAGATACGTGTCGAGGAGTCCGCGGAAGAGGACTTCCTCCATCACGAAGACAACGGGCACATAGGTCGCGACCGAGATCACGGCCGTCGCCACCGCCGTCGCGAGATTCCCATGGAAGCCGCCCGACCCGAGGCGAAATGCGACCATCATGCCAATCAGAATGGCTCCGGTGATGACCGTCGTCCGGATGGTCGAACGCACGGCATCCCGGTCCATGGCCCGGATGGCGTAGACGGCCCCGACTGCTCCGACGATGGTGGCGAGTCCGTAAGTGGCCAGGACCAGGTCCCCGTCCCGGACGCCGCGGATGACGATCGCGGCCGGGGCGATCGAGACGACCACCACCGCCGCCATCGACCCCGGCGTAAACGTCATTGGTGGCGTACCGCGGAGCCAGAGCGCCCGGAGCGGTTGGCGCACGATCAGTACCTGGAATGCGACGGTGATCGGGATCCCGACGAGCAGGTACGCCTCGGCGCTGAGGCGGAACGCGAGCCCGAGGGCCATGTACCCGCCGATGACGAGAGTCGCGACGATCGCGCGAGCGAGGCGGCGATCGACCGCAGTTGCCGGGGTCCACCAGCTCTTCTCAGTAAGGAAGCGGCCGGACGCAGCATTCATCGGACCGGGGTCCCGGCCCGGATCGATTGCAAGACATCGAGGATCGCCTGGGTGGACGCCTTCGCGTCCACGCCCGAGATGAGCGAGTCGTGCGTGGCGGTGGGGATGACGCGATGAACGCCGTTGGAGGAAAGACCCGTCATCTGATCTTGCGCCTCGAGCCAGCCACGGTCGGGCTTGGATGCGGCGGTGACCACGATGAGCGGCCGACCTCCGATCGTCTTCAGGGCCTTGGCTTGGTCGAGCGCTGTCGGCAATTCCGCCACGGCATTGCGGGCGCTGCGGGCGGCGCTCAGGGTCGACTCTTCAGCGGATAGTCCGAGGAGCGGTCCGAGAATACCGATGCGGGCCAACGACGGTGCCAGGGCCGTGACGAACCGATACGGGTAGTAGAAGCTCGGGTAGTCGGGTAGGGCCGTGAATGCCTCCGCCGGCTGGGCGTCCAGCAGGACCATGCCGGCGATTTCATCGGGGTATTGAGCCGCGAAGACGCGCACGTACGGTCCGCCCGAAGAGTGAGCGACCATAACGTACGGTCCGGTTACGCTGGCCCGTTCGAGCAGGGTGTGCAGGTCAGCTGCGAGCGCGATCCCATCCTGCGGCCCGGCTGCTTCATCGCTATGTCCGTGCCCCGCGCGGTCGTACGCGCAGACCCTTGTCGACGAGGCGACATTCGGCGCGATGCTTGCCCAGGAGGAGGATGAGGCGCCAAGCCCTGCCTGGAGGACGACCGTTGGGCTCCCCGAGCCCGTGCACTCGATGTAGAGCCGGTGGCCGCCCACGTCGACCATCTGGCCAGCGGCGGTCTGAGCGGTTCCGCGAGTGGCCGCGCTGACGGTCACGAGGGCACCGCCGATGGCGATGAGCAGCAGGGTGGCGATGACCGGGACGACGAGCCAGCGGCCGCGGCCGTGGAGATTCCATCGCACCTGCATGAACATCCAGACGGCGAGGACAGCCAGTGCCGGCGGCCAGATCCAGCTCAGCAGGTCCATCGCGGCCGGACCGGGCTGGAAGACCATCAGGCCGAGCCCGATGATGCCGAGGAACAGCGCCGGGACGATCATCCAGGTCTGGGGCTGGGCGCTGTATCGGGTCGACAGCATGGCCATGAGGCCCCAGCCGAGTCCGAAGGCGAACATCACGGACCCCGTGATCATCGGCTCCGAGGCGCCCGACGCTGGCCCGAGGAGCAGGGTGATGGCAAGGACGGCCCCCGTGACGAGTGAGGCGAGGATGGCGAGCACGGGCGATCCGGTGCTCGTGCTGTGCTGGGAAACATTCATGGCCAAGCCTCCGCGAACACGGCTGAGGAAGTGACCGGCGTCCAACGTCGTCATGACGCAGCCGCCTCGGATGCCAGAACCGGCGATCCGATGACTCGAGGGCTATCAGAACGGCGTGGCCCCTTGATGGCCAGTTTGAAGAGCCAGACGATCAGCAACGCCTCACCGATGAACGTGAAGACGCTGATGGTCAGCGTGTAGTCGGGAACGAGGATCGTCCCGAAGGAGTCGGCCAGGTAGCCGACTCCCGCGATAGCGACGAGGGCTCCGAGGACCTTCGGGAAGTCGACGGACTTGAATAGCAGGACGCCGAGTCCGACCAGTTGGAGACCGAAAATCGCGAGCGCCAAATCCCAGCCGTTGTTGAACGAGGCAATCGACGAGGCGACCTGCGCCTGGACCTGGACGGGTGACAGGGCCGTCGCGCTCGTGTTCTGGAGCAGTTGCGCGACGTCGAGCAGATTGACAAGCGCGTACGCGAAAACAGCCGCATAGGCCACGCGCAGCCAGGCCACGAGAAGCGCGAGGCTCGCATTGGTCGGACGAAGCAGGATGTACAGACCCCACGCAACGACGATGTCCAGGATGGCGGTGATCAGGAAGCCGGCGATGGCGGCCCGAAAGTTGCCTGCTGAGGCCAGGATGTTGGCGGTCGTCGCGGCGGCGTCGGCCGGAACGATGAGGGTCTGCAGGACTCCGAACTGGGCGAACGGCGCGAGTATTGCCATGGCCAGCAGGCCGAGCCCGGTCGCGAGAGCGAACCCGCGGGTGGATCGGTCGGCCGTCTGGCCCTTCGCCTCTGTGATCGATCGACTTGTCATCTGGTCCCTCACGGTCATGAGCAGCGATAGGCTTGAAGGGCCGTCGGCTCATGTCTCATGGAGACCGTAGGAGCGCAAGAGGCAGCGGCCAATGGAGCCCACCCGGCAGGTTCACGGAGTGTTTGCTCGGACGATCGGGGCAGGGCCTGCACCTATGCGCGGAGGCGTAGGATGGGATCTCGATCGCTTACGCGTGGCCTACCGCTTAGGGCAACGCGTCGCCTAGCCGCCGACAATCGGCGCCGTCCACCCCGTGGTCGACCTGGAGCGTCCGTGAGCGATCGGCAAGCCGTCACTTGGGTTCGCGTCGCACTCCTGGTCGCGGCGGGCGTACTGGGCGTCGGGATGTTCGTCGGCACGGCCGAACAGGGCCCGATCAGGCTCGAGACGGTCCTGCAGGTGCTCGCCGGCTGGTCCTTCGTGGCGTGCGGATGCCTCCTCTGGGCACGTCGCCCGACCAACCGCCTCGGACCACTGATGGTGCTTACCGGGATGCTATGGCTGCTCGGACGCACGATGACGCTGATTCCTAATCCGATCGTGTTTACGGTCGGCATCTGGTTCACTGACCTCTGGACCGCTGGGTTCGCGCTGTTCTTGTTGTCGTTCCCGAGCGGACGCCTCAGGTCGCGAGCAGACCGTGCCATCGTCGGCATCTTCCTATTCGTGGTCGTCCCGCTCGAGTTCCTCTGGCTTCTGTTCTGGGTGCCGGAGAACGGGCTGAACATCCTCGCGATCGCGCCCGACGAGAGCGCTGCCAAGGTCGTCGACACGATCCAACGAGCCCTGATCTCGTTTGGTTCGGTGCTCCTGATCGTCGTGGTCCTGTGGCGCTGGCTGCAGTCCAGCGGCCCGGTTCGACGCCAGATGGTGCCGGTCCTGGTCGGCGCGGCCGCGCTGATACTGCAACTGACGGCATGGCTGTTCGCCACGGTCAACATCTCGCTCGAGCCCCTGAATGACCTGATACTGGCGTCCCAGATCGCGATCCCCATCGCCGTCCTCTACGTCCTGCTCCAGGCCCGAATGGCACGTGGCGCGGTCGCGGATCTGGTCGTCGAGATGGGCCCGACCCCGACTCCGGCCCGTCTCCGGGATGCGCTCGCCAACGCCCTCGGCGACCCAAGCCTCCAGGTGGCCTACTGGTCCGTCGGGGAGGACCGGTTCGTTGATGCGGCCGGTCAGGCGATTGAACTCCCGGGCGAGGGCACGGGTCAGGCCGTCACTATGCTCGAGCGGAATGGGGTCCCCGAGGCCGCGATCATCCACGACGCTGCCCTCCTCGACGAGCCGGGCCTCGTGGCCTCCGTCGCCAGCGCTATGCGATTGGCGGTCGAAAACGATCGGCTGGCCGCCGAGGTGCAGGCGCAACTCGAGGAGGTCCGCGCCTCGCGCGCACGGATCGTGGAGGCCGGGAATCGCGAGCGTCGACGGGTCGAGCGGGATCTCCACGACGGCGCCCAGCAACGGTTGATTTCGCTCAGTCTCGAGCTGCAGGTCGCGCGACGCGCTCTTGGTGACGGTGGGGACCCGGCCGTCCGTCGAAGCCTTGACCGGGCATCGGAAGAGGCTCTCGCAGCACTGGCGGAGTTGCGCGATCTAGCACTGGGGATCCATCCCCTCATCCTCACCGAAAGCGGCCTCGGGGAGGCGGTCGAGTCCCTCGCTGATCGCACCTCAGTCGACGTCGCGGTCGACATCGGCTCGGAGCGCTATTCCCCGGCAGTAGAGGGCGCCGCGTACTTCGTCATCTCTGAGGCCTTGGCAAATGTCACGAAGTACGCCAAGGCGACCAAGGCGACCGTGCGCGTCCGAGGGCTCGATGATTACCTGAGCATCGAGGTCAACGATGACGGCATAGGTGGCGCCGACCCGCTTGATGGGAGCGGCCTACGCGGTCTCGCCGACCGACTCGCTGCGCTGGATGGGACGATCGCGGTAGCGAGCCCGCCCGGTGGCGGAACGCGGATCTCGGCGCAGATCCCGACCATTCAACCTATGTCGGCCCCCGTGTGAGCCCTGTATGCCACGGCCTCCGCGAATGGCACGATGGGCAGCATGAGCACGATCCTGATCATCGATGACGACCCGCGCTTCCGCACCCAAGCACGGGACCTTCTGGAAGCGGATGGCTTCATCGTGATCGGCCAGGCCGACGACGGTGCATCTGGTCTCGAAGCCGCCCGCTCCCTTCGGCCCGACTTCGTGCTGCTGGATATCGGCCTGCCCGACGTCGAAGGCTTCGAGGTGGCCCGTAGCCTCGCGATCGATGGCCCACCCCCATTGGTGGTGCTGACCTCGAGCCGGGATGGGCGGGCCTACGGACGGCGCCTGACCAACGGGCATGCTCTGGGCTTCATCCCGAAAGAGCAGATCTCCGGTGCCGCGATCCGCGCACTGGTCGATCGCGGATGACCCTTCGGCTTGTCCTTGCCGACGACTCTGTGCTTGTGCGCGAGGGCGTCGCTCGACTTCTGGTCGACGCGGGCTTCGAGGTAGTCGCCCAAGTCGATGGCGCCGACGACCTCCTCCGGGCGACGCGGGAGCATCTCCCGGACGTCGCGATCGTCGACATTCGGATGCCGCCGACCAACACCGACGAGGGCCTTCGCGCCGCGGAGGCGATCCGC
The DNA here is from genome assembly GCA_963765245.1 of uncultured Chloroflexia bacterium. Taxonomy (GTDB): domain Bacteria; phylum Chloroflexota; class Limnocylindria; order Limnocylindrales; family CSP1-4; genus SPCO01. The sequence goes on from CAVXVP010000024.1 coordinate 5,781, forward strand.
GCGGAGCATGGGACAGCCGTTGGGATTCTCGTTCTTTCGCAACATGTCGAGCCGTCGTTCGCGATGCGCCTGGTGAGCGACGGAGCGGGCGGGGTCGGCTACCTGTTGAAGGATCGGGTCACGGACCTCGACGACTTCGCCGACGCTATCCGGCGGATCGCCAAGGGCGGCTCGGTCATCGATCCCGCTGTTGTGGCCGTCCTTGTCGGGCGACGCTCCCGCGTCCCGCTCGAGGACCTGACGGATCGCGAACGCGAAGTCCTCGCCCTGATGGCGGAGGGCCGGTCGAACCAAGCCATCGGTGATCGGCTGTCGATGGCACGCAAGACCGTTGAGGCGCACATCGCCAACATCTTCTCGAAACTCGAGTTGCCACCCGCGTCCGATGATCACCGTCGGGTTCTCGCCGTCCTTGCCTACCTCCGCGGCCCTGGCTAACCGATCTGAGCTAGATGCTCGGACCGCTGCGTGTCAATGTTCGTGAGGGATGAGACAAGGACCGCGACGATCGCTTGGGCGTCAGCTCCCACGCCGGTGACCAGTCCTGAGCTCTGCGTCATCTGCCAAGGACGACCAACGAAGAAGAGGCGCGATACCGGAGATGACCCCTCGTCTCTCGACAAAGGAGCCGGTTGCATCGACAGCTTCGGCAATCCGAAGCCACGTCGCGTCGTCGTGATAGCCGGCCGCCCAGATCACCGAGGCGACTCCCTCGTCTCATTGTTCGAGAACATCGCGTGGGCCTGATCGAAGGCGGTCAGACGTGGCATGAGCTCGACTCCGGCCTTGCGCAGATAACGATCGGCTAGATCACGCCTCGGCAGCGTGTCGCGGGCACGCAACCGGCGGCCGAGTCGGCTGTCGCCGGTGATCCGCAGCAGGCCGAGGTGATCGAGCCACCAGAAAATGCTCCGACCCAGGACACGTTGCGGGGCAAGCGACCGCTTCTTGCCGGTCGCGAGGATGACGCGGTGTGAACCCGCGAGCTCCAGTGCGATCTGACGTCCGGTCGCGCCGTCACCGACGACGAGGACGACCCCCGCCGGGACGCTCGACGGATTGCGGTACGACAGCGGCGTCAGCTGCGTGACGGAGGTGGACAGCCCTGACGCGATCACGGGCACCGTCGGAACCTGGAAGGCACCCGAAGCCACGACGACCGCACGAGCTTCGATCGTCGAGCCGTCGTCGAGCGCGGCGAGGAATCCGTCGCCGTTGCGCTCGAGCCTCACGACGTCGGTTCCGAGCCGGACGGGAATGTCGAAGTGAGCCGCGTATCGGGCGAGGTAGTCGGCGATCTCGTCCCGCGTCGGGTAGCCCTCCTGGTCGCCGTCCAGAAGGAGGCCTGGAAGGTGGCTGTACGAACGCGGCGTGAAGAGGGAAAGCGAGTCGTATCGCTGCCGCCAGCTGTCGCCGATCCGTAGGTTGCGCTCAACGAGTTCGAAGCGGACACCAGAAGCGCGAAGGTGATAGCCGACCGCCAACCCGGCCTGACCCGCGCCGATGACGAGGACGTCCAGAACGGCGTTTGTGGCTCGCCGATCGGCCTGAGCTGCAACCGCGGGCATCAGAGCAGTCATCGCGTGACCGTCCCTTCGACGGATTCAGTGTTGATAGAGGCGGCGACCCGATTGAGACGGGCAAGCTCGTCCCGGTAGATCTGCCGCAGCATGCGCGGCGCAGCAAGACGTTCGAGAACGCCCGCCAGCCCACTGGCGGGCTGCCACAGCGTCTCGATCCGAGCCGTTGCCCGATCGCCATCCGGGCGGACGGTGAACGTCGTGACCATGTCGCGCCCGACGATGTGTTCCTCGATCACGCCGTCGGTGGGCTCCTCGACGCGCGATGTCGCGCGCTGCGTTCGGCCGCCGAGCGTGAGATCGAAGCTCATCACGGTGCCTGCTCCGATACCGCCTTCCTCGACGACTAGGTTCGAGAAGGCAGGCGGCAGGATCTCGCGGTGTCGTCCGTTGAAGTCGCGGAGGACCGCGAGAACGGTCGCCGCCGGGGCGTCGATGACGGCTTCTGCCGCCGTGTGAAGGGTGGCCATGTCAGGTTCCTTTCTGAGCCGTTACGGCTCGGTTCACAGGAGGTGTCGGGCTTCGTGGGAGCCCAGTCGGTAGGACAACGTGGATCAGCTGGCCGGCGCCGCGAGGCAGAACGTCGAAGCTGAACATCATTCCGCTCTCGATGTGCTCGGCGATGTGGCAGTGGGCCATCCAACGGCCCGGATTGGTCACGTCGAGCAGGATGTCGACGGTCTGTCCCGCGGGGATCAGGACGGTGTCCTTCCAGACGAGGTTGTCGTCCGCCTTGCCGTCGCGGGCGAGGACGAGAAATCGGCCGGCCCCGTGGATGTGGAACGGGTGATGCATCGGGTGATCCGATCCGAGCTCGTTGGCGAGACGGATCTTGATCCGGTCGCCGACCGTGAAGGTCCAGAAGATGTGGTGGTTCTCGGCGCCGGTCTCGAGGTCAGTGATCCGCCAGATCATGTTCGAGGGGTCCGTCTGCCGGTTGATCCCCGGCATCAGGTCCTCCCATTCCAGGCCGTCGCCATCGAGGTGATCCTGATCGGCGTCGCGGCTGGGCGACTCCACCGCCGGCTCGTTGATCGGCTGCAGCCACATCCCGCATTTCGGGCACTCCGTGGGGCCGGTGCCGGTGACCTCGGGGTGCATCGGGCATGCGTACACCTGAGGCTTCGCGTCCTTCGGTGTGGGCGAGGATGCTGCCTGGGTCGTGATGGGCGTCAACTTCATGCCGCACTTGGGACAGCGGGCGGGCTCCGTCGACGTGACGTCGGGATGCATCGGGCAGATGTAGACCGCCGCCGGAGGGACCGCAACCGGGGTCAGCTTCATCCCGCACTTGGGACAACGCGACGGCTCCGACGACGTGATCTCCGGATGCATGGGACAGGCGAACGCGGTTGCGCGCGCCGCCTCGGCGCCGTACAGGAGCGGCATGGTCGAGCGGAATGCCAGGGTCTTGTCCGGTGCCCGTCGCCGGTCAATGTCGAGATCGGCCGCGATCGCCGTGAGTTCGGCGTCCACTCGGAGCGCCGCGAAGGCTTGGTTGGTGGACACCACGGTGATCGCGCCCAGGTCGTAGACGCGGTTCGGGGTCCGGTGTTCGAGGCGCGCGACGCCGGCTCGGTCGAACTGGACGTCGACGATCGCTCGCTCCGATGGAGCGAGCATGACCTCCTCGACGAACGTCTCGCGCTGGTAGCGACCGCTGTCGCCGCCGACGAGCTTCATCCGAGCACCGGGGATCGCGATGTTGAAGATCCGGGTGTTGGCCGTGTTGACGAGGTGGAGCCGGACGACCTCGCCCAGGGCGACGCTCGCCTCGAGGCGCTCCTCGCCGTTCACGAGCAGGACGTTGCCGAACCGGCCCATGGCGGTGAACGTCGGACCGGAACGGCTGAACGGCGCGATCATGCCGTCCTCGATCAGGAGGTCGTCGAGCGTGATCGAGAGCTGCCGATCGACGCGCGGCCAGTAGGTGGCGTCCGCGGGCTCGACGATGATCGTCCCGTACATCCCCATCTCCTGGCCGTAGTCCTCGCGGAGATGGGGGTGATACCAGTAGAAGCCGGGATCCGGGAACGTCAGGCGGTACGAGAAGACGCCGCCGATCTCGATCGGTGCCTGCGTGTCGATCGGGACGCCGTCGAAACGGTTGTCGAGCCGGAGGCCGTGCCAGTGGACGGTCGTCTCGACGTCCCCGTTGTTCGTGACGTCGACGATGATCTCCGACCCCTGGTCGACGTGGAGGGTCGGGCCAGGGATCGAGCCGTTGTAGGCGATCATCCGGACGGTGGACCCGCCGATGTCCTTGACGACGGGTGCGATCTCGAGCGCCAGCCGATCGCCGTTGCGGAGCCGGTGCAGCGTCGGGCGCTCGACGAACGGGAGCCCTGCCGTGTCGCGGGGAAACAGGTCGGTCGCGGTCATGGTCGTGTCCTTTCGTGGGACTCGTCGTGTTCCGGCCTCACGCGGCCAGCGCGAGCTGGTCGTCGAGGACGAGCCCGTCCCGCATTCGGATGATCCGGTCGGCGGCCGCGCCGACCTCCGGGTCGTGGGTCACGATCACGAAGGTCTGTCCGCGCTCCCGGTTGAAGCGGCGCAGGAGGGCCAGGACATCCGCCGTCCGCGCCGAGTCCAGGTTCCCGGTCGGCTCGTCACCCAGCACGAGCGACGGCCGATTGACGAGCGCTCGCGCGATCGCAACGCGCTGCTGCTCGCCGCCGGAGAGCTCGCCGGGACGATGTCGCGCGCGGTCGGCCAGGCCGACGAGATCGAGCGCCGCCAGCGCTTCGGCACGCCCCTTGGAGCCGCCGTGGCCGGCGTATTCCGCTGCGAGGGCGACGTTTTCGGCCGCGCTGAGCGTCGGGACGAGGTTGTAGGACTGGAAGACGAAGCCCAGATGTTCCGCGCGTGTCCGCGTGCGGGCACCGTCCGAGAGCTTCGTCATGTCACGGCCACCGATCACGAGGCTGGGCCCCGGAGTGCCGTCGAGGTCGGGCTGGTGGAGCAGGCCCAGGATGTGCATGAGGGTCGTCTTGCCGGACCCCGACGGGCCCATGATCGCGACCATCTCGCCGGCCTCGATCGTGACGTCCACTCCGCGCAGGGCCTGAACGCCCGCGGTCTTGCCGAGCCGATAGGTCTTGCGCAGGTTGCGGGCTTCGAGCAGTGCCATGTCAGACGCTCCTATTCGTATCGAAGGGCGTGGACGGGATCGAGCCGCGCCGCGTGAACGGCGGGGATCGTCCCGGCGGCCATCCCAAGGACGGTCGCGAAGACGATGGAAGCCAGCACCGTGCCAGCAGTGAGGGTGAACAACACGGTCCCGGAGTCCTCGCCGGCCAGGTTGCCCAGGTAGACCGCCAGCGCGCCGAGTCCGACCCCGATGAGACCACCGATGAAGCCGATGAGCCCCGCCTCGGCGACCAGCTCACCGACGATCCGTCGGCGCGAGCCGCCGATGGCGCGCTTGATGCCGATCTCCCGGGTTCGCTCGTTGACCGACATGGCCATCGTGTTGACGACCGACAAGCCACCGACGATCAGGCTGATCAGGCCGACCCCGACGATGATCCCGCCGAGGAGGTTGGCCATCGAGCCGACGGATTCGTCGAACTCGCTGGCGGTCACGGTCGTGACGTTCGGCAGCGACGCCTCGATGGCGGCCGCAAGCTTCGGAACGTCGGCACCCGCCTTCGGGTAGACGACGATGTGGGTGATCGTCTGAGTCGCGACCAGGTTCTCGGCGACATCCTGCGGCAGGTCCTTGAGGTACAGGACCTGGGCGATCCTCAGCGGCATGAAGGCCTGGCTGTCGGGCAGAGTCAGGGTCGGCTCGAGGATGCCGACGACCTGGAAGTCCGCCTCGCGGATCCGGATCGTGCCGCCGACCTTGACCGCGTTCTTGCGGGCCAGATCGGCGCCGAGGACGACCACGTTCTGGCCCTCGTCCGCCGCCGTCAGCGCCCGTCCAGATGCGTACTTGTACGGGAACTGGTCGCGACCGCGATCGGACCCCGGGACGTAGCCGATCATCTCGTCGGCGAGGCCGATCTGGTGACCCAGGTGATCGATCATCGTCTCGATCTGGCCGTACGCCACATCGACGCCGTCCGCTGACGCCGCCTGCGCGACGAGCGAGATCGGCAAGGGAAACATGCCACCGCCGCCGGCGGCGCTGCTGACGATGACCCGCTCGCCGAAGTAGGCGTGGGCACCGACGACGAGGCCGTCGATCTTCGTGGCCAACGCACCGAAGACCACGAGGGCCCAGATGCCGATGGTGATGCCGGTGATGGTCAGCGTCGTGCGGAGCTTTCTCCGGCCGAGGTTCCTCAGAAGTCTCATGCGTTCATCGCCCTTTCGTCGTCGCGCCGTCGACCGCGTCGCGGTCAGTCATTCCGGCGCTGGTGTCGTGAACGGTGAGCCGGCTCACGGGCTGTGCTATCCGAGCCAGTACGGAAATACGCTCGGATTTCGCCGTGATAGAGCCAATGGACGTCTGTCCATCGATTCCATTGACGCTCGCGGTGGTGTGCGACTAGGCTCGCCCCGCCGTGCCGTCACCGGACTCTCGCCGCGTCTCGAATCTCCCCGCGGAGCTCACGAGCCTCGTGGGGCGTCGCGACGAGCTGGGAGCGATCAAGCGACGCCTCGGCACGGCGCGACTCGTGACCCTCACCGGACCCGGCGGCGTCGGGAAGACGCGACTGGCGCTGCGCACGGCCCGCGATCTCGGCGCGCACTTCTCCGATGGCGCGGATTTCGTGGCGTTGGCGGAGATCGCGTCGAGTGCGGACGTCGCTCCTGCGGTGGCAACGACGCTCGGGCTGCAGGATCGCGCGACACCATGGACGGTCGCGTTGCTCGGCGATCACCTCGCCGACAAGCGTGTCCTGCTCGTGCTCGACAACTGCGAGCACGTTCTCGAGGCGGTCGCGGTGCTCGCCGGCACGTTGTTGCGCCGGTGCCCGGATCTTCAGATCCTCGCCACCAGTCGCCAGTCCCTCGGCATTGCCGGCGAAGTCGTCGAACTCGTCCAGCCGATGGCGATGCCCGATCCCGACGACCATTCGACGTCCACGGCCTGGCAGTCGGACGCCGTCACGCTGTTCGTGGAGCGGGCGGCAGCTCGAGGACGCGGCTTCACGGTCGATGCGAACAGCGCGCCCGCAGTACTCGAACTGTGCCGCCAGCTTGACGGTCTGCCCCTCGCGCTCGAACTCGCCGCGGTGCGGCTTGACTCCCTTGGCATCGATGCCCTGCGCGACGGGCTGCGGACGAAGATGCAGGTCCTGGGCACGGGAGATCGGAGCCACCTCCCGCATCAGCGAACGATGGAAGCGACCATCGACTGGTCCTATCAGCTTCTCGAACCCGAGGAACGGCTGCTCTTTGAGCGCCTATCCGTTTTCGCGGGCGGTTTCGAGATCGACGCGGCGCAGGAGGTGTGCGCCGACGCGGAACTGCCGGCCGCTTCGATCCCTGACATCGTCGGCGCCCTCGTCGAGAAGTCGCTCGTCCAGCGCGTGCAGCGAGCCGGGCGCGAGCGGTTCCGCGTGCTCGAGATCCTGCGCCAGTTCGGCCGGGAGCGGCTCGTCGGCGATTCCGAGATGCTCCTTCGGCGTCGCCACCTGGCATGGATCGCGGACCTCGCCGCCATCGCCGGCGCCCACGATCACCGTGAGGTGGATGCCTTCACGCGACTCCGGGCCGAGCGGGCCAACCTCTGGGGGGCGCTCGAACACTGCCTCGAGGACCCGGCCGCGGCGGCGACTGGCGTCGTGATCTGTCGCGACCTGTTCGAATACTGGCTGACCGATGGCGATTTCTCGAGGCTTCTGAGCGCCCTCGAATCCTTTGTCGAGATGCTTCCCGGCGAGACTCGGGCGCGGGCAGATGCATTGTGGGTCTCGTCGATCATCAGATCGTCCCTCAGCGAGGCCGATCGCGGACTCGCCGAAGCGACAGAGGCCATCAGACTCGGTCGAGTCGCCGGCGACGTCGTGCCCGTGGCCTACGGGCTCACCGCTCTCGCGGCGGCGAACTGGGTCGCCGGCCGACAGGACGAGGCCATTCTCCGCGCCGACGAGGCGATGACCCTCGGTCGGATGATGGGACTCGACTTCGTCGTCCTGGCGGCGATGGACGTGAAGGGGATCGCGCAGGTCTTCGGGGGCGATCTCGAGGGCGGGACCGCGACCGGCTTGGAAACGATCGCCCTGAGCGAGCGACTCGGCGAGAAGGCCGTTCGCGCCTACGCGTTTCATTTCCTGTCGATCGCTGCCTTGCGCGGTGGCCACCTCGACGAGGCGGTCCGTCTCGCGCGCTCGGGTCTCGAGATCCGGCAGGAGCTCGGAGACGTGCCCGGGATCGCCCACCTCGCTGAGGTTCTCGCCTTCGCGGCCGGAGCAGCCAGCGATCATGTGCGTGCGACGACCTTGCTCGGCGGCGCGGACGGGATCTGGCGCGCGGCATCGGGCAAGGAGTACCAGCCGCTCCTGGCTGACCAGGAGGGTGCAAAGGCCGCATCCCGGGCTGCTCTTGGCGACGCCAGATACGCCGAGGCGTTCGAAGGCGGGCAGGGGATGAGCCGTGAGGAGGTCATCGCGTACGCACTGGGGTCCGAAGCCAAGCCGAAGCGAGTGCCCGTCGCTGCCTCGAAGGCCCCCGGTGGCCTTTCTCGACGCGAACTTGAAGTCGCCCAGCTCATGGCGGACGGCGCGACGAACGCCGATGCGGCCGCGCAGCTCTTCATCTCCGAGCGAACGGTCGAGAGCCACGTGACGAACATCTTCAACAAGCTCGGTGTCGATTCGCGCGTCCAGGTTGTCCGCTGGGTCACGTCGCTCGATGGAGCTGAAGCCTGACCGACCGACGGCGGATGCGGTCGCAGCCTTACCTACCCGGGTCGGCCCGCCGGGCGCCTGAGTAGCGGGTGTCGCGGGACTCCATCGAGCCTGCCGGTCGCCTCGAAAACCAGACCGACTTTCCGAGGTGCTTTCCGTGCTGCCTCGGATGGCGACCTGGTGGGGACAAGCGAACGTGTCCTTACCGACGGACCGGACCTCCGGTAGCCGATCGGACGAAAGGAGGACCACGATGCAGGCTCCTGAGACCAGCGAGATTGTCGACTCGACCGGCGCCGGCGCGCGTGGCGCCTGCCTCGTCAGCGGCTGCACCTGCAAGGACGCACGGATCGTGTCGTATCGCCGTGCGGCGTTCTTCGCAGCCGTCGCCCGTCGCTCCGGCCAGACCGCCGACCGGATCATCGCCGTGGAGCCTGGCTGGCGAATCCCCTCCGCCGAAGTCAGCTCAGCAGCTCTGCGATGAACGTCGTTGGTCAGAGGTTGCGCATACTGCCTCACGGGCCTCCAAGCAGCACCCCAGACTGCTTCCGAGGCGCGGTCCGGTGGGCCCCTCGAGCTCGGCACACCGATAACGGAACTGCTGCTGCACCGCCTGCCCGGCCCGCGGTGGGCCCTCATCATCCTGTGGGCGGTCGCCGTCCTCATGACGCCGTTCGTTCTTGCCGGAGCGAAGTGGCTTACGGGATCATCCAGCGACATCGATGGTGTCGGGGAACTAGCAGCACAAGGCGTCCTCACCTACGTCGTCGCGGTTCTCCTTGTTGGTGTCGCCCGCGTCGTCGACCAGGCTTCTGCCCTTCGACCGGACATTCAACGGCTGACGAATGACAAGACTGAGATCAGCGATGCGGCGCCCAGGTGGAGTGTCGCTGGCCCCATGGTGCTCACAGTGGTAGTCGTCCTAGTGGCCAGTTGGAACTCGTGGAGCGTGAACGGAGTTTTGCCGACAATGGTCGTGCTTCCGTTCGTGGCCCTTGCCGTGCTTCCGGTCATGACCTTCGTCTGGACCTATGTCCGGCTGTTGATCGGTCTGGATCAACTGGGCGGCGCCCGCCTTGCACTTGAACCGTTTCCTCAAGACCGTAGCCTTGGTCTTGGCGCCGTTGGGTCGCTGGCCTTCCGCGGATTCGTATTGCTCGTTGCGGCGGCGGTGCCGACCCTGCTCGCGACGACGCGGAATCCGACGACCTTCGTCATCGCCCTTGCCATCCTCGGCGTCAACATCCCGATCTTCTTCGGGTCGATGTGGCGCCTGCACCGCCAGATGAGCGGGGCCAAGGCACGCTACGTGAACGACGCGCGCGCTCTGTATGCCGCCGCGTACGAGCCCCTACGAACCGATGCGAGCCTTTCGGTTTTGAGCACCCAAGCTCAGGTACTCGACGCGGCGCGGGCGATCGAGGAGAGGGCAGAACACATCGAGGTCTGGCCCATCGATGAGTGGCTGATCGCCATCATCGGATTCATCGTTGCGGGCGTCACGAGTGGTGTAGTCGTTCGATTCATAGTCGCCGCCGCTCACGTCTAGCGAAAGCGCCCTCAGGACAACTTGCCGGGCGGCGATGGTAGAGCCCTGGCCGCACTGTCACTCCCGCGAGCTTTTGCTCGAATCCCCGAGCCATTGTGGTGAAACTGGCGCTCCTCGCTAACGCCGCGGCTAACGGCTTGCTGCAGATTCGATGGCGGCCGATTGCCATTGGCGCGCGCGGTGCCTCATGCCGGCGCCAAACACACTGATCCAGTCCGTGTGGGATCGGCTATCGCCGGTGGAAGAGGCGACCCAGAAGGCCCTTGGGTTCAGGCTCGGCGCTCCAATTGCCGGTGGTGACTGCCGGCGCCACAGCCGGCGGGGCGGCGCCTCGGTTCGCAGGCGGAGTGACCGTCGGTGCTGCAGCGACGGGCGTCTGCGGCGTTCGGGCGAGGGCCGCACCAATCGCCTGGACGAACAATCCGAAGGCCCTCTCCTGATCGTCGTCCAGCGCGATTTCCGTATGGAATTCACGGTTGGCGACTCGGATCCGCTGGGCACGCTCAAATGCCGGGGCACCGACCTCCTTCAGGGTCGGCATCGCCTCGAGCGCCTCGCTCATCTGGACCAGCTTGATCGCCAGGCGCGCGAGGTCCGAAAGGGTCCGGTAGTTCTCCCACTCGGCACGCTCGTCCTTGCTCAGAACGACGGGTCGGAACCTCGACTTCAACTCGGGGACCAGGCTCTCGACGAATGCGAACTGGTCCCGTGGAAGGACCCTCGCCGGCCGCGAAACCGTGACGGGACACTTCGCGCCGATCGCCGTGTAAAGGGCGCTGATGTCGCCCCCGAACCAGTGATCGACGGAAGCCTCGATCTTGCGGGCGAACGGCTTGACGGTCGGGGGCTTGTTGGACTCGGCGCTCATCCGGCTATACGTCGTTGCCGCGCCACGGACCTCCGTGTCCCAGCGCTTCCGCAGGTATGTCTCGAGGTAGGCGCTCGCCCATGCGCGCCGGTAGTGCGTGATCACGTCATTCAGCTTCTCGAACCCGACGAGTCGATCGGGACCGATAGACATCGAGAGCTCGAAGGAGATCCCTTCGGCGACTTCGACCGTGCTCTTGCTCAGTGGCTCGCGGGGCTTGGCCTTGAGGCTCTTCTTGGCCGTCAGCAGATCCCGGAAAAGCGACCGATCTATCGGAGTCCCGAGCGCGTCGATCGCCTGAAGGTCGCGGGCGTAGTAGGTCTCCATGTCCTCGATCGACGTCCTCGACATCGGTCCTTCGCACACGAACCAGGCGGTCAGCGCGACGCCATGCCAAACGTGAGGGCCCTCCCGAAGGTCTCGGCCGCAATGAAGTGCGGGGAGATCGCCGAGAGCGCTGCGCACGATCCGTATCGGCGCGGACGCGGGTCGTGTCCAGGTGGATGTAGATGTCGACGGTGGAAATGTCCGACCAACCGCCCCAGCGCTGGATCTCGCGCTGGTCGACGCCCTGCTCGGCCATGTACGTCGCCATGCCGTGGCGCAGGCGGTGGGGCCCGAACGAGGACAGCGTGCCGCCACCCTGCTGGTAGCGGCGCGTCAGGATCTGCAGGATCCCAGACGGCGTGATCCCGACTTCGCCGATCGCGACCGCCGGCTCGACAGGAACAGGAGGTCTGTGTCGAGCAGGTTCGAGTCGCGCCCGCTGGCACCGGCCCGCTGCGCGCGGCATCCGTTCGAGGAGCGCGGACGCGGCCGCGCTCGATGTAGGCGCGGACGTGCCGGCCGCGGATGGCGCTGATGAACGCCTTGCGATCCTTGTCGCCCTTGCCGTCCTCGATGAACAGCGACGCCGGTCTCGAAGTCGATCGCCGGGATCGTCAGCTTCGACGTCATCCGCTAGCGCGGATGCCGGACGAGTAGAGCAGCCAGACAATCGCGCGGTCACGCAGGTCCTCCGGCCGGTCGCCGGCGCAGCCGTCGAGCAGGATCGCGACGTCGGACGGCTTGCCGATCTTCGGGATCCGATCGTCGGCCCGAAGGACTGGCATGACGCCCTTCTTCTTGAAGTAGGGGTTGACCGCCAGGAACGGGTTTGCGTCGAGATGGCCGGCACCCTTCAGCCACGACGCGAGGCACTTGATGCTCCGGAGGTACGAGTGGACGGTGTGGTCGGCTCATCAGGCCGCCGCGGCGCGTCGGATCGAGCCGCGCGGCTGCTGGGGCAGCGTTTCGAGGTGCTGCCGGTAGGCGATCAGGATCGTCCGCTCGAGCGAAGCCAGAGTCACGCGGCAGCCCGGACGCACGGAGCCACTGCTCGAAACGCTTGAAGTCGTAGAGGTAGCGGCGATCGTGCTCTCCTTCCGGCCCTGCTTTCTCAGGTCGTCGAGGAAGTGCTGATAGACTTCGCGCGAACGGCGTCGCGGGATCTGCGGGCTTGTCCATGTCGAGGCTCCGAGTGCCTCGGCTGACCTGGTCTAGGTCCTGATGTCGCCGTTGGCTGAAGGAACCTCAGCGGGGTTGCGTAACCGTCAACCCCATCGGATCGGTACCTTTGCCGTCGCCTCGGGCGGGAGTAGCTCAGTTGGCAGAGCGGCAGCCTTCCAAGCTGCATGTCGCGAGTTCGAACCTCGTCTCCCGCTCCACATCCTCCGGTTCGTGTGTGGAGACACACGCAACCTGACGCCGGCTGCCCGGCTGACCGGCTCTGCATCGCATCTCGCAACCCAGCGCGTACAATCAATGGACCGGCCGGCTTCGCCCGCGGAGGCCAGGTTGCTCGCGGTTGCCGAGGCGGCCAGGCTCGTCTGAGCATGAATTGGCGTCCGGACGGGGGCACATCGATGAGTGAAGGGATGCCCGAGGACCGGATCGTCCCGCGCTGGGAGTGGCGAACCTTCGGGCAACACTTCGGTGCTGCCGAGGCGTCATTCGCCGCACTCACACCGGCCGGAGTGCAGGAAAGCGACGAGCTGTACCTGTTGGCACCGGGCGGCGACACCGTGAAGATCCGCTTCGACCTGGTCGACGTCAAGAGTCTCCGTGAAGTGGATGGTCGTGGCCTGGAGCGCTGGGAGCCCACCTTGAAGGCGGGCTTCCCGATCGGGGCGGATGGCGTGAGGCGGGTCGTCGATGCTCTTCGTATCGATGGGCTGGACGTCGATCAGGGCGGCTACACCGTTGATCAATTCGTCGACTTCCTCGCCTCGAGTGGTTCGGTTCGCCCCGTCCAGGTCCACAAGCACCGGGTGCGGTACACCGTCGGCGGCTGCTCGGCGGAGCTATCGAACGTCACGGCCGACGGTCGGTCGATCCGCACCCTCGCGATCGAGTCGGAGGATGGGGCGGCGGTCAGCGCTGCCGTCCGATCGGTCGGCCTGGCGGGATACATCAACACGAGCTATCCGCGCGGCTTGACCGCGCTCCTCGACGGCGTGCCGCCGCGGTACGCCGTCATCGACGTCGGCACCAACTCGGTCAAGTTTTACGTCGGTGAGCGCGCCGCCGACGGCAAGTGGCGCCGGGTCGCCGACCGGGCCGAGATCACCCGTCTCGGCGAGCGGTTGGAGGAGAAGGGCGAGATCACGCCCGAGGCCCTCGAGCGGACGATCGTCGCGATCGCCGGGATGGCCGAGGAGGCCAAGCGCATCGGGGCGGTGGCCATTGCGGCAGTGGGCACGGCGGGCCTGCGCGCCGCGAGCAACGGCGCCGACGCGGTGGCCGACATCCTGAGACGAACCGGCGTCCACGTCGAGGTCATCACGGGTCAGGATGAAAGTCGACTGGCGTTCCAGGCCGTCGGGGTCGAGCTCGACGCGCCGGATGCCTCGCTCGTCGTCTTCGATACCGGCGGCGGCAGCTCGCAGTTCACGTTCGGGCACGGGATCGACGTGGACGAGCGGTTCAGTCTCCCGGTCGGTGCCGCCCGGTTCACCGAACTGTTCGGGCTGGATCGCGCGGTGTCATCCGACGTGCTCGACGGGGCGCGCTCGGCGATCTCGGTCGAGTTGGCTCGGCTCGACGGTCGGCCGGTACCCGACGCCTTGATCGCGATGGGCGGCGCCGTGACGAACATCGCGGCTGTGAAGCACGGGCTTGCCGTCTACGACCCCGACGTCATCCAGGGAACGGTCCTCGATCGTTCGGAGCTCGATCGCCAGATCGAGCTCTACCGAACGCGTGATGCCGAGGACCGGCGGTCGATCGTGGGCCTCCAGCCCAAGCGAGGCGAGGTGATCCTCGCCGGCGCATGCATCGTCCAGGTCGTGATGGGAAAACTCGGCGCCACCGCGTTGACCGTCAGCGATCGCGGTCTACGGCACGGGGTGCTCATCGAACGGTTCGGGTCTGCGGGGAACGCACGAGCCGGCGGCCCTGCGCAAGGAGAGGAGGGTCCGGAATGAGCACGGACGGAGCGATCAGTTTGTCCGATGCCGATCTCGTCCGCGTGATGCAACTCATCAAGGGGTCGGACAGCGTCGAGCTGAAAGTGACGGTGCCCGATTCGTCCCGGCGGGCGGCAATCGCGAGCCTGCCGCTCGACCCGGTCGAGGCGCAGCCTCGCCAGGTTTTCTTCTTCGACACGCCAGACCTGGCTCTCGACCAGGCCGGTCTCGTCGTTCGCGCCCGGCGCATCCAGGGTGGCCGCGGTGACACCGTCGTGAAGTTGCGACCCATCGACCCCGCCGACATCCCGAGCGAGACCCGGCGCTCCGCGGCCTTCAACATCGAGCTCGATGCCATGCCCGGCGGTTACGTGTGTTCGGGATCGATGAAGGGGCGCAGTACCGGCCAGGACGTGGCAGACGCGGTCAACGGCTCGTTGCCGATGCGCGGAGTTTTCGGAAAGGAGCAGCGCGTCTTCTTCAAGGCCCACGCACCGGCTGGCATCGACATCGAATCGCTCACGCCGCTCGGTCCGATCTTCGTGCTCAAGGCGACCTTCCAGCCTGCCGAGCTCCCACGTCGCTTCGTCGCCGAGCTATGGCTCTATCCGGACGGATCGCGCATCCTCGAGCTGTCGACGAAATGCCTCCCATCGGAGGCATTCCAGATCGCGGCGGAGACGCGCGCCTACCTTTCAGGCCAGGGTGTACCGCTCGGCGGTGCGCAGCAGACCAAGACCAGGACAGCGCTCGAGTTCTTCCGATCCGAAATGCAGACGTCAACGGCGGCGACGGCCAAGTCCCGGATCTGATCGGACGATCAGCGGATCTCGAATATCTGGTCGAGTCGTTGGATCACGTCGTCGTCGGTGCCAGCAATGTTCGGCATCGTAGCGACGCTCAGGTGCTCCAGGTCGGCTGCGCGTTCCATCCATTGGATGCCGCGTAACAGACCAAGACCGACGCTGACGCGGCCTTGGCTCAGATCCCGGAGTCGCGATACCGCTCCCACTGGCGGCCAGCATGTCCGGGCCGACGGGATAGCAGAGCGACCCCGGACACCCTCCAAGCTGCATGTCGCGAGTTCGAACCTCGTCTCCCGCTCCACTCGATCCCCTGCTCAGACCGGGCAGCAGG
>CAVXVP010000025.1:0-58605 GCA_963765245.1 uncultured Chloroflexia bacterium
CGACCGTTTACCGGACTCTCGATGTCCTCGAGGAGCTCGGCCTGCTGAGCCACAGCCACGCCGCCGACGGCCGCGAGGAGTTCCACGTCCTGCCCGCAGCGGTCCACGGCCACCTGCATTGCATCGGCTGCCACACGACCTGGGAGATCGAGGCCGACGAGGCGGCCGGGCTGGTCGAGTCGATGGAGCAACGGCGGGGATTCGCGGTGGACGTCACCCACCTGTCGATCGCCGGGCGATGCACCGATTGCACGGCGACTCTCGAGGCGATTGCCAGCACGGAAGCGGAGAGACGCGTGGGCGAGCTGACGGTCGATCTTGGCGAGGCTGTCGCGACCAGGCCGGCACCCGGGCCTAGCGAGCAAGTCGTGCCTGGACCTGGGCAGGAATCGGTCTGGGACTACCCCCGCCCGCCACGGATCGAGGCCGTGCCTGAACGCCTCCACGTCATCGTGGACGGCGAGGTCCTCGCCGACACGACGCACGGATTCCGGGTGCTCGAGACCGCGGGGGCGCCCGTCTACTATTCCCGCCGGCCGATGTGCGGATGGACCGCCTGGCTCTCAGTCCGCATCACTCGGTCTGCGAATGGAAGGGCGCCGCCTCGTACTACCGGTATACGAGGGGCGATCGGACGATCGAGAATGTCGCCTGGTCCTACCCGGACCCGAAGCCCGGTTTCGAGGCGATCCGTGACCACCTCGCCTTCTACGGCGGGAGGGTGGACGAGGCCTGGGTCGGCGATGAACGGGCCACGCCACAGCCCGGCCGCTTCTATGGCGGCTGGGTCACGTCACGGATCGTCGGGCCCATCAAGGGCGAGCCGGGCTCCCACGGCTGGTAGGGCTCAAGCCCCCGTCCGTCGACGCCTGACGCCAAAATCAGTCCCCGGTCGGAACGCCCACGATATTGAAGCCGCCGTCGACGTAGAGCGTCTCGCCGGTCACCGCGCTCGACAGGTCGGAGGCGAGGTAAAGGGCGCTCTTACCGACGTCCTCGGGCGAGATGTTGGACCGCAGCGGAGCCACCTCCGCGAAGCCGCGGTACATCCCCTTGAAACCGGCGATCCCAGCCGCGGCGAGCGTCCGGACCGGCCCCGCGCTGATGGCGTTGACCCGGACACCGTCTCGCCGAGATCGGCTGCCAGATACCGGACCGACGCCTCGAGCGCGGCCTTGGCGACGCCCATCACGTTGTAGTTGGCGACGACCTTCTCGGCCCCGTAGTAGCTCAGCGTGATGATCGACGAGCCGGACGAGAAGCGGTCGAGCCTCGCGCGCGAGCGCGACAAGCGAGTACGTGGAAACGTCGAGCGCGAGTGCGAACCCGTCGCGCGAGGTGTCGACGAACTCGCCCTCGAGGTCCTCGCGCTTCGCATATGCCCAGGGCGTGGACGAGAATGTCGAGCGAATCGTGGGTCTCGCCCCAACGGGCGAAGACGCTCCGGATCTGCTCATCGGACTGGACGTCGCACGGCTCCACGAAGGTCGCGCCGATCGACGTTGCGAGCGGGCGCACCCGCTTCTCGAGCAGGCTCTCGACCGACGAGAAGCCGACTTCGGCGCCCTCGGCGTCGAGCGCCTGGGCGAACCCCCACGCGATCGAATGGTCGTTGGCGACGCCGAAGATGAGCGCCGTCTTGCCGTCGAGCAGTCCCATCCGTTCCTCCACGCGTGTCGTCGCCGGGCAGCCTACCATCGGCGGATGACCACGGATCGGCACCTCCGAGAGGCACTTCGCGGCGTGCGCGGCCTCGTGCTCGATGCAGACGGCGTCCTGGTCCTCCAGGGGAAGGCGCTCCCGGGATCGGTGGAGGCGGTGGCGTCGCTCGGGCGGCGCGGCATCCCGTTCCGTGTCGTGACCAACTTCTCGCAGCTGCACCGCGAGACGCTCGCCGGCTGGTTCGCCAAGGGCGGGATGCCGATTGAGGCCGACAAGGATCCGTGACCGGGACGTCGGCCACGGCTGCCTACACCGCGACAAAGCACGTCGGCAGGCTGTTGTTCGTGCTTGCGGCGGACGACGCTCGGCGCGAGTTCGACGGCCAGATGATGGTCACCGCCGATGAGGCCGACGCGGCACCGCCAGGGACCGTCGCAGCGGTCGTGATCGGCGATGCGGGCGACGAGCTGTCGTACCGGAACATGGACGTGCTTCCGGCTCGTCCGCGGCGGCGCCGAGCTGCTCGCCATGCATCGCAATCCGTGGTGGCTCACGCCGAAGGGCGAGACACTCGACGCCGGCGGGTTCGTGGTCGGGCTCGAGTTCGCGACCGGCACCCGGGCGCACATCCTCGGCAAGCCGTCGCCCGAGGTCTTCCGCCAGGCCGTCGCCGGCTTGACCGCAGACCTCGGGGAGCGGCTCCCGCGTTCCGCGTTCGCGATGGTCGGCGACGACCTGCGCGCCGACGTCGCCGCCGCGCAGCCGGGTCGGCATGAAGGGGATCCTCGTGCTCGGGCAAGACGGGCTCGGCCGAGGCCGAGCGGGCGCGACGGGGTTCTCGCGGTCCGGACGGCATCGGCGCCACGCTGGCCGACGTCGTCGCCGCGCTAGACTGACCGCAACGTTCCCGACACCGTGACCTGACACGAGGGCCCACCATGACCACCAATTCCAAGCCGCGCATCAAGATCGACCTACGCCACCCTGAGCGCCGACAACGAGGAGCTCCACTCCGGCTTCGAGGCGGCCGTCGCCGACGCGAAGACCAAGCTCGGCTGGCACTACAAGAACTACATCGACGCCGAGTGGCGCGATGCCGCCGAGTCGTTCGAGACGCGTTCGCCGATCGATCGCGACCTGCTCGTCGGGACGTTCGCGACCGCCACCGCGGCCGACGTCGACGCGGCGGTACCGGCGGCGCGGGCCGCCCAACCCGCCTGGGCCGCGGTGCCCTGGCGTGAGCGCCTCGCGATCGTCCGTCGCGCGGCCGAGTACATCAGCGACCACCTGATGGAGTACTCCGCCGACATGGCCATCGAGGTCGGGAAGAACCGCATCGAGGCGCTCGGCGAGGTCGAGGAGTCCGCCGACCTGCTGCGTTACTACTCCCAGACCATGGAGGACAACGACGGCTACGACCACGCGATGGGCAACCTCGGCGATGCGACCGTCCACACCCGGTCGGTGCTTCGGCCGCACGGCGTCTTCGCCGTCATCAGCCCGTTCAACTTCCCGATGGCCCTCGCGACCGGGCCGACCGGGGCCGCGCTCATCGCCGGCAACACCGTCGTCCTCAAGCCCTCGAGCGCGTCGCCGCTCTCGTCGATGAACCTGATGATGGCCTACATCGAGGCCGGCGTTCCCAAGGGCGCGATCAACCTGGTGATGGGCCCGGGCGACACGATCGGCCAGGCGCTCCAGACCCACCCCGGCATCGACGGGATCGTCTTCACCGGCTCGTACGAGGTCGGGATGAAGCTGTTCCACGGGTTCTCGAAGGCGTGGCCGCGACCGACCATCGTCGAGATGGGCGGCAAGAACCCGGCGGTCGTCTCGCGCAAGGCCGACCTCGAGGAGGCGGCCGAAGGGATCATGCGCAGCGCCTTCGGCTTCGGTGGCCAGAAGTGCTCGGCCAACTCGCGGGTCTACGTCGAACGACCGGTCCACGACGAGCTCATCCGGCTCCTCGTCGAAAAGCGCAGAAGGTGGCCGTCGGCGACCCGCTCGTCCGTGCCAACTGGATGGGCCCGGTCATCGACCAGCGGGCGGTCGACCGGCACCGAGGCCGCGACCGCCGAGGCGCGCAGCGACGGGACCGTCTTCACTGGCGGTGAGCACCTGACCGACGGCGACCTCGCGCGCGGCTTCTATGTCGAGCCGACCGTCGTCGGCGGCAACCTGCCGACATCGCATCGACTCTTCCGCGACGAGCTATTCGCGCCGTTCACCGCCGTGGCCGCCGTCGACTCGCTGGACGAGGCGATCGCGCTCGCGAACGGCAACGTGCTCGGCCTGACCGCCGGCGTCTATAGCGAGGACCCGGCCGAGGTCCAGCACTTCCTCGACACCATCGAGGCGGGCGTCCTGGACCAGGAATCGCCGAGCCGGCGCCACGACCGGTGCCTGGCCGGGCATCCAGGCGTTCGGTGGCTGGAAGGGGAGTGGCTCGACTGGCAAGGCGGGTCTGTCGATGTACTACGTGGCGCAGTTCATGCGAGAACAAAGCCGCACGATCGTCGACTAAGGGCTCCGAATCGTCACCGTCGCCCACCGCGACGGGGGTTGGTTCGCCACCGGAAACCTGCGCTACATTGCCTCGGCTCGCTCACGAGCGGACCCGGTAGCGGTAGAGGAGGCATCATGCGGACCCAGCTAGTGCGTGGCTTCGTGCTCGCGGCCGTATTCGCGCTGGTCGCGGCGTGCAGCAACTCGGGCGGATCGAGCTCCCCGGCGGCGTCGACGGGGACGAGCGCGGCCCCGAGCGCCGCGGGAAGCGCGGCGGCAAGTGCGCCGAGCACCGGTGGCACGATCAAGATCGGCGGCGGCTTCGCGCTGACCGGTGACGAATTCGCGCTTGACCTGCCGGCCGCCAACGGCGCGAAGCTGGCGGTCAACTCAACGCCGCGGGCGGCATCAACGGCAGTCAGGTTCGAATTCATCGTCCATGACAGCCAGTACAAGATGGATGTCACGGCGCAGACGGCCAAGCAGTTCGTCGAGCAGGACAAGGTTCCGTTGATGATCGGCTACACCGACACCGACTCCGTCCTGGCGTCCGGCCCGACGTTCCAGAGCGCGGGGTTCCCGTTCATCACCGTCGGCGCCACGTCGCCGAAGATCCCGAGCCAGGTCGGCGACATGATGTTCCTGGCTTGTTTCGGCGACAACGTCCAAGCCGCGGTCGGCGCCGAATACTCGTTCTCGAAGTTCGGCAAGAACGCCTACTTCCTGTGGGACAAGGGTGTCGAATACACGACGCTCCTCGGCCAGTACTTCAAGACGCGCTTCACCGAGCTCGGCGGGACGATCGCCCTCGAGGAGTCGTACGACGACAAGGCGACCGATTTCTCGGCGCAGATCGCCAAGATCAAGACGCTCAGTCCTGCGCCGGACTTCTATTACGTCGCGGCGATGCCGTACAACATCGGCCCGATCGTCAAGCAGTTCCGCGACGCCGGCCTGACCGCACCCATCGTCGGGGGCGACGGCTATGACACGCCGGACCTCGTCAAGGTCGCCGGCCCGACCACGAGCAAGGTCTTCTTCACGACCCACGCCCTGATGGACGCGACCGCGGGCACGGACGGGATCAAGAAGTTCATCGCGGCCTACAAGGCGGAATACGGCAACGATCCCGAGAACGCGTTCGCCGCCCTCGGCTACGACACCGTCTATCTGCTGGCCGACGCGGTCAAGCGCGCGGGCGGCACGGATTCGGCGGCCGTCAAGACGGCCATCGAAGCCACCAAGGACTTCCAAGGGATCACCGGCAAGATCACGTTCGCTCCCGGGAGCCACGTCCCCCAGAAGGGCGTGACGGTCATCGACGTCGAGACGGGGCATTGACCCTCGGCGGCGAGGTCGTCCCAGAGAAGGTCCCGGCTCCGTAACCAGGAACCCGGAACGACTGACCGCCGGTCCGCGCACGCGCTCGGACCGGCGGTTCGCCGTCCCCACGACCTGCTACCGAGGCACGCCGAGATGACACCCGAGCAGATCGTCGCCAAGGCCAGGGGAGAGCGGCCTCCAGCTGGTCCGCTTCCTGTACTGCGACAACGGCGGCGTGATCCGCGGCAAGAGCACGCATGTCGGCCAGCTGGCGCGTCGGATGCAGAGCGGGATCGGCCTGGTCAAGGGCATGCAGTCGTTCACGAGCCTCGACACGCTCGCACCGGATGCTACGTACGGACCGGTCGGCGAGATCCGGCTGGTCCCCGATCCGGATACCTTCGTGGTCCTGCCGTACGCGCCGCGCAGCGGCCAGATGCTCGTCAACATGGTCGAGCTCGACCATTCGCCCTGGGCTCTCGATCCGCGCGCGTTCCTCCAGCGCATGGTCGCAAAGGCCGCCGAGGCGGGACTCACCTTCGATGCCGCCTTCGAGAACGAGTTCTACCTCGCGGTCCGGACCGAGGACGGCTTCCGGCCGGTGGACCAGAGCCTGTGCTTCAGCGCCATCGGGATGGAATCGACCGAGGAGGTCATCCAGGACATCATCGCCGCGCTGACCGAGCAGGGTCTGACCGTCGAGCTCTCGCACCCTGAGCTGGGTTGGGGTCAGCAGGAGCTGTCGATCCGGCATGCCCCGGCGCTGTCGGCAGCCGACAACCAGATCACCTACCGGCAGACCGTCCGCGCCGTGGCCGGCAAGCATGGGCTCGTCGCATCCCTCGCCCCCAAGCCCTTCGCCGACCAGGCGGGCAGCGGTGCCCACCTCCACTGGAGCATCTGGGACACAGACCACAAAACGAACAAGCTGGCCGACGGCGGCGGCGAGGACGGCCTGAGTCCGCTGGCCCGCAACGCGATCGCCGGCGTGCTGGCGCACCTCCCCGGTTCCTCGGGCTCACGACGCCGAGCACCAATTCATTCCGTCGCCTCCAGCCGCACTACTGGAGCTCGGCCTACACCGCGTGGGGGATCGAGAACCGCGAGGCCGCCGTCCGCGTCCCGAGTCGGTACTGGGATGACGAGGTGGGCTCGCGAACCTCGAGCTCAAAGCGAGCGATGCCAGCGCGAACCCGTACATCTCGCTCGGGGGCGTGATGGCGGCCGCTCTCGACGGGATCGAGCGTGGTCTCGACCCGGGCCAGCCGGTCGACCAGGACCCCGGCAATCTGAGCGATGCGGAGCGCGCCAGTCGCGGCATCCGTCGCTTCCCGGAGACGGCGGCGGCAGCCCTCGACGCGCTCGAGGCTGACCCGGTCCTGATCGCCGCCCTGGGCGAACCATTGGCCGTCGAATATCTCAAGGTCCGGCGGGCCGAGGCCGCCGCGTACGCCGAGCACGACGACGCCTGGGAGATCGAGCAACACTTCTTCAAGTACTGATCCGGGCGCTAGCGGATGGCCCTCGACCTCTCGTCGATCCCGATCGTCGACAATCACTGTCACTCGTTGCTGCGCGAGCAGCCGCCGGATGACGCGGCGTTCCGGATCCACCTGACCGAGTCGTACTTCCCCGAGGTCGCCCGCGACCACGTTCCGCATTCGCTGTTCTACCAATGGACCATCCGTGAGCTGGCGGGGCTGCTGAGGTGCGAACTGACGCCCGACGCCGTCCACGCGGCCCGTCGCGCGCGCGGGCTCGAATGGCTGACCCGCGAGGTCGTCGAGCGCGGCAACTTCAAGACCTGGCTGATCGACACGGGCTACGGCGTCGAGCGCACGTTCGGTCTCGACGAGCTCCGCGCCCTGGCACCGTGCCGGATCGAGGAGATCCTCCGACTGGAGCCGATGATCGAGCGCCTGATCATGGAATCGCGAGACTTCGACGGGTTCCTCGATGCCTATCGCGGCAGCCTCGACGGACTTCGCGGGCGCGGGATCGTCGGCCTCAAGTCGGTCATCGCGTACCGTTCCGGACTGCAGCTCGTCGACGTCGACCACCAGACCGCGGCGGCGGCCTTCGCCGAGGTCCACGAGCAGGGCCGGCGCGACGGCCGGATCCGGCTCGAGTCAAAGGCACTACTCGACCATCTGATCGTGATCGCCGTCGAGGAGTCTGCGCGGCAGGGGGTCCCGATCCAGTTCCACACGGGTCTCGGCGACCCGGATCTGGACCTGACCAAGGTGGATCCGGCCGCCCTCCGATTGATCTTCTCGGATCGCTTCCGGGCCGCGCCGATCGTGCTGCTGCATACCGGCTACCCGTACGTCCGATCGCTCGCTTACCTGGCGGCCATGTTCCCCAATGTCTACGCCGACATGGGTGAGGCGATCCTGTTCGCGGCCGGCGAGGCGACGGAGATCACCCGCGAGCTGCTCGGACTCGCCCCGGCCAGCAAGATCCTGTTCAGCACCGACGCCTCGCTCGTCCCCGAGCTGTACTGGGTCGGGGCGCGTCTCGGCCGGCGTGCTCTCGGCCGGGTCCTCGATGAGCACATCGACGACGGGGCGATCGACGAGCGGACCGCGCTCGACTGGGCCGAGCGGATCCTGTGGCGCAACTCGGAGCGTGTCTACGGGCTCTGATCGCCCTCGGCTGTCTCATCGGCGCGTGGGCCCCGATCGCCGCCGCCACCAGTGGCGGTCGAACAACCGGTCGAGCGGGACCTCGCGCTGGCCGAGCAGGCCGGAGGGCCGGACGATGATGACGACGATGAAGATGACGGCCAACACGATGGAGCTCAGCCCGTACAGGAGCGTCACGTCCTCCACTCGCCGCAGGGCCTCGCCGAGCCCGACGATGAGGATCGCCCCGATGATCGAGCCGCTGACCGAGCCCATCCCGCCGATGACCAGCATCGTGATCACCCGGAAGGTCAGATCGAAGTAGAAGACCGTCGGCGAGAACGACGTGATGAAATGGGCGTAGAGCGATCCGGCCACCGCCGAGAAGAACGCGCCGACGACGAAGGCCAGCAGGCGGGGATCCATCACCCGGATCCCGACCGACTGGGCGGCCACCCGATCCTCGCGCTGGGCGAACATGTCGCGACCGTAGCTCGAGCGCTTGATCCGCCACACGACGTAGACCGTCCCGAGGGTCCATATGGCAGTCCACCACAGGTTGGTGTACGGGGTGACGTTCGAGAACGTCCGCGACCCGCGCGTGAACGCGTCGGCGTTGAACAGGACGACCCGGACGATGACCAGGAAGCCGAGCGTCGCGACAGCGACGAAATGCCCGGACAGGCGCATCAGCACCCGCCCGACCAGCCAGGCGATGCCGCTGACAAGGACCGCCGCGATCAAGGTCGCGGCCAGGAACCCGACCGGCACCGGCCCAACGACCTCATCGAAGTGGACGCCGGCGATCCACGACGGCAGGTTGGGCAGGTAGGCCGCCTTTTCCTGGAGCGGCAAGGTCAGGATGGCCGAGACGTACGCACCCAGCGCCATGAACCCGATCTGTCCCAGCGAGAACACGCCGGTGAAGCCGCTCGTCAGGTTGAGGCTGACGGTCAGGATGATGAACAGCCCGAGGTTGATGACCAGGCCCTGCCAGAACGCCTGGCCGCTCGCGTCGAGCACGGCCAGCGCGACCGACGACAGGAGGATGACGAGGAGCGGACCGGCTGCCCGGCGCGTGGTCATTCCAGGTCGCCTTCGTCGCGCCGGCCGAGGATGCCCTGCGGCCGGACGAGGAGGACGAGGATGAGGACGATGAACACGACCGCATCGCGATAGCTCGCCAGCGAGCTCGGCAAGACCTGCTGGAGGAAGCTGCGCACCTCCGGCGGCACGGAGCCTGCCGGGAGCAGGTCGCCGATCCCGGCGAGGGCAGTGACGAGGACCTCGAGGAACCCGAGCACGTAGCCGCCCAGGACCGCGCCGGCGATGCTCCCGAACCCGCCGATGACCGCGGCGATGAACGCCTTGAGGACCGGTGTGAAGCCCATGTACGGGTTGATCTGGCCGGCCTGGACCGCGTACAGGAACCCGGCCACGGCGGCCAACCCGGCGCTGATCGCGAACGCGGTCGCGACGACCCGGTTGACCTTGATCCCCATCAGCCGGGCGGCGTCGAGGTCCTCGGCCGCGGCCCGCATCGAAAGGCCGAGCGTCGTCCTCGTCACGAACAGGGTGAGCAGGCCGAGCAGCACGACGCCGGCCACGAAGCTGACCACGTTGACCTTGGCGACCGTGATCGACCCGAGCATGATCACGCCACTCAGCTGCTCCGGGGCCGGAAATGCGATCAGGGTCGGCTTGCCGGCGAGCCTGGTCGTCAGGAGCGTGCCGTTTTGCAGGATCTGCCCGACGGCGAACGAGCTCAGCAGCATCGCCACCTCCGGCCCGCCACGGAGCGGCCGGTAGGCGATCCGCTCCATCAGCAGCCCGACGATCACGGTCCCGACGACCATGATCGTCAACGGCGGCTTCAAGAGGCAGCCCGGCGCCGAGCGCAAAGACCGCGATGTAGGCCGCGATCATCATCACGTCGCCGTGGGCGAAGTTGATGAGTCGAAGGATCCCGAAGACCATCGCCAGCCCGACGGCCATCAGCGCGTACAGGCTGCCGGCGCTCAGTGCGTTGACGATCTGCTGGATGACGTAGTCGGTCATGTCCGCACGCCACCCACGCCGAGATACGACTGTTCGACCTTCGGGTCCACCCGCAGCTGCTGCGCCGGCCCGTCCAGGGTGATCCGCCCGGTTTCCAGGACGTAGGCCCGATCCGCGATATCGAGCGCGTGGTGGACGTTCTGCTCGACCAGAAGGATCGTGCGGCCCTGGCTCTTGAGCTCGGCGATGGTCTCGAAGATCCGCTCGACCATGAGTGGCGCCAGCCCCAGGGAGGGCTCATCGAGCAGGAGCAGGCGCGGCCGGCTCATGAGGGCCCGCCCGATCGCCAGCATCTGCTGCTCGCCGCCAGACAGCGTTCCGCCGGCTTGCTGCAACCGTTCCTTGAGCAATGGGAACAGGCTGAACACCATCTCGAGGTCGGCCGCGATCGCCTTGGAGTCTCGTTGCGCGACGGCTCCCAGACGGAGGTTGTCGCTGACCGACAGGCGACCGAAGATCCGGCGCCCCTCCGGGCAGTGCGAGATGCCGAGGGCCACGATCCGGTCGGTCGCTGCGTGCGTGATATCGGCGCCCTCGAACGAAATGGTCCCGTCCGTTGGCCGGAGCAGCCCCGAGATCGTGCGCAGGACCGTCGACTTGCCAGCGCCATTCGAGCCGATCAATGCGACCAGCTCGCCGGTCGCGACCGTCAGCGAGACACCCTGCAATGCCCGGATGTTGCCGTAGCGGACGTGGAGGTCGGTGAGCTCAAGCATGTCGGGCCTGACCGAGGTACGCGGCGATGACATCGGGGTTCGCCCGGACCGACGCCGGATCGCCCTCGGCGATCAGTCGCCCGTAGTTGAGGACCTGGATCCGATCGCACAGGTTCATCACCAGAGGGATGTCGTGGGCGACCAGGACGATCGTGATCCCGAGCTCGTCGCGCAGTCGGCGGATCAGGGCCAGGAGGGCCTGCGTCTCGATCGGGTTCATGCCCGCGTTGGGCTCGTCGAGCAGCAGGACCTTGGGCTGGATGCCGACCGCGCGCGCGATCTCGAGCCGACGCTGGTCGCCGTAGGGGAGATTGCGGGCCGTGCGGTCGCGCTGGCCGGCGAGTCCGAACATCTCGAGCAGCTCAAGGGCTCGATCGTCCAGCTCCCTCTCGGCCCTCCGGAAGGACGGGCTCGACAGGAGCACGCCAAGGGTCGACGGCTTCGACCGGCGTTGGAGCGCGACCTTGACGTTATCGAGCACCGACAGTTCGCCGAACAGCCTGATGTTCTGGAAGGTGCGACCGACACCCAGGCGCGCGACGTTGAATGCGCGGGTGCCGGTGATGTCGCGCCCCTCGAAGGAGATCGACCCGCTCGTCGGCTGCATGAACCCCGACAGCAGGTGGAACAGCGTGGTCTTGCCGGCACCGTTGGGGCCGATGACGCCGTGGATCGTCAGTGGCTCCAGGCGGAGGTCGTAGTCGACCAGCGCGTGGAGACCCCGGAACGACTTGGAGAGGCTGCGCGCTTCGAGGAGCGGCGTGGTCTCTAGAGGGGAATCGGTGAGTCGGGCCTCCACGGTGGGAGGATAACCGGCGTCGCGGGCGCGGCGCGGGACTCGCGCGGGCGCGACTGGCTAGATCTTGGTCACTCGATCTCGGCCGGCGCGTTTCGCGGCGAGAAGCGCGGAATCCGCCGCGCGGAAGAGGCCGCGGCCGTCGGATTCGTCGACGAGGCTGGCGACGCCGGCGGAGACGGTGAGTGGCACGATGCGCCCGTCGACCAATTCCGCGCCCGCGGCCGCGACGGCCGCCCTGATCCGTTCGGCGGCAGCCACCGCGCCGTCGCCGTCCGTCGCAGGTGCGATCACGACGAATTCCTCGCCGCCGTAGCGGACCAGGACGTCGCCCTCGCGGGTGGCCGAGCGGATGGCGCGGGCGACCCGTCGCAGCACCGCATCACCGACGGCATGCCCGTATTCGTTGTTGACCGCCGAGAAGCGGTCGAGGTCGAGCACGATGAGGCTCAGCTCTGTGCCGGCTCGCCGGGCGTTGGCGTGCGCGGTCTCGACCGCCTCGTCAAAGAAGCGCCTGTTGAGCAGGCCGGTCAGTGGGTCGCGCAGTGCGGACTCGGCGACGCGCGCGTGCAGGTCTGCGTTCTGGAGTGCGATCGCGATCTGGGCCGTCAAAAGGTCGGCAACGCCGCTCTCGAGCTCGGAGTACGTCTGATCGGCTCCGATGCGCGTGATCAGCAGGACCGCAGCGATCTCGCTGCCGACCTCGATCGGGAGGGCCATCGCGGTGTGGGGCATCGTGCCACCCGGTCGCCCGGCCAGGTACCCCGCTGGCCACGCGGCGACCTCCTGGAGTCCGATGATGCGCTGACGCGAGGCGATGGCACGAGCGACGAACCCGTCATTCGGCAGGGCCGTGGATCCGATCGCTTCCTCCGGGAACCCTTTGCCAGCCTCGAGCTGGAACGTCCCGCCGGGTTGTCGCGAGACCAGGGCCACGACATCGGCGCTGAGGAGTTCGGCGACAGCGTCGACGATCGACGCCACGATGCGTGGCCGGTCGAGGTCCGCCACCAGCGAGCGACTGACCGCGAGGACCCGCTCGATGGCGTGCAGGCGATCGCGCCGCTCGTCGTCCAGGCTGGCCGACCGGAGTGCCGCCGACAACGCGTGGACGATCATCTCGGCGAGGGCGACCTGGGACGTGCCGATCGGGTGCTCGAGCGTTCCCTCGAAGTTGACGACGCCGAGCAGCTCCCCGCTGTGGACGACCGGGGCCGCGACCTCGCTTCGGACGTCGTCACGTGCGGCGCGATAGTCGGGATCGGCGAGGACATCGGGCACGAATTGGGTCTCCTGCGTCTCGGCGGCCCGCCCGATGATGCCAACGCCGACATCGATGACGTGGAACGGGGTCGGATATCCGGCCACACCGACCATCGTCAGCTGGGTCGGCCCGAGCGGCAGATACATCGACACGAGCGTGATCTCGAATTCACGCGAGATATCGTCGACGACCCCCTGGATGACATCCTCGACCGGCTTCGATCCATCGAACCGGGCGACGATCCTGTTGACGCGCTCCAGCACGTCGACGCGCTGGCGATTGCTCGCCGACAGCCGGGTTGCGCGTGCCTCGGCCGCGGTCGCAACACGGACCACGATCGCCATCCCCGTCGACGCCAACAACGTGACGATGATCAGGATCGCGTAGTCATCGGTCGCGAGGTTCGCGAGGGGATGCGCGTTGACGATCTGCCAATGGGCGACGAACAACGCGATGGATGTGCCGGCCAGGGCGGCTGCCGCGATGGGAAACCCGGGCGTCATCGCCGCGAATGCCATCGCCAGCACGACGAGCGGGGCTGCCGCCGGTCGCGCCAGCGTCGTCACGTCGGCCGGTCCGGCTCCGATCGCGGCGACAATAAGGACGACCGGCCCGAGCCCGAGGCGAACGACGGACATCGGCCCGATGCGATCGGCGATCCGCGTCCAGGCCAGCAGCGACAAACCGATCGCGGCGGGTGTCGCAACGAGCAGGATGCTGTCGAACTCGCCGTCGAACGGATCGAGCGCTCGCCCGAAGACGCCGAGAAGGACCATCGCGGCGAGGGTGATCGAGGCCCAGCGGAGCTCCACGGCGCCGCGTTCGCGCAACCAGAGCGCGCGCAGAAGGCGGCTCGTCAGGGGCGTGATCCGACGGTGCTTGCTCAGCTGAAGGGGCGAGTCGACAAGTCGTCGAGCGACACCCCCGCTCGATGTGGACATCACGTCCATCGTGACCACCCGATCGGTGGGGCGCAGTCACCCGTCCGGGCTACCCCAAAGTCCCATTCGACTGCTCGGTCAACGCCTCGTTGGCTGGCGCCCAGCGGCCTCGGCTATACTCCGCGGCGATATCCAACCTGCATACTCGTTATGCATCGAGCGCAGAGGTGCACCTTGTCGTCGGGCTCGTCTCGGATCGCCGGGGATCGGCCGGTCCCGCACATCGTCACCGAGCTTCCCGGGCCGAAGGCGCGGGCCCACGTCGAGTTCGACGAGACCTGGACCTCGCCCAGCCTCCCTCGTGCGTACCCGATCGTCCCGGTCCGCGGCGACGGCCTCGTTGTCGAGGATATCGACGGCAACCTGTTCCTCGATTTCGCCGCCGGGATCGCGGTGAACTCGACCGGTCATTCGCATCCGCAGGTCGTGGCCGCGATCAAGGAGCAGGCGTCCGAGCTGATCCATTTCTCGGCGTCCGACTTCTACCTGCCGATCTACCCCGAGGTCTGCCGCGAGCTCGCACGGATCGCCCCGATCTCGGGCCGCGTGCGCGCCTATCTCGGCAACTCCGGCACGGAGGTCGTCGAGGCGTCGATCAAGCTCGCGAGGTTCGCCACCAAGCGGCCGTACATCGTGGCCTTCCTCGGCGCGTTCCACGGTCGGACCTATGGATCGGTCTCGCTGACAGCGTCGAAGGCCAAGTACCACGCCGGCTTCGGCCCGCTCCTGCCGGGGATCTTCCACGCTCCGTACGGGCGGGTCGAGGATCTCAAGTGGTTCGACGACGTTCTGTTCGACAAGCTCGCGCCGGCCGACGAGGTCGCAGCGATCATCGTCGAGCCGATCCAGGGCGAGGGCGGCTACATCGTCCCGGAGGACGGGTTCCTCCAGGGCCTCCGCGATATCTGTGACAAGCACGGCATCCTCCTGATCGCCGACGAGATCCAGTCCGGTGCCGGGCGGACCGGCAAGATGTGGGCGGTCGACCACTGGGGCGTCGAGCCGGACATCCTGTTGACCGCCAAGGGGATCGCGTCCGGGATGACCCTGGGCGCGATGGTCGCCCGCGCCGATCTCCTCGAGACATGGGGACCGGGCGCGCACGGCTCGACCTACGGCGGAAACCCCGTCGCCTGCGCCGCAGCGCTTGCCACTATCGAGCTTCTCGAAGGCGGCCTCGTCGCCAACGCCGCGATCCGTGGTGAGCAGGCGCAAGCCGGGCTCCGGCCGCTCATCGGGCGCTTCGACGGCCTCGTCCGCGACGTACGTGGCAAGGGGCTGATGCTCGGCATCGAGTTCGACACCGCCGAGCACGCCGAGGAGGTCCAGTGGGCCTGCTTCGAGGCCGGCCTGCTCGTCCTCGAATGCGGCAAATCCAGCGTGCGCATGTCGCCTGCGCTGACCGTCTCGGAAGGCGAGATGGAGACCGCGCTGCGGATCTTCGGCGAGGCGGTGGCCGCCGTCGCCGACCACGGCCCGGCGGTCCTGGCGGAGGTCGCCGAAGCGGGCGCCCTGCACGGGGTCGAATCGGCCGGCTGAGCGACCGCCCATCGCTCGCCTCGATCGGACGTCATGATCGTCCCGTGAGCAGCTCCAAGGTCGTCTCGATGCGCGATGCCATCGCGGACCTCGTCCGTGACGGCGACACGGTCGCCATCGAGGGCTTCACCCACCTCATCAGCTTCGCCGCCGGTCACGAGATCATCCGCCAGCGCAAGCGCGAGCTGACGCTGGCTCGCCTCACGCCCGACCTGATCTACGACCAGATGATCGCCGCCGGGGTCGCGCGCAAGCTGGTCTTCTCGTGGCTCGGCAATCCGGGCGTCGGCGGGCTCGGGGCCATCCGACGGCGGATCGAAGGAGAGATCCCGGCGGAGCCGCTCGAGATCGAGGAGTACAGCCACTTCGGGATGGTCGGGCGCTATACGGCCGGAGCGATGAACCTGCCGTTCTTCCCGCTGCGGAGCTATTTCGAGACCGACCTGCCGGTCGCCAACCCCCTGATCCGGCCGATCCAGTCGCCGTACGGCGACGAGACCATCTTCGCCGTCCCGCCACTTCGACCGGACGTCGCGATCGTCCACGCCCAGCGCGCGTCGGCCGGCGGCGACACCCAGGTCTGGGGCCTGCTCGGCTGCCAGAAGGAGGCCGCGTTCGCCGCCGAGCGGGTCATCGTGGTGGTCGAGGAGGTCGTCGACGAGGCGGTGATCCGGGCCGACCCGAACCGGACGATCATCCCCGGCCTGATCGTGGACGCGGTGGTCGTCGAGCCGTGGGGCGCGCATCCGTCCTACGTCCAGGGCGCGTTACGACCGCGACAACCGCTTCTATCTCGACTGGGATGCCATCACCCGCGACGAGGCTGCCCTTCAGGCATGGCTCGGCGAATGGGTCTACGACCTCGACGGGAGAGCGTCGTACGTGGAGAAGCTCGGCAGCGAGCGGGTCGAGTCGCTCCGGCCGGGATCGGCGCCGTCCGGCTCGGTCGACTACGGGTCGTACCGCTGATGGCGACCGTGCGCTACCTCGTCACCGACGTCGACCGATCTGTCGCGTTCTATGTCGGTCAGCTCGGCTTCGAGATGGTCGAGCAGATGGGCGCAGCGTTCGCCCGCGTGAAGCTGGGTGACTTGACCCTGTGGCTGGCCGGTCCGCAGAGCTCGGCGGCCCGCCCCATGCCCGACGGCCGGCAGCCCGCGCCCGGCGGCTGGAATCGGTTCGTCATCGAGGTCGAGGATCTGGCTGCGCGAGTTGCGACCCTCAGCCTCGCCGGGGTCACGTTCCGCAACGCCATCGTGACCGGGCCGGGCGGCAAGCAGATCCTCGCCGAGGATCCTGACGGCAACCCGATCGAGCTGTTCGAGCCGCGCCGATGACCGCTGCGAAGCCACTCATGATCCTCGTCGCAGGGCCGTATCGGTCGGGCACGGACGGCGACCCGGCACGGATCGCGGCCAACGTCGAAGCGATGACAGCCGTGGCGCTCGACCTCTACCGACGCGGACACCTGCCGGTCATGGGGGAGTGGTTCGCGCTGCCGCTCATCGAACAGGCGCAGCGCGACGGCGAGGGTGGCGATCCCTTCGACGAGATCTTCCACCCGGTGGCCGAACGTCTCCTGGAACGGTGCGACGCCTGTCTCCGGATCGGCGGGCCGTCCGAGGGCGCAGACCGGATGGTCGCGACGGCCCGACGCCTCGGCAAGGCCGTCTATCAGCGATATCGGGGAGGTTCCGTGACCGATCCCGGCGCCTTCAGCAAGTCCGAGATGATGATCGTGGCGGCCGCGCGCGAGCTGGCCGGCCAGCACGTCTGCTTCGTCGGTGTCGGGCTGCCGAACATCGCGGTCAACCTCGCCCAGCGGACGGTCGCGCCGGACCTCGAGCTCGTCTACGAGGCGGGCGTCTTCGGGGCGCGGCCGGCGCGTCTGCCGCTGTCGATCGGCGACCCGACGATCGTGACCGGGGCGACCGCCGTCGTCAGCATGCTCGAGCTGTTCGGCTACTACCTCCAGCGCGGCCTGATCGACGTCGGCTTCCTGGGCGCCGCCCAGATCGACCGGTTCGGCAACATCAACACGACCGTCATCGGACCCTACGACCACCCGACGACGCGGCTGCCCGGTTCCGGTGGCGCATGCGAGATCGCGATCAACGCGCGTCAGGTCTTCGTGATCATGCGTCAGACGAAGCGCGGCCTTCGTGGAGACGATCGACTTCCGGACGTCGCCCGGCAACCTCGGCGGCGCCGAGCAGGCCGAGCGGATCCGGCGCGAGGGCGGCTGGCTGGGGCGCGGACCGAGCGTCGTGGTCACCGACCTCGGCATCTACCACTTCGACGACGCCGGCGAGATGCGACTCGACTCGCTCCACCCAGGCGCGACGCGTCGAGGGCGTCCGAGACACGATCGGCTGGGATGTCGCGATCGCCCCGGACCTTGCCGCGACACCGCCCCCGACTGCTGGCGAGCTGCGCCTGATCCGCGACGAGCTCGATCCGGGCGGCGCCTACACGCGCTAGCGCGGTGGCTCGGGCCGGGGTTGCCTAGGCCTTCGTGAAGTTGACCAGGAACTCGAGCGTGCCGTTGTCCTCGATCGAGACGATCAAGCCACCGATGTTAGGCGCCACGATCGCGTAGTCCGAGAGCGGGAAGGTGAGGGAACCCGCGACCTGGATGATGCCGTCGACGAGCTGAGCCTTGGCCGGGATCTGGACCGACTTGGTGACGCCGTGGACCGTCAGGTCGCCGGTCAGCGTGATGTCCGAGGGCGTGCCGGTCAGGGCGGCGGCGGGCACGTCGACCGGAGCCGTCAGCTTGAAGGTGGCAGTCGGGAAGGCGTCGGTCTCGAGGCCTTCGCGACGGAGGCGGTTGTCGCGCATCGTCTTGTCCGAGGCCAGGCTGGTCATGTCGACGCTGAGCGAGCCGTCGGTCAGGGTCGTCGTCGACCCTGAGGTCTCGACCGTGATCGAGCCGGTGACCTTGTCCGTTCGACCGACCGCGTCGCTCTCGGCCGGCAGGTTGGCGAGCTGCTCGCGGACGCGATAGCCGGCGACGCTGTTGGCGGCCACGTTCCAGGTGCCCGCGACGTCGCCGGCCGGGGCGGCCGAGGTGCCCGTGCTGGCGGCTGGCGCACCGGTGGCACCCGTGGCGGCGCTTGCCGCCGGCGCGCTCGACGCGGTCGATGCCGTCGGAAGAGCCAGAGCCGCGGCACTGTCGCCGCGCAGGACCTGGTCGTAGACGACGAACCCACCGACGGCGATGGCGACGATGACGGCTGTGGCGGCGATGATCAGACGAGATCGAGTCATGGGGCTCTCCGTTCCGGAAGGCGGGATCCGCGTGGTCCCGTCGACCCCGGACGATGGCCATTGTCCCTGAGAACTGGCTGAGAGCCCCCTGAGAAGCCGCGACCTACCAGGGAACGACGGCTGCGAGTCGGTCGTAACCGCTGCCCGGGACCTCGCCGGTGACCCGGCCGGTCGCCGCATCGAGCCGAACGATCCGTCCGCCGGCGTGAAGCAACGCGTAGATGGCGCCGCCGTCCGGTGTCACGGCCATGGCGTCCACCGCGACCCCCTCGAGAAGCCTGGCTGTCAACGACAGGTCCGATGTGTCGAGGGCGACGATGCCGCCCGGTCCCGCCGCGTAGATCGCGGAGCCGAGCGGTGAGGCGACGATCCGGCGCCCGACGACCCCACCCGCCTGGTGGCCGAACTTGGCGAGGGAGACCCCGGTCGACGCCGAAGGTGTGAACGTGCCGATGCGGCGCACCGCGAGGTCGGACAGCGGGATCTCGACCACGACCCCGAGAGTCGCGTTGGCGGCCACGATCGAGCTGCCGTTGGTCGTGGCTGTGAGTCCCCAGTCAGCGGCCGCGGCCGGATCGTCGCCTCCTGACGCCGGCAGGTCGATGCACAACGCCCAGGCGTCGACGCTGCTCAGTGCGTGGATGAATGGATGCTCGGCGCCGTGGTACAGCGTGAAGACCATCCCGTCGGGTCGCTGTAACTGGGCGATCGGCCAGCCGGCCATCGCCTCGTCGCCCTCGTTCTTGTCGGCGACGGCTCCTGCGCGGAGCGTGCCCGTCGCGGTGTCCACGGCGCGGACCTGGTAGTGGCCGTCGGGTGGGCCCGCGAGATGCTCCACGACATACAGGATCCGGCCATCAGGCGACAGAGCGTCGTATTCGAACGCCCCTGGGAGCTCCACGAACCGAGGCGTCGCGACGCCAGTCCGGTCGATGATCGCGAAGCGCGACGGCCCGCGGGCGGGTCGGTTCGTCTCGACGAGCACGATGGTTCGACCGTCGTTCGAGACACCGACCGGCGTTGGGTCCATGCCGACCGTCGGCAGTCGCCAGGCGCCATCGATCGTCTGGCTCGCGCCTTCGAGCTCCGGGATCCGGAGGTCGCGGATCGTCGTCGCCTTCCCGGTCGTCGTCGCGCTGACAAGGTGACTCCAGGTGCCGTCGGGCACACCGCTCGGGAGAGCGAAGAGCCGTTCGGCAGTGCTCGCCAGGATCACCTGGAGCCCGTCGTCGCCGCTGCGGCCGGTCACGAGCCAGCCATCCTCGGCTGTCTCGTGAGGGATGGCCACGGCCACCGTCGGAGCCGGACGCGTGGTCGCCGCTGCCGGGCGCTCAGATGGGGAGTCGGTTGGCGGTGCCTTGCCGCTACAGCCGGCGATCGCGATAGCGGCCGCGAAAGCCAGGACCGTGCGCGAGGTTCGGGTGGAGCGGTCGTGCGGCGACATGATCGAGGGCCTCCGTCGGTGATGGGCGGATCCGCTCCGCGCACTCCCCATACACCGCCGGTCGGGTCACGGTTCCGCAGGCATCGATTCCGCGAGTCGGATCGCAGCGGCCTCGCCGAGCGACGTCTCGAGGCGATAGGTGATCGGGCCGCGCGTCCAGAGCAGGGCATCGCCGACCCAGCGACGCGCGTCGTGGACGAACCCGTCCCGACCCTCGTAGAACAGGAAGTGCGGGTCGCCGGCCAACCAGAACGCCGGGTGGCCGTCGACCAGCACTGACTTCATCTTCGTGCCACTCCCCACGGCCTTGGAGTAGAAGCCGCTGTCGGCCGCCCCCCGGAATGCGGTCACGACGAGCCCGACCCCTGGTTCGAGGGTGTCAGGAAGGCCGTCACGCGACCGCCAGACGAGCGCGACCTGGCCGCCGAGCGTGGGGTCGATGTAGGCGGCGTCGGGGGGTCCGAGGGCGGGATCCTGCGGCCACGCGACGTCGAAGCCTGCCCGAGCATCGAGCTGGCCGAGCGGGACCAGCTGGCCAAGGTCCATCGTGGAACCCGGCGTGCCAGCTGCCGCGGACGCACCCGACGCGCCCGCTGCCGGCGACGCCCTCGGCGCGAGGCTAGGTGGCGGGCTGACCGGGGCGGGGCCGATGATCAGTCGCAGACCGGGGAGGCCGAGGGTCGCGGCCCCGGCGATCGCGGCCAGCACGAGAAGGATCAAGACGGCGGCCACCAGCGCGCGACGGGCCGGCCACCAGCTCCAGCCCGGCCGTGCCGCCGCGACGGTCCGTGGCGAGGACTCGATCCGTGCCCGGACCGCCGCCGCGACATCGCCGCCGCCCGTCGTCGAGGTCGCCTCGGGCCACGCGACGTCCTCGCCGAACGCACGCAGCGCCGCCTCGAGGTCGCCGTCGGAGCGGAGGGCGAGCGGCTGGTCAGCCATCGAGCGGACCTCCCTCGAGTTCGCCGAGCGCGACGCGCAGATGTCCGAGCGCCCGGGCGGTCCTCGATTTGACGGTCCCGGCCGGGATCGAGAGCGACTCGGCGGTCTCGGCCTCAGAGAGTCCGAGGAAGTAGCGGGCGCCGATCACCTCGCGCTCCTCGTCGCGCAGGCGACCGAGCGCCACGAGCAGCTGGCCCGCGCGTCTCGCCCGCGAGGACCGCCGACTCCGGGGACGGCGCGAGCTCGTCGTTCGGTGTCGCGACCGCGGCGGCCCGGAGCGCGAGACCAGCCCGTCGATCCGCCGAGCGTCGCCGATTGCGTGCCTCGTTGGCGACGATGCGGAGCAGCCACGGCCGGATCGGCGCTCCGCTGCGGAAGCGCGCGAGCGCGGCGTAGGCCTTGACGAACGCGTCCTGAACGGCATCGGCAGCATCGGCCT
The DNA here is from genome assembly GCA_963765245.1 of uncultured Chloroflexia bacterium. Classification (GTDB taxonomy): domain Bacteria; phylum Chloroflexota; class Limnocylindria; order Limnocylindrales; family CSP1-4; genus SPCO01. The sequence continues at coordinate 21,524 of CAVXVP010000025.1, forward strand.
CCGGGGCGACGACATATGCGGTGCGCATGGCGACGTCCTGGTAGCGCCGGACGAGCGTCTCGTACGCGGCGACGTCACCAGTCTTGGCGCGGTCGATCAGTTCGTCGTCGTCCAGATGGCCTCCGCGCTCAACCGTACCAAGTACACCGGTCCGTGCCCTTCGGTTCCCGGGAGCGTGCCGGACGGCCCTCTCGGCGGACGTCGGCGCGCCCGTAGACTCCGGTCATGCGCATCGTCACCGCGGCCGAGGCCGTCGCCGGCATCACGTCCGCGACAGCAGATCTACCTCCAGTGCGCGGCGGCGACGCCGTCGGTGCTGCTCGATGCGCTCGTCGCGCGGGCGCCCGAGCTCGCGCGACGTCAGCGTCGTCCACCTCCACTGCGAGGGGCCCGGGCCGCACCTGGCGCCCGAGATGGCGCCGCACTTCCGGCACCGGGCGCTGTTCATCGGGCCCAACGCCCGCGCGGCGGTCGCCGAGGGCCGCGCCGACTACATCCCGACGTTCCTGTCGGACGTCCCGCGCCTGTTCGACGCCGGCCTGCTCCCGCTCGACGCGGTCTTCGTCAATGCGACGCCGCCCGACGCCCACGGCTTCTGCTCGCTGGGCACGTCGGTCGAGGCGATGCACGCGGCGATCCGCGCCGCGCCGGCAGGTCATCGTCCAGTTCAACAGCGGCGATGCCGCGGACGCTCGGCGACAGCTTCATCCACGTCTCGCAGATCGACCTCGCGGTCGAATGCGACGTCCCGCCCTACGAGCGTCCGGTCGGACCGATCGGCGACGTCGAGCGACGGATCGGCGAGTACGTCGCCGAGCTGGTCCCCGACGGCGCGACGCTCCAGCTGGGGATCGGCGCGATCCCGGCGGCGACGGCGCTGGCCCTGCTCGACAAGCGCGACCTCGGCGTCCACACCGAGATGTTCACCGACTCGGTCGTCGACCTCGTCGAGGCCGGCGTCATCACCGGCTCCCGCAAGGAGCGCAACCGCGGCAAGATCGTGACCGCCTTCCTGATGGGCACCAAGCGGCTGTACGACTTCGTCGACGACAACCCGATGGTCGAGATGCGGCCGGTCGACTTCACCAACGACACGCACGTCATCCGCTCGTTCAGCCGGATGATCGCCATCAACTCGGCGATCGAGGTCGACCTCACGGGCCAGGTCGTCGCCGACTCGATCGGCCACCGGCTCTACAGCGGCGTCGGCGGCCAGATGGACTTCATCCGCGGCGCCGCGCTCGCGACCGAGGGCCGGGCGATCATCGCCCTGCCGTCGACGGCGCGCGGCGGGCAGTCGCGGATCGTCGCCTCGCTCCAGGAGGGCGCCGGCGTCGTCACGACCCGGGCGCACGTGCGGACCGTCGTCACGGAGTGGGGCGTCGCCGAGCTGTTCGGCAAGAGCCTGCGCGAGCGGGCCGCTGGCCCTGATCGGCGATCGCCCACCCGGACGTCCGCGACTCCTTGACCGCCGAGATGCGGGCCAACCACCTGATCTGAACCGAATGACATCGTATGCGCGCATCCCGAGTGCTACGCTTGCATAGATGACATCGAAGGAAGAAAGGGATCCCGAGACGAGACGGGGGGAGTCGCCGTCGAAGCAGCGCCAATCGGCCCTCATCCCGACCATGCGCGACATCGCGAGAGTCGCCGGTGTCTCCCAAAGCACCGTGTCGCGCGTGCTCAACGATGCGCCGACGCGTGTGCCGATCGCGGCCGATACCCGCGAACGGGTGATGGTGGCCGCGCGGGAGCTCGGGTACCGACCGAACCCCCATGCCCGGAGCCTGCGGGGGGCGTCGACGATGCTGATCGGGGCAGTCGTCCGGGACTTCAGCGATCCGTTCTTCGCCACCGTGATCGAGGCGCTCGCCGTCCAGGCGATGGCGCGCGGCTACAACATCGTGCTTGGCCATGCCCACGGCCGCGTTGACGAGGGGATCGCGCTGACCTCGGTCCTGGAGACCCGACACACCGACGCCATCGTCATGCTCGGGGACATGCAGGACCAGCCGCGCCTGCTGGACGACCTGCGACATTCCGCCGTTCCGGTCGTCGCCACGTGGCAAGGGACAAGCCCGCTCGAGTTCCCGACCGTGGACGTCGACGAACGCGCCGGGATCATCGCCGGACTCGATCATCTGATCCGGCTGGGCCACGACCGGATCGCGTTCGTCAGCGGCCGCCTGCCAGGCGACAACTGGCAGCGACAGGATGCATTCACCGAATTCATGGGGGCGCGATTCGGAGGCGTCCCGGAGGGCTACGTCCAATCCGTTGACAACAGCCTGGCCGGCGGCGAAGCCGCGCTGCGCGCGTTGTTCGATCTCGATGAGCCGCCGACGGCCGTCATGACCTCGACCGACCTGGTCGCGGTCGGCGTCCTCCATGCGGCCTACAACATGGACCGGACCGTCCCCGACGAGTTGTCCGTCGTGGGGTTCGACGACCTCCTTTTGGCCGCCCACACCGTTCCCGCACTCACGACGCTTCGGATGCCGATCACCGAGATCGTCAATGAGAGCGTCGAGCTTGCGATCGGATTTGCGCGTGACCCTGGGTTGTCGCGCGAACCGCGGGTCACGGTCTTCAAGCCGACGCTCGTGGTCCGGCAGTCAACTGGCCGGCCGGCGGTCGGGCCGACCGCACGCCTGCGGCAGAAGAGGGTTCCGGCCTGACGCTAAGGGGATGACCGCCTCAGTCCGCGGCGCTGCCGTCTTCGACCGAGTCGCCGCCTGTCGGTCCGATCGGGATCCAGACGCGCATGGCATCGACTGATCGGTTCGCCCAGGTGAAGTAGGGGACGGCGCCGACCTCGACCGGCGTCGCCTCGTGCGGTTCTGCCTCGGATGCCCCGTCCGCCCGGCCACCGCGGTGACGCGTGGCCGGCACGGTCAGCCCGATCGCCGAGTCGGCGACGTCGGCGCGTGGCACTGGGACGGGTCTGACGGCCTGTCCGACCTCGACCTCCTCCAGCTGGACATCGACCGGCAGGTCGGCCGTTTCGATGCAATACACGATCGGCCCGCGCTCGAGCGCCAGGCATCCGCGGACCGCGTCGATGCGCGGGTCCGGCAAGGTCGCACGAACCGGCATGTCGAGGTCCAGGACAAGCGTGTCGCCAGGTGCCCAGGTCCGCGTCACCGTGGCCACGCGTCGCTCGGATGGGATCTGGGTGCGTTCGCCGCCGGGCGCGTGCAGCGAACCGGAGCGGCACCAGCCGGGCACGCGCAGCGACAGGGCCCACGGCTGAGCGGGCGCCTCGATCACCGTGACGCGCACGTTGCCGTCCCAGGGATAGCCGGTCTCCATCGCGAGACGCGCCGTGCCATCCGCGACGGGGACGTGGAGCTCGGCCGTCGCGAACTGGTGGAGCTGGATCCCGCCTGCGTCGGCGGTCGCTAGGTACTGCGGCCACGAGCTCAGCGCGCGCATGACGTTGGGCGGGCAACAGGCGCAGGCGTACCACGCCTGGCGTTCGCCGCTCCGCGGTCTGTCCGGCGCTCGCTCCGTCCGCCGCTGCAGGGTGTTGACGTAGAAGAAACTCGCGCCGTCGAGCGAGACGCCCGGCAGGACTCCGTTGTAGATCGTCCGCTCGATCACGTCGGCGTACACCGCGTCGCCGGTGGCCAGGAGGAGCCGCCAGGCGAGCATCACGCTGGCGATCGAGGCGCAGGTTTCGGCGTATGCGCCGTCGGGTGGCAGCTCGAACGGATCTCCGAACGACTCGTCGGCGTGGCGACTGCCGAGACCGCCGGTCAGGTACATCCGGGTCGCGACCATATCTCGCCAGCGATGCTCGACCGCCTCGAGCAGCTGCGTGTCGCCGAGCTCGGTGGCGACATCCACGGCGCCACAGTCGAGGTACAACTGGCGCACCGCGTGGCCGGCCACCGTCGTCGCATCGCGCACCCGGGCGTGGTCCTGCCAGTAGGCGGGCCCGAAACGCCCGATCCCCAGGAGCCCGTCGCCACGCGCCTCGACGAATCGCGCCGCGAGGGCGAGGTAGCGGCGTTCACCGGTGAGCCGGTACAGCTCGACGAGCCCCATCTCGATCTCGGGGTGACCATCGATCGCCAGGCGGCCGTTCGGGCCGAGCTCGCGGTCGACGGAATCGGCGGCCCGTATGGCGACCTCAAGAAGGCGGTCGTCGCCGAGGGCACGCTGCCAGGCGACGCCCGCCTGGATCAGGTGGCCGACGCAATAGAGCTCGTGGCCCCAGGCCAGATCCTTGTACTCGCTGCCGGGTGCGACGACCTGGACGAAGGTGTTGATGTAGCCGTCGGGGCGCTGCGCCGCCACCACCAGCTCGATCGCCCGGTCGGCATCGCGCGCAAGCGCAGGATCGGCCCCACGCCCGAGCTCCCAGGCGGCAGCCTCGAGCCACTTGTAGAGGTCCGTGTCGAGGAACGGGAAGATGACCCCCATCGCCTCGCCGAGAGCGCGGTACCGACCGTGGGCGCCCGCCGCCAGAGCGAAGTTCGCGAGGGTCCCGGCCTCATCGAGCTGTCGATACCCGTGCGGGATCGAGTCCTCCCGGTTGATGCGCAATCGCTGATCCCAGAACCCACCGGTCAGCCGCACATTCGGACCGCCGAGGGGCGTCAGGGCGGAGATCGCGGAGGCGGTCGGGACCACGACCGCGGCTCGGGTCGGGGTGCCGATCACCACGACCCGCCACCCACGACCCGCGTCACTTGACCGCGCCGCTGAGTGAGGCCGGACACGTAGTACTTCTGCAGCAGCAGGTAGATCCCGATGCACGGGATCATCGCGATCGTGATGCCGGCCTGGAGCATCCCCCAGTCGGTGCCACCGAGGCTCGTCTCGGCGCGAGCGGTGGCCAGGATCAGCGGCAGGGTGAACGTGGAGGCCCTGCTCAGCAGGACCAGCGCAGCCAGGAATTCGTTCCAGGACGTGACGAAGGCGAACAGCGCGACCGTGACGATCGCCGGCACGACCGCCGGGATGAAGATCGACGTCAGGATCTGCCACGAGTTGCCGCCGTCGGTGAGCGCGGCCTCTTCGAGCTCGCGGGGGACCGACTCGAAGCTGTTGCGCATGATGTACAGGCTGAAGGGCAGCTGGATCGCGGTATGGACGATGGCCAGCCCGATCAGCGTGTTGGTCAGCTTGACCTGGGCGAACATCAGGAAGATCGGCGTCAGCAGCGCCTGGTACGGGATGATCAGCGCCAGCAGCAGGAAGACGAAGATGAGCTCCTTGCCCGGCACCGGGAAGCGGGCCAGCGCGTAGCCGGCGGGGATCGTCAGCGCGAGCGTGAACGCGATCGTCATGAACGCCGTCGCAAAGCTGTTGAACAGGTAGGTCGGCAGACCCGCCTGGTACGACCACAATCGTTGGTAGGAGTCCAGGCTGAGCTCGTGCGGGATGTAGGTGGGCGGGACCGCCGCCGCTTCGGCCGTCGTCTTGACCGACGCGAGCATCGACAGGACGATCGGCGTGAGCATGAACACGCAGATCGTCAGGCAGACCGCGCCGACGAGGTAGCGATTCCGACTCGCCCAGACGCGCGACCAGAGCCGGCCGACGGGCGCTCGGACCGTGACGGCGGTCACGTGTCGCTCCGACGCGTCAGGGCCATCTGGACGATCGTGAAGACGAGGATGATCGCCGCCAGGATGAGCGACAGGGCGGCCCCGTACCCGAGATGCAGGTACGGGAACGAGTTCTTGTAGATGAAGAAGACCGCCGTCGAGGTCTGGTTGAACGGTTGGCCGGCGGTCATGATGTAGAACTGGTCGAACGCCAGGAGCGAGCCGATCACGCTGACCAGGGTGACCAGCAGGATCGTCCGCCGGGTCAGGGGCACGGTCACCCGCCGGGTCCGCTGCCAGAAGCGTCGCACCGTCGACCATGGTCGCCTCGTTGATCTCGCTCGGGATGGCCTGGATCGCGGCGACGAACAGGATCATCCCGAACCCGAGGACCTTCCAGACGACCGACGCGATGATCGACCAGGTCGAGAGATCGGTGTCCACGCCGAGGAACTGGATCGGCTTGTCGATCAGGCCGAGGTCGAGCCAGGGCCTTGTTGATGAGTCCGAACGTCGGGTCGAACAGCCAGACCCACAGGAGGCTCGACACGCCGAGGCCGATGACGACCGGGACGAAGATGATCGCCCGCGTCGTCCGACGCAGCGGCGTGTTCGGCGCGACCAGCAAGGCGAGCAGGTAGCCCCCGACATCAGGATCGGGGTGATGAACAGGGTGTACTTCAGGGTGTAGCCGAGCGAGCCCCAGAACTGCTCGTCGGCGAACAGCCGTCTGGAAGTTCGTCAGTCCGATGAACTTCGGTGGCGTGATGAGCGACCAGTTGGTGAACGACATCGCCGACCATCCCGGCCAGCGGGATGGCCGTGAAGACCAGCACGAAGATGACGGCCGGCGCCACGTACAGCAGTCCGGTCAGTCTTCGACGTCGTCTGGCGGTCATTCGGTCTCCACGGCTGGGCTCGACCTGCTGGACGGCCGGTGGCACACGCAATGGTGAAGGATGGAATCGGCCGCGGCGCTCCGGTGGAAGCGCCGCGGCCTTCCGCATCGGGTTCGACTACCCCGAGCGGGCTTACTTGCAGGAGATCGCCTTCATGGCTGTCTTGGCATCGGTGATGACCGTGTCGAGATCGTCGGTCGTGTAGTACGCCCTCTGGAGCTGCTGCAGCCAGGGACCGGCCGGATCGTTGATCTGCTCGAAGAAGGTCAGGGTAGTACGGCGTCCGGCCGACGGCCAACGCCTTGGCCACGTCCGCGATGAGCGGTTCGGCCTTGTAGTACTGGTTGTCGGTGAGCTTCGGGTCGGTGCGGGTCGGCAGGTTGAGCGCCTTGGCGTACAGCTCGACCTGCTGCGTGTCGTTCAGCAGGTAGTGCATGAACGCGAGCGAGTCGTCGACGCGCTTGCTGCCCTTCGGGATGACGACGAGGTCGCCACCGATGAACGAGGCGTACTTGCCGGCCTCCAGTGCCCGGGAGCAGGCTGATGCCGAACTTGAACGGATGGTCCTTCATCTGGTCGCGCGCGAGCACGATGTTGAAGTTGCCCGGTCCCCATCATGCCGAGCTTGCCGGTCCCGAACTGCTCGGCGAACGTGGCACCGGTCTCGGCCCGCGCGCTGTCGGGGACGTTCTTGGCCGCGACCATGTCGCGCGCCCACTGGTCCACTGCCTTGACGCCGTCGCCGACGAGCGGCTCGTCGCCGCACTTGTTGGCCTCGATCGTGGCACCGGACGCCCACATCAGCGGGCCGACGGTGAAGATGTTGCAGCCGGCGCAGTTGCCCGGCAGGTAGTAGCCCGTGACGCCGCCGCCGAGCGCGGTGATCTTGTCGGCGTACGTCTTGACCTCCGCGAGGCTGGTCGGCGGCTTGTTCGGGTCGAGCCCGGCCTTGGTGAACAGGTCCTTGTTGTAGAACAGCGCCGACACGTCGGCGTACAGCGGCACGCCGAACAGGCGGTCGTTGAAGGTGGCGACGGTCTTGTGGCCCGGGCTGACATCCGCCAGCTCCGGCCAGTCCTTCGTCTGGTCGGTGATGTCGACCAGCTGGCCGGCGTTCTCGAACTGCGGGGCGTAGATGAGGTCCATGCCCATCAGGTCCGGGACGTCACCCGACGCGATGCCCTGGGCGATCTTCGCCACCATGTCGGTGTGGACGATGTAGCTCAGGTTGATCGGCTTGGTCGGGTTCGCCGCGTTCCAGGCGCAGACGAGGATGTCGACCATCCCCTTGTTGCCGCCGGAGCGCTCCCACATCTGCATCGCGTCCGGCGTCGGAGCTCCGGGCACAGGCCTTGGCGGGTTCGGGGGTCGGGGCGGCGGCGCCGGCGCTCGGCGATGCGGAGCGGCGGATGGCGGGCGCCGACGCGAGGCCGGAGCCGATCGCCGGGGTGCGGCGGATCGCGGCCGCGATGGCGGCCGGATGGCGTGCCTCGAGCTGCAGGCACCCGACCAGCAGGATGGCCACGATCGCGAGGGCAGGCAGCTTGAGATGGGTTCTCATCCCGTCCTCCTCCAATCGACCAGGGAGCGGGCGACCGGTCTCTGACCGGCGCTCCGGGACTCCGGGCTTGTGGCACTCTATCATGGGTGCAATCGAATGCATACATTCGATTGCACAACAGCCGGAGGGACGTAAATGACCGATCTCAAGCTCGGGATCGCGCTCTGGAGCCAGGCCAGCGACTGGTCATCGTTCCTCGCCGCAGCACAGGCGGCCGAGCGGCTCGGCTACGACCACGTCTGGACCTGGGATCACATCCAGGCGATCTTCGGCGACCCCGATCAGCCGATCTTCGAGGGCTATACGGCCCTGGCGGCTGTCGCCCAGGCCACGGAGAGGGTGGGCATCGGCTTGTTCGTCGGCGCCAACACCTTCCGCAACCCCGGTCTCGCGGTCAAATGCCTGACGACGATCGACCACATCAGCGGTGGGCGCGCGATATTCGGCCTGGGCGGTGCCTGGTTCGAGCACGAGCACACGTCGTTCGGGATCGACTTCGGGAGCGGTTTCGGACAGCGACTCGACTGGCTGGCCGAGGCGACGGCGGCCGCCCACGTCCTGCTCGATGGCGGCGAGGTGACCAGTCCGGCGGGCGGACGCTATGCCTTCGACCACCTGCGGACCCTGCCGCGGCCGGTTCAGGCCCATCTTCCGCTGATGATCGGTGGCGGTGGCGAGAAGAAGACGCTGCGGATCGTCGCCGAGCACGCGGACATGTGGAACGTCTTCGGCACCCCGGACGTGCTCGTCCACAAGGACGCCATCCTCCGCGAGCACTGCGCTGACGTCGGCCGCGATCCCGTCGACGATCGAGCGCTCGGTCGGCTGCAAGATCACGATCCGATCGACCGAGGCCGAGGCAGAACGCGTCCGGCGGGACATCCTGGAGCACAACCGGACGCCGCTCGAGCGCGTGGCGGGCGACGCGACGTTCTGGACCGGCACGCCCGAGCAGATCGCCGAGACGATGATCGGCTACCGACGGATCGGCTTCCACACGTTCCTCGTCGAGCACCCGGCACCGTACGACGCCGAGACGATGGAGACCCTCATCCAGGTCGTCAAGCCGATGGTCGAGGCCGCCCCGGTCGCGAGCTGACACCCACGCGGCGTACCCCCGACCCGACTCCTCCCGGGTCGGGGGTCTCGTCGGCTACGATGCGGCGCGTGAGTACCGGCCGCGTCTTCAGCCGCTCGACCGTCCCCGACCCGCCGATCGCGGTCGACGCGTACGGATCGACCATCCGCGACGCGGATGGGCGTGAGTACCTCGATGCCGCGGGTGGCGCGATCGTGGTCAACGTCGGCCACGGCCGGCGCGAGATCGCGGCGGCGATGGCCGACCAGGCCGCACGCCTGGCCTATGCCCACGGCAGCACGTTCACCAGCGAACCGCTCGAGGCGTATGCGCGCGAGGTCGCCCGCCATCTGCCCATCGATGACCCGGCGATCTACCCGGTGTCGGGCGGCTCCGAGGCGATCGAGACCGCGCTCAAGCTGGCCCGCGCGTATCACCTCGCCCGCGGCGAGTCCGAGCGCTGGATCGTCTATGCCCGGTGGGGCAGCTATCACGGCAACACGTTGGGCGCTCTCGACCTGTCGGGGCGCAAGCCACTGCGCCGCCCGTACGAGGGCTGGCTTGGGCGCTTCCGCCACGTCTCGGCGGCGTACCCGTACCGGGATCGACATGCCCGGCGCCGACGCGCTCGGCAGCGCTGACGAACTCGCGGCCGAGCTCGACCGGGCTTTCGAAGCAGCTGGTCCCGGCAAGTCGCGGCCTTCGTCGCCGAGCCGATCGTCGGCGCGACGCTCGCGGCCGCAGTCCCACCCGATGGCTACTGGCCGGCGATCGCGGACGTCTGCCGGCGGCATGGCGTCCTGCTCATCGCCGATGAGGTCATGACCGGGTTCGGCCGGACCGGGCGCTGGTTCGCGCTCGATCACTGGGGCGTCAAGCCGGACATCCTGATCGCAGCCAAGGGCGCCTCGTCCGGCTACTGGCCTTTCGGGTTCGTCGCGGCGAGCAGCGAGGTCCACGCCACGGTGACCGGTGGACCCGGCTTCGTCCACGGCTTCACCTACTCGCACTCCCCGGTCGGGGCCGCCGTCGCCCGCGAGGTCCTGCGCATCCTGGAGGACGAGTCGCTCGTCGAGGCGAGTGCCAGCAAGGGCGAGCGCCTCTCGGCGCTCGCATCGGAGGCATTCGGCGACCACCCGGCGGTCGGGGAGATCCGCGGGCGCGGTCTGATGATCGGGATCGAGCTTGTCGCAGACCGGGCGACTCGCGAGCCCTTCCCGCGAGCGGCGCGCGTCACCGAGGCGGTCGTCCGGGCGGCGCGCGAACGCGGCGTCCTGGTCTACTCGGGAACCGGCTGCGCCAACGGGGTGGACGGCGACACGATCCTGCTCGGGCCACCATTCGTCGTGACCGACGCCGAGCTGGAGCGGCTCGTGGAGGTCCTCGCGGAATCGATCGAGCTCGTCGCGACGCCGGTCGGCTGAACCGGCCGTTGAGCGTCTCCTGGCAACGGTATCGTATGCGGTACGTCGATTTCGTCAGGCATCGACCACGGCTGGAGTGACCCCGTGAAGCCATTGGACCAGTACGAGGTCTGGTTCCTCACCGGAAGCCAGGAGCTCTACGGCGAGGCGACCCTCCGTCAGGTCGCGGCCGATGCGGAGCAGATCGCGCGATCGCTCGGCGATGCGGCCGCGATCCCGGTCCGGGTCGTGCACAAACCCGTCCTGACCTCGGCCGAGGCGATCGCGACCGCGTGCCAGGAAGCGAACGCGGCAGATGCGTGCGTCGGCGTCATCGCCTGGATGCACACGTTCTCGCCGGCCCGGATGTGGATCGCCGGGCTGCGCGCGCTGCAGGTCCCGCTGCTCCATCTCCACACGCAGTTCAATCGCGACCTGCCGTGGGCCGAGATCGACATGGACTTCATGAACCTGCACCAGGCCGCCCACGGCGACCGCGAGTTCGGGTTCATCGAGACTCGTCTGGGCGTCGCCCGCAAGACGGTCGTCGGGCACTGGGAAGACCCGCGCGTCCCGGAGCGGATCGGGGCCTGGGCGCGAGCGGCCTGCGGCTGGCACGAGGCACACCACCTGCGCGTCGCGCGCTTCGGCGACAACATGCGCCACGTCGCCGACACGGAGGGCGACAAGGTCGAGGCGCAGATCCGGCTCGGCGTGACGGTCAACGGCTTCCCCTTGAGCGACCTGACCGAGGCAGTTCGCGCGGCGCCGGACAAGGCGGTCGAGGACGTGCTGGCCGCCTACGACGCGGACTACGAGGTCGCGCCCGAGCTCCGGCGCGATGGCGCGCGGCGCGAGGAGCTCCGCGAGGCTGCGCGGATCGAGGTGGGGTTGCGGTCTCTCCTGACCGCAGGCGGGTTCGGGGCATTCACGGACACGTTCGAGGACCTCGGCGGCCTCAAGCAGCTGCCGGGGATCGCCGTCCAGCGGTTGATGGCGGACGGCTACGGGTTCGGCGCCGAAGGGGACTGGAAGAGCGCGGTGCTGGTCCGCCTCTTCAAGGTGATGGCGAGCGGGTTGCCGGGCGGGACGTCGTTCATGGAGGACTACACGTACCACCTCGATCCGGCCGGTCCGCTTGTCCTGGGCGCGCACATGCTGGAGATCTGTCCGAGCCTGGCCGCCGGCCGGCCGTCCTGCGAGATCCATCCACTCTCGATCGGCGGACGGTCCGATCCGGTGCGGCTCGTGTTCGACGCCGCGCCGGGTCCCGGGCTGGTCGCGGGGATGACCGACCTGGGCGATCGCTTCCGGATCGTCGCCAACACGATCGATGTCGTCGAAGTGACCGAGGCGTTGCCTCGACTCCCGGTCGCGCGAGCGCTGTGGCGGCCGCGACCCGACCTGCCCACTGCCATCGAGGCGTGGTTGACCGCCGGCGGAGCCCACCACACGGTGATGACCCGCGCCTTCGACCCCGAGCCATTGATCGACTTTGCCGAGATGGCCAGGATCGAGCTCCTCCTCATCGACGAGTCGCTCAACCTGCCCGCATTCCGGAACGAGATCCGTTGGAACCAGGCCTACCATCACCTCGCCCGCGGCCTGTGAGGGCGCGATGACCGGCCACGGATCGGCGGCGCTGCGGGAGGCCGTCTGGACCGCGAACCAGGCCATCGTGCGGGCCGGCCTGGTGACGTTGTCGTTCGGCAATGCGAGCGGCGTCGACCGTGACGGGCGCCTGATGCTCATCAAGCCGAGCGGCATGGCTTACTCGGATCTGCGGCCGGAGCATCTCGTCGCAGTCGATCTCGACACGGGCGAGCCTGTCGCCGATGCCCTGCGTCCATCGTCCGACACGCCGACCCACCTCGCCCTCTACCGTGCGTATCCAGAGGTCGGCGGGATCGTCCACACGCACTCGCGAGCCGCGACGTCGTGGGCGCAGGCCTGCCGTTCGATCCCGCCGTTCGGGACGACGCACGCCGACCATTTCCACGGGTCCGTCCCGGTCACCCGCCAGCTCAGCGACCACGAGGTCGCCGGCGACTACGAGGCCGCGACCGGCGCCGTCATCGTCGAGACGCTGACGAAGACCGGACTGGACCCCCTGGAGATGCCCGCGGTCCTGGTCGCGTCGCACGGGCCGTTCACCTGGGGTCCGGATCCGGAGGCGGCCGCCGACAACGCGATCGCGCTCGAGGCCGTTGCTGCGATGGCCATCGAGACCTTGGCCCTCGATCCGGCCGCCAGGCCGGTGGCACAGTCGCTGCTCGACCGCCATTACCAGCGCAAGCACGGAGCCGACTGCCTACTACGGGCAGCGCCGGTGACGACCGTCGACACCGACGTCATCGCCGACGTCGCGCGCCTCCATGGAAAGGGTGACGTCCGGCTCGCTCGGGAGGCGACGCCGACGCCGGGCCCGGGCGAGGTGCTCGTCCGGGTCACCGCCGTCGGCCTGTGCGGCTCGGACCTGCACTGGTATCGCGAGGGCGAGATCGGCGACGCGGGCATCTGTCGCGCCCGCTCGTCCTCGGTCACGAGTTCGGCGGCGTCATCCTGGACGGGCCGCGGGCCGGGGAGCGCGTCGCGGCCGACCCGGCCGACCCGTGCGGTCGATGCGATCCGTGCCGCCGGGGTCGCTCCAACGTCTGCATCGCGACACGGTTCGCGGGTTTCGGGACGACCGACGGCGCACTCCGCTCCGTCATGACATGGCCGGGCCATCTGCTCCACAGCGTGCCGGACTCGGTCGGCGACGACGAGGCCGCCCTACTCGAGCCGCTCGGCGTCGCGCTTCATGCCCTCGATCTGGCGCCGATCACGGTCGGCGCCCGGGTCGGCGTCTACGGCTGCGGACCGCTCGGTCTGCTCCTCGTCCAGCTCCTCCGCCTGAGCGGTGCATCGGTCATCGTCGCCACGGACCGGCTGACCCATCGGGTCGCCGCGGCTCGGGAGATGGGTGCGACGCATGGGTTCATGGTCGGCGGCGCGTCGACCGATCCCGCGCACGGGTGGCGATCCGCGTGAGGTCCCGGTCGACGTCGCCTTCGAGGTCGCCGGTGACGACGACGCGATCGGCGATGCCATCGCGGCCGTCAGGCCCGGCGGTCAGGTCGTCCTCGTCGGCATCCCTGACGACGACCGCACCAGCTTCCCGGCCGCGGCCGCCCGGCGCAAGGAGCTGTCGTTCCACGTCTCCCGCCGGATGGCCGAGACGGATCTGCCCCGGGCGATCGGACTTGCCGCCGCCGGCCGCGTCGACCTCGCGGCGCTGATCACCCATCGCTATCCGCTCGGTGAAGTCCCGGACGCGTTCGCGATGCTTGCGTCCCGGCGCGGGCTCAAGGTCATCGTCAAGCCGGCCGCCGCCGACGCGCCGCCGCGACAGTGATCGACCAGCCGCGCTACACCATCGGCGTCGACTTCGGCACGGAGTCGGGTCGCGCCGTCCTGGTCGACGTCGCCGACGGTCACGAGGTGGGGATCGAGGTCGAGCCGTATCGCAACGGGGTCATCGATGCCCACCTGCCGGCACCTGACGAGGACGTCATCCTCGGCCCGGACTGGGCGCTCCAGGACCCGGAGGACTACATCCAGACGTTCCGCGGCGCGGTGCGACGGCTGGTCGACAGCTCGGGCGTCGATCCGTCTCAGGTCATCGGGATCGGGATCGACTTCACGGCGTGCACGATGCTGCCGACCACGAGGGATGGCACGCCGCTGTGTTTCCTCGACGAGTTCCGACGAGACCCGCACGCGTGGGTCAAGCTCTGGAAGCACCACGCCGCGCAACCCGAAGCGGATGACATCAACCGCGTCGCCCGCGATCTCGACCAGCCGTGGCTCGATCGATATGGCGGCAAGATCTCGTCCGAGTGGTTCTTCCCGAAGGCGCTCCAGATCCTGCGCGAGGCGCCCGATGTCTACCGGGCCGCCGATCGACTCCTTGAAGCCGCGGACTGGGTGGTCTGGCAACTGACCGGCCGCGAGACACGGAACAACTGCACGGCCGGCTACAAGGCGCTCTGGTCTGCCGAAGAGGGCTTCCCGGAATCACGATTCTTCGAAGCGTTGGAGCCCGGATTCGGGACGGTCGTCGACGACAAGCTGTCGAGGACCGTGGTCCCGATCGGCGGTCGCGCCGGCGGGCTCAGCGAGCAGGCTGCCCGATGGACGGGCCTCCTGCCCGGGACGGCGGTCGCCATCGCCAACGTGGACGCCCACGTGTCCGTCCCGGCGGCGACGGTCACCGAACCCGGCACGCTGGTCGCGATCATGGGGACCAGCATCTGCCACGTGGTCCTCGCGGACTCGGCGCCTGCCATCGACGGCATGTGCGGCGTCGTCGACAACGGCGTGGTCCCCGGGTACTTCGGCTACGAGGCGGGCCAGGCGGCTGTCGGCGACCTGTTCGCGTGGTTCGTCGCCGAAGCCGTGCCGCCGCGCTATCACGACCTGGCACGGAGTCGTGGGGTCAGCCTGCACGAGGTCCTGGCCGAGGAGGCGGCGAGTCTCCGCCCGGGCGAATCGGGGCTGCTGGCGCTGGATTGGTGGAACGGCAACCGGTCGGTGCTGGTCGATGCCGACCTGTCCGGCGTCCTGGTCGGGATGACGCTGGCCACGACCGCACCCGAGATCTATCGCGCACTCATCGAGTCGACCGCGTTCGGGACGCGAGTCATCATCGATGCCTTCGAGGAAGGCGGGGTCGCCGTCGATCAGGTCGTGGCCTGCGGCGGCCTCCCGGATCGCAACCCGCTGCTGATGCAGATCTACGCCGATGTGACCGGTCGGTCGTGGCGGGTCGCGGCGTCATCGCAGACGCCGGCGCTGGGGTCGGCGATGTTCGCCGCGGTCGCTGCCGGGCCCGATGCCGGCGGACACGCCACGATCGAGGACGCGGCGCGGGCGATGGCCCATCTTCGCGCGGAGACCTACGAGCCGAACCCATCGAACAGGCGCGTCTACGACGCCCTCTACGCGGAATACGTCCGCCTCCACGACCTGCTTCGGTCGAGGCGAGGATCCTGTCTTGAAGACCCTGAAGCGACTTCGCCTCGAGGCCATCGAGGGCTCGGCTCGTCGCCGACGCCGCCTCGCGCTAGCGGACGCGCCCGGGCGCCCCGCGCAGGATCAGCAGCAGGCCGAGCGCGACGAGCACGATCGGGACGAGGTAGCCGCCGAACGAGGCGCCAGCGATGTTGACCGCGCCGAGCAGCGTGAGGAAGCCGCCGAACCACAGCTGCCAGCCGATCCCGCCGCCGGAGAAGGCGCGGACCGCGGCGATGAACAGGAATGCGATCCCGAAGCTGAACGTGCTCAGGCCGTCCGCCTCGATCCCGGCGGCGTTGAGGAGGTTCGGCACGGCGAGGGCCGTGATGATCGCGCCGGCGTAGAGCGAGCCGGTGCCGCGATCGATCGCCCACCTGACGATGAACGCCAGGCCGATCGCCAGGACGAAGACCGATCCGAGCGCCTTGAACTGCGGGAAGGCCTGCTGGATCAGCAGCAGCGCCCCGAAGACCAGCAGGAAGATCCCGATCCACGGCAGGCCGGGCCGGCGGGCGTCGTCAGGCCCCCATTCCCAGTGATAGACACGGACGTCGCCATCGCCGGGCAGGCGGCCGCCGCTGTTCGGGCCGAGTCGGGTGACCGGTTCCTGTGGATCGCTCATGGGCCTCCTCCGGCGCCTAGTATCCGCGCTCGGGGTCGACCGGGTTGAGCAGCGGCTCGCCGGCCAGATAGCGCCGGACGTTCTCGACGACGAGCTCGTCGAAGAAGCGCAACGTGTGGCCGGACGCGTGCGGCGTGACGATGACGTTCGGAGCGTCCCACCACGGGCTGTCGGACGGGAGCGGCTCCTCGCCGAAGACATCGAGGACGGCGCCGGCGAGACGGCCTGCGCGCAGCGCCTCGAGCAGTGCCGGCTCGTCGACCAGCGCGCCGCGTGAGACGTTGATCAGCCAGGCCCGTGGCGGGAGCGCAGCGAGCACCTCGCGCCCGATCACGCCGCGCGACGCGTCGGTCAGCGGCATCGTCAGGACCAGGACGTCCGCCTCGCGGGCCGCGTCGAGCAGCCCGTCGTCACCGACGATCCGCTCGGGGATCGAGCCGTCGGGGTCGCCGGTCCCGGGGACCCTGTACGACGCGTCGGCACGGGCGTCCGGGTGGGGCTTGATCGCCACGATCCTCATCCCGAGCGCCGCTAGCTGGCGCGCCACCTCGCGGCCGATCGAGCCGTACCCGGCGATCACCGCGGTCTTGCCCCGGATCGGGTCGATCAGCGCCGGCTCGTCCGCCGGCCAGCGATGAGCAGCCTGGTCGGCGCTCCATGCGGCCGCCGGCTGGTGGACGCGCAGGACCATGCCGCTGACGTACTCGCCGATCGGGACCGCGTAGACACCCTTGGCGTTGGTGACGATCAGGCCCTTCCGCCACGGAGGGTCGGCGGTCATGTGGTCCACCCCGGCCGACCGCACCTGGAGCCAGCGCAGCGACGGCACGCGCCCGAGGTCGTCCGGGGCACGCCCGCCGATGAGCACCTCGACGTCCGGATCGGCGAGGGTCCGCACGTCGAACGTCGGGTCGCCGGTCCGGTCGACGACCTCGAGGTCGGGCGACAGCGCGCGCAGCCGCTCGATGGTCCCTGGCCGCACGTCGGCGTCGATGATCAGGCGCATGGCGTGACGATAGCCGCTCGAGGCCCGCCGCTCATCGGACGGGCGTGGCGGGACCGGACTACGGCCCGCTCAGACCCGGCGACGCGACCGGCTGCGGGACGATGTCCTCCTCGTCCTCGACGTGGCTGAACCCGAGCCTGTCGGCGAAGCGGCCAAGGATCCCGGGCGCCCACCAGTTCCACTTGCCCATCAGGCGCATGGTGGCCGGGACGAGCAGGATGCGGACGATCGTCGCATCGATCGCGACCGCGATCGCCATCCCGACGCCGATGCTCTTGATGGTGATGACCTCGGCCAGGGCGAACGCCGCGAAGACCGAGACCATGATCAGGGCCGCACCGGTGATGACCCCGGCGGTCTTCGACAGGCCCTCCGCGACGGACGCGGTGTTGTCGCCGGTCCGCCGGTAGGCCTCCTGCATGCGCGACAGGAGCAGGACCTCGTAGTCCATCGACAGCCCGAAGATGACCGAGAACATGATGATCGGGTTGCCCGCGATGGTGTATCCGAGCGGCTCGAAGTTGAGCAGGTTCGAGAGGTTGCCTTCCTGGAAGATCCAGACCAGGGCCCCGAAGCTGGCGGTGATCGAGAGCAGGGTCATGACGATGGCCTTGACCGGGATCACCAGCGGATCCGAACAGCAGGAACAGGATCACGCCGCTGGCGAGCAGCGTCAGCCCGACGGCGTACGGCGCCCGTTCCGCCTGCGAGATCAGGAAGTCGTGACCGATCGCGGCGCTGCCGCCGACCTGGGTCGTGATACCGGTCCCCGGCGCCGTCGTGCGGATGACCGGGATGAGGTCGGTCGCCTCGGGCCGCGACGGCGGCAGCGGGCTGATGGCGTCGAGCCGGACCGTCGAGCCGCGGATGTACTGCGCCACGAGGGCATCGATGCCTGGCGGACGCTGTCCGGCCGGGAGGGCGTAGAGATCGGCGACCTGCTCCGGAGTCAGGAGCGTCCCGGTGGCGGGATCGTGGATGGTGAACGGGCTCTCGACCCGGTCGATGCCCTCGATGCCGTCGATCGTGGCCGCGTAGTCGGAGATGGCCTTGATGTTGGCGACGTCGGTCGGTGCGCCGGTGACGTCGGCGAGGATGATGATCGGCGTCGTCTCACCCGGGGCGAACTCGGTCTGGAGCGCGACGTACGCGTCGCGGCTCTCGACACCCGGCGGGTAGATCTCCGCGCCCGGCACGCCCTGTTCGAGGCGCAGGAACGGGCTGCCGACGAGGAGCAGGAAGGCGAGGGTCGGGATGAGGACGGCGACCGGATGGCGCATGACGCGATCGGGCGACGCGCTCCCAGCGCGCGGTCCGGGCGGGCTCGACGCCATCGGCAACGGGACGGAAGCGATGCCGCAACCCGCCCAGTGAGAGTGAGTTGACGCGATGCCCGAGGATCCCCAGGACGGCGGGCAGGAAGGTCAACCCGAACACGACCGAGCAGAGCACGACGAGCGCGCCGGCGATGCCGATCGAGCGGATCGCCGGAGCCTCGAACAGCAGCAGCCCGGACAGCCCGATGGCGACGGCGATGCCGCTGAAGGCGACCGCCTTGCCGGCCGTCCCGACCGCGCGTTCGACCGCTTCGCCGACCGTCCGGCCGCGGCGCAGCTCCTCGCGGAACCGGCTCACGATGAACAACGAGTAGTCGATCGCCAGCGCGAGGCCGAGCATCGTGGCGATGTTGAGCACGAAGATGCTCATCTCGACCTGCTGGGCGACGATGTAGATGAGCGCGAGGCTGCTGGGGATCGCCAGGCCCGCCACGAGGAGCGGCATCCCGGCCGCGACGATCGAGGCAAAGACGAGCACCAGGACGAGGGCCACGATGGGCAGCGAGACGAGCTCGGCCTTCTGGAGGTCCTTCTCGGACTGCTCGGCCGAGTCCTTGGTGATCGGGCCGTAGCCGGTCAGCTGGAAGGTGTAGCCGGCGGGCGGCACGATCGCTGCGCGGATCGGGTCGACGACCTCGACCGACGCCTCGTCGGTGACGTTCAGCTCGACGACGATGTACGCGGCGTCCCCGGCGGTGCTGATGAAGCGCGGATCGCCTGTCTCGGCATAGCCGATGATGCCGGTGACCTCGGGCACGCTCGACAACCCGGTGGTCGCGGTCTTGATGGCCGACTGGAACTCCTGAGACTTCGCGTCAGCACCGGGCGTCGCAGACCGGAAGAGTGCGATGACCGAGCTCTTGCCGGCGCCGAACTCGGTGTCGAGCCGGGCGGAGACGGCGGCCGATTTCGGAATCGGCGTCGAGCCAACCGCCGGCCGAGAGGGCCGATGACGTCTGGGTCGCGAGCAACGCACCGGCGATGGCGACGATGACCGAGACAAGGACGATGGGACGGCGGAAGCGGTAGACGAATGCTCCCCAGCGACTGAACATCGGGATCCTCACAGGACGGGTGACGGGTCGATGGCACGATAGAGAATGCTCATTCGTTTTGTCAACCCCAAACTGTTGCATCCCGCACAAAGGTGCGCTAGATTGCGGAGAGGGAACATTCGTTTTAGGAGTCGATGTGCCGCGAGTCAGCGCAGCCCACGAGCAGGAGGTCCGCGAGCGGATCCTCGCCGCCGCAGCCCGCGTCTTCGCCGAGAAGGGCTATCACAGCTCGACCATCGCGGACGTGGTCCGCGAGAGCGGCCTGTCGGTCGGGGCGATCTATTCGTACTTCTCGGGCAAGGACGAGCTGATCCGCCTGACCTGCGACCAGATCGCCGCTCGCGGCCTCGACGAGCTCGCCGCGCGACTGGCCCCGGCCACGACCACCGCAGAACGGCTGGCGATCGCCATCCGGCTCTACATCGAGACCATCGATGAGTACGACGGCGCCCCCGGGCAGGTGACGCTCGTCCAGGCGTGGGCCGAGGCCGACCGCGAGCCCGGGGTCCGCGAGATGCTCGCCGGCCGGCGCGAACGCCTCGCCGGCGCTGGACAGCTCCTGCTCCGACAGGGGGTGATCAGCGGCGAGCTCCCGGCCTGGCTCGATGTCGACGCCGTCACTCGCGCGCTTCTCGCGCTGCTCGACGGGCTGATGCTCCAGCGGATCGAGGCGGGCGATTCCTATCGGCCGGCCGACCTCGAGCGTCGCGCGATGGCGATGGTCGACCTGCTGCTCGGCGCGCGAACGATGACGGCCGGCGCCCCGGGCGCCCCGGAGGCCCTCGCGACGGCGTAGCATCGCCCCCCATGGCCCACGTCCAGACGGTCCTCGGTCCCATCGAGCCGGATGCGCTCGGTTTCACGTTGCCGCACGAGCACACCCAGATCGCCCTGTGGCACATCGAGGGCCGCTGGGATTACTGGCAGCTGACCCGCGACGAGCCGGTGATCCTCGCCGAGCTCGCGCGTTTCCGCGCGGCTGGCGGGAGCGGGCTGGTCGACCTGACACTCCCCGGCGTCGGGCGGGATCCGGCGTGGCTGGTCGGACTCGCGACGGCCAGTGACCTCCACATCGTCATGGGCTGCGGTTGGTACCGCACCGCCTACTACCCGGCCGAGGCCCGCATCGACCGCCGCTCGACCGACGACCTGGCCGACGAGCTGATCCGCGAGGCGACCGAGGGAGTGGGGGAGTCGGGCGTCCGGCCGGGGATCATCGGCGAGATCGGGACCGACAAGCCGTGGGTCTCGCCGTCCGAGGAGCGTGTCCATCGAGCGGCCGCCCGCGCGTCGCGGGCGACCGGGCTGGCGATCACGACCCACGCGGTGCTGTCCGATGTCGGTCTTGCCCAGCTCCGCATCTTCGAGGAGGAGGGCGCCGACCCGGCGCGGGTCGTCATCGGCCACGCCGATTCCTACCCGGTCCTCGATCACTACCTGGCGCTCATCGAGCGCGGCGCGAACATCGAGTTCGATTTCCTCGGAATGTCGTTCACGCCGACAGAGCGGAGTGGCGAAGGCCGCGTGGTCGAGCTGCTGTGCGAGCTCCTGTCACGCGGCCATGCCGATCGGGTGCTGCTGAGCCAGGACGTCTGCCACGATTCTCAGCTCACCCGGTACGAGGGCAACGGCTACACGTACCTCACCGAGACGTTCCTGCCGCGCCTGCGAGCCGCGGGTGCTAGCGACACCGAGATCGAGACGATGACGGTCGCGAACCCGCGCCGGCTCCTGACGATCGGCTAGACCGCCGGAGCCGGCGCGGGACCGAGTCAGCTTCCGGCGGCAGGGTCTCGGTACGAGGCGCGGACGGCCCCCGGATCGGTCACTGGAGTCGTAGGTCACGACCACCGACCTTGCCATCGGGCAGGAGTGAGGCGGATCGGACGAACCGCGCGCCCTCGATCGCGCCCAGGTCCGACCACGTATTCGTGGTCGGATCGAACATGTGCGCGGCGGCTGCGGGGCCGCCACCAGCCATGAAGACACGTCCATCTGGCAGGGCCACAGAGACGATCAGGCTCCAGGTATGACGCCCCGAGTGGCTCCGTCGCCGTCCAGGTGCCGGTCGCCGGGTCGAAGAGCTCGCTCGCGATCGGCCGTCCTCCCATGCTAAGGACGCGGCCGTCCTTCAGTAGGACCGCCGTTTGCTCGTCGACCGCGCCGAGGCCATCCGCCCGGTGGCGGCCCAGGTCCCGGTACTCGGGTCGTAGATCTCGGCCGATCGCTGGTCGGTCGTGAACCCGCCGGTGACGAGCACCCGCCCGTCGTTCAACCGTGTCGCCGACAACGGACCCGCGCGTGCGGCGGTCATGTCGCCCGTCGGAGTCCACCTCCCGGTGGCCGGATCGAACAGCTCGGCCGATGTCTTGTTCCCGGCGTCGGACCCGGCCCCAGCGACGAGCACCTTTCCGTCTGACAGCAAAGCCCCGAAGGCCTGGTTGCGTGCCTCGTTCAGCTGTCCGGTGCGGGTCCAGATCCCGGTGGTCGGATCGAATAGCTCGGCGCCATCTAGGTTGGAGGTGCCGGAGTTTCCTCCAGCCACGAGGACCTTGCCATCCGAGAGCCTGACGGCGACCGGATAGGAGCGAGGGTCGAGCATGGAGCCCGTGGCGGTCCACGCGCCGGTGCTCGGGTCATAGGTCTCGGCGGTGCTCAAGTCGGTGGGGCCACCGGCGCCGATGAGGACGCGCCCGTCCGCCAGCCCAACGCTGATGCCGCGGACATCCCGGTCGATCGAGGGCGCACCGGTCCGGGACCAGGCTGAGGCGGGGCTCGCGGCTGGACTGACGCTCGCAGACGGCGCGGGTGGACCGACGGACGGTTGTGGGGACCGGCTGAGGTAGTAACGCGCCACCGACCGCGAGCACGCCGATCAGGGCGGCCGCGGCGATGCGGATGGGCATTGTCATGGTCGGGAACCTCCGCGGCAGCCACGTCCGGCGCCGCTGTGGGATCGATGGGTAGGCAGCCAGGACGGTCTCGATCACCTGGCGCGGGGCCAGGCTCGGGTCGTCCTCGAGCCAGTCGGCGATCCGCTGATCGAAGTCGAGTTCGGTCGACCGGTTCATGCGGGTCGCTCCTCTGAGGTCGCAAGGCTGCGATCGTTGGCGTCGAGCGCGATCCGCAGCTGACGGACCGCGTAGTGGAGACGGGACCGCGCGGTCCCTACGGGGATGCCAAGGGTGGCCGCGATCTCCGTCAGCGGGTACCCGAGGTGGTGGTGGAGGACGACGACCGCCCGCTGTTCCGGAGACAGCTGGCGGAAGGCGTGATCGAGGTCGTCTCGCGCGGCGACGGAGCGCGCCACGTCCGGCGAGGTGGGAAGGTCTGTTTGGAGTAGCCGCACGCGGGCCACGTGGCGACGTTCGCCGCGGGATTCCGAGTAGCAGGCGTTGACGACCAGGCGGTGAAGCCAGGCGTCGAAACGCTCTGGGTCGCGCAGCGTCGGGAGGTCACGCCAGGCGCCGAGCATCGCTTGCTGGGTGGCGTCCTGGGCGCGGTGCGGATCACGCAGGATCCGGTAGGCGAGCGCGTAGCAGCCGTCGATGCTCGACGACACGAGGGACGCGAATGCGTCCTTGTCGCCGTCTCTGGCCCGCTCGACGAGCTCGGCCTGCATCGTTCTCTCCGGCTGGAGCGGCCCGTCTGACCGCGTCACCGAGTATGGAGCCGGCCGTCGGCGAAACGTTCAGGGACGGTCGTCAGCGACGCGGCACCTGCATGGTGTCGAGGATCGGCCGTGCAAGGCGATCGGCCGCAGCGAGATCATCGCTCCGGGGCTCAGCCTCAGCCTTGCGCTGCACCACCCTGGCGCGCCGCATGAGACGGATCGAACGCAAGCCGCGTCAGCCCTCGAGCGTCGCCGTGACGCTGAGGGCGACGTTGCCGGCGAGCGCGACGCTGATCGGGCAGCCGTCCCTGGTCGCCTGCGCGGCGGCCTCGAAGTCCGCCGCGTTCGAGCCCGGGACCCGGCCGCGGACGGTCAGTGCGCTGGAGACGACCCGCCAGCCCGCCTCGAGCTTGTCGAAGGTGACCTCCGCGGAGACATCGAGGCGCTCCGGCGGGGTGCCGGCCCGGGCAAGGGCGCCGGACAGGGCCATCGCGAAGCACGAGGCGTGGGCCGCCGCGACCAGTTCCTCGGGGCTCGTCCGGCCATCGGACGTCTCGGTCCGGGATGCCCAGGTCACGGGGAGCGCCGAGAACGCGCCGGACGAGATGGCGGAGACTTCGCCCGATCCAGAGGTCAGGGCGCCGGACCAGGTGGCCTCGGCTCGTCGGATGGCTGCCATCGGGTTTCTCCTTCGAGTTTCGTGTGGTCTGGTGTGGTGCGTCCCATCGTCCCACAGCCCTTCGGCGGACGTCCGGTGAGGGCCGTCCTGACGCGGTGGAGTGCGGTGAGGCGGAGGGCGGTCCGGAGCCCGTACCAACGCGGCATGTGCACCGTGACACCAGACCCATTCCGACTCGCGAGCGACGCGGCGACGATCGTTCCGTGCTCACCTCGACCCGCCGCCTCGTCCCCGTCCTCCTCGCCGGACTGCTGCTCGTGCCGCTGGCCGGACCCGCCATGGCCGAAACGTCATCGACCGCGGCACGTCCGACCCGGTCACCGCTGCGACCCTGGCCCAAGCCGAGCTCGACCTCGTCACGCTGACCAACAGCAAGCGCTCGGCAGCCGGCCTCGTGGTCGTCCGCATGGACCCGGACCTGATGGCGATCGCCCGGACGCGCGCGGAGGTCATGGCCGCCAACGACGTCATGAGCCACACCGAGCCGAACGGCCAGAACGTCTTCGACCGGATCCGCGACGCGGGCCTGACCTGGTACGGCGCCGGCGAGATCATCGCCTGGAACAACTATCCGACCGAGTACTCCGCGGCCGAGGCGATCCAGGCCTGGATGGCCTCGCCGGGCCACCACGACATCATGATGTCGACCGGCTACAACTACGTCGGCTACGGCGCCGCGATCTCGGCCACGGGCAAGCGCTACTACGCCGGCGTCTTCGTCAAGGAGCCCGACGAGACCGGTGCCACGCGCACGCTTCCGGACGACCAGCAAGACGTCGCTCAGCCGCCACCGCGTCCGGGTCACGATCCGCTGGGCGGGCTCCGACGTGCGCCTCCAGGTGCTCACCTCCGGCCTCCGCTACTTCGAGGTCCAGCGCCGCTTCGTCGGCGGGGCGTGGGCAACGTGGGGCACGACCACCGCGACCAGCAGGACCGTGACCTGGCGACGACCGTACGACCGGCAGGTCCGGGTCCGGGCCCGCGACAGGGCAGGCAACTGGGGTCCCTGGAAGGTCATCCGCATCAATCTCTGATCCGGCCGGCGGGGCCGAGGCGATCGCGGATCGCCCGAACGAGCAACCGATGACGGGTCGTCCGCGGGAGGGCGACCCGCTTCATGTCCCCGAACCGCGCGAGGGCCTCCAGCGCCTCGACGAGAGCAGGAACGAACCCCTCGGCCGCCATCGGGTCGAAGCCGTCCTCCCACCAGAGGTCGATGACCTGGAGTCGACCGGCTCGTCGGTCGAAGCGCGGCTCGATCCGTCCGACAAGGCGATCGCCGAAGAGGAGCGGCAGGACGTAGTAGCCCCAGCGTCGTTTCGCGGCCGGGACGTAGACCTCCCAGACGTAGTCGAAGCCGTACAGCGAACGCAGAAAGTCACGGTCCCAGACGAATGGATCGAGCGGGGCGAGGAACGCGACGCCCGACGGCCCGGCGTCAGACATCGGCGCGCCGCGACCAGCTGTCGTCTCGAGAAGCCCGATCTCCTCGGCCAGCACGAAGCGGTCGCCGCGGATCCCCTCGATGGCGACCGGGACGAGCGCTCCGGATTCGACCAGCTCAGCGAGCAGCTCGCTGCGGGGTGGGGCATTCGGACCATGGTCTTGGCGGATCGACTTGGCGGTGCCGATCCACAGCTCGGCACTCCCCGTGCGCCCGAGGAGACCGTGCGCCCGGTAGCGTGACAGCAGCTTGTGGCGACGCTGCTCCCGCTCCGGATGCCGGACCTCGAGGAGCTCGGCGGGGAAGAGACGCTCGGCAAGGTCGTAGACGCGGCGGTTCCCCTCGCGCCGGACGAGACCCAGGATCCCGGCCTCGGCCAGGGCCTCGAGGATGGCCCGGACCTGGTTGGTCGGGCGCCAGTACCAGTCGATCGCCGCGCGCGGCGCCACGTCGGTCGACGACAACGGACCGTCCCTGCGGATCCGGTCGAGCAGCTCCTCGACCAGCGGCGCGTGCTCGTCGAAGGCGGCGCCGGTGTGCTCGGCCCGGCTCAGGTCCCAGGCGACTCGATACCAGGGCAGCTCCTGCGTCGGCACGATCGACAGGCCCTTGTTGTAGGTCTCGTACAGGGTCCGCGACCCGTACAGCAGGTCGTCGGTCCAGGCTCGCCGGTAGCCCTCGATGCGAGCCGCCAGGACGAGATCGTGATTGCGCCCGATCACGTCGAGCGGGTCGAACTGGAGGGAGCCCAGGCGCTCGATGACGCGCAGCACGGACGCCGGCTCGGGCGCCAGTCCGCGGGGCGGTGCCAGGAGATGCCGGGTCGCCAGGAAGCGGCGCGCACCGGCGCGATCGATCTCGTAGCGGGGCGTCACCGGCTGGATGGTACGGGAGCCACGCCAGGTGCCGGACGGGCCCCCGGTACGAATCGCCCGTAGACGATATAGTTGGCAACCCGAATAGTACGGAGATGCCGAACATTTCGTCTGATACGAAAAGACAACCGACGTCCGCCGCGGTCGAATTCGGTCGTCGACCACTACGAGGCATTGATGCACCGGCTCATCGCCGACCATGCCACGGACTTCACCGAGGTCGGCATCACCATGTCGCAAGCCAAGGTCCTGTACGTCGTCATGGCCGCCGGTGAGCTGCGGATGTCGGAGCTCGCGGCTCGTTTGGGGATCGGCTCGTCATCGGCCAGCGGTCTTGCCGACCGGCTCGTCGAGCTCGAGCTGTTGACTCGTCACGACGACCCCGCGGACCGGCGGCAGGTCGTCGTCACGACGACCCCGAAGGCCGCTGCTCTCATGGAGCGCTTTCGGGAACTCAATCAGCGCCAGCTCCGCGAGCTGCTGACGCGCCTCGACCCAGATGAGCTCGACATCGTCGATCGCTCGCTGGACGTCCTCGGCCGCGCCATCGACCGGACCGTCACCACGAACCACAAGCGGGGGATCCCATCGTGAACCGACTCAGCAGCCTGGCCGTGAGCAAGCGGAGCGTCACGCTCCTGTTCGCGGCGGCCCTCTTCGTGGCAGGGATCTCCGCCTGGGGCAGCCTCAAGCAGGAGCTCCTCCCCGATATCGAGTTCCCGGTCATCACCATCGTCGCGCCCTATCCCGGAGCCGGTTCCTCCGACGTGACGGAGCAGGTCAGCAAGCCGATCGAGCGTGCCGTCGGGTCAGTGCCTCGTCTGGCGTTCATCCAGTCGACATCGTCGAACTCGATCTCGCTGGTCGTCACCCAGTTCTCGTTCGGCACCGACGTCGGCGCCACCACGACCGCGATCGAGGACGCTCTCGCAAAGGCACAGCTCCCGGCCTCGGTCACGCCGACCGTCCAGGCCCTGAACATCAACGCCTCGCCGGTCGTCATCTCGTCGATCGCGGCCACGAATCCGGACGGTCTCGACGAGGTCGCGACGATCGCCCGGACCGAGATCATCCCCGAGATCGCAGCCATCGAAGGCGTGGCCAGGGCCGACCTCACGGGCGGCCTGACGACGCGGCTGGCGGTCACCCTCGACCCGGCCAAGCTGGCCGCGGCGGGGATCTCGAGCGATCAGGTGGTCGCCATCCTCGGCGCCAACAACCTGACCCTTCCGTCCGGCCAGTTGCCGGCCGATGGGTCGAAGATCCCGGTCTCGACGATCGGACGGCTCACCACGGTCGACGAGGTCAAAGCGCTGGTCGTCGGGTACAGCGGCGTTCCGGCGGCGGCACAGCCGCGCACCTCGCCCGCGCCATCAGCGACCACTCAGCCGTCCGCCGCGCCGGCGGCGCCGAAGCCGGTCACCCTCGCCGACCTTGGCACGGTCGAGCTCGACGAGGTCGCCGTCACCGGCTACGGCCGTACCAATGGCCAGCCGGCGTTGACGCTGACGGTCTCCAAGACCTCCGACGCCAACACGGTCGAGGTCGCCGATGCCGTGCAGGCCAAGCTGACCGAGATCGCCGGTCGTCACAGCGCCGAGATGACGGTCACGACCGTCCAGGACCTGTCCGTGTTCATCAAGGAATCGCGCGATGGGCTCCTACGCGAGGGCGGCCTCGGCGCGGTCTTCGCGATCCTGACGATCTTCCTGTTCCTGCTCAGCTTGCGCGCCACGATCGTGGCCGCGATCAGCATCCCGCTGTCGATCCTGACGGCGCTGGTCGTCATGCAGCTCACCGGGGTCACCATCAACATCCTGACGCTCGGTGGCCTGGCGGTCGCGGTCGGGCGCGTGGTCGACGACGCGATCGTCGTCCTCGAGAACATCTATCGCCACCGCGCCCTCGGCGAGGACCGGCGGACTGCCGCGATCAACGGGCCCAAGGAGGTCGCCGGGGCGATCACCGCGAGCACGCTGACGACGGTCGCGGTCTTCCTGCCGCTCGGCTTCGTCGGCGGCCTCGTCTCGCAGTTCTTCCTCCCCTTCGCCCTGACCGTGACCTTCGCCCTGCTGGCGTCGCTGGTCTGTGCCCTGACGGTCGTGCCGGTCCTCGCCTACTTCCTCCTCGATCGGGTCAAGGTGGATGTCGACGCGAACGGTGAGCCCGTCCAGTCCATCTGGGTCCGCGTCTATACGCCGATCATCCAGTTCGTCCTCCGGAGCCGCTGGACGAAGGTCGCCGTCGTCGTGGCGGCAATGGTCCTGTTCTTCGCCTCGGCTGCCCTTGCGCCACTCCTCCCGACCCAGTTCATCAACGCGGGCTCGGAGAAGACACTGGTCGTGAGCGTGGCTCCGCCGACGGGCGCGAGCTCGGACGCCGTGCTCGCCAAGGCCGTCGAGGCCGAGACGATCCTGCTCGCCGACGAAGACGTGGCGCTGGTGCAGACCAGCATCCCGGGCGACGGCGGCACCAGTTCCCAGGCATTCCAGTCCGCTCAGCTCGGGCGAGCCACCAACAGCGCCACGATGACCGTGCGCCTGGACGAGGATGCCGACGTCGCCGCCGCGACCACGCGCCTTGCCACCGCGCTCGAGCCGGTCAAGTCGGACGGCTACGACGCGACGGTCTCGTCCGGAGGCGGGTTCACCTCGAACGGTCTCCGGGTCATCGTCACCGGGGAGACCGGGGAGGATGTCGCGAAGGCGACCGACGCCGTCCTGGCCGGACTGGCCGACCAGCCGGACCTTCTCAACCTCCAGAGCGACCTCGTCAAGGCCACGCCCGAGGTCCAGGTGACCGTCGACCCGAACAAGGCGATCAGCGTCGGGATGAGCGCCGCCCAGGTCTCGAACCAGGTGCGCTCCGCCCTGGTCGCCCAGAACGCGACCTCGGTCCGATCGGCTGACGGACAGACGATCTCGGTCATCGTCCAACTCGATCCGACGGCGGTGGCATCCGTCGCCGATCTCAAGGCCCTGCTCGTCGGCACGGTCGCCAAGGTCCCGCTCGGGCAGATCGCGGCGGTCGAGCAGGTCGACGTCCAGGGGAGCATCACTCGCATCGACCAGAAGCCTGCGTCGTCGATCACCGCCGAGATCACCAGCGACGACACCGGGGCCGTCTCGAAGTCGGTCCAGGCCGAGCTCGATACGCTCGCCGCAAGCGGCGCGTTCCCGGCTGGGACGACCGCCGAGCTGGCCGGTGTGAGCCAGCAGCAGGCCGAGGCGTTCGGTGGCCTGTTCGCCTCGATGGGCGTCGCCATCCTGCTCGTCTACGTGATGATGGTCCTGACCTTCAACTCGCTCATCACCCCGTTCATCATCCTGTTCACCCTCCCGCTCGCGACGATCGGCGCCTTCCCGGCTCTCTACCTGTCGGGTCGTCCGATCGGGGTCAGCGCCCTCATCGGGTTCCTGATGCTGATCGGGATCGTCGTCACCAACGCGATCGTCCTGCTCGACCTCGTCGAGCGCCTGCGGTCCGAGGGACATTCGACCAAGGACGCCTTGATCGAAGGTGGGCGAACCCGCGTTCGGCCCATCCTGATGACGGCCATCGCAACGATCCTCGCGCTGATCCCGCTCGCAGCGGGTTTCAATCAGGGCTCGATCATCGCAGCCGAGCTCGGGACCGTCGTTATCGGTGGGCTGTTCAGCGCGACCTTCCTGACGCTGGTCGTCATCCCGGTCGTCTACTCGCTCGTCGACGGGCTCAAGGTCCGGGTAAGTCGGCGGCTCGACCGTTCGGGAGCCCACCGAGGTGCCGCCGGAGCCGGCAGCGATCTAGCGTGCCGGGTGGCGATGATGCCGCTCGACGCTCTGCCGTAGCGGGCCGGAACGTGCCGGAGTGGGCTCGGTCGGTCAGGTAGACTCCCATATCGCCACCGTCACTGGCGTGAGCAGGGGAGACACATGACCGAGATCGGGAGAGGACTGCCGGCTGGCTCCGACCTCGTCCCCGGCTGGCTCGTACGACTCGCCGCCATCGGCTGGCGGCTCCTCGCGACGATCCTCCTCGGGTTGGTGCTCCTCGCTATCGCGCTTGAGCTGGCGACCGTCACGGCTTCGATCCTGCTCGCTGCGATCGTGGCGGCGACGTTCGCTCCCTACGTGCTCACCTTGCGGAACCGCGGATGGTCGCGGATCAGGGCAGCGGCCGTCGTCTTCCTTGGCGCCGCTCTGGTCATCGTCGCCACCCTGGTCATCATCGCGCCTCGCCTTCGTGCCCTATGTCGCTCAATTCCTGGATGCGCTCAGCACCGGCCTCGCGACGCTCCAGGCGAGGCTCGCGGACGTGTCCGTTCCGCCGGAGATCGGGTTCGCGATCGGTCGGGTCGTCAACGGCGTCCAGGGCTGGTTCGCGGCCTCGGCGCATGCCGTGGCCGCTGATGTCGGCACTCTCGCGACCGTCGCGATCCTGGGCACATTCCTGACCTTCTTCTTCATGATGGACGGCGACAAGGCGTGGGTCTGGGTGCTCTCGTCGGCCAACACCTGGCGCCGGGACGCCATCACGACCAGCGGCCACGTCGCCCTCGAGCGTGTCGGCGGATACCTGCGCGGGACGGCGATGATCGCGGCCTTCGACGGCGCTGCGGAGGGGCTCTTCCTGGTCCTTCTCGGCGTGCCACTGGCGGGTCCGCTCGCGGTCATCGTCTTCTTCGGGCGATTCATCCCGTACATCGGTGGGTTGGTGACGACGATCATCCTGCTGATCGTCACCGTCGCATCGCAGGGAACGACCACCGCCCTGATCCTGCTGGTCCTGATCTCGATCCTGAACGTCATCCAGGGCAAGTTCATCGCGCCGGTCGTCTATCACAAGACCGTGCACATCCACCCGGCGCTCGCGCTGATCGCCCTCCCGGCGGGCGCTGCGTTGGCCGGGATCGTCGGGCTGTTCGCGGCGATCCCTGTGGTCGCTTTCGTCCTGGCTGTGACCCACGCAGCGGTCACGGTGCTGGGTGTCGAACCGGAGCGCCGTCTGCCCGATGCGGACGCGATCGTCCCGGTCTGGCTCGACCGGCTCGGGCAATTCAGCTGGCGGATGCTCGTCTCACTGGCGCTTCTCGCCGTTGCCATCGCGGCCGCCGTCCAGGTACCGATCGTCGTGATCCCGGTCGTCCTGGGGGTCGTCCTCGCGGCCACACTCACGCCGCTGGCCGGCTACCTTCGGCGACGCGGCTGGCCGCCGGGTCGCGCGGCCCTGGTCTCAGTGCTCGGGGCGACAATCGCGGTCATCGGCATCATCGCCCTGACTCTCTCCTCACTTGCGGGATCAGCCAACGGGATGGTCGGCAGCGCAACGAGCGGTGCCACGTCCATCGACTCGAACGTCAACGGCAAAGCCGGCGTCCTGGTCCGCTTCGTCCAGGCCCTGGGGAACGGGACGATCGGCGCCATCTTCTCGGCGGTGTCCAACCTTGCCGGCATCGCCGTCATCGCCTTGTTGTCGATCCTCCTGACCTACTACTTCATGCGTGACGGGCCGACGTACTGGAGGGGCTTCCTCGAGCGGGTCGAGCCGGGTCGTCGGTCGCATATCGAAGCCGCCGGGCAGCGCGCGTTCAGCGTGCTCGGCGGGTACATGGTCGGGACCGGCGCCATCTCGCTCTTCGGCGCGGCGACGCAGTGGCTGATCATGACGATCCTCGGGATCCCCTACGCCCTGCCACTCGCCGTGCTTGCCGTGTTCGGTGGGTTCATCCCATACATCGGGTCGCTGATCACCACCGGGCTGGCGTTCCTGGTGACGGTCGCGACCGGGTCACCGACCGATATCGCGATCATGGCCATCTTCACGATCGTGTTCAACATCGTGCAGGGCAACTTCGTGGCACCGATCGTCTACAGCAAGGTCGTGAGCCTGCACCCGGCGGTCGTCCTGGTGGCGATCCCGGCCGGCAACGAGATCGCCGGGGTCATCGGGATGTTCCTCGTGGTGCCGTTCCTCGGCGTGTTCGCGGCCGTCTGGCGGACGGTCCTGACGGTGCTCGATACACACGAGGTCGATCCGCTCCAGCCGCCTGCGCCGGCCGGCGCCGTTCCTGAGCCGGAGCTGTCGACCGCACCGAGCGGCTGAACGCGGCGGGCCCAGTCGGACTGCGGACCTGCGCGATCCGCTGGTCCCGGACATGGAACGGCGCGGACCCGGTGCCGCCGAAGCGACCGCCGGACCCGCGCCGTCGGGTCAGCCTGGTGGCGGGATCAGATCCCGAGTGCCTTGGCCTTGGCTGCGGAGAACTCCTCGTCGGACAGGATGCCCTGGTTGTGGAGCTCGGCCAGCTTCTGAAGCTGGGCCGTGGTCGGATCGACCGGCGCGGCGGCCGGCGCCGGCGCGTAGGCCTGCGGCGGCGGCGCGTACGCCTGCGGCGGCCTGCCTGCTGCTCGTAGGCCTGCGCCTCGGCCTCGGTCTGGTACTTCTGCTGCTGGTGGTGGCGGACGGCCCCGGCTGTCCCGGCGACCACGGCGGTCGTTGCGGCCATGCGGACGATCCCGCCTCGGCGTCGCATCATCGGATTCGCTCCTTTCGAGTGTCTGGACTGGAAGGTTGGCGAGATCAGGAGACGCCTGACCCCATGAGCTCCTCGACGACCACGGCCGGGATGCGGCCGTTGGCGATGAGGATCCCGTCGGCGTTGCGCAGGGACTTGGCGAACTCTGCGGCCCAGACGTTCTCCCAGATCATCAGCGCGGCCGTGCTGTTCGGGTCGAGGGCGGACCCGATGTCCTCGAAGTCCTCCTGGCCCAGCAGGTTCTTGTTCTCGACGCCGAGGGCCGCGAAGGTCGCCTGGGTCTCGGGGCCCGAATTGGCCAGCTCGACGGCGGCGACGTTGCCGTCGTTGTCCTTGGTGATGAGGACAAGGTCGATGACCTTGATCGTCCCCGAATCCTGGAGTGCCTTGATGGCCGGGATGATCTCCCCGGAGAACTTGTTGCCCGGGAAGGCGATGGCGATGTATTCGACCGGTCCGATGCTCATGCCGAGACTCCTTTCACGAGTCGTTCGTTGCCCGCTGTGACGCCGCGGTGACGTTTGCCTAGATCGTCGTGCATCGATCCTCCGTGACGGACGGCGCGCCCCGCGCGCCTGAAGACACTACAGAAAACGGGAGATACGGTTCATCGTCGCGTTCCAGGCGCGGGCACGCGGCGCGGTCGGCCGTTCAGCCGGCGTCGACATCGCGACGAGCTCGTCGAAGATCGTCCGCTCGGTCAGCTCGGCCACGGCCGGGTCGTCGAAGCGCAGATCCAGCTCGTCGTTGCGGAAGAGCGACAGGTCGTCGAGGTTGCAGCCGCCGATCAGGACCTCGTCGTCGATGCGCAGGACCTTGGCATGCGCCATCTCGGGATGGAGCAGGATCTCGGCCCCGGCGTCGATGAGCCGGCCGTACCAGTGGCGGAACGCGGCGGCGGGATAGGGCGGGGTGGGCTTTCCCGGTGCGATCAGCCGGACCCGGACCCCACGCAACGCGGCTGCGACCAGCCGCTCCAGGATCGCCTTGTTCGAGATGTACGGGTTGACGATGTGGATCTCGTGCGCGGCATCGTCGAGCGCCCGTTCGATGGCGTCGCTGATCGGGTGGTGGCCGGTCCCCGGCACGTTCCAGAGGACCGTCGTCGGAGCCCGGAATGCGGCGTCCGGCGGGACCACCAGGACGGCCGGCGGGAAGTAGCGCAGGAGCGACGCGTCCTCGGGAGGCGCACCGTCGTGATTGCGCCAGCTCAGCAGGAAGACCGACTGGAGCTGGGCGACGATCGGACCCTCGACCCGGCACATGACGTCGTAGAAGCGCTCGTCGTTGTAGTGGTCCTCGATCCCGCTGCCACCGACGTAGCCGACGCGGCCATCGACGACGACCATCTTGCGGTGGTCGAAATGGAGCAGGTCTTCCGCGTGGGGATGGTAGGTCCGGGCGCCCAGGTCGCCGGAGCGGACGACGACGATCCCGTCGTGGGCGACGACCTCGACGCCGGCTTCGCGCAGTCGGCGGAAGAGGTCCTTGCTCCCGAAGTCGACCTCGCTGCCGATGGCATCGACGGACAGGCGGACCTCGACGCCCGCGGCCACCTTCGCCGCCAGCGCGGTCAGGAAGGTCTCGCCGATGTCGCCCGCCTTGTAGCCGTAGATCAGCAGGTGGACGTGGTCGGTCGCCGCCGCGATGTCCTCGAGCATCCGCGGGAAATAGCGCCGACCGTGGAGGAGCGGCTCGACGGCCGTGCTGATCGCCGGCGCGAACGTCTGGGCGAGGTCGGCCCGGCGGACACGCGGACGGGCGACGAGCTCGGCGGTTCGGACGGCCGCGTTCTCGGCGCGGATCGCATCCGGATCGAACGGGTCGGTCGGGATGCGCATCGAGCTCCGACGGCGGAGCGCCGCCCCGGTCGCGGCGACGGCGGCGACAAGCGCGATATTGCTTCGGCGGCTCATCCGCGCAGCCCTATCCCGGAGATACCGTGAATCGTCAATCGGCCCCCTGATATCCGACCCGATGGGGTCGCGATGACCGCGTTCGTAATGGCGGCACGACATACTGTAACGCGCTCGGGAGGGCTTGGGCTGGTGTTCGCGGGTATCCTTGTGATCCAAGCCCGACACCGCACGCAAGGAGGAGTCAGATGCCTGAACTCCCCGTCAAGGAGACCCGCATGCCGGAGCTCCACCTCCCCGAGATCAGCCGCAAGGACATCATGCGCTCGCTGTCCGAGATGCGGATGCCCGACGTGGAGCTGCCAAAGGTCGAGATGCCCGACGTGGACCTCGGCAAGGCCGTCGCCGGCGTCGCCGCCGCGGCACACATCGGTCGCAGCTCGCGCCGGCGCTGGCCGTTCGCGGTCGGTGGCCTGATCGTCGCCGGCGTGGCGACCGCGGCCATCCTCTCCAACGAGACGATCCGCGCCAAGATCTCCAGCGGCCTCGACGCCCTGCGCGAGCGCTTCAACGCGATGCGCTCGTCGGACTACGACGAGCTCGACATCGACCGGGACGACGCCGTCGCTTTCGACGCCGCCGAGACGGCCCCGATCGCCGACGTCACGCCCTACAGCGAAGGCTCGGCGCTCGACACCACGGCCGACTATCCGGCAGGCCTCGGCTCGAACGGCCACGAGGACGGCATCCCCGCCTTCGAGGAGAGCACCTCCCGCAGCTAGAACGGTCGACCGCTCCGTCCCGCCGGGTCGGAGCGGTTCGCCATACTCGGGCGATGCAACCGACCGGCATCGCCCACCCCTACCTCGACGCCGCACGTGAGATCCTCCCCGAGGTGATCGCGCTGCGGCGTCGCTTGCATCGGGTCCCGGAGGTCGGGCTCGAGCTGCCGCAGACGCAGGCTCTCGTCCTCGACGCCGTCCGTGGGCTCGGCCTCGACCCCGTCGCAGGCGTCACCGTCGGCTCGGTCGTGGCGACCATCGAGGGCGCCGGGCCCGGTCCGACGATCCTGTTGCGTGCCGACATGGATGGCCTGCCGCTGACCGAGGAGACCGGTCTCGATTTCGCCTCCGAGCACGACGGGCGGATGCACGCCTGCGGTCACGACACGCACGTGGCGATGCTGATGGGCGCGGCTCGGCTGCTCCTCGATGACCGCGCCTCGTGGACTGGCCGGGTCCTCCTGATGTTCCAGCCCGGCGAGGAGGGCTTTCACGGCGCCCGCTACATGCTCGAGGAGGGCCTCCTCGACCAGTCGGGTGGCGAGCGACCGAGCGGCGCCTTCGCTCTCCACATCTCGACGCTGTACGAGACCGGCACGATCGACGTCCGGCCAGGCCCGATGCTGGCCTCGGGCGACACCCTCCGCATCACCGTCCGCGGACGCGGCGGTCACGCCTCGACGCCGCACACCGCGGTCGATCCGATCACCGTCGCCGCCGAGATCGTGCTCGCGCTCCAGCTGATGGTCACCCGGCGGGTCGACGCCTTCGATCCGGCGGTCGTCACGATCGCCCAGGTCGTGGCCGGGACGACGACGAACATCATCCCGGAGACCGCCTTCCTCGCCGGCACGATGCGGACGGTCTCGGCAGCACGGCGCGAGGCGGTCAAGGCCGAAGTCCGACGCGTCTGTGAAGGCATCGCGGCCGCCCACGGTGCGTCGGTCGAGCTCGAGATCGAGCCTGGCTACCCGGTCACGGTCAACGACGACGCGTTCACCGCCATGGTCCTCGACGTTGCCAGGGAGGTTGTCGGCGAGGAGGCGACCCGGCTCCTGCCGGCCCCGATCATGGGCGCCGAGGACTTCTCGTACGTGCTCCAGCAGGTGCCGGGGGCGATGGCGTTCGTCGGTGCCCGGCCTCCCGAGGTCGATGCCGCGACGGCACCGATGAACCACTCGAACCGAGTCGTCTTCGATGAATCGGCGATGTCCGCCGGGATCGCGACCTACGTCGGTGTCGCGCGTCGATTCCTGTCCGGCGGCTGACCGTTCCTGCGCGAACTAAATCGCTGACGCCAATCTCGCTACACTCCACAGCCTGCCGCCGACCCCCAGTCGTCGGCGACCATCACACAAGGGGTAGTTACCAGATGCAACTCGGCGACGTCCTGCTCACCATGGTCGCGTTCTTCTTCTGGGTCATGGCGATCTGGATCTTCATCTCGATCTTCGGCGACATCTTCCGGCGCGATGACCTGACCGGCCTGGCGAAGGCCGGCTGGATCCTCCTGATCTTCGTCATCCCGTTCCTCGGCGCGTTGATCTACATCATCGCCCGACCGAAGGTGACCGCCCAGGACGTCAGGCTGATGACCCAGGCCGAGGCCGCCAACAAGGCCGCGGCCGGCGTCTCGACCGCCGACGAGCTCACCAAGCTCCAGCAGCTCAAGGACTCCGGCGCGATCACCCCTGCCGAGTTCGACGCTCTTAAGGCAAAGGCACTGGCCAGCTGAT
>CAVXVP010000026.1:0-14055 GCA_963765245.1 uncultured Chloroflexia bacterium
CGCGGTCGACACGTCCAGCGGGCTCATCGCCGCTGAGGATGACACGCACTCGCTAGCATTGGCACGGGGACATGGCCGTCGGCGGACGATGCGTTGCCGGCCGAGCGTCCGCCGCCTGCGTCGGCTCGAGTCGCAGCTCGGACCGGCGCAACCGCGTTCCGACTCGGGATCGGCGGCTGCATCGTCGGTTGCCCACGCGCCGGACGCCTCGACGCTCCAGTGCGTCTCTTCGAGCCGATCGCGGAGTCGGCGCAGCGCGCGTCGCGTCCGCGTCTTGACCGTCCCGATCGGCCAATCCAGTCGGGCCGCGATCTC
Source organism: uncultured Chloroflexia bacterium (assembly GCA_963765245.1). Lineage (GTDB taxonomy): Bacteria > Chloroflexota > Limnocylindria > Limnocylindrales > CSP1-4 > SPCO01. Next base: position 316 of record CAVXVP010000026.1, read on the forward strand.
GGACTGCGACAGACCGGAGCCGTAGGCGAGCGTGATCACGGCACGTTCCATGGGATCCAGGGCGGCGACCGCCGCTTCGATCGCCGATCGATCCTCGCGACTCGTCAGGGCGACCTCTGGCGTCGGCTCGGGTCCCGCCGACCCGATCAGCTCCCCTGCCGAGGTGAGCCATTCGGCGGTCGAGAGGTCGTCCTGGTCGGCCTGCCCGAACGACGAGAAGGCCGCGGCGCGGTCGTGGCGTCCGGCAGCGCGGAGCCGATCGATCGCTCGATTGCGCGCGATCGTGAGCAGCCACGACAGGAGCGTGCCCGCGGACGGGGTCGAAGCGTTCCGCCTGGTTCCACATGGCGAGGAACGTCTCCTGGACGACCTCGGCAGCGATCCCGCGATCCCTGGCAGTCCGCAGGGCCGCCGCGAACACCACGTTGACATGTCTGTCATAGAGACTGCCAAGCGCAGCCTCCGACCCTCCGATCATCTCGCGGACCAGGCCTTCGTCCGATTGCGGATCGACGTCAGAGCGCGTCGCCGCCGGAACGGACGGATCGATCGGATAGGGTCGCGTCGCCACCAGATTCGCTCCTGGGCTATTATCAACGATGTAAGTCTCTCGCAAGAAAGATACCAATGTCAAGGATTACGGTGCACTACAATGGGAAGATGGATGATCCGACCGATCAGATGCTCACTGGCTGGGACGAGGCGCGCCCCGATCTCGAAGTCGGGACACTCCAGGTGACGGCTCGGCTCAGTCGGATCGGAGCGCACCTCGCCAGGCGGCAGGAAGCGACCTTCAACCGATTCGGCCTGGGCCGTGGAGAGGTCGGCCTGCTGAGCGCGCTGCGCATCTCCGGGCCGCCGTATCGATCGTCCCCGACCCGCCTCGCAAAGGGATTGATGCTCTCTTCAGCGGGCGTGACGAGCCGGATCGATCGACTCGAGCGCCGCGGCCTCGTCCGTCGACTTGCCGATCCCAACGATCGCCGCGGGGTCGTGATCGAGCTGACCGATGCCGGCCTCGAGATCGTCGATGCCGCGGTCGCGGCCAACGCGGTCAGCGACCGCCAGCTCCTCGATCGGCTCGATCCAGGAGAGGTCACCGCCCTCGAAGGGATCCTTCGCAAGCTGCTGGGTGGTCTCGAGCTGCCGGGCTGATCGTGGCGCGCGACGAACACCGGCGCCCCTGAAAACTGGTCCCGACGGTTCCGGCGTATCGCCTTCGCACGTTCATCCCCGATCCCGGCCAGTAGTTGTCGACTCGAAGCGGATGGCGGGACCAGGAGAACCGACATGAATCGGAAGACCATGCCCATGGCCGTCGCGCTCGCGGCCATCGCGGCATCCATCGCGGTGCCCGTCGCGGCCGCGGCCCCGACCGTCAGGGCCGAGGTGGCCAACGGCACGCTGACCGTCACCGGCAGCCAGGCCCCCGACCGGATCGCGCTGCGCCTCAGCAAGGCAGATGCCAACCAGCTCCAGGTCGATGTCAGAGACGACGGTTCGGCCGACGCCACGTTCGACCTGGGCAGCTTCCGGGCGATCGACGTCGCAGCGGGTAACGGCGATGACACCGTCCGGATCGACCAGGTCAACGGCATCTTCACGACGACCAAGGCGACGCGGCTCGACGGCGGCAACGGCGACGACACGCTCATCGGCGGCAGCGGCAACGAGGTGCTTGTCGGCGGCCGCGGCAACGACGTCGTGGACGGCAATGGCGGCGCCGACACCGCGTTCCTCGGCAAGGGCGACGACACGTTCATCTGGGACCCGGGTGACGGCTCGGACGTCGTCGAAGGCGACAGTGGCTCGGACACCATGGTGTTCAACGGCGCCTCGGGTAACGAGATCATGACCGCCAAGGCCAACGGTGGGCGAGTGACGTTCACACGGAACTTGGGCGGGATCGTCATGGATCTCGGTGGCATCGAGGCGATCGACGTCAACGCGCTCGGTGGCACCGACGCGATCACGGTCGACGACGTGAGCGGGACGGATCTCTCGCGTGTCGACGTCGACCTCGCCGGCGGCGCTCGGCGGCTCGGCCGCTGATGGCCAGGCCGATACGGTCACGGTCACGGCCACCGACGGGAACGACACGATCGCGGCCGACGCGAACGGTTCGGCCGTCGACGTCAGCGGCCTGCCCGCAGCCGTCCGGATCACGCATACCGACCCGACGCTCGACAAGCTCGTCATCGACACCCTCGCCGGCACCGACAGCGTCCATCTCGACCCGGCGCTGCCGGGGCTGATCGGCGCCTCCGTCCAGTAGCCGGCGCGCGTCGTCGCAGCCGAGCGATCGACGTCGCAACGCCGCCGCACGGCCGCATCGATCAAGAAGGACCGGTCACCCGACCGGTCCTTCTTGTTGCCATGCTGCGCGTTGCACCCGTCGCGCCCGGGCTTGCCGCCGGCGGTACGATGGGTCGGCGCGTCTCGGGGGACTCTCACATGGCATCGATGCCATCCGCTCGTCCAGCGCCGTCACCCTTCCGTCCCGGTCAGCAGCCGGCGGCCGAAGCCGGCGGCACATGGCCGGTCTTCATCCGGCTTCTCGGCTCGTTCGACCTGCTCGAACATGGTGCCGCCGTCGAGTTCCGACCCGGGGGCAAGGCTGAATTGCTCCTGTCCGTCCTGGCCCTGACGAGTCCAGACGGGATCACCCGTGACGAGCTGATGGACGCCGTCTGGCCGGCGTCCGATCCGCCCCTTGCCGGGCACTCGCTCAACGCCCTGGTGTCCAGCCTGCATCGCCAGTTCCGTGACGCCCTGCACGGCGACAGCCTCGTGATCCGAACGGCCGCCCTGTACCGGCTGAACTTCGGGGCCGGGGTCGGGCTCGATATCGCGGCCTTCGAGGCGGCGGCCGATGACGGCGATCGAGAGCATCGGGCGGGCGATGGCCAGGCGTCCCGGCTCGCGTACCGTCGAGCGGCCGCGTTCTATCGCGGGGACCTGTGCATCGGCAGCGATGTCCGGCGCGTGCTCGAGCGGGAACGACTCCGGGTGCGCTATCTCACGATCCAGGCCGCCCTGGCCGACTCGCATTTCGCCGAGGGCGACTACCGGGCGGCCCTGGAGCGGTCGCTCGACCTCCTGGCCCACGATCCGTGTCGCGAGGATGCACATCGGCTGGCGATCCGGTGCTACGTCCGGCTCGGCGAGCGGTCGCAGGCGCTCCGTCAGTACCAGCTCTGCCGGACGATCCTGCGGGCCGAGTTCGAAGCCGAGCCCGAAATCGGCGACCACCGCCCTGTTCGACCTCGTGCGCGAACACCCCGACGCCGTATGACCGCGATCTGACCGACAGTTGACCCGGAGCTGGCCGGTACCTGACCCGCGCTCCCGTCTCCAGATCACCCGCCCACGCACCGGCGGCTGACCGTCCGGCCCTCGCCCAGCTGATCGAGGTCTGGTCGCGACCTCATCGTCGATGGGCAGCCGACCTGACCCAGGCCTGCGCTCGTGCTGCTATCACGTGCTGGTCATCCCTACACGCCCGGGACTGTGTTGCAGCCGACGATCCGTGACGAGGAACTCCAGGGCAACCGACAGCTCGTGGTTGTCGTGCGCCTGATGCTCGATGGGGGGTGGGATCTCCTGCATGGAGAGCTGGTCGACGTGGACGAGCGGTCACGGGGCCGGTTCGCCGGTTGGGCCGAGTTGACGCCCGCTCTGCGGCGGTATGTCGACGAGGAACGGCGAACCACCAATCCAGCCAGCGCGGACTGAACAAGGAGTCGATCGATGCCGACCGTCCTGAACTATCCCGGGGTCTACATCGAGGAGCTCCCCAGTGCCGTCCGGACGATCACCGGCGTCCCGACGTCGATCACCGCGTTCGTCGGCCGGGCCTGGAAGGGATCTATCGACCAGCCGGTGACGGTCAACAGCCTCGCCGACTACGAGCGCACGTTCGGGGGTTTGTGGATCGGCAGCTCGATGAGCTACGCGATCGCGCAGTTCTTCGCGAATGGCGGTGGGCAGGCGATCGTCGTCCGTGTCGTGAACCGGACGGAGGCTGCGGGCACGGCGGCCACGACGACGAAGTTCGCGGTCAATGGCGGGACGAAGCTCGAGGCAAGCTCGCCTGGCACCTGGGGCAACAACCTCAGCCTGACCGTCGACACGACCCCCAACCCGGACCTGCCGCCGGACCCCGGGCGGTTCCACCTGACCGTCCTCGATTCGCCCGATCGGACGGAGGACTCGGCCAAGCGTGGCGGGAGCGGCGCGCAGGAGTCCTATCCGAACGTGTCGATCACGCCGACCAGCCCGCGCTACCTCCTTCGGGTCCTGGCCGAGCAGTCGAAGCTCGTCCGCGTGCAGGACGGCCTGGCGGCGAACGTCGGCGGGTCGGCACCCGGCGGGAATGCCACCGTCACCAACACGGCTCCCAACGCGGGTCGAGATGGGGGCGACATCGCGACCAATGATGTCAAGGGCGCGTCCGGAGCCGGCACCGGCATGTACGCGCTCAGCCGGGCTGACCTGTTCAACCTGCTGTGCCTGCCGCCACCGACCGTCGGAGGCGACCACGACACCGGGCTGTGGACGGACGCGGCCGCCTTCTGCAAGGGGGAGCGCGCGGTCGTCCTCGTCGACGCGGTCCGAACCTGGGATGTGGCCACGGCCGCGACCGCGGTCGTGGCGGCACCGTTCGGCAACATCGCCGACAAGAGCAACGCAGCCCTGTACTTCCCGCGACTGCGGATGCCCGACGCCCTTGCCGAGAACGCGCTGACCGACTTCGCCCCATGCGGAGTGGTGGCCGGGGTCATCTCGCGGACCGACACGGCGCGAGGTGTCTGGAAGGCGCCGGCCGGCATCGAGGCCTCGGTCGGCGGCGTGTTCGGGACGTCGGTCAACGGCCAGCCCACGACCTTGATCGACGCCGACAGCGGGACGCTCAACCCGGTCGCGGTCAACGTGATCCGGGACGTGCCGGGCGTCGGACCCGTCGTCTGGGGGGCGCGGACGATGGACGGCCGCGACCTCCTCGCGTCGCAGTGGAAGTACCTCCCCGTCCGGCGCCTCGCGCTGTACATCGAGGAGAGCCTCTATCGCGGCACGCAATGGGTCGTGTTCGAGCCCAACGACGAGCCGCTATGGGCGCAGATCCGTCTCAACGTCGGGGCGTTCATGCACGGCCTGTTCCGGCAGGGCGCGTTCCAGGGGACCACGCCCCGGGATGCCTACCTCGTCAAATGCGACAAGGAGACGACCACCCAGGACGACATCAACCGCGGCGTGGTGAACATCCTCGTCGGGTTCGCGCCCCTGAAGCCGGCCGAGTTCGTGGTCCTGAAGATCCAGCAGCTCGCCGGCCAAGTCCAGGCCTGACGTCCACGGGGAGACCGATCGATGGCTCAGTTCAGCGTCAATGTGAACCGGTTCGATCCGTACAAGAATTTCAAGTTCCGCGTCCGCTGGGACGGACGCTACGTGGCGGGTGTCAGCAAGGTCTCCAGCCTCAAGCGGACGACCGAGGTGGTCAAGCACCGCGACGGCGGCGACCCGTCCTCCTCCCGAAAGTCGCCCGGCCGGACCGAGTTCGAGGCGATCACGTTGGAGCGCGGCGTCACCCACGACACCGAGTTCGAGAAGTGGGCGAACAAGGTCTGGAACTACGGGTCCGGGTTGGGCTCCGAGGTGTCGCTCAAGGACTTCCGGAAGGACGTCATCGTCGAGGTCTACAACGAGGCCGGGCAGCTCGCGATCGCCTACCGGGTCTACCGCTGCTGGGTCTCCGAGTTCCAGGCGCTGCCGGACCTCGACGCCAACGCCAACGCGGTGGCGATCCAGCACCTCAAGCTCGAGAACGAGGGCTGGGAACGCGACTACGAGGTCGTCGAGCCCACCGAGCCGACCTTCGTCGAGCCCGCGGTCTAGCGGACCCCGGCGACTCCCGGTGACGCAATTGGCCCAGGACCGTGGCTCCATGCCCGAGGATGCGGCGATCCTCGACGTCTGGGAGCGTTCGAGCGCGCTCGAGCGACCCTGGCGCGAGCTTGCGCTCCTGGAGCTGTCGGGCGATGGGCCCGTCGAGGCGGCGGCCCGGCTGCCGCTCGGGGAGCGCGACCGGCGGCTGCTCTCACTGCGCGCATCGCTGTTCGGGCGCTGGATCGCGTGCGAGACGCGGTGCAGCGTCTGCGACGAACGTCTCGAGCTGGAGCTGGACGCTGAGGGACTCGCCGAAACCCCCGCTGCGTCGCTTGCCCGCCGTCCGGCGGACGCCCGTCATGAGCGCTGCGATCCGGCCGCCCGACAGCACCGACATCGCTGCTGCGCTCGGCGCCGACGATCCTGCCGCCGTGATCCTCGAACGCTGCATGGATCCGCCATCGGCGTCGATGTCGCAAGAGCTGCGCGAGGCCGCCACGCAGCGCATGGCCGATCTGGACCCCGCCGCCGAGCTGTGGCTCGAGGCCACCTGCCCGGCCTGCGGCTCGGCGTCGACCGTGCTGCTCGATCCGGCGGCCATCGTGGTCGAGGAGGTCGACCGGCACGCGCGACGGATCCTCCGCGAGGTCGACCAGCTGGCGCGCGCCTACGGCTGGCGAGAGCCCGATGTGCTGGCGCTCGGGCCGGCGCGACGCCGCGCCTATCTCGGGCTGGTGGCGTCGTGAGCGGGTACCTGCAACGGCTGGTCGGCCGGCATGTGCGGACCGGCCGCCGTGCGCGCGAGGGTCGTGTCGCGGTTCGAAGGCGACCTGGTCGGCCGCTCGGTGGGCGGGGATCCGTCGGCGCCGGAGGGCCCGCCGTCGGCCTTCGCGACCGCGAGCTCGATGGAGACCGCCGCGCCTCCGCGCCCGATCGGTGCCGCGGCATCCACGAGTTCCGATGGCGCCGGCGACCGGGCGATCGGCCATCGCGACGGCGCGCGTCGGTACACGATGGGACGGGACCGAGCCGTCCCGCCGAGCCGTCCATGCCGTCGGCGGCGACCGACGCGCCGCGGCCGGAGCGAACCGACGATCCGTCCGGCCGGGCGCGCCATGACGCGCCTGGCAGGACGCGCGGCCCCGAGGGCACGACGGTCGTCCCGGTCACGATCCGTCGGGCCGATCCGCCTCCGATCGGCCCGTCCGGCGGATGGCCGGGCTGCGCCCGGCAGGCGATCGCCGACCGCCGTGCCGAGCGAGCCGGACGTCGTCCACGTCCATATCGGACGCGTCGAGGTCCGCGCGATCGTCCCGGCGCCGGAGCCCTCTCGGCCCGCGCCACGGCCGGCTCGACCGGCACCCTTGTCGCTCGACCGCTACCTGTCCGGGGAGCGGCGGACATGAGCAACGCGCTGGCCATCGCGTCGGTCTCCGCGGTCCTGAAGGACCTCCTCAACAACGCCGCCATCGACCACCAGCTGTCGAACGTCGTTGGCGAGGTCAAGGTCAGTGCGCTGCCGCCCGACCGGGTGCTGGTGGAGGGTACCCCCGAGACCAGCCGGATCAACCTGTTCATGTACCAGGTCACGCCGAACCAGGGCTGGCGCAACGTCGACCTTCCGAGCCGGGACAGCGGCGGCGAGCGGACAGCCAGCCCGCCGCTGGCCCTGGACCTCCACTATCTCGTGTCGGCCTACGGAGCGAGCGAGTTCCATGCCGAGATCCTGCTCGGCTACGCCGCCCAGCTGCTCCACGAGACGCCGGTGCTCACCCGCGACGCCATCCGGCGGACCCTCGCCCCGGCCTCGCCGGTCACCTCGGTCCTGCCGCCGCCGCTCGACACGCTGACGGCGTCCGAGCTCGCCGACCAGGTCGAGCAGATCCGGGTGACGCCCGAGACCATGAGCCTCGAGGAGATCTCGCGGTTGTGGGGAGCCATCCAGTCCCACTACCGCCCGACGGCCGCGTACCAGGCGTCGGTGGTGCTCATCGAGTCGCGCCGGTCGGTGCGCTCCGCGCTGCCCGTCGCCTATGACATGCGCCGGATCTACGTGATCCCGTTCCGCCAGCCGGTCATCGAGGGGGTCGTCAACGCCGACGGCGATCTGGCGCCGATCGCCGCCGGCGCCACCCTCACGATCCGCGGTCGCGAGCTGGCCGGCGAGGAGACGCTCGTGAACCTCGACGGGATCGAGGTCACCCCGGCGCCAGCCGACATCACGCCCGAACGAATCGCCCTGCCGCTGACCTCGCCCCTCCCGGCGGGCCTGCTGTCCGGCGTCAAGGGCGTCCAGGTGATCCACAGGATCAAGATGGGCGACCCGGAGACCGACCACCGCGGCACCGAGTCGAACGTTGCCGCCTTCGTCCTGCGTCCGACGATCACCAACGGCCCGATCATCGGGGCGGGCGACATCGTCGGCATGACGTCGAGCACGGAGGTCGTGGACGGCGTCACGGTCCAGCTCCGGGCCGGAAGCCTTCGGCTCGACTTCGACCCCAACGTCGGAAAGGAGCAGCGCGTGACGCTGTTCCTCAACCAGCTCAACGCCGGTCCAGGCATCCGGCCGCGTGCCTACACGTTCCGGGCGCCCGCGGGGAATGGCGTGCCGGACGGCTCCGACGACATCGCGTCCGTGGACATCCCGTTCGTACGGGTCGTCGCCGGGACATATCTCGTGCGGGCCCAGGTCAACGGCGCCGAGAGCCTGCTCGCTCCGGACGGGACGGGGGCGTTCGCCACGCCACGGGTGACGTTCGCATGAGTGCGGCGATCGCCCCCGCCGCGGTCGAGCCATGGTGGGATGCGAACCAGCGCGACCTGGTCGGCCACCTCGATCGGGTCCGCGCGCTGCTGGAGGGCGCACCGGTCAAGGAGGGCTCGGCGGACGCGACCGTCGCCGACGAGCGGTTCGCGCTCGGCCGCCTGGCGGCCGCGTTCGGGCTGACGCCGTTCGAGCGCGACATCGTGGTGCTGTGCGCCGGCGTGGAGCTCGATGGACGGTTCGCCTCGCTGGTGGGCGACCTCCTGGAGGTGCGCCAACCGACCTTCGGGCTGGCGCTGTCGGTGCTGCCCGACGCGCACTGGAGCGCGGTGACCCCTCAGGCGCCGTTGCGACGCTGGCGCCTCGTCGAGCTGACGTCGGCCGGAGTCACCGTTGCCAGCCTGCGGCTCGATGAGCGGATCCTCCACGACCTCGCGGGGATCGACGAGATCGACGAGCGCCTGGCGCCGATCCTGCGTCCGATCCCCGCCCGCGGCGATCGAGCGGACGACCCGAACGAGACTATCCACCGCTTGCTCGATGCCGGAGTCCGCGCCGTCCAGGTCATCGGGCCCGATCGCGAGGCACGCATGGGAGCGATCGCCGAGGCCGCCGCCGCACACGGCGCAACGCCGTTCGCGCTTCGCGAGGTCGACCTCCCGGCCTACCCGGACGAGCGGCGCGCGACCGCCACCTTGATCGCTCGTGAGTGGTACCTCGCGAGGCGATTCGTGGTCATCGAGGCCGACGCCGCCGACTCGGACGCCCGGATGGCCATGTTGGTCGACGCCGTGGAGGCTCCTTTGTTGATCAGCATCCGCGAGCCCCTGCCGGCGCTGGCTGACCGGGCCCAGGTCGTCGAGGTCCCGGCCCCTCGCCTCGGACAGCGCGTCGCCGCCTGGCGGGCTGCCCTCGGCCCGAATGCCGGATCCCTCGACGGCGCCTTGACCGAAGCCGCCCTCCAGTTCGGCCTGTCCGCGGGGGTGGTCCAGGACGCCGTCCGCGGACCCGCCGTCCTCGACGGCGACGCGCTGTGGGAGGCATGCCGGCGCGCGGCCCGCCCGCGGATGGACGGGCTGGCGCAGCGGATCGAGGCCAGCGCCGGCTGGGACGACATCGTCCTGCCTGAGCCGCAGCTGAGGACGCTCCGGACGATCGCGACGCAGGTCCGCCACCGCCACCGCGTCTACGAGGAATGGGGATTTGCAACAACAGGCGCTCGTGGTCTGGGGATCACCGCGCTGTTCGTCGGCGATCCCGGGACGGGCAAGACCATGGCTGCCGAGGTGCTCGCCCGCGAGCTTCGCCTCGACCTGTACCGGATCGATCTCGCGACCGTGGTCAGCAAGTACATCGGCGAAACGGAGAAGAACCTCCAGCGGCTGTTCGACGCGGCCGAGGGGAGTGGCGGGATCCTCCTGTTCGACGAGGCCGACGCGCTCTTCGGGCGGCGCTCCGAGGTTCGTGACAGCCACGACCGCTACGCGAATGTCGAGGTCAGCTACCTGCTCCAGCGGATGGAGACGTACCGGGGCCTGGCGATCCTGACCACCAACATGCAGGGCGCGCTCGACCCGGCGTTCCTTCGACGGATCCGGTTCGTGGTCCGCTTCCCGTTTCCGGATGCGGACCACCGGGCAGCGATCTGGCGCCGGATCTTCCCGGCCGAGACACCTCGCGGTCCGCTCGACGAGACGGCACTGGCGAGGCTGGACGTCGCCGGCGGGCACATCCGTAACATCGCGATCGGCGCCGCGTTCCTCGCGGCCGCGCGGGCCGAGCCCGTCGGGATGGCCGACATCGCCGACGCCGCCCAGGTCGAGTACGCGAAGCTGGAACGGCCGCTCACCGACTCCGAGATGCGCGGGTGGGCGTGATGCGTCTCGAGCTGACGATCGACGACCTGGTCCTCGACGGGGTCGACCCGCGTGACCGGGCCCGGATCGCCGATGCAGTCCAGCGCGAGCTGGCGGGCCTTCGGTGGCCGGGTTCGTCCGGTCGGATCGGGGAGCCGGCGGATCAGGAGGCTCGTGGGCGAGAGGACCCGCCCGCTGCGATCGCGCGGGCCGTCCGGCTGTCGATCGCGGCCGCCATGAGCGAACGCGAGGTCCGCTGATGGAACGCGCCGATGATCGCCAGCACACGCCGCCCGTCACGCGGGTGGGTGGCATGGAACGCCTCGAACGGGAGGCGGACGCCGTCGCCGAACGGGCCGTCGCCCGACCGCGGACGGCACGCTCGGAGCGGCCTGAGCGGTCCGCCTCGGCTGGGGGGACCGCCCTCGATGCCACGACCCTTGGGCGTGCCGAAGTGCTGCTGGGTCACCGCTTTGCCGACGTCCGGATCCATGCCGACGGCGCGACCTCCCGGTCGGTCGAGGCAGCGGGTTCGCTCGCCTACACGATCGGGCGCGAGATCTTTTTCGGCCCGGGCGCCTACCGACCGGAAACCCGTGACGGCCAGCGACTGATCCAGCACGAGCTCACGCACGTCCGCCAGCAGGCACGCGGCGCAGCACCCGTCGGGAAGCAGCACCAGCAGGCCATCCCGCGGGCCGCCGCGGTCGACGCCGACGCCCAGCGGATCATCGACCTGGCAGCGGACACGGCCCGCCCGATCGCGGACAGGGCGGTCGCCGTCGTGCGCGCGATCATCGACCGGTACTACGCGGCCGACGCCGGAAGGATCAGCGGGATCACCTATCGCGAGGCCGAGCCGGGACTCAATGTGGCGTATGCAGGCCAGGGTGCCGCGACGACCGGCGCCCTCACCGTCGGGCGCTATTTCGTGGAGAACCTGGTCCAGCGCCATTTCGCCCATCGCGTGGCGCAGGTCGGCCACGAGATCGAGCATGTCGGCCAGGTCCGCGGGGGGATGGTCGGGCCGTCGCGCAGCGACGAGCGCGAGTTCCTCGCGTTCTATCACGAGGGCCTGTTCACGGAACCCGCGGGCACCGGGCGCATGCAGCACTCCACGCGCGTGCAGGTCATCGACGCGGCGCTGGGCTACTACTGCTGCTTCGACGCCGAGCTCCAGCGGACGCATCAGACGAAGCGCGATGAGCTGATCACCCGCCGGGCGGCCGCGGTCCGCGCGAGCGGCCATGACGACCTCGGCGCGGCGCCGACCGCCTGTCATCGAGCGAGCCACTGACGATGGCCACCGCCGAGCTCCAGCAGACCGCGGCGATGCCCAGCGTGGCGATGGCACCTCGCGCCCTCCGAACCGTCGGCAGTCAGGGCCTGGCAGCCGAACCGCGGACGCGCCCCGCGCCGACGCCCGGCCCCGACTTCGGCGCGATCCGTGTCCGACCAGCTGCGATGGCCGGCCCGTCGGCACCGCCCGGCGACGGTCCCAGCCGGCGGGTGGGTGCGCCATCGACGATCGAGATGGTCCTCGCCTCGCCCGGTCAGCCCCTCCCGGCGGCCGTGCGCTCGATCGTCGAGCCACGGTTCGGACGCCACTTCGATGAGGTCCGCATCCACACGGACGACCGGGCGGCGGAGGCGTCGCGGGCGTTGGACGCGAATGCGTGGGCCTTCGGCAGCCACATCGCGTTCGGCGACGGGCGGTTCGATCCGGCAAGCCGCCGAGGGTTGTGGCTGCTCTCGCACGAGCTTGCGCACACGGTCCAGCAGTCGGGCGTGCCGGGCCCGAACCGACCCGCGCTGGCCGTCTCGCCGGATGCCGGCGACCGCGCCGCGGATCTGGCCGCGGACGCGGTGATGGCCGGCCGGGCCGTGCCCTCGCAGCCTCGCTGGCAGGGGATCCAGCGCCAGCGCGTCACGAGCGTCGATCGAGTCAGCGACGACGAGCGGGTCGGGCACCTCGACAACGGAACCCGCCTCCGGGTGAAGCGTGTCCGATGGGTGACCAGCACGACCGACCTGGTCAACTGGGCACGCCTGACGCCGGGCATCGACGAGAAGAAGCTCTGGCTCGACATCGACTGGTGCGCCGGCCAGAACCGCGGGACAGTCCAGCTCGGCGCGAACATCCCCGAACAGGTCCTGAAGACGATCCTCGGCACGGTGACGTCCGGTGGCGACATCGACGCCGCGCTTCGTGGTGTGACGGTGACGCCGTACGTGCAGGCGACGATCCTCCAGTCGGGCTCCTTCCGCGTGACCGCCAGCGGGCAGGTCACGATCGACCGGACCGGCGCCGTCACGGGCGGTGGGGGTCGGGTCGGCGTGTCGACCGGTCCGGTCGACGTCGACGTCCAGGGCAGCGGCACGCAGGGTGGCGGCTGGCAGGTCGGCGGATCCGTGACGGTCACACCCGGGCGCCAGACCCAACAGCAGGAGTGTCGCGTCCAGCGGACCCGCCTGGTCCACAACACGCGCTACGAGTGCACGACGCAGCGCGACATTGCGGCCCGGAGCGTGACGGAGCGCGTATCCGTGACAGACAGGCGCCAGCGCTTCGTGTACTTCGAGTACGCGCGGGACGCCGTCAGCGCGCGGTCCGCGACCACGACGACCGAGCTCGGCGGGGACCTCCGCGATGGCTTCCAGGTGAGCGGGATCCGGGGTTTCACGTCGCCGGAGGGGCCGGTCGGACCCGGTCGCAGGTTCATGGGCAACGAGGAGCTGGCGCGCAGGCGAGCGGTCGCGGCGGCGGGGATCGTCGAGGCGGCCTGTCGGATGACCGGTGGGACCGACACCGACGCCTGCTTCGTCGGCGGACGTGACGCCGTGAGCCCCACCGGGCAGGGCGAGCTGTACACGCTGACCAAGGTCGATCCGAGCGGCTCGACCCAGGAGGTCGAGGGCGCGCCGCTGGCCGAGCATGCGGCCGCGGAGTTCCTCAGCCAGCCGGCAGAGGAGTCGCACCGGACGCCGGAGATCGAAGCCCGGCTGCGTGATCCGTCGACGACGCCCGCGGAACGGGCGGACCTCGTCTACCCGTTGCTCAGGCGCGCGGAGATCACGCTCGTCCGGTCGCGCACCGGAACGCGCACTCGCGAGGAGCCTGCCCGGACCGAGTCCACCCCGTCGTCCTGTCCACCCGAGGTGATCCGGCAGATCTTCCCGCCGGCCGAGCAGGTGACCTTCTGATGAGCGCAGCCGCCAACACGCCCCGGC
>CAVXVP010000027.1:0-79657 GCA_963765245.1 uncultured Chloroflexia bacterium
GCCACGCGACCCGCCGTCTGCCCATCGTCATCCTCGTGATCCTCGGGCTGTCCATCGCGGCCTGCGGACCGACCACGCCGAGTGCGTCTCCGTCGACCGCCGCACCGTCGTCTACGCCTTCTGCGGCCGCGGCGTGACAGCCTCGCCAGCCGCCCCGACCGCCACGGTCGACACCCACGGTCTCGCCATCGCCCTCGACAGCGACGCGTCTCGTGCGACCTGAAGCCGCAGACCGGCCAGCTGCCCTCCGATCGTCTTACCGGGATCCAGGTCCTCGGCGTGCCCGGTTCCGATCATCGTGCGGTTCCAGTTCAGCCCGGGCTCGCTGACGCCGGCAGGCGCCCCGGTCGGGTCCCTCGACGTCGCAACGCCCCCGTTCACGGAGGGCGCCAGCGGCCTGCCGGTCGACCTCCAGGGCGAGCAGGCGCTCCAGGTCGTCTTCCGGCACATGTCGCTCCAGAACGATGCCGGGGAGGAGACCTTCACAGGTGCACAGGAGATGCGCACCGACGATCCGTCGCGGAGCCTTCGCCACGTCGTCCTGTTCGACGAGTCCGAGGGTCAGATCGGCTGGTACCTCGGCTACGACGGGCCGGCCTGCGTGACACTCGACACGCGAAGGCGACGACGTCGTCGTGTCCATCGCGTTCGGCCCGGGTTCCTGACTGCTTCCGGGCCGCTCGCGGGTTGACAGCCCGGACCCCGGTTCGGTAATCTGACTTGGCACTCTCATAGGTAGAGTGCTAAAGCATCGCGGATGACCGCACCGACAGGCGCCGGGGTAACCGGCGGAAGGGTCGGCGGCTCAGGACGATGCGACTCAGAACGTTCCGGGGACATACCCCATTCGGCCGCACCCGGCCGGTCCGATGCCCCCGCCGATCACGCCCGACGGCCGGCCCTGGCCGTCACAGGAGGAATGCACGTTGGCCAAAGCCACTGCGATCTCGTCGAAGCTGCGCCCGCTCGGCGACCGCGTCGTCATCAAGCCCACCGCCCGCGAGGAGATGACCAAGAGCGGCATCGTCCTGCCGGACACCGTCAAGGAGAAGCCGCAGGAAGGCACGATCATCGCTGCCGGTCCGGGCAAGATCCTCGACGACGGCAAGCGCGAGACGATGGACGTCAAGGAAGGCGACAAGGTCCTGTACGCGAAGTACGCCGGGACCGAGTTCAAGATCGACGACGACGAACTGCTCATCGTCAGCCAGAAGGACATCCTCGCGATCGTCGCCGGCTGACATCAGTCGACCCGTCCACCGACCCACACGTTCCTTGGAGGGACATCCGAATTGGCTAAGCAACTCATCTTTGACGAGACAGCTCGTCGTTCACTCAAGCGCGGCATCGACCGCCTCGCCGACGCCGTCAAGGTCACGATCGGCCCGAAGGGCCGCAACGTCGTCCTCGACAAGAAGTTCGGCTCGCCGACGATCACCAACGACGGCGTGACCATCGCGCGCGACATCGAGCTCGAAGACCCCTTCGAGAACATGGGCGCGCAGCTGCTCAAGGAAGTCGCGACCAAGACCAACGACGTCGCCGGCGACGGCACGACCACCGCGGTCGTGCTCGGCCAGGCGATCGTCACCGAGGGTCTCCGCAACGTGACCGCCGGCGCCAACCCGATGGTCGTCAAGCGCGGCATCGAGGCGGCCGTCGAGGCCGTCGTCGACGAGATCAAGAAGCAGGCCCGCCCGGTCGACAACCGCGAGCAGATCGCGGCCGTCGCCGCCATCTCCGCCGCGGATCCGGAAGTCGGCGAGATCATCGCCGAGGTCATGGACAAGGTCGGCAAGGACGGCGTCATCACCGTCGAAGAGGGCCAGAGCCTGGGCCTCGAGAAGGAATACACGGAGGGGATGCAGTTCGACCGCGGCTACATCTCGGCCTACTTCGTCACCAACCCCGACCGGATGGAGGCCGTCCTCGACAACCCGTTCATCCTGATCACCGACAAGAAGATCTCGAGCGTCCAGGACATGCTCCCGGCCCTCGAGAAGGCCGTCGCGCAGGGCAAGCCCACGCTGATCATCGCCGAGGACGTCGACGGTGAGGCCCTCGCCACGCTCGTCGTGAACAAGCTGCGCGGCACCGTCAACGTCCTCGCCGTCAAGGCGCCGGGCTTCGGCGATCGCCGCAAGGAGATGCTGCGTGACATCGCCGTCCTGACCGGCGGCACCGTCATCAGCGAGGAGATCGGGCGCAAGCTCGACTCGGTCACCGTCGAGGACTTCGGCTCGGCCCGTCGCGTCGTCGCGACCAAGGACGACACCACGATCATCGACGGCGACGGCAAGCCCGACGAGATCAAGGGCCGCATCGGCCAGATCAAGGCGCAGATCGAGGAGACCACCTCGGACTACGACCGTGAGAAGCTCCAGGAGCGCCTGGCCAAGCTGTCCGGTGGCGTCGCCGTCATCAAGGTCGGCGCGGCCACCGAGGTCGAGCTCAAGGAGAAGAAGCACCGCATCGAGGATGCGCTCTCGACGACCCGTGCGGCCGTCGAAGAGGGCATCGTCGCCGGCGGCGGCACCACCCTCCTGCAGGCCATCCCGGCCCTCGACAAGCTCAAGCTCGAAGGCGACGCCCAGATCGGCGTCGACATCGTGCGCAAGGCCCTCGAGGCCCCGGCCCGCCAGATCGCCGACAACGCCGGCGCGGATGGCGAAGTCGTCGTCGAGCACGTCAAGACGCTGAAGCCCGGCCACGGCTACGACGCGCTCAAGGGCGAGTACGGCGACCTGTTCAAGAAGGGCATCGTCGACGCGGCCAAGGTCACCCGCTCGGCGCTGCAGAACGCCGCCTCCATCGCGGCCATGGTCCTGACGACGGAGACGTTGATCACGGACATGCCCGAGAAGGAGAAGGCCGGCGCCGGCGGCGGCCACGACCACGGCGGAGGGATGGACTTCTAGTCCGGACCGCACACGCAACGACGGCCCCGGCAACGCCGGGGGCAGCGACTGGGCGCGGACGCGGCGCCCCGCTCGTGTGTTGACACGGTCGCGTACATCGGCTTGGCGCTACCGCGCGTGGAATGCTCAAACGGTCGTCGAGGTTCGGGCGTCCCATCGGTCGGAGAACGGACACGCCAGGTCTCCGCGTCACCGCGACTCGCCGCCGGTCGTCAGCGTAGGGCTGCTGGTCGCAGGCCTCGCGCTCGTCGCACCCTCCGCTCGTCGAAGCATGCAAGCTTCACGCGTGAACACGATCCAAGGATCAGGGCGGATCCAGTCAGCCGGACAATGGCAGTGGCGACTCCGCTGAGATCGCCGTGAGCCCCGTGGCGGGCCGGCTCGGACAGCGTCCAGCTGGCAACGGATAACGCGACGACGGATGCCGTGGGCACACCCGTCCGATCCTCCAGCCACTAGCGACCTCACCGGCGGTCAGGCACACCGTTACCAACGGGAACTCGGGCAGATCGTCTCGAGCCCGCAGCCCTGAGTCGCGGTGCCGAACGGCGTCTCGCAGTCACGACGATGGTCGTCGAGCGCGGATAACGCGACGCTGACGCCTGACGTCTGGCAGACGACGACCCTTACGAACTCGCACAGTTGTGTGGCAGACGAGCGGGTACGATGCCGCTGCAAGTCTTCCCTTCGTACGTTCGCCGAATTCAAAGCCCAGTACCCGAATGCGAACGTCACGCACTCACGGTCGGGATCGGAACGGATCCACGACGACCTCGTTCGTGACGGCGTCTGCGACATCGAGGCGTGACCGACACCTGGGACATCGACTTGCGAGCGCCGCCGTCGTCAGCGCCGCCGTCGTCAGCGACGTCCTGCTCGTCAGTCTCGCGCCGTCGTCAGCGCCGCCGTCAGCGCCACCCTCCTCGTCAGCTCGCGCTCCCGTCAGCCCCGGCCACCTTCGTCAGGCGTGACGGCGCCCTCGCGGCGGCGATAACGGCGCCGATCGACCGATGGCGACCCGACACCCCAGTCGCAGCCGGCCGACGGCCGGTGGGCATTCGTGCCTCGGCGGCATCGTCCTGGTGGCGGTCCTCCAGTCCGTCTGCGACCGTCCCGGCCGATCGCGACAACCTAGGCATCAACGAAACGGCCCCCGGCAACGCCGGGGGCCGTTTCGACTCCCACGTCGCGCATGCGCCCTGTTAGTCGAGCTCGCCGGGGGCGGTCTTTCGGATGCGTTCGGTCAAGGCCGTCAGGACCCCGAGCCGCACGGCGCTGTCCCATTCGATCATTTCCAGGAAGTCGGCACGCCGGATGACGAGCGCCTGCACGGGGCCGTCGGCTGTGACCGTGGCCGTGCGCGGCCCACCATCGACCAGCGCGATCTCGCCGAGGAAGTCGCCCGGCCCCAGGTCACGGACCACGGTCCCTTCCTTCGAGACGTGCAGGCGGCCATCGGTGACGATGTAGAACGTGTTGCCGGGCTCACCCTCGCGGGTGACGGTCTCACCATCTGCGAAGGTCGTCTCAGTGGCCCGATCCGCCACCGTCTCGAGGGCGGAGGTGGACATGCCCCGGAAGAGCGGGACCTTGCGCATGTGATCGATGACGGCGCTCATGACTCCCTCGTGTGCGGCATCGGTTGCTTCTCCGAAGTGTAGGGGCGCCGCGCCGTCCTACGACGACCGGGTCGCGCTGAACAGCGGCGTCCCGAGCCGGTCGATGTCGACCGTGATCCCGAGGCCCGGGCCCATCCGGGACGGGTCCGCTGCCGCCACTGGATCGCGGTTCGTAGCCCGCCACGTGCTCGAGCGTCCAGTCGTTCATGTATGACGCCGCGAAGAGCGACCCCGGCGGCACGCCGGCTGCGAGATGGGCGACCGCGGCCGTGACGATGTCGCCGCCCCACGAATCCTCGATCGTCAGGGTGAGCCCGAGGGCGACGGCGGCGTCCCGCATGACGCGCGCCCTGGTCAGGCCGCCGACGCGCCCCACCTTGAGGTTGACGTGGTCCATCGCGTCGGCCGCAGCGGCTCGCACGAGGGTCGGCAGGTCCGTGATGACCTCGTCGAGGACCATCGGCAGCGTCGTCAGGCGGCGGACCGCGATGCATTCCTCGAGGGTCGGGCACGGCTGTTCGAGCCGTAGTCGGTCGAAGCCCGCGAACAGCCGTGCCGCGATGATCGCGTCCTGCCGTCGCCACGCACCGTTGGCGTCGCCGATCAGGGCGTCCTCCGGGCCGGTCACGGCGTGAACGGCCGCGACCCGCTCCAGGTCGTCTTCGGGTGCGGCGCCGAGCTTCAGCTGGAAGTGGTGGATCCCGCCGGCACGCTCACGCTCCACGAACGCGGCCATCGCGTCGGCCGGTCCGAGCGGCACGGCGACGTACAGCGGCACCGCTTGGTGGAGCGCTCCGCCAAGCAGCGTCGCGACGGAGAGGTCGGTCGCTCGCCCGAGGACGTCCCAGCACGCGACATCCACGGCGCTCTTCGCGGACTCCTGACCGCGCAGGGTCGCATCCATCCGTGCGGTGACAGCCGCGAGGTTTCCCGCATCCACGCCGATGAGCGCCGGCGCGAGCTCGCGCAACGCGGCGCGCACGCCTCCCGCGAAGGCGGGCAGGTACGTGCTCCCGAGCGGGCAGCTTTCCCCGAACCCGTCGACCCCGTCGCGTGTCCGGATCCGGACGACCGTGCTCGGCAGCACATTGACGACCCGACCGGACGACATGACGTAGTCGCCGTGGGCGTACGTGAGGTCGTAGCCGTAGACGTCGACCCGATCGATGACGTTCGCGCGGTCGCTCATGTCGAGCGTGTCCTCCTGCGTGGACTGCGATGGTGCACCACGGTCGCAGATCGGACTACCGCCAGAGGTAGACGAGCCGCTCGGCGTCGATCGGGACCGGGCTCCGGACAGGCACGACGAGCTCGACCCGCGGCCCCGGCATCCGCCCGACCGCGAACGCCTCGACCAGCGTGCTCCGCGGATCCGCCAGGCCGACCACCGACGTGACCCGGTCACGCCACTCATAGCGGATCGCGTCCCATAGCTGGCGGGCGGCATCGACGCGGCCCGGCGCATGCCAGACCAGGAACAATTCGACCGAGCGGATCGTCCGGTCGGGCGGGATCATCCCGGCCATCCTGCCGACGACAGCCAGCGGCAGCGGGATGCGGCCGATATGGTCGGTCATGAGCTTGAACCGCTCGCCGATCGCCGGCGCCGGCCACGATCGAGCCATCCGGCGCGACCGCGACGCGGTACTCGCGGATCGGTTCGCCCAGCGATGTGCTGGCAAGAGACGCGGCGAGACTGCTGGCCGAGGTGACGGGGACGAGGTCGTGGTCTGCGTAGAACGAGCTGATCCCGGCGACGACCTCCTCAGCGTCGTCGTTCTGCAGCGGCCGAACGACCAGCCCGCGCTCGGGCGGAGGCGTCGCGGACGGCCGCGCGATACGCAGGCGGACCGGGCCGACGAGTTGGCTGGCCCAGTGCCGTGCGGTCGCGATCGAGGCTGCGTTGCTCGATTCGATGGCGGCCGTCAGAACTCCCTCCCCACCGAACCGCCGCTCGGCTTCCTCGATCCGCCACGCGGCAAGGCGAGCGCCCAGGCCCTGCCGGCGCAGGTCGCGCGCGGACCTTGAGGTTCTCGAGATGTGCGGTCGGATACGGCTGGCCCGCGACCGTGACCTCGTCCACGAACGCGGTCGCGAACCCGGCCAGACCGTCCACGCCGGGCGTCTCGGCCACGACGCCGAAGAGCGATGGATGCTGGGCCATGAGCGACCGGTAGACGTCGTGCCTGTACGACGTCGTCATGCTGATCGAGGTGGTCTGCGCCTCCTCGCGGATGAGGGCGTCGATGGCCGGTCCGTCCGTGGGCTCCATCGGGCGCAGCGTGAACTCCGGCATGGTCGGCTCAATCTAGCAAGGAGGTGTCGTCACGCCGTGTCGCCTTACCGCGATGGCAGCGCTTCGGCCGCAGCTTGCCGAGGTCGCCTCTCGTGCCGGATCTCAGGGCTGCCCGTCGACGTCGGGCCGCCGCCACCAGCGGTAGAAGAAGAAGCCGAGGACGATCGCAAAGATCAAAGCGGTCGGGACCGACGTGAGGTACGCGGCGAGCAGCACGATGACCACATCGGCTGCGATCAGAGCGGCTGCGGTCCGACGTCGATCCCTGGGCATCGTCAACCTCTCCGTTTCGCTGCCCGACGATGACGCCCGCCACATCAGGACGCAGGCTCGCCTTCATACTCGCCCCGATCCGGCGGTCAAGCAAGACGGGATCGCGAAGCCGAGGCCGCGCAGCGACGGCGTTTGACAGGTCGCGAGCGTCACGGCGAACCTGTGGCGAGGCGTCCCACGGACGACCCAGCAGCCCGACCCCGACCCCGACCCCGAGGAGCCACATGATCCGCCGATCCCACGGCGCCTTTCTCTCGCTGGCGTTCGTCGCCCTCATCGTCACTGCGTGTGGCGCCACGCCCACCGGCCCTGCGCTGACCGACCCGAAGGCGATCGTCACCGCCGCGCTCACCTCCACCAAGGCTGCCAAGAGCGTTCATCTGGCCCTGACCGCGAATGGCGAGGCGACCGTCGCCCTGCCGATCGCCGGGGGGACCGGCACGCCGCTCGACCTGACCGGAACGACCGCGTCGGCCGATGTCGACTTCGTCAAGCCGGCGGCGCATGCGACGTTCGCGCTCAAGGCCGGGTTGACCGTCAATGGCGAGGCGATCGCGGTCGACGGCAAGACCTATCTCAAGACGAGCCTGACTGGGCCGCTCTACCAGGAATTCGCCGCGGGCGAGGGACTCTTCGACGCGTCGATCATCGGCAACCTCATCGACAACCTCGGCGACATCCTGCTCAAGTCCGACGTGACCCTCGTCAAGGGCGACGACGTCGCGTGTGGCTCGAAGCAGTGCTACACGGTCAGCGCCGACCTCAGTGCCGACGACCTTGGGGCGACGGCGTTGACCGGTCTTCCGGTCAACCTCCAGGGAGCCACCGTCAAGGTCACCGCGCGGGTCGAGAAGGACCTCCCATACCACCTCGCGGGGGTGACGGCGGTCCTGTCCCAACCCGACGGGAAGGCCCTCACGGTCGACATCACCGCGTCCAAGTGGGACGAACCGGTCACGATCACGGCACCGCCCGCCGACCAGGTCAAACCGGCCTCGTGACCGGGGCTCGGTGAGCCCTCCGACCTACAATGGAGGCGTGAGCCCCACCCGACCTCGCCGATCACGGTCGTCCGCGCTCGACGACGCCGCGGAGGCGGCCAGCGCAGCCGCCGGGACCGTCTTCACCGACCTCGGCGACGCCCCGCCCGAGGTCCCGGAGGAGCCGGCCTGGATGCGCGAGGCGCCGGTCGAATCCAAGGATCCGGCCGCGCCCCTCCCGCCTCCGGACCCGGCCGCGCGCGCGGCCGCACTGAAGAAGCGCGAGAACGAGATCGTCCGCGCCCTCAACCCAGAGCAGGCACGCGCCGTGACGACGACGGACGGCCCGCTGCTGATCCTCGCCGGCGCCGGCTCGGGCAAGACCCGCGTCCTCGCCCACCGGATCGCCTACCTGGTCAGCATCAAGGACGTCGCCCCGTGGCGGATCCTGGCGGTCACCTTCACGAACCGGGCCGCGGCCGAGCTCCGCGAGCGGATCATCAGCCTCGTCGGCGAGGGCGGGCGGGACGTGGTGGCCGGCACGTTCCATTCGCTCGCGGCGCGCGTCCTCCGCGCCGATGGCGAGGCCATCGGGATCGGCCGGCGGTTCGTCATCTACGACACCGACGACCAGACCTCGCTGATGAAGCAGATCCTGCGCGAAGAGGACATGCCGCTGACCGGCGAGTTCCGACCGAGCATCGTCCTCGGTGCCATCAGCCGGGCCAAGAACGAGATGCTCGACCCGACGTTCCTGTCCGAGAACGCGGCGAACCACCGCGAACGGACGATCGCCCGACTCGCGACGCGTTACCAGGAGCGGCTGCGCAAGTCCAACGCGCTCGACTTCGACGACCTCCTGCTCGAGGCCGTGCGGCTGTTCGAGGAGGCGCCCGACGTGCTGGCCAAGTACCAGGAGAAGTGGCGCTACCTCCACGTCGACGAGTACCAGGACACGAACCGGGCGCAATACCTGTGGGTCCGCGCACTCGCCACGCAAGTACCGCAACCTCGCGGTCGTCGGCGACGACGACCAGTCGATCTACTCGTGGCGCGGCGCCGACCTGCGCAACATCCTCGACTTCGAACGCGACTGGCCGGATACGGCGGTCGTCAAGCTCGAACAGAACTACCGCTCGACGCAGCTGATCCTCGATGCCGCCCACGGCGTCGTCTCGCGCAACAGCGCGCGCAAGGACAAGAAGCTGTGGACCGACAACGGCGGCGGGACGAAGATCCAGCGCTTCGAGGCCTACAACGAGGAGGAGGAGGCCGAGTGGATCGCCCGCCAGGTCGAGGGCCTGATCGGCGGCCGCGGGACGACGCTGACCCGTCGGGCCGACGAGGAGGTCGAACGCTTCCGGGCGCGCGACATCGCGGTGATGTACCGGATGAACGCCCAGTCCCGCGCGATCGAGGAATCGTTCCTGCGCTACGGCCTGCGCTACCAGCTCGTCGGGGGCACGCGCTTCTACTCCCGGCGCGAGGTCAAGGACGCCCTCGCCTACCTGCGCATCCTGCGCTCGGACACCGACAGCGTCAGCTTCGAACGGATCATCAACGTCCCGGCGCGCGGGATCGGCGACAAGACGATCGAGACGCTGCGCGCCGCGGCAGCGCGCGAGGGCGGCACGACCTGGGGCGCCATCGAGGCGGCCGTCGCCGGTGACCTCCCGACCCTGGCGCCGCGGACGCGCAACGCGCTGGCGGAGTTCGCGTCGCTCGTGCGGCGGCTGCGGACCCGGATCGGGGTGCTCGCACTCCCCGAATTGCTCGACGAGGCGCTCGAGGCGTCCGGCTATCGCGCGATGCTCGCCGACGGCTCCGAGGATGGCGAGGAGCGGTGGGCGAACCTGCTCGAGCTGCGTGCGGTCACGACCCGCTACGACGACCTCACGCCCGACGACGCGCTCGACCGCCTGCTCGAGGAGACGGCGCTGGTCGCCGACCAGGATTCGTACGAGGGCGACGCGGACGCCGTGACGCTCATCACGCTCCACGCCGCGAAGGGCCTCGAATTCCCGGTCGTCTTCATCGCCGGGCTGGAGGAAGGCCTCTTCCCGCACAGCCGGGCGCTCGATGACGAGAAGGAGCTCGAGGAGGAGCGCCGCCTCGCCTACGTCGGCATCACCCGCGCCAAGAAGCGGCTCTTCCTGTCGCACGCCTGGCGACGCGCGACCTGGGGGATGGGCCAGGCGTCGGTGCCGTCGCGGTTCCTGCTCGAGATCCCGGCGGAGCTGATGGACGGCCCGCAGCTCGGCGGCTCGGACGACCGGGACCTCGATCTCGACCTCGTCTTCGGGGCTCGCCGGACGAGCCGGTTCGGGACGCCCGTCCGGGGCGGGGGAGCCGGGAGCGGCGCCGCCTTCCGGCAGGGGAGCGGCCGACCGGGCGCGCCGCCGGCCGGCGAGACGTTCCGACCCGGTCGCGACCTGGCGGCCAAGCGCGAGGCATACAACGAGGGCGCGTCGTCCGGCTCCCTCGCGCGCCCGGTGCGTGCCTGGGACGACGACCTGGATGCGCGCCCCGCGGCAGGGACGCCGGCCAGGTCCGCTCGCCCGATCATCCCCGGCGAGCGTCAGTTCCGCGACGGCGACCGGGTGCGCCATGCGCGCTGGGGCGACGGCATCGTCGTGACCAGCAAGCTGACCCGCAGCGACGAGGAGGTCACGGTCGCCTTCAAGGACGCCACGGTCGGACGCAAGACCATGCTCGTGAGCCTGGCCAACCTCGACCTCGTGGGGTGACCGACGCCCGCGATCCAGACGAGGACGCCGCGGCGGCTGGCCGGCATCGTCACCCTGGCCGACTTCGAGCCGCTGGCTCGCGCGGTCATGGAGCCTTCTGCCTTCGACTATGTCGCGGGCGGATCGTGGGACGAGGTCAGCCTCCACGAGAACATCGCCGCCTGGCGTCGGCGGCGGTTCCGGCCGCGGGTCCTGGTCGACGTCTCGGGGGTCGATCCGTCGTCGACGTTCCTCGGCCAGCCGAGCGCGCTGCCGGTCGCCGTCGCCCCGATGGCATTCCAGTCGCTGGCGCACAGCGACGGCGAGATCGAGGCGGCCCGCGGGGCTGCGGCGGCGGGGATCCCATACACCCTGTCCACGACGTCGTCCCAGTCGATCGAGGCGGTCGCGGCCGGTGCGCCCGGCGGCACCCTCTGGTTCCAGCTCTACACCCAGGCGGATCCCGCCGTCACGCGGTCACTCGTCGAGCGGGCCGAGGCCGCCGGCTACCGCGCGATCGTCCTGACCGTGGACCTGCCCGTGCTCGGCTATCGGGATCGTGACCGGCGGGCCGGGTTCCTCCTGCCGCACATGGGCAACTTCGCGGACGTGCCCGCCAGCCACGGCCGTGCCGCGCTCGACGTCCCGTCGCTGCTCCACGCCCCAGGCATGGAACCGACGCTCGTGTGGGCCGACCTGGCGACGATCCGATCCTGGACGTCGCTCCCGCTCGTGCTCAAGGGGATCATGACCGCCGAGGACGCCCGGCTCGCCGTCGAGCACGGCGTCGACGCCATCGTCGTCAGCAACCACGGGGCACGCCAGCTCGACCGCGTGCTCGGCGACCGTCGACGTCCTGGCCGAGGTCGTCGGTGCGGTCGGCGGGCGGGCCGAGGTGTGGGTCGATGGCGGGATCCGCCGCGGCCTCGACATCGCCATCGCCCGCGCGCTCGGCGCCCAGGGCGTGCTCGTCGGCCGGCCGATCTATTGGGCACTGGCCGCCGGTGGCGCCGCCGGCGTCGAGCGTGCGATCGCGATCCTGCGCGAGGAGTTCGCCCTCGCGCTCGCTCTGCTCGGGACGCCGACACCGGCTGATCATCGGCCGTGCCCACCTGGTCGGCTGACCGGGCCTTCCGGGAGGCCGTCGCCGCCTGACGCTCCACTCGGGATGCGCAGGACCGGCTCGTTCGGTACCCTCGCACCTATGGCGATCGAGCTCCCGCCCGTCGATCCTTCGCTCGTCGAGACCGCGTCCAGGCTCGACATCGAGGCCGCCACGCAGCGCCACGCGACGCTGTCGTCGCAGATCGACCGCGCCAACGAGCTCTACCACGTCGAGGACGCTCCCGAGATCAGCGACGCCGAGTACGACCAGCTGTTCCGCGAGCTGGTCGCGCTGGAGACCGCCTATCCGGAGCTGATCACGGCCGACTCACCGACGCAGCGCGTCGGCGGGACACCGACCGGCGCAACGTTCGACGAGGTCCGCCACGCGCGGCCGATGCTGTCGCTGTCGAATGCGTTCAGCCACGACGAGCTGCGCGGGTTCGATGCGCGCGTGCGCAAGGGGCTCGGCCTCCCGGCTGCGCCCGAGCCCGCCCCGGACCTGCGCTACGGCGCCGAGCTCAAGATCGATGGCCTGGCGATCAGCCTGCGGTTCGAGCGTGGCCGTTTCGTCCAGGGTGCGACCCGCGGTGACGGCACGACCGGCGAGGACGTGACCGCGAACCTGAAGACGATCACGGTCATCCCGTCCCGACTGACGGAGTCCGCCACGCTCGAGGCACGGGGCGAGGTGTTCATGCCCAAGGCCGAGTTCAAGCGCATCAACGAGGAGCGCGAGGAAGCCGGCCTCCCGCTCTACGCCAACCCGCGCAACAGCGGCGCGGGCTCGCTCCGCCAGATCGACCCTCAGGTCACGGCGGGTCGGAAGCTGTCGGCCTGGTTCTACCAGCTGGTCGAGGACGGCGACACGGTGGCGACCCAGTCGGAGGCGTTGGCGCGACTCACAAGCGCTCGGTTTTCCGGTCAACCCGGAGCACGCCGCGGACCTCGACATCGAAGGCGTCATCGACTTCACCGAGCTCTGGCGCGAGAAGCGCCACGACCTCCCGTACGAGACCGATGGCGTCGTGGTCAAGGTCGACCGCGTCGACCAGCAGGCTCGGCTCGGGATGGTCAGCCGCGCACCGCGCTGGGCGATCGCCTTCAAGTTCCCGCCCGAACAGGTCGAGGCCTTCGTCGAGGACATCGTCCCGTACGTCGGACGGACCGGGACGTTGACGCCGGTCGCGCACATGACGCCGGTCAAGGTCGCGGGGTCGACCGTCGCGCGCGCCACTCTCCACAACCTCGACGAGGTCCGGCGCAAGGACATCCGGATCGGCGACTGGGTCGTCCTCCAGAAGGCCGGCGACGTCATCCCCGAGGTCGTCCGTCCGATCGTCGAGCGACGGACCGGCGCGGAGCGCGAGTACGAGATGCCCGCGAACTGCCCGGTCTGCGGCACGCCGGTCGTCCAGGACGAGGGCGCGGTCCGGGTCTACTGCCCGAACACGCGCTGCCCGGCGCGGCTGTCGCAGGAGTTCGGGCATTTCGTCGGTCGTGGCGGGATGGACATCGAGGGCGCCGGCTGGGCGGTCCTGTCGCAGCTCCTCGAGCGCGGCATGGTCCACTCGCGGGCCGATTTCTTCCGGCTGACCGCCGAGGACCTCGAGACGCTCGATCGTTACGCGAAGAAGAGCGCCGAGAACCTCGCCGGCCGGATCGCCCGGGCGCGCGTTGGCCGACCACTGGGGCGGATCCTCAACGGTCTCGGTATGCCGCAGGTCGGCTGGCAGACGGCCATCGACCTGGCCGACTGGCTGGCCCAGCGGGTCCGACCCGACGACTACCCGCCGCCCGACGGCGACGTGGTGCCGGATCCGTGGTTCGCGGCGGTCGAGGCGGAGCTGCGCAGGATCGGCAGCGAGGAGCCGGACACGTTCACCGAGGTCTCCGGGATCGGGCCGACGGTCGCGACGGCGCTCGGTCGCTGGTTCCAGGACGACGCGACGCGCGACGTGCTGCGCGAGCTGGTGGACGTGGGTGTCGTGCCCGAGCGGCCGCGTGGTGCGTCCGGCCGGGGAGGGGAGCGCCGGACCGCTCGAGGGCAAGACGCTCGTGGTGACCGGCACGCTCGAGGGCTTCACCCGCCCCGAGGCGGAAGAGGCGATCCGTGCGGCGGGAGGCAAGCCGGCCGGTTCGGTCTCCAAGAAGACGGATTACGTCGTCGCGGGCGAGAGCGCGGGTTCGAAGCTGGCCAAGGCACAGGAGCTTGGCGTCCCGATCCTCGACGAGGAGGGCTTCCGCCGGGTCCTGGCCGGCGAAGACGCGTGACTGCGTCCTGCTGAAGGCTAGCGGCGACCGCGCTCGTAGCGCTCCATCATCTCGGTGACGGCGGTTCGGGCGGCCTTCCAGTGCGGGCATGTCGCCGAAGATGTCGCCGTCAGGCCCCCAGCGGTTGAGCTGGGTCATGGCGGTCACGATCGCGTCGTGCGCGAGCGCCCGGTTGCGGCCGGCATCGACCTGGCCCGTGACGAGATAGCGACGGACGGTGTCGAACGGCGCCGATCCATTTGCCGATCCGGATCAAGTCTCCAGCGCGCTGCGACTCGAGCCAGTCGTCGTCGCCGACCGGAAAGCGATCGTGCTCGGCCTGGTGGCGCACGAGGTCGACGCGGAAACCGGGTTGTACGCGGCTCGGCAGGCGGCCGTCGTCATCGACGGTCTTGTAGCAGATGGGGCAGCTCGGCAGCTCGGCCGTGGCCCGCGGCGGCTCGCCGTACGGCAGGCCACAGCGACGACAGAAGCGGCCGCGACCCTGGTCAGAAGGCGTGCCGCACTGGAGGCAGACGGTGCTGATCACGATGTGAACAGCCCCGTCCGGGCGGCGGAGCGAACGGCACGGCTGGTCGCCCGGTCCGTGCCGTCGATGTGGATCTCCCACGACTCGGGCGTGAGCAGGATGGCCGGGCGACGAAGGACGTGGGCGGTGCCGGGTGCGCCGCGGATGGTCAGCAGGGACTTCAGGGCGCGTTCGAACGTGGCGGGCGTATCGGCCTTCTCGACGGCGTCACCCATGACCTCCTCGAGTGCCTCGCGGAGCTGGAACATCTCGACGGCCCCGAGGATGATCACGACGTCTTCGAGCCTGGGAGCCGGCGCGTAGTCCATCTCATCTGCTTCGTCGGGCAGCACGTCACCGACCAGACGGCGGCGTGCACGGGCGATGGTGGTCCACATGGTGAGATCCGGCTCCGGCGGTCAGGTTTGGTGAAGTGTCAAGAGGATGCTCCGAGGGGACCGCTCGCGCCATGACCCCTTCGGCGGCCCGCGACGGCCCGTTTGGACCATTCGATGTCGAGTTCGTCAGCGTCGGTCGACCGTCGCCTCGTGTCCCTCAGCCGAGCGCGTGGTTGAACTGGCCCCAGATAGCTTCTGGCTGCCACTGCAGCGGGTCGCCTCGGATCAGACGGGGCGCTCCCCACGAATCGGTCCAGCCGGTCGCCAACAGCCGGTCCAGACCGGCTGCGTTCTCCACGACCAGGCCGGCGCGGATCCGCTGCTCGGGCCCGCGACCGACACGGCGGGCGTGGAGGATCGCCTCGGCGTCCTCGAGGCGCGGCGCGATGGTCGAGCCGCCACCCCACGGCGCCCTGACGACGAAGCCCCCGATCACACCGTCGTCGCGGATCAGGCAGTTCGCCGTCTCTGGCGATGCGAAGGCTCTCAGCAGGTGCGTCCGGTCCTCGCCGGTCGCGGTAGCGGAGAGCTGGGCCATGCCCGCAAGGTCTGCCGCCTCGAACTGGCGGATCCGTCGTTCGATCGGCTCGTCACCCAGCCCGGGCGCCTCCAGGATGCGGTACCACGTCTGCACCTCGAAACCGATCTTCTCGTAGAGCGGCCGCCCGGCCTCGGTGGCGACCAGCAGCAGCGTCCGGCAGCCGGCCGACTCCGCAGTGTCGATCGTGGCCTGGGTCAGCGCCATCCCGACACCGCGCCGGCGCCACGCAGGCTCGACAAAGATCGTGCCGATCCAGCCGACGCTGCCGTTGACGCTCAGCACGCCGGTCCCGACGATCTCGCCGTCCGCCTCGGCGACGAACGGGTGCGTCTCAGGGTGCCGGGTCACGAAGTCGAGGTTGAGACGGCGATCGCCCCAGTCCGCCCGGATGAAGGCGGCGACGACCGGCTCGACATCGGCTGGAGTCATCGGGCGGATGCGTGGCAGAGCCATGACCCAATCGTATCGAGCGGCCGAACGGCGGTGCTATCGTGCCCTCGTCGAACACGCTCAGGGGGTGCGGCGATGTCGGACGCGGATGACCGATTCGTGGAGAGCCTGGCGGCCGAGCTGACGCCGCTGGTCGGGCCTCGCCTGCGGGTGAGTGCGATCGATCTCGAGCGACCGACCGACGACCAGGTCAAGATCACCGTGACCCTGGACTCGTCGGCGGAGAAACCGACCCTGATGGTGGAGGAAGGCGATTCGCTGACCATGGTGGCCGCCCGGCTCATCGCTCGGGCACCGGAGGTACGACTCGCCGACGGCTTCCGCGAGATCATCGACGGCGTCTCGGTCTGACCCGCGCCGGTGCCTGCGGGGCAGGGCCGGCGGTCTCGTCGGCTATCATCGGGCGCATGGCCGCGCTCTCAAGAACCGATGTCGAACACGTCGCGCATCTCGCCCGTCTCGGGCTGACCGACGGGGAGCTGACGCGGCTCGAGGCCGAGCTCAACCACATCCTCGACCAGTACGCGATCCTCGCCGAGCTGCCGACCGACGACATCCCGCCGACCGCTCAGACGATCGAGCTCGAGAACATCCTGCGCGATGACGTCGTGAAGCCGTCGCTCTCGATCGAGGCGGTCCTCGCCAACGCGCCGGCACGCGACGGCGACTTCATCGTCGTCCCGGCCATCCTCGACGAGCGCTGACCGCGCCATGACCGATCCGACGCGTCTCCTTGCCCACGAGATGGCTGCGCTCCTCCGATCCGGAGAGGCCTCCTCGCGCGAACTGACCGAGGCGCACCTGGCCGCCGCCGAGCGCGACAACCACGCCCTCAACGCCTGGCTGACGATCGATCGCGAGCGGGCGCTCGCTGAGGCCGACGCCGCCGACGCGCGACTGGCTGCCGCCCGCTCCGATCCGGCGCACGCGCTCGACCGGCTCAGGCCGCTCCTCGGCATCCCGGTCGCGCTCAAGGACCTGGTCTCCGTCGAGGGCGGCCAGTGCACCGCCGGCTCGCGCATCCTCGAGGGCTACCGGGCGCCGTACGACGCGCACATCACCGAGCGTCTGCGCGAAGGCGGGGCGGTGATCCTGGGCAAGACCAACATGGACGAGTTCGCGATGGGCTCGTCGACCGAGCACTCCGCATACGGCCCGACGGCCAACCCGTGGGCGCTCGACCGCGTGCCGGGTGGCAGTAGCGGTGGCTCGGCTGCGGCGGTCGCGGCATACCACGCGCCGCTCTCGATCGGCACGGACACCGGCGGCTCGATCCGCCAGCCGGCGGCGCTGTGCGGGATCGTCGGGATGAAGCCAACCTACGGCCGGGTCAGCCGCTACGGGATCGTCGCGTTCGCGAGCTCGCTCGACCAGATCGGGCCATTCGCGCGGGATGCGCGCGACGCCGCTGCGCTGCTCCATGTCGTCGCCGGTCGCGACGACCGGGACTCGACATCCTCGCCCGAGCCCGTGCCCGCGACCCTGACGGCACTGCCGTCCGACGACGACGAGGCCGCGTCCGCGCTCCGTGGCAAACGACTTGGCCTGCCCCGCGAATACTTCGTGGCCGGGATGGAGCCAGGCGTCGAGGCCCGCGTGCGCGAGGCCGTGGCAGCCCTCGAGGCGGCCGGGGCGATCGTCGAGGAGGTCAGCCTGCCGCACACCGACTACGGCCTCGCGACCTACTACATCGTCGCGCCGGCCGAGGCCTCGGCGAACCTCGCCCGCTACGACGGGATCCGTTACGGGCCGCGGCTCGGCGACGGCGACGTGCTGGCCAACTACCTCGCCACGCGCGGCCGGCTGTTCGGTCCGGAGGTCAAGCGCCGGATCATGCTCGGGACGTACGCGCTGTCGGCCGGCTACTACGACGCCTACTACCTGAAGGCCCAGAAGGTGCGGACGCTGATCAAGGGCGACTTCGACAAGCTGTGGGCGCAGGGCTTCGATGCCCTCGTCGCGCCGACGTCGCCGACGGTCGCGTTCCGCTTCGGAGCCCGGCTGGCCGACCCCGTTTCGATGTACCTGTCGGACGCCTGCACGCTGCCGGTCAACATGGCCGGCCTCCCGGGCGTCTCGATCCCGTGCGGGCTGTCCGAGGGCCTCCCGGTCGGTCTCCAGCTGATCGGTGCGGCGTGGTCGGAAGCGTCGCTGTTCGGCCTTGCCCGCGGCTACGAGGCGATCACCGCGGACGCCGAGTGGCGCGGGCAGGAACCAACCGGCCTCGCCGAGGCGGCAGACCCTGGGACTCCGACGCCCGCGGAGCGCGCCGCCTGATGGACACCACAGCTCGACCGCCGCTCGCCGACCGCGTCCTGTCGGAGCGCGTCCGGTCCGTGCCGCCGTCCGGGATCCGGCGCTTCTTCGACATCGCGGCGACGATGGACGACGTCATCAGCCTCGGGGTGGGGGAGCCGGACTTCGACACGCCGCGGGTCATCGTCGAGGCGGGCGTCGAGAGCCTGCGCGAGGGCCGCACGCACTACACGTCCAACTGGGGCACGGTCGAGCTGCGGCGCGCGCTGTCACGCCATCTCGAGGATCGCTACGGCGTCCGCTACGACCCGGCGACCGAGATCCTGGTCACGGTCGGTGCCTCGGAGGCGGTCGACCTCGCCCTCCGCGCGACGTGCGACCCCGGCGACGAGGTCATCCTGCACGAGCCGTCGTACGTCGCCTACGTCCCGGCGATCGTCTTCGCGGGCGGCGTCGTGCAGCACGTGGCGACCCGTTTCGAGGACGACTTCGCGCTCGATCCGGCGGCGGTCGAGGCCGCCATCACGCCGCGGACCAAGGCGCTCTTCCTCGGCTACCCGTGCAACCCGACCGGGGCGGTCCTCCCCGACGATGTCCAGGACGCGCTGGCCGACATCGCGGTCCGCCACGACCTGCTCGTCTACAGCGACGAGATCTACGATCGGCTCGCCTACGGCACGTACCGGCATCGCGCGATGAGCGCCCTCGACGGGATGCGCGACCGGACGGTCCTGATGGGCGGCTTCTCCAAGGCGTATGCGATGACCGGCTGGCGGGTTGGCTACGTTGCCGGACCGGCGGCGATCCTCGAGGGGATGGTCAAGGTCCACCAGTACTCGATCATGTCGGCGCCGACGACGGCCCAGGACGCTGCGTTGGCCGCCATCGTGGAGGGCGAGGCCGACGTCGAACGCATGCTCGCCGAGTACGACCGTCGCCGGCGGCTGATCGTCGACGGGCTCAACGCGCTGGGACTCGAGACGTTCGAGCCGCGCGGCGCCTTCTACGCCTTCCCGCGGATCGGCTCGACCGGGCTCGATGACGAGACGTTCGTCGAGCGGCTCCTCACCGAGGAGCGCGTGGCGTGCGTCCCGGGGAGTGCCTTCGGGCCGTCAGGCGCCGGCCACGTGCGCATGTGCTACGCGACGTCGTACGAGCGGCTGGAGGAGGCCCTGCGACGGATCGGCCGGTTCGTGGAGCGGGCGTCCTAGGAGCTGGGCCTGACGCGCCCGGCAGGGTGCCGAGGTCTCAGGCTCCCGCGCCGCGGCGCTCCAGCGCCTCTTCGATCGCCCAGATGGCGAGCGGCCGGAGGTAGAGGCTGGCTCGGAAGTTGCCGGCCTCGTCATATGCCTCGGGCGTCCGAAACCAGAGTCCGCGCTCGTACGTGACCGCGGCGGCGCCGCTGGCGGTCGACCAGCCCTCCTCGGTCAGGCCTCGTCCGATCATGAACGCCGCCAGCGCGTAGGTCGTGCCGACCCAGACCTCGGCCGATTGCTCGCTCGAGTGGTCGACGCTCCCGTCGGGCCTGACGCCGTTGACCGCGCCCATCCGGCCACCGGCGAATCCGCACACGTTCATCCGGTGGATGGTCCGGAGCGCGGTGGCGACCCGGTCCGCGGGGAGAAGGTCGCCGAGGCCTGTCGCGTCGGCGTACCACTGGCCGGCGAGCTGGTCGGCCATGATGCTGTCCGAGCTCACGGCGCCACCGTCGTCATATGCGTAGTGGTCGGCGCGCCAGAGCCGTCGGTCGAAGGCGACCTGTCCGCGTTCGAACCAACCCGACCATCGCTGCGCAGCCGCGGTCTCGCCGAGCCGTCCGGCCATCGCCTCGGCGGCTGCCAGCGCACCCAGCCACAGCGAGCCCCCATACGCCGACGGGCCGTGCATCGGCCAGGTGTCGTAGGTCTGGTCGGGCAGGCCGTCGTGCTCGGGGAGCCCGTCACCGTCGCGGTCGCGGCGGGCGAGCCGCGTCAGCAGAGCCTCCACGGTCGGCCACGCGTCGCGGATGAGGGCGTCTCCGTCGGCGCCTGCGGCGACCGCGTCACGCCACACCTGGAGCACGAACTTCGGGCCGAGGTCCTTCCAGTCGTTGACGTCCTGGTAGTGGTAGCGGTTCGGGCGGTAGAACGGGTCATCGTCCGGACCGCCGACGTCATGCGGAACGGTGCCCCCGACCTTGCGCGGCGCCCGCTCACCGGACGCCTCGATGGCGACGATCTCGGGATCGTCGACCGCGATGGCCGCCAGGAGGTCGCGGATGCCGCGCGCCTCCAGCTCGGGGAAGAGCCGCAGGATCGCGAAGGATGCGTAGAAGTCGACGTCGACGCTGTCGTAGAACGGGTAATCGAGGCACTCGAGGAGCGCGAAGCGGCCAGGGTCGTCGGTGTCCGGCTCGGGTCCGTCCACCTCGCCCGCCTCCCAGAAGGTCCCGCCGTCGACCAGGAAGTAGAGCTCGTTGAAGAGCGCGGCCTTGTACCAGTCGGGCCGGTCGGCTGACGCGAGGACCGGTCGCTGCCACTTCTCGATCGCGGCGCGCCAGGCGGGTGCCCGCTCCAGGGCGTGCGTGGCGAGGTCGAACGCGCGTGTACCGGTCCGGCCCCAATCGCGCGTGTAGCGCTTGTACCAGCGCCGCCCGGCCCCGAACTCGACGACGGGGAGGTCCCAGGCGAGCGCGAAGCGCATCGACCGGCGCTCGCCGGGCGCCAGCTCCACAGTGGCCGCGACGGCGACTCCGATCGCCTCGCCGGCTGCGCTCGGGCGCGGGTCGGATGCCGGCTCGAGCCGTCCATCGGCCGCGAAATCGGCCCAGACCTCCTCGTCGCCGGTCGCGTCGAACCGGTCGCGGATCGTCACGGTCACGCCGGGCGCGCGGGACGCCGCAACGGCGAACGTCCCGCGCAATCCCGACGGAGCATCGACGGGGGCGTGGAGGATCGCCCCGCCGACATCGGAGTTTTCGATGGTCTCGTGCCATGTCCCGGTTGGTGCCGGCACGTCGTGATCGGTGACGGGGTCCTGCCAGGTCAGCATGATCCCGACGGTCAGCGGGTCAGGTCCCGGGTTCTCGACCCACCACTCGAAGATGCCGACCGGCAACGCGCTCGAGTCGAGGTCACCGGCGATGACCGGGCTCAGCTGCTCACCGACCAGGCGCACGCCAAGGGCCTCCGGCTCGAACGCCTGCCAGGCGCGCGGAAACAGTGCGTGGTACGTGCCGCCGCCCTCGGGGAGCGTCCAACCCCAGGTCGGCAGCGACTCGGGCCGGAGCGTGGAGAGGACCGTCGCGGTCCCATCGCCTCCCGGACGCCCGACGAAGACCGAGAAGCCGTCTGCCGCGACGGGCGCGAAGGCGTGCTTGCCGACCTCGAGGTGCCAGCGCGCGAAGTCGCCACGGTGCGTCCGCCCGATGCTCCCCGTCCCAAGCCCGCCGATCGGGATCCCGGCGTACGTGCCGTCGTCGATCATCGGCAGGTCCACGCGTGGGTGGCCGGCCTCGGGGCAGGGGAGGCCCATCGGACGCTGCCAGGCGACACCAGGGATCTTCGGCCATGGCGCCTTCTTGGTCACTTGTCGACGCCGGTGACCACGACGCCGCGCATGAATGCTCGTTGGGCCAGGAAGAACACGACGACCGGCACGGCCATCGTCATCAGGGCGGTGGCCTGGATCAGGGTCGGCTGGGTCGAGTACAACGCGTTGTACTGCTGGATGCCGACCGACAACGGCTGAAGCTCCGGCTTGCTGCCGAGGTAGAGCAGCGGCAGGAAGAAGTCGTTCCAGGCGAAGAAGAAGTGGAACAGGCTGACCGCGACGATGGCCGGGATCGACTGCGGCACGATGATCGAGCGCAGGACCCGGAACGGGCTCGCGCCGTCGATCATCGCGGCCTCGTCCAGGTCGCGCGGGAGCGACATGAAGTACTGGCGCAACAGGAACACGTTGTAGGCGTTGGCGAAGAACGCGGGCACGATCAGGGGCAGCCATGTCCCGTTCCAGCCGATCTTGGTGAAGATCACGTAGAGCGGCACGAGGGTCACCTGGACCGGCAGGATGATCGTCGCGATCAGGACGATGAACAGGATGTTCTTGAACGGGAAGCGGAACCGGGCGAAGCCGTAGGCGACGACGATGCCCGACGTCACCGCGCCGATCGTGCTCAGGACCGCGATCGCGGCCGTGTTGAACAGCAACCGGGGGAAGTTCAGCTGCGACCAGGCCGTCGTGAAGTTCGCGAACTCCGGAGCGAACGTCCAGGCCTGGGTCAGCGTCCGCCAATGGCCCTGCCAGACGATCGGCGTCGCGGCCGGGTCGTTGGGGTCGACGAACGTGCTCTCCTCGCGGCCCTTCGTGACCAGCATCAGCGTCTGGGTGGTCCCGTCGATCGGGACCGCGTACAGCGGGTACTCCTCGCCCTCGTAGATCGCCGTCTGCGGCGTCGCGGGATAGACCGGTGCGCCGGGTGTCGATGCCTGGCCAGGCTGCTGGAATGCCGTCGTCACCATGTACAGCAGCGGCAGCAGGAACAGGCTGACCAAGAGCATCGCGAACATGAACAGCGAGGCCTTGCCCAGGTACTGCCGGTAGGCGCGGGCGATCGGGCCGCGGTCGGCGAACGATGTGGCGTGCGTCTTTGCGACGCTCGTCATTGTTCCGTCCCCGCGTAGTAGACGCGCTTCCGGGCGAACCAGAACAGGACGACCGTCAGGACCAGGACCAGGGCGAACAGCAGCCAGGCGATGGCCGCGCCGTAGCCCATCTTGTTGAAGACGAATGCTTCGCGATACAGCTCGAGGTTGATGAACAACGTGGCATTGTCCGGGTCACCGCGGCCGTTGGTCAGCGTGTAGGCCTGGGTGAAGTACTGGAATGTCACGATCAGGCTGATGACCAGGTTGTAGAGCAGGACCGGGGAGATCAACGGGATCGTGATCCGGCGGAAGAGCGTCCATCGCCCGGCGCCGTCGATCCGCGCCGCCTCGTACATCTCGGTCGGGACCGACTGGAGCCCGGCGATGTTGATCAGCATGAAATTGCCGATGCCCCACAGGCCGATCAGCGACAGTGCGGGATAGATCCAGGTCGTGCTGTTGAACCAGTCCGGGCCCGGGTGGATCCCGAAGAAGGCGAGGATCGCGTTCATCCAGCCCGTCCCTGGGTTGAGGAAGCCGATCCAGACGAGGGTGCCCGCCACGAGCGGGATCTGGATCGGCATGTAGACGAGCGTCCGCAGGACGCTGCGACCGAACAAGCGCGGGTTGTTGAGCAGGACCGCGAAGCCGAGGCTCGCGAGCATCGTCAGCGGCACCGTGATCGCGGCGAAGATGAAGGTCACCCTGACCGATTGGGCGACGTTCGGATCGCTCGCCATCCGCACGTAGTTGTCGAGCCCGATGAACTTCCAGCTGTCCGGGTGGAGCAGGTCGAAGTCGGTGAACGACATGAGCATCGACGCGATCATCGGACCGGCTGTGAAGAGCAGGAGTCCGATGAGCCACGGTCCGATGAAGACGAATCCCCAGGCAGCCTCTCGCCTGCTGGGTGAGAGCTTCCAACGGCTCCGGCCGATGCGGGGTGAGGGAGAAGCGAGGACGTCGGTCGACTGCGTCATGGCCTCAGGTCGGCTGGTCGGGAAGTGGTGGCTCCCTCGGGACTGGGGGGTCCCGAGGGAGCCTGAGATCGAGGAGCCTAGCCTACGACGCTGGCTCGTCGAAGATGCCCTGGAGGGTCGTCTTCAACGTGTCGAGCTCCTTGTCGATGTCAAGCCCGGCCGTGGTCCGGTACTTGTTCTGGAACGCCTGCCAGGCCGCCTTGGCCTTGGCGTAGTTGGGGACCCATGATTGGTGGTTGGGGACGTCGGGGAAGGCCAGCATGGCCTGCGGGATCGTCCAGTCGAGCTTGATACCGGGGAAGTTCTTATCGATGGACTTGAAGAAGCTGTCCTGCTGGGCAGGGTTCGCCGGCATGGCGCCATAGAGGGTCAGCAGTTCGGGCGAGGCGACAAGCGCGGTCAGGGCCTTGAAGGCCTCGTCCGGGTGCTTGGTGGTATTGAGCAGGCTGAAGGTATCGGCATGGAGCTTGGCCGTGGTCACGCCGTTGTAGGCCGGCGCGACCGCCCACCCGAACTGCTTGACCTTCGGCTTGGCCGGCGCGGCCGGGAAGACGCAGCACGTGAACCACGTGTGCGACTCGTTCATCGCCAGGTTGCCCGACTCGAACTCGTTGCCCTTGTCGAGCAGGTCGCTGCTGATCTGGGCAGCGCTGGGGATGAAGTGATCCTTCCAGACGCCGTCGTTGTACCACTTCTCCCCGGTCGAGACGTTCTCGGGGATCTGGGCGGACTTGCCGTCGGAAGCCAGGAACGAACCGGGCCCGAAGAGTGCCGACTCAGCCAACGGGCTGTTGTCGGCGTACTGCGTATCGAAGCCCCACTGGACGACCTTGGTCGCATCGAAAGCCGGGTTGGTGGCGTCGTTGCCGGCGGCGTCGACCGTCAGCTTCATAGCGAGTGTCCGGACGGCGTCCATATCCCACGGCTTGCCGTCGTACAGCTCACCTTCCTTGGTCGGCGGATACGGCAATTTGGCCTCATCGAAGAGGTCCTTGTTGAAGTACAGGTACGACGGGTAGACCGCGTACGGGACGCCGATCGTCGCGCCGCCCGCGCCGAGCTTGAAGAAGTCGACGAGCTTGGGGTCGACACCGGGCACGCTGTAGTTGGTCTTGGCGATGAGGGGCGCAAGGTCGAGCAGGTTGTCGCGGAAGAGGTTGAGTCCCTCGACGCCGACGGGCCCGATGATGTCCGGCGCGTCGCCGGCCGCAATGCGGGTCTTGAGCTTCTGCGCGGCGACGTTGTTGTTCTGGATCTCCAGCGCGATGTAGACGTCCTTCTGCTTCGCGTTGAAGTCGTTGACGAACTGCGCCTCAGCCTGGAGCTGCTGCGGCTGCGCGCCGGCGCCGAGGCCGACGAACCAGCTGATGACGACGCCGCCGTTAGGCCCGGGCGCGTCCGGCGCGAGCGGCGGCGGGGTGACGGCGGGCGGCGGTGTGGCGGTCTCGACCGCGGCGGCGCTGGCCGCAGCGGTTGCACTCGGCGCGGTGGACGTGGTGGTGCCGCCGCACGCTGCGACGACGATCGCGACGGTGCCCAACAGGGCGGTCAATGTGCGCGGTCCGAATCGTGAACGGTTCATCCTGGGGTTCTCCTCCTCGTTGCGAAGATCGATCTCGATCTCCCACTCACTGGGGACTAGATGGATGAACGCCGAGCCCTCGGCTGGGGGCGTCCGCCGGTGGCCGGCCGACTCAGGGCGCGGGCCTCCCGGCGCTCGATGCGCGCCGTACGAGATCCGTGGCCAGGATCACGCGCCGGGGCACGAGATCGGAGGCCTCAACGGCATCGACAAGCAAGCGGGCCACCTCGCGGCCCATGGCTTCGATCGGTTGGGCGACGCTGGTCAACTGGGGGGTGGTGCTGGTCGCGACCGGTGAGTCGTCGAAGCCGACGACCGCGACGTCGGCCGGGACCCGGCGACCTGCGGCGGCCAGGACGTTCAGCGCCCCGGCGGCCATCAGGTCCGACGCGGCGAAGACCGCGTCGATGTCGGGGCGAGCGGCCAGCAGCCGCTTCATCGCGACGGCGCCGCTCTCCTGGGTGAAGTCGCCGATCGCCAGCAGGCTGGTGTCCGCGGCGAGGTCGCCGTCGGCCAGTCCGTCGCGGTACCCGCGCAGGCGATCGACCCCGGCTGCCATGTCCTGCGGTCCGGCGATGGTGGCGATCACCCGCCGCCCACCGCTGATCAGGTGCGCGACCGCGGTCTGGGCTCCCTGGCGATTGTCGACGTCGACGTAGCTCGCCTTGACCGCCTTTGACGGCCGACCGACCATCACGACCGGCATGCCCGCCGCCCCGAGGCGTGCCGGCAGCGGGTCGTTCTCATGAAGGCTGACCAGGAGTGCCCCGTCCACGTGACCGGCGGTCAGGTAGTCGGCCGTGCGGGCCTCGTCCGCGACGGACTCTGGCATCAGCAGGATGAGCTGCCGGTTCCGGGCGGCGAGTTCGGTGCTGATGCCGCGCAGGAGGCGAGGGAAGAACGGGTCGCTGAACAGTGAGCCGGGCGGCTCCGTGATGACCACCGCGATCGAATCGCTCCGGCGGGTGACCAGGCTGCGCGCGGCGCGGTTGGGGACGTAGCCGAGGCGATCGATGGCCGCCTGGACGTCGGTCCGGACCTCCGGGCTGACACGCGGCGAGCCGTTGACGACGCGCGAGACGGTCGCCCGGGAGACGCCCGCCATATGGGCGACCTCTTCCAGGGTAGTGTTACTCCGTCGGTTGCGGCCGTTTGCCTGTGTCACAGTCACTCCGGTCTGTCTGTGAGAGCGCTCTCACGCTTGGACAGCACACTAGCACGTGCTGTCAAGAGAGCGCTCTCACGCTCGTTCGGAGTCGTTTGGGAGACGGCGAGGGTTCCCGAACGGGTACGGCAGGACTGCCTCGGGCAACCTCGGTCGCGGCGACGCTATGCCAAACTAGGTCCATGGACCCACGATCCGCGCAGGACGGACGCGCATGACGCTCAGCCCCGCCCTCGAGCGCTACGAGGCCGTCATCGGCATCGAGGTCCACAGCCAGCTGCGGACCGCGTCGAAGATGTTCTGCGGCTGTTCGACCGCCTACGACGGCGCTCAGCCGAACACGCATGTCTGCCCGGTCTGTCTCGGCCTGCCGGGCGCGCTGCCGACGATCAACGAGCGCGCCGTCGAGCACGTCCTGGCCACCGGCGCCGCGATCGAGGCGACGGCGCCCGAGGCGACCCGCTGGGATCGCAAGAACTACTTCTACCCGGACCTGCCGAAGGGCTACCAGATCAGCCAGTACGACCTGCCGCTGGCGTCGCTGGGACGGCTGACCTTCGACACGTCCGATGGTCCGTTCACGGTGGCGATCACCCGCGCTCACCTCGAGGAGGACACCGCCAAGCTCGTCCACGCCACCGACGCGGGCGGGCGAAAGGTCAGCCTCGTCGATTTCAACCGGTCCGGGGCGCCGCTGATGGAGATCGTCACCGAGCCCGAGATCCGGACCGCCGAGCAGGCGCGCCGCTACGCCGAGGAGCTCCAGCTGCTGCTGCGCTCGATCGGCGCGTCGGACGCCGACATGGAGCGAGGCCAGATGCGGGTCGAGGCCAACGTCTCGCTCCGCCCACGCGGCACGGAGCCGTTCGGGACCCGGGTCGAGGTCAAGAACATGAACTCGTTCCGTGCCGTCGAACGCGCGATCGCGTTCGAGATCGAGCGCCAGGCGGCCGCCCTCGATGCCGGCGAGCCGCTGGTCCAGGAGACGCGCGGCTGGTCCGAGGAGCGTGGCGAGACCTACCGGATGCGGGTCAAGGAGACCTCCGACGACTACCGCTACTTCCCCGAGCCGGACCTCCCGCCGCTCCACCTGGACGCGGCCTGGCTGGCGCGGATCCGCGCCGAGCTGCCCGAGCTGCCGGGCGC
This sequence comes from uncultured Chloroflexia bacterium, assembly GCA_963765245.1. Taxonomy (GTDB): domain Bacteria; phylum Chloroflexota; class Limnocylindria; order Limnocylindrales; family CSP1-4; genus SPCO01. The sequence goes on from CAVXVP010000027.1 coordinate 27,845, forward strand.
CCGCCGGACGCGGTACCGCGACTCACTCGGCCTGAGCCCGTACGACGCGGCGGTCCTGGTGGCCGACCCGGACGCATCGGCGCTCTTCGAGGCGACCATGGCCGCCGCCCCGGCCCTCGAGGCGAAGCCCGTCGCGAACTGGGTCACAGGCGAGTACCTGCGCCTCCGCAACGCGTCGACCGACCCGGTGCGTGTGGCGCCCGGCCGAGCTCGGCGCGATCGTCGAGGCGGTCGGGTCCGGGTCGATCTCCCGTGCCCAGGGCCGCGAGGTGCTGGAGGCGCACGCCGCGTCGGGCGAGGTCGCGGCCGCGATCATCGCCGACCGGGGCTTCCGCCAGATCTCGGACAGCGGCTCGGTCGCCGCGGCGGTCGACGACGTCCTCGCGGCCAACCCGGCCGCGGTCGCGGACTATCGCGCCGGCAAGGCGCAAGCGGTCGGCTTCCTCGTCGGGCAGGTCATGAAGGCGACCCGCGGCCAGGCCAACGCGGCCCTGGTCCAGGCGGCAGTCCGTGAGCGACTCGATTCGGATCGACCAGAGGAGGGCTGAACGGGTGGGGCCGTTGAACATCGCGCTGTGGCTGGCCGGGGTGGCCCTCATCGGGATCGGCTATTCGCGCGCCCGCGGACCATGGACGCGCTACCAGGCGCTCAAGGCGCAGGACGAGAACGCGGCCCGCTATGGCGCGTGGCGCGGTGGCATCCGCGACGACAGCACGACCGGCGCGTCGGTGGCCATGGCGATCCTCCGGCGCCAGGCGCAGGTCGGCGTGGGGATCGCGATCGTCGGGGTCGTCCTGGTCTTCCTGGGTTTCCTCATCCGCTGATCCCGCCTCACCGCCCGGGAGGGACGTCCTAGCGCCCGGCGATCCGCCGCCACTCGATCGCGGTGCAGCGATCCATCACGACCTCCAGGCCCGCCCGATGGGCGATGGTGGCTGCCTCCCAGTTGACGACCCCAAGCTGGAGCCACAAGCACGCGCGCGCCGGTGGCAACAGCCTCCTCCGCGTGCGGCACGCACAGCTCCGATCGCCGAAAGACGTCGACCATGTCGAACCGCCCGGTCTCGGCCACGGCTGCCGCCAGGGTCGGATAGGCCGGGACGCCGAGGACGTCGGTCTCGTTGGGGTTGATCGGCACGCACTCGAAGCCCTGCTGGACGAGATAGCGGAAGACGCCGTACGACGGACGTGCGCGGTTCGCCGATGCCCCGATCACGGCGATCCGGCGGGTCACTCGCATCGCTCGCTCGATGCCCGCGTCGTCCAGGACCGGGACCGGCCCGCGTCCCTCTTCGAGGTCGAGGAACGCCGCCGCCCGATCTCGTTCCACTTCGGTCATCCGCCCCGTCTCAGGTCCGGGCTTCGCGCACGTACGGCTTGCCGTCGGCGGCCGGTGCGACACTCCGGCCGGCAAAGGCCACGAGGACGACGAGGGTCACGACGTAGGGAAGCGATCCGTAGAACTCGGGAGGGATGGCTCGGACGACGTTGCCGAGATCGCCGGTCGGTGGGCTCAGGCGAGATCGCCACCCGCAGCGCTTCCGATGCCTCGAAGAGCAGCGCGGCGCCGAAAGCTCCGAGTCGGCGTCCAGCGCCCGAAGATCACTGCGGCGAGAGCGATGAAGCCGCGCCCGGCGGTCATGTTGTTCTGGAACGACCCGCTCTGCTCCAGGGTCAGGTACGCCCCCGCCAGTCCGGCGAAGATCCCACCCAGGATGACGTTCCGGTAGCGCAGCTTGATGACGTCGATCCCGACCGTCTCGGCGGCCTTCGGGTGCTCGCCGACGGCCCGCGTCCGCAGGCCCCAGCGCGACCGGAAGAGCCAGAGTCTGAAGGAAGACGACCAGGAAGAGGACCGAGATCGCGATCGGGCCCTTGGCCGAAGAAACGCCTTGATGATCCAGCCGACCAGCGGCAGGTCGACCAGGAAGTCAGGCAGGACGCACGGGATGGAAGATGCCGGCGCCAAGGCGGGGGTTCGGGGTGATGATCAGTCGATTGAGGTAGCAGGTCAGGCCGAGGGCGAGGATGTTGATGATCGTCCCGCTGATGATCTGGTCGGCACGGATCGAGATCGAGAGCCAGGCGTGGAGGAGCGAGACGAGCATCCCCGTGGCGATCGCCGCGAGCGACCCCGAACAGGATCGGCACGGTCAGCCCGAAGAACGGTGACGGATCCATCGGCCCCATCGCCTGGGCGACGAGCGCGGCGACCAGGAAGGCCGTGAACGCGGAGCTCAGCATCATCCCCTCGATGCCGATGTTCACCACGCCTGACCGCTCGTTCATGATCCCGCACAGCGCACCGAGGGCGATCGGGGCCGCAAGCGCGACATAGATCGGGGCGATCGTCGGGCAACGTCGCGACCAGGTAGCCGATCAGCTGGAAGATGACCCCGAGGACCGGGATCGAGTACGAGGAACGTCGCGAGTCTGGTCCATCAGCTGGCCCGTCCGGCGTAGGAGGTGGTCACCGTCTGAGACGTCGGCGATGCCGCCCGCTGCCCGGATCCGGAACAGGTGGCGGACGACGATGTCGGCGGCCAGGAAGAGCAGGATGATCGCCTGGATGACATCGACGATCTCGGCCGGGATGCCGGCCAGCACCTGCATCAAGCCCGACCCCGCCCGGAGCGCGCCGAACAGGAGGGCCGCAGCCGGCGATCCCGAACGGGATTGCGACCGACCGAGCAGGGCGACGGCGATCGCGTCGAACCCGATCGAGGTCCCGTAGGACGAGATCATGAAATGACTGACGCCGAGGATCTCGGTCGAGCCGGCGATCCCGAACAGGAGGCCCGACAGGGTCATCGTGAGCATGATCAGGAACTTCGGCCGCATCCCCGCATAGCGCGCCGCGCTCGGGTTCGCGCCGACGCTCCGGATCTCGAACCCGAGTGTGCTCCGGTAGAGCAGCCACCAGACGACCGGCACGGCAGCGACGGCAAGGACGACGCCGAGGTGGATGTTGTCGCCGAGGATGATCGGCAGGGCACTGTTGCCTAGGTCGCCCGTCCGGCCGAACGAGAACCCCGGGGCCAGCAGTGGTCCCGAGGATCAGGAACCCGACCAGCGCGTCGGCGATGGAGTTGAGCATGATCGTCGTGACGACCTCGTGCGCTCCTGAAAAGGCCTTCAGTGCGCCCGGGATGAAGCCCCAGGCGGCCCCGGCCGCCGATCCCGGCCACCAATGCCGCCGTGATCGCGATCGGCGCCGGCGCCGTTGCCAACGCCGCGCCGACCCCCGCGGCGGCCGTCGCGGCCAGCAGGAACTGGCCGTGGCCGCCGATGTTGAACAGCCCCGCCTTGAAGCCGATCCCGACGGCCAGCCCACCGAGGACGAGCGGCGTGGCCTGCAGGATCGTGTTGAGGATCGCCGACTCTGAACCGAACGAACCCTGGAGCAAGGCGGCATAGGCGACGAACGGCAGCGTCCAGTCGATCGATCCGGTGGTGACGACGCTCGACGCGAGGATGATCAAGCCTGCAACGACGAGGGCGAGGAAGACGGACGCCACCGGGACCGCCGCGATGTTGAAGACCTGCCCCAGCCGTCCACGCCGCCAGAAGGGCTGGGTGGGCGGGGCCTTGACGTCGGTCACGACGCGGCCTCGCTCGCTACGGCCTCGCGACCGCCGGTGGCCATGAGCAGGCCGACCTCTTCCCTGTTCGCCGTGCGACCGTCGAGGGTGGCGACCAGCTCGCCGCGGATACATGACCGCGATCCGGTCGGACAGCTCGAGGACCTCGTCGAGCTCGGCCGAGACGAGCAGGATCGCCGTTCCGGCGTCACGCATCTCGATCGCTCGGCGATGGATGAACTCGATGCTGCCGACGTCCAGGCCCCGTGTCGGCTGATCGAGGACAAGGAGCTTGGTCACGCCGCTGAACTCACGCGCGACGACCGCCTTCTGCTGGTTCCCGCCCGAGAGCGTGTCGATCGTGACGATCGTCGAGGGTGTTCGGATGTCGTATTGCTCGATGAGTTCCTGCGCCCAATGGCGTCGATCGCGCCATCCTGGCGGACGGGGCCGCGGGCGAACGGCGGCCTGTAGTAGCTGGTGAGGACGAGGTTGTCCTCCAGCGGGAAGCCCCTCGATCATCGCCCAGCGATGGCGGTCGCCCGGAACATGGGCGAGCCCCGCCTCGTAGAGCGGCCGAGGGCCCCAGCCGGTCACGTCCTGGCCAGCCATCACCACGCTCCCCGCCGTGGGCTTGCGCAGGCCCGTGAGCGCCTCGACGAGCTCGTCCTGGCCGTTGCCGGCGACGCCGGCGATGCCAAGGATCTCGCCTGCTCTCACCTCGAAGTCGACCCCGCGAACGACCTCGCGACCGCGATCGTCCTTCGCCTGGAGATCGCTCACCGACAGGACGGGATCACCCGGGTGCGACTCGCCGCGGTCGACGGTCAGCTGGACGTTCCGGCCGACCATGAGCTCCGCCAGGTCCTCCTCGTCCGTCTCGGCGGGGATCCGCTGGCCGACCACGCGTCCGCGTCGAATGACCGTGATCCGATCGGCGATCTCGAGGACCTCGTAGAGCTTGTGGCTGATGAAGATGATCGAGTGGCCCTCCGTCGCGAGCCGGCGCAGGACGGCGAAGATCTCCGCCGGTTTCCTGCGGGGTCAGGACGGCGGTCGGTTCGTCCAGCACGAGGATCCGTGCTTTGCGATAGAGCGCCTTGAGGATCTCGACTCGCTGCTGCTCGCCGACGGACAAGTTCTCGATCTTGGCATCGGGGTCGATCTCGAAGCCGAACTGCCGCCCGAGCGCGACGATCCGACGGTTCGCCTCCTTCTGGTCGAGGAAGATCGGATTGGCCATCGTCTCGTCGCCGAGGAGGATGTTCTCCGCCACCGTTAACACCGGGATGAGCATGAAATGCTGATGGACCATGCCGATCCCGCGATCGATGGCGTCGTGCGGATCGAGGATGTCGACGGGCTGGCCGTCGATCAGGATGGTCCCCGAATCGGGCACCGCGAGCCCATACAGGATGTTCATGAGCGTCGATTTGCCGGCGCCGTTCTCACCAAGGAGCGCGTGGATCTCGCCGGAGCGCAGGTCGAGATCGATCGCATCGTTCGCCAGGACGCCCGGGTATCGCTTGGTGATCCCGCGCATCTCGAGGACCGGTCCGGGCTCGGTCATGTGGTCCGCCAGTGGGCTGGTGCCGATGGATTGGATGTGCGAACGGGCCGACGCGATGCCGGCCCGTTCGTGCGCTGTCAGAGTCGGGTTTCCGCCCCGTCAGTCCTTCTTGTCGCAGGGGGTCGGCTTGCACGGGTCGACCGTGCCAGCCTTCATGCCGGCCAGGGCCGCGTCGATCTTGGCCTGCAGGTCCGGGGTGACGAGGTCCTTGTAGTCACTGCCGAAGGGCGACAGCCCCACGCCGACCGGTGTGGTCGAGGCATCCCAGATGGATGTCCCCCCAACGTCGGTCTTGGCAGCGACCTTTCCGATCGCGGCCGTCACGGCGTCGACCAGCTTCTTCTCGGCGCTGCTCAGGATGCACTTGGCCGACTGAGGCAGTGACTTCGACTGGTCGACGTCCACGCCGATCCCGATGACCCCGGGGGTGGCACAAGCCTCCTCGATCGCACCGGCGCCGGACAACCCGGCGACCTGGAAGATCACGTCGGCCTTGAGCCCGATCATCTGCTTGGCGATCGACTTGCCAGTCCCCGGGTCATTGAATGCCTTGCTGATGTCGGTCGAGACGTAGGCCACCTTGACGTCGATCTTGTCGTTGACCGACGCGGCACCGTTGCGGTAACCGTTGATGTAGCGGACGACCGGCGGGATCGTGTTGATGCCTCCGACGGTGCCGATGACGCCGGTCTTCGAGACACCGGCCGCGAGGACGCCGGCGAGATAGCCGACCTGCTCCTCCTTGAAGACCAGGCCCTGGTAGTTCGGCAGGAGCGTTTTTGGATCACCCTTGCAGGCGAAGGTCGGATCGCCCTTGCCGGTCTCGTCGACGCAGACGCCCTGGTCGACGCCGATGAACTTGACCTTGGGGTACTGCTTGGCAGCGACCGTCGTCGCGTCGCCCATCGCGAATCCGACGGTGACGATGATCCCGTAGCCCTGGTCGACGAAGGTCTTGATGTTCGCTGCGTATTCAGTCGTTGCCTTCGTCACGATGTTGCTGGCGGTGCCGCCCAAGGCCTTGGCACCCGCCTGGGTCCCGACCCACGACGCTTCGTTGAACGACTTGTCTTCGAGCGTACCGACATCGGTGACGAGGCCGACCTTCTTGATATCCGCGCTGGATCCGCCACAGGCAGTGACGAGCACTGAGAGGCCCAACAGGATGGAGAGCCCGAAAGCCCGATTGCGCATGTTTCCTCCTCGATGACCACTCGGCGACCGGGGGCCCCGGGACGCAATGGCGGTCGGTCAGGGCCGCGCCCGGTGTGGGCGTGAGACCGTTTCGGTGCATCCTAGCCGCGCCGCCTCGGCCACGGCAAGCCTCCAAACCACGTGGCAGCGCGCCGCGCCCTCGGGACCTGGCTGCGCTAGCCTGCGGCCGTGACCATCGACACATATCAGGCGCTTCGCGTGCGAGTTTGACCGGCGTGCGCTACGTCGCTCTCGGCGACTCGTACACGATCGGCACCGCGGTCCGGCCAGCCGAGCGCTGGCCGGACAAGCTGGTCGCCGCCCTCGGCGGCGATGCCGGACCGCTCGACCTGGTCGCCAACCTCGGGGTGAACGGCTACACGTCGGCCGACCTGATCCGCAACGAGATGCCGGCACTCGAAGACCTGCGACCCGACTTCGTCACGCTCCTCATCGGCGTCAACGACGTCGTCCAGGGCATCGCGCCGGCGAGGTATGCGGCCGATGTCGCGGCGATCCTCGACGGACTCCGGGGACTCGTGCCGGCGAACCGCATCGTGACGGTCGCGACTCCTGATTACACGGTCACATCGGCCGGCTCGGACTACGGCGATCCTCGCCAACAGCACGATGCGATCGTGGCCGCGAACGAGACGATGTCCCGGCTCGCGGCCGAGCGCGGGATCGTCTACGTCGACGTCTTCGACCTGTCGCGACGGGCGGCCACGGATCCGTCGCTCGTCGCGGACGACGGGCTCCACCCGAGCGGCGCCCAGTACGCGTTGTGGGTGGGGCGGATCGTGCCCGTCGTCCGCATGCTCATCGAGAGCTGATCCTCAGGTCGACGGGGTCGACCCGGTGCTGACGACGCCCTTGCCGGGTAGCGTCACGCTCTTCAGGAACGAGTCGAACAGGTCACGATCTGCCTTCGTCGTCTTCTCGAGGCTGCTGTACTCGAAGAAGTAGACGTACGTGCCGCGGACCACCACAGCCTCGATATTCCAGGAGTGCGTCCCCTTGTAGACGTTCGTCCATTCGAGGCGTCGGGCGCGTGATCCATCCACGGTGGCGGCCTTGTTCGAGGTCACCTTTGCCTTCGTCTTCGACCGCTTGAGCTCGTCGACGTAGGCGGACGTGCCGCTGTTGAGCGAGGCCCCGTAGGTCGGGAAGCGGTAGACGTACACGCCCGCCACGTCGGCGCTGAGGAGGACATCGGGCTTCTTCCGGCTCTTGCTCTGCTCTGCTTCCCAATCCGACGGAAGCGCGATGGTGTACTTGAATCGCTTCGACGTGAAGGTCGTCCAGACCTGCGCTGGGCGTTCGATCACCACCGGCTCGCCAACGTTCGCGAACGTGTAGTCGATGGTCATCCGGACGGGCGTCCTCGTCGACCCGTTGATCGCGGTCCATGCGGCGTTCATCGCCAGCACCGCCAGGGTCCCATCGCCCCGGGCGTAGAAGTCGAATGTCGCAGTCCCGTCGCCGCCGGGGTCGGCCATTCCGATGGCGGAAATCGGGATCGGGGAGTCCTGGCGGGGCTTCAGATGATGGAGGGACTCTCCGCCCTTCGTGACGACGCCGGCGTCGGTCACGTCGAGGACCGACTTCAGCACCGAACTGAAGTCCGATCCTGGCCCCGACCCCACCGCTTTCGGATCCTCGAACCACAGACCACCCCGGTTGACGTACTTGATGCCTTCCAGGGTCATGGTCTCGGTGCGTTCGGGGGCACCGGGGATCGCGACGGTGACGGTCTGGTGGTTGTCAGGGCCGTCGATCGTCGACTCACCTTCGAATGGGTACGTCGCTGAGCCGATCGTCATCTCACCTTCGACCGAGGCGTTCGCCCGGAACGGGTCGCGCATGGCCTTGGTGAACAGCGCCGCGACGTCAACACTCGGCGCAGTGGAGATCCCGCCGATCGCCCCGCCGACGGCCGCACCGGCAGTTCCCGCCGGGATCTCGCCGGCGGACGCGGATGGAGACGCCGTCGCGCCCGGCGAGGAGGGGCTCGCTGAGCCGTTCGGGGATGCGCTCGTCGGCCCACATGCGGCCGCCACGGCCACAAGGCTGACGACGAGCAGGGTCGTCGCGACCGTGCGCGAAGGATGTCTGAAGCCCATCGGTTCACTCCTGAGCGACCGCGCCTTCTGTCGGCGCTGTGCTGGAGACGCCGCCGATCGCAGGCCGTGACCGGCGCGATCGCGACGGTGAGGGCAGCTGAGGCACAGCCAGGGAAATGAGGCGGATCGGCGTGCCTGATAAGGCGTCGTGCTCATGACCGCCCGCACGCCTCAGTCCGACCGTCGAGGTCGACCGGCCGCTTGGCCGGACCTCACGGAGACCACCGATGACCAGCGATCTGCAACAGGAATGCGCCACGTCGACCGAGCCGCGACTCGCGTCGTCCGCCCTTCTCGAAGAGCTCTACGTCGCCCATGCATCCGCCATCCGCGGTCGCCTGCTCGCGCTCGTTCGCGAACCGGCCGTAGCCGAGGACCTCACGAGCGAGGCATTCCTGCGCCTTGCCACGGAGCTCGAGGCGGGTCGCGTGCCGGACAACGTCCGAGCGTGGCTCTCGCGCGTCGGCGCGAACCTGGCCATCAGTCGCGCTCGGCGGACGTCCGTCGCGACGCGCGCCATGCCCGGCCTGTTCGAGCGGGACGTTGCGCCCTCACCCGAGGACGAGGTCATCACGCATGAACGCGACGCGCTCCTGCGCGACGCGCTCGCCGCGCTGGCAGGCCCCGACCGCCAGGTCGTCGTCCTCGCCGCCCAGGGTTATCGACCGCAGGAGATCGCCGGGATCATCGGCTGCTCCGGCGAGGCGACCAGGGCACGCCTGTGCCGCGCACGCGGCCGCCTCCGCACCCGACTGGAGTCGGTCGGCATGACCGCGTGAGCCTGCGTCTCGAACTGGTCGATCGCGGAGCGAGACGGCGGGGGCGTAGGCGCGCCTATCATCGCCGGGTCGTGGACGCTGCTCGTCGTGGGACCTTCGTCGGACGCGAGGCGGAACTCGAGCGCCTCACCCGGGCCTACGCGCGTGCCGCTGCCGGGGAGTCGCGGACCGTCGTCCTCGCCGGCGAGGCCGGGATCGGCAAGACGCGCCTGGTCGCGGCATGGACGGACAGTCTCGGCGATCCGGGTGTTCGGGTCCTGATCGGGGGTTGCCTTCCGCTCGGGACCGGCGGCCTTCCGTATGGACCCTTCGTCGAGGCATTCCGTGCGCTCTTTCGCGACGTTGACGCCGGTGCGTTGCCGGCCCTTCTCGGCCCCAGCCGCGATGAGCTGGCCCGGCTCATGCCGGAGGTCCGCGGGCGACCCGACCGCCATGAGACGGGATCACGGCCCGATGCGTCCGCGGTTGACGGTTCGTCGCCCGACGAGCGGTTCGCCCAGGTCCGCCTGTTCGAGCTCGTTCTCGGGGTCCTCGAGCGACTGTCACGGATCGGCCCGGTCGTGGTCGTCGTGGAGGACGTCCAATGGGCGGACCGCTCGACCCAGGACCTGCTTGCGTTTCTCGTGCGCAACCTCAGGGAGGAGCAGGTGCTCCTCGTCGCGACGATGCGCACCGATGAGCCGGATCCCCATGGGAGATTCCTCGCCTTCCTGGCCGAGCTGGAACGCGGGGAGCGAGTCGACCGGATCGACCTCGCACGGTTCGACCGCGACGAGCTCGCGCGCCTGCTGGCCGACGAGTTCGGCCACGTCCCGGATGCCGGCACGGTCGACCGGATCCTGGAGCGGACCGACGGGAACCCGTTCTACGCTGAGCAGGTCGTCGCCGCGTCGCGCGAGACAGGCGGCGAGGCGGTGCCGGCGCGGCTCCGGGACGTCGTCCTCGCGCGCGTGTCGGCCGTGTCGGACGCGGGACAGGAGCTCCTGCGCGTCGCGTCCGCTGCCGGTGCACGAATCGACGACGGGCTGCTCGAGTCGGTCTGCGACCTGCCGGCGCCGACCGTGCGTGCCGCCTTGCGTGAGGTCGTCGATCGCAGGATCCTCGTGCGCGCCGGTGGCGCTGACGACCCCCACGTGGCGTTCCAACACTCCCTGCTCCGCGAGGTCATCCACGGTGAGCTACTCCCGGCCGAGCGGGCACAGGTGCATGCGCGCTACGCGGAGGCGCTCGAAGCCCGCGCCGCGGAGATGGCCGGCAGCCGACAGGGTGCCCGCCCGGCGCCGACCGCTGCCGACCTGGCTTATCACTGGGACGCGGCGGGTGACGACGCGCGCGCCCTGCCTGCGATGGTCGAGGCTGCGCGGGTCGACGAAAGCGGCTACGCCTACCTCGATGCCCACCGTCGATATCTGCGTTCGATCGAGCTGGGCGATCGCCTCGCGGCCTCCGGCGCCGTGCTCCCGGTCGACCCGATCGAGGTCCTCGTCCGCGCCGCCGAGACCGCTGTCCTGATCGGTGAGTACGGCTCGGCCGTCGAACTCGGGCGCCGGGCCATCGCCGGGGTCGACGCGCACGTCGATCCCGAACGAGCGGCCCGCCTGCTCGAGCGGCAACGCTGGTATTTCTGGGTCGCGGGTGACCTTCCGGCGGCGGCCGCTGCGCTGGCCGAGGCAAACCGCCTCGTCCCGCTCGAGCCTCCATCGGCCGCGCGGGCTCATATCCTCGCCCACACGGCCGGCGTTCTGATGTCAACCGGACGCTTCGCCGACTCGCTCCCGATCGCGCAGGAAGCCCTCGATGTCGCGCGGAGGGTCGGGTCGCGCGCGGACGAGGCATTGGCGCTCGGCATCCTCGGCACCGATCTCGCCCTGCTCGGACGGGTCGACGATGGCATCGAGCGTTTCCGGGAGGGTCTCGCGATCGCCGAGGACCTCGGCGGCGTCGAGGGGATCGCGCTCGGGACCGCGAACCTCGCGACCTTGCTCGACAGGGTCGGACGGACCGCCGGGGCCCTCGATGTCGCGACCGCAGGCTGGGAGCGCGCGCGGGCTATCGGCGTCGAACGAACGTACGGCGGGCTGTTGCTCGCCGTCGCGGCGAAGGCCGCCATCGCTCTCGGCCGTTGGGATGAGGCGGATGGACTCCTCGCCCTGGGACTGGCGCGCGACCCGGTCGGGACGCCCGGGATCCGGTTGCGGATCCAGCAAGGCCGACTCGACACGATGCGCGGTGACCTCTCCCAGGCGGCGGCTGTCCTCGACGCGGCCGACGCTGCCGATGAGGCGGCAGGCAGGACGGGCGGAGACCGAGCAGCGATCCTCGCCGCCCGTGCAGATCTGGCCGCGGTCCTCCGTCGCGTGTCCGATGTGAGGGCGGCAGTCGTAGAAGGCCTGCGCATGGCCGTCGAAAGTCCACCCGATCCCGCCCTTGCGCAACTCGCCGCGGCCGGTCTTCGGGCCGAAGCCGACGCCGCCGATCGCGCACGCGCCGAACGTGACGAGGCGGGTATCGCCGAGGCGAGGGGGAACGCCGCTGCGATCATGGCGGCCGTCGAACGGATCGCCGGAATCCTCGGCGTCCCGGCCGCGACGGCTCAGCCCGGCGAGAACGGTATGGACGGCACGCCATCACGAGCTCTCGCCTTGAGCCTTCTTTGCCGCGTCGAGGCGGACCGCCTGGAGGAGACCGACACCGCGGGCCGATGGGTCTCCGTGGCAGGCACGTTCGAGGCGATCGGGCGGCCGTACCCGGCGGCGTACGCGCGCTACCGGGCCGGCGCCGCGACCCTGCGCGATCGAGGTGCGCGAGAGGACGCGCATGCCGCCCTATCGGCTGCCCTGACAGTCGCGATCCGGCTCGGGGCTCGGCCCTTGATCGAGGAGATCGGGATGCTCGCCCGCCACGCGCGGATCGATCTCGATACGGGCGATGTGGTCGAGGCGCCTGCCCCTGCCCCGGCCGCTGCCGGCCGGCTCGGCCTCACGGATCGAGAGTCAGAGGTCCTCGGCTTCATCGCCGCCGGTTGGTCCAACCAGGAGATCGGGGACGCCCTGTTCATCAGCCGCAAGACCGTCAGCGTCCATGCGTCACACATCTTCGACAAGCTCGGGGCGGGGAACCGATCGGAGGCCGCGGCGATCGCACACCGCCTCGGGCTCGACGCGGATGCGCCGCCCCCACCGGGGTCCGTTCGCCGCAACGAGGCGGGGTAGGCAGTCGTCGGACCGCCCAGGGATCAGTCGCCCCGGTGCTCTGCCTGCAGCTCGTGGAGCCGCGCGTCGGAGATTCCGAAATGGTGGGCGATCTCGTGATAGACCGTGTCGGTCACCGCCGCCGCAAGCCGTTCCGGGGTCCGGTTGGCCCGGACCAGTGGGCCGCGGAAGATGGTGATCTTGCTCGGGATCGGAGCGCCGTCGGCTGCCCAGTGCGTCCGCGGGACGCCCTGGTAGAGACCGTAGAGACCGGGGGCGCCGACCGACTGCAGTTGCGCCGGCGACGCCTCTTCCTCGATCACGATGGCGACGCTGCCGAGCTCGTCGCGAAAAGGCGCTGGGAGCGCTTCGAGGGCGTCGATCACGAAGCCTTCGATGTCGTCGTCGGTCGGGTCCCAGGAAAGCATCGGACGACGATAGCCGTTTTCGCCGATCGCCCCGTTCGCCTCGGCCTGACCGGGCCGATCTGGATATCAGTCGCGCGTCGCGACGAGCTCGTCGAGGACCGTCCCCAAAGAGTCGACCACGAGCGTGAGATGACCGAGGTCGTCGAACAGGTGCGGGATCGCCGTCGGGATGTGGGCGGCCAGCCACTCGCCGTGGGCGAACGGCACCATCCGGTCGTGCCGGCCCTGCCAGACATGGACGGGCACGCCGATCGACGCGAGGTCGAAGCCCCAGGGCCGGATCATCGCCATGTCGTCGTCGAACCAGCCCCAGTACGACTCGCGGAGTGCCTCCCGGAAGAGGCCGCCGCGAACTCGGCGAAGCGCACCTGTCAGCGACGCCGCGATCGACGTCGTCGATGAGGTCGCCCGAAAGCCTCCGCCACCTCGTCGCCGGTCACTCCCGGAAGATCGGCCAGTCCCGCTCCTTGAACGCGATGAGCGCCTCCGGACCCTCGAGCGCGGCGTTGAACTCCTCGAGGTTCTCGTCACCCATTCCCGCGAGGTAGTCGAGCCCGTCGGCGGGGTAGGGCGCGACCGATGCGAGCGTGGCGACGGCCCGGATGCGGTCGGGCATGAGTGCCGCGCAGGCGAGTGCGTGCGGCCCGCCGCCTGACCAGCCGATCGTCACCGCTCGCTCGGCTCCCACGTGGTCCAGGACGACCCGCGCGTCGTCGACGACATCCGCCACGGAGCGGCCAGGACGGCGGGTCGACGAGCCATAGCCGGCCCGGCTGAACGCGACGTAGCGTAGGCCGCGCTCGGCCATCAGATCGATCGCCGGCTCGTACGGCAGCGGCACCGACGGGGTCCCTGAGTGGAACAACAGGACGTCGCCATCGGGCGGTCCGGCGAGGTAGACGTCAAGACTCCGGCCGTCCGGGGTCGCCACCGTGGTCGTCCGCGTCGCAGTCGTCATCGGACGCATGCTACAGGTCCCAGATCCGGCCGAAGCGGACGCGCACACGACACGGCCGGCTCGCATGCGAGACACCGATCAAGGAGCACTGATGGTGGATACGATCGAGTACTTCCCGATGGCCGAGTCGCTCGATTCGCTCAAGCTTCCCTTCTCGGAGGCGGTCCGGGTCGGGTCGATGCTGTACCTGTCGGGCGCCATGGGTATCGACGCGTCCGGTGCATTGGTGCCTGGCGGGATCGAGGCGGAGACACGTCAGGCGTTGGCGAACATCCGGTCGGTGCTCGAGCGCCACGGTTCGTCGATGGATCGGGTGGTCAAATGCACCGTGATGCTCGCCGACATGGGGGAATGGGCGGCGATGAACCGCGTCTACATCGAGCACGTTCTCGAAGGATCTGCCCGCTCGCAGTGCCTTTGGCGTCTCCGGCCTCGCCCTCGGCGGCCGGGTCGAGATCGAGTGCATCGCCACGGTCGAATGACTCGGGTCGCGATGTCCGCGCTCATCGGCTACGTGCCGCCCTCCCGGCCGCCGGTCTGGGGCCCGCGCCGCTACCATGGGACCCCGTGACGACCCTGGCTCCCAACGACTTCACGCACCTCCATGTGCACTCCGAATTCAGCCTGCTCGACGGCCTCGGCCGGATCACGGAGCTGGTCGACACGGCCGCACAGCTGGGCATGGATTCGATGGCGATCACCGACCATGGCGCCCTGTACGGCGCGGTCGCCTTCTACCAGGCGGCCCGCAACAAGGGGATCAAGCCGATCATCGGCGTCGAGACCTACGTCGCCCGCCGGTCGATGACCGACAAGGAGGGCAAGGCCGACGCCCAGCCCTTCCACCTGATCCTCCTCGCCCAGGACCTCGTCGGCTATCGCAACCTGTGCCGGCTCGTGACCGACGCCCACATCGACGGCTACTACTACAAGCCGCGGATCGACCGCGAGCACCTGGCCAGGTACAGCGAGGGCCTGATCGGGCTGTCGTCGTGCCTGTCGGGCGAGATCCCCAAGGCGCTCGAGGTCGAGGACTGGGAGCTGGCCCGGAACCTCGCCGGCGAGTACGGCGACATCTTCGGCAAGGACCGCTTCTACCTCGAGCTCCAGGACCACGGCATGCCCGACCAGCATCGGCTCAACGAGCAGCTGCTCCGGCTCGCGCCGGAGGCCGGGCTCCCCCTGGTCGTGACCAACGACCTCCATTACGTCCGCGAGGACCAGTCCGAGGCGCACGACGTCCTGCTCTGCGTCGGCACCGGCAACAACCTCGACACGCCGAACCGGATGAAGTTCGACACCCACGACTTCTACGTGAAGTCGGCGGCCCAGATGGCGGCGCTCTTCCCGGATCATCCCGATGCGATCGCGAACACCCGGCGGATCGCGGAGATGACCGACCTGTCACTGCCGCTCGGCCAGATGCGCATCCCGCATTTCCCGGTGCCGGACGGGTTCACGACGGAGACGTGGCTCCGGGCCGAGTGCCAGCGCGGCCTCGAGCGCCGCTACGGGACGGTCACGCCGGAGCTCCAGGCGCGGCTCGACTACGAGCTGGGCGTCATCCTGTCGATGGGCTACGCCGGCTACTTCCTGATCGTCGCCGACTTCATCGCGTTCGCCCGCGAGCAGGGCATCCAGACGACCTGCCGGGGGAGCGCGCCGGGCTCGATCGTGACCTACACCCTGGGTATCACCCCGGTCGACCCGATCCTCTACCAGCTCCCCTTCGAGCGCTTCCTCAACCCGGACCGGGTGACGATGCCCGACATCGACGTCGACTTCGAGGACGGCCGGCGCGAGGAGGTCATCGCCTACGTCGGGCGCAAGTACGGCCAGGACCACGTCGCCCAGATCATCACCTTCGGCACGATGCTGGCCCGGGCCGCGATCCGCGACGTCGGTCGCGTGCTGGGCCACTCCTACGGCGAGGTCGACCGCATCGCCAAGGCCGTCCCGAACCAGCTCGGCATCCGTCTCGACGAGGCGATCTCCACCTCGCCGGAGCTGCGCGGCATGGTCGACAACGACCCGGCGGTCAAGCGCATCACGGACTTCGCGCGCCACCTCGAAGGCGTCGCGCGCAACGCGTCCACCCACGCGGCCGGCGTCGTCATCAGCCGCGAGCCGCTGACCGAGCTGATGCCGCTCCAGAAGGCGACCAACTCGGACGGCCTGATGAGCCAGTACGAGATGCACGCGATCGAGGCGCTCGGCCTGCTCAAGTTCGACTTCCTCGGCCTCTCGAACCTGACGATCCTGCGCCAGGCGGTCGATCTCGTCCGTGACAACCGCGGGATCGCCATCGACCTCGACGCCATCCCGCTCGACGACGCGACGACCTTCGAGCTGCTGGCGTCCGGCGAGACCACCGGCGTCTTCCAGCTGGAGTCGGCGGGGATGCGCCGCTACGTCCGCGACCTCCGGCCGACCTCGGTCCTCGACCTTGCCGCGATGGTCGCGCTCTACCGGCCCGGCCCGATGGACAACATCCCCGCCTACATCCGGCGCAAGCACGGCCAGGAGCCGGTGACCTACCTCCACCCGCTGCTCGAGCCGTACCTGGAGAAGACCTACGGGATCTTCGTCTACCAGGAGGACATCATGTCCGCGGCGATCGCCCTCGGCGGGTTCACCGGCCCGGAGGCCGACACGCTCGGCTACGCGATCCGCAAGAAGAAGTCGGCGGTGCTGCGGGCGCAGAAGGAGAAGTTCGTCTCGCAGGCGGCGGAGCGCGGGGTCGAGCCGCGGGTCATCGATGCCGTCTTCAAGGCCTTCGAGCCATTCGAGCGCTACGGGTTCAACAAGGCGCACGCCACCTGCTACGGGCTGATCGCCTACCAGACCGCGTACATGAAGGCGAACCACACGGTCGACTACATGACCGCGGTCCTGACCGCCTTCCGCTCGAACGAGGAGAAGGTCGCGGCGGCCGTCGCCGAGTGCCGCCGGATGGGGATCGACGTCCTGCCGCCCGACGTCCACAAGAGCCACCTCGAGTTCACGGTCGAGGGCGACGCGATCCGGTTCGGCCTGCTGGCGGTCAAGAACGTCGGCCAGGGCGCGATCGAATCGATCATCGCCGCGCGCGACGAGGGCGGCGACTTCCGCTCGCTGACCGATTTCTGCACGCGGATCGACCTGCGGCTGGCCAACCGCAAGGTGCTCGAGGCGCTGGCCAAGGTCGGGGCGTTGAGCCCGTTCGGGCATCCGGCCCAGATCCTGCTCGGGCTCGACGACGCCGTCGCGGCGGCGCAGGCGACGCAGCGCGACCGGATCAGCGGGCAGACCTCGCTGTTCGACCTGGGCGCAGCCGAGGCCTCGGCTCTCGAGCGGCCGCTCCCGACGGCCACCGAGGTCCCCGTCCGCGAACGGCTTCGCTGGGAGAAGGAGCTGCTCGGTCTCTATCTCTCCGAGCATCCGATGGGCGAGGTCGCCGAGCACGTCGGACGCTTCGTCACCGCCTACTCGAGCGACCTGCGTGACGAATCGCTCGACGGCCAGCGCGTCGTCGTCGGCGGGATCGTGACCGGGGTGCGGGTCGTCATCACCAAGGCGAAGTCGACCATGGCGATCGTGACCCTCGAGGACCTCCAGGGCACGATCGAGGTCGTCGTCTTCCCGCGGCTCTACGAACAGACGATGGGCACGTGGCGCGACGGCGAGATCCTCCTGGTCGCCGGTCGCATCGACCACAAGAGCGAGGAGGTCTCGTTGCTGGCCGACCTCGCGCTCGAGTGGGACGCGGCGGCTGCCGCCGGGGAGGAGAGCTTCGCGCGGCAGGTGGCCGCGGGGGATCGTGGCGGTGGCGGACGACGGCCGGCTGGCCCCAACGGCGCCGGGTCGGGTGGGGGACACGGCAACGCGCCGCGACCGGGCTCGTTCCCACCCGTGGCCCGCCCGCTCGTCCCGGTCGGTCCCGGGCAGCCGGTCGGGGTCACGGCCGGCACCGTCGCCGGTGGCGAGATCGCCGCGAACGCGGCCCCCGTCGTCCCCGCGATCCCGTATGTCTCGCCACGCCGGGCCGGCGCCGCACCCATAGCGGGCACGACCGCCGAGACGTCACTCCCTCCGATCGCGCCGGCCGAACCCGTCTCGGCCTACCCCGATACCCCGGGCGTCGCCCAGGGTCCCGACCAGGACGACGAGCCGTCGGTCCCGGACGAGGCGCGCGCCCGGATCGTGGCCGATGCGACCTCGGACGCGCCGGTCGACGCCGGTCCAGACACGATCCTCCACGTGCGATTCGCGGGCAGCGCAGCCCCGGATCGCGTGGTGGGAGCGATGCAGACCTTCAAGGCCGTGCTGCGTGACCGGCCGGGCGCGACCCGGGTGGTCATCCACGTGCCGGCATCGGGCGGCGGCGCGCCACTCCCCATGGAGCTGCGCCGTGGCGTGGCATACGACGCCGAGCTGCTCGCCGAGGTCCGCCGCCGGTTAGGTGACGGCCTCGTCGAACTGCGCCTCGCCAGCGCCTGAGTCCGATACGCGGGGAGGGCGGGTCAGGCGCCCCGGGCCAGGACTGACGGACCCGAGGCGGCAAGACGGTCGGCGATGGTCGCCTCAGCCGCGGCCCATGCGGCTGGCCCCGCCATCGCGGCCCTGAACGAGAGCGCATCGAGTGCCAGCACCCTGGTCGGTTCCGTCGCGACCACCGTCGCCGTCCGTGGCACGTCGCGCAGCAGGGCGATCTCGCCGATCCCTTCGCCGGGACCGCATGTCCGCAGATGGCGACCCGCCTCCGAGACGTCCACGGAACCGGTCTCGATCACGAGGTACCGGTCGCCAGCGTCACCTTCGCGCATGAGGACCTCGCCCGCGACCGCCTCGAGCGGGACCATCGAGCTCGCCAGTCGTTCGATGGTCGACAGGTTCAGCGGGGCGAACAACGGCACGCGGCGAAGGAGGTCCAGTCTCTCTTCGGGCACCAGCGACTCGACCTCCAGACGGCTGATCCAGGGCCAGGTCGCGACCGCCATGATCGGAAGCAGCGCGCCGGAGAGGGCCAGGGTGCCGAGGATCCCGAAACGGTCGAGCAGCAGCGAGGCGACGATGCCGCCGAGCGCGACCGCGAGGCCCGCCGCGCCCTCGAGGAGTCCGAACGCAGCCAGGCGCTCGCGCGGTGGGAAGCTGCGCTGGAGGATCGTGAACCCGGCGATGTCGAGCGTCGCATTGCTCAAGCCGGTGACGATCATCGCGCCGATGGCCACGAGTGCCACGGGCCAGGCACCGATCACCGCGATCGGCAGGCCCCAGAGTGCTAACGACAGGGCGAACACGCGCGACAGTCGGACGTGCCCGCCGAGACTCGCGGCTCCGATCGCCCCGACGAGACCGCCGACACCGACTGCGGCGTTGAGCCAGCCGATGCCCGCGTCACCCAGATCGAGCAGTTCCAACGAGACCACGACGATGAGGGCGAGCAGCATTCCCCGGACCAATGACTGCGTCACGAAGTCGACGATGATGAGAGCCGGACCGGGCCGTTCGGCGACGGTCCGAAAGGTGCCGACCATCGACGGCCGCTTGGTCGCTGCCTGATCCGGTATGACCGGCACGCCGCGATCCTCGGACGCGTCGAGCCCTGCGACGGAGATCGTGGCAAGGACGAACAGGGCCGCCGCAACGGCCATCGCTGCCGACTGGCTGACGGACGCGACGAGGATCCCCCCGAGCAGCGGACCGATGATCGTGCCGACGGCCTCGCCCAGGCTCGACACGACGTTGGCCGCGACGAGCTCTTCGGGCAACCTGGCCAGGGACGGCAGCAGGGCGGACTGGACGGGCCGGACCATGACACCGGCGGATGCGACGACCGCCGCCCCGATGAACACCACCGCCGTCGGAGCGCCCAGCCAGACGCCGACAGCACACCCGACCGCCCCGAGCGATCGCAGGATGTTGGCCGCCACCAGCACGCGCCCGCTGCCGAACCGGGCAGCCGGCACGCCCGCGAACGTGCCGGTCAGCGTCGCCGGCAGCATCCGGACGAGCCCGAGGATGCCCACGCCAAGCGGGCCGCCGGCCTGATACGCGACGACCAGGAGCGCGACGAGCAGCACCCAGTCGCCGGCGATCCCGCCCGTATAGGCGGCCTCGACGCGCCGGATCGCGGGGTTGGCGATCGCCGCCCGGAGCGAGCGGGCGGCTCCCCGAACGGCCGCGCGCATGGGTCGCGGTGGAGTGCCGGCGAGGCCCTACGCGCCGCCGCTGACGCGGCGGACCTGCTGGACCGACGAGAACTTCTCGTGGTACTCGGCCCGGATCGACCGAAGCACGTCCGCGTCGATGTCGAGCTCGTCGGCGATCTCGTTGATCGTACCGGTCTCCTCGGCGGAGATCGTTCCGTTGGCGGCCATCACGGCGAAGCATGCGCGGACGATGGCGATCCGCTGGGCGTCGTCGGCGAGCTTCTTGAACTCGCGCGTCACGACGTAGTCTTCGGTCCCGCCGACGGTCTTCGCCTGGAGCTTGGCCATCTCGGTCACGAGGACCGCGGTCGCCTCGTCGATCGCTTCACTGGACTGGAGCTCGCGCTCGATGGCTGCCGTCTCCTCGTCGCTGATGTCGAGGTCGGCGTTGGCCGCCCGGGCCAGGGTGTACGCGGCCGAGGCGATGAGGCGAGCCTGCTCGGGCGGCATCGACTCGAGCTTGGCGACGATCCGCCGGACGGTCGCGGTATCGCCGGCCGGGTCGGCGACGGTCGGGGCCGGGCGCTCGACGACGGTCGTCTCGGGCGAATCGGACTTGGCTTGAAGAAACGGTCGAACATCGAGGCTCCTCTACCAGCGTTCAAAGGCGGGGTGGTCGGGTCCGACGGCGACGAATGTGCCGCGGCACGTGGCGGTGATGATGCCACCGGAAGCCAGTTCGGCGTTGACGACGACGCGGTCGCCGTCGATCTCGACCGGCCATGCCCTCAGGTGGACGGGCTGATCGGTCGGTGTCGGGCGTCTCAGCCGGATCGCGTAGTCGGCGGTCACGCATCCGGGCGGACGGTCGAGCCCGCGCTCGCGCATCAGGTGCATCGCCGCCGTCCAGTTGGCGTGGCAGTCGAGCAAGGTGCCGATGATGCCGCCGTTGAGGACGCCGTCGAAGGCCGCGTGATAGGGGAGCGGCTGCCAGTCCGCGATCAGTTCGCCGGGCACCTCTGTTTCATGGCTTTCGATCCGCAGACCCCGATCATTGGCCGGGCCACACCCGAAGCAGCGGGACGCCGGCGCGTAGCGCCTCTGAAGGCTCTCGCCCGTCAACGCCGCAGGTATCCGGGGATATCGGGCTCCGGGCCTCGCCACAGGCCGTGCTCCTCTGTGGCGAACCGGCCGTAGTAGTTCAGGAAGTGCGCGCCGTGGCGCTTCAGGATCCGGAGGGCGCCTTCTTTCGGGGCATCACCGTGGACGTGGACCATGACGACCGCCCGGCCGTCGCGCAGCGCCCGCTCGTACGTCGCGAAGTCCACCAGCTGGTCCATCAGCGTGAAGTCGAATGCCCGTCGCAGCTTCCCGAGCCAGCCCGAGACCTCACCGGTCCCGTCCATCCGGTCGGCCCCCTCCTCGCCCCGCAGGACCTCGAGGTCACGGTCGGCGAACCCGACGGCCTTCAGCTCGGCAAGCGACGCTGCGGCCTCGGCGGCGTCGTCGATCACGGCCAGGAGCCTGTTGGTCGGGTAACCGATGGCTCGGCGCGTCGGATGGTTCGGCATGGATCGATTGTCGCATTTGGGACGAGCGGCCCAAGCCTCGCCGGCGACAGCGCGAGGTCTGAACCAGCCGACGTGCCTGTGTCGAACGCATGTTCTATACTCGAATCACACCCTCGGGTTGGGCTATAGTGGGAGCGCGCGGCGGTGCTGGAATTGGCATACAGGGCAGACTCAAACTCTGCTGCCCGTGAGGGCTTGTGGGTTCGAGTCCCACCCGCCGTACCAGATCTCGATGACGTGATTGATTGCATCGCGTCGCCACCGGACCCGAGCCTGTGCGTCGATGGCCGAAGGCTTGGACCGGAATACCCCTATCTCCTTGGGCTGTATCTCGGCGACGGAATGCTTTCGAGAGCTCGCCGGAACGTATGGCGACTGCGGATCAGTCTTGACGCGAAATACCCGGGGATCATCGAACGAGCTTTGTCTGCGATCGCGGAGGTTGCGGATCGCCGTGCCGGCACGATCGGGCGTCAAGGTTGCGTCGAGGTCTACAGCAACTGGAAGCACTGGCGCTGCCTGTTCCCGCAGCACGGGCCAGGGCCAAAGCACGCGCGACGGATCACTCTAACGCCGTGGCAGTGGCGCCTAGTTGTGCTCTACCCGGACGAGATGCTAGCGGGACTCATCCATTCCGATGGATGTCGATGCATCAATCGCGTCAAGGGACCCACGAGGGTCTACGAGTACCCGCGCTACTTCTTTTCGAACCAGTCGGCGGATATCCGGGGGTTGTTCGCTGCGGCATGCCGACTCGTGGCAGTCGAATGTCGGGCCGACGGAGCCCACCAAATGTCGGTTGCACGGCGTGAGAGCGTGGCGATCCTGGATCGACTGGTCGGTCCCAAACGATGACCTGACTCGTACGAGGACCTCAAACCCGTGCCGGAACGCACCGGCCATCGGACTGCGCGAGGAACCTCCGCGAGAGTGGCGGCGTCTCCGCCGAAACCGATGCTAGACTCGCCCAGCCTCAGAATCGCCGTCCGGAGGGACCCCCCGACCGTGGAGGACCTTCGCTCGACGACGGTCCCCGACGACCCCGTCCAGCGCCGCGACCTCATCCTGCTCGAGCGAGCCCGTGGTGGCGACCTCGATGCTTTCAACGACCTCGTCGTGCTCTACCAGGACCAGCTCTTCGCGCTCGTCGTGCGGATGGTCCCCGATCGCGACCAGGCGTCCGACTGCGTCCAGGAGGCGTTCTTCTCGGCGTACCGAAACCTGACCTCGTTCCGTGGCGGCAGCGTCAAGTCGTGGCTGAACCGCATCTGCGTCAACGCCGCGATGGATACGCAGCGAGCCCGGAAGCGCCGCCCTGTGCAGCCCTATCCCGAGTTCGACGACGAAAGCTGGCAGCCGCCCGCCGGGGCCGAGGCCGATCCGGAGCGGACTGCGATGCTCTCCGAACGCACCCGAGCCCTGTCGGGCGCACTGGCCGGGATCACCGACGATCAGCGGTCGGCGATCGTCCTGTACGACATCGAGGGCTACGACTACGCCGAGATCGCCGAGATGACCGGCGTCTCGCTCGGGACCGTCAAGTCGCGCATCCATCGCGGCCGGCTGGCATTGCGCGACCTGCTCGGTGACCGGATGGAGCTGTTCCGTGGCTGATCGGCGGGAGTCGCACGAGGACCACGACCCGGTCGTCATCGCGCGCCTGCTCGACCGCGACATCGCGGCGGACGAGCGAGCCGCCGCGGAGTCACTGATCGCGTCCTGTCCGTCGTGTGCGGCTCTCCACGCCGACCTGCTGGCGCTCGCGACGGCCACCCGAGTACAGCCGACGCCGGCACCGAATCGGTCCTTCACGCTCAGCGCGGACGACGCCGCGCGCCTTGCCGTGCAGGCGGAACGGGGAACCGGGTGGCGCGATGCCCCGTCTCAGCGGTGTCATGACAGATCTTTCCGCCGCGTCCGACCATGCCTCGCACGACACGATCCTGGTGTCCTCGCTCGCCGATCACTCACTCCCCGCCGCTGAGCGGGCCGCCGCCGAGGCGCTCGTCGCCACGTGCAGCCAGTGCGCCGACCTGCAGGCCGACCTCCTCGCACTCCGTGCTGCGACCAGGGCGATGCCCACACCCACGCGGCCGAGCGACTACACGCTGACCGAGGGCGACGCTGCACGCCTCCGTTCCGGCGGCTGGCGTCGCTTCGTGGCGATCCTCGGGACGTCGCGCGACGCCCTCAGCCGGCCACTCGCGGTCGGGCTGACGACGCTGGGTCTCGTCGGTCTTCTTGTCACCGCGGCCCCGTCCTTCATGATGGGTAGTGCCTCGTCGGGTGCGGCTCCGGCGACGGTCGGCGCCCCGGCCGGGGATGCAGCGGCTGCGACCAACGACGGGTCGACGAAGCTGGGCGCGGCGGCCGTGCCCGCGGCCTCGGCTGCGGCCGCGGCGGCCGGATCCGACCGCACCCGCGCCGGGCGGCATCTACGGCTCGGCTGTCGACCAGTCGGCGGCACCGGCTCCCGTGCCGCCACAGCCGGCGATGGCGGACGGTGCCTCGCAGCCTCCGGATAGCCTAGGTTACACGAACGGCGCCGAGAGGGCGCAGGCAGGCACGACCGGCGGCGAGTCCCAGGAACCGGCGGGCACCAGCGACTTGCTGGCGGCGCAGCGAGATCGGTGGCGTCTCGCCCCTGCCCGGTCCTGTCGGTCGCGTTCCTGGTCGCCGGGCTCGCGCTGTTCGCGCTGCGCTGGACGGCTCGACGCTTCGGCGGCTGACAGCTCGGTCCCTCGAAGTCCGCGGGGCACGCGGCTACACTTGATCCGTGCCCAACGAACGCCTGATGTTGCTCGATGGCAACGGGCTGATCTACCGCGGATATTTCGCTCTCCCGCCCCTGACGACGTCGAAGGGCGAGCTCGTCAACGCCGTCTTCGGCTTCTGCAGCATCGTCCTGCGCGGCATCCAGGACCTCAAGCCCGACTACGTCGCCGTCGCCTTCGACCTCCAGGGGCCGACCTTCCGCCACGAGCAGTACGCCGAGTACAAGGCCACCCGGCAGCGCATGCCGGACGACCTGCGTGACCAGTTCCCCAAGGTCCGCGAGGTGGTCAAGGCCCTGCGCATCCCCGTCTACGAGCTGCAGGGGTACGAGGCGGACGACGTGATCGGCACGATCGTCGTCGACGCGGAGAAGCGCGGCCTCGACACCACGATCGTGACCGGCGACCTCGACATGCTCCAGCTGGTCACCGACCAGACGCGCCTGATGACCACCCGATCCGGGGTCGAGAACACGATCCTCTACGACCCGGCGCGGATCCGCGAGCGGTACGACCTGGTGCCGGACCAGATGATCGACTACAAGGCGCTCAAGGGCGACCCGACCGACAACATCCCGGGCGTGCCCGGGGTGGGGGAGAAGACCGCGGCCAAGCTGATCCGCGAGTTCGGGACGCTCGAGGCGCTCTACGAGCGGATCGACGAGGTCAAGCCGGACAAGCTGCGCGAGAAGCTCATCGAGAACCGCGAGGCGGTGTTCATGGGCAAGGACCTGACGACGATCGTCCGCGACCTCCCGGTCGAGTTCGACCTGGAAGCGGCCCGGCTCGGCGACTACGACCGCGAGACCGTCATCCGGCTCTTCCGCGAGTACGAGTTCCGGACGCTGATCGAGCGGCTGCCGGCGATGACCGGGGAGAGCGCCGGCGACGCGGCGCAGGTGCTTCGCGGGGTCGCGACCGACGGATCCGTTCCGGCGGCACGCGTCGCCGGTGCGGCGCGACCGTCCGGCTGGGGCTCGGCGCGGCCGGTCCGACCGCCGAGCGAGGGTGGCGGGCTCCAGCTGTCACTCGATTTCGATGCGGTGGGGCGCGGTTCGGGCCCGTCCGCGGCCGAGGCCGCCTCGATCGGACGGATCCGGCGATGACACCGAGGCCGACGTCGCGCGCCGCGGCACCTCGACTGACGCGAACGGAGCCGCGGCCATCCGGCCCCGGACGACCTGCCCTCGGCACTGGCCGCCGCGATCTCCGACCCATCGCGCATCGAGGTCCACGCAGGCGACCGGATCGCGGCCCTGGAACCGTGGCTCGCCGCCCAACCCGCGGTCGGGATCGGGCTCCTGCTCGACGACCCACGTCCGCGCCGCGGCTCGCCGTTGGCACTCGCGATCGCCGGCGCCGACGGCCGCACGGTGGCCGTCGAAGGGCCAGACGACGCTGCGACCCTCCGTCGGCTCCTGGACCGGCTGGCGATCCCCGTGGTCGGCCACGAGGTCAAGCCGTTGCTGGTGGCCCGGATCGGCGACGACCCGGACGCGGACCCGACGCCGGTCGCGTTCGACACCCAGATCGCGGCGTACGTCCTCAACGCGTCGCTGCGCAGCCAGACGATCGCCGACGTCGTCGCCGAACAGCTCGACCTGATCCTGCCGCCGGTCGCCGAGCTCGACGCCGCGTCCCGGGCGGGTCTCGAGGCGCTCTCCGCGCTCGCCGTCCGCGAGCCCCTCGAGCGCCGGCTGGTCGACGACGGTCTCGACCGCCTCTATCGCGAGATCGAGCTCCCGCTCATCGCGGTGCTCGCCCGGATGGAGGCGACCGGCGTCGCACTCGACCTCGAGGCGCTCCAGGTCCTGGCGACCGAGTTCGCGACCGAGATCTCCCGGCTCGAGACGGAGATCTACGCCGACGTCGGGCACGAGTTCAACCTCGGCAGTCCCAAGCAGCTCGAACAGATCCTGTTCTTCGAGCTCAACCTGCCCAAGGGCAAGCGGACCAAGACGGGCTACTCGACCGATGCGTCGGTGCTCGAGGACCTGCGCCCCGCCCACCCGATGATCGACAAGCTCCTCGAGTGGCGGATCTACACGAAGCTGCGGTCCACCTACGTGGACGCGCTGCCCACGCTGATGGCCTCGGACGGCCGGCTGCACACGACGTTCCACCAGGCCGTCGCGGCGACAGGCCGCCTGTCATCGTCCGACCCGAACCTCCAGAACATCCCCATCCGGACGCCGCTCGGACGGCGGATCCGGCGGGCCTTCGTGGCCGGCGGCGAGGACCTGACGCTGGTCGCCGCCGACTACAGCCAGATCGAGCTGCGCATCCTCGCCCACGTCTCGGGCGACGAGCACCTGCGCGATGCGTTCGCGCGCAACGCCGACCTCCATCGCGAGACCGCCGCCCTCGTGCTCCACAAGGATCCGAGCGAAGTGACCCTCGGCGAGCGGTCGATGGCGAAGATGGTCAACTTCGGCATCGCCTACGGGCTCTCGGACTTCGGACTGTCGGAGCGGGCGAACATCCCGAGGGCCGAGGCGCAGGCCTTCATCAACACCTACTTCGCGACCTACTCGGGGATCAGCTATTACATGCTGGCGATCAAGGAGCAGGCGCGGACCCAGGGCTTCGTGACGACGCTCCTCGGCCGCAAGCGGCAGATCCCCGAGCTCGCCGCGCGCAACCCGACCCTCCGCGCGGCGGGCGAGCGGATGGCCATCAACATGCCGATCCAGGGGACGGCCGCCGACATCGTCAAGATCGCGATGATCCGGCTCGACGAGCGGCTTGCGCGCCGGCGGGTTCCGCGCCCGACCGCTCCTCCAGGTCCACGACGAGCTGCTGCTCGAGGTCCCGCGCGACGAGGTCGACCGGCTGGTCCCGATCCTGCGCGAGACGATGGAGGGCGCCCTCCCGCTCGATGTCCCGCTGACCGTCGACATCAAGATCGGCGACGACTGGGAGTCGATGACGCCGCTGACCCGCGCCGACGCGATCGCCGCCGAGGCGGACGAAGCACCCGACGAGGCGCCTGTCGCGCCCGCCCTCGGCTAGGTCGCATCGATGCCCGAACTTCCCGAGGTCGAGACGGTCGCGCGCGACCTGCGGCCGCGCATCCTGGGCGCGACGATCACCGGCGCGCGCGTCTCGTGGGCGCGGACCCTCCGGACCCACACGCCCGAGACGTTCGGCGAGGCCATCGCCGGGCGACGGGTCGAGGCCGTCTGGCGACGCGCCAAGCAGATCGTCATCGACCTGTCCGGCGATGCGGCCCTGACGATCCACCTCAAGATGACCGGCCAGCTGTTCGTCGTCCCGGCCGAGACACCCGTGGACCCGTACGTGCGGCTCGTCCTCGAGCTGGCGGACGGCCGCGAGGTGCGTTTCCGCGACATCCGCAAGTTCGGGAAGATCGGCCTCTACGGCCGCGACCCGGTGACGGGCGAGCTGGTGACCGAGGTCGGCGGTGGCGCAGTCTTCGCAAAGCTGGGGCCCGAGCCACTCGACCCGGCGTTCTCGGTCCGCGACTTCCGGCGCCGGTTGCGAAAGCGGTCGGGCCGGCTCAAGCCGCTCCTGCTCGACCAGTCGTTCATCGCCGGGGTCGGCAACATCTACGCCGACGAGGCGCTGTGGGCGGCCCGACTCCACCCGCTCCGGACGGCCGGCACGCTGCGTCCCCCGGACGAGCGGCACCTGTACGACGAGGTCCGCCGGATCCTGGCCGAGGCTGTCGTCCGCCGTGGAAGCTCGATCGACGACTACACCGCGCCCGACGGTGATGGCTCGATGCAGGAGCACCTGCAGGTCTACCAGCGCACCGGCGAACCGTGCCCGCGCTGCGGACGACCGATCAAGCGCATCGTCATCGGGGCGCGCTCGACCCACTTCTGCTCGTGGTGCCAGCGGCTGGGCGCCGGCGACCGCAAGGGCGCGACGCGCGATCCTCCGGACGATGACCGGCGGGCCACGTCGGTCCGGCGGACGCTGGACGGACCTGGCCGGGGAGGGGACCGTCGGACTGACGCCGGAGGAGGCGGCCGCGCGCGTCGTCGCGGGCACGCACCGAGCGCACGAAACGAGCCGCCGCGACACGTCGCGCCGCAGCCCGCGCCTCGGCGCCGGCCAGAACCACGGGATCCTGTCCGATGAGCATCCTCCGCCTGACGGGTGTCACGCGCGAGGTCGGGACGTTCGTGATCCTCGACGCCATCGACGCCTCGATCGCCCTGGGCGACCGGATCGGCCTCGTCGGCCCCAACGGCGCGGGCAAGACCACGCTCCTCCGTCTTGCCGCCGGACGCGACGAGCCGGACCGCGGCGAGGTCCATCGCAAGCGAGGCCTGACGCTCGGGCTGCTCGCCCAGGAGGCCCATTTCGACGAGGCGTTCATGGCCTCGCCGGACCTGCGGACCGCCGTCCGGACCGGCGCCGCGCATCTCGATCGGATGGCCGAGCGGCTGGCGGCGATGGAGCGCGAGGAGCGGGTGACCGATCACGCCTACGCCGAGCTGTTGCACCAGTACGAGATCCTCGGCGGCTACACGCTCGACCAGCGCGTCGAGAGCGCGCTGAGCGGGCTCGGCTTCACCCGTGACGAATGGGCGAAGCCGCCGTCGGCGCTGTCCGGCGGCGAGCAGACGCGGGCGTCCCTGGCCCGGCTGGTCATCGCCGATCCGGACCTGCTCCTCCTCGACGAGCCGACCAATCACCTCGACCTCGACGCCCTCGAATGGCTCGAGGAGCACCTCCGCCGCCGTGCCGGTTCGCTTCTCGTCGCGTCGCACGACCGTGCCTTCCTCGACGCCACGGTCGACCGCGTCTGGGAGTTGCGCGACCGGAAGCTGACGGCGTTCCGCGGCGACTACAGCGCATACCACCGGCAGCGCATCGAGCGCGACGCGCGGACGGTCAAGGACGTCGACACGCAGGCCGAGCAGATCGCCCGCGAGAAGGAGCTGATCCAGCGCTACCGGAGTCACCGCAAGTTCAGCAAGCAACACGAGCACGAGGCCCGGCTCGAAAAGCTGGAGGCGGAGCGACGCGATGCCCCCAAGGCAGGGCGGAAGCTGGCGATCCCGACCGCCGCACTGATCGGTGGCACGGGGCCGTCGCGCAGCGGCGAGATCGTCGTGCGCGTCGAGGACCTCGCGGTCGGCTACCTCCCGGGGCGAGGCGCGATGGCGCCCGATGGATCGCCTGCCACCGAAGCCAAGGTCGTCGCCCGCGCACCGTTCCTTGCCGCCCAGCGCGGGGAGCGGATCGGGATCGTCGGGCCGAACGGCGCCGGCAAGACGACGCTGCTCCGGACGATCGCCGGCGACCTGCCGCCGCTCGACGGCTCGATCACGTTCGGGAACGCGGTCCAGATCGGCTATCTGGCCCAGCTGCGGAGCGCGGGGATCGCGGGCACGACCGTGCTCGATGCGCTGATGGAGGCGGTGCCCGTCACGGCCGGCGAGGCGCGGGCGTACCTGGCGCGCTTCCTGTTCCGCGGTGACGACGCCTTCAAGGAGATCCGGATGCTGTCGGGCGGCGAGCGATCGCGGCTCGAGCTCGCCCTGCTCGGCATCCAGCCGTCGAACCTGCTGCTGCTCGACGAGCCGACGAACCACCTCGACATCCCGGCGCGGGAGGCGATCGAGGCGTTCATGGCGGAATCGCCGGCGACGCTGCTGGTGGTGTCGCACGATCGGCGGCTGCTGGAGACGGTGTGCGAGAAGCTGTGGGTCGTCGGGGAGGGGTCGGCGGTCGCGTTCGATGGTGGATATCGCGAGTGGCGACGGGCGGTCGCAGACGGGTGGACGGTCGAGGAGGCCCTGCGAGCAGGAAGCGGCTCGGTTGCGGGGCGGCCGTCGGCCGGTCGGGCGCGCGCCGTCCGCTCCCTCCGGCCCTGCGGGGCCTAACGGTCGCGACGGTCGCGCCCCCGCCCACCCGCCGGCCTCGGGGACGCCACCCCCCAGTAAGAAAAGTAGTGGGGGGAAGAAGGACAAGCTTTCGAAGGAGGCGTATCGGCGGTTGAAGGCTGCTGCTGAGGGGGAGTTGACGCGGCTTGGGTTGCGGAAGAGTCATTTGGAGCTGGCGATGGGGGATCCTGCGGTGCAGGGGAACTTCGTCGAGATGCGGCGGGTGACGAGCGAGCTGGCGGACATCGATGTGGCGCTGGCGGCGGCGGAGGATGCGTGGCTGGCCCTGGAGGAGCGCGCGCCGTGACGGTGCGGATCGGGATCACGGGACCGATCGGCTGCGGGAAGTCGACTGTCGCGCGCTGGATGGGGGAGCGGCCTGGCGTCGTCGTCATCGATGCGGACGTGGTGGCGCGTGAGGTCCTCGAACCCGGGGAGCCGGCACTCGACGCGGTCATCGCGCGGTTCGGGTCCGACCTGCTCCGTGCCGGACGGGTCGCTCGACCGGGCGGCGCTCGGTCGCGTCGTGTTCGCCGATCCGGCGGCGTTGCGCGATCTCGAGGCGATCGTCCATCCAGCGGTCCGGCCGCGGATCCTCGCGACGATGGATGGCGCGGCGGCCCACGGTGCGGATGCGGTCGTGGTCGAGGCGATCCGGCTGGTCGAAGGCGGGCTGGCGGCCCTGTGCGACGAGGTCTGGCTGGTCGACTGCGATCCGGCCGTCCAGCGCGCCCGGCTCGTCGGCCGCGGGTCCACGCACGGACGACGCCGCCCAGCGCATCGAAGCCCAGGCCGGGCTCGACGGACCGGGTCGCGCCGGCCGCCACCCGCGTCATCGACACGTCCGGGTCGGAGGCGGAGACGCGCGTACTGGTCGAGGACGCGCTGGAGTCGCGCCCTCCGGCCGTCGCGGGATCCAGCCGCGGACTGACGCCCACGGGCCGCGCGACGCGGTCCGGTGCGATGCTTCGCCAGCCGGGCGACCTCGTTCGTGCGTTTTGCTCCTCCCGTCGTGTATGTAGGTGTGACGACCCACATGGCGATCGCCGAATCGACAGAGATCGCCTACGAGCGCGCCTACGAGGCGCACTGGTCCGACGTGTTCCGCTTCGCGCTCGCCTGGACGAACGACTGGACGGCCGCCGAGGACCTCGCGCAGGAGGCGTTCATCCGGCTCTGGAACCATCGGGCGCAGCTCGACTGGGAGCGACCGGTCCTGCCGTGGCTCCTCGTCACGACGCGACGCCTTGCGACGGATCGATTCCGCCAGCTTCGACGCCGGCTCCTGCCGGTCCATCCGCCGGCCACGATGGACCAGGGTCTCCAGGCGCGCTGGCTCGATGTCGGTGCGGCGATGGCGACCTGTCGACCTTGGAACGAACCGCATTGGTGATGACCGCCCTCGAGGGTGCGTCCTACGACGAAGCGGCAGCGGTCCTCGGGACCTCGGCCGGCGCCCTGCGCGCGGCCGTCAGCCGCGCTCGCACGAAGTTGGAGACAGCCTGATGGACCCCTCGCGTCCTGACCGGATCCTCGACGAATGGAACGCCGTCGCCGGCGGAGCCCGCCGGCCGGCGACGCCGCCACGACGGGTCGCGGTCCGCGCGGGTTCTGCCGGCCTGTCGCTCGCCGGAGCGGGCGTGGTCGCCGTCGTTCTCCTCGCCACCGCGGTCTGGCTCGGTCGCCCTGGGTCGACGGGACCTGGGGCGGTCGTGCCCGACGCGGCTCGCCATCCGCGACGACGCGTCGAGACGCCGGCACCGAGCGGCAGCGCCGACTCCGAGCCGCAACGCCGACGCCGTCGACCACGCCGGCGCCCGACACCGACCGTGGCGCCGACACCAACCGCCACGCCGACGATCGGCGCCTGCACGCCCGGCGGCCTCGCGGCCAAGATCACCCTGTGGGAGGGAGCGGCGGGCTCCCGGATCGCCACACGTCGAGGTGACCAACAGTGGGCCGTGACGCCTCGCACGCTGGAGAAGCTCGAGCGCCGCAGCTCGTCGATGGTGCAGACCGCGTGCTGATCGACGGGACGGCGCCCACGTCCGGCGGGTGTCATCGAGCTCGTCCGCCGGGTGGACGAGCCACGACGCTCGTCGAGGCCGAGCAACTACTGCGGCGCGCCCCGGTCCCGCCGGTGCACGGTCGCGTTCGTCCTGCGCGACGGCAAGCGGTTCATCGCGGCGCCCCGACGCCGACCGACGCGACCGTCCCGCCCTGCAACGGCCCGGGCCAAGCCGTGCCGTCATCGGGATGCAGCCATGGGCGCGCTGATGCGCGGCCTGCGACTCGTCCTCGCCGCGTCACTGCTCGTGGCAGTCGCGCCCTCGACCGCAGGTCGTGAGTGCCAGCCCAGCCGACGCTGGCGCAGCTCATCGGCCAGAAGCTCGTCGTCCGCGATGGAGGGCACCACGCCATCGGCGGACCTGCTCGGCCGGATCCGACGCGGCGAGATCGGTGGCGTGGTCCTGTTCGGCGTCGAACCTCACCACGCGGGCCGCCGCTGATCGGCGCTCGACCGCCGAGCTGCATGCGGCGGCCGGCCGGCGGCCAGCCGCGCTTCCTGATCGCCGTCGACCAGGAGGGCGGACCGGTCAAGCGGATCCCGTGGGCTCCGCCGACGCTCTCGCCGCCCGCAGATGGGCCGCATCGGGCAGCACGTCGGTCGCGCGCACGCCAGGGCGCCGACACCGGGGCGGCCCTCCATGCGCTCGGCATCGACATCGACTTCGCGCCCGTCGCCGACATCGCCACCATCGAACGGCGTTCATGTATCGCGCAGGGCCGGACGTGGTCGATCAGCGCGGTCAAGACGGCCGCTCCTCGCCGACGCGTTCGCCACGGGCCTCGAGTCGACGGGCGTCGTGCCGGCGATGAAGCACTTCCCGGGCCTCGCGTTCGCGACTCGCAACACGGACGCCTACGCGGTCACGATCGCGCATGTCGCGCATGCGGCTCGCCCCCGGCCTCAAGCCCTATCGGACGGCGATCGCCCACCACATCCCGCTGATCATGCTGTCGAACGCGACGTACTCCGCGTACGACCGCGTGAACGCGGCCGGCTGGTCGCACGCGATCTCGACCACGTTGCTGCGCGGGGGCCTGGGCTTCAAGGGCGTGACGATCACCGACTCGCTGACGGGGACGGCCAGGCGCGCGGGGGGTCCGCCCAGCTCGCCTGGCGTTCCGCGCGGCGCGAGCGGGGACCGACATGATCCTGCTGACCGGTTCGGAGGCGTCGACGCGCGGCGTCTTTGCCTCGCTCATGACCAGGGTCGCGAACGGGTCGCTCTCGCGGGCGACGCTCCAGGCGTCGTACGCGCGGATCGTGGCGATGAAGGCGGGCTCTGTAGGCATAGAACACCCGTTCGGTTCGTGCGTGTCCTGATATGCTTTGCGGATGCCGGACTTCAAGCTCGTCGCGCCGTTCGAGCCGACCGGGGACCAGCCCAAGGCGATCGAGAGGCCTGATCGACGGGCTCGGCAAGGGGCTCAACCACCAGGTCCTCCTCGGGGCGACCGGGACGGGCAAGACCTACACGCTCGCCAAGGTCATCGAGAAGACAACCGGCCGACCCTCGTCCTCGCCCACAACAAGACGCTCGCCGCGCAGCTCTACGCCGAGTTCCGCGAGTTCTTCCCCGAGAACAAGGTCGAGTACTTCGTCAGCTACTTCGACTACTACCAGCCCGAGGCGTACCTGCCCCGCAGCGACACCTACATCGAGAAGGACTCGTCGCGCAACGACGAGATCGACCGGCTCCGCCACGCCGCGACCCACGCCCTGTTCGAGCGGCGCGACGTGATCATCGTCGCCTCGGTGTCGTGCATCTACGGCCTGGGCGCGCCGGTCGACTACGGCGCGACCGTCCTCAAGCTGCGGGTCGGCGGCCAGTACCGCCGCGACGCCGTCCTGCGTCACCTCGTCGACCTCCAGTACCAGCGCAACGACGCCGCCATGAGCCGCGCCCGGTTCCGCGTCCGCGGCGACACGCTCGAGCTCCAGCCGGCATCGGAGGAGATCCTGGTCCGGGTCGAGTTCTTCGGCGACGTCATCGAGCGGATCACCGAGCTCGACCCGCTGACCGGCGAGCTGCTGGCCGAGCGGACGGAGACCAACATCTACCCGGCGACCCACTACGTCACGCCGCAGGACAAGCTCAAGGAAGCGATCGTCGACATCGAAGCCGAGATGGAGGAGCGCGTCGGCGGTCTCGAGGCCGAGGGTCGCGCACTCGAAGGCGCCCGGCTCCGCCAGCGGACGACGTTCGACCTCGAGATGATGCGCGAGCTCGGCTACTGCACCGGCATCGAGAACTACTCGCGCCACCTGTCGCGCCGCGAGCCGGGCAGCCGGCCGTGGACGCTGCTCGACTACTTCCCGCCGGACTGGCTGCTGGTCGTCGACGAGTCGCACATGACGATCCCGCAGGTCGTCGGCATGTACAAGAACGACCGGACGCGCAAGGAGATCCTGGTCGACTTCGGGTTCCGGCTGCCGTCGGCGCTCGACAACCGGCCGCTGACGTTCGAGGAGTTCGAGGCGACCGTCCACCAGGCGATCTACATGAGCGCGACGCCGGGGCCGTACGAGCTCGAGCGGAGCGGCCGGATCGTCCAGCAGCTCATCCGCCCGACCGGCATCGTCGACCCGCAGATCACGCGTCCGCCCGACCGAGAGCCAGATCGACGACCTGCTCGAGGAGATCCGCGGGCGCGTCGAGCGCGGCGAGCGCGCCCTGGTCACGACGCTGACCAAGAAGATGGCCGAGGACCTGACCGACTACCTCAAGGAGCTCGGGGTCAAGGTCCAGTACCTCCACAGCGAGGTCGACACGCTGGAGCGGGTCGCGATCCTGCGCGACCTGCGCCTCGGCGTCTTCGACGTCCTGGTCGGCATCAACCTGCTGCGCGAGGGCATCGACCTGCCCGAGGTGACCCTGGTCGCGATCCTCGACGCCGACAAGGAGGGCTTCCTGCGGTCGGCCTGGTCGCTGATCCAGATGATCGGCCGCGCGGCCCGGAACACCGGCGGCGAGGTGATCATGTACGCCGACCGGGTCACCGAATCGATGCGGGTCGCGATCGACGAGACCGACCGGCGGCGGACCGATCCAGGAGGCCTACAACGTCGAGCGCGGGATCGAGC
The DNA here is from genome assembly GCA_963765245.1 of uncultured Chloroflexia bacterium. Lineage (GTDB taxonomy): Bacteria > Chloroflexota > Limnocylindria > Limnocylindrales > CSP1-4 > SPCO01. Next base: position 63,159 of record CAVXVP010000027.1, read on the forward strand.
CGACGACGATCGTCAAGGGCATCCGCGACATCAACGAGCGGTTGCGCGCCGTGGCCGAGTCGACGGTCGTCTACGCCTCCGAGCGGACCGGCGAGTTCACGCGACGCCGACCGGGCCAAGGTCGAGGCGCTCGTCGGCCGGATGGAGGCCGAGATGAAGTCGGCGGCCAAGCAGCTCGAGTTCGAGCGGGCCGCGGCTCTCCGCGACGAGATCCAGCAGATCCGCCTGCGCGTGCTCCAGGAGGACGCCTCGATCACCGTCGGACGCGCCGCCGAGCGCGCGGCGAAGGCGTCGTCGAACGGGCGCGGACTGACCGGCGCCGCGGACCGGGCACGTGGCCGGCGCGGTGCTGCCGCCGCGGTCGAGGCCGGATCCGACGATGGAGGTCACCAGCGTGACCGTGCTGGCCGCCGACGAGGAGCCGGCGGACAACCTGGACGGGGTCCCGGGCGAACCCGACATCGACGAGAACACCGTCGCCGACTGGCTGCCCGGGATCCGCGACGAGCACGAGGACGAGGCCGGCTGGCAGGCGCGCTGGCTCGACCGGCCGACGTGGGACCGGACGGTCACGCCGAACATCCGGAAGCGGACGGGCCAGCGCCCGGGCCGCCGTCGGTGAGGTCCAGGCAGCCGTCGGCGCGGGTCTCGAAGACCGTCGATCGCACCACCTGAGGCGCGCCTGCCGAGACCCGGCGGCGGCGTTGCCGCGTGTCAACACATTGACGCGACTTGACCTATTGACACCGGACCCCACCGGTCGATACTGACCCTACGACTCGGACCACGTCGGTGCAGTGCCACTTGACCAGTTCGGCACCCGACGACCCGGTCGACGAGGGGATCGCTTCGGCGATCGGGGGACGCATGGGGACGTGGTCGGGTAGTCCGTCACATTCGCCGCTGCCGTGTCTGCGCGCGTGTCCCATGCCCCTCATCCCGTCTGACGACGCCGTTGACGCTCCTGTGCGCCAACGGAGTGTTCGCATGTGCTCAAGAAGGGTTGTGGCGTAGCGCGAGTTCTGCGCCACGCGGGCGCGGTGGAGGGTGAACCGATGGGACAGACGACGGCACGCACCTCGATCCGGAGCCGGCTGGCTGCGGCCTTAGGCTCAGCACTCATCGTCGCGTCATTGGTCGCGACAATCTCACCAGTCCTAGCCGATCCCGCCAGCCCGCTGTTGGTGACGAAGACGGCGAATCCGAGCCCCGTCACATCCGGCGGGCAGCTGACCTACACGATCTCGATCAAGAACACCGGCGGTTCCAAGGTCGACACGGTCGTGATGACAGACCAGGTCAACGGCGTCGGTACGATCCAGAGCCCGCCCGGTCTCCCGCAGCTCACGATCACGAGCACGCAGGGCCCATGCACCCAGGGCGGACCGAACGGCAACGTCGTGACGTGCCAGATCGGAACGATCGCTGGCGGCGCCACGGTCACGGTCACGATCCGCGGCCAGGTCACGTCCGCGAACGGCACGACCCTGAACAACACCGCCTCGGTGAGCGGCACGAAGTCCGCACAGAACTTCACCACGAACGCCTCGGCCCAGGTCCTCGTCCAGGGAACGAGCGGCGGTGGCAACGCGCCGGACCTCACCCTGAACAAGACCGGTCCAACGAGCGTGGCGACAGGCGCGGCCTTCGACTACGTCCTGACCGTCAACAACCTCGGCAACGCGAACACGTCAAACGTCAAGGTCGTCGATACCCTCCCCGTCGGCGTCGGTCTGACGTCCTACGAGACCACCAGCCTGTTCTCGTGCCTGCCCGCTGCGCCTGTGCTCGGCGGCCCGACAGCGATCACAGTCACCTGCTCCGGTGGTGCCGTGAATGCGGGCCAGAACGCGACCATCAAGATCCATGCCACCGCCCCGACCACGGCCGGTCAGATCACGAACACCGCGATCGTCGATCCTGACCAGCAGATCGCCGAGTCGAATGAGCTCAACAACAGCTCGGCGGCCGTGAACACGAACGTCACGACGGCCCCACCGACCCGCGGGCCTCACCATCGCCAAGACCGACGGAAGCCCCGGAATCCCGCTCGAGACGTGGGACAACGGCGCCGGGCCTGATCCGGTGAACCCGGGCCAGGTCCTGACGTACAAGCTCCAGGTCGTCAACAAGTCCACGACGCGAGCCGACGACGTGGTGATCACGGACGGCACCCAGAGTCTCGAGGCGTCGAGCATCGTCGCCAGCCAGGTGATCGCGAACGGCACCGTCGGCCAGGGGGGCGGCTGCTTCGTCAACGCGCCCCAGGTGACCTGCAAGGTCCGCACCTTGAACGCGGGCGGGACCATCACGATCACGATCCAGGGCCTGGTCGTCAGCACGGCCGGCGCCTCGATCTTCAACTCCGCGACCGTCACCGGGAACATCAAGAACCAGGGCGTCCAGGCGTCCTCGTCCGAGTCGACGACGGTCCGCCCGGCGATCGACCTGACGATCACCAAGGCCGATGGGCCCGACCCTGTTTGTGCACGCTCCTGGCCGATCACCACCGGCCCCGCTCTTCCCGATATCAAGCACCTCGGCAATCCAGGCGGATCTCCGGCGGCAAGTGGTGACATCCCTGCCATCGGCCTACTCGCCGATCCCGTCTGCCTCGGCGGACTGACGTACACCTTCATCGTCGGCAACAGCGGCAACACGGCCGCGACCGGCGTGGCCATCCGCGATCAGCTCGCGCCCGGCGTCATCTTCGACAGCTGGGATACCGACGGCGGCTTCGACTGCTCCGTCAACGGCAGCAACGTCGTCAGCTGCACCGGCGGGTCGATCCCCGCGGCGGCCACCAGGCAGATCCGATTCCGGGTCGTCGCTCCGAATACCCTCGGGACGCTGACGAACTCCGTCACCGTCGACCCGAACAACGCGATCTTCGAGCCGGACGAGACGAACAACGACGCGACCACCACCACAGATGTCAGGACAGGCATCGACCTCACGATTTGGAAGAGCGACAACGGGGTCGCGGATGGTATCAACCCGCCTGGTCCGGTGCCGCCGCTGACCGAGGGATTCGACCCGGTCGCGACCTCCGGGACCGACACCTACACGATCATCGTCGACAACATCGGCACACAGGACGCGACCGGGATCAAGGTCGTCGACACGCTCCCGGCCGGCACCAAGTTTCTGTCGGTGACGTCCACACCAGGCTTGGGCTTCAACTGCGCACATAACGGCGCGCCCACGGGCGGCCTGGTGACCTGCTTCGGCGGTCACCTCGTCGGGACCGAGTCCGAGTTCTACGACCCGGCTGGCTCCGCCGGGCCGACGACCGGCCACGATGAATACGTGGTTATCAAGATCAGGGTTTTCGTGACCCCATTCGTCCAGCAGGTCGGCCAGACGATGCACAACGAGGTGCGCGTCGATCCCGACGACACGATCAACGAGGTCAACGAGCAAAACAACCTCGCCACGGACGACACGGTCGTCACGACCGGCAACAACGACATCGGCGCGTTCAACCAGTTGACGATCGACAAGACCCAGTTCTCGCCCGCCGCGAACGGCGCCGTCGCGACGAACGGCATCCTGATCTACAACCTGCGCGTGTCGAACCTGGGCACCGATCCGGTCAGCAACGTCGAGGTCCAGGACACCTTGCCGGTTGGCACCCGGTTCATCTCGGCAACCGATGCCACGGTCGCCGGGCCCGTCGTCGGCGAAGTTCTTCTGCGCCCACGACGGCAGCGCCACGGGCGGAGTCGTGACCTGCATCGGCGGCGACTTCAGCGGCTCGCTGAACAAGATCGGCACAGGGGCGAACGAAGTCCCGATCGTTCGCGACATCCGGATCAAGGTCTTCGCGCCGAACACGCCGCAGACTGCCGTGAACACCGGCACAGTCGATCCCGACAACCTCGTCCCGGAGGGCAACGAGTTCGACAACGACGACGATCAGCCGACGGGTGTCTCCCCGTGCGTCGACAAGCCCGACTGCGCGGCGAAGAACGCGGTGTACGAGCTGACGATCAAGAAGACGATCGAGTCTCCCAAGCCGAACCCGATCGCGCGCAACGGGATCATCAAGTTCGACCTTGAGATCAACAACTACGGCAGCGACCCCATCTCGGGCGTGACTGTCACCGACCGCCTGCCGGCCGGATTCCGATTCATCTCGGCGAGCGACACAAGCGGCGCCGACGCCGAGGCATTCCACTGCACCGGGCCGGACGCATCAGGTGTGGTGACCTGCACCGGCGGCTCGTTCAGCGGCCAGACCCTTGCCCTGCCGGGTGGTGCGCCGACGGTCCGCCACATCGCGATCCGGGTCTTTGCCCCGGACATCCCCGGCACCTACGTGAACAACGCGTTCGTCGATCCGGCGAACACGATCCCTGAAGGGAACGAGTTCAACAATCAATCCTCGATCGACGTGCCCATCGCCAACGGCGGCAGCGGCCCGTTCATCGACCTGGCGATCGACAAGACCCAGGAGAAGGTTTTGGATCAGGAGGTCGGGCCGCCCGTTCGTGTCGACACCGGACAGGGGATCCTCTACCACCTCAAGGTGACCAACGGCGGCGAGGCCGACGCCTTCAACGTCATGGTCCGGGACATCATCCCGGCCGGCACGACCTTCTTCAGCGCGGTCGATGCCGCACCCGGTGTCGGGGCGTTCACTTGCACGTTCTCCGCCCCGAACATCGACTGCACGGGCGGCACGATCCTGGCCAGCCCCGGCTTCAGGACCATCAACATCGTCCTGATCGCTCCGACCGGTCTCGACAAGATCGCCACCGATCCGGGGGCGATCAAGCAGACCATCACCAACCAGGCGTTCATCGACCCGTTCAACGCGATCGGCGAGGGCGACGAAACGAACAACACCGACTCGATCCACGACGAATGTCGAGTCGCAGGTCAACCTCACGATCGACAAGAAGGGTCCGTCGGGCGCAAGCCAGAACGAGACCACCAAGTACACGATCACGGTCTCGAACAAGAAGACCTGGGGCGACGGACGCACCGTGTTCGGCGCCAAGGTCGTCGACCCGCTGCCCGTCGGGCTGATCCCGATCGGGAGCGTCGAGGCCGAAGGCAACTTCACGTGCCAGATTTCAGAGAACCCGGTCAACACGGTGATCTGCGTCGGCGATCTCGCGCCTGAGCAGGACGTCAAGATCGTGATCAACGTCTTCATCACCGCCGACGGCGGGACGCTCGACAACGAGGCGTGCGTCGATCCCGACCATGTCATCGACGAGACGAGCGAGCTCGACAACTGCAAGACCGCAGATCACCGGGGTGACACCGCTCTGTCGCGGACCTCGCGGTGAACAAGTCGGCCGACAAGGGGACCGTCACCACGGGTGACACCCTCACCTACACCATCGCGGTCATCAACCAGGGAACCGCGGCCGCGACCGGCGAGGTCAAGATGGTCGACGACCTCCCGGCTGAGGTCACATTCGTCAACACGAACCCGGATGCCGGGTGGACGTGTTCGGAGAGCAGTAGCGTGGTCACCTGCACCCGGGACGGCCTTGGCGCCAGCACCACGTCGAACATCAAGATCGTCACGACCGTCAACTCCGGTGCCACGGCTCCGTTCTCGAACGAGGCCAAGGTCACCGGGAATAGCGAGAATGAGACCGGCAGCGTGACCACCAGCGTCGGCGGCTCGGCCATCGACCTGGTCCTCAGCGGTCTGTCGGACAACCCGGATGCGGCGAACGTCGGTCAGAACATCACGTACACGTTCGCGGTGGCGAACGGCGGCTCAAGCGCGAGTGGCTCGTTCGACATCGAGGCGAAGATGGACACCGGCGCCCTCAGCGGGCTGAAGTTCATCGGGGCCTCCGCCTCGCAGGGCTTTGTCTGCTCCGACATCGTGACCGATACGGTCACATGCACCGGCAGCCTCCCTGCCAGCCAGTCCACGAACGTCACGATCGTGTTCGAGGTCCTCGCGGACTCGCCGAGCACGCACACCCTCGCCGTGAAGGTCGATCCGTCGAACGCGATCGCGGAGTCGACCGACGCCAACAACGACGACACCGAGGCGACGAGTGTCACGGCCTCGCTATGCACCTCGTGCGTCGACCTCGTGGCCGGCGGCATCCTCGTCACGCCCGACCCGATCACCGCGGGCGGGTCGATCACTCGCATCGCGACTATCAGCAACGCCGGCGACATCAGCACGGCGGCGGCAGGCGCCGACAAGGCCGAGATCACCCTGATCATCGATGCGACCATGGAGACGCTCGGGACCTACTCGGTGCCGGCCTCGAGTGGCTTCACCTGCACCGACTCGACCTTCTTCGGGATCACGATCGTCGACTGTTTCGGCGATCTCGGTCCGGGTCAGGGCATCGCCCTCACCGTGAACTCGACGGCGTCGGGTGCCAGCGATGGGGACACGCTGTTCTCGACTGTCGTTGCCGACCTCGTCGACAACTTCCCCGAAGGCACCGGGAATGACCACGAGTTCACCGACGCCAACAACAGCGCCACCGTCGCCACGAGCGTCGTCGCCCCGTAGGTCATCAGGCGGAGTGGCGGCCACCGGTCGCCACTCCACATTTCCGGACCCGTAAGCGAGGTCGATACATGGATGGGAGTGGGCTAGGCATGACATCCAGGCAAGCCGTGCCGCCGCGTTGGCGGGGACTCTTCCCGCGAGCGTCTGTCGTCGGCGCTGCGTTCATCCTCGCGATAGCCGGCTTGGCCTGGGGAGCCGACAGGAACCTGCCCGCCAGTGCGGCCACCGGCTGCCGGATCTTGGTCGCCGCCGGGGATGACATCCCGCACGGGCATGACCTGAACGACGATTCCAGCCGCTATCCGGAGAAGCTCCTGGCCGATCACCTGATCGAGCCGGGTTGGTGTCTCTACAACCAGGGCAAGGACGGCCACACATCGTCCGACTTCATCACCGGCGGCGGGCTGTCGGACGCCTACAACAAGCGTCCCGATCTCCTGACGATCCAGCTCGGCGAGCAGAACGACCCAGTCAAGAACCTGCTCGGCGACTGCTTCGACAAGATCAAGGATCACCAGTTCCTCGACGCCAGCTCGTGCGCCGCCCAGATCCTGGCGAACGCCAACCTCTGGGACAACATGAAGAAGAACTACACGACCATCCTTCAGCAGACGCGGATCATGCAGATGCAGCGGCCCAAGTTGGTCGTCGCAGTCGTGAATTACCCGAACCCGTTCCCACAGGCCATCGACGTCGTGAGCAAGTTCACGAGCCTTTGCACGGACCTGGTCGACACCATCCCGACGTGCATGGTCCGCTGGGCCCAACTCCCCGCGGCACTCCTCGTCATCGACCAGGTCGTCCAGAAGCTGAATCAGACCCTGAAGGACGCGATCGCTCCCTTCCAGACCGGACCAAGCGGCTACCGCTGGGTCTACGTGGATGTCTACCCGAAGTTCAAGGACCACTGCATGACCATGAAGGTCAGCATCTACACGACCGTCTACCACCCGCCCTCGACGGTCGACACCCACAACTCCACCGACCACAACATCGGCTGCTCGACGACCTGGTTCACCGAGACCTACAACGGGTTCCGGATCCCGGACTACCTGCCGCCGGCCGTCGATGGCGTCCTCCTGACATTCACGCAGACGACGCTCAACATGGGGAAGTACCCGAACTCCGACGGTCAAAAGTGCATCTCGGACGCGATCTGGGACGCCGACACGATCCTGCCCGGCCAGACGCCACTGAAGTGGATCCTTGGCTATGGCGAGGAATCGAACGAAGACGTGTGCGAATGATGTGGAGGGACGTTCCGCGATGAAACGCTCGATTTCCGTTCTGACGGGGCTGGTCCTCGCCCTGACCGTAACCGGGTCGGCCTTGGCTGGGCCGCCGGTCACCGGCAAGGTCGTTCCGGGGATCGACCCCGTCTCGGGCGTCCTGGATCAACCCGTCAGCGGGGAGACGTTCTACGTCGACGCGACGGTCCACAGCAACATCCCGATCGTGGCCAACGAGTACGCGATCCGGAACGAGTGCGGGATCGCGGGCAAGCCCGGCTATTCCATTCAGGAGGACAACATCGTCTACTGGACGTCCGGGACGGCAACCGACCCGCACGTCACGATGCCGATCTATCTCCAGTCCGTGGCGAGCGGCTCGAAGTGCAAGGTCTTCCTCGTCCGGAACGGCAACGTCAGCGTCAAGGGTTCGACCTTCTCGTACACAGTCGGCTGACCGAGGACCGCTACGAATTCCTGACGCCCCGGGATCGGGGGGCGCGCGGGGGCTCGAACGCCTGTTCGGTTTGCCCTGCATCCGCTACACTTGACCACGTGCCCCAGGATCAGCTCGTCGTGCGCGGTGCGCGCGAACACAACCTCAAGAACGTTGACGTCGCGTTCCCGCGCGACCGGCTCGTGGTCATCACCGGTCTGTCGGGGAGTGGCAAGTCGAGCCTCGCCTTCGACACGATCTACGCCGAGGGCCAGCGACGCTACGTCGAGAGCCTGAGCGCCTACGCCCGCCAGTTCCTCGGCCAGATGGAGAAGCCGGACGTCGACCAGATCGACGGCCTGTCGCCGGCCATCTCGATCGACCAGAAGGGCGCGTCGCGCAACCCGCGATCAACGGTCGGCACCGTCACCGAGATCTACGACCATCTGCGCCTGCTGTTCGCCCGCATCGGCATCCCGCATTGCCCCAACGGCCATCCCATCGAGCGCCAGAGCGTCCAGCAGATCGTCGACCAGGTCCTGGCCCTGCCCGAGGGGACACGCCTGCTCGTCCTCGGTCCGCTGATCAAGGACCGCAAGACTGAGGGTGACCGGGTCTTCGACGGGGCTCGTCGCCAGGGCTTCGTCCGCGTCCGCGTCGATGGCGAGATGGTCGACATCACCGACGCGCCCAGCCTCGACAAGTACAAGCGTCATTCGATCGAGGTCGTGGTCGACCGCTACATCGTCCGGCACGCCGAGGCATCGGAGGGTGCGGCACGCGCCGACGATGGGCGTCCGATCAACCCGGAGACCGGCGAGGTGATCCCGGACCCAGACGCGAGCCGGCTGGCCGATTCGATCGAGACTGCGCTGCGCCTGGGCGAGGGCGTGGTCCTGATCGCGCCGGCACCGCGTGACGGCGAGCCGCTCCAGTTCGAGGAACGTCGTTACAGCGAGAAGTACAGCTGCCCGTACGACGGCTACACCGCCGACGAGTTCGAGCCGCGCAGCTTCTCGTTCAACTCGCCGCACGGTGCCTGCCCGACCTGCACCGGCCTCGGCACGAGGCTCGAGATCGACCCCGATCTCGTCATCCCGGACCGCTCGAAGAGCCTCGCCGCCGGCGCGCTGGTGCCGTGGGCGCGGATGCCGACCGACGCGTCGTGGCGTCTGAAGATCCTCGAGGCGATCTGTGCCTCGCACGGCTGGGACTTCAAGGCGCCCGTGCGCGACCTTCCGCCCGAGGCGATCGACTACCTGCTCCACGCCAAGAAGGACGAGCGGGTCATCGTCCGCTACCGGACGGATCGCGGCGAGAACACCTACAAGGCGACCTTCGAGGGTGTCGTCACCAACCTCGAGCGACGCTATCGCGAGACGGACTCGGACTACGTCAAGGCCGAGCTCGAGAAGTTCATGGTCACCCGGCCGTGCCCGGTCTGCCACGGCAAACGGCTCCGGCCGGAGATCCTCGCGGTCACCATCGGCGAGCTCAACGTCTGGGACGTCTCGACGATGTCGATCAAGGACGGTCTGATCTGGGCGGCCGGACTCGAGGCGACCCTGACCGAACGCGAACGGACGATCGCGCACCAGCTGCTCAAGGAGATCGTCGCCCGGCTCGGGTTCCTGGTCGACGTCGGGCTGGACTACCTGACCCTCGATCGGACGAGCGTGACCCTGTCCGGTGGCGAGGCGCAGCGGATCCGCCTGGCCACCCAGATCGGGACGACCCTGATGGGCGTCCTGTACATCCTCGACGAGCCGTCGATCGGTCTCCACCAGCGCGACAACGCCAAGCTGATCGCGACGCTGACCCGGCTGCGCGACCTGGGCAATACCGTCCTCGTGGTCGAGCACGACGAGGAGACCATCCGGACGGCCGACTGGGTCGTCGACATCGGGCCCGGGGCAGGGGAGCACGGTGGCGAGATCATCGCCAACGGTCCGCTCGAGGCGGTCCTCGCCGAGCCACGCTCGGTGACCGGCGCGTTCCTGCGGGGCGAGCGGGCGGTGCCGATCCCGAAGACCCGCCGGAAGGGCAACGGCAAGGAGCTCCGGGTGCGCGGCGCGCGCGAGCACAACCTCCGGGACGTCGACCTGCGCGTCCCGCTCGGGACGTTCGTGGCGGTGACCGGGGTGTCCGGGAGTGGCAAGAGCACGCTGGTCACCGAGGTCCTGTATCGGGCGCTGGCCCGCGAGCTCAACGGCTCGCGAGAGCCCGTCGGAGCACACGATTCGCTGGCCGGGGCCGAGCACATCGACAAGATCATCGAGATCGACCAGAGCCCGATCGGGCGCACGCCGCGCTCGAACCCGGCGACCTACGTCGGCCTGTTCACGCCGATCCGCGAGCTGTTCGCCGGGGTCCCCGAATCGCGATTGCGTGGCTACACCCCGGGCCGCTTCAGCTTCAACGTCAAGGGCGGTCGCTGCGAGCACTGCAAGGGCGACGGCATCCTCAAGATCGAGATGCAGTTCCTGCCGGACGTGTACGTGCCGTGCGAGGTCTGCCACGGCAAGCGCTACAACCGCGAGGCGCTCGAGATCCACTTCAAGGGCAAGTCGATCGCCGACGTCCTGGAGATGACGATCGCCGAGGCGCTCGACTTCTTCTCGGCCGTCCCCAACGTCCGCGCGAAGCTCCAGACGCTCAACGACGTGGGCTTGGGCTACGTCCACCTCGGCCAGCCGGCGACGACGCTGTCGGGCGGCGAGGCCCAACGGGTGAAGCTGTCGACCGAGCTGTCGCGCCGGGCGACCGGCCGGACGCTGTACGTCCTCGACGAGCCGACGACCGGCCTCCACTTCGCCGACGTCGAGAAGCTGCTCGAGGTCCTCCATCGGCTGGTCGACGGCGGCAACACCGTCCTCGTCATCGAGCACAACCTCGACGTCATCAAGACCGCCGACTGGATCGTCGACCTGGGGCCGGAGGGCGGCGATCGCGGTGGCCGGATCATCGCCGAGGGGACACCCGAGAAGGTCGCCAAGGTCAAGGAGTCGGCGACCGCCGAGTACCTCGCTCGCGTCCTGCGCGGCGACCCGCTCGTCCCGCTCTCGGACGTGACGTTCGCGGAAGAGGCGGGGCGCGCCAACGGCGACCGCAACGGTCGAGGCAATGGCCACCGTCCGAAGCCGGTGGTGCGGATCACGCCGTCGGCCAAGCGCGCGGCGGCAACGGCGAAGTCGGGCTGAGGCGAGCGGCTAGCATACGCAGATGCCCGACATCGACTTCGCCTTCCTTGCCGACGCCGCGGAGACGATCCCCGGCCAGAAGTTCCACGTCCTCGGCGGTGGCGTCGCGCGCATCGGTGGGCGCCGGTTCCCGCTCCGACATCCACACCTCGCGCTCGTCATCGGGCTCCAGGTGACCGCCCCCGAGACCGACCGCGAGCACGAGATCCGGTTCGTCCTGCTCGACCCCGACGGCGGCGAGGTGGCCGGCGCGACCGGGAGCCTCGTCGCCCGCAGCCAGCGCGACGCGCGCGATGCGGTCCTGACGTTCTCGATCGATCTCTGGAACCTGACCTTCCCGGCACCCGGCGATTACTCGTTCCGGATCCTCGTCAACGGGTCGGAGCGCAAGCGGTTGCCGCTCCTGCTGCTTGCACCGCCAGCGGACGCCGGCGCCGACGCGGGCGAGGCGCTCGGGACCAAGCCCGGGGATGACTGAGCGCCGATGACCGAGGTGCGGGCGCAACGCACCGCCGCCCGGCTCGCCCGACACGAGCACCCCGCGATCGACGAGGCCGGGCTTGTCGCGGCACGGCACGCCGACCGGCTGCTGGCCGCCGCGCGCGAGATCGGCTCCGATCGCTGGATCGCCTACCTGGAACCGCTCCCGGATCGCCTCCGCGACGACGACCCGACCGCGTTGCGCGCCACCGCGACGCGCAGCCGGGCCGCGTATGGCGTCAAGGATTCGATCCGCGACGTGCTTCCGGAGTCGCTGACGGAGCCCTTCCTCGATTCGATCGACCGCTTGATCCGGGAGCTCAACCGGGCACGGGGCTGAGCCCGAGCTCGGCCTCACACGTTCGCGTCCCGGGCAGGGTGGCGCTTTGGCAAGATGACGTGATGCGGACCCTGACGCGCGAGGAGGCGGCCGAACGCGCCGGCCTGATCCGCGGCGTCTCGTACGAGATCGAGCTTGACGTGTCCGCCGACGGGGCGCGGTTCAAGTCCCGGACACGCGTCCGATTCGAGTGCGCGGTGCCGGGTCGATCGACCTTCATCGAGCTCCTGGCACCGACCTGCCGATCGATCCGGCTGAACGGTCGCGAGCTGGCCGTCGTCGATGCCTACGACGGCCAGCGCATCGCCCTCGACCGACTCGAGGCGTCGAATGAACTCGTCGTCGAGGCGGAGTGCGCCTACACGGAGAGCGGCGAGGGGGTCCATCGCTCGGTCGATCCCGAGGACGGCCAGACGTATCTCTTCAGCGAGTGCTTCCTGTACGAGGCGCAACGGATCTTCGCCTGCTTCGACCAGCCCGACATGAAGGCCTCGTTCACGCTCCACATGGTCGTGCCCGAGGGCTGGATCGCCCTGTCGAACGGCGCGGGCACCGAGACCTCGCCTGGTCACTGGACCTTCGAACCGACGCCGCCGCTGCCGACGTACCTCGTCGGCGTCAACGCCGGGCCCTACGAGACCGTGCGCTCGGTTCACGGCGACCTGCCTCTCGACCTGCACTGCCGCCGATCGATGACGCGCTACCTAGAGTCCGACGACATCCTCGCGGATGCTCGGATCGCCCTCGACTTCATGGGCGATCTGTTCGGCCGTCCCTACCCGTTCTCGAAGCTTGACCTTCTGTTCGTGCCCGAAGTCGGGGGCGCGATGGAGAACGCCGCCTGCATCACCTTCAGCGACGACTTCCTCTTCCGCTCACCGGTCACCGGTACGCGGCGGCGCGACCGGACCGACGTGATCTGCCACGAGATCGCCCACATGTGGTTCGGCGACCTGGTGACCATGCGATGGTGGGACGACCTGTGGCTGAACGAGTCGTTCGCCTCGTACCTGTCCACGCTGACGATGGCCATGGCCACCCGACACGAGACCGCGTGGACGACCTTCGTCCTGACCGAGAAGGCGTGGGGCTACTGGGCGGATCAACTCCCGACGACGCACCCGGTCTCGGCGGATGTCCCAGACGCTCTCGCGACGATGCTCAACATGGACGGCATCTCCTACTCGAAGGGGGCCGGCACGCTGAAGCAGCTCGTGGCGTGGGTCGGCCTCGAGCCGTTCCGCCGCGGCCTGCAGCGCTACATCAAGGACAACGCGTTCGGGAACACGTCGATCCTGGACCTGCTCGCCGCGCTGGAGGCCGCCAGCGGTCTGGATCTCCATCGATGGGCGCGCGAGTGGCTGCAGACCGCCGGCGTCTCGACCCTCGCGTCGGAGCTGACCGTCGACGACCGCGGGCGTATCGCCTCGTTCGCGGTCCTCCAGTCGGCGCCGCCCGCCAACCCGACGCTTCGCTCGCATCGAATCGCGATCGGGACCTTCGACCGCGATGGCGCGGGGATGGCGCGCACATCGAGGGTCGAGGTCGACGTCGTCGGCGCCCGGACCGACATCCCCGACCTGGTCGGGCGGTCCGTCCCGGACCTGATCGTCCTCAACGACGACGACCTGACCTGGGCACGGACGCGACTGGACGACCGGTCGCTGCGGGCCGTCCTCGACGGGGCGATCCCCTCGATCGACGAGCCGCTCACCCGGGCGGTCCTGTGGCTGGCGCTCCGGGAGATGACCCTCGACGCGATCCTGCCGGTCGGCGACTACGTCCGGATCGTGCTGGACGCGCTGCCATCCGAGCCCGAGATCACGATGATGGAGGACCTGCAGCGTCGCACCTTGACCGCGATCACCCGTCTTGGCGATCCCGCGCGTCGGGAGGAGCGGCTACGTGCGCTCGCGGACCGATCGATCAGCTGGCTCGAGGTCGCTCCGGTGGCCAGCGACGACCAGCTCGCCCACGCGCGGGCGCTCGCCCGGAGCGCCGTCGACGACCGCCACGTCGCGCTGCTGGCCGATTGGCTCAGCGGCCGTCGCGTCCCGGTGGGCTTGACCATCGGCCCGGCGCTGCGCTGGGAGATCGTCGGCCGGCTGGCGGTCATCGGCCGGGTCGATGGCGCGGCGATCGATGTCGAGTACGCCGGCGACCCGACCGCGTCCGGGGCCATCGGGGCCGCGACGGCCCGGGCGAGCCTCCCGACCGCCGTCGCAAAGGCGGAGGCCTGGGCGTCCGTCCTCGCGGCGGAGCCACCGTCGCTGGGCGTGCTCAAGGGCATGGCGGCAGCGTTCTGGCATCCGGAGCACGCCGACGTATGCCGGCCGTACGTCGAGCGCTACATCCCGGAGGTCGGGGCGCGTTGGGGTGGGTCGTCCGAGTCGGTGGCTCGGATCCTGTCTCGCGGGCTCTTCCCGGCGGTCATGGTCGAGGCGCCGACGGCCGAGCTGATCCGGCCGGGCCTGACCGACACGACGCTCGCGCCCGCCTTCCGCCGCATCCTGGCGGAGCAACTCGACGACCTCGAACGAGCCCTTGCGACGCAGGCCTGGACGCGGCGTCCTCGTAGGCGCCCACAGCGCTCGTCGTCAACGCGAAGGACAACGCGGTCACGGTCGTGAGCTTCAGGCCGAGGAGCTGAGCCCAAGCTCGTCCGGACTGAACGCCTCGAGCAGGAACGGGGAGGGGACCGTCGGGTCGTAGACCAGGGTCAGCGAGCGCCGCGCGCGGGTCCACGCGACGTAGCCGAGCCGGCGTTCCTCCTCGTACGCCCGGACCGGGGTCGTCTGCCTGGCTGACGGCTCGCGCGCTCGGGAACCGGCCGACTTCCATGCCGAGGACGACGACGTGGTCGAATTCGAGACCCTTCGTCGCGTGGGCCGTGGCGAGGGTCAGGGGCGCGTCGTCGCGCCGCAGCTCGGCGAGAGCCTGGCGCGCGTGTCGCGCGATCGCCGTCGACGAACGCCTCGACGGTGTGCGAACCCGACCGCCCAGCCGAGGAGGGCAGTCGCGACCTCGAGCGCTGCCGGGTCGGTCGCGCCATCGCGCAGCTGACCCGACGCGGATCAACAGCGGCCTCTCGTCGCCGGACCCTGCCTCGGCGTCGTCAGAAGCTCGTCGACCAGCGGTGAATCGAGCAGCAGCTCGATGCGCGGCGCCCGGAACGGCAGGCCGAGCCGAAGTGCGACCACGACGGCCGGGAGGAGCTCGCGGTTGGTCCGGGCAAGGATCGCCCGCGTCGACCCATCGTCCGGCCACGTCCGCATCGCCCGTTCGAGGCGGACGGTCTCGTCCGATGGGTCCGGAGCGAGGACGAGCCTGCCGGTCGCCGCCGGCCCTGCCCGGATCGCCTTCGCGAACCGCTCCCCGTTGTTCTCGACGAGACGGACGGCCCGCTCGACGACCTGGCGGGGGCAGCGGTAGTTGACCTCCAGGTCGACCCGTCGCAGGCCGGCGAGCAGGGCCTCGAGCCCCAGGATCCGACGGACGTCTGCGAGCCGCCAGCCATAGATCGACTGGTCGTCGTCGCCGACCAGGAAGATGCGGTTGTCCGGGGCGGCGAGCAGGAGGGCGAGCCGGAGCTGGGCGCGATCGACGTCCTGGACCTCGTCGACCAGGAGCTCGCGACAGTGCCCGCGCCATCGGGCGAGCAGATCCGGGTCGCGCTCCAGTTCGGCGATCGCGCGCAGGATGAGGTCGTCGAAGTCGAGACCGCCGCTTGCCGCGACGGCCGCCTCGTACGCGACGAACGCGCGGGCGACCGGCCCGGCATCCTCGTCGGCCGCCACGTCCGCCGCCGTGACGCCGAGCTCGACCTTGAGCCGCGACACCGCGGTGTCCAGCCGCAGCAGATCGGCCTCATCGGCCCAGGGCGCCACCGCGGCCAGCACCGCCGGACGATCGGCGAGGGGCTCGACCGCCACGCCGGCGTCGCGCAGGATCTCGCGCCCGAGAGCGTGGAAGGTCCGGACGCGGACCGCTCCGGCCTCGACCCCGAGCGGTTCCACGGCCGCATCGAGCCGCTCGGTCATCTCGACCGCCGCACGCTTGTTGAACGTGATCGCCCGGATCGCGTCGGGCGGCGTGCCGGTGGCGATCAGCCAGGCGGCACGGGCGACAAGGGTCGTCGTCTTGCCGCTCCCCGCCGGCGCGATGCACAACGACGGTCCCGGGTGGAGCGGTGGCGGCGGCGCGCTGGTCGGGCGCGAGGCGAGCAAGGCGTTCGGCGACCGCCGGATGGAGGTCCATCGGACGAGGATGACGCCGACCGCTTGGCGGCCACGTATCGGGGTTGTCTCCG
>CAVXVP010000028.1:0-26098 GCA_963765245.1 uncultured Chloroflexia bacterium
GCCCGGCGTGAGGTTCGGCTCGCTCGTGCCGTCTCGGCCCCGCCAGTCCGCCAAAAACGCTGTGCTGCGGAGCGCTAGGCGGCCGCAATCGACGAGGATGCCTCGCCCGGCCGTCCGTTTCATCCCGCGGCGAGCGTAGGCCGAGCACGAAACCGGACAGTCGCCCCCGCGATGCGAAGGAGGAGGCCGCCTAAGGTTCCGCCACGTTGCGTTTTGGCGGAGTTTGCCGCCACGGTGGACGCCGCGGGTCGCCACGGCCCGGCATCCGCCCCGGGCGGACGCGCGGTACGATGGGCAGAGCCAGCCCACACACCTTGCACGAGGGCCCCGTGAGCGTCGAGCCGTCTCTTCCGTCACCCGAGATCGAGGCCCTGCTGGACGAGTCCGCGGGTCGTTCCCGCCGGAGCCCGGCGTTCACCGCGCAGGCCAACGCGCCAGGCCGACGCTGTACGCTCGAGGCCGAGGCGGACTTCGAGGAGTTCTGGGCGAAGCTGCGCCCGCGAGCGGACCTGAGCTGGTCGAAGCCGTTCGAGACGACGCTCGAGTGGGACCTGCCGTTCGCCCAGATGGTTCGTCGGCGCCGAGGTCAACGCCAGCTACAACTGCGTCGATCGGCACCTGAAGACCTGGCGCCGCAACAAGGCCGCCATCATCTTCGAGGGCGAGCCAGGCGATAGTCGGGTCCTCACCTATCGCGACCTGTACCGCGAAGTGAACCGCGCCGCCGCGGCACTCAAACGCCTGGGTGTCAAAAAAGGCGATCGGGTGGCGATCTACCTGCGCATGATTCCCGAGTTCCCCGATCGCGATGCTGGCCTGCGCCCGACTCGGCGCGCCGCACACGGTCATCTTTGCGGGTTTCAGCGCGGACAGCATCGCCGATCGCGCCAACGACTGCGGCGCGACGTTTGCGATCACCGCCGACGGCGGCTGGCGGCGCGGCAACAAGATCCCGCTCAAAGAGACGATGGACAAGGCCCTGGAGAAGTGCCCGACCATCAAGACGGTGCTGGTCGTCAATCGCACCGACGATGCCCGAGCGGTGTCGATGAAGTCGGGCCGTCGACGTCTGGTGGCATCGGGCCCTGGACGAGTCAGGCGCCGAGATCGTCGAGCCCGAGCATCTGGACTCCGAGCATCCGCTGTACATCCTGTACACCTCGGGTATCACCGGTAAGCCCAAGGGCATGCCCCACACCACCGGCGGCTACCTGGTTGGGACGGCCTGCACGAAGTACGTCTTCGACTTGAAGGAAGAAGACGTCTATTTCTGCACGGCCGACGTCGGCTGGGTGACCGGCCACTGCTACATCGTCTTCGGCCCGCTCGCCAACGGCGCGAACGTGCGTCATGTACGAGGGCTCGCCGGATCACCCCGACAGAAGACCGCTTCTGGTCGATTGTCGAGAAGTACAAGGTCACGATCCTGTACACCGCGCCGACCGCGATCCGCACCTTCATGCGCAGGGGGAGGGAGTTCCCGGCCACGCACGATTTGACTTCGTTGCGGGTGCTGGGATCGGTCGGCGAGCCGATCAATCCCGAGGCGTGGCTCTGGTACCGCGAGGTGATCGGCGGCATCGCTGCCCCGGTAGTCGACACGTGGTGGATGACCGAGACCGGCAGATCTGATCACGCCGCTGCCGGGCATCACCGTGCTCAAGCCTGGCTCGGCCACCTTCCCGTTCCCTCGATCAAAGCCGACGTGCTGGACGAAGAGGGCAACTCGGTGCCCCTCGGGGGGGCGGCTATCTCGTCCTGCAGCGCCCCTGGCCGGCGATGCCGCGCGCGCATCTGGGTGACCCCGAACGTTTCCAGACGCAGTACTGGAGCCGATTTCCCCGGGAGCTACTTCGCGGGCGACGGCGCCAAGCGCGACGACGAGGGCTACCACTGGCTACTCGGTCGCGTCGACGACGTGCTCAACGTGGCTGGCCATCGCATCGGCACGATGGAGGTTGAATCCGCGCTGGTCGCCACCCGGCGGTGGCCGAGGCGGCCGTGATCGGCATGACGGACGACATCTAAGGCCAGGCGATCGTCGCGTTCGTCATCCTCAAGGCCGACCAGGAACCGTCGGACGCGCTTGCCGTCCAGCTGCGCGAGCATGTCGCGTACGTCATCGGGCCAGTTGACCAGCCCGAAGTTCCTGATGTTCGTGCCCGACCTGCCCAAGACGCGCTCGGGCAGAATTGATGCGCCGGCTCCTGCGTGACATCGCCGAAGGGCGCGTCCTCGGCGACACGACCACGCTGGCCGATGAGGGCGTCGTCGACACGGATCCGCGGCCGCTTCCGCTCGACGGAGGAATGACGTGCCGTTCGACTTCCTGAAGCGGAAGAAGACGCCCGATGACGCACACCCGCCCGCACCGCCGACCAAGACCCAGGGGGTGGCGTTCGACGGTCTGACCGAGGACTGGCGCCTGACCGGGCGGATGATGATCGAGGGACGCCTCTCCGACGCCCTCAACAAGCGCGAACCGATCGAGCTGATCGCGTCCAATGGGCGCCTGTCGACGGCTCCGAACCAATGGCGGACGCGCCCGGCCTCAAGACCGTCGATCCGTATGACCTGGTCATCGTGGTCGCCGGGGATGATTCGATCCCGGAGATGACCGAGGATGGGCGCGCGGCCCATCGGGTTCACAAGGTGTCGTATGAGGTCGCCATCGAGGTGCCGCCCTACCGGGTCATCGGCACGGTCTACCTGCATCCGGGGTCGGAACCAGACAGCCTGCTCAGCCGGTCGTCCGAGATGTTCGTCCCGATCGTCGCGGCGACGGCGATGATGGGCGACACGCGCGTCGGACCCGAGACGGCGTCCGCGGTCCTCGTCAATCGGCAGTACATCCGCGGCGTCGAACAGGTCGATCTTGCGAACCGGTGAGCGTCACCAAAAGCTGCCCGGCAGCTCGTTGGGTGGGACGAACTGGACCGATCGGGCCCGTTGACGGTAAGTTGTTCGCTGACACCTCGGCCGCGACGACGGCCTGGCTCTCAGGCGCGGGCGGGCTGGCGCGTGCGGGCACCGTTCCAGGAAGCCCGCCTCGCGGCGGGGACCACGGTCGGCGTCCCGAGGACGCGATCGGCGAGCGTCTCGAAGTCCGTCGGTCTTTCCTTCGGGAACTTGTCGATGACCGTCTTGCCCTCGTTCGCCGCCCACACGAAGTGGAGGCCACCCGAGCGGATGGGGCCATCGGCCCGTCATCCCGACGGTCCGTTCCATGTCGGCGACGTGGCCCGCTGTTGGCACGGTTGATGACCATCGCCAGTCGCTCGCGGCAGCCGAGACCGACGGCCACGTCGCGCAACTGGACGGCGGCGCGGATGGCCGGCACGTCCGGCGTGACCGGCACGAGGATGCGGTCGGCGACGTCGAAGATCGCCTGGTTGAGCGTGCTGTAGGACGGGTGCAGGTCGATGACGATGACGTCGACCCGGCTGCGGGCGCGCGGTCAGGGCGGCGCCATCCGGGCGGGGTCGAGGACGTCGGTGTGCAGCGGCGAATTCGGTCAGCGCCACGACCTTCATCCCGCTCGGATGTCCGGCGGCGATGTCGTACAGGCCCTCGATCGGGCCACCGTCGGCCTCGTCGCGCCAGCTGTCGGCAACGCTGCGGACGCCTTCGATGCCGAGCGACGTGATGACGTGACCGGTCACCGTGTCGGCGTCGACCAGCAGGACCGACTTGCCCTTGCGGACCTGGAGGGCTGCCGCGAGGTTCGTGGCGACGGTCGTCTTGCCGACGCCGCCCTTCGGGTTGAAGACCGCGATCGTCGTGGCGTTCCCGCGCCAGCTGCCGGGGTCGCCGCCCTGGAGGATCGGGCCGCTGCCGTCGTCGACGGTCTCGCGCCGGATGCACATCGCTTCGACGCGCCAGCGGATCGAGTCGGCCGAGTAGGGCCGCGTGAAGTATTCGTTGAGCGAGCCTTCCTGGGCCAGCGGCACGAGGCGCTCGAAGGCACGCGGCGAGACGACGGTCAGGGCCGGGATCGCCCGGCCGGCGCCGCGCAGGACGGTGTCGTAGTCCTCGGCCTCGGCGGCGTCGACCTCACCGTCGAGGACGGCCAGCGCGATGTCGCGGCGGACATCGAGCGCCTTCTCGAGCTGACGTGGATCCTCGACCTCGATGACCTCGAAGCCGGCGGCGAGGAGCTCGGCTGAGACGCTCGTCGACTCGCTGAGCGGAAGGGCGACGGCGATCGCTGGACGGGCCACGGGTGACTCCTTGGGTGTCCGGGGACGGGGTCAGGAGCCGGCGTCGGGGTCGTGCGCGGCGACCTCGAGGCCGCCGGAGGTCTCCGCCGTCACCTGAGCCTCGAAGCCCGGCAGGGCCACGATGGCGTCGCCCAGGCGGATGCCCGAGTCGTGACTGACGGTGAACACGAACTCGCCGTCGGGGCCGGATGCGACGCCGATGGTCGAGACACCCGGGACGCGGCCCAGGCTGCGCTTGAAGGTCGCGATGCTGGCCACGCTGACCAGACCGGTGACCATCACGCGGGTCGTTGCGCGCTCGCCCTGCGGCGGGCTGTCGTCGGCGGTCGCTGCCAGTGCGGCGGCGGCAGACTCGTGATCGTGTGTGGGGGCGGCGGTGGGCTCGCTGGCCTCGCTGGCGTCGTCCTCGACGTCGCCGGTGAAGGCGGCGGCTTCGGCTTCGGCGGCGGCGAAGTCGGGCGCGGACGCCTCGGCCTCGGCTCTCGACGGTCTCGGCTTCACCGGTCTCGGACTCGCTGCCGTCGCTGATCTCGGCCGTCTCGCCGGACTCGGCGGAGGCCTCGCTGTCGGTCATCTCGCTGCCATCGCTCTCGGCGGCAGGGGCGTCGTCGGTGAGCGTCTCGGCGGGTTCAACCGATGCCGTCATCGGCTCGACGATCGCGGCGGCGACGCCGGCCAGATCGGGCGGCTCGGGCATCCGCTCGGCCATCGCGGCGATGCGGGTCGGGTCCTGTTCGGTGCTCAGGCGCTCGAAGAACGCGGCCATCTCCGTTCGAAGGCGGCGACGGTGGCGCCGACCTGCTGGACGCGTGACTCGACGACCAGGCCGTGCTGGATCCATCTCGCCATCGAGTGCGGTCTTGCGCAGTGCGATGCGTGCCTCGGTCTCTTCGCGGATCCGGGCGATCTCGGCCTTCGACCATTCGCGCACGGCGGCGACGTCGTCGTCGGCGTGGCGGCGGAGTTCGGCCGCTTCCTCCGCGGATGCGGCATGGATCTCTTCGACGACGGTCTTGGCGTCGGCGCCGAGGCGGGCCATGGTCTCGTCGCGAGAGGTCTCGACGGCGGTCTGCATGGCACGGCTCAGCTCGGCCATGAACTTCGTCGGCCGGCGGGTGCTGGTGGTGGCGGTCGCATCGATCATGTCGGACGTCTCAGGCTCCTCGGGGGGAGTGGATGCCTCGTCGGCGGTGGACTGGTCAGCAACGGTCGATCCCTCGGCCGGGGCTTCGGCGTTGGGGGCTTCTGTGCTCGGTGGCTTCGGCGGTTTCGGATGCCATGGACTCGGCCTGATCGGTCTGAGCGCCATGCTCTGCCGTCCAGGGAAGCCTGAAGCCCGGTCGCGTATCGGTCTGAGCCATGTGTGGCGATCCTCATGCGGGCACGTCGGGAGGGGTCACCCCGACATCCGTTGCTTGGGCGCATCGTGGCAGCGGGGGTTGGTACGGTGCAGTTGGCTAGAGGTACCAGTGGTCTGAGCCGGTGGTACCGCCGGGCGTCCGGCCGTTCGCGGCTACCATGGACGCGATGGATGCCCCGACCGACCTTCGATGGACGGCCCGGACCGACCGACACGCTCGGCCGGGCGATGCGCGATCTGCGCATCTCGGTCACGGATCGGTGCAATTTCCGGTGCACTATTGCATGCCCAAGGAGATCTTCGGCGCGGACTACGCGTTCCTGCCGCGCGACCAGGTCCTGAGCTTCGAGGAGATCGAGCGGACGGCGCGCGCGTTCGTCTCGCTCGGGGTCGAGAAGCTGCGGATCACCGGCGGCGAGCCGCTCGTGCGCCGCGACCTGCCGCACCTGATCGCGATGCTCGCCGCGATCCGGCGGCCCGATGGCGGCGAGATCGACCTGACCCTGACGACGAACGGGTCGGCGCTGCGGGCGCTCGCCGGGCCGCTGGCCGCGGCGGGGCTGCGGCGGGTGACGGTCAGCCTCGACTCGCTCGACGACGCGGTGTTCGGCGCGATGAACGGGATCGACTTCCCGGTCGCCAAGGTCCTCGACGGGATCGACGCCGCCATCGAGGCCGGACTCGCCCCGGTCAAGATCAACATGGTCGTCCGTCGCGGCATCAACGAATCGAGCATGCTGCCGATGGCGGCGCTGGGCGCGCGAGACCGGCGTGATCCTGCGCTTCATCGAATACATGGACGTCGGACATTCGAACGGCTGGCGCCTCGACGAGGTCGTCCCCGCCGCCGAGATCGTCGACGCGATCGCCGCTGCCTGGCCGGTCGAGGCGGCCGAGCCGGCCTATCGCGGCGAGGTCGCAGGCCGCTGGCGCTACACTCGACGGCGGCGGCGAGTTCGGGGTCATCTCGTCGGTCACCCAGCCGTTCTGCCGCGACTGCACCCGGGCCCGGATCTCGGCCGAGGGGATGCTCTACACCTGCCTCTTCGCGGCCGACGGGCACGACCTGCGGGCGATCCTGCGCTCCGGAGGCGTCGGACGCGGACTTCGCCGACGCGATCGAGGCGATCTGGCTGCGCCGCGGCGACCGCTATTCGGAGCTCCGCTCGGGGGCGACGTCGAAGCCTGCCGCGGATCGAGATGTTCGCGATGGGCGGCTGACGGTCGGTTGCCGCCGTTCTCCACAACCTGTCCACAGCGGCGGACAACTCGTGGATGGCGGACGAAGCCGCTCCCCGTGAGTTCGTGGATAACCGCGTTGACCGCCCCCGGCACCGGCACCTAACGTAGGTCTTGCCCGAAGGGGCCGACAGGATCGAGAGGACCCGCGATCACATCAAGGGACGTTCGCTCCGCCGCCGGTCGCTTCGGGCGCTTCGTTGCCAAGCCACGGCTGCCGTCTCACCACGATCGCCTGGCCGGGCCCGAGCCCGACGGGACGTGATCGGCATCCCGGTGTCGATACTTCCGTCGGGCCGGAGAAGCCACCGGCCTCGCCCGTCGACCGACGATGCGTAGTGGAGGCCCCGATGTCCCCTGAGACACCCACGGTCGACCCCACGCGCCCGATCCCGCCCGCCGACCAGCCCGCCCGCCTGGCCGCCCTTGTGGCCGCGGTGCGCGCCCGGACTGACATCGTCCCCGAGGTCGGGATCGTCCTCGGCTCCGGACTCGGCGGTCTGGCCGACGACCTCGAAGACGCGGTCGCGATCCCGTTCGCGGACCTGCCCGGCTGGCCCGCCGCGACCGCGCCGGGACACGCCGGTCGGCTTCTCCTCGGCACGCTGGCGGGTCGGTCCGTCGTGATGCTCCAGGGTCGATTCCACGTGTACGAGGGCAACGACCCCGGGTTGGTCATCCAGCCGGTCCTGCTCTTCAAGCAGCTCGGGGCACGTCTCGTGGTCCTGACCAACGCCGCCGGCGGCCTGGATCCGTCATTCGGTCCGGGCACGCTGATGGTGATGCGCGATCACATCAACCTCAC
Source organism: uncultured Chloroflexia bacterium (assembly GCA_963765245.1). GTDB lineage: Bacteria > Chloroflexota > Limnocylindria > Limnocylindrales > CSP1-4 > SPCO01. The sequence continues at coordinate 7,625 of CAVXVP010000028.1, forward strand.
CGGGCGCAACCCGCTCATCGGTCCGAACGCGGACGAGCTGGGCCCGCGTTTCCCCGACCTGACGGATGCCTGGGACCCGCGCCTGCGCGAGCGTCTGCACGCCGCGGCCGTGAGCGAGGGGATCGGACTCGAGGAGGGGATCTACGTCGGCCTGACGGGGCCGACATACGAGACCCCGGCCGAAGTCCGGATGCTCGCCGGCCTGGGCGGTCATGCCGTCGGCATGTCCACCGTGCTCGAATGCATCGCGGCCCGCTGGGTCGGGCTTGACGTGTGCGGCGTCTCTCTCGTCACCAATGCCGGTGCTGGGTACGGCGGGGAACCGCTGAACCACGAGGAGGTCCTCGCCGCCGGCCAGGTCGCCGGGCCGCGCCTCGCGCGCGTGATCAGGCGTTTCCTCGCGGACCTCCCGGCCGAGGGCTAGCGGCGCCGGCGCCTGCCGCCGAGTGCCCTCAGGCGACCGGCAGCTCCCGGCCGGCCGCCTTGGCCGCTGCCGCCTTCTCCGCCCAGGCCTCCAGGACGCGGTCCTTGTGGGGCCGGATCGGGCAGTGCTCGTCCCGGTTGGCGAACTCGTCGCAGTAGCCGAGGGGCACGCACTTCGGAGCCAGGAACGAGCCGAGGAACGGCGAGACCGCGAAGACCTCGTGGCGGATCAGCTGGAAGAGCCGCCGGATCTCCCACTGGGCCATCGTGCACAGGCGCAGGCCCGACATGTGGATGAGCGCCCGCAGGTTCGTCGTCATCACGAGATTGGTCCGGGTCGCGTTGGGGAAGACGAACCGCGCGTCCTCACCGGGTATCCCGGCCTGGACGAGCTCGCCGTACAGCCCGAGTGCGCCGTCGACCTGCTCCTCGTAGCGCTCGCGCAGGTCGGGATCGCCCTCGGCGATCGAATGGGGGAGCATCGTCGCCGCGCCCTTGAACTTGACGTAGCGCTGGCTCTGCTGGTCGAAGGCGACGCCCGCCCGATGTCGGACGAGCTGGTGCGACAGCGTGCGCGAGACGCCGCTGATGGCGAACGTGAAGACGACGTGCTCGATGGTCGAGCCGTGCCCCGATTCGATGACCGAGCTGATCAGCTTCTGCATCTTGAGCGGGTCGAAGTCGCCATCGACCGCCCGCCGGAAGATCTCGTCCGGGTCCTGCTCGGAGTAACAGGTCCGGCAGGCCGTGTAGATGATCGGGACGTAATACTTCTCGACGATCTCGCGGTTCGGGAAGACGAGCGTTGCCTTCAACCCCAGGTCGCGGCGCCCGGGGTTCTTCGGGATCCCGGTCTTCTCGCGGGGCGGCTCGGACGGCGTCGTCTGGGTGGTCATCGGAGGGCAAGTCTAACGAGTTCTTCCCGGAGGGACCCGCCAAGACGACCTCGACCAACCCGTCGCTCAGTAGTAGTCCGAGCAGGACAGGAAGTAGCCGCAGCGGCAGATCAGCTTGCACTTGCGCTCATCCATCGTGGCGCCGCAGTTCGCACAGGTGAGCATCAGCAAGCCGGGGTCCGTTTCCGTGGCCGTGGCCCCCGCGGCGACCGGCTCCGCATCGTCGACCAGGACGATCGGCACGACCTCGAGGTGGAACGGTTCGGCGGTCACGCGACGATGCTACGCCTCGTGCCGGGCGTTCGGGGCGACCGGATCGCTCCCCTCGAGCGCATAGGCCGTCGCCTCGTCGATGGTCCAGGCCGCACCCTCGGCCTCGTAACGGGCGCGCTCGTCGGGCGCGATCTGGGCGGCACGCACGCCCGGTCGTGCCCCGGTCTCGAACGTGTCCTCGACGTACCCGGCCAGCCCCGCGCCGGTCTCGACCGTCAGGTTGCGGGCGGCGCCGCGGAGTCGCGCCGCCCGCGGCAGGTCTCCATCCGCGACCGCGACGGCAGACATGTCGTCGAAGGTCAGGGTCAGTCCCGATGCATCCCCGGAGGCATGGAAGTGCCGGATGGCGTGCGCGATGTTCTCCCGCGCCTCGTCGACGTGCCCGTTGCGCAGCAGCGACGTCCCGAGCATGTGCAGTGCCCATGCCTCCATCGTCAGGTCGCCGACCTCGCCGAAGATCGTCAGCGTCTCGCGGAACTGCTCCTCTCCGTTCCCGGGAAATTTGCGGAAGTAGCGGTAGTTGCCGAGGCCCCACAACGCGTTGCCTTCACCGCGCCTGTCGCCTAACCGACGGAACGTGTCGCGAGCGCGTTCGAGGTAGAGCAACCCGGTCTGATCGCCATCGCCGTCCACCGGCCCGAACCCGACGTTGGTGGAGTAGGTGAACGATGCGTTGTAGTAGGCATTGGCGAGCTCGGCCTCGTCGTCGAGCGTCTGCCAGATCTCGAGCGCCTCTCGATAGCGCGGCGTCATCCCCTCGAGGTCGCCCTGCCACCAGCATGTCCCGCCGAGCGCCTCTTCGAGCTTGGCGCGCAGCCGAGGGTCGTCGTGCGACCACGGTGCCGATTCCATGGCTTCCAGCCGTCGGCGCGCTTCGGCCAGGTGGCCATGCTTCTGCCAGAAGCGCCACATCGAGAAGGCGACCCCGATCGCGACCGGCGGGTCGGGCGCCGCGACCGCGCGGTCGAGGACGGCGCGGATGTCGTCGTGCTCGAGCTCCAGCCGATCGAGCCAGCGCCGCTGGTCAGGCCCGGACAGCTCGGCGGCCGCCTGCGGGACGAGTGCCACGTACCAGTCGCGATGGCGGGCACGGATGAGGTCGGTCTCCCCGTCGGCCTCGAGCCGCTCCGCCGCGTACTCGCGGATCGTGTCCAGGAGCCGGAAGCGCGTCTCGCCGACGGCGGTCTCCTCGACCTTGATCAGGCTCTGGTCGACGAGGGCCATCAGCCCGTCGAGGATGTCGCCACCGATCTCTGACGACGGACCGCAGATCGCCTCGGCCGAGGCGAGGTCGCACCCAGCGGCGAAGACCGACAACCGATCGAGCAGCCGCTTCCCGCCGTCATCGAGCAGGTCGTAGCTCCAGGCGATCGCGCCGCGAAGCGTCTGCTGACGCTCCGGCAGGTCGCGCGCGCCGGCCGCCAGGACATCGAGCTGGTGATCGAGCCGGACCAGGATCGCCTCGGGGCTGAGCAGCTTGATGCGGGCCGCCGCCAGCTCGATCGCGAGCGGCATCCCGTGGAGCCGGGCGCTGATCGCGGCCACGGCCGGGGCGTTCTCGTTGGTGACGGCGAAGCCCGGGCGAACGGCGACCGCCCGCTCGATGAAGAGGCGGACCGCCGCGTACTGACCCAGCGCGATCAAGTCGATCGGCCGATCCCCGCCGCCACGCGTCATCCGCTCCATGCCCGATTCCTGACTCGGGTCTGGCGGTGCCGGCAGGCCGGGGACCTCGTATTCCTGCTCACCCGAGACGTGCAGGACCGCACGGCTCGTCACGACCGCCTTGATCTCAGGCGCCGCGCGGAGCAGGTCGGCCACGATCGATGCGGCGGCGACGACCTGCTCGAAGTTGTCGAGGACGAGGAGGAGGCGCTTGTCGCGCAGCCAGTCGCCGAGCGATTCCTGGATCTGGCGACCGCTGCTCTCGGCGACGCCGAGTGCGCTGGCGATGCGTGGCGCAACGAGCATCGGATCGCGGATCGGTTCGAGCGGCACGAAGAAGACGCCGTCCGGGAAGTCGTCGGACGATCGCGCCGCGAGCTGGAGCGAGAGCCGCGTCTTGCCGGTCCCGCCCGGCCCGGTCAGCGTCAGGAGCCGGGTCCCAGCCAGCAGCCGGGCGGCCGCCTCGAGCTCCGCATCGCGACCGACGAAGGTCGTCAGCTGGGTCGGCAGGTTGTTCGGCCGGGCATCCAGCGACCGGAGCGCCGGGAAGTCGGCTGGCAGGCCGTCGGCGATGACCTGGACGATCCGCACCGGCGCGCTGAGGTCCTTGAGCCGGTGCTCCCCGAGGTCCCGCATCGTGACGCCCTCGACCGGGTGGTCGTCGAGCTGGTCGCGGACCAGGCTGGACGCGAGGATCTGCCCGCCGTGGGCGAGAGCCGCGAGACGCGCCGCCCGGTTGATGCCGAGACCGACGAGGCTCTCCCCGGACTGTTCGGCACCGCCGGTGTGGAGGCCCATGCGAACCTTGATCGTCGCGCCCTCGGGCCACGGCTCGGCCACCAGCGCGCGTTGCGCCGCGACGGCCGCCTCGACCGCGTCCGGCGCCTCGTGGAACGCGACGAACAGGGAATCGCCCTCTGTGCCCTGTTCGATCCCTCCGTGCGCCTCGGTCGCGGCCCGAAGGAGCTCGCGATGGCGGCCACGCAGCTCGGCGTAGCGGTCCCGGCCGATCGCCTGCTCGATGCGCGTCGAGCCCTCGATGTCGCTGAACAGGAAGGTGAAGGTCCCGCGCGCCAACGTCCCGGCTTCGGTCATCCCTGGGGCACCCGGACGGCGGTCAGTGCCGGTCGGCTTCGGTCAGATCGCGCAGGCGGCCAGCCAGCTCGCGCAGGATCGCGATGGCGACGCTTGGCTCCTCGCGCAGGACAGCCTCGAAGTCCCACGTCGGGAGGGCGAGGCAGCTCGTCGGTCCGTCGGCGACGACCGATGCGTTCCGCGGCTTCCCATCGAGGACCGACAACTCGCCGAAGAAGTCTCCCGGGCCGAGGGTCGCGATGGTCTCGCCGTCCCGAACGACCCGGACCGCGCCATCGACGACGACGAAGAAACCCGTCCCGATCTCGCCCTGGCGAGCGATGACATGGTTCGCCGGGAAATCGACCTGGACCGCGACCGCCGCGATCCGTTCCATCCCGTCGGCGTCGACGCCGTCGAACAGCCGGGCGCCCGCCAGCAGCTCTGACTTGCGGTCCCGGGTGAGCGTCATGTGTCCTCCTGCACCTTCGCCGCCATGCTGCGCCGCCCGAAGGTGAGGCGTCAACCGCACCCGAGCCTTCCACGGGAACGGAACATCTGCGACGATGCGCATCATGGCTGAGCGCGAGGAGCTGATCGACGCGATCGCTGGCTTCGCGCTGTTCGCCGATCTGCCCGGTCCGCGCCTGGCGGCCATCGTCCACCTCTTCGAGGAAACCGCCTTCGCCGAGGGTGAAAAGGTCCTCCGCCAAGGTCTCGCCGGGTCCGCCTTCTACATCATCCTCGACGGCGAGGCCGCGATCGTCATCGATGGTGACGAGCGAGCCCGGCTCGGCCGCGGCGACTTCTTTGGCGAGGTCTCCGTCCTCCTTGGTGAGACGCCCATCGCCGACGTGGTCGCGCTGCGGCCGCTGCGCTGCCTGGTCCTTCCCGGCCAGAGCTTCGAGCCGTTCCTCGTCGACAACCCGCGCGTGATGTATCGGATGCTCCAGGCGCAGGCCCGCCGGCTGCGGGCCGCGAACCGATGGCGGAGCTGAGCGCGCCGTTCCCGCCGGGCGAATACCCGGTCGTCGTCGTCGGGAGTGGCCCGGGAGCGCTCCAGGTCGCGTACTCGCTGTCGCGTCAGGGCGTCGACCACGCAGTCATCTCAGCCGACCCATCGGCGGGTGGGATGTTCCGCCGCTGGCCGTTCTTCCAGCGATTGCTGTCGTGGACCAAGCCGCACGCACCGGCCCAGCGCGGGTCGCGCGAGTACGAGCGCTACGACTGGAACAGCCTTCTCGGAGCAGATTCGAGTTGCACCGCCATCCAACCCGGGCTGATGGATGGGACGTCGTATTTCCCGTCGCGCCCCGAGATGGAGGCCAACCTCGTCGCCTTCGCTGAACGGGGCCAGGTGGCAGTCCGGTACGGCTGCCGCTGGACGGCGACCCGCCGCGTAGAGGGCCCGGACGGCGAACGCTTCGAGATCGAGACGACCGACGGCGTCTACCGATCCCGCGCGCTCGTCCTGGCGGTCGGCGTCGCTGAGCCGTACACGCCGCCTGGCCCTGCGATGGAACACGCCATCCACTATGCCGATGTGCGCCCCGCGGAGACATATGCCGATCGGCGAGTGCTGATCATCGGCAAGCAGAACTCGGGATTCGAGCTCGCCACGGGACTGTTGCCGTGGGCCCGCCAGCTCGTCCTGGTCTCACCGTCGAAGCTGAAGCTGTCGGTCGACACGAAGACGCTCGTCGGCGTCCGGGCACGCTACCTGCAACCGTACGAAGACCACGTCCTCGGCGGCGGGGTGAGCGTCCTGGATGGCTCGCTGGACCGTATCGAGCGCGGGTCCGACGGCCGGCTGACCGTCAGTCTCCGGCGCACCGACGGTGGCGCCGACCTCGCCCTCGAGTTCGACGACGTGATTTCCGCCACCGGGTTCGTGGCGCCGCTGCTCGATCTCCCCGAGCTGGGCGTCCAGACCGTCGGACAGAGCCGGCTGCCGGTCCAGACCCCGTTCTGGGAAAGCACGACGGTGCCCGGCATCTTCTTCGGTGGCACGATCGGCCAGGGCGCGAAGGGCCTCCAGAAGCACGGCGTGCCCGCAAACTCAGGGGCCGTCCATGGCGCCCGCTACAACGCCCGCGTGCTGGCCGCCCGGATCGCACAGACGCACTTCGGGATCGAACCCGAGCGGCCCCACCTCGCGACCGAGGCGATCCCTGGCTTCATCGGTGGCGAGCTGTCCGGGGCGCCCGAGCTCTTCCACCAGCGGGGCTATCTGGCCCGAGTGCTGACCACCGACCCGGCCGGCGGGATGCGCGACGACGGGGTCCAGCCACTGGCGTGGGTCCTGGACCAGGGCGGTCCCGATGCGCTGGCTGCGACCCTCGAGGGCGACGGATCAGGGGCGATCTATCCGGTCATCTACTCGCGCATCGGTGGCAAGGTCGTCGAGCACGCGATCGAGCCCGATCCGCTGATGCGATTCGACACGATCGACGCGCGGCGCACGATCCTCGACCTGGTCGGGCGGGTCGCGACGCGCTAGGCGTGGACGGCGAGGCTGGCCAGGCGTTCCGCGGCGGCTGTCAAGGTCTCGTGCCGTTTGGGGAAGGCGAAGCGCAACTTCGTCCGGCCGAGCTCCGGTCGCGAGAAGAACGACGAACCGGGGACGGCTGCGACGCCGGGGTCTGCGATGAGCCGGAGGGCGAATGCGACGTCGTCCTCGCCGTCTCGAGCCAGGTCGGCGATGTCGGTCATGACGTAGTAGGCCCCAGCCGGTTCGTGGATCCGGAAGCCGGCCGTGTGCAGCGCGGGTAGCAGCAGGTCACGCCGAGCACGGTAGCCGTCGACGAGGTCGCGGTAGTACGCGTCCGGGAAGTCGAGCGCGACGACGGCCGCGGCCTGTAAGGGCGCGGCTGCCCCGACGGTCAGGAAGTCGTGGACGCGCCGGATCCCGACCGACAGGTCGGCCGGCGCGATCGTCCAGCCGATCCGCCAGCCGGTGACCGAGTAGGTCTTCGACATCGAGTGGATCGAGACGGTGCGCTCGGCCATCCCGGGGAGGCTCGCGAGCGGGATGTGCTCGCCCTCGAACACGATGTGCTCGTAGATGTCGTCGGTGAAGGCGAGCGCGTCGAACTCGATGCACAGCCCGGCGATCAGCTCGAGTTCCGCCCGCGAGAACACCTTGCCCGTCGGGTTGTGCGGCGAGTTGACGACGATCGCTCGGGTCCGCGGGCCGAATGCGGCGCGCAGCTCGTCCGGATCGATCGACCAGTCCGGTTCGTGCAGCGTGACGTAGCGCGGGACCGCGCCGGCCAGGATCGCGTCGGGGCCGTAGTTCTCGTAGTAGGGCTCGAACACGACGATCTCGTCGCCCGGGTCGAGCAACCCGAGCATGGCGGCCATCATCGCCTCGGTCGCGCCGCAGGTGACTGTGACCTGGGTCTCGGGATCGATCGCGCCCCAGCCGGGGAACTGGCGCGCCGTCGTCGCGGCGATCGCGTCGCGCAGCGGCTTGCTCCCCCAGGTGATGGCGTACTGGTTGATATCGTCGGCGACGGCAGCCGCGGCGGCCGCCTTGAGCTCGGGCGGGCACGGGAAGTCGGGAAAGCCCTGGGCGAGGCTGACCGCACCGGCCGCGACCGCGAGCCGGTTCATCTCGCGGATGACGGATTCGGTGAAGCGCTCGGCCTTGGCCGAGATCCTGGGGCGTGCCATGGCGGCAGTCTAGCCCGGCCCGGAACCCGGATCAGACGAGGCGGCGCTCGATCGATTCGTGCCAGGCGCGTCGGAAGAACGGCTCGCCGTCGACATCGACCTCGAGGTCGACCGTCAGGTGGAAGGCCTTGGCGTCGCTCGTCTGGGTCGAGCGCGCACGGATCTCGGTCTCGAAGTCGTGCTCGCGCCAGCGGTAGACGACGTCGGCGTCGAGGGTGGCGCGTGCCGGATCGGCATCGGAGGCGGTCATCGTCAGGGTCTCGGCGGCATAGAGGCGGCGACCGTCCTCGAGACGGTCCTCTCCGCCGTCGTGCACCGAGACGGTCACGGTCCCGGCGATCACATCGTCCGTGATCCGCCACGCCGGCTCGTCCGTGCTGCCTCCGCCCTCGAATGCCGGGGCGTCGGGCGGCGTGGTCTTGAAGGCCGGGACCGACGCATCGTCCGGGCCGCCGGCGGGCGGGATGACCGGCAAGACGAGCCGCGACGGGGTCGAACCGCCGTGGTGGAGCTCGAAGGTCGCGGGGTACGGCGACGGCCAGATGACCGGCCAGGCCGATGACGCCACCGAGACCCGGATGCGATGGCCGGGGAGGAAGCGATATCCGGCGGGGCGCATCGCCACCCGGACCTCCTCGACCCGCCCTCGCTCGAGCGCCTCAGGAGTGAAGTGCGAGTGGCGATGGGTCAGGTTGAGGATCCCGGCCGTGACCTGGGCGGATGTGCCGTCCGGGCCCACGTCCGTCAGCCGGACGACGGCGGTCGCGATCGGGGCCGAGACCGAGAGATGGACGACGACCTCCGGGACGCCGAGGATCTCGACCGCCGCCTCGAGGGGTTCCGAGGTGTATGTCGGGCCAACCGACTCGTCAGGTCGGAGGTCGCGTCCGAGCCCGTTGGGCGGTCCGCCGGCGCCCCATGACAGCGCCGCGCGCGTCCCGACGGTCGGGCGGTGCGGGTAGCGATCGACACCCGCCGCAGGGTCATCCCCGCCTGACGCGAGTCCGCCGACGAGGGGCAGTGATCCGCCACGGAACCGCCACTCGGTCGCCAGGGTCGCCGGGTGCGGGTACGCCGTCGCCGCCCGCCAGCGTCCCGGCCACACCGCCGGAAATGGTTCAGGGTCGGCGTATTCGCGCTCGAACCAGGTGATCGCCGGCTCTCCGTCGGCGCCGTTCCGGACCCCTTTCAGCCATCGGTCGAAGAAACGCACCAGCTCATGGAGGTCGTCGAGGTTGGGTCCAGGTGTGGCGACATCCGGCAGGTCGTGGACCCAGTTGCCGACGATCGTCCGCGACGGCGCTGAGCACGCAGCCTGCATACGCAACGCCGCATCGACGTATGAGTCCATCCAGCCGCCGACGTTGAGGATCGCCGCGTCGATCGCGCCGTAGTCCGGCGCCAGCGAACCAGCACGCCAGTACGGCCCGTCATGCTGCTGGCGAAGCCACTCGATGAGCCACGGCGGCGTCGCCTCGAGTCGCGCCAGCCACTCCGCGCGCCACGCGGTGCCGCGAAACGCGGGATCGGGCGGCATCGCATTCATCCCGACCTGGCTGACCGCGTACTGGCTGAGCTCGCTCACCGTCACGCAGCCGCCGATGTAGTGGACGTCGCTCAGGTAGCGGTCGTCGGTGCCCATGACCGGGACGATCGCCTTCAGGTGCGGTGGCCGGAGCTTCGCGACCTGGATCGAGGTGAACGCGCCATAGCTGATCCCCCACATCCCGATGGCGCCATCGCACCACGGCTGGGCGGCCAGCCACTCCACGGCGTCGTAGCCGTCGAGAGTCTCGGCCTCGGTGTACTCGTCGAGCGCGACCCCGCCCGAAGAACCGGTCCCGCGGACATCGACACGGCAGAAGGCGTAGCCGCGCCGCGCGAGGTAGGTGCCGCGTGCGACGTCCGCGTTGCGACGCCAGTTGTCCTTGCCGTACGGGATCATCTCGAGGATCGCCGGGAAGCGCTCCGCGGCTCCGGATCCGCCCTCTGGCCGCGGGAGCCACACGTTCGCCGACAGCTCGACGCCGTCGCGCCCCGGGATCCGGGCGTCCCACACGGTCTCCACCTCGTAGCGCGGCTCGCTCGCGCCTCGGCCGTGGGTCTCGTCTAGCTCGGTCATCGCCCGGAGTCTACGAGCCGCTCCGGGCGGTCGGACGGAGCCGACCGGCCCATGCGACGATGCCGCGATGGACGACGAGGCCGCCACGAACGACATGGCCGCCACGCCCACGAACGACGAGGCCGCCGCCACGCCCAACGGCCCGTGGACGCGCCACGCTCGGCGGACCGCCTACGAGAACGCCTGGATCACCGTCTGGCACGACGACGTGACGCGCCCCGATGGCGCCGCCGGGATCTACGGCGTCGTCCACTTCGCCAACCTGGCGGCGGGCGTGCTGGTCATCGACGACGACGATCGCGTGCTCCTCGTCGGTCAGCACCGCTACTCGCTCGACGCCTATTCGTGGGAGATCCCAGAAGGCGGCGTTCCCGACGGTGAGAGCGCACTCGATGGCGCCCGTCGTGAGCTGCTCGAGGAGACCGGAGTGGATGCCTCGGACTGGCGCGAGCTGGCCCGGCTCCACTTGTCGAACAGCGTCAGCGACGAGCTGGCCATCCTGTTCGTCGCGACCGGGCTGAGTCACGGCGACGCGACCCCCGACGGCACGGAGCAGCTGGTCATCCGCTGGCTGCCCTTCAGCGAGGTCCTGGCGATGACCCTCGACGGCCGTATCACCGACGCCATGACCGTCGTCGCCGTCGAGCGGTTCGCGCTGCTGCGAGGGATGGAGGCGGCCGGTGGCTGACACGACGGCCTCCCGTCGCGACTGGGACGCCATCGTCGTCGGCCTCGGCGCGATCGGATCTGGTGCGGCGTACTGGCTGAGCCGCTCTCTCGGCGAGGGTGTCCTCGGCCTCGAACGATTCGGGATGGATCACGCCAACGGCGCATCGGCGGACCACAGCCGGATCATCCGCCTCTCCTACCACCGACCCGACTACGTCCGGCTTGCCAAGCGGGCCTATGCCACCTGGGCCGAGGTCGAGGCCGAGGCCGACCAGAAGATCGTGACGACCACCGGCGGGCTCGACCTGTGGCCGGCCAACGCCGTCATCCCGGAGTCGGACTACGTGGACAGCCTGGCCGCCGAGGACGTGCCGTTCGAGCAGCTCGACGGCGCCGAGATCCGCCGGCGCTGGCCCCAGTGGCACGTCGGCGACGACGTCCGCGGCCTGTGGCAGGTCGAGGGTGGCCTTGCCGACCCGTTCAAGGGCAATGCCGCGCACCGCCGCCTGGCGGCCGCGCACGGGGCGACACTCCGCGACAACGCACCCGTGACCGCGATCCGCGACGCGGGCGGCGGCGACCTCGAGGTCGTGACCCCGGACGCGACCTACCGGACGCCACGCGTCGTGCTGACCGCCGACGCCTGGACGAACGGGTTGCTCGAGCCACTCGGCCACCGCCTGCCGCTCACGATCACGAAGGAGCAGGTGACCTACTTCGCCTGCCCGGATCCGGGAGCCTTCGCCCCGGATCGCTTCCCGGTCTGGATCTGGATGGACGACCCTTGCTTCTACGGCTTCCCGACGTACGGCGAGGCAGGACCCAAGGCAGCCCAGGACTGCGGCGGCTCGCCGGTCGATCCTGACCAGCGCACCTTCGACCGCGACGAGACGGCCTTCGCCCGGCTCGGCGAGTTCATGGCCACATATCTGCCGGGCGCCGTCGGGCCGCCGATCTACACCAAGACCTGCCTCTACACCCTGACCCCGGACCGCGACTTCGTCGTCGACCGCTTGCCAGAGATGCCGGGGGTCGCGGTTGCCCTGGGTGCTGCCCACGGCTTCAAGTTCGCATCGGTGCTCGGTCGCGTCCTGGCCGAACTCAGCACGACCGGCACGACCCGATCGGCCGCCGAGATCGTCAGGTTCCGGATCGATCGGCCGATCCTCCTCGAGGACGACCCGGCCACGTCGTGGATGGTCTGAACGGATCCGGGCGCACGGTGCGCGCCATCGTTTGCGTTGGACCCGGGGCTGTGCCACCGTACCGCCAATTCGGGCGCGGAGGGCCCCCATGAGGAGGAGACGTCGCATGCGTGTGTCCCTGCGTGGCCGAATGGCTCGCGTCGCCGCGGTGCTCGGCCTGACAGCGGCCCTGGTACTCCCAGCTGGCGTCCCGGCGACGGCCGCCGACCCGGCAGTCCTCAAGATCGGGACGACCCAGGACCTCGACTCGCTCAATCCGTACCAGACGGCGCTCCTCGTCGGCTACGAGATCTTCACCCTCAACTACGACATGCTGGTCGGCTTCGGGCCGAACAACGAGATCGGTGCCGGGCTACGCGGAGAGCTGGACGCAATCGACCGACGGACTGACGTGGACGTTCAAGATCCGCGACGGGATGAAGTGGTCGGACGGCCAGCCGGCCACTGCCGCGGACGCCGCCTGGACGCTCCAGTACTACCTGGATGCGCAGAAGAAGGAAGTCAGCCTCGGCTACGGCTATCTCGACCCATACGTCACGAACGCGGCGATCACCGCGGTCAAGGCCACCGATCCGACCACGTTGACGGTGACGACAAGCCGGAAGAACGACCGCATCCTCCAGATGTACCTGCCGATCCTGCCCGAGCACGTCTGGAAGGACGTGACGGTCGACAAGGTCGGCGATTTCGTCAACAAGCCGCCGGTCGTCGGGACCGGTCCCTACCAGGTCGTCGACTGGAAGAACGGCCAGTCGGCGCGGCTCGTCCGCAACAAGTCGTACTGGGGTCCCCAGGGCGCCGCCGACGAGATCGTCTTCCAGTTCTTCCCCGACGCCACAGAACGCCATGGTCGATGCCTTCAAGAACGGTGAGCTCGACTACATCCGGAACCCGGGCGGCCTCCAGTTCGACCAGCTCGAAGACCCTGCCCGGCGTGGTCGCGATCAACGCGGCCGGCAACGGATTCACCCAGATCAACTTCAACTGCTACGACAAGGACATTCCCAGACGGCGGCGCCTCGACCAAGGCGTTCCGCGACCCGGCCTTCCGCGCCGCGCTCGGCTACGCGATCGATCGCAAGGCCCTGATCACCCGCGTCCTGAACAGCTACGGCACGGACGGGACGACCCAGGTCCCGGCCTGGCAGCGGGCATGGCACGTCGAGCCGAATGACGTCCGGCAATTCGACCTGACGGTCGCAGCCCAGAAGCTCGAGGAGGCCGGCTACCCGCTCAAGGATGGCGTCCGCTACGACAAGGAGGGCAAGGCCCTCAACCTCAGCCTGATGTTCCCGGACAGCGACGCCTCGTACCCCAAGGTCGCCCAGTTCATCACCGATTGGTTCGGACAGATCGGGATCAAGGTCACCTCGCGCTCGACCGATTCGGGCACCTTGGGCACGGCCGAGTACCTCGACACGACGATCCCGCTCAAGGGCCAGCTCAAGTACGACATGGTCATCTGGGGCTGGGTGGGCGACCCGGACCCGAACTCGCTGCTCCAGATCCTGACCACCGACGCGATCAGCGATTCAAGCGACAGCCAGTGGTCGAACCCGGCCTACGACACCCTGTATACGCAGCAGAACGAGGCGGCCGACGAGCGACGAGCGCAAGGGTTTCATGACCCAGATGCAGCAGCTCTTCTACGACGAGGCCCCGTACCAGATCCTGTACTACGACGACGAGCTGCACGTCTACCGGACCGACAAGTTCTCGAACTGGCAGACCCAGCCGAAGGACGGCGGCACGCCGTTCTTCGTGAATGGCTCTATCAACTACACGACGTTGCAGCTGGCCTCGGCGGCCTCGCCGTCGCCGTCGGCTGCCGCGAGTGCAGAGGCAAGTGGCGGAGCCAGCCCCGGTGCGTCCGCAGCGGCCACGCCGGCACCGTCGGGGACCGGCGACTCGACGGGGAGCAGCGGCAACTCGACGTTGCTCATCCTCGGGATCCTGCTCGTCGTCATCGGCATCGGTGCCGCCGTCGTCCTGTCGCGACGCCGGCGGACCGCGGTCGAGGACGAGTAGCCGCGGCCGTTCGCGCGTCATGAACCAGCCACCGGGGGGCCGCCGCCAGGCGGCCCCCTAGATAGCGCCGGGGGCCGCCCTCGATGGGCTCGCGCTACCTGCTGAACAAGATCCTCCAGGCGATCGGGACGATCTTCTTCATCGTGATCCTGAACTTCGTGCTGTTCCGGATGATGCCGGGCTCACCCGACCGGGTCCTCCTGCGCAACCCGAACGTAACGACCGAGGTCCGCGATGCCGCGCGCGTGCGCTGGGGGCTCGACGACCCCGTGCCGATCCAGCTCGTCAAGTACATCGCGGCGACGGTCCAGGGCGACCTCGGCTATTCGTTCCAGTACCAGGGGCTGCCCGTCACCGAGGTCCTGGAGAGCCGGCTGTGGCCGACGCTGATCCTGTTCGGGCTCGGCGAGCTCATCGCGATCGTGGCAGGCCTGGCGCTGGGCGCGTATTCGGGCTGGAAACGCGGCGGCCCGGTCGACTACCTCGGCAACGGGACGTCGCTCGTGCTCTATTCGATGCCGTACTTCGTCATCGGCATGTTCATGCTCGGCATCTTCGCGACCGGTCTGGGCTGGTTCCCGACGAACGGGATGTTCGAGCTCGGGAAGCAGTACGAGTCCATCTGGCAGCAGCTCGGCGATTTCGCCCGGCACCTCTTCCTGCCGGTCATGACCGTGGCCATCGGGCTGATCGGCCAGTACTCGATCCTGATGCGCTCGTCGGTCATCGACACGCTCGGCGAGGACTACGTGACGACTGCCCGCGCCAAGGGCCTGTCCGACGACACCGTGCTGCGCGACCACGCCCTGCCTAACGCCCTTCTGCCGGCGGTCACGCTCATCGCGATCAACCTCGGCTTCGTCATCGGTGGCGCGATCACGGTCGAGGTCGTCTTCAACTGGCCGGGCCTCGGCACGCTCACCGTCGCGGCCGTCTCGGCGCGTGATTACCCCGTCCTGCAGGGCATCTTCCTGTTGTTGAGCATCTCCGTCGTGGCAGCCAACTTGATCGCCGACATCCTCTACGGCCGCCTCGACCCACGGGTGCGGGCGTGACGGCGCCGGCGACCGGGCTCGACGGGCCCGCCGCGCCTCCGGCGACGGTCCGCCGCCGGTCGTGGTTGGGTGGCCAGCGCGACTTCTGGCGCCAATTCAGGCGCCATCGCGACGGGCTGTTCGGTGTCGTGGTCCTGATCTTCTTTTCGATCATGGCCCTCGCGCCGCAGCTGTTCGTCGGGCCGCTCGAGACCGTCACCACCTCGTCCGGCCTGCCTCTCGACCCACCGTCGGCCAGTCACATCTTCGGCACCGACGAGCTCGGCCGCGACATCCTCAACCTGACCGTCCATGGCGCGCGCGTCTCGATGGTCATCGGCCTGCTGGCGACGGTCATCACGATCCTGCTCGGCGCGGTCATCGGCATCGCGTCGGGTTTCTTCGGCGGCCGGACCGACGCCCTCCTGATGCGCATCACCGACTTCTTCCTCGTCCTGCCGACGTTCGTCCTGGCCCTCGTCCTGGCCCCGATCATCCTCGACATCGTCGGCGAGACCAGCCAGGTGGCGGGCATCCGCATGACCCTGGTCGTGATCATCATCGTGATCGGCATCACCAGCTGGGCGTCGACTGCGCGGATCATCCGGTCTCAGGCGCTGAGCGTGAAGGAGCGGATGTTCGTCGACCGGGCGCGCGTGATCGGCTCGGGTGGCCCGCACATCATGCGGCGCCACATCCTGCCCAACGTCCTCAACCTGATCG
Source organism: uncultured Chloroflexia bacterium (assembly GCA_963765245.1). Taxonomy (GTDB): domain Bacteria; phylum Chloroflexota; class Limnocylindria; order Limnocylindrales; family CSP1-4; genus SPCO01. The sequence continues at coordinate 23,412 of CAVXVP010000028.1, forward strand.
TCGCCAACACGGTGCTCGTCTTCGGCGGCGCGATCCTGACCGAGACGCTGCTGGCGTTCGTCGGCCTGGGCGATCCGTTCGCGCCGTCATGGGGTCAGATCCTCAACGCGGCCGAGGCGCAGGGCGCCCCGACGCTCGGGGCGTGGTGGTACATCGTCCCGCCGGCGACCTGCATCGTCCTGGTCGTGCTCTCGTTCACGCTGGTCGGCGGCGCACTCGATTCCGTCCTCAACCCGCGCCTGCGGAGGCGACGATGAGCGATCGGGCGTTCCCGCCGTCCACGGAGCCGAGCCTGACGCCGCCCGACATCCGGCCGGAGGAGCTCGAGCACGGCGGCACGGTCGCCGACGAGGCGGACGGGCCGGGCGAGCTCGATGCGACGTCGATCTCGAGGGCCGCGCTGGCGGCCGAGCCCGGCGGCCCGCTCCTCGGCCGCCGTCGTTGGCCGCTCCCGAAGCAGGCCGATCCGACCGCGCCACTGCTCGAGGTGACCGATCTCAAGACGCACTTCACGCTCGAATCAGGGGTCGTCCGGGCGGTCGACGGGGTCAGCTTCCGGCTCGACTACGGCGAGGCCCTGGGGATCGCTGGCGAATCCGGCTGCGGCAAGACGACGACGGCTCTGTCCCTGATCAACATCCTGCCGGCCAACGCGACGATCGTCGAAGGCAGCGTCCGTTTGATGGGCATCGATCTCGTGGCCAAGACCGAGAACCAGCTGCGGCGCTACCGCTGGCGCGAGATCAGCATCGTCTTCCAGGGCGCGATGAACGCGCTCAACCCGGTCCGTCGCGTGCGCGACCAGATCGCCGAGCCGATCGAGGCCCGCCTCGGCCAGTCACCCAAGGAAGCTCAGAAGCGGGCTGGGGAGCTGCTCGAGCTGGTCGGTATCCCGCGCAAGCGCGGCCAGGCCTATCCACATGAGCTGTCGGGCGGGATGCGCCAGCGGGCGATGATCGCGATGGCGCTCGCGTGCGACCCGGCCATCGTCATCGGTGACGAGCCGACGACCGCGCTGGACGTCATGGTCCAGGCGCAGATCCTCCAGCTCCTCGAGGACCTGCGGGCAAAGCTGGGACTCTCGCTCGTGCTCATCACCCATGACCTGTCGGTCATCGCCGAGACCTGTGACCGGGTGCTGATCATGTACGCGGGCCGGGTCGCCGAGGAGGGCCCGGTCGAGGAGGTCTTCCGCCGGCCCCGCCACCCGTACACGCAGAAGCTGCTGGCGGCCTTCCCGAACATCGCCACCGACCGTCGTGCGCTCGAGGTCATCCCCGGCTCGCCTCCGGACCTTCGAAATCCGCCACCCGGCTGCCGGTTCGCGCCGCGCTGTTTCGCGGCGATGCCCGTCTGCTCCGAGGTGGTGCCGCCCGAGCTGACCTTCGACAGTGTCCGCGTCGCCTGCCACCTCTACCACGAGGGTGACGCCGGTCGGCCGGTCACGGTCGCGCCGGCTGATGCGATCGGCCCGACCGCGACGGGGGTCGGCTGATGGACGAGCGAGTGAAAGCGCACGAGGTGGCGCCGGAGCCGCCGCCAGGCGAGCCGCTGCTCGAGCTGCAGGGTCTCGAGGTCCATTTCCCGATCCGGCGTGGGATCGTCGACTCCATCGTCGGCCGTGTCCGGCTCGTCGTGCGCGCCGTCGATGGCATCGACCTGACACTGCGCCGTGGCGAGGTTCTGGCGCTGGTCGGCGAGTCGGGGAGCGGCAAGACGACGACCGGGCGCGTCGTGGTCAAGCTCACCCGCCAGACCGCCGGCCCGATCCGGTTCGAGGGCACCGACGTGAGCGGGACGTGGGGCACGCGGGCCCTGCGCGACTACCGGCGACGGATCCAGATCATCTTCCAGGACCCGTACGAGACCCTCAACCCGAAGCAGACCATCTACGACTTCGTGGCCGAGCCACTCGCGGTCAACAACATCGGGACGGCAGACGACCGCGAGGCCAAGGTCGTCGCCGCGCTCGAAATCGGCCGGCCTGCGGCCCGCGACGGATTTCATGCCGCGTTACCCGCACGAGCTGTCGGGCGGCCAGCGGCAACGCGTGGTCATCGCCGGTGCGTTGGTCATGGACCCCGAGGTCATCGTCGCCGACGAGCCGGTCTCGATGCTCGACGTCTCGATCCGGACGGAGTTGCTCCGCCTGATGCTCGACCTGCGCGTCGAGCGCGGGCTGACCTACCTGTTCATCACCCACGACCTGTCGCTGGCGTGGGTGATCGCCGACCGGATCGCAGTGATGTACCTCGGCAAGATCATGGAGATCGGACCCGCCGAGACCGTCATCCGCTCTCCGCGCAACCCGTACACCCAGGCGCTCGTGTCCGTCTCGCCGTCGCCCGATCCGCCGGACGCAGGGACGCGCGCAAGACGGACGATCCTCGAGGGCGAGACGCCCGACGCGGCGTTCATCCCGACCGGTTGCCGTTTCCATCCACGCTGCCCCGTGGCGTTCGACCGCTGCACGGTCGAGGAGCCGCCTCTCTTCGACCTCGGCGGCGGTCAGGCCGCAGCCTGTTGGCTGGCGGAGCCGCGCGCCGTCACGCCGCCGTTCGCTGCCGATCAGCCCACCGTCACCACGCCCTCGCCGGAGACCGCCACATGACCGAACCGCCTGCGCTCTCGCCGGCACGCATCGCCGACCTCCTCGCCGCGTCCGTGGCAACCGTCGTTGCAGAGTT
>CAVXVP010000029.1:0-17410 GCA_963765245.1 uncultured Chloroflexia bacterium
GAGACCCGCCGGCGCCGCATCGACGACCGCCGGATCCATGACCGGGACGAGCTCGCGCCAGGCAGGCAGTTGATCGAGTGGCGAGGGTTCGCGGCGCGGTCGCGTCCGCGTCCGGATCACGGGAGTGGCTGGCGTCGGTGCTGCGGTCGTGGGGGCCATGGCGGAAGAGTCGCCGCCCACCGTGCCATCTAGCCTGTCACGCCTGCGCCTGCTGGATCGCGGCGGTCTCTTCGTCGGACAGGGCGGCATCGCCACGGCCTGCCTTGATCGCCTTGGCGTAGACCCGCGTCCCGGATCGCGCGTGCAGACTCGACAGCACCCCACCCGTCGCCGGCTGCGTCGAGCAGCGCGAGCGCGAAGCTCTGGTTGCCCCCGGTCTCCTCGAACGGGTTGTAACGCACCAGCCCGACGCGCTGGAAGGCCCTGCGCTGGGCGCCTTCGAGGATGGCCATCCGCGCCGCAAGCTCGTCGAGCTCGCGCGAGACGTCGTCGACCTTGTCGAGGCGCGAACCGAGCATGGCCTCGAGACTGGCGCCGTCCCCTCCCCGCGTCAGGCCGGCCAGCCTGGCATCGATCCGGCGCGTCCGGCGGGCAAGGAAGACGACCGCGACCACAAGCACGAGGACCAGCACCAGCAAGGCAGCGATGAGCGCGCTGGAATACGGCTGGATGAGCGCGTCGAGGTCGATCTGCGGGTCCTCCTGCTGGGGCGGGCCGAGTCTAGCAGGGGGCCCTGTCGCGATCGAGACGAACGGGATGCTATCCTCTGCCGTCGGCAGCCCGGACCATCGCGCGCCGAACCCATCCACCGTTGGAGGCCCGTCACCAGATCATGGCCAAGCGATCCCGAGGCAGTACCTCGCGACCCGGACAGCGCCCGCCGCTGCAGCGCCAGGCAGCCCGGCCCGCGGCCGCTGCGGCACCAGTCGCAGCGCCGCGACCCGACACCCTGACCGACGCCGAAGAGGCGCGAGCGGCCGAGCTCGAGGCCTCGATCCTCGCCGAGGAAAAGGCCGCCGAGGCGGCCAGGAAGCGGTCGACCCCATCCCGCTCCGTCGACGCCCCAGTCCGCGCGACGTCGAGCATCGAGATCGCGGCCGCCCAGGAATACGCGTACGTGGCCCGCGACGTGAAGCGGATCGCGATCGTCGGTGGCGGCATGATCCTGATCCTCATCGGCATCTGGCTGGTCGTCCACCTCACGGGGTTCACGGTCCTCTAGGTCGGCGGCCACCGGCGGCGCCGCCCGAGCGCGCTACCATCGGGACCATGCCATCCGCCCGACGGCCGACCGGCGCACGACCCGAGGCCCTCTTCCGGCCACCACCTGAGCGCCAGCCGCTTGCCGCGCGGATGCGCCCGCGCAATCTCGAGGAGTTCGTCGGGCAGCAGCACCTCGTCGGCGAGCGCGGACCTCTCAGGCGCGGGATCGCGCGCGGACACCTCTCGTCCTTGCTGTTGTGGGGTCCGCCGGGGACCGGCAAGACCAGCCTGGCCCGCCTACTCGCCGCCGAGATCGGCGCCCACTTCACCTCCCTCTCGGCGGTCATGTCGGGTGTCGTCGAGGTCCGGGCCACGATCGCCGAGGCCCAGGAACGGCTGAACCTGCACGGCACGCGGAGCATCCTGTTCCTCGACGAGATCCATCGGTTCAACAAGGCCCAGCAGGACGCACTCCTCCCCCACGTCGAGGACGGGACCGTCACGCTGATCGGCGCGACCACCGAGAACCCCTACTTCGAGGTCAACTCGGCGCTCCTCTCCCGCATGCGCGTCTGGCGGCTCGAGGCACTCACCGACGAGGAGGTCGGGGCTGTCGTCCGTCGGGCATTGACCGATGAGGAGCGCGGCCTGGCCGGCCCGCTCGGCCCCGAGGGCGGGGTCGGGCTCACCGATGACGCCTTCGAGCACCTCGTCTCACTCGCCGGCGGCGATGCGCGCGCTGCGCTCAACGTCCTTGAAGGTGCGACAGCGCTCGCCGAGTCCGAGGAGATCCGCGACGCCACGGGTCGCGTCAGCCCGCGCCTCGAGGACGTCGAGACCGCCGCCCAGCAGCGCGTCCTCGCCTACGACCGAGCCGGCGACGGCCACTACGACACTGTCTCGGCCTTCATCAAGAGCCTGCGCGGCAACGACGCCGACGCCGCCCTCTACTGGCTGGCGGCGATGATCACGGCCGGCGAGGACCCCAAGTTCATCGCCCGGCGGCTGATCATCAGCGCGTCGGAGGACGTCGGCAACGCGGACCCGCGTGCGCTATCTCTGGCTGTCGCCGCGGGCCAGGCGCTCGACTGGATCGGGCTGCCGGAGGCGCAGTACGCGCTGGCACAGGCGACCGTCTTCATCGCGTCGTCTCCGAAGTCGGATTCCATCGGTCGGGCGTACAGCGCCGCGCTCGCCGACGTCATCGGGAAGGGATCGCTGCCCGTCCCGAACCACCTCCGCTCCGCGGGGGATCGTCGGATGAAGACGCACGGCATCGGCGTCGGCTACAAGTTCCCGCACGACTTCGAGGGCGACGACGTGGAGCAGCAATACCTGCCCGACGAGCTGGTCGGTCGCACCTACTACGTCCCCAACGACCAGGGCCACGAGGTGACGATCGGCGCCCGGATGGCCGCCCGCCAGGAGGCGCGGCAGGACAAGCCGCGCAAGAAGAGTCGCACCAGCCCGCCGATGGCCGGGATGAGCGACGCGCTGCGGCCCCGCGAGGAAAACCGGAAAAAGCTCGCCGAGACGCAAAAGAAGGACGCAAGCGGCTGAATCAGAGACGGGCCCGACCGTCGTGGTCGGGCCCGTCTCGCTGGTCGTGAACCCCTACTTCTTGCTGATCGTCGTGCTGTAGGAAGCCACATTGTTGGCCAGGTTCGGGTCAGGCGTCGAGCCGCCGCCCGTGCTGTACGCCTGGGCGACATTGACGATGCTGCCGCCCTTGCCGTTCAAGGTGATCTTGAGCGTCACCGTGCCGACGGCCGGGCTGCCCGTTGCGAGGTTCCCGAACGAGCAGGTGATGGTCCCTGACGTCGCACCCGACGCTGGATGGGTGCAGGTGCCCTGGGTCGCGGTCAGACCGACGTACTTGGTCCCGTTCGGGACCTGGGCGGTCAGGACCACGTTGAGTGCCGTCGACGGGCCGACATTCGACACCGTGATGGCATAGGTGTTCTGCGAATTGGTCGGCGCGGAGGCCGGACCGCTGATGGCGACGCGGACATCCGCAAGGGTCGTGCCGACGCCGGTGAGACCCACGAATTGCAGGGTGCCCGCCGTGTCGTCGATGAAACGAAGCGTCACGGATCGCGCGCCGGTTGCCGTCGGCGCGAATGCGACCTGCACCGTGCATTGACTACCCGCCGCGACGGTCTTCCCCGAGCATCCATCTGCGGTGATGACGAAGTCGCCCAGCTGAGCGCCGACGAGACTCACTGACTCGACCGCGATCGGCGCGCTGCCGGTGTCCGACAGGGTCACCGTCCTGGGCGCACTCGTGCTGCCGATCGCCTGGCTCCCGAAGTCGATGGAAGCCGGGCTGATCGAGATCGGTACCGTGTACGTGATGACGATGCGTGGCGACCCTGTCGAGTCGACGGCCGACGTTCCACCGGCAGGAACGAGGTTCGAGCCGCCACCCCCACCGCCGCCCCCGCCCTGGCTGTCCGCGCTACCGGAGAAGCGACCGCCGTCGCCGCCGGAGCCGCCTCCGTAGAGGCCGCCACCGCCGCCAGCTTGTCGCCCGGGCTCCTCCCCGAAGATGGCGTTGGCGCCCGAGCCGAGCTCGCCGTCCGCGCCCGAAAAGCCGAGGAGCGAAGCGTCGGCCCAGTGTCCGCCAGCACCGCCGTCGCCACCGGCGGCTGCGGTTCCCGCCTTGCCTCCGCGGCCGCCACGGGCGAAGCACGGGTCATCGCCGCACAGCCCACCGTAGTCGGCGCCGTCAGCACCGGAGAAGCCGACGTCACCACCGGCACCGCCCACCCCGTAGAACGCACCATTCCCGCCGCCACCGCCTCCGCCCGCGGCGACGATCAGTCGCGAACCCAGGTCGGACTGGGACGACCGGACGTCCGATGCGCCGCCACCGCCGCCGCTGAAGGCGGGGATCCCGTCGCCTCCTCCATTCGAGCCGCCCGTGCCCAAGCCGCCATTGCCTCCGACGACCACGAACATCGACTCACCTGCAGTCACCGACAGGTCGCCGGTGACACGCGCGCCAAAGCCGCCGGGGACGGCTGGATAGAAGCCCGCGTGGGTCGGCGCCGAGGCGCCGCCACGGCCACCCACGGCGACGACATGCATCGTCGAGACGCCCTTCGGCACCTGGATCTCCTCGCTCCCGGACGTGAACGTGCACGTCATCGTCACGATGTTCTGGCTGCAGATCCCACCCGCGGCAGCGAGAGCCGACGTAGCAGGGAGCGATACGACGGTCAGCGCCGCGACCGCCAAGGCGACGAGCGATCGCCGGGCACGATGTCCCCTCGGTCGACCTGATCGGTCGCCATTGGACCCGAATGGAACGAGCATCGCCACGGTTCGCCCTCCTCTTGCATCCACGCGGGCGCCCAAGGAGGACGCGCGCTCTCGGAGACATCGTTGCGAGGTGGCTGCGCTCCGACATCAGTCGAATGACCGATAAGGCCCCCGACTTCGTGGCGAACATGAAGAACGGGCCCGACCGAGTTGGTCGAGCCCGTTTCGTTTGTCGTTACTTAGCAGTTCGTGGCGGCGAATGCCTTCAGGCGATCGAACGCGGTCGAGACGTCCGGTGGCGGCGTCGCCACGGCACTCCCGCTCGCCATCGAGGCGACCCAGGTCCCGATCACCGTGGCGTCGGCCTGGACGCTGGCCATCTCGGGCTTCGCTGCCCACGCGCTGACGACCGGCCCAAGCGACGTCGCGGTCGAAGCGTCGATGTTCGGCCAGGTAGCCTCGATCTTCGATGCGAAGTCGGCGCAGAAGCCCTCGAGCGCGATTGACGCACCGGCGCCGGACGGGATGAGGTTCGACGGGACCACGATGGATGGAGCCCCACTGCTTCCCGTGCTCGCGCATGCGGAAACAAAGAGAACGGCTCCGCCAAGGAGGCCCAGAAGGGAACGGCGATAGGACATGGGATACCTCACTGACTGGGATTGATGCGACCGTACGGTCCGTGAGGTGCCAATCCCCTCAATGCGACAGTCGGGCGGGTGTGACGTGCGGCTTGCAGCCGTGACCGAGCGACGCCGCGTCTAGGAAGCGGCCGCCAGCTCTCCACCGCTGCCGGCGGCTGGTTCGAAGTCGTCGTCGGCCTCATAGATCGGCAGACGGAAGCCGAACTCTGCCCCGCCGGCCGGCCGCGACTTGGCCCAGATCGTGCCGCCCAGGCTGGTGACGATCCGCCTGCACACGAACAGCCCGATGCCGGCCCCCTGGGCGACCGTCGCCGCGCCAGGTGCCCTGTAGTAGAGGTCGAAAAGTCGATCGGCGGTCTCGCCGTCGAGCCCGGGCCCGTCGTCGAGCACGCGCACCGTGACGCCGTTCTCCGCGCCCTCGGCGACGATCTCGACGTTCGCAGTCACGCCGCCGTATTTGACCGCGTTGCTCAGCAGGTTCCGGATGACCTGGCTGACATAGCCGTCGTGGCCACGCACCGTCGGGAGCCCCGGGGCCACCATCGCGGAGATGTGCGTCCCGAGCCAGATCGCCCGTTCGCGCTCCACGATCGTCGGCAGGACCCGCTGGAGGAGGACCGGCTCGCCGCCGATCAGCTCCTCGCCGCGCTCGACGCGAGCAAGGACGAGCAGGTTCTCGATGAGTCGATGGAGTCGTTCGGCCTCGGCCGCGATGTCGGTGATGAGCTCGCGCGAGACGGCCGGATCGAGCTTCTCGCCGCGGCCCAGCAGGACCTGGCTCCCGCCGTAGATCGCCGTCACCGGCGTGCGCAGCTCGTGCGACAGGATGCCGATGAACGTGTCGCGCAAGTGGTCGTTCTCGAGCCGGTCGGTGATGTCGGTCAGGACGGCGATCGACGACCGCTCGCCCTGCGATTCAAAGGTGCTGACCGCGAAGTCGACCGGGAACGTCGTGCCGTCCTTGCGCAGCGCATCGCCAGTCCCGGTATCGCTCGGGCGGCCCGCCGGCAACCGTGCGAGCAGGTCGTCGAGCGAGTGTCCGCGGATCTCGTCGGCGGAGTAGCCGAGGCTGTAGAGCGCCTGGCCGTTGGCATACCCCACGTGGCCGTCGGGCTCGACGACGAGGAGGATCCCCGGGTGCGCCTCGAGCGCGGCCCGGAAGCGCGCCTCGGTCTGGAGTTGCGCCCGCGAGAACTCGAGTTCGTGGCTGGCATCCTCGAGCTCGCTCTCGAGGACGCCCTGCTGGCGGATCGCCTCGCGTCGTTCGGACGCGCGGGCGGCCTGACCGGCGAGGAGGGTCAGCAGGACGCGATCGTCGTCGAGGAAGAGCGAACCGGCATCGGGGTGGACGATCAGCCAGCCCTGACGTCCCAGGTCGGACTCGATCGGAAGCGAGATCGTTGCCACGCCGCCTGCGGCGGTGCCGTCACTCGCAGCGGGATCGTCATAGGTCGCTCCGACCTGGATCGGGGTCGGTGGCGTCCCGTCGACGACCCGGACCGCCGGTGGCGTCCCAAGCGCGATGATCGCAGCGGATCCGTTCGTGATGGTGCGGGCTGCATGCGCGAGTGCGACCCACAGCGCGTCCGGGGCACCATCCACGGGCGCCCCGAGGAAGCTCTGGCCGAGGTCGAAGGCGACGGCGCGCTGCTGGAGCCGGCGCAGCGCCACGGGCGGGATGAACGCGGCGAGATAGCCGAGGCCGGCCACCAGCGCCAGCACCCGCGCGACTGCGGTGACGCTCGGGTCCGTCGCCCCGCCGGCGGTCGCGGCCGCCGCTCCCGCTCCCGACACCAGGATCGCGACCGCGAAGCAGACCGTCGCGGCCGCGGCGATCCGCAGACGTGTGCGGGCGTAGCCGACACGATGGCGCGCCGCCCGGAAGAGCAGGAACGCCGCAACCGCCTCGATGGTGAAGAAGTACGCAACGACGAACAGCGTGACCGGCGGGTTGCCGCGCGTCCCGATCCCGATCCCGACGACTGCCGCGCCGAACCAGATCAGGGACGCGATCGACAGCGACGGCGAGACCCGGACGAAATGGCCCGCGAGTCGCAGCGTCAGGTACGGCTGGAGGAGGAGGACCACCGCAGACATCTGGGTGACCGCCCGTGGGATGCCCGGGACGAGCTGGGTGACGATCGCGATCGCGAACAGCGCGACGACCGACGCGAACACCAGCACCAGATCGCGGTGGACCGGTCGTGGGTCCCGGATGTAGTGGACCAGGACCACGACGAAGATCAGGATGAACGCAGATTGCAGAGCGATATTGACGGCGTCCACGAGTCCCTCGGAACTGCTCCACGCGGTGGCTGGGACCGCATCGATTCGAACCCTTCTCGCGGCGCGAGGCGCCTACGCGGACGTTAATCGGTTCCGCAGATAGGGACCTTGCGCGACGACGACCGGGTGCTACAGTCGCATTACAGATCGCCCGACGTTTGACGGAATTGGCTCGCGGCCCGATGGTGGGGTGCAGTCGCAGGCGCCGGGCTCGCATCTCGTCGGTCCGAAGCGCGCGATGGATCGGAACCCCACCCCATGGCTCGAACCTCTTTCTCTCCGCCTGAGGCGACGATCGTCGTCAGCACGGATGGCTACTTCGACGTGTATCCCAACAGTGCCCGCTCGAACGGCGACAAGCCCGCCTATCGCGGCGTCGTGGCCGAGCTCGGTCAGGAGATCCGCGGCATCGACGACCGGCTGGCCGTCCGCCCCGACTCGCTCGCCCTCGCCGACGCGGTGACCGCCTGGTCCGCCGTCAACGGCGCCGATGCCCTCGGAGGCAAGCTCGGCGGCGGCCGTGACGGCAACGAGTCGGAGGCGTGAAGCGACGCAAGGTGACGTACCCGGTCGCGCGGACCCACACGAAGGGCGCACCGCGCGCCGGCGCAGGACCTGAGGTCGCGGTCGTCCGGCCGAACCTCGTCGCGATCGACATCACCGCGGGCGCCGGGCGAGCGAACCTCAAGGTCGGTGGTCGAGTGCGGATCAACGGCACCGGTCTGTACGCCGGCGAGGAAGCGATCATCGAGCGGCTTGTCGCCGGCGTCATCCCGACGGCCGCCGTGCGGACCGACGGGGGCGGGACTCGACGCGTCCGGACGATCGACCTCGACCCGATCGCCGGGGCACGCTGAGCCCCTCCGACTCGGCGACAATGGCCGACGTGGCGAAACGCAAAGGCGACAAGGCGACCGGGATCCCCGATGGCGCGAAGCTCGTGGATGCCGCGGCCGTCGAGTCCGCCACCGATGGCTTCGCCGCACTCGAGCTCGACGCGCGCCTGCTGACGACGATCGCGGCGCTCGGCTATGAAGAGCCGACGCCGATCCAGCGCGAGGCCATCCCTCCCCTGCTCGCCGGCCGTGACCTCCTCGCCGAGGCACCGACGGGCACGGGCAAGACGGCCGCGTTCGCTCTTCCGACACTCCAGCGCATCCCCATCGGAAAGGCCGGCGAGGGCAGCACGTCTGCGCTCGTCCTCGTCCCGACGCGCGAACTGGCGATGCAGGTCGCCGAGGCACTCCACAAGTACGGCCGCGAGCTCGGTGCCCGGATCCTGCCGGTCTATGGCGGCCAGCCGATCGGCCAGCAGTTGCGCGGCCTGCGCCGCGGCGTCGACATCGTCGTCGCGACACCGGGCCGGGCGGTCGACCATCTCAAGCGCGGCAGCCTCCGCTTCGATGGCGTCCAGGTGGTCATCCTCGACGAGGCCGACGAGATGCTCGACATGGGCTTCGCCGAGGACCTCGAGACGATCCTGGCCGCGACCCCCGACGATCGCCAGACCGCGCTCTTCTCGGCGACGATCTCGCCGACCATCACGCGCATCGCCAAGCGGCACCTCGACGACCCGGCCCGGATCAAGGTCCACGCCGAGAAGCTCGCTGGCGACGGGACTGCCCGGGTCCGCCAGGTCGCCTACGTCGTCCGCCGCAACGACAAGCTGGCGGCGCTGTGCCGCATCCTCGACGTCGAGGACCCCGCCTCGACCTTGGTCTTCGCCCGGACGCGCGGCGAGGTCGACGACCTGGCCGAGGCTCTCAGCGCGCGCGGCCATGACGCCGGCGCGCTTCACGGCGGCCTGACCCAGGAAGGCCGCGACCGGATGATGGGTCGCTTCCGCGATGGCTCGCTGGATGTCCTGGTGGCGACGGACGTCGCCGCGCGAGGCCTCGATATCGAACACGTCTCGCACGTCGTCAACTACGACGTCCCGTCCAACCCCGATGCCTACGTCCATCGCATCGGCCGCACCGGGCGAGCCGGCCGGGAGGGCGTGGCGATCACCCTGGTCGAGCCGCGCGAGCACCGGATGCTGCGCAACATCGAGGCGGCGACGCACTCCAAGCTCGAGATCGCCCACCTGCCGACGGTCGCCGACCTGCGCGAGCGACGCACCGAGATCCTGCGCGCCAACCTGCGCGAGGCGCTCCTCGGCGACGGCTTCGACCGGTTCCGCGGCGTCGTCGAGCCCCTCACGGACGAATTCGACCTGGTCGACATCGCGCTCGCCGCGGTCAGTCTGATCGAGGGCGCTGGGGCGCAGGACGCTGACGAGGTGGAGCTGTTCTCGCCGCCGCTCAACGCCGGACCGCCGCCGCGGGGTGCGAGGCCGATGCCGGGCCGCCCGATGCGCCCGGGTGGTCCCGGTGGCACGCGACCAGGCCCAGGTGGTCCAAGCCCGCGACCGGGTCAGGGCGGTCCGGGCGGTCCGCCGCGCGGTGGCGATCGCCCGGGCTCCAGCGGGCCGTGGGTGCGGCTTTTCGTCGGCGGTGGCCGGCGAGCTGGGCTGCGGCCGGGCGACCTCGTCGGCGCCATCACCAACGAGGCGCACGTCCCTGGCGGCGTCGTCGGCGCGATCCAGATCAACGAAGGCTTCTCGCTGGTCGACGTCCAGGAGGGCGTCGCCGATGCCGTCATCGCTGCCCTGCGCGAGGCCACGATCCGCGGCAAGCGACTCCAGGTCCGCCGCGACGACTAGCCGCGGGAAGGAGGTGGCATGAACAAGGCCGACGTCACCGTCCTGTTCGACTACCTGTTCTGGCTCCGTGACCGAGTGCTCGCGGCTGCCGCGGACCTGCCCGCCGACGCTTTCGTCGCCACCGAGAAGCTGACCCAGCGCGACCTGCGCTCGACGTTGGTCCATGAGCTCGATATCGAATCGAGCTGGCGCGCGCGGTTCCTGGATCGCGGCTCGCACGCCGGAGGGCGAGACGGAACTCAAGCCGGACGACTACCCGACGATCGACAGCCTGGCAGCCCACTGGCGAGCGGACGAGATCGAAACGAGGCAGTGGCTGTCAGGACTCACCGACGAAAGCCTTGCAGCCGACGACCCGGTGGAAGACCGAACCGGCTATCCGCAGTGGGTCTACCTCGTGCACATCGCCACGCATGGGATCCAGGAATGCACGGATGCGGCGGCACTCCTGACCCGCGCCGGCCATTTCCCCGGCACGCTCGGCTTCCTCGACTTCTGGGACGCACGGCTCGGCGACTGAGGGCGCGCTCGCAACATACTGTCCGCCATGGCCGCCACCGTCGGAACCATCGTCACGGGCGCCCGCGGCCTCCTCGATCGCGTTTTCCCGCGCGGGGCGATCCTGCTGTCGTTCCTGTCGCTGGGCTACTTCGCGACCGGGATCATCCGGAACCGGGTCTTCGCCAACACGTATGGGGCCGGCGCCGAGCTCGACGCCTACAACGCCGCGTTCCGCATCCCGGAGATCGCCCTCGACGTCCTGGTCGCGGCCGGGCTGACCGCCCCGTTCGTGCCGATCTACAGCCGGCTCCGCCACGACGACGGCGACGAACCGGCGAACGACTTCGGTCGGACCGTGCTGACCGGCGCGGTCGGCCTGATGTCGATCGCCAGCATCGGCATCTTCATCGCCGCACCGTGGCTGGCGGGCGTCATCGCCGAAGGGTTCGATCCGGCGACCCAGGATCTGTACGTCCAGCTCCTGCGCATCAACTGTCTCGCGCAGGTGATGTTCGCGGCGTCGATCGCGCTCGGCGAGATCCTTGTCGCGCACCGGCGGTTCCTGTTCTATGCGCTCGCGCCGATCCTCTACACGACGGGCATCATCGTGGGGACGGTCCTGTTTGCCGCGCGCTTCGGGATCGTGGCATCGGCCTGGGGCGCGGTCGGCGGCGCGGCGGCGCACCTGGCGATCCGGGCGATCGGGACGTCGCGGACGTCGTTCCGGATCCGCCCGGCGTTCGTCGTCCGCACCGCGGCCTTTCGCGAGTTCCTGCGCTTGATGGTCCCGCGCATGTTCTCGGTCGCCATCGACCCGTTGACCATCACCTACTTCACGCGCGTCGCGGCTGGACTCGGGGTCGGCGCGGTCTCGGCGCTCAACTTCGGGCTCGACTACCAGGTCCTTCCGGTCAGCCTGATCGGCGTCTCGTTCTCGCTGGCGGTCTTTCCTCTGCTCTCGGCGGCATACGCGGACGGCGACCGGTCCATCGTTCAGCGCCATCCTGACCAAGAACCTGGCGACGATCGGGATCCTGACCGTCCTGGCCGCGGTGGCCCTGTTCGTGTTGTCGGGGACGCTCGTGCACGTGCTTCTCGGAGGCGGCAAGTTCACCGCGGAAGACGTGGCGGTCACCTCGTCCGTCGTCGCGGCGTTCGCGCTGTCGGTCCCGTTCGACGCCCTCGCCTACCCGCTCTCGCGCGGGCTGTACGCGACGCACGACACCCTGCGCCAGGTCCTCGCCTCGTTCGCCGGCCTCGGCGCGGTCGTCCTCGCCACGACGCTGCTCGTCCCGGAGTTCGGGATCCTCGGCATCCCCCTCGGCTACGCGGCCGGGGTGATCGCCAAGGACGTCCTGCTCGCGCTGTTCCTCGCGCCGCGGGTCCGGCGCATCGGCGTCAGCCCGGCGGGCTGACCGGGATCGTCGGCAGGACCGTGATGTACAGGCCGTCGCGAGCCGGGTACTTGCCTTCAGGCCGTTTCCACGGCAGGAAGTTCCGGATCATCTCGGCGTTGTTCTGGAACGTGCCGGGCGGATCGGACGGACCCCAGATGCTCGAGACGTCCGGATACCACGGGTCCTGGATGTAGGTCCCGAGGATCTTTGCGTTCGAGAAGACCGCCGGGTCCGCGTCGGCCTTGAAGCCGGTCATCACCCAGGTGTGCGCACCCTTCCACGCCAACAGGATCGCCGGCGAATTGGTCTTCATGATCGCCTTGGCCGCGCCGCGCAAGCGCACCCTGGCGGGTCTGGTAGGCGTGGACCTCGTAGCCCTTCGCCCCGTAGGCGTCGAGGGCGAGAGCCATCGCCGATGGTCCCCAGTCGCCGTTGTGACTGTCCTTGTAACTCTCCCATTCGTGGACGCGGCCCTGGATCTCGCGCTGGAACGCGTTGGACGTGTTGCCGTGGTGAAGGGTGGCCAGGACCATCTGGACGCCGGCCGAGGCACACCAGGTCTCCTTGAGCTCGTGGGCGAAGACCGCCTTGTGATCGGCGACGACATCGAAGGTGATCGGGACGCGCGGGACGGTCGGTGTCGGCGTCGGGCTCGCGGTCGGCACCGGGACTGGCGTGACCGCCGGTCCGACCGCGCCCACGACTGGATCCGGGATCAGACTCTCATCCGGATCGAGGTCCGCGACGTCCTCGGGCGGCGTGCTGGCGACGACCGTGTCAGGCGCCGACCGATCGGGAACGGGACCGGCGAGGAACCGATCGATCTTTGCGACCGCTCGGTCGTACAGGTTGCCGGCCCCCAGGGTATCCGTGGCGACGGCACCAACGCCGACGAGGGCGATCACCAGCCCGAGGGCGGTGATGAGGAGCAGGCGACGGTGGAGGCGACGCTTGGGCGCGCTGGTCATGCTGGAAGGCTCACGTGCGGCTGGTGGCGGTGCTGTGGACGGTCGACGAAGCGCTCGTGCGACGCGCCGGCGCAACCGTACCCGACACCACGGAAACCGGCGTCGCTAGTCCTGGCCGTGCTCCTTGTCCTTGCCCTTGCCCTTGCCCGGCTTGGGCTTCGGAGTCGGAGTCGGCTGCGCGGCAGCGGGCTTCGCAGTTGGCGCGGGTCGGGACGCGGTCGGCTGCGGGGAGGCCACCGCACCGGATCCGGTGCCGCCATCCGTGCCTCCGGCAAGCAGGCTCGTCCCGGCGAGAGCGAAGAGCACCACCGCGGCCAGCACGAGACCAGCGGTCAGGATGCCGGGGCGCATGGATCCACGACGCCGCGATGGGGCTTCGACGGGACCCAGGGGCGGGACTGGTGAGGCCTCGGCGGCATTCGCGATGCCGACGATCGGGACGACGGCGGTCATCGCGTTCGGGTCGACGGGCGCGCCATCGGCGGCCAGCGCATCGCGGAGGGCCACAGCGTCGGGGTATCGATCTGCCGGATCCGTCGCCATCGCTCGACCGATGACCGAGGCCATGTACGGCGGCACGCCCTCGAAGGTCGCCGGCGCGGCCTGACTCGCGGCAAGGGCGCCGACCGGATCAGAAGTGGTCACTGCCGGCACCCCGGTCAGCATCTCGTACAGGACGGCCCCGAGCGCCCAGACGTCCGAACGCGGGGTGACGTCTCCGCCGGCGAGCCGCTCCGGCGCGGCATAGCGGAGCGTCCCGACCATCGTGCTGTCAGCCGTCAATCCGTCGGGTGGCGCGTCCATCAGCGCCGCGATCCCGAAGTCGACCAGGTGAACGGCCCCGTCGTCGTCGACCAGGATGTTGGCCGGCTTGATATCGCGATGGACGATCCCATGGTCGTGTGCCACGGCCAGCGCGTCGGCCACGACCCCGGCGATCGCCACGGCCTCCTCCGGCGGCAACGGTCCCTCGGCGATGCGCTCGCTCAGCGGCCGCCCCGACACGAAGTCCATGACCAGCGACGGGGCATCCGGGTCGTCGATCAGGCCGCGCGGGCGGACGATCGCAGGGTGGTCGACAGTGCGCAGCGCCTCGGCTTCGCGCTCGAGCCGAGCCCGAGCGACCGGGTCGGCCACGACGTGCGGATGGAGCTGCTTGATCGCGACGATCTCGCGTGTCCATTCGTCCCGGGCGCGCCAGACCGTGGCCATCCCGCCCGTCGCGTGCCTGTCCAGAAGCGTGTATCGGTCGCCGATCCGTGCCTGGTCCATCAGATGAGTGCATCACAACCGACGCAGCGGCCGCTCGTCTACCACCTCGAGGAGCCTTGCAAGGCCATCCCAAAGTCCGGCCGACGATGGGCTGCGCGGCCATGTGTCAGCATAGGAACGTGCCGGATGACCCTCCGGCGTCCGCCATCGAACTTCGTCAACGACGCATCCAGGAGGACCCCGTGGACCGCTTCGAGCCCAACCTGCGGATCCCCGGCCCGACCGCGCTCCCGCCGAGCGTCCGCGAGGCCGGCGCCCACCAGATGATCAACCACCGCGGCCCTGAATTCGCCGCGATGCTTGCCCGCATTCTCGACGGCATCAAGCCGTATTTCGGAACGACCAGCGACGTCGCGATGATCACGACTGCCGGCACCGGTGGGCTCGAGGCGGCCGTCGTCAACGTCCTCTCCCCGGGCGATCGCGTCCTGGGCGTCTCGATCGGCTCGTTCGGCGACCGGTTCGCCAAGATCGCCCGCACCTACGGCGCCGACGTGACCAAGATCGAGGTCGAATGGGGCCAGGCCGCCGACCCGGCGACCCTCCGCGCCGAGCTCGAGCGCGCACCCGGCTACACGGCCGTCCTGCTGACCCACAACGAGACGTCGACCGGTGTCATGAACCCGATCCGCGACCTGGCCGCGGTCGTCCGTGAGGTTTCGCCGGACACGCTCATCCTCGTCGACAGCGTCTCGGGCCTCGGCGCGGTGCCGTTCGAGATGGACGCATGGGGTGTCGACGTCGTCGTCACGGGCTCGCAGAAGGCCTGGATGTCCGCTCCGGGACTGGCCATGATCGCCGCGTCGGAGCGTGCCTGGGCAGCGATGGAGACGGCGACCATGCCGCGCGTCTACCTCGACCTGCGGGCGCATCGCGAGAGCCATGCCGCCGGCCAGACGCCGTTCACCCCGGCCATCGCCGTGGTCTACCAGGTGGACGAAGGCCTTCGACTGATGACCGCTGAGGGCGCCGATGCGATCTTCGCGCGCCACGAGGCGTGTGCCGCGGCGTCCCGGGCAGGGCTGGAGGCGCTCGGCTTCGAGCTGTTCGCCGACCCGCGTCATGCCTCCAAGACGGTCACGGCGGCAAGTGTCCCGGACGACCTCGACTGGAAGTCGTTCAACGGCGAACTCAAGCGCCGGGGCCTGGTGCTGGCCGGTGGCCAGGGCAAGCTGACCGGCAAGATCTTCCGGCTCGGCCATCTCGGTTCGGTCACGATCGAGGAGATCATCGGTGCGATGAGCACGCTCGAGATCGCGTCGATCGCGGCGGGTCGATCGGTCCGGCCGGGTGCCGCGGTCGCGGCGGCCCAGGTCGCGGCGCTCGAGTCGTACGGGATCGTGACGCCGACCGCCGCCGGGGCGGGTGCGTGAGGGTCCTCGTCGCTGAGCCGGTCGCCAGCGAAGGGGTCGATCTCCTTCGCGCCGACCACGAAGTCGACGAACGCCACGGGCTGTCGCGCGACGAGCTGTGCGCGATCATCCCTGACTACGACGCCCTGATCGTCCGCAGCGGCGTCCAGGTCGATGCCGATCTGATCGCCGCGGGCAAACGGCTCGCCGTGATCGGACGCGCTGGCGTCGGCGTGGATAACGTCGATCTCGAGGCCGCGACGCGTGCCGGCATCGTCGTCGTCAACGCGCCGACCGGGAACACCATCGCGGCCGCCGAGCACACCCTGGCGCTCCTCTATGGGGTCGCCCGCAAGATCGCGGCGGCCGACGCGTCGCTCCGCCGCGGCGAGTGGAAGCGTGCGCAGTTCACCGGCCTGGAGCTGCGCGGACGGACGCTCGGGATCGTCGGACTCGGCAAGATCGGGCAGGCCATCGCGGTCCGCGCACGGGCGATGGAGATGACCGTGCTGGGCGTCGACCCGTTCGTCACCGCCGAGGCCGCCGCCAACCACGGGGTCGAGCTTGTCGGCTTCGACGAGATGCTGGCCCGTTCCGACGTCGTGACCGTCCACGTGCCGCTGACGCGCGGGACGCGCGGGCTGATCGGGCGCGACGCGATCGCCAGGCTCAAGCCGGGCTCCATCGTCCTGAACGTGGCACGCGGGGGCGTGCTCGACGAGGCGGCCGTCGCCGAGGCGCTCCGCTCCGGCCACCTCGGCGGCGCGGGCATCGATGTCTTCGAGCAGGAGCCGCCGACCGATTTGCCGTTGCTCGATGCGCCCAACACGCTGCTGACGCCGCACCTCGGGGCCTCCACGGCAGAAGCGCAGGTGCTGGTCTCCGAGGAGGTGGCCGCACAGGTCCTCGATGTGCTCGCCGGCCGCAGCGCGCGCTACGCGGTCAACGCACCGCTCCTGACGCCCGAGACCGCACGAGCCCTCGCCCCGTACCTCCCGCTGGCCGAGATCCTCGGCCGGTTTTCGCCCAGTTCTCGCGCGGCGGCGTGCGCACGCTGACGCTCGAGATCGCCGGCGAGCTCGCCGAGTTCGACGGGACGCCACTGACCGCCGCGGTCCTGCGCGGGCTCCTCGAGACCTCGATCACCGAGCGGGTCAACCTTGTCAACGCCGGTGCCCTCGCCAAGGCGCGCGGGATCACGGTTGTCGAGCGCAAGACGCCCGACGCCGGCGCCTTCGCCGCACTCATCACCTTGTCGGGCGAGACCGGTGGCCGGACCACGGTGGTGGCCGGGACCGTCGCAGGCGGGGAGCCGCGGATCACGAGGCTGGACGACTACCGGCTCGACATGGCGCCTGCCGACAACATGCTGATCACCCGGCACATGGACCGGCCGGGCACGGTCGGGCGGGTCGGCCTGATGCTGGGTGAGGCCGACATCAACATCAGTGCGATGCACCTCGCCCGGACGCGGCCGCGCGAGGACGCGTTCATGATCCTGGCGCTCGACGATGATGTCCCGGATTTCGTCTCCGACGCGATCCGGACCAACGAGGCGGTGCGCGACCTGTGGACGATCCGGCTCGGCCCGGGCCATTGACCACCGGGGGAACCCCACTCATCCCCGCCGGGCTCGATGCGACGCTCGTGCTCGTTCGTCACGGCGAGTCGACCTACATCGTCGAGGGCCGCTTCCAGGGGCAGGCCGAAACGCCACTCTCCCCCACCGGCCAGCTCCAGGCCTCGCTCGTCGCGATCCGGCTTGCCGCGCCGCACGTCCCGCCCGCCCTGCCGGTCCCGAGCGGCGATCCGCTTGAAC
>CAVXVP010000030.1:0-13275 GCA_963765245.1 uncultured Chloroflexia bacterium
GAGCGGGGATCCGATCGATCGCTTCCCAGGCAGTCCAACCGACGTTGCCGATCCAAAGGTCGTTGGTGCCCGGCCGGATGCGCGAATCGGAACGGATTGCGCAGCCCGTAGCCGACGATCCGGCGCTTGTTCAGGTCCGGGCTGAGGATCATCGGGTTGTTGGCGACGGCCGCCCCCGTCGTCGGGTCGACCCGGATCACGGTGCCGCCGAGGACGACCGGCTCGCCCGCGGCGCGACGCACGCTTTGGGCCCGGAGTGCTCCGCCTTCGGCCGCCGGTGGCTGCTCCGTACCGCCCGAGCCGGCGGGCGGGTCACCACACGGGTTGGCCGGGGTGGGAGGCGTCGGGGCCACGGGCGTGGTGGTGCCACCGAACTGCCCGAAGTCGACGCCGGTGAAGCCCGCCCCCTCGCCCCCGGTCGCGTAGAGCGCCCCGTCGGCCCCGAATTGGAGATCGCCCACCGAGTGGCTCGGGAACTGCTGGCACCAGTCGTTGATGAGGACCTGCTCTGTCGAGCTCCCGCCGGCGATGGTCAGGCGTGACAGACGGCCGCTGACGAAACAACCATCCGTATTGGCACCCGGCGGTGCCGGGCAGCCGTCGCCGTAGGTCGGTGCGGTGCCCCCGATCGGGGCGTCGTACGCGTACAGGACATAGGCATGGGGCGATGCCGGGTAGTTCGGGTCGAGGGTGAATCCCATCAAGCCCCGATCCCAATAGTCGTGGACCTCGCTTTGCAGGTCGGCCACGACGATGGGCGATGTATCGGTCAGGCTCGAGAACATCTTGATGAGCCCGCTCTTCTCCGCGACGAAGACGCTCCCATCGGACGCGAAACGGATCGCGATAGGCCGGGTCAGACCGGACATGACGATCGTGTCGTCGAAGCCGGCCGTCGGCACCGGAACGGCAGCCCCTGGGGCAGCCGGCCTGGCCTGGCTGGTTCCGCTCGACGTGCCGAAGAGGCGCGATGGTGGCGCTTCCGGGGTCCCGGACGAGGACGGCGTGGCGGTCGGATCGGCAGCCGAGACCGGCGGCGCGATGATCGTCGCAGCCTGGGCAGCGGCCAGCATGAGACCGAGACCGAGGCTGAGTGCCCGCCCCCTGTGCCGTGCGCCCCTGCCGGTCATCCGACCGTCAAGCGTCCAGCACGTCGGCCATCAACCGGCGGAGCTTCGCCGCGCTGGTGGCGAGCTCCAGCCGTCGATCACCCAGCTCGACGACCGGGATCGAGGCGAAGAAGGCCCGCTGCCAGGCTGGGTCGGTCTCGATGTCGCGTTCTTCGACGGCGGGGGTCGCCAGGCCGGCGCGTTGCCGCTCGTCGAGAAGGGCGGTCAGGATCGTGCGTGTCTCGTCGCACAGGCCGCAGCCCGGGCGGCCGTACAGGACGAGGTCGGGGAGGGGAGCGTCGTGCATCTCGGGTGGGATTGTAGGCGAGCGTCCGGAGGACCCTGTCGGGGCTTGCGCGCGGCGTCGCAGGGTACGATGGGATCCGCGCCCCCGTAGCTCAGTGGACAGAGCGAGGCCGTCCTAAGGCCTGCGTCGGCGGTTCGAGTCCGTCCGGGGGCGCCACACCGGCGCAGTCCGTATCACCGAGAGGCATGTCGGGCGCTTGCGCTGATCCAAGCGTTTGAGACTACGTCGTCTGGTCGAGCAGCACGACAGCGATCAGGAACCCCCACCACATCCGTCACGGCCGCAGCTCGCGGGCTCGCGATCAGTCCCGACGCCGTCCGGCGGTCGTATCGTCGAACCCGTTACCGAGGAGGACTTCTGATGCGCAGCGTGACCTACTCGATGGGCGTCTCGCTTGACGGCTACATCGTCGGGCCGGACGGCGGCTTCGACTGGACGGCGCCCGACCCGGAGGTCTTCCGCTTCTGGATCGACGAGATCCGAGAGGTCGGCGTCCACCTGATGGGACGACGGCTGTACGAGACGATGCTGTACTGGGAGACCGCCGACCAGGATCCATCGCTCGACGACGCCGAGCTCGAGTGGGCCGCACTCTGGAAGCCGCTCCCGAAGGTGGTGTTCTCCACCACGCTGTCGGCGGTGCAGGGCAATGCCCGCCTGGCCTCCGGCGGCCTGGCGGAGGAGATCGAGCGGTTGCGAGCCGAGCCGGGGGACGGCGACATCGCGATCGGCGGCGCGACGCTCGCCGCCGAGGCGGCCGCGTTGGGTCTGATCGACGAGTACCGGGCCATGGTCTACCCGGTGCTGGTCGGCGGTGGCATTCCGTACTTTCCGCAGCGCGAGCGCCGGGTGGATCTCGAACTCGTCGAGACCCGCACCTTCAGCTCGAGCGTCGTCTACCTCCGCTACCGCGTGGCGCGCTAGCCGGCTCGGGGACCACCCACGCGGTGCAGGCAGCCGTCGTCGAACGGCTAGCGCCAGCCGAGCTCCGGGGCCACGTACTTGAGGATGCTCTCGATCGCGTGGGCGTTGTACTCGACGCCGAGCTGGTTCGGGACCGTCAGCAGCAGCGTGTCGGCGGCCTGGATCGCCGTGTCCCCGGCGAGCTCCTTGACGAGGACGTCGGGCTCCGCGGCGTACGAGCG
Organism: uncultured Chloroflexia bacterium; assembly: GCA_963765245.1. GTDB lineage: Bacteria > Chloroflexota > Limnocylindria > Limnocylindrales > CSP1-4 > SPCO01. The sequence continues at coordinate 2,562 of CAVXVP010000030.1, forward strand.
CCCGAAGATCGCCTTGGTCTGCGCGTCGAGGTAGCCGACCTGATCCGACTCCTGGTTGCCGCGCCCGAAGTAGGCTCGGTCGCGGTCGTCGACCAGCGCGAAGATGCTGCGACTGACCGACACCCGCGGCTCGCGCTCGTGCCCGGCCGCGGTCCACGCCTCGCGGAACAGCCGGATCTGCTCGGCCTGGAGCTCGTGGAACGGCACGCCGGCGTCCTCGGTCAGCAGCGTCGACGACATCAGGTTCATGCCCTGCTGGCCCGCCCATTCGGCGGTCGCGCGTGATCCGGCGCCCCACCAGATCCGGTCGCGCAGCCCGGGCGAATGCGGCTCGGGGCGGAGCAGGCCGGGCGGGTTCGGGAACATCGGGGAGGGGTTGGGCTGGGCGAACCCGGCGCCGGACAGCGCCTGGAGGAAGACCTCGGTGTGCTGGCGGGCCATGTCGGCGTCGGTCTCGCCCTCGGGCGGCACGTAGCCGAAGTAGCGGAAGCCATCGATGACCTGCTCGGGCGAGCCGCGGCTGATCCCGAGCTGCAGGCGACCGCCCGCGATGAGGTCGGCGGCGCCGGCGTCTTCGACCATGTACAGCGGGTTCTCGTAGCGCATGTCGATGACGGCCGTCCCGATCTCGATGCGCTTGGTCCGGGCGCCGATCGCCGCCAGGAGCGGGAACGGCGACGCGAGCTGCTGGGCGAAGTGGTGGACGCGGAAGTAGGCGCCGTCGGCACCCAGGTCCTCGACCGCCTCGGCGAGCTCGATCGACTGGATGAGCGCGTCCGAGCCCGACCGGACCTGCGAGTAGGGCGACGCCGACCAATGTCCGAACGACAGGAACCCGATCTTCTTCACCCGCCGATTCTAGGGACCTGCGCGGGTGGCCATCGGTCAGCAGTCGAACGCGAACCAGCACAACTCGTTGCGCAGCCGCTGGTCGTCGAGCACGAGCTCTCGGATCTCGCTGGGGGAGCTGGGCGCGCTGCCACTGGCACTCCAGGCGGCCGGCCGCCTCGACGCTCGTCTTCAGGAGCTGCCGCTCGCGCCGCCCTGATCGCGTAGGCCGCGGCACCGAGCTCGTGGGCGGCCACATGGCCGACCGCCGCGGCCTGGCCGGCAGCGTACGCGGCATGCCGTGCCGCTCCACGCAGGTCTCTGGCCGCGGCGTTCGCATGGCCGGCCGCCGTGCGGGCCTCTGCCCACGGGATCTCACCGCGCGCCCAGGCACGCCCGAGGTCGATCGCCCGACGTGGACGGTCGTCCATTCGGCCGGACCTGCTCGAAGTGGTGCAGGACGTGCTCCGCGCAGTCGGCCGCCCAGATCGCGAGAAGACGATGATCGTCGTCCTCGAGGGTCCCGCCGCGACGGACCGTGATGAACCGCGGATCCCGGATCTTGGGGAGGATCACCAGGCTTGCCCATCTCGCTCTTGTGTCGGCCAAGGGTAGCGTGATCGGTCACACAACCGTGGCCTCGCGGGTCAATGACATGACCCCCCAACAGCAGGACCATGACCGCATGACCGACCAGGACTGGCTCGCCGAGCGCTTCGAGGCAAACCGCTCGCATTTGCGCGGCGTCGCCTATCGGATGCTCGGCTCGGTGACCGAGGCTGACGACGCCGTCCAGGAGGCCTGGATCCGGCTCAGCCGAACGGACACGAGCCAGGTCGACAATCTGCGGGCCTGGCTGACGACGGTGGTCGGGCGTGTCTGCCTCAACATGCTGCGATCGCGCAGGACGCGTCGCGAATCGCCCCTCGAGACCCACGTCCCGGATCCGATCCTGAGTCCCGAGGATGGACTCGATCCCGAGCAGGAAGCCTTGCTGGGCGATTCGGTCGGGCTCGCCTTGCTGGTCGTCCTCGACTCCCTGACGCCGGCCGAACGAGTCGCGTTCGTGCTGCACGACGTCTTTGCGGTGCCGTTCGACGACATCGCGCCGATCGTCGGCCGAACCCCGGCCGCGGCGAGGCAGCTCGCGAGCCGGGGCCGTCGCCGCGTCCAGGGTGCACCCGTGCCGGACGTCGATCTCGAAGGCCAGTGGGCGGTCGTCGACGCCTTCCTCGCCGCTGCGCGGGAGGGTGACTTCGAACGCCTCCTCGCCGTCCTCGACCCGGATGTCGTGGTTCGTTCCGACGGCGGGATCGCACGTCCGGACCTGGTCTCGACGATCCGCGGTGCGCGAGGCCGTCGCCGAGCAGGCGATGTCCTTCCGCCGGTTCGCCGAAACGGCGACGCGGGTCCTCGTGAACGGGATCCCCGGCGGCGTCGCCTGGGCACCCGACGGGAGTCCGTTCTCCGTCCTTGCCCTGACGGTCAAAGGCGGGCGCATCGTCGCGATCGACGTGCTGGCCGATCCGGAACGGCTGCGTCGGCTGGATCTCACGATGGTGACCGGCTGACGTTCTCGCCGGCCGGCGGTCACATTCGCGCCTTCTTGCGGGTTCTTTGGTTGGATCACCGCAAGAAGGAGCACGCAGATGACCGCTCACATCAGCAGGACCGCCAGCGCACCGCGCTGGGTCACGTTCTTCGCCCCGATCGCCAAGTTCCTCCTGGCTGCCCGCGTCCCGCTGGGGTTCAACGGGCTCATCACCATTCGTGGCCGGACGAGCGGCCAGCCTCGCACCAACCCGATCGCGATCATCGACGTCTCGGGCAGGCGCTGGGTCTGGTCCCCGTGGGGTGAGGTCAACTGGGTGCGCAACCTGCGCGCCGCCGGCCGGGCGACGATCACGGTGCGAGGCCGCGAGGAAGAGGTCCGTGCGACCGAGCTGGACCCGTCGGAACGAGTCGCGTTCTTCCGCGACGTCCTCGATCCCGTCGCGCGCGCGCATGCCGCTCGGCGTACTCGTTCATCCGCATCGTCGACGGGGTCGATCTCCACCGTCCGCTGGAAGCGGCCGATGGCCGATGCGTCTTCGAGCTCCACCCGCTCGCCTGAGGTCGCGTACCGCGGTGCATCGTCAGCTGGACGGCGGACCGATCTGCTGCTGCAGGTCGAGGAGCGGCTGCTGGCTGACCTGGATGAACCCTTCTCGCGGCCGGTCGAGATCGACCACGATCATGATGACCGCGCCCAGGGCGATCACGAGCACGACGGCGCTGAGCGGGCTGCGTCGTCCCGTGAGGCCGGCGCTGTAGCCGACCATGCCGAGGCTCAGCGCGGCACCACCGACGAGCAGGAGCAGGACCGTCTCCGGGACGCGCGCATAGAGGCCCGCCGTGACCCGGCTCTCGTGGAGATCGATCGTCTCGTTGACCGCAGTCGACGTAGAGCGCCACGACGTCGGAGCCGTTCGTCTTGGCCACGCCCTCGGTCACCGTCCACAGCTTCGCGAGGATCGCGTTCGATTGATCGACCGCGGCCTGGATGTCGGTCGTATCCGGGCCGACGATCCGCAGCGGCACGTACTGGCGGAGCAGCTCCCGGGCCTGGCTCGAGGCTGGTTCCGGCAGGTAGCCGGCTCGGAGGTACGCCGTCCCGATCGCGTTCGCCTCGGCCAGGACGAGCGCGCGCCGGGCGTCGAATCGGTCCGGACGCCATGCCCATCGTGACCGCGAGCAGGAATGCCAGCAGGGCCAGGATCGAGCCCACGAGCATGCCCGTCGGCCCCTCCTGCTCGCCGGGCGTCCGCTCCTGCCACCATCGACCGAGGCGGAACCCCACTTCGTAGCAGATCAACGTGACGATCGCGAACGCGACGAAGACGAGCAGGATCGGGAGCGCGTCCAGGAGCTGGGTCGAGGGCATCGTCGGTCCGGGTCAGTCGGCGAGCGCGAGCGCGACGGCGTCGGCCTGCGACAGGCCGCGACCGGCGGCCCAGGCGTCCTCGAACACCGCCGGCATCAGCGCGGCGCGCAGCCGTTCCAGGGACGCGAGGTACTCGGGCTCCTCGTCGAAGGCCATCCGGGCATCAGCCGCCTCCCGGAGCGCGTCCGCGGCACCGAGCAGGCGGACCGCGAGCTCCGTCCGCCCGCGCTCCGATGTCGACGTACGCGATGTTCTCGAGCTGGTTCGCGACCGCTCCCTTGTGGCCGAGGTGGACCCAGCCGCCGATCGTCTCGCGGTACACCGCGAGCGCCTCGTCGAGCCGCCCGCCGCGCCGCAGGGCGTGCGCCATGTCGCTCCGCGAGGCGAGCACGAATCGTTCGTCGCCGAGCTCCATGAAGCGCTCGATCGCCACGCCGAAGGCCGCCACGGCGGCGTCGGTCTTCCCCTGGCGCCCGAGCATCCGACCCTGCGCCATCGACACCGCGCCGATCGTATACGGGCTGCCGGACCGTCGTGCCGCATCGATGCCGCGCTGCATGAGCGCTTCTCCGCCATCCGGGTCGAAGCTGCCGAGACTGGCGCCCGCGAACCCCGCCGCCAGGGCGAGGAGCCACCAATCGCCGATCTCTTCGGCAAGGTCCGCGCCACCCTCGAAGAGCGGCCGCACATCCGTCCCGTCCGGACCCGCCCGTCCTGAGAAGACGATCGCGATCGCGAGGCCCGCCATGGCGGTCACCCGAGCGGCGGCGTCCCCGCTCGCGTCGGCCAGGCGCATGGCGTCCTGGGCCCAGCCGAGCGCGACGGGCGCACGCCCCGACATCGCCCCACAGGCGCGCGCCCTCGCCCAGCAGCCTGGCCGCGAGCGCCTGGTCCTCGGGTCGGCGTCGGGCCGATCCAGGACCCGAGCCCGGGCGATCTCGATCGCCGCGACGATCCGGTCGTCGTTGTCCTGGGACATGACCCGGACGGCCCAGTAGGGGAGCAGGGCCGTCGCCATGACGACCGCCGTCCACGGTTCGGCCTCGAGGCCCCACTCGAGGGCGGTCCCGAGATTGTCGAGCTCGGCATCGAGGCGGTCGAGCCAGTCGACGATCGCCGGGCCGCGCATCGGCTCGACCGACTCGATCGCGAGAGCCGCGTAGACAGCCAGGTGACGATCCGCCAGGCCGGGCGCCTCGCCGGCCGCGATGAGCTGTTCGCGCGCGTACTGTCGGATCGTCTCGAGCATCCGGTAGCGCATCGTGTCGCGGTCGACGAGCACGAGCGAGCGGTCGATGAGGCGGGTCAGGCCATCTTCGAGATCCAGCGGATCCATTCCGTCTGCGTCGTCGCCGACGATCCGGGCCGCCATCGGGACCGTCCAGCCCCCGCTGAACACCGACAGGCGCCGGAGCAGGCGGCGATCCTCGTCGGTCAGGAGGTCCCAGCTCCAGTCGATCATCGCGTGGAGCGTCTGCTGGCGCGGGACGGCCGTCCTTCGACCTCCGGCCAGCAGGCGGAATCGATCGCCCAGCCGTCCGGCGATGTCGTCCGGCGACATGGCCGAGACGCGCGCTGCCGCGAGCTCGATCGCCAGCGGGATGCCGTCGAGTCGCTGGCAGATCTCGACGACCGAGGCGACGTTCGAATCGCGAAGCGTGAACGCCGGGATCGGCCGACGGCGGCCCGCTCGGTGAACAGCCGGACAGCCTCGGACGAGGCGGCCGCCTCGAAATCCGCCGACGGTGACCTGGACATCTGCCGGTCGGCGAGCCTTGACCGCGGGGCAGGACAGGGACCGCAGCTGGAGAACCGCCTCGCCCGGGACGGCCAGGGCCTCGCGGCTGGTCGTGAGGATGTGCAGGCCCGGCGCGCTCGCGAGCAGTCGTTCGGCGAACCGTGCCGACGCCGTCGACGAGGTGCTCGGCGTTGTCGAGCAGCAGCAGCAGCTCCTTGTCGGCGACGAACGCCGTGACCGTCGCGAGGGCCGGGACACCGGGGACCTCCGGTGCACCGAGCGCGCGGGCGACCTCGGACGGGATCTGCGAGGGGTCGCCGAGCGGCGCCAGCTCCGCGAGCCACACGCCGTCCGCGTAGCGGTCGATGAGCCGGCCGGCAGCCTCCAGCATCAACCGGGTCTTGCCGGTCCCGCCCGTGCCGATGAGGGTCACGAGCCGGTGCCGCTCGATGAGCGACGCCACCTCGGCGAGCTCCTTGTCGCGTCCGACGAAGCTCGTCAGCTGGACCGGCAGGTTCGAACGGCGCGTGCTCAACGACCGAAGCGGCGGGAAGTCTCGTTCGAGGTCGCCGACGACGACCTGGTAGATCTGCTCCGGTCGGTCGATGTCGCGAAGCCGGTGCGAGCCGAGGTCCATCGAGCTCGACCGACTCCGGGAGCCCATCGCGGGCGAGCACGGCCGCGACCGCGGAGCAGATGATCTGGCCGCCGTGGGCGATGGCGAGGATCCGCGCCACCCGATTGAGGGCGGGACCGAAGTAGTCCCCGTCGCGCGCCTCGGCGGCGCCCGCGTGGAGCGCCATCCGGACCCGCAGCGGGCCGGTCTCGTCCCAGGTCGCATCGCGCAGCGCGCGCTGGGCGGCGACCGCCGCGTCGATCGCCGCGACGGCGTCGGCGAAGACCGCCAGCATCCCGTCGCCGGTCGTCTTGATGACGCTGCCGCCATGCCCGTCGACGCTCGCGCGCAGGAGCCGATCGTGCTGGGCGAGCGCCGGACCCATCCGGTCGGCGTGCTCTTCCCAGAGGCGCGTGCTGCCCTCGATGTCCGTGAACAGGAAGGTCGACACCGCGCTCAGGACATCGGTCGCACCGGGTGACGCCGCCGCGAACCCGTCGACCATCGCTGTCGAGGGCCGGGACGAAGGTGTGGGCGGCATCCGGCAATGCTACTGCCGCGCGACGCGGCCAACGAGGGTGGTTTTCGCCCGTGCCCGGCCCTCAGCCGCGGCCGATCGTGGTCGCGATGTCGGCCTCGTTGCCGGCGGCGTCGGCAAGCGTCCACCACGATGGCGCGAACTGATCGCGGACCATCCGGCCACCGGCGGCGAGCGCGGCCGCGACGCGGGCCTCGGCCTGATCGGGCGGCACCCAGACACCGACGTGGACCGCACCGCCGCCGTCCGGACGTGGCTGGTCCATGGTCTCGAACCAGAACGACACGCCGCGACCGTGGGGATCGACGAGGTCCTCGTCGGGGCTGTCGGCTCGCGGCTCGTAGCCGAGCACGGCGCGCCAGAACGGCATGATCTCGACCCCGATCGGTGCGCCGGGGACCAGGAGCAGGGTCTGGATCGCGGACGGGTCGGCGAGCGCGCCCTGGTCGCGCGCGACCGCCGAGATCTGACGGGCCAGCTCGACGTGACGGGCGGTCACCCCGTACCAGTCGTCCGCTCTCGTGATGAGTCGCACGGTGACGCCGTCGCGTCGCACATCCACGTCGGGCGGGTGCTGGTCGACGTCGCCCAGCTGGCCGATCGCGGACACCAGCCTGACGCTCGCCGCGAACGACCCTGTCCGGAAGCAGGCCTCGGCACCTTCGGCCAGCACCAGCCAATCGTCGACACCTTCGGACTCGTAGAACTGGCGCGGCGAGATCCCGTCGGTCATGCCCACAACGTACCGTCCGGGACGGTCGAGCGGCAAGCCGCAAGGACCGCCGCCGGCGGCCGATAGGCCCGTTACGAGCCCGGCACCCATAGGGCATCATGCGTGACGCGATGACCGCCATCGACGACGCCGTCACGTCCGAAGGAACGCCCCTCGTCAGCCGGGGACGGCGCACCTGGCCGCGTGTCGCCATCGCCTTCGTCGTCGGGTTCGTCGCTGTGCCTGCTCATCGCGGGCGGCGCCCTGCTCGCGCATGACGCCAGCCTCGACGGTCGCGTCCTGCCCGGCGTGAGCGTCGGCGGCGTGGACCTGTCCGGGCTCGACCGCGCCGGCGCGACGACCGCGCTGACGGTCGCCTTCGGTCACCTTGCTGAGGGACGCGTCGTGGTCAGGACGACCGCCGGTGACGTCGCGATCCCGTTCGCGGATTTCGCGCGTCGCGCCGAGATCGATGCCATGGTCGACGAAGCGCTCCGGACGGGACGGTCCGGGACGCTCGTCGAGCGCGCCGTTGCCGAGGTGCGTCTGGCGATGAACGGCGTTTCGATGGCGCCGCGCTTCTCGTTCGACAAGGCGGCCCTGGCGGCGAAGATCAGCGCGGCCGTCGCCGCGCAGGACCGCGCACCGGTGGACAGCACCGTGACCATGACCCCGACGTCGATCGACACGACGCCCGCCAGCACCGGGCGGACGTCCGATCCCGCGGCCGCCGTCGACGCCGCGGTCGAGGCCGTCGGCGCGCTCGACGCGCCGTCGGAGGTCGTGGTCGAAGCGCCCGGGAGTCGAGATCCCGCCCGCCCATGGCGACGTCGAGGCGCTGGTCGCGAAGGCGGCGGCCGAGCGCATGGTCGGCGACATCGTGGTGACCTCGGGCAAGGACCGCTGGACGATCAAGGCCGCGACGGTCCGGACCTGGCTGCGCCTGCGAGACCGGCGCCGATGGGTTGCCGTGGCCGGTCGCCGATACCGATGCGATCGCGGCATCGCTGGCCAAGGTCGCCAAGGCCGTCAAGGTCGCGCCGGTCTCAGCCACCTTCATCAAGGGTCGCGGTGGCAAGGTGATCGGCGCCCTGGCGTCCAAGGACGGGCGGCAGCTCGACGCGCTGGCGACGACGACCGCCATCGCCGAGGTCCTCGCGAACCGGGCCGGTGGCCGGCCGGTGGCGCCGGTCCCGGTGCGGCTGGTCAAGCTGGCGCCCGCGCTGACCACGGCCGACGCGACGAAGCAGGCGCCGCAGATGGTCAAGCTCGGGTCGTGGAAGACGTGGTTCCCGGTCAGCGAGCGCAACTTCTTCGGGGCGAACATCTGGCTGCCGGCCAGGATCATCGACGGCACCGTGCTCTACCCGGGCCAGACGTTCGAGTGGTGGCGCGCGATCGGGACCGTGTCGCCGGCCCGTGGCTTCGGACCCGGCGGCTTCATCGCGGGCGACCATACGGAGCCGACCGGCGCTCTCGGCGGCGGGATGTGCTCGAGCTCGACCACGCTGTTCAACGCCGCGCTGCGCGCCGGGCTGCAGATGGGCGCGCGCTCGAACCACCGCTACTACATCAACCGCTATCCGCTCGGCCTCGACGCGACCGTGTCGAAGACGGCCGGTGGCAGCCAGACCGTCACGTTCACCAACGACATGCGCACGCCGATCGTCATCCGGACCTTCCGGTACCGAGCGAGCGGCAAGGGCTGGGTCCGCTACGAGATCTGGGGCATCCCGGACGGCCGGACCGTCAGCATCGGCAAGCCGGTCGTCACCGACTTCCGCAAGGCGACGACCCAGACGGTCCTGGTGACGACGCTGAAGCACGGCGTTCGCAACCAGACCGAGTTCCCATCGGACGGGATGAACGTCGCGGTCTCACGGGTCGTTCGCGACCGGAACGGCAATGTCATGCACCGCGAGACGTACACCTCGGCGTACACCTTGTGGAATGGACGGATCGAGATCGGTCGATAACGCTGCCGGCCGCGTGGCGGACCTCGCCACCATGACGCGCCCGCCAGCGAGGATCGACGCGGTCATCGTCGGGGCCGGTCAAGCCGGTCTGACGATGAGCTGGCATCTTCGGCAGGCGGGCCGCGATCACGTCCTGCTCGACCGTCGCGCGAGCCTCGGTGGCGGCTGGCAGGACCGCTGGGACCGATTTCGGCTGGTCAGCCCGAACTGGACCGCATCGTTCCCGGGAGCTCCATACGACGGCCGCGACCCGGACGGCTATATGCCGCGTGACGAGATCGCCGGCAGAGTCGCCCGTTACGCGGCGGTGATCGACGCGCCCGTCGTCCTGGAAGCCGCCGTCGAACGCTTGCGCGTCGCCGGCGACGGGTTCGAGCTCGATACGAACCAGGGTCCCGTGCGTGCCCGCGAGGTGATCGTCGCGACCGGTGGCTTCCACGTTCCGCGCATCCCGCAGGTCGCCCGAACCCTGTCGGCGAGGGTCCTCAGCCTGCACTCGGCTGCCTACCGGCGCGAGACCGACCTGCCGCCCGGGGCCGTCCTCGTGGTCGGGTCGGGTCAGACCGGGGTGCAGCTCGTCGAAGAGCTGCGCGCGGCCGGGCGGGAGGTGTATCTCAGCGTCGGCGCCGCCGGCCGTGTGCCACGCCGCTACCGAGGGCGCGACATCTTCTTCTGGCTCTCCCAGCTTGCCGAACGCGGGGAGGCTCTGGGCACGCCGTTGCCGAACGTCGCGACGTTGCCAGATCCACGGCGACGCCTGGCCGGCAACCCGCATCTGTCAGGTCACGACGGCGGCCACGACACGGACCTGCGCCAGATCGCCCAGTCCGGCACGACGCTCCTCGGCCGTCTGATGGCATTCGACGGCGAGCAGGTTCAGCTGGCGGCCGACCTTGGGGCCAACCTCGCATTCGCCGACGGCTTCTTCGAGGAGCGGTTCCGCAAGCTGATCGATGCGTTCATCGAGGCGTCCGGGATGGACTGCCCGGTGGCCGAGCCGATCGCAACGATCGCCTTCGAGCCGCCGGTCATCGAGGAGCTCGATCTGGCGTAGCGGGGATCTCGACCGTCCTCTGGGCGACCGGCTATCAACAGGATTTCGGCTGGATCGAACCTCGGGTCACGGACGACATGGGATTCGCCCGTCAGGTCCGCGGGGTGACCGAGATCCCGGGCCTCTACCTCATCGGTTCACTGTGGCAGCACGACCAGACGTCGGCCACGTTGTTCGGCGTCGGCCGCGATGCTCGGATCCTGGCCGAGCGGATGGGTCTCGGCACGGCAGAGCGGCGACGACTGTCGGCCGCGCCTGAGCGTGCGCCGTCGGACTAGCAGGGATCCTGCGCGAATCGCCAGGGACGTGGCTCTTCCTCCTGGACGCCG
>CAVXVP010000031.1:0-42312 GCA_963765245.1 uncultured Chloroflexia bacterium
GCCCGTGGGCTAGAGGCCGGTCCCGCCCGGTATCCTCAGGCCCATGACGAAGATCCTCATCCGGGGGACCAAGAGCCCGTTCGAAGCCGTCTCGGCCGAGCGGATGCTGCGCGACAACCTGATCGCCAACAACAGCGGGAATCTGCTGTTCCTCGAGACCGCCTGGAAGATCCTGAGCACGAAGGGCACGGAGATCACGGCGGACCGTCTGTCCGCCCACCGCCTCGGTGCCGATCGGATCAACGAGCGTTTCGACGCCTACGTGATCCCGCTCGCGAACGCTTTCCGACGCTCGTACATGGACAGCCTCATCCGCCTCACCCGCGTCATCGAGCGATTGACGATCCCGGTGACCGTCCTCGGCGTCGGGGTCCAGTTCGCCCGGTCGCACGAGCCCGGCGCGGTCCGCCCGTTCGACGACGCGGTCAAGGCATTCGCCAGGGCCGTCCTCGACCGGTCGCCGTCGATCGGCGTTCGTGGCGAGACGACCCAGGCGTACCTGGGCGAGCTCGGCTTCCGTGACGTCGAGGTCATCGGTTGTCCCTCGATGTTCCTCCATGGGGAGCGGATGGAGGTCACCAAGTCGATGTCGACGCTGGATCGGGACGCGCGGATCGGGATGGGCATCACGCCGACGGTCCCGGCGATGGGTCCCATCGTCATGTCGAACGTCGAGCGCTACCCCAACCTCGAATACCTCGCCCAGGACATCGATGCGCTGCGGCTGCTGCTGTGGGGCGAGACCTCGGCCAAATCGGGCGACGGGAACGGGCTGCCGATCCACCTGTCGCACCCGCTTTTGCGTGACGACAAGTCGGTCTTCTTCGTGGATCCGTGGCCATGGCTCGACCACATGCGCGAGACGGACTTCGTGTTCGGGTCACGCATCCATGGCAGCATCGCGGCGGTGCTGTCCGGGACGCCCAGCTATCTGCTCGCCCACGATGCGCGCACGCTGGAGCTCGCTCGCTACTTCGACCTCCCGCACCGCACGATGGCGGACACACCGCCCGACGTCGACGCCGCCGACCTCTACGCGGAGGCAGATTTCGGGCCGTTGATGGCCGGTCACCCCGAACGCTTCCGCCGGTTCACCGGCTACCTCGAGCAGCACGGCCTGCGCCACGTCTTCCAGCCCGGCGAGGACACGACCGCATTCGACACGCGCCTGGCGGGCGTTCGTTTCCCGGCGCCCGTCCGGGTCAGCCCGGTCACCCCGGTCCGCCGGACGAGGCGCCGCGCCTGGGACCTGGCCGGGCAGCTGCGAGTGGCCGCGAAGCAGGGTTTGCGCCGGGCCTGAGCGCCGCGGCCCGACCGCACCCCCAGCCGCCGCCAACGTCAGGCTGGCTCGCCCTCGTCGGGGTCGTCCGAGACCTGGCGCTCCGTCCGTGGCGCGAGCTGTCCCGTGCCGCGCGCGACCGGCATCGCGTCGACGCTCGCGTCGCGCGCCCGGCCCTCGACCGTGTCGCTGTCGTCGGCACCGCGTGAACTCGACGATGAACGCGCGCATCTCGGAGTGCTCGGTCCAGGCCGCGTGCGGGATGTCTGCCGGCCAGACGGCCGCCTCGCCCGCCGCGATCCGTGTCCGCATGTCACCGACACCGACCCAGCCGCCGCCCTCGACGACGATGAACAGGGCGCTATTGGGGCTCGCGTGCGGCTCGGTCCGCGCGTTCCGCGCGAACGCGAGCTCGGAGACGTTGCCGCGTCCATCCGAATGGAGGACCTGGCCGCTCAGCCCGACCGATCCGATCGGCCCGCCCGGACGCCGGTTCCCGACACCGAACCGGCGGATCTCGATCTGCACGCGAGTGACCTAGCGCCGTCGTCGCCGCTGGCGCTGCTGCGGCCGACCGGCGCGCTTGCGGATCGTGGCGTCGGGATCGGCGTACTTCTGCTTCGTGAAGTAACGCTCCTTGGCGAGTCGCTGCTCGTACGCGGCGAGGAACGGCGGGAACCGGATGAAGCGGATCCAGACGAGCGTCGCGAGGCCGATGATCAGCGTCACCAGGACCAGGAAGTAGTCGAACACGAAGAGCGATTCGATGATGACCAGGCTGAACGTGATCAGCCCGGTCCACCACAGCCACTCCCACATCTCGAGATAGACGGCGTGGCGGTGGAGCGCCCGCGTCCGGACGTTGTAGAGGATGACCAGCACGACCAGGAGCGCCAGCGAGGCGATCCAGGTCGGGTGGAAGATGTCCGGGAAGTTCGCGCTGTTGAACGGGATGAACAGATACTCCCAGGGAGCGAGCGTCACGGAGCAGCCTCGACGATCATGTGGATGGGCCTCCGGAGTATGCCATGTCAAGCGGTATACTCGGCCCCAATCGATGGCGCGTCGTCGCGACCGTCCGGGACCCGCGGCTCGCTCCTGACGCGAGTGCACGGTCCGCCCTGATCGGAGGAGCCCCCGGGTGCGAGCCCTGCTGTCAGTCGCGAACCGAGACGGCATCGTCGACCTAGCACGCGACCTGCTCGGCTTCGGCGTCGACGTCTACGCCACCGACGGCACTCGGGACGCGCTGGCCGCCGAAGGGGTCGAGGTCAATTCGGTCACCGCGCTGACCCAAGGCGAGTCCGATGTCGGCGGGCAGGTCAAGACCTTCCACCACGCGGTCTACGCGGGCATCCTGGCGCGACGCGACGTGCCGGCCCAGATCGAGGAGCTGCGCGCCCAGGGCATCGGGTTGATCGACTTGGTGGTCGTCAACGTCAAGCCGTTCGCGCCGGCTATCGGGGTCAAGCTCGTCGGGATCGACGAGGCGATCGAGATGATCGATGTCGCCGGCGCCGCTCTCCTCGGCGCCGCGGCGCGCAACTCGGCGGGGGTCGCCGCGGTCGCCGATCCGAGCCATTACAAGCAGGTCACCGCGGAGTTGCGCGAGCTGGGCGTTGTCAGCCCGGAGCTGCGGGCCAAGCTGGCCGCCGAGGCGTTCAGCACGGTCGCCGCCTATCACGCCGAGATCGCCGCCTACCTCAACCAGATCTCGGGCAACACCTTCCCGCGCCACCTGGCCCTCGTCCTCCAGAAGGTCGACGACCTGCGCTACGGCGAGAACCCGCACCAGCGCGCGGCGTTCTACCGCGAGACCACCCACCGCAGCGGCACGCTCGCCGACGCGACGCGGCTCCAGGGCGAGATGCCGTCGTTCAACAACCTGCTCGACCTCGACGCCGCGTACCGGATCGCCCGGGACTACACGGCCCCGACCGTCGCCATCGTCAAGCACACCGATCCGGTCGGGCTGGCATCGCACGACGAGCTGGTCGAGGCCTACCGGCACGCTTTGGAAACTGACCCGGTGGCGGCCTTCGGCGGGATCGTCGGGGTCAACCGGGAGCTCGATGGCGCGACGGCCCGGGAGATCGCCGCGAACTCGTACGAGGCGGTGGTGGCGCCTGGGTTCAGCCAGTCCGCGATCGGCATCCTGCGCGGCAAGCCCGGCCTGGAGCTGCTCGCGATCCCGCCCGACCCGACCGACGGCATGCGCGACTACGGCATCGCAAGCCTCGACTTCAAGCGCGTCGCCGGCGGCCTGCTGGTCGAGAGCCAGGACGAGCTCGGACTTGATCGCGGACGGCTCCAGGTCGTCACCCAGCGCCGGCCTACGCTCGAGGAGCTGACCGACATGCTCTTCGCGTGGCGGGCGGTCCGTCATGTGCGCTCGAACGCGATCGTCCTCGCGCGGAACGGAGCGACCGTCGGGATCGGCGCCGGCCAGGCCAGCCGCCAGGTCTCGGTCGAGATCGCCGTCCGCCGGGCGGGCGACCGGGCCAAGCTCGCGGTCCTCGCGTCGGATGCCTACTTCCCGTTCCCCGACGGCATCCAGGCCGCGGCCGGGGCCGGGATCACCGCGATCATCCAGCCGGGCGGCTCGATCCGCGACGAGATGGCGATCGAGGTCGCCGACCGCCATCACATGGCGATGGTCTTCACGGGTCGCAGGCACTTCAGGCACTGATGGACGGCGTCGAGCCGGTTGGCGGCATCCCGGTGATGGCCCCGCCCGATCCGATGGAGCAGCTGCTCGCGCTCGAGATGATCCGGGTCACCGAGGCCGCGGCCATCGAATTGGCGCGGTTCATGGGTCGTGGCGACAAGGACGGCGCGGACGCCGCCGCGACCGAGGCGATGCGCCGGACCATGGACGAGATCGACTTCGCAGGTCGGATCGTCATCGGCGAGGGCGAGCGTGACGAGGCCCCGATGCTCTACATCGGGGAGCGGGTGGGACGGACAGGTGCGGATCGCGACGACGTCCCGCGGGTCGACATCGCGGTGGACCCGCTCGAAGGCACCAACCTGGTCGCCCACGGGCAGCCGGGGGCGATCACGGTCCTAGCCGCGTCCGAGGCGGGCGGCCTGACCCACGCCCCCGACACGTACATGGAGAAGCTGTGTGTCGGCCCGGTCGCCGCCGGCCACGTCGACATCCGGGCGACGCCGACAGAGAACCTCGAGAGCATCGCGCGGGCGCTCGGCCGCAAGGTGGCGGACATCACGGTGGTCATCCTCGAACGGCCGCGCCACGACGCGCTGATCGCCGAGGTCAAGAAGGCCGGCGCGCGGATCAAGCTGATCGGCGACGGCGATCTGTCGGCGGCGATCTCGTGCGCTGTCTCGGGCACCGGCGTCCACGCGGTGATGGGCACCGGCGGCGCGCCCGAGGGCGTGATCACCGCGGCGGCTCTGCGCTGTCTCGGCGGCGAGATCCAGGCCCGCTTCCGCTATCGCAGTGACGACGAGCGCGAGCGTGGAACCCGGATGGGCCATGGTGACGAGGAGCGCGTCTACCGGACCGAGGACCTCGCGCCGGGCGAGAACCTCGTGTTCGCGGCCACGGGCGTGACCACCGGCGACCTGCTTCAGGGCATCCGCTTCTTCGGCGGCGGGGCGCGGACCCATTCGCTGGTGATGGCCTACGGGGCCAAGCAGGTTCGCTTCGTCGACACGGTCCACATGTTCGACCGCGACAGCCCGCCACGGGTCAGGCTCTAGGCCGTCGTGCGCTACGGCTACAAGGCATCGGCCGAGCAGTTCCCGCCGCAGCGGTTGTTGGACCTGGCGGTCGCAGCGGAACGTGCCGGCTTCGACTCGGTCTGGACGAGCGATCACTTCCAACCGTGGCGCCATACCGACGGTCACGCGCCCAACGCGCTCGTCTGGCTCGGTGCCGCGACACAGGCGACCGAGCGGGTCACGCTCGGCACCAGCGTCCTGACGCCGTCCTTCCGCTACAACCCGGCGATCGTCGCCCAGGCGATCGCCACGCTCGCCTGCCTGGCGCCGGGCCGGGTCATCCTCGGCGTCGGCACCGGGGAGTCGCTCAATGAGATCCCGGTCGGCATCGAGTGGCCCGAGCAGAGCGAGCGGTTCGCGCGGCTCAAGGAGTCGGTCACGCTCATCCAGCAGCTCTTCCGCGAGGACTTCGTGTCGTTCGAGGGCGAGTACTTCCGGACCTACCACGCGACGATCTACGACAAGCCCGACGAGCCCGTGCCGATCTACATCGCGGCGTCGGGACCGGCCGCAGCGCGGCTGGCGGGGCGGATCGCGGACGGACTGATCTGCACCTCGGGCAAGGGCGCGGACCTGTACACGGAGACGCTTCTCCCGGCGGTCTGGAGGGAGCGGAGAAGGCCGGCCGCGATGCGACAGGCTTCGGCCGGATGATCGAGATGAAGGTCAGCTTCGACACCGACCGGGCGCGGGCCATGGAGGACACAAAGGTCTGGTCAGCATTGGCACTCTCCGGCGAACAGAAGGTGGGTGTCGATGACCCGCGCGAGATGGAACGGCTGGCGAAGACCGTCGAGGATGTCGCCTACCGACGCTGGCTGGTGTCGTCCGACCCGGACGAGCACGTCGAGCAGATCGCGACATACGTCGAGTACGGCTTCGATCACCTGGTCTTCCACTTCCCAGGCGAAGACCAGGAAGCGGCCATCGCCCGCTACGAGGAGCTGATCCTGCCGCGGCTACGAGCCCGCTTCGGCTAACCCGGCGAGCGTCTCGCGCAGGATCACCACGAACCGCTCGATCTCGTCGATCGTGTTGTAGAGCGGGATCGGGGCGACACGGATGAGGTCGGGCGCGCGGTAGTCGGCGACGACCCCACGTGCGGCGAGCCGGGCGAGGAGAGCCTCGGCATCGGCGTGGCGCAGCGAGAGCTGGGCACCCCGAGCCGCCGGGTCGCGCGGCGTGATGACCTCGATCGGGACGTCCGCCAGGCACGCCTCGAGGTGTCCCGTGAGAGCGATGGACCGGGTGCGGATCGCCGCCATCCCGACCTCGTCGAAGATCGCGAGGGAGGCTGCGACCGGAGCCAGCGTGACGATCGACGTCGTCGAGGTCGCCCAGCCGGCCGCGCCCTCGGCGGGCACGAACGGCCCCTCGGGATCGAAGCGCACGTCTGCGTCCAGTCCCCACCAGCCGCCCAGACGGGGGATCGACGCGTCGCGCGCGTGGCGTTCGTGGACGAAGATCGAGCCCACTGAGCCCGGTCCGCCATTCAGGTACTTGTAGGTGCACCAGGCGGCGAAGTCGACGTCCCAATCGTGAAGCGCCAGCTCGATGTTCCCGGCGGCGTGCGCCAGGTCCCAGCCGACGACGGCGCCCGCGTCGTGGCCGGCGCCGGTGAGCCGCTCGATGTCGAGCGCCTGCCCGGTCGCGAAGTTGACGCCGCTCAGGAAGACCAGCGCGAGATCGTCCGCCTGCTCGGCGATGGCGGTCTCGATGTCTTCGGTTCGGACCAGGTGCTCACCCTCGCGTGGGCCGATGACGACGAGGTCGATAGCCGGGTCCAGCCCGCGCTGCGCGAGGTGACTTGTGAGGGCGTGCTGATCGGACGGGAACAGCGGCCCGTCGGCGAGGATCCGCCGGCGCCGGACATCGGGCCGGAAGAACGAGGCCAGGAGCAGGTGGATGTTGACGGTCAGGCTGTTGAGCAGCGCGACCTCGATCGGGAGCGCCCCGACGATCCGCGCCATCGACCCGCGCAGGGACGTGTCCAACGTGAACCACGGTCGGGCCGGATCGAACCAGGCGTCGACGCCCTGGCGTGCCCAGGCGTCCAGTTCCGTCGCGACTGCTGCGGCCGCGGTCCGCGGCTGCAGGCCGAGCGACTGCCCCGCCAGGTAGATGGCGTGCGAGCCGTCGGGCGCGATCGGGATGTGGAACCGGTCACGCCATCCCGGCGTCAGCGATTTCGGCCGCGTCGCGTGCCGGCGCGTCTTCATCGGTCATGGGCCGGTCTCCGATGTCGGGCGAACTCGCGAACGGAGGGTAGCATTCGACGATGCGTGGACCTCGATCCAGGCGGCGTGCCGCCCTCGCTGTGACGTTTCTGCCCACTGTCCTGCTTGCGGGATGCGGCGCCGCCACCAACACGGGCACCGCGCCACCGGCAACAGCGCCGGCAAGCACGCCAAGCGCCGCGACCACGACCGAGTCGATCGCGCCGACGCTCGCCCCGACCCCGGTCCCCTCCGATGGCTCGACTGCCGGTCAGGAGCGCACTGACGCCTCCGGCATCGCGCAGGTCTGGGTCCCCGCCGGGACGTTCACGATGGGCACCGACGCCAAGGCGATCGCGGCCCTCGAGGCACAGTCACCGCCCGACTGGGTCTCGCCCGAATTCCCGAGCGAGCAACCGGCCCACGAGGTGACGCTGACGAAGGGTTACTGGATCGACAAAGACGAGGTCACGAACGCGGCATTCGCTGCCTTCGTCGACGCCGGTGGGTATACGAACCAGGCCCTCTGGTCGACCGAAGGCTGGTCGTGGCTCGGCGGCAAGAACGCGGCAAACCTGCCGCTCCACTGCCAGGGGGACGTCGCGGACCATCCGCGGATGTGCCTGACCTGGTTCGAGGCGGAGGCATATGCCGCCTGGCGTGGCGGCCGGCTGCCGACCGAGGCCGAATGGGAGTACGCCGCACGCGGCCCGAAGTCCACGGTCTATCCGTGGGGCGATACGTTCGATCGCGAGAAGGCGAATGTGCTCAACAGCGTTGCTCCGAAGCCGGTCGGGAGCTATCCGACCGGCGCGAGCTGGGTCGGCGCCAACGACATGGCCGGCAATGCGATGGAGTGGGTCGCCGACTGGCTCGCGGTCGACTATTACGCAACCAGCCCCAAGACCGATCCGACCGGCCCGTCGACCGGCAAGATCAAGGTCGAAAAGGGCGGCTGGTGGGGAAGCAACGAGTTCGTCGCCCGTTCGGCGTACCGGCACTACGAGGATCCGCCGACCTACGGCGACAAGCACATCGGCTTCCGCGTCGCCTCGCAATGAGCCGGCCGACGATCGTCGCGATGGGTGGCGGTGGGTTCTCGATGGAACCGGACAACCCGCTGCTCGACGACTCACGTCCTCGACGTGGCCCGCGCCGAGCGCGGAGGGGAACGGCCGCGGGTCTGTTTCCTCGCGACCGCGAGCGGTGACTCGCCCGCCTACATCGCATCGTTCTACGCGGCCTTCGCTCGCCGCGCCGAGGCGAGCCATCTCGGCCTCTTTGTCCGCACGGTCGACGACGTCGAGTCGTTCCTGCTCGATCAGGACGTCATCTATGTCGGCGGCGGTAACACAGAGAACATGCTCGCGATCTGGCGCGTCCACGGCGTCGATCGCGCGCTCGGTCGCGCCTGGGAGTCGGGCGTCGTGCTGACCGGGATCTCGGCCGGGTCGCTGTGCTGGTTCGAGACCGGGTCGACCGATTCGTTCGGCGGATTGGCGCCTCTGTCACGTGGTCTCGGGTTCCTGGCCGGCAGCCATTCGCCGCACTACGACGGGGAGGCGACGCGACGCCCGCATTACCACCGGCTGGTCGCCGACGGGACGCTGCCGGCTGGATATGCCGCCGACGACGGCGCCGCGCTGATCTTCCACGGCACCGAGCTGGCCGAGGTCGTGGCCTCGCGACCCGACGCGCGGGGGTATCGCGTCGAGCGCGGACCGGCCGGCACGGCCGTCGAGACCGAGCTACCGACCCGTTACCTCGGCTGAGGCTCCCTCGGACCGGCGCCGGCGCCACCGGCGTCGCTTTGGATCCCACTCCCCGATCGCGCGGACCGCGCCGGGACCCTCCTCCCGCTCCTGCCGGCGGCGGGCCGTTTCCACCGTCTCTCCCCAGCCGGGCGGCACGAGCCGGGGAACGAGGTCGGCCAGCGGCGCGAGCACGAACAGGCGCGATCGGGCCGCCGGGTGTGGGACCTCGAGGACCTTGGCCGCCTTCGCAGGGTCCGACTCCGCATCGATCGAACGCGTCTCCGGTGGGCGCTCGATGTTGACGCGTGCGCGCCCGAACACGAGCAGGTCGAGATCGAGCTCGCGCGGGCCCCAGCGCTCGCGGATCCGGCGCCCGAACTCCCGCTCGAGCGCCTTGAGCGCGGACAGCAGGGCGATCGAGCCGCGCTCCGGGTCCGGCAAGGCGGGAACGTCGAGGGCGACCACGGCGTTGCGGAACTCGGGCTGATCGGTGACGCCCACCGGGTCGGTCGCATAGAGGCGTGAGACCCCACGGAGGCGCGTGCCAGGGAGGGCGGCGAGCGCCCGGACCGCCTCGGTCAGGGTCGCCTCGGCGTCGCCAAGGTTCGCCCCGAGACCGATGTACGCGCGGACCTTTCGCTCGGACACGTCGCCAGTATCGGGGAGCGCACGTCTGGTCGGCGCGGCAGCCGCCGCTAGACTCGACCGATGCCGCCGGTCGCCGTACGAATCCTCCATCCAGGGCCGGATCCGGGGTCCGGACCGCTCACGCGCTGGGTCGCGGATGCGCGGGCGACCCTCGCCGAACACCACCGTCGTGGGTTCGTCGCCGCCGGCGCCCACGACGTGGCGATCATCGGGGGCCCGCCGGACGACCGGTCTTTCGGCGACCGCCTGCGTGAGCTCGTCGCGGACGTCGAGGAGGGCGGCTTGGTCGTGCTCGGCTCCGGGTCTATCCCGTTGGCCACGGCGAACGACCGGAAGGCGCTCGTCGCGGTGTCAGGCGGGGTGGCGCGCCGCGCGCTCGCCAACAATCGCTACTCGGCAGACGTGGTGGCGATCGCGCGTGTCGAGACCCTGCCCGCGATCCCGGACCTGCCCGGGGACAATGCGCTGCCACGCTGGCTCGAGGAGCTCGCCGGCTACCAGGTCGACGACCTGCGCCGGCGCTGGCGGCTCGCGATCGATATCGATGGACCGCTCGACCTCGTCCTCGTCGGCGCCGGCGGGGGAAGGGACCCCGCCGACCTCTCGCTGCTCGGGTCGCGGATCGACGCGCTCCGCGCCGTCGCCGCCGATCCGCGCGCCGAGCTGCTGGTCGGGGGCCGGACCTCGTCGGGAACGCTGGCCTGGCTCGAGCGGCATACGGCGGCGCGGACGCGGGCCTGGGTCGAGGAGCGCGGCCTTCGCGCCGCATCGCGCCTGGCCCAGGACGAATCGACCTCGGCGCGGCGCCCCGACCGGCCGCCGGGATCGATCCTCGGTCTCCTTCTCGACCGAGACGGCCCAGGATCGCTTGGCGACCATCTCGCCAGGTTGGCGGACGCGGCGATCGTCGACAGCCGGGTGCTCCTTGCCCACCGGGTCGGCGCCGAGGAGGCCGGCTGGCCCGTAGCTGAGGACCGTTTCGCATCGGACCTGCTGCTCGCCGAGCGCATCGCGAATCCGTGGCTTCGCGAGCTGACGGCGTCGGCAGCGGCGGCGCCGATCCCCGTCCTGCTCGGTGGCCACACGCTCGTCGGACCGGGGGTGAGACTGGTCGTCGGCGGGACGCCGGGGCGGGCACCATGGAGGTGACGCCGGGCATCCGGCGCGATACCGTCCCGGACCTCGATGCGGTCGGGCAGGACGATGGTCTCGTGGCGCGCATCCACGACGAGATCGCGCGCGATGGGCCGATCGCGTTCGCCCGGTTCATGGACATCGCCCTGTACGACCCCGACGCTGGCTACTACCGGTCCGAGGCGGCGCGTCCCGGCCGCGACGGCGACTTCCTGACCGCCCCGGAGGCGCACCCGATCTTCGGGGCCGCGCTCGCCCGGGCCGTGGCGGACGCCTGGGACCGGCTCGGCCGGCCCGACCCGTTCGTGCTGCGTGAGTACGGCGCGGGAACGGGAACGCTGGCGCTCGCGGTGCTGGACGGCCTTGCCGCCGAGCATCCGGACCTCGCGGCGCGCCTGCGCTACGACCCTATCGAGGTCGAGCCTCGACGGCTCGAGGCCATCGCGGCGCGGCTGGCGGAAGCCGGCCACACGGCCGCCCTCGTCGGGGCGGAGGCGAGCGCGGCGCCGATCACCGGGTTCGTCCTCGCCAATGAGGTCCTCGACGCCCTTCCGGTCCACCGCATCGTGGTTCGCGAGGGCGTCCTGCGCGAGATCCTGGTCGGGTCGGTTGACGTAGCGTTCGTCGACGTCGAGGCCGATCCGACCACGCCAGCCCTCGCCGACCGCCTCACGGAGGAGTCCATCCAGTTCGCCGAGGGCCAGCGAGCGGAGATCTCGCTCGGCCTCGGGGCATGGGTGGACGCGGCGTCGGCCGGCCTTGAGCGCGGGGTGCTTCTGCTCATCGACTACGGCTATCCCGCGGCCGAGCTCTACGACCCGCTCCGGCGCCGTGACGGCACGCTCCGGGCATATCTCCGGCATCGCGTCCACGACGACCCGTACATCCACGTCGGCCGCCAGGACCTGACCGCGCACGTCGATGTCACCGCGGTCGAGACCGCTGCGCGCGCCGCCGGTCTCGATCACCTCGGCACGACGACCCAGGCGGAGTTCCTGGTCGGCCTCGGCACAGAGGACCTGCTGCAGGCGATCCAGGCCGACCCGGCGACGACGCTGGAAGGCTACCTCGCCGTCCGCTCGGCGCTCATGCGCCTGCTCGATCCCGGCGCGATGGGGAGGTTCCGTGTGATGGCGTTCGCCCGCGGTTGGCCGGAAGGTCCAGGGCTCGCGGGCCTCGGCTACCGGCTCGAACGCTGAGCGGAGGCAACGGCCGGCGACTCGGGCCGCGCGTGCCCAATAGGGCGATGTACCTATTGCCGCACGGACCCGCCCCACGCCACAATTCACCACGGTCGGGCACGACCTGACGGGGAGCGGCACGCGAACCTGCACGCGCGCTCGGCGCGGGCCGCTCCCCGACACTCCTCCAGACGGAGCCTCGGTCCGCCGCCCGCCCCGTTCCCACTGCTAGAATGCCCACAGGGCCAGACGCCCGTTCCGGGTACGTCTGCGCGCTCAACGGAGGATCCTCGGGCAAGCGGCGCCGGCCCGTGGCGCGTCGCTCGAAGGGAGTTCGATTGACCGGCATCTGGTACGTCGTGGGGTTCGCCTTCGCCGGCGTGTCGTTCGTGTTCCTGACGATCGGCGCGGCGTGGCTGATCTCGCACCGGAACCGCGGTGACGAGCACAAGGGCCTGCCCTATAAATCGGGGATCGACACGTTCGGCGACACCCACGGCCAATTCGGACTGTCCTTCTACGTGTACGCCCTGCTGTTCGTCGCGTTCGACATCGAGGTGGTGTTCATCTACCTCTGGGCGATCGCCTTCGACAGCCTCCTGCTCGGCGGGCTGGTCAGCATGTTGATCTTCGTCGCGATCCTGCTCCTCGGCCTGGCCTACGCCTGGCGGAAGGGGGCCCTGACATGGCGGTGAAGTCCACCACACGAGAGCCTGGCAAGGGTGGTGGCCGCGCGACGACCTCCAGCATCCTGCCCGCCGTGACGGATGAGTCGACCGACCTGATCGTCCCGATCGTCGTTCCGAACATGCTCTGGAACGCGGCGGACCCGGAGGCCTACGACGGCGGGCGACCGACCGACATCGACCACCTCCGCGAGTTCGAGAACAGCGAGCTGATGCGCCGCGACGATGCGCGCTGGGGTGGCGTCCTGGAGGTCATCCCGACCCGCGCCGACTACGTCCTCGACCTGATCCGGATGAACAGCCTGTGGCCGCTCCTGTCGGGCCTCGCCTGCTGCGCAATCGAGATGATGTCTGCCGCGACATCGAAGAACGACATGGACCGCTTCGGCATGTTCCCGTTCCGCGCCAGCCCGCGCCAGGCCGATGTGCTCATCGTCGCCGGCACGCTGACGACCAAGATGGCCGGCCCACTGGTCCGTTTGTGGGAGCAGATGCCGGAGCCCAAGTGGTGCGTGGCGATGGGCGACTGCACGTGCTCGGGTGGCCGCTACAAGCGCAGCTATTCGACGGTCGAGGGGATCGATCGGGTCATGCCGGTCGACGTCTACGTGCCGGGCTGCCCGCCCCGTCCCGAGGGCCTCATCTACGGGATGATGAAGCTCCAGCAGCTGATCAAGGACCGGCGCGGCCACTGGCCCGAGCGGGCGATCGGCCCGACCGTGCCCGAGGACGTCTAGGCGTGGATCGCCATTTCAAGGCGCGTCTCGAGGCCCGCTTCGCCGCGCAGCTGACCGGCCCGATCCGGCAGCGCCACGACGAGACCGAGATGCGGATCGCGCCCGGTGACGTGGTCCCGGTCATCACCGCGCTTCACGACGAGCCCGATCTCAACTTCCAGTTCCTGAGCGACCTTGCCGGCGTGGACACGGGCGTGGTCATGCAGGTCGTGTACCACCTGTGGAGCGAGACGACGCCGGACTGGCTGCGGGTCACGGCGGACGGCCTGTCACGGGACGACCCGCGTGTCCCCTCGGTCACCTTCCTGTGGAAGGGCGCGGAGTGGATGGAGCGCGAGGCCTACGACATGTTCGGGATCACCTTCGAGGGCAACCGCGACCTGCGCCGCATCTACATGCCGCCCGACTACCAGTCCTTCCCGCTGCGCAAGGACTTCTACCTGGCCGACGATGCCGCCCGCTCACCCGGTGGCGGCGTCCGGCCGATGGAGCGCACCGCATCCCCGACAAACGCCCCGGCGACGGCGCTCGTGCGCCGCTCGCAGGACTGACCGGAGCAACCGCAGATGCCTGTCATTCCCGCCCACCAGTCCACAGACGATCCCCGGGTCACGCTCGATCGCGAGTTGGGCGTCTTCGAGCCCGTGCCCGCGTACCCACCGCGGACCGAGCGCGAGGCCGAGTTCTACACGCTCGGCGACGGCGAGATGTTCATCAACATGGGGCCGCAGCACCCCTCGACCCACGGGGTCCTGCGGGTCGTCCTCAAGCTCGATGGCGAGAAGGTCGTCGACCTCGACCCGGTGCTCGGCTATCTCCATCGCGGCGTCGAGAAGCTGTGCGAGAACGCCGACTACCACCAGGCCATCTGCTACACGGACCCGCTGGAGTACGTCAGCTCGCTGTTCAACGAGTGGGCGCCGGTGCTCGCCTTCGAGAAGCTGCTGGACGTCGAGGTGCCGCGTCGCGCCGAGTACATCCGGGTCCTCTCGTCCGAGCTGAACCGGGTCGCCAGCCACGCCCTCTTCCTCGGCTGGATGGCGCTCGACCTGGGCGGGCTGACGCCGATCCTGTGGTCGTTCATCGAGCGTGACGAGATCGTCGACATGCTGGCAGCGCTGACCGGCCAGCGGATGCTGTTCAACTACTTCCGGATCGGTGGCGTCAACGGCGACCTGAACCACGAGTTCATGAGCCGCCTGGGCGACTGGATGTCGAAGGCGACCGAGCAGATCGAGTCGGGCAACGCCCTCCTCAACGAGAACGAGATCTTCGTCCGGCGCATGCGCGGCCTGGGGACGATCGACACGGCGACCGCCCTGCGGATGGTGATGACCGGGCCGAACCTGCGGGCGACCGGCGTGCCGTTCGACATCCGCCGGGCGCATCCGTACAGCGTCTTCCCCGAGCTCGAGTTCGACATCCCGACCCGGACCGAGGGTGACTGCCTCGCCCGCTACCTGCTGCGCATGGACGAGATCAAGCAGAGCCTGCGGATCATCGACCAGTGCCTCCACAACATGCCCGACGGTCCGGTGCTCGCCAAGTTGCCGCGGCTGCTGCGACCACGGCCGGGCCGGGCCTACGCCGCGGTCGAGGGCCCACGCGGCCAGTACTCGACCTACGCGATCAGCGACGGCACCGACCAGCCCTTCCGGATGCGGATCCACGACCCATCGTTCATCCACCTGCAATCGGTGGGTTTGATGATGCCGGGTCACTTGATCGCGGACACGATGGCCATCATGGCCAGCCTCGACCCGATCATGGGCGGCGTCGACAAATGACCGTCGTTGGGAAGTCCTGGAATCGGCTGACCCTGCCCGGGAAGGTCATCTTCACCATCGTCCCGCTCTTGGTCGTGGTGACGGTCGTGGCTGTCGCGGCGATCGTGCTGCTCGGTCCGGCGATCGTCGACATCCTCGCCGCGAACCTTCCGATCCTGCGGTTCGTGATCGCGGTCACGGTCGTGCTCCTGATGACCGTCCCGACGGCCTTCCTGATCATCTACATGGAGATGAAGATCATCGCCCTGATGAACCTGCGGATCGGGCCCGACCGGGTCGGTCCGTTCGGTTCGCTGCTGTCGGTGGTCCACGGGCTCAAGGTCCTCATGAAGGAGGACTTCACCCCGACCGGCGCCGACCCGATCGTCTTCACCTGGGCGCCGGTCGTCACCTACCTGGCCAGCGTCATGACCCTGCTGGTCATCCCGTTCGCGCCGGGCATCTTCGGCCAGGACCTCAACCTCGGGCTGCTCTACTTCTTCGCGATCGGCGGCCTGTCGGTCGTCGGCCTGCTGATGGCCGGCTGGTCGAGCTACAACAAGTACTCGCTCCTCGGCGGCCTGCGCGCCGCGGCCCAGGTCATCAGCTATGAGATCCCGCTGACGCTCTCGGTCGTCGGGCTGATCCTGCTGGCCGGGACGATGAGCCTCAACCAGATCGTGCTCAACCAGAGCGGCTGGTTCACCAACTGGTACGTCTTCCAGCAGCCGCTGGCGGTCCTGATCTTCTTCATCGCCGCGACGGCCGAGGCGAACCGGACGCCGTTCGACCTGACCGAGGCCGACTCCGAGATCGTCGCCGGCTTCGCGACCGAGTACTCCGGCATGCGCTTCGGGTTCTTCTTCTTCGCCGAGTACGTCAACGTGTTCATCATCTCGGCGCTGACGGTGACGCTCTTCTTCGGCGGCTGGAACGCGCCGTTCCCGTGGCCGTGGCCGGTCGACGTCGCCTTCAACCCGGGCAACCTCGGCATCGGGATGCTGCTCGGCGTGGCGATCATCCCGGTCGTCCTGACGCTCCTCTTCGCGGCGCCCATCTGGCTGGCGAGCTCGCGGATCAAGGGCTGGCAGGCGCTCATCGGCGGCTTCGTCCTCGCCAACCTGTTCATCGTCGCGGTCGTCGGGGCGTGGGCCTACATCGGGCTCGACTGGGTCGCCGGGCTGCTCTGGTTCCTGCTCAAGACGTACACCTTCGTGTTCATCTTCGTGTGGATGCGCGGCACGCTGCCACGCGTGCGCATCGACCAGCTGATGGACTTCGCGTGGAAGTGGATGCTGCCCGCGTCGCTCCTCAACCTGTTCCTGACGGCCGCCGCCATCGTCGTCGTCAAGACCGTGAGGCCCTGATGAGCCTCGTCCCGGGCCTCGGCATCGTCAAGGGGATGGGGCTGACCCTCCGCCGCTTCTTCGAGCCCAAGGTCACCATCAAGTACCCCGAGGAGAAGGCCCCGCTCCCGCACAAGTTCCGCGGCCGGCTCCAGCTCCTCTACGACGAGTGGGGCACGATCAAGTGCGAGACCTGCTTCCAGTGCGCACAGGCCTGCCCGATCGAATGCATCGACATGGGCGGCATCGACACGCGCGGCCGCTACCACGTCCACTGGGGCGCCCCCGAGACGTACGGCGAGCGACGCGAGGAATCGGCGTTGCGGCGGTCCGGCCGTCCGGTCCCGGACCCGGCATACCTGCCGTTCGCCGCCGTTGACCTGCGCGAGCTCGACAGGATCCTCGACGACTTCGACCACGATCCGGCGGAGATGCTGCCGATCCTCGAGGCGACACAGACCGCCTACGGCTACCTGCCGGTCGCGGCCCTCAAGCGGATCAGCCAGAGGACCGGCGCCTGGTACGCCTCGATCTACGGCACGGCCACGTTCTACAGCCACCTCCGGTTCGAGCCGCCCGCCTTGCGCGAGCAGGCCGCCGCCGTCGACAGCCACCGGCCGCCCGAGGCGACCTATCTGACCGCCCTCGACGCATCGCTGGCGGGCGCGCGCAAGCCGGCCCGCAGGCAGGCGCAGGCGTGACCCGATGGTGAACCGCCTCAAGACACCCAAGGGCTGGCCGGCGATCCTGCTCGAGCGGGCCGGCGCCGCGGATCCGACCGACCTCGACGCGGCGGTGCGGGCCGGCGCGTTCGACGGCCTGCGACGCGTCGTCCGCAACTACGGGGCGACCGCGACGATCGCCACGATCGCGTCGTCCGGGTTGCGCGGCCGGGGCGGTGCCGGCTTCCCGGCCGCGGCCAAGTGGCGGCTGGCGGCCGGAACGCAGGCGCCGCGCCGCTACGTGGTGGTCAACGGCTACGGCGCGGACCCGGCGACACGCACGGACGAATTCCTCCTCGAGACCGACCCGTTCGCGGTCATCGAGGGCGCCGCCATCGCCGCGTTCGCGATCGGCGCGGGCGAGGTGATCATCGCGGTCCGCTCGGATGCCACGACCGCCATCGCGCGCCTCGGGTCCGCCATCGGCTCTGCCACCGAGGCGGGCTTCATCGGCTTCGACATCCTCGGTTCGGCGATGGACATCACGGTCACGGTCCGGCCGGTCCAGGGCGCCTACATGCTCGGCGAGGAGACCGTCCTGCTCAAGGCCCTCGCGGGCAAGCGCGGCCAGCCCGAGCAGCGGCCGCCGCACCCGGCCGAGAGCGGCCTGGATGGCATGCCCACCCTCGTCCACAACGTCCAGACCCTCGCCGCGGTCCCATGGATCATCCGCAACGGCGCTGCGGCCTTCGCCCAGATCGGCAGCCCGGACAGCCCGGGCACCATCCTGGTCCAGGTCCGGACGCCCTCCGGTGACGGCATCGCGGAGGTCCCGCTCGGGACGCCGCTGCGCGACGTCATCGGGCTTGGCGGGCGACTGCCTGCCAGCCGCTCGATCAAGGCAGTCCTGGTCGGCGGCCCGTCTGGCGGCCTGTTGCCACCCGAGATGCTCGACACGCCGTACGATTTCGACGCGTTGCGTGCTGCGGGCGCGCACATCGGCTCGGGCTCGGTGGTCGTCGCCGACGATCGAGCCTGCGTGGTCGATCTCGCACGGCTGCTGACCCGGTTCTGCGCCGGCGAGGCATGCGGCAAGACGATCCCGTGCCGGATCGGGACCCGCCGCCTGGTCGAGATCGCCGATCGCGTCGTCGAAGGCCGTCCGCGGCCGACCGACATGACCCTTCTCGAGGACCTGTCGGCCGACATCGTGGCGTCTGCCCTGTGCGACCACGAGCGGCTGACGACCCTCCCGCTGTCCAGCGGGATGCGATACTTCCGGTCCGAGCTGGACGAGCACATCCTGCACAGTGCCTGCCCTGCCGGTGTCTGCCATCCGATCGCGGTGGCGGCCGGTGCGACCCGATAAGGCGACCCATGGCTGACCTGATCACGCGCCCCGACAGCCGCCTCGCGACCGAGCGGGAGACGCCTGCCGAATTGCTGCCCGAGCGCCTCATCGAGACGCAGTCGCCGCAGCGCCCGCAGGTCTCGCCGCGCATCCGGATCGAGGTCGACGGGCGGGTCGTCGAAGGCTTCGAGGGCCAGACGATCCTCGAGGTCTGCCGCGACAACGGCATCGAGATCCCGACCCTCTGCTACGAGCCGAAGCTCCCGGGTTTCGGAGCGTGCCGGATGTGCGTTGTCGAGGTCGAGGGCGAAGAGCACCCGCCGATCTCCTGCTCGCGGACGTGCGAACCCGAGATGAAGGTCCAGACCCAGACCGAGGAGCTGCGTCGCCTACGCAGGACGAACCTCGAGCTGATCTTCTCCGACCACAACGCCTACTGCCTGCCGCCGTGCCAGAACAAATGCCCCAGCCACATCGACATCCCGGGCTTCCTCAAGGCCAACGCGGAGACCGACTGGCGCGAGAGCACGCGCATCTTCAAGCGCACGATCCCGTTCCCCAGCGTGCTAGGGCGGGTCTGCCCGGCGCCATGCGAGGAGCACTGCCGGCGCGACGAGGTCGACGAGGCGATCGCCATCCGCGACAGCCACCGCTACGCCGGCGACCAGGTCCTCAAGGCCATGCTCGACGAGGGCGAGGATCCGCCGATCCCGTTCGAGCGCCAGGCGCCGTCCGGCCGGCGCGCCGCGGTCATCGGCTCCGGGCCGGCCGGGATGTCCGCCGCGTTCTACCTGCTCCTCGCGGGTCACGACGTGACCGTCTTCGAGCGCGACCCGTCGCCGGGCGGGATGCTCCGCTACGGGATCCCGCAGTACCGCCTGCCCAAGGTCGAGGTCCTCGAGGCGGAATACGAGTCGATCACCCGGCTCGGCGGCAAGATCGTGTGCAACGCCGGTCTCGGCGTCGACTTCACGCTCGACGACCTGACCTATCAGGGCTTCGATTCGGTGGTCGTCGCCATCGGCTGCTACGACACCAACACCCTCGGCATCCCGGGCGAGGACGCCGCCGAGGTCCTCGACGGCCTCGAGTACCTGCGCACCGCGACGCTCGGCCTGCCCTACCCCGGCCACGCCGGCAAGCGCGTCGTGGTCATCGGTGGCGGCTTCACCTCGATGGACTGCTCGCGGACATCGATCCGCCAGGGCGCCAAGGAAGTGACCCTCGTCTACCGCCGCGACATGAAGGACATGCCGGCCGCGAACGAGGTCCACGAGGCGATCGAGGAAGGCGTCACCGCCATCTTCCAGGCCGGACCGGTCCGCGTTGTCACCGACAAGAAGGGCAATGTCACCGGCGTCGAGTTCATCCGGATGGCGCCGGGCGCGCCGGACGCGTCGGGCAGGCGCCGCCCGGAACCGGCGCCCGGCACGGAATTCACGATCCCCTGCGACCGCGTGCTGCTGGCCATCGGCCAGGGCCCTGACCTGACCTGGATCGGACCGGGGTCGGACGGGGTCGAGGCGACCAAGCAGAACCGGCTCAAGGCCGACGCCGTGACGTTCGAGACCGGCCGACCCGGGGTGTTCGGGACGGGCGACGTGCGGATCGGCGCGGCGACCGTGGTCGCGGCCGTCGCCGAGGGACGCCGCGCGGCCTACGCGGTCGATGCCTTCCTGAAGGGGATGGACCTGACCGCGATCCGCACCCGCCAGACGCTCGCCGAGCCGCAACCCGAGTTCCTGTCGATCGTGCCGTTCACCAGCGAGGCCAAGACGCCGCGCTATCGGATGACCGCCCTCCACGCCGAACAACGCAACGACTCGTACATCGAGTACGAACTGCCATACACGCGCGAGGACGCCGTCGCCGAGTCGACGCGCTGCCTGCAGTGCACCTGCGAGGCGATCGGCTTCTGCGACCTGCGCCGGCTCGGCATCGAGTACAGCACGACGCTGCCCACGCTCGAGCCGGGGAACCACCAGGGTGCCGGCTTCCGGAGCGTGACCGAGAACCGCTTCACCGGCGTCAACCACGACTACATCCGGGACGACTCGCACGCCTTCATCCTGCGTGAGCCGTCGCGCTGCATCGACTGCGGCCGGTGCGCCAACGTCTGCGCCGAGGTGGTCGGCGCCGCCTGCTACGACTTCATGCGGATCGGATTCGACACGCTGGTCACGACACCGTTGGACATGAGCCTCAACGACACGCCGTGCGTGTCGTGCGGGCGCTGCGCCGAGACGTGCCCGACCGGGGCGCTGATGCCCAAGCCTCGCGTCCTCCAGAAGTACGAGGTCGACGAGAGCCGCTGCATCCTGTGCGGGATCTGCGTCGATGCCTGCCCGTACGACGCCTTGCGCGACGGCGCGGACATCGAGCTGTCGCACACAAGCCGCGAGGAGCCGATGATCGACCTGATGGCGATCGCGGCGATCGACCGCGAATCCGAGGTGACCTATATCCGCCGCGAGCGCGACTGGGCGACCCGCGCTGCCGCCGACGGACGGCTGATCGACACCTCGCGGATGCTGCCGATGCTGCCGCCGACCGTCACCGGCATCCCAGACAACGGACACGCGCACGGCAACGGCCATGGCCACGGCGGGACGGCCGTCGTCCCGACACACCACGAGTAGGCCGACGACGTGATGCGTCGCCTGATCCCGATCCTGCTGGCCGTGACGTTGCTGGGCATCGTCACCGCCATCGCCGTGATCATGCTGCTGTTCCTCGGCCAAGACTGGGGCGATGCCCTGTTCTGGCTGTTCGCGGCGGTGATGATCGGTTCGGCGTTCCTGGTCGTGACGATGCGCGACATCATCCGCTGCGGGCTCGCGATGATCGTCTGCTTCGGGTCGCTGGCCGGCATCTACGCGATCATCGGGGCGCCGCTTCTGGCCGCCGCGCAGGTCATCGTCTACATCGGGGCGATCAGCGTCCTGATCCTGTTCGCGATCATGCTGACCCAGACCAAGGACGCTCCGAGCCGGTTGGTCTTCCAGACGCAGGCGGTCCCAGCGGCGATCGCCTCGATCGTCATCGCGGTGGTCCTCGCCCTGGCGATCGGCGCGACCGACTGGGGCGAGGCGGCCAAGCGCGTTCGGTTGACCGCCGAGGCGATGTCGAGCGTTCTGTTCAACAGCTTCGTGCTGCCGTTCGAGATCGTCAGCGTGCTGCTGCTGGCGGCGGTCATCGGTGGCGTCTACCTCGCCAAGCGCGAACCGGGCGGGCCGTCGTGAGCGACTCGCTCGACGCCTACCTGGTCCTGTCCGGACTTCTCTTCGCCATCGGCACGTTCGGGTTCCTGGCCCGGCGCAACGCGATCAGCATGCTGATGTCGATCGAGCTGATGCTCAACGGGGTCAATCTCGCCATCGTCGCGTTCGGGTCGTTCGGGACCGCCGCGGCCGCGGCCGCCGACCGGGCGGCGTCCGTGGCGGAGGGCTCGGTCATCGCGCTGATGGTCATGGCCGTCGCGGCCGCCGAGGCGACCGTCGGCCTTGCCATCGTCATCGCCATCTATCGCAACAAGAAGACGCCGCTGGTCGACGAATACGACGCCATGCGCCAATGACCCCTGAGGCGCTGATCCCGGCACTGGTGGTCTTGCCGATGCTGGGGTTCCTGGTGACGGCGGTCGTCGGGCGCCGGCTCGGGAAGCAGGCGCACTGGGTGCCGGTGATCGCGATCTTCGCGGTCTGGGTCGCCGCGATGATGCTCGTCGTCAACGTGCTGAGCGGCGCCGCGCCGCTGCTGCCCGGCTCCGAGGACTCGCACGGCTACGTCGTCGATTGGTTCACCTGGATCCCGGCCGACAACTTCGTGGTCAACGTCGGTTTCGTCGTCGACGCGCTGACGGCCAGCCTGCTGATCGTGGTGACGACGATCGGCCTGCTGGTCCATGTCTACTCGATCGGCTACATGAGCCACGACCCTGGGTACTGGCGCTTCTTCGCCTACCTCAACCTGTTCATGTTCTCGATGCTGCTGCTGGTCCTTGCGGGCAACTTCCTGGTCGTGTTCGTGGCCTGGGAGCTGGTCGGCCTGTGCAGCTACCTGCTGATCGGCTTCTGGTACCGCAAGCGCTCGGCGGCCCTCGCGGCCAAGAAGGCGTTCATCGTCAACCGCGTCGGCGACGTCGGTTTCATCCTCGGGATCATGCTGATCTTCGTCAGCCTCGGCACGCTCGACATCCGCGAGGTCATCGCGCGGATCGGTGAGCTGGACGCGACGACGATCACGCTCATCGCCCTGCTGGTCTTCGCCGGCGCGATGGGCAAGAGCGCCCAGTTCCCCCTGCACGTCTGGCTGCCCGACGCCATGGAAGGCCCGACACCGGTCTCCGCCCTCATCCACGCCGCGACGATGGTCAACGCCGGCGTCTACCTCGTCGCCCGGACCAATCCGATCTTCGCCTACGCACCGTCGGCGCTCGTGGTGGTCGCCGCGATCGGCATCTTCACGGCCATCCTCGCCGCGTCGATCGCCATGACCCAGACCGACATCAAGCGCGTCCTCGCCTATTCGACCCTCAGCCAGCTCGGCTACATGTTCGCCGCGCTCGGCGTCGGGGCGTGGACCGCGGCGATCTTCCACCTGATGACCCACGGTTTCTTCAAGGGTCTGCTCTTCCTCGGCTCGGGCTCGGTCATCCACTCGGTCCACGAGGAGCAGGACATGCGCCGGATGGGCGGCCTGGCCGAGAAGATCCCGATCACCTACGTCACGATGCTCATCGGCTCGCTGGCCATCGCCGGGATCCCGCCGCTCGCCGGCTTCTTCTCGAAGGACGAGATCCTGGGCGAATCGCTCAAGCTCGGGTTCGCCTGGGTCTGGCTGATCGGCTTCATCGTGGCCGGCCTGACCGCGTTCTATATGTTCCGGTTGATGGGCCTGACGTTCTGGGGCTCGTTCCGCGGTCCGCGCGAGATCTGGGACAAGATCCACGAGTCGCCGCCGATCATGACGATCCCGCTGATCCTGCTGGCGATCCCGTCCGTCTTCCTCGGGATGTACCTCGGTCTGCCGCTCGGGGACAGCCGGATCTCAGAGTGGCTGGCGCCGATCTTCGAGGAAGGTGAGCAGATCCTCAGCGGCGGGGCCGCGGAGCCCGCGTACCAGCTGTTCGGCATCGACGGCGTGTTGATCATCGCCAGCGTCACCATCGCCACGATCGGGATGATCCTCGCCTGGCGGCTCTTCGGCGTCCAGATCGGTCCCATCCGCATGCCGTCCCGACCGGAGCGCGTCCGCGAGCTGACGGCGCGTGCGCCGTTCCTCTACCGCGCCTCGCTCAACAAGTGGTGGTTCGACGACCTGTACCACCTGCTGTTCATGGTCATCGGCGGGCGGATCGCGGCGGCCATCTGGTGGTTCGACCGCGAGGTCATCGACGGCACCGTCAACGCCATCGGGACCGGGACCATCGACGCCGGCCGCGGGCTGCGCCAGGTCCAGACAGGTCGGGTCCAGAACTACGCCCTGGGAATCGCCATCGGCCTGATCGTGATGGCCGGGTCATACCTGCTGCTGGCGGGCCGCTGACGATGACAGTCGACAGCATCCCGCTCCTGACGATCATCATCTTCCTCCCCCTCCTCGGGGCACTGGCGGTCGCCATCGCGCCGGCCACCGCGGCACGACCGCTCGCGCTCGGGTTCGCGCTCGCAACGTGGGTCGTCTCGCTCTTCATGCTGGTCGGCTACCTGCCGCGGCCCGGCTTCCAGTTCGTCGAGACGGTCGACTGGATCCCTGTCTTCGGCATCCAGTACAAGCTCGGCGCCGATGGGCTGGCGGTCGCCCTGGTGGTCCTGACCACGACCCTGTCGTGGATCTCGATCCTGGCCAGCTTCAAGCCGATCCAGACGCGGATCAAGGAATACATGATCTCGTTCCTGATCCTCGAGGTCGGCCTGATCGGCGTCTTCCTCGCGCTCGACACGTTCCTGTTCTACATCTTCTGGGAGATCGTGCTCGTCCCGATGTACCTCATCATCGGGATCTGGGGTGGCGCGAACCGGATCTACGCCACGATCAAGTTCGTCCTATACACGCTCGTCGGGTCGCTGCTCATGCTGGTCGCGATCCTGGCGACGGCCTACGCGTACGCGACGGGCCACGGCGGCTCGTGGGTCGGTGCCTTCGACTTCGAGGTCCTGCGGGCGTATGCCGGGACCGGCGGGTTCGCCGACGGCCTCCAGCTCCTCGCCTTCGTGGCGTTCTTCCTGGCCTTCGCCATCAAGGTCCCGATGTTCCCGTTCCATACCTGGCTGCCCGACGCACACACGGAGGCACCGACCGCGGGCTCGGTGATGCTGGCGGCGATCATGCTCAAGCTCGGCGCCTACGGGTTCATCCGCTTCGCGGTCCCGCTCTATCCGTCGGCGGCCGAGACCTTCGCGCCGGTGATCATCGTCCTGTCGCTGATCGCGATCATCTACGGCGCGATCGTCGCCCTGGTCCAACCCGATCTGAAGCGGCTCGTCGCCTACTCCTCGGTCAGCCACATGGGCTTCGTCACGCTCGGCATCTTCGTGTTCACCGAGCAGGGCCTCCAGGGCGCGATCCTGCAGATGATCAACCACGGCCTGATCACCGGCGCGCTGTTCCTGTGCGTCGGCATCATCTACGAACGGACCCACGACCGGACGATCGCCAAGATGGGCGGGCTGGCCGCCCGGACCCCTGTCTGGGCCGCGCTCTTCGGCTTCTTCGTCTTCGCCTCGGCCGGGTTGCCGGGTCTGTCCGGGTTCGTCGGTGAGTTCCTCGTCCTGCTCGGGACCTTCGAGGCGAACCCATACGCGGCCGCGGTCGCGACGTTCGTGATGATCCTGGCTGCCGGCTACCTGCTGTACATGTACGGTCGGGTCGTATTCGGCGAGGTGTCCGACTTCCTGGCCAGCCTCGGCGACCACCTGACCGACATGACCCCGGTCGAGATCCTGACCCTGGCGCCGCTCGGCGCCCTGGTCGTCATCTTCGGACTCCAGCCGGGCCTGCTGCTCGACCTCGTCAACGGAACGGTCAGCGAGACCCTCCGGTCCGTCCAGCCGTCGGCGCCGATCGCCATCCCGACGACGATCGTGGTCGGCCTCCTGGCGATCCTGGCCGTGCTCGTGCTGGCCCGCATCGCCTACGTGCTGATCCGGCAGGGCCGCGGCTCGCTCGAACCCGAGACCGGGGTCGCCCATTGAGCTGGCAGGACTTCGTCACGATCAGCCCGCTGGTGGCGGGCATCCTGACAGCGGCCGCGATCCTCGTCGTCGACCTCGTCCGGCCTGGCCGGGCGGCCGTGGCGGTGGGCGTCGCGCTCGCCGGCCTCGTGATCACGGCCGTCCTGGCGATGATCGTGGGGGCGGGGGCCACGCCGGTCACGGCATTCGGGGGCGCGTACAAGGTCGATGACCTGACCACCTTCCTCGATCTGCTGTTCGTGGCCGCCATCGCCCTGACCATCGCCTTCGGCCCCGACTACCTGATACCGCGCGGCCTGCCGGTCGCAGAGTTCGCCGCGATCCTCGTCTTCGCGATGACCGGCGCGATGCTGATCTCGGCCTCGGGCGACCTGCTGATGCTGTTCCTCGGGCTCGAACTGATGGTCCTGCCCGGCTACCTGCTGGCCGCCTTCCACAAGTCCGACGCCTATTCCACCGAAGGCGCGATCAAGTACTTCCTGCTCGGATCGTTCAGCTCGGCGATCTTCCTGTTCGGCATCGCCTTCATCTGGGGCTTGACCGGCACGACGAAGCTCGACGCGATCAATGAGACCCTGGCCGCGATCGTGGCCGGCACCGCGCCGCTGTCGCCTGGCCTGGCGATGGGCCTCGCATTCCTGACCACCGGCGTGGCGTTCAAGATCGCTGCGGTACCGTTCCACTATTGGACGCCCGACGCGTACCAGGGCTCGCCGACGCCGATCACCGGCTATCTCTCGGTCGTGCCGAAGGTCGGTGCCTTCGCGCTGATCCTGCGCCTGTTCGTCGAGGGTCTCGGGCCACTGGCCGACTGGTGGATGCCGGTGATGATCGTTCTGGCGACAGCGACGATGACGCTGGGCAACCTGGTGGCGCTGACCCAGGACAACGTCAAGCGGATGCTCGCCTACAGCTCGATCGCGCACACCGGCTACATGCTGGTGGGCCTGGCGGCGTGGGCGGGCGACCCACAGGACCGGCTGGACGGCATCGATGCCCTGCTGTTCTACGCGGTCGCCTATGCCTTCATGAACCTCGGTGCCTTCGCAGTCATCGCCGCGCTCCAAAAGCGTTCCGGGGTCACGTCCAGCCTCGGGACATTCGCGGGCCTGGGCCGTCGCGAGCCG
Organism: uncultured Chloroflexia bacterium; assembly: GCA_963765245.1. Classification (GTDB taxonomy): domain Bacteria; phylum Chloroflexota; class Limnocylindria; order Limnocylindrales; family CSP1-4; genus SPCO01. The sequence continues at coordinate 26,831 of CAVXVP010000031.1, forward strand.
CTGCTGGGCATCCTGATGACGCTCTTCCTGCTATCGCTGATCGGCATCCCGCCGACGGCCGGCTTCTTCGCCAAGGCGAACATCATCCTGGCCGCGGTCGAAGCCGGCGGGCCGCTGACGATCCTGGCGGTCATCACGGTCCTCAATGCGGCGGTCGCCGCGTTCTACTACCTGCGGGTCGTCGTCTACATGTTCATGCGCGAGCCGGCGAGCGACGCCCCGGCGCTCCGCCACGGCGCACTGATGTGGGCAGGGCTGGCTGCCGCGTCCGCGCTGACGATCCTGCTGGGCCTGTTCCCGACCGGGCTGCTCGATGCGGCCGGGCGCGCCGCCGAAGCGCTCGTCCCGGCTCTCCCCAACTAGGCGCAGTTCACCGGCTTCGGCGTCGGGTTGGCCTCGTCGTGCGGGGCGGCCTCCTGCGACAGGGGCTCGGCGATGAGCTGGAGCTTCGGCTGCGTACCGCGACCTTCGGACGTCTGGAGCCAGAGCTGCTCGTCGTCGGCCACGATGGCCGGGCCGACCGCCGTGTCATACGGGACGTGGCGCTTGACCTTGGTGACGACATACAGGAAGCGTTGGTTGTCGTTGGTCCAGACCTCGACGACCATCCCGATCATCTTCTTGCCGTTCGACACCTTGGACGCATCCAGGATCGGCAGGAACATGCCGGTCCTGGCGTGGGCGTAGAGATACGTCGCGCGACCCTGCCCGGGCTGGCCGAGCCGGTCGTCGGTGAGATACATGGCGACGTTGCAGGCCGGGTACCCGGCGGACCCGGAGATGACCGGCAGGTCGATCTTGAGAGCCGCGATGCGGACGCGCGTGGCGACCCGTCCCGGCGGGAACGACGCGGCGGGCGGCGGCGGCCCGCCCGAACCAAGCGGCGGCAGCGTGATCAGCGGGCTCGGGGTGGCCGAGACTGCCGCATCGGGGCTGGCCGTGGCGGCCGGCGTGGTGATCGGATCGGCGGCAGCGGTCGTTGTGAGCGACAGCACACCGGCTGCCAGGAAGGTGACCCCGAGGGCGGTCAGGAGTGCTGGAGCGATTCGCGTGCGGATCCGATCCGCGAGATGGCGCATGGGACCGGCATGGTAGCAGCGGTCCTGTTGAGGCGCCGTGGACCGCTCGTACTGGTACCCTCCGCGCGATATGAAAGCACGCCTGTCGATCGTCGCGGGCCTGGTCGTCGGAGTCGCCGCCGCTGGGCTGCTGCTCGGGGGACTCCTCGCGCTCGCGCCTGCTCCGCCTGCGCTCGCCACGCCGACCCAGCCGCTCGCGATCGAAACGCCGAGTCCGTCGCCCACGGTGTCGATCCGGCCGAGCGCTTCGCCAAGCCCTTCGCCCAGCCCGTCGGCCGGCGAGTCGACTCTGCCCGGAGTCGACGTCACAACTTGACCGGGGACGGCCTGGCGAGACGGGCGCAGCCGATGCTTCAGGGGAGCGCTGCGATCCGGGCGATCGGGCGGCTGGGAGCGGACCCGGGGCGGCTGCTCGTCGTGTGTGACTTCGACGGCACCTTGGCCGAAGGCTCGCGCGACCCCGGAGCGGCGGCGATCGTCCCGCTGGCTCGCCGCGCCTTGCGCCGGTTGGCTGGCGTCGCGGCAGCGCGGCGCGACCGCGTGTCAATGGCGATCCTGACCGGTCGGACGGCTGCCGACGTGGCCGCCCGGATTCGTGTCGGCGGCATCCTCTATCTCGGCGATCACGGTCTCCAGGCCGGCTCGTTCCCGCGCGGTGGCGACCCGGCTCGCATCGAGACCACGTTCCGTGCCGGCCACGAATCCTCGCTGGCACCGGCCGAGGTGCTCGCCACGCGCGTGCCGGAGGTCCTCGGCAACCCGGCCTGGCTGTTCGTCGAACGCAAGGGCCCGTCCGTCGCCTTCCACGTCCGCCAGGCCGAGGACCGCGTGGCTGCCCGGGCAGCCGTCGAGGCGGCCATCGCCAAGGTGGACAGCGCGTCGCCGCCGCACGACCTTGCCCACTACCGCGGCCGGCTGGTGGTGGACCTCCGGCCACGCGACGCGGGCGGCAAACGCGAGGCTTTCGAGGCGCTGGTGGCCGATCTCCGGCCGGCGACCGTCGTGGCCTTCGGCGACGACAGCAGCGACGCCGACGCGTTCGCGGTGCTGCGCGCGGCCCGTGGAGCGGGTGCCCTGGACGGGCTGGCCGTGGGCGTGACCGGCCCGCACGGGATGCCCGACGATGTCCGCGCGGCCGCCGACGTGATCCTCGACACGCCGCGTGACGTTGCGCGGGCACTCTCCGCCCTGGCGGGGACCCTGGAGCGCCAGGGCTGAGGAGGTTCGCGACCCGGGCTAGATCCAGTCGATCCTGCGCAATACGATGGCCGCCACGAACGCCAGGGCCATCACGATCGAGGTCACCAACCAGAAGCCGGACGCCTCGGTGCCAGTGAGGGCCGCCCCCGCCTCGCTCATCCCGAAGATCCCAGCGACCGCGCCGACCCCGGCCAGGATCACCGTCACCCCGGTCAGCCGCTTCATGATCACCGACAGGTTGTTGTTGACCTGGGTCAGGTAGACATCGAGCGTCGCTGACGCCAGCTCGCGGTAGTTGTCGAGCTCGTCGGTCAGACGGATCACGTGGTCGTAGATGTCGCGGAAGTAGACGATCTCGTTTTCGTCGATCAGCGTCTCGTCGCGATTGGTCAGCTGGTTGAAGACCTCGCGCACCGGACTGATCGCGCGACGGACCTGGATCAGCTCGCGCTTCAGCTTGAACAGCTGCTCGACCGTGTCCGGGGTCGCCTTGCGGATGACCTGGTCCTGGACGTCGTCGATGGCGTCGCCGATCCGGTCGGCGAACGGGAAGTAGCCGTCGATCAGGTCGTCCGCGATCGCCCACAGCAGGTGGTCGGGCCCGTGCTTGAGGACGGGCTCCATGCCGCCGGCCAGGTGGTGCCCCGCTCGCGGGTCCCAGTCGACGTTGTGGACGGTCAGCAGGAAGCCCTCGCCGAGCACGATGTCGAGCTCGGACGCGACCACCACCTCGCCGTAGTTGAGGTGGAACAGGACGATGTGGACGATGCCCTCGGTCGTCTCGATCTTGGCCCGCTGGTTGCCCTCGAGCACGTCCTCGATGATCAGTGGGTGGAGGCCGAGCGCCTCGCCGACCTGCTGAGCCTGGTGCGGGGTCGGGGCGACCAGATCGACCCAGGCCGAGCAGTCGGTCTTGTGGACCAGATCGGGAAGCTTCGCCAGGGCGTCCGCGCCTTCGAGCTCGTGGAGCTTCCCGCCCTTGAGAGCCACGACCCGGATCGTGCCCGGCTGCCCGGCGGGTCCCGTGGCGCCCTGCCGTTGGACGCGCACGCCCAGCGGGATATCCGGCTCCTCGTCAGAGGGCGAGACCGGGTTCGGTGGGGTCGAGGCCATCGGGGTCGGGTCCTTCGGCGGCGGTCCTCTCGGTCGCGCCGCTCGCGGCCGATGCGCCGTTCAGCATACGCGCCCGCCTCGTGCGTGGGCCGCCCAGCGCGAGGGCTGGCGGGATCGCCACGGCGGTCACCCCGGCCGCGACCACGAACAGCCCGACCATGATCGACGCCGCCTCGCGTGACGCCCATTCCTCCAGCGCGCCGACGACGAACGGGTCACGCAACGGTCGATCGCGCAGGGACTCGGGAATGAAGGCCTTGTAGGCGTCGGGTGTCGCGTAGACCTCGGTGTAGAGCCGGTCGATGGTGGTCGAGCCGTACGCCGTGAGGATGGCCAGGCCGACTGCCATGCCGAGCATCCGCGCCACGGTGACGACCGCCGACGCGGTCCCGAATGCACGCCGCCCGGCCGCCTCGACCGCCGCGGTGGAGCGCGGGGTCACGGTGAGACCGAAGCCGAACCCGTAGATCGCGAGGCTGATCGCCACCATGTCCAGGCTCACCGCCGACGTCCAGCGCGACATGAGCACGAGCCCCACGATGCTGAGCCCGATCCCGACCAGCGCGACCAGCGCGAGCGGCACCACGCGCACGACGAAACCGGAGGCGAGTGCGCCGACCGCCGTGGCCAGCGCGAGAGCCCCGAGTGCCAGCCTCTGGTCGTCCGGGCCGCCGTACAGGACCCGGTCGACGAATACCGCCCCGCCGATGATCGCGGTCGCGAAGGCGTAGCCCGTCAGCAGCGAGACCAGCGCGGCCGAGCTGAACGGCACGCTCCGGAAGAGTCGCGGGTCGAGGAACGGGTCGGGCACGCGCAGGCCGCGGACGATCGCCACAGCGGTCGCTATTGCTGCGACGCCCAGCAAACCTGCAGTGACGACGGCCGGCGAGACACTCGTGCCGGCGATCTCGGTCGAGCCAAGCAGGGTCAGGCCGATGAGGCCGGCGACCAGGGCTACGCCAAACAGGCCCGCACCGACGATGTCCACCCGCCCTGGCCGTCGTGGTGTCTCCCAGCCCGTCGAGGCGGCCAGGGCCAGGACGATGGCGATGATGCCGATCGGGATGTTGATGTAGAAGACCCAGCGCCATGCCGGGTCGAGGATCGCCGCCGCCGTGCCGGTCACCCCGGCCGCAGCAAGGGCTCCAGCGGGATGGACAGACGACAGGATCGCCGCCCCGACGACGGGCCCTGCGGCCATCCCCAGGAAGGTCAACGCCCCGACGACGCCGAGCGCGCGCGGCCGCGCCGAACCGCCGAATAGGTGCGCGGCGGCCGCCGTCCCGACGGGGACCAGCACGCCGCCCCCGACGGCCTGGACCAGCCGCGCCGCGATGAGCTGGTCGAGCGTCTGAGATGCCCCGGCAAGCGTCGAGCCCACCGTGAACACCACGATCGCGCCGACGAACAGGCGTCGAGCGCCCCACAGGTCGGCCAGCCGCCCGGCGATCGGCATGGTCAGGATGTAGACCAGCAGGTAGCCGTTGATGATCCAGCTCGCCTTGCGCAGGTCGGCCCACGCGGAGCCGCCGGCGGGATCGGCCAGGTCGGCCAGGATCGACGGCAGGGCGACCGCGGTGATCAGCAACTCCATCCCGGCCAGGAAGACCCCGGCCCCGATGACGGCGAGAAGCACGTACGCCGAGCGGCGGTCCATCCGGGGGAGTGTATCGAGGTACGCCACCGCGCTCGGTCAAGTCTTTTCATAACGAATCTTGCTGTTACACTTGGGCCATGCTCGAGGCTCTGTCCGACGTCGACCCGATCCAGGTCGCAGCAGTGCTTGCCGAGCCGACGCGGCGCGGCTTGTATGAGTTCGTCGTCGCCCGGCACGAGCCGATCGGGCGCGACGAGGCTGCGGCGGCTGTGGGGATCAGCCGTGAGCTCGCGGCATTCCACCTCGATCGGCTGGTGGATGCGGGCCTGCTTCTGACGGAGTACCGGCGCTTGACCGGACGGACGGGGCCTGGCGCGGGGCGACCGGCGAAGCTGTACCGGCGTGCCACCGGCGATATCGAGTTCTCGCTCCCGCAGCGCCACTACGAGCGAGCGGCCGAGCTGATGGCGACCGCGCTCGATCGACTCGGCGCCGCGACCGGCCTCGAGGCGGTCGCGCGGATCGCACGGGAGCGCGGGAGGGCGCTGGGTGCCGACGCCGTCGAGCGACCCGAGATAGCGTCGGCGGAGGGGCGCGGTTCGTTCGGGCGGTTGCTGAACCTGCTCCGCGGTGCCGGCTACGAACCAGAGATCGAGCCGGCAGGAGACGTCTGTCTCCGGAACTGTCCCTACGACGCCCTCGTCCGGGAGCACCGCGGCGTGACCTGCGGGATGAACCTGGCATGGGCCGAGGGAGTCGTCGATGGTCTCGGAGCCTCAGACGTGGCCGTAGAGCTCAACCTCGAGCCAGGCCGTTGTTGCGTCATCTTCCACCCCGCCGTGGATGCCGACGACTCCTAGCCGAACCGGCTATGGCCGGTAGAGCACGGCCGGGGTGACCCCGATCCCACCACTGTTCCCGACGTCAGCACCGCCGGAAATGAGGACTCGGCCATCCTTCAGGAGCGTCGCGGTGTGGCCGTCGCGCGGCGCGCCCATCGAGCCGACAGCGGTGAAGTTCCCGGTCGCAGGGTCGAACATCTCCGTCGAGGACAGCACACGCCACTTTTGGCCGTCGCTCCAGTAACCACCGGCGATGAGGACACGGCCGTCGGGGAGCAAGGTGGCTGTGTGTTGTTGTCGGCCCTCACCCATCGAGCCCGCCGACGTGAACCTGCCGGATCCTGGGTCGTACAGCTCGGCAGTGGCGCGGACGGAATCCTTCGGCGTTCTGCCGCCAAGGACCAGCACGCGTCCGTCTGCGAGCAGCGTCGCGGTGTGGAGCCAGCGGCCGAATTTCATCGACCCGGTCCGGCTGAACCTCCCGGTCGACGGGTCATAGAGGTCTGCTGCGGTCCCGGAGACACTGGTCTCGCCGCCATTGCCGATGACGAGGACACGGCCGTCCTTGAGCAGGGTCGCTGTATGGCCTCGATGGGGAGTGCTCATCGATCCAGTCTTGCTGAACGTGCCCGTTGTCGGATCGTAGATCTCTGCGGTCGCCAGGAAGTGATCGGTGTCGACGGTCCGATATGAGGCGAGCGTGACCCCGCCGGCCGCCGACGGGCTCGACCCGGATAAACCCCCTGCGATGAGTACGCGACCGTCGGCCAGCATGGTCGCCGTGTGCTGCGAGCGGGGTGCCGCCATCGATCCGGTCAGGCTGAACGTCCCTGTCGTCGGGTCGTAGAGCTCGGCCGATGCCCAGATGCCGTCCTGGCCGGCGGGCGCGCAGTTATACCCGCCGGTGAACAGGACGCGGCCATCGAGGAGCAGCGCCGCGGCCGTTCCACCGCGCACGACCGTCATGTCGCCGGTGGGCGTAAACGTGCCGGTTGCCGGGTCGTACAGCTCGGCCGCCGTGCCACAGCCTCCCGCGAAGAGCACGCGCCCGTCGGCGAGCAACGTCGCCGTCTCGCCGAGGGGCCCGCTGGGGTCGGTCGGCATCGAGCCGGTCCACGCGAAGCCGGGCGCCAGGTGCCGGAACCGGCGTCGGGACCGGTGTCGGAGCGGGCGGCCCGACCGCGACCCCGGTCGCAGCCTTCCATGGCGGTGGCACGAGGGCCGCGCCACCGACCGGCTGCCACGTCGGACCTGCGTCGAATCGAGAAGTCTGCCGGTCACCGGACCGATCTCGGCGTCCGCGATGAGGAGGGCGGCATCGGTGCCGTCCGCGTTCATCGTCCACCAGCCCGGCGAGGCACCGTCGGGCCGAACGAACAGGATCCGCCCGTCCGGCGTCCACGTCGCGGAGACCGAGACCCCATCGGTGGTCAGGCGACGCGACGTCGGTCCCGTCGGGCCGGATCGTGTAGATGTCCTGCTTGCTCCCCGTCTATCGACTTCGAACAGGATGCGGGCGCCGTCCGGGGACCATTCGGGGTACGCGGCGGCGAGTGTCGTCGGGCTCAGCTGGTCGCAGCTCGTTGCCGTCGGCATCGACCAGCCAGATCGCGTCCAGCCTCGGTGGATTGGGACCGCCGCCGTCCTTCTCGCCGGCTCGGAAGTAGACGATCTGGGTCCCATCGGGCGACCAGCCGGGGGCTGCACTCCCGTCGGAACCGGTCGAGCGCAGTTCCACGACCCGACCGCTCGCGAGGTCCATCGTGGCGACCGTCGTGAGGTTGGTACGCGTGGACGGATCCTCGGACTCCCGGATGAAGGCGAGGCTCGCGCCGTCGCTGGAGAAGGCCACCTGCGAGTCGCCCAGGCAGGGAGCGGCGCAGCCCGGTGTCCACGGGCAGGGGGCCGCCGCCGCTCGGATCGATCAGGTAGAGCTTTCCTTCGTCGAAGTAGAGGAGGCGCGTCCCGTCGGGCGACCAGACCGGCGCGGCCTGGTTGGTGTTCCCATCGGAGATGACCTCGTGGGCGCCGCGCCCGTCCGTTCCGACCACGAAGAGTCGGGAGGTCTTGCACTGGCACGTCGCCGCCGAAACAGGTGCGGCCCTTGTCGACGAGTCGAATGAAGGCGATCGAATCGCCCGGCCGGATGTTCGCGGTCGGCGCCGGCGTCGCCGGATGCTGGCGATCCGCTGCGGGACGACGACCGCGACGTTCGGCGGCGGGCGTCACGGCCGGCCGTGGATCGATGATCCCCGAACCGGCGGCCAGAACGCCCCCGACGATCAGGACCGCGGCAACGGCCAGCAGCGTGAAGCCCCGGCGTCCGCCGCGTGCACGGAGCGGCACCGGCGTCGTCGCCGGGATCGTGGCGAGGACCTGGCGCAGGTCGTCGGGTGCCGCCTGGGTCTCGCCGACCTCGGCCGCATACCAGGCGTGGAGGCGCTGTTCGAGCTCTTGGTCGGTCATCGGGTCGTCCCCTTGTCGGCCGCATCGATCGCGTCGTGCAACCGCTTCAGTGCGTAGTGGAGACGGGACTGGACGGTCCCCGACGGGACCCCGAGCCGCCGCGCGATGTCGTCGACGGTCAGGTCGCGGTAGTAGCGCAGCGCCACGACGACCTGGTGGTCCGGCGAGAGCGCCGCGATGGCGGCTCCGATGACGTCGCGGTCCTCGACGCTGCCCGCGTGATCGCCGGTCGCGAGCGCGACCTCGGCCGAGATGTCGGTCGCCAGGCGCCGGGTCGAACGAAGCCGGTTGCGACAGGTGTTGACGAGGATCCGGTCGAACCACGGCTCGAACCGCGACTGATCGCGCAGCGTCTCCCACTTGCGCCACGCCTGGACGAAGGCGTCGTGGGTCGCGTCCTGCGCCTCGGCCGGGATCGCGCAGGATCGCCCGCGCCAGGCGATACGCCTTGTCGAGGTGCTCGTCGGCCAGCCGGACGAAGGCGGCGTCGCGGAGTCGCGTGTCTGGCACACGTGCCGGTGCGCGTCGCGCGTTCTGCCAAGTCGATGACCTCTGACGATCGGTTCACGATGACATGACACGCGGGTCGCGCCAAACCTTCAATCGGGCTTGACATCCCACGCTCGACACTCGTAGCATCAACGGCGATTGATATAAACCGTGGTTGATGCGCCACGACGCACCACCCCAGAACCCGGAGCCTCAGCCCTGTCCCCCTCGCCCGCCCGCGTCCGCGGCACGATCGCCGCGGCCGTCGCCCAGCCCGAGGAGCTGCGCCAGCTGCGCGCCTTCCACAAGGTCATGGCCGACGTGAACCGCCTGCGCATCGTCCGTCGCCTGGCCGAGAGCGAGGCGACCGTCGCGGAGCTCATCGCCCACGTCGGGCTGAGCCAGCCGCTCGTGTCGTGGCACCTCGGTCGCCTCCGCGCCGCCGGTGTCGTCGAGACGCGCCGCCAGGGCCGCGAGACGGTCTGCCGCCTGCGCGAGGAGGCGTTCGGCGAGTTCGCCGCGCGCGAGCGCGCCATCCTCGGCTTCGCGAGCTGAGCCCGATGACCATCTCGAACGAGTCCCGTGGCGCGATCAAGAAGATCTTCGAGCCGATCGCGCTCGCCATGGGCCGGCTCGGCCTGACACCCAATGGGCTGACGCTCATCGGGTTCGCGATCACCGCCGTCGGGCGCGGTCCTGATCGGCGCCCAGGCCTGGGTCATCGGCGGCATCGTCGTCTTCGTCGGCGGCGTCTTCGACATGTTCGACGGCACGCTCGCCCGCGCGACCGGCAAGGCCAGCAAGTTCGGCGCGTTCATGGACTCGACCTTCGACAAGCTCGGCGAGATCCTCGTCTTCATCGGGTGCATCGCCGGCGCTGGCGAACTCGAACGTCGGGACGGTGCCGATCCTGGTGGCCGCCGGCGCCATGGGCGCCATCGATCATGGTCAGCTACACCCGAGCGAAGTCCGACGCCCTCGGCTATTCCTCCGGGCATGGGCCTGGCCGCGGTCGGCATCATGCCCCGCGAGATCCGCCTCGTGATCATCTCGCTCGGCATCGTCCTCACCGGGACGAGCATCGGCACCTCGGCCCTCGAGTTCGCCCTCGGCATCATCCTCGTCGGCGCCGTCATCACCGTCATCCAGCGGATCCTCCACGTCCGCAGCCAGGCCAAGTCGGCCGACCACCCCGGACCCGACCACCAACGGACACGGAGAGCGACGTGGCGACCAACGGCAAGAACGGCAAGAACGGCAGCACGGCGTCACGCCGACCAACACTGGGCCGGCGCCGGGCGCCGCGGCGACGGCAAGATCCGCGTCGCGATCGTCGGCGTCGGCAACTGCGCGAGCAGCCTCGTCCAGGGCCGCTACTACTACGAGAACGCCAAGAAGGACGACTTCGTCCCGGGCCTGATGCACGTCGACCTCGGCGGCTATCACGTCAAGCGACATCGAGTTCGTGGCCGCCTTCGACATCGACAAGAACAAGGTCGGCAAGGACCTGTCCGAGGCGATCTACACCAAGCCGAACAACACCTACGTCTTCCAGCAGGTCCAGCACATGGGCGTGACCGTCGAGCGCGGGATGACCCACGACGGCCTCGGCAAGTACCTCAGCCAGGTCATCGAGAAGGCGCCCGGCCCGACGGCCGACATCGTCGGCATCCTCAAGGAGCGCGAAGTCGACGTCATGGTCAGCTACCTCCCGGTCGGGAGCGAGCAGGCGACCAAGTGGTACGTCGAGCAGGCGCTCGAGGCGGGCGTCGCCTTCGTCAACGCCATCCCGGTGTTCATCGGTCGCGAGCCGTACTGGCAGCGCCGCTTCGCATCGAAGCCGGCCTGCCGGTCATCGGCGACGACATCAAGAGCCAGGTCGGCGCGACGATCAGCCATCGCGTGCTGACCCGCCTGTTCATGGATCGCGGCGTCCGCCTCGACCGGACCTACCAGCTCAACTTCGGCGGCAACACCGACTTCCTGAACATGCTCGAGCGCGAGCGCCTCGAGTCCAAGAAGATCTCCAAGACGAACGCCGTCACGTCCATGCTCGACTACGAGATCGACCCCGACGACGTCCACGTCGGCCCGAGCGACCACGTGCCGTGGCTGCTCGATCGCAAGTGGTGCTACATCCGGATGGAGGGCACGACCTACGGCGACGTCCCGCTCAACGCCGAGCTCAAGCTCGAGGTCTGGGACAGCCCGAACAGCGCCGGCGTCATCACCGACGCCATCCGCTGCCTGAAGCTCGGCCTGGACCGCGGCCTGACGGGCACGCTCGTCGCGCCGTCGAGCTACTTCATGAAGAGCCCGCCCATCCAGATCCACGACGACATCGCGTTCAATCGCGTCGAGGCGTTCATCCGCGGCGACGACAACGAGACGCTCGTCGGGACCGAGGCGCCGGTCAAGAAGACCGTCAAGCGCCTGGCCGGGACCAAGGCCAAGGTGGCCACCGCCGCGCGGTGACCGACGGCGAACGGCGTCTCGAGGCGCCGCACCGGCGCGGGGGCGCCAGCCCGCGGATCGTGGAGCGGTCGGCCGTCATCGGCTACCGCTTCGCCTCCTGGTTGCTCCGGACGCTCCCCGCCCGGCCGACCGCGCCGTGCTCGGACTCGGGGCGCAGGCGTCGTACCTGCTCTGGCCGACCAAGCGCGCCTGGTCGAACCGGAACTTCGGGCACGTCCTCGGGCTCCCGCCCGACGATCCGCGGGTGCGCCGCGTCGCGCTGCGCGCGTACCGGCGCTACGGGACGTACCTCGTCGAGCTGATGCGCGTGCCGTTCATGCCGCAGGACGAGGTCATGGGCCTCATCGAGCCGCTCGATCCGGCCGAGATCGCGCGAATCCGCGCGGCGTCGCCGGTCGGCGGGCTCATCGTGACGACCGGGCACGTCGGCAACAACGACGTCATCGGCGCGGCCATCGCCCACCTCGGCCTGCCGCTCAACGTGGTGGCCGACGATTTCTCGTTCCCCGAGCTGTTCGACTACCTCCGCGCCCAGCGCGAGCAGTGGAGCGCGACGCTCATCCCGTGGCGCAACCTGCGGGCGATCTTCGGCGTCCTGCGCCGTCGCGAGGTCCTCGGGCTGCTCGTGGACTGGGGCTACCGCAGCGACGGCATCCCGGTCCGGCTGTTCGACGCGTGGACGGCGCTGCCGGCGGGTCCCGCGACGCTCGCCGCCAAGACGCACTCGCTCATCGTGCCGGCCATCAACACCCGCCAGCCCGACGGCCGGATGCGCGTCCGGTTCGGCGAGCCCATCACGGTCGCCTCGTCCGACCCGGCCGAGCTCCAGCGCGCGACCCAGCGCATCGCCGACGCCCTCGCCGAGATGATCCGGCCCGACCCGGCCGACTGGTACAGCTTCAAGCCGATCTGGCCGCCGACCGACGCGGAGAGCGCGGACCTCGAGCGGCGGGCGCGGGAGATGATGACCGGTCGCCCGGATCCGGGACCCGCCGGGGAGTCTCGCGGGCGACCTCGCGCAGGCGTCGCCAGCGGTGGCCGACGCGTGACGGTCCGCGGCCGTCTCCTGCTGGCGTTCTCGTGGCTGGCCTGCCGGCTGCCCGAGGGTCCGGCGTTCCGGCTCGCGGACTTCGCGGGCGACCTCTGGTACCGGGCCAAGCCCGGCCGCGCGGACCAGGCCCGGCGCAACCTGCGGCGCGTCTGTCGGTCGCTCGCGGCGTCCGGCCGCGGCGGTCCGCGGGTCCGGGCCGCCGCCACCGACCCGAAGGCGCTCGAGCGCCTCGTCCGCTCCTCGTTCCGCCACGCCGCGCGGTACTACCTCGAGGTCGCCCGGAACCCGTCGGTCACGCCGGCCTACGTCGACGAGCGCCTGACCCTCGACACGCCCGAGCTCATCGCCGAGGCGGTCGTGCCCGGCAAGGCGGTCCTCTTCGTCGGGCTCCACTTCGGCTCGCTCGAGCTCGCGGTCATCTTCCTGGCGTTCCGCGTCGGCGAGACGGTCACGCCGATGGAGACCATCGACGACCCTGGTCTCCAGGCCTACTTCGAGCGCACTCGCGGCGTCGCCGGCATCCGCCTGGTCGGCCTGCGCGAGGCGCGCCGGACGCTGACCGAGGCGCTCCGCGACGGGATCCCCGTCGGGCTCGTCGGGGACCGGGACCTGACCGGCGGCGGGACCGAGGTCCCGCTGTTCGGGGCACCCGCGCGGATGCCGATGGGTCCGGCCATGCTCGCGGTCGAGAGCGGCGTGCCGACCTACGGGATGACCGTCCGGCGGGCCGGCGCATCCGGCCACTATCGCGGCAAGCTCATCCCGATCGACGTCCCGGCCGACGGCACGCGCCGCGAGCGCGTGACGACGACGATGACCCGGCTGGCCGCCGCCTTCGAGGACCTCATCGCCGACGCACCCGACCAGTGGTGGGCGATCTTCTTCCCGATCTGGGCCGATCTCGAGGCCGAGGCGGGCTCCACCGCCACGACCGACGAGGCGCGGGGCGCGGCGGCATGACCGAGCACGCGGGCACGACCGAGCGCGGGCGGGCCGACCTCCACATCCACACCCTCGCCAGCGACGGCACGGCCGGCGTGAGCGCCATCCTCGACCACGTCGAGCGGCTGACCGACCTCGACGTCATCGCCATCTCCGACCACGAGCGGATCGACGCCGCGGTGGCCGCCCGGGCGATGGCGCTCGACCTCGGCCTGCGCGCCGAGGTCGTCGTCGGCGAGGAGGTCACGACGCTCGGCGGGCACCTGCTCGCGCTGTTCCTCGACCGGCCGATCCGCCCATACCGCTCGCTCCGGACGTCGATCCTCGCCGTCCACGAGGCGGGCGGCCTTGCCATCCCGGCCCATCCGCTCGTCCCGTACCCGCTGTGCGCCCAGGGCTGGATCCTCCGCCGTCTGCTCGACGACCCCGACCCCGCCGCCCACCCCGATCGTGGCCTCCGACATCCATGGCTACAAGGGCGTCGTCCGACGGGGGCGCGAGGGCCTCCTCGTCCCGCCGCACGAGCCCAAGGAACTGGCCACCGCGATCGCCAGGCTGCTCGACGACCCGCTGCTGCGGGTCGAGATGACGCCGCGGGCCGTGCGCGAGCCGAGCAGTTCAGCTGGCCACGGGTGACCGCCAAGGTCGACGACTACTACGGCTTCGTCATCCGCCGGCTGGCCGCGACCGGCCACTGCCCGAGGATTTCCGGTCGCCGGTGCCTCAGGCCCCGTCGGTCCGGGCGAGGCTCTCAGTGTCCCCGGACGACCCCGACGCTCCGGGCGCACCGGGCGCCGCCAGCCTTTCGGCCATGGTCAGCCGCCACGCCCAGGTCGAATAGGCGACCACCAGACAGGTCACGGTCAGGGCTACCACCAGGACCGCCAGGGTCGGCGTGAAGAGCGGCGTGTTCACGTTCCGGGTAACGGTGCTGACCGGGAACTGGAAGGCCAGGTAGGTCGGCAGGATGCCCTGATACGCGGCCACGACGGCCGCCGGGAGCGGCAGCGCGCTGATGTTCGGGTACAGGATCACGAACCACGCGACGACCGCCACCCCGAACCCGACGACGAACCGTCTCGCATCGCGTGAGGCCATGACCTGGAGCGCCAGGTAGCCGAGCGGGATGCCGACGACCAGGGCGATCGGCTCGGCGATGACGCCGGGCAGCCGCCAGGCGAAGGCGTGCGACCCGGCGTCGATCGACGCCATCGTCCCGGCCTTGTCGAAGACCATCATCTGCTGCCTGTCGGACGCGGGGTAGTCGGGATTGAAGTCGGAGCCCCAGGCGCTCGCCGTGAACCCGTCGGGCAGGCGGGCGTCAGCGAAGCTCGTTGCCGTGCGGCTCGACGACGTAGACCGTCCACGGTCCGGCGGCGGAGGTCACGCCCGGCGCAAGACCGAGGATGTGGACCATCTGGCTGGCCGCGTCATAGGCGATTCAGGTGCCGGGCGCCGGCAGTGGCTGGAGACCGAGGCCCCACTGCGCGCCCTGGTCGGTCGGGCCGTTCTTGGCCGGGTCGCCACCGACGGCGATGACGTCGTAGCTTCGGCTTCTCCGCACCGCCGGACGTCGCAAACAGCTTCGGGATATCGAGTCCGGTCACCATGGCCAGGCCGTGCGCCCCGCCGTCGAGCGCGATGGTCGACAGGCGCGCGGCGCCGTCGGGGACGATGAACTCGACTCCGACGTCGGCCGCGACCGCGATCCGTGCCAGCGTATCGACGGCGACGCCGGTCAGCGTGCCGTCGGCGATAAAGCAGGACGTAGAGGTCGGTCCGCGCCTTGCCACTGCCAGCCTGGCCGAGGACGACGGTCGTGCCGGGCGCGACGCCTGTCATCCGCGCCTCGTAGTCCGACGCATCGGTCCCCAGGATGCGGGCGACGGTCTTGGCAAGGGCCGCCACATCCGTCCCGGTGTCGACGACGGCGGTCAGGGCCGGCCCGGTCCCGCCCGGCGCAAGGTCTGCGATGCCCGGCAGATCGATCGTGCCCAGGACGGTCGCCCCGTCCAGGCTGATGGTCGTGAGCTGGTCGGACGATGCGGCCGCGAGCGTGGTCCCGTCGGTCATGACCAGCAGGTGGTCGACCGGGTGGTCCACCGGTCAGCAGGTCAGCAGGGACGGGGGCTGCTCCCGCGTCGCCGCCGGCCGCATCGATCAGGTCGAGCCCGAGCGTGGCGACCCGTCCGTCGCCGTAGCCGATGACGAGCTGGTTGCCGGTCTCG
>CAVXVP010000032.1:0-67044 GCA_963765245.1 uncultured Chloroflexia bacterium
GACCGCAGCCGCGTCCGCGGCCGCCGCCGACCTCAGGCCGGCTCGCCCTCGTCGGGGTCGTCCGAGACCTGGCGCTCGGTCCGTGGCGCGAGCTGTCCCGTGCCGCGCGCGACCGGCATGGCGTCGACGCTCGCGTCGCGCGCCCGGCCCTCGACCGTGTCGCTGTCGTCGGCGCCGGTGAATTCGACGATGAACGCGCGCATCTCGGAATGCTCGGTCCAGGCCGCGTGCGGGATGTCGGCCGGCCAGACGGCCGCCTCGCCCGCCGCGATCCGTGTCCGCTCGTCACCGACGCCGACCCAGCCGCCGCCCTCGACGACGATGAACAGCGCGCTGTTCGGGCTCGCGTGCGGCTCGGTCCGCGCGTTCCGCGCGAACGCGAGCTCGGAGACGTTGCCGCGTCCGTCCGAGTGGAGGACCTGACCGCTCAGCCCGACCGATCCGATCGGGCCGCCCGGGCGCCGGTTCCCGACACCGAACCGGCGGATCTCGATCTGCACGCGAGTGTCCTAGCGCCGTCGGCGCCGCTGGCGCTGCTGCGGGCGGCCGGCGCGCTTGCGGATCGTGGCGTCGGGATCGGCGTACTTCTGCTTCGTGAAGTAGCGCTCCTGGGCGAGTCGCTGCTCGTACGCGGCGAGGAACGGCGGGAAGCGGATGAAGCGGATCCAGACGAGCGTCGCGAGCCCGATGATCAGCGTCACCAGGACGAGGAAGTAGTCGAACACGAAGAGCGATTCGATGATGAGCAGGCTGAACGTGATCAGGCCGGTCCACCACAGCCACTCCCACATCTCGAGGTAGACGGCGTGGCGGTGGAGCGCACGGGTCCGGACGTTGTAGAGGATGACCAGGACGACCAGCAGGGCCAGCGAGGCGATCCAGGTCGGGTGGAAGATGTCCGGGAAGTTGTCGCTGTTGAACGGGATGAACAGGTACTCCCAGGGAGCGAGCGTCACGGAGCAGCCTCGAAGATCATGTGGATGGGCCCCCGGAGTATGCCATGTCAGGCGGTATACTCGGCCCCAATCGATGGCGCGTCGTCGCGACCGTCCGGGACCCGCGGCTCGCCCCTGACGCGAGTGCACGGTCCGCCCTGATCGGAGGAGCCCCCGGGTGCGAGCCCTGCTGTCAGTCGCGAACCGAGACGGCATCGTCGACCTAGCCCGCGACCTGCTCGGCTTCGGCATCGAGGTCTACGCCACCGACGGCACGCGCGACGCGCTGGCCGCCGAAGGGGTCGAGGTCAATTCGGTCACCGCGCTGACCCAGGGCGAGTCCGATGTCGGCGGGCAGGTCAAGACCTTCCACCACGCGGTCTACGCGGGCATCCTCGCGCGGCGCGACGTGCCGGCCCAGATCGAGGAGCTGCGCGCCCAGGGGATCGGGCTGATCGACCTCGTGGTCGTCAACGTCAAGCCGTTCGCGCCGGCCATCGGGGTCAAGCTCGTCGGGATCGACGAGGCGATCGAGATGATCGACGTCGCCGGCGCCGCCCTCCTCGGCGCGGCGGCGCGCAACTCGGCAGGGGTCGCCGCGGTCGCCGATCCGAGCCACTACCAGCAGGTCACCGCGGAGCTGCGCGAGCTGGGCGTGGTCAGCCCGGAGCTGCGGGCCAAGCTCGCCGCCGAGGCGTTCAGCACGGTCGCCGCCTATCACGCCGAGATCGCCGCCTACCTCAACCAGATCTCGGGCAACACCTTCCCGCGCCACCTGGCGCTCGTCCTCCAGAAGGTCGACGACCTGCGCTACGGCGAGAACCCGCACCAGCGCGCGGCGTTCTACCGCGAGACCACCCACCGCAGCGGCACGCTCGCCGACGCGACGCGGCTCCAGGGCGAGATGCCGTCGTTCAACAACCTGCTCGACCTCGACGCCGCATACCGGATCGCCCGGGACTACACGGCCCCGACGGTCGCCATCGTCAAGCACACCGACCCGGTCGGGCTCGCCTCGCACGACGAGCTGGTCGAGGCCTACCGGCACGCCCTCGAGACCGACCCGGTCGCGGCCTTCGGCGGGATCGTCGGGGTCAACCGCGAGCTCGACGGGGCGACCGCCCGGGAGATCGCGGCGAACTCGTACGAGGCGGTCGTGGCGCCCGGGTTCAGCCAGTCCGCGATCGGCATCCTGCGCGGCAAGCCCGGCCTCGAGCTGCTCGCGATCCCGCCCGACCCGACCGACGGCATGCGCGACTACGGCATCGCCAGCCTCGACTTCAAGCGCGTCGCCGGCGGCCTGCTGGTCGAGAGCCAGGACGAGCTCGGGCTCGATCGCGGCCGGCTCCAGGTCGTCACCCAGCGCCGGCCGACGCTCGAGGAGCTGACCGACATGCTGTTCGCGTGGCGGGCGGTCCGTCATGTGCGCTCGAACGCGATCGTCCTCGCGCGCAACGGCGCGACCGTCGGGATCGGCGCGGGCCAGGCCAGCCGCCAGGTCTCGGTCGAGATCGCGGTCCGCCGGGCGGGCGATCGGGCCAAGCTCGCGGTCCTCGCCTCGGACGCCTACTTCCCGTTCCCCGACGGCATCCAGGCCGCGGCCGGGGCCGGGATCACCGCGATCATCCAGCCGGGTGGCTCGATCCGCGACGAGATGGCGATCGAGGTCGCCGACCGGCATCACATGGCCATGGTCTTCACGGGCCGTCGGCATTTCCGACACTGATGGACGGCATCGAGCCGGTGGGCGGCATCCCGGTGATGGCCCCGCCCGATCCGATGGAGCAGCTCCTCGCGCTCGAGATGATCCGGGTGACCGAGGCCGCGGCCATCGAATCGGCGCGGTTCATGGGTCGCGGCGACAAGGACGGCGCGGACGCCGCCGCGACCGAGGCGATGCGCCGGACGATGGACGAGATCGACTTCGCCGGCCGGATCGTCATCGGCGAGGGCGAGCGCGACGAGGCCCCGATGCTCTACATCGGGGAGCGGGTCGGGCGGACCGGCGCGGACCGCGACGACGTCCCGCGGGTCGATATCGCGGTGGACCCGCTCGAGGGCACCAACCTCGTCGCCCACGGGCAGCCGGGGGCGATCACCGTCCTTGCGGCGTCCGAGGCGGGCGGCCTGACCCACGCCCCCGACACGTACATGGAGAAGCTGTGCGTCGGCCCGGTCGCGGCCGGCCACGTCGACATCCGGGCGACGCCGACCGAGAACCTCGAGAGCATCGCGCGGGCGCTCGGCCGCAAGGTGGCGGACATCACGGTGGTCATCCTCGAACGGCCGCGCCACGACGCGCTGATCGCCGAGGTCAAGAAGGCCGGCGCCCGGATCAAGCTCATCGGCGACGGCGACCTGTCGGCCGCGATCTCGTGCGCTGTCTCGGGCACCGGCGTCCACGCGGTGATGGGCACCGGCGGCGCGCCGGAGGGCGTCATCACCGCGGCGGCACTGCGCTGTCTCGGTGGCGAGATCCAGGCGCGCTTCCGCTATCGCAGCGACGACGAACGCGAGCGTGGCACGCGGATGGGCCATGGTGACGAGGAGCGCGTCTACCGGACCGAGGACCTCGCGCCCGGCGAGAACCTCGTCTTCGCCGCCACCGGGCGTGACCACCGGCGACCTGCTGCAGGGCGTCCGCTTCTTCGGTGGCGGGGCGCGGACCCATTCGCTGGTGATGGCCTACGGGGCCAAGCAGGTCCGCTTCGTCGACACCGTCCACATGTTCGACCGCGACAGCCCGCCACGGGTCAGGCTCTAGGGTCGTCCGTGCGCTACGGCTACAAGGCATCGGCCGAGCAGTTCCCGCCACGCCGCCTGCTCGACCTGGCGGTCGCCGCCGAAAAGGCCGGCTTCGACTCGGTCTGGACCAGCGACCACTTCCAGCCGTGGCGGCACACCGACGGTCACGCGCCCAACGCGCTCGTCTGGCTCGGTGCCGCGACACAGGCGACCGAGCGGGTCACGCTCGGCACCAGCGTCCTGACGCCGTCGTTCCGCTACAACCCGGCGGTCGTCGCCCAGGCCTTCGCGACGCTCGGCTGCCTGGCGCCCGGCCGGGTCATCCTCGGCGTCGGCACCGGGGAGTCGATGAACGAGATCCCGGTCGGCGTCGACTGGCCGGAGCAGAGCGAGCGGTTCGCGCGGCTCAAGGAGTCGGTGACGCTCATCCAGCAGCTGTTCCGCGAGGACTTCGTCACGTTCGAGGGCGAGTACTACCGGACCCACAACGCGACGATCTACGACAAGCCCGACGAGCCCGTGCCGATCTACATCGCGGCGTCGGGGCCGGCCGCGGCGCGGCTCGCCGGGCGGATCGGCGGATGGGTTCATCTGCACCTCGGGCAAGGGCGCGGAGCTGTACACGGAGACGCTCCTGCCCGGCGGTCGACGAGGGCGCGGCCAAGGCCGGCCGCGACGCGATCGACGCTCGACCGGATGATCGAGATGAAGGTCAGCTTCGACACCGACCGGGCCCGGGCGATGGAGGACACCAAGGTCTGGTCGGCGCTCGCGCTGTCGGGCGAGCAGAAGGTGGGCGTCGACGACCCGCGCGAGATGGAACGGCTGGCCAAGACCGTCGAGGACGTCGCCCACCGACGCTGGCTGGTGTCGTCCGACCCGGACGAGCACGTCGAGCAGATCGCGACCTACGTCGGCTACGGCTTCGACCACCTCGTCTTCCACTTCCCGGGCGACGACCAGGAAGCGGCGATCGCCCGCTACGGCGAGCTGATCCTGCCGCGGCTACGAGCCCGCTTCGGCTGACGCGGCGAGCGTCTCGCGCAGGATCGCCACGAACCGCTCGATCTCGTCGACGGTGGTGTAGAGCGGGATCGGGGCGACGCGGATGAGGTCGGGGGCTCGGTAGTCGGCCACGACGCCGCGGGCGGCGAGCCGGGCGAGGAGCGCCTCGGCATCGTCGTGGCGAAGCGAGAGCTGGGCGCCGCGGGCGGCCGGGTCGCGCGGGGTGATGATCTCGATCGGGACGTCCGCCAGGCACGCCTCGAGGTGGCCGGTCAGCGCGATCGGACCGCGCACGGATCGCCGGCATCCCGACCTCGTCGAAGATGGCGAGCGAGGCCGCGACCGGCGCGAGCGCGAGGATCGACGTCGTCGAGGTCGCCCAGCCGGCCGCGCCCTCGGCCGGCACGAACGGCCCCTCGGGGTCGAAGCGCACGTCCGGATCGAGTCCCCACCAGCCGCCGAGACGCGGGATCGACGCGGTCGCGCGCGTGGCGCTCGTGGACGAAGATCGAGCCCACCGAGCCCGGGCCGCCGTTCAGGTACTTGTAGGTGCACCAGGCGGCGAAGTCGACGTCCCAGTCGTGGAGCGACAGCTCGATGTTGCCGGCGGCGTGCGCCAGGTCCCAGCCGACGACCGCGCCCGCGTCGTGGCCGGCGGCGGTGAGCCGCTCGATCTCGAGCGCCTGCCCGGTCGCGAAGTTGACGCCGCTCAGGAAGACGAGGGCGAGGTCGTCCGCGTGCACGGCGATGGCCGTCTCGAGGTCCTCGGTCCGGACGAGGTGCTCACCCTCGCGCGGGCCGATGACGACGAGGTCCGTCGCCGGGTCCAGCCCGCGCTGCGCGAGGTGGCTCGTCAGGGCGTGCCGGTCGGACGGGAAGAGCGGCCCGTCGGCGAGGATCCGCCGGCGCCGGCCGTCGGGCCGGAAGAACGAGGCGAGCAGCAGATGGATGTTGACGGTCAGGCTGTTGAGCAGCGCGACCTCGATCGGGCGCGCCCCGACGATCCGTGCCATCGACTCGCGCAGCGACGTGTCGAGCGTGAACCACGGACGCGCCGGGTCGAACCAGGCGTCGACGCCGAGGCGCGCCCAGGCGTCGAGTTCGGTCGCGATCGCCGCGGCCGCGGTCCGCGGCTGCAGCCCGAGCGACTGCCCCGCCAGGTAGATCGCGGGCGAGCCGTCGGGCGCGGTCGGGATGTGGAACCGGTCACGCCATGCCGGCGTCAGCGCTTCGGCCGCGTCGCGTGCCGGCGCGTCGTCCTCGGTCATGGGCCGGTCTCCGCTGTCGGGCGATCTCGCGAACGGAGGGTAGCATTCGACGATGCGTGGACCTCGATCCAGGCGGCCTGCCGCCCTCGCAGCGACCGTTCTCTGACCGCCGTCCTGCTTGCGCGGATGCGGCGGCCGCCATCCGCCTCGGGCGACCGCGCCACCGGCGACGGCGCCGGCAGCGCACACCGAGCGCCGCGACCACGGCCGAGTCGCACCGTCGCCGCCGACGCTCGCCCCGACCCCGGTCCCGTCCGACGGCTCCGACCGCCGGCCAGGAGCGCACCGACGCCTTCGGCATCGCGCAGGTCTGGGTCCCGGCCGGGACGTTCACGATGGGCACCGACGCCAAGGCGATCGCGGCCCTCGAGGCGCAGTCACCGCCGACTGGGTCTCGCCCGAGTTCCCGAGCGAGCAACCGGCCCACGAGGTGACGCTCACGAAGGGCTATTGGATCGACAAGGACGAGGTCACGAACGCGGCCTTCGCGGCGTTCGTCGACGCCGGCGGCTACACGAACCAGGCGCTCTGGTCGGCGGACGGCTGGTCGTGGCTCGGCGGCAAGAAAGCGTCGAGCCTGCCGCTCCACTGCCACGGCGACGTCGCGGAGCAGCCGCGGATGTGCCTGACCTGGTACGAGGCGGAGGCGTACGCCGCCTGGCGCGGCGGCCGGCTGCCGACCGAGGCCGAATGGGAGTACGCCGCGCGCGGCCCGAAGTCCACGGTCTATCCGTGGGGCGACACGTTCGATCGCGAGAAGGCGAATGTCCTCAACAGCGTCGCTCCGAAGCCGGTCGGGAGCTATCCGACCGGCGCGAGCTGGGTCGGCGCCCTCGACATGGCCGGCAACGCGATGGAGTGGGTCGCCGACTGGCTCGCGGTCGACTACTACGCGACGAGCCCGAAGACCGATCCGACCGGCCCGGCGACCGGCACGATCAAGGTCGAGAAGGGCGGCTGGTGGGGGAGCAACGAGTTCGTGGCGCGCTCGGCCTACCGCCACTACGAGGATCCGCCGACCTACGGCGACAAGCACATCGGCTTCCGGGTCGCCTCGCAGTGAGCCGGCCGACGATCGTCGCGATGGGTGGCGGCGGGTTCTCGATGGAACCGGACAACCCGCTGCTCGACGATCACGTCCTCGACCTGGCCCGCGCCGAGCGCGGCCGGGAACGGCCGCGCGTCTGCTTCCTCGCGACGGCGAGCGGCGACTCGCCCGCCTACATCGCGTCGTTCTACGCGGCCTTCGCTCGCCGCGCCGAGGCGAGCCATCTCGCGCTGTTCATCCGGACCGTCGACGACGTCGAGTCGTTCCTGCTCGACCAGGACGTCGTCTACGTCGGCGGCGGCAACACCGAGAACATGCTCGCGATCTGGCGCGTCCACGGCGTCGATCGGGCCCTCGGTCGGGCCTGGGAGTCGGGCGTCGTGCTGACCGGGCTCTCGGCCGGGTCGCTGTGCTGGTTCGAGACCGGGTCGACCGATTCGTTCGGCGGGCTGGCGCCGCTGTCGCGCGGTCTCGGGTTCCTGGCCGGCAGCCATTCGCCGCACTACGACGGCGAGGCGACCCGACGCCCGCACTACCACCGGCTGGTCGCCGACGGGCACGCTGCCGGCCGGATATGCCGCCGACGACGGCGCCGCGCTCGTCTTCGACGGCACCGAGCTGGCCGAGGTCGTCGCGTCGCGACCGGACGCGCGCGGGTATCGCGTCGAGCGCGGACCGGCCGGCACGGCCGTCGAGACCGAGCTACCGACCCGCTACCTCGGCTGAGGCTCCTCGGACCGCGACGGGCGCCACCGGCGACGCCTCGGATCCCACTCCCCGATCGGCGCGGACCGCGTCGGGACCCTCCTCCCGCTCCCGCCGGCGGCGCGCCGTTTCGACCGTCTCTCCCCAGCCGGGCGGCACGAGTCGCGGGACGAGGTCGGCCAGCGGGGCGAGCACGAACAGGCGCGATCGCGCCGCTGGATGCGGGACCTCGAGGATCTTGGCGGCCTTCGCCGGGTCCGACTCCGCATCGATCGATCGCGCCGCCGCTGGGCGCTCGATGTTGACGCGAGCCCGCCCGAAGACGAGCAGGTCGAGATCGAGCTCGCGCGGGCCCCAGCGCTCGCGCGTCCGGCGACCGAACTCGCGCTCGAGCGCCTTGAGCGCGGACAGGAGGGCGATCGAGCCGCCGTTCCGGGTCCGGCAGGGCGGGGACGTCGAGCGCGACCACGGCATTGCGGAACTCGGGCTGGTCGGTGACGCCGACCGGCTCCGTCGCGTAGAGGCGCGAGACGCCACGGAGTCGCGTGCCCGGGAGCGCGGCGAGCGCCCGGACCGCCTCGGTCAGGGTCGCCTCGGCGTCGCCGAGGTTCGCCCCGAGGCCGACGTACGCGCGGACCGTTCGCTCGGACACGTCGCCAGTATCGGGCCGCCCGCGACCGGCCGGGGCGGTAGGCCCCGCTAGACTCGACCGATGCCGCCGGTCGCCGTTCGAATCCTCCATCCAGAGCCGGATCCGGCGGTCCGGCCCGCTCACGCGCTGGGTCGCGGATGCCCGGGCGACGCTCGCCGAGCACCACCGTCGTGGGTTCGTCGCCGCCGGCGCCGACGACGTGGCGATCGTCGGCGGCCGCCCCGGACGACCGGCCCTTCGGTGACCGCCTGCGTGAGCTCGTCGCGGACGTCGGGGAGGGCGGGCTGGTCGTCCTCGGTTCCGGGTCGATCCCGTTGGCCACGGCGAGCGACCGGAAGGCGTTCGTCGCGGTGGCCGCCGGGGAGGCGCGCCGCGCGCTCGCCAACAACCGCTACTCGGCGGACGTGGTGGCGATCGCGCGGGCCGAGACCCTGCCCGCGATCCCGGACCTGCCGGGCGACAACGCCCTGCCGCGCTGGCTCGACGAGGTCGCCGGCTACCAGGTCGACGACCTGCGCCGCCGCTGGCGGCTCGCGATCGACATCGACGGACCGCTCGACCTCGTCCTCGTCGGCGCCGGCGAGGGAAGCGACCCAGCCGACCTCTCGTTGCTCGCATCGCGGATGGACGCGCTCCGTGCCGTCGCCGCCGACCCGCGCGCCGAGCTGCTGGTGGCCGGGCGGACCTCGTCGGGAACGCTGGCCTGGCTCGAGCGGCACACGGCGGCACGCACGCGGGCGTGGGTCGAGGAGCGCGGTCTTCGCGCGGCATCGCGCGTGGCGCAGGGCGAGGTGACCGCCGCGCGGCGCCCCGACCGACCGCCCGGATCGATCCTCGGCCTCCTCCTCGACCGCGACGGCCCGGGGTCGCTTGGCGACCATCTCGCCCGTTTCGCCGACGCGGCGATCGTCGACACCCGGGTCCTGCTCGCCCATCGGGTCGGGGCCGAGGAGGCCGGCTGGCCCGCAACGGAGGACCGTTTCGCATCGGACCTGCTGCTCGCCGAGCGCATCGCCGATCCGTGGCTGCGCGAGCTGACGGCGTCGGCCGCGGCGGCCCCGATCCCCGTCCTGCTCGGTGGCCACACGCTCGTCGGACCGGGCGTGCGACTGGTCGTCGGCGGGACGCCGGGGCGCGCGCCATGGACGTGACGCCGGGCATCCGGCGCGATCCCGTCCCGGACCTCGATGCGGTCGGGCAGGACGACGGTCTCGTGGCGCGCATCCACGAGACGATCGCCCGCGACGGGCCGATCACGTTCGCCCGGTTCATGGACCTCGCCCTGTACGACCCCGACGGCGGCTACTACCGGGCCGAGGCGGCGCGTCCCGGTCGCGACGGCGACTTCCTGACCGCCCCGGAGGCGCACCCGATCTTCGGCGCCGCGCTGTCGCGGGCCGTCGCGGACGCGTGGGACCGGCTCGGCCGGCCGGAGCCGTTCGTGCTGCGCGAGTACGGCGCCGGGACCGGGACGCTCGGCGCTCGCCATCCTCGACGGCCTGCACGCGGAGCGGCCGGACCTCGCGGCCCGCGATCCGCTACGAACCGATCGAGGTCGAGCCGCGCCGGCTCGAGGCGATCGCCGCGCGGCTGGAGGCGGCCGGTCACGGCGCTCGCCTGGCGCATGCCGCGCGTCGACCGGAGCGCCCGGTCGACGGGGTTCGTCCTCGCCAACGAGGTCCTCGACGCGCTTCCCGACGCACCGCGTCGTCGCACGCGGGCCGGCGCCCTGCGCGAGGTCCTCGTCGGATCGCGCGACGGCGCGTTCGTCGACGTCGAGGCCGACCCGATCCACGCCGGCGCTTGCGCGCCGTCTCGCCGACGAGGGCGTCACGCTCGCCGACGGCCAGCGCGCGGAGATCTGCCTCGCGGTCGACGGCTGGATCGCCGCCGCCGCGGCCGGTCTCGCGCCGCGGCGTCCTGCTGCTCATCGACTACGGCTACCCCGCGGCCGAGCTCTACGACCCGGTCCGGCGTCGCGACGGCACGCTCCGCGCCTACCTCCGCCACCGCGTCCACGACGACCCGTACATCCACGTCGGACGCCAGGACCTGACCGCCCACGTCGACGTCACCGCCGTCGAGCGGGCCGCGGCGGCCGCCGGCCTCGAGCCACCTCGGGACCACGACCCAGGCCGAGTTCCTCGTCGGCCTCGGCACCGAGGACCTCCTGCGCGCCATCCAGGCCGATCCCGGCGACGACGATGGAGGACTACCTCGCGGTCCGCTCGGCCCTCGTCCGGCTGCTCGACCCGGCCGCGATGGGCCGCTTCCGGGTCATGGCCTTCGGGCGCGACTGGCCGGACGGTCCGCCGCTCGCCGGTCTCGGGTATCGCCTCGCTCGATAGCCTCCCGCCTCGGATCAGGGTTCGATCTGGATCGAGTCCACGATCTGCCGGAGCTCCGTCTTGACAGTCTCGGAGGCCCTCTGGGGCGAGAAGGCATCGATCACCAGGGGAGCGCCATCGACGTCGAGGATCCACACCCGATCGACCTCGTTGCGGGCGCTTGGCGAGCTCGCCGGCCATCCGTCGCACCCTCCCCAGCCACAGTCGATCTCGGCGGCCGTCCTAGTGAACTCGAGGTACTTCCCGCGATAGCCATCGAGCGTGACGTCCGTGTTCTACCGACATGTCGATCGGCGGCAGACCCGCGAGGAACGCGACGAGATCGTCGACGGTTGCGCGCCCGTCGACAGAACGCGCCCGCTTGGCGCAGTACTCCGTGTCGAGGTTGTCGACCATCACGATCCTGATGCCGGCTTCCCCTTCGTCCCGGGTCAGGCCGCCGACGTCGTAGAACCGACGCTCTCTCACGACTGTCCAGCCCTGCGCGACGGTCATCGAGAGACGCAATGGGAACGGATCGTCGAGGACGTAGGTGCCGTCCAGCAGCGCCCAGGCGCGGCGACGTCGCCGCCCTCCGGCGCGTCAGGCTTGGCGACGTCGCCGCCCTGCCCCCGTCAGGCCTGGCGACGTCGCCGCCCTGCCCCGCGTCGGGCGTGGCGATGAGCCACCCGGCATCGGGGGCATAGTCGGTCGCCACGACCCGACCATTCACGATCACGGACGCCCACGTATAGAAGGGCACGTCCACCTTGACGCCCCGGGTCTTCGTTCCCCCAGTCGTATCGAACTCGTGGCCGAACCTGAAGCGGGCACCGTCACGGCCGGTGCTAAAACCCTCTCGGTCGCCATATCCCGGATAGCCGCTGTTGAAGCCGGTGGCCATGTACATGGCAAAGTCCTTTTCCACCGCCCACTCGGTTCGACCAGTGTCGAGATCCGTGCGCCACTCCCGGTGGTGGGACGACTCATCGCCGGCCTCGCGTGGCAGGTTGTCGATCCCGTAGCGCCAGTCGGGGACGCCGTCGCGATCATCGTCGACGACCACGCCGTAGGCGATCCATGCCTCCGACGGCTCCACGTCCGGCGGCCGGTTCGAGACGAGGTCGAGGAACACATCGTAGGTGTCGACCGTCACGTCGCGGATGTCGATGCAGGGGAGGACGTCGGATCCGGTGTCGCCCGATGGATCGACGTAGGTGGGCAGGCATCGGCAAGACGCTCGCCGCCTCCAGCCGGCTCGGGGCGGACCGGCGCGGGCCAGTCCTCCTTCAGACTCTCCCGGGTCCAGGCCAGTGGGACCGGTCGGCTGGCTCGGGTCTCCCGGCGGAACCGGGCACGTCGCTCGTGTTTGGACGCTCGGTGGGCATCGGAGTGGGCGCGGGCTCGGGGGGCGGCGTGGCCTCCGCTTCCGGAGTCGGACAGTTCCGAGATGCCGGGCGCGACCGCTCGTTCGGAAGATCCCGCGTGCAGATGTACGCGCTGTACTCGTCCTCCGACATGCGGGCGACGCCCTCCGGCGGTTCGAACAGCGCCGCCGGCTGCTCGCCGAATGCGATCTCGGTGACCTCGGTCGGACTCGACCCGGGATGGGTTGACCGCGTCATCGACCGCAGGCCCCTGGGTGCGCAGGATCAGCCGGGTCTCGATGTCGATCCAGAGGTCGCCGACACACGCGACATGGTGCGTGGGGCGCCCCGCGACGTATTCGACGACCGACGTATCGCCAGCCCGCTGCCGCGGTACCGTTGCCGACCTCACTCGAGTCGCGCTCCATCTCGCAGCCCGGCCCCGTTTCGCCGGCATTGAGGACGGTGCGGATGAACACCCGCGGGTCGTCTCCGATGGCCTCGTGCCCTTGTTCGACCCAGACCGCCTCGGACTCGACGGTCACCATCCCGCTGATGCGGTGGTTGGCGCTGAGGATCGTGTAGCTGGAGGGCTCCGTCGCATCGGCGGACGCGAACCGATCGAATCGGACCGCGCCCGACCGATCGACGTAGATGCGGCCCTTGGCCGAGTCGCTGTCGTGCCACGTGAGGGCGACGGGCGGCAGCTGGGGCAGCCGCTCGTGGCTCGAGAGGACGAACGCCGGGAGGTCGGCCGGCGGCTCCAGGCTCAATTCGTGGAAGGGGTCCCGCTGGAGGAGGCGCAACGCCCCGACCGCCGCGGCACTCGCGAACGCCAGCGCGACCAGGAGCGCCGCGGCGATGAGCAGGCTCCGTCGGCGGGCGACCGGGTCGGCATCGCTCAGGGCACCGAGGAACGAGGGGAACGCCCGCAGCTGGGCGGTGGTCTCGGCCGCGTCGAGGACACGCTCGCGCAGGCCGCCGGCGGCCGCTCCGGCAGGTGGGCACGCAGCGCCTGGGAGATCTGGGCGTCGGTCAACGGGTCGGGCGTTCATGCCTCGGCCTCCATCGCCTTCTCGAGCGCTGCCGCGGGCAGCATGCAGCCGCGACTTGGCCGTTCCGACCGGGATCCCGAGCGACCGTGCGATCTCGGCGACCGGCCGCTCCTCGACGTGGTGGAGGACGAGGATCATCCGGTCCTTCGGCCGCAGGCGGTCGAAGGCGCGCCCGATCGCGTCGTTGTCGACGAACTCGTCCATCGCGGTCCGGGCGCGGAGGTCCTGCGGCGGTTCTGGTTGCGGAGTGTCGTCATCCGGGATAGGTCGGCGCGACCGACACCTCGCGGAGCCGGCCACGGTGGCGACGCGCCATCAACGCGGCGTTCGCGACGATGCGGTTGAGCCAGCCGTCGAAGGCCGCGGGATCGCGAAGGCGGGGAAGCTGCGCCACGCCGACGACGAGCGCGTCCTGCGTCGCGTCGGCCGCGTCGGCATCGTTGGACAGGATCGACCAGGCGAGACGGTAGCAGCGATCGATCCGGGTATCGACGAGCACCTCGAACGCCGCT
Organism: uncultured Chloroflexia bacterium; assembly: GCA_963765245.1. Classification (GTDB taxonomy): domain Bacteria; phylum Chloroflexota; class Limnocylindria; order Limnocylindrales; family CSP1-4; genus SPCO01. The sequence continues at coordinate 13,620 of CAVXVP010000032.1, forward strand.
GCGTCGCCGGTCCGGGCACGCCGAACGAGCGCGTCGTCGGCCGACGTCGCCGAACTCGCCGCTGTCGTCAGCGCATCCACGTCACCCTCGGATCGCCGATCGTCCCATTCAAGCCGGGGAGGTAGCCCCTCGGCAAGTCTGTCGGTTATCCAGATGCCGCGGCGAGGGCATTGGTTCGATTCCTCCGCGTGCGCCGCCAATAGGGCGATGTACCTATTGCCGCACGGACCCGCCCCACGCCACGATTCACCACGGTCGGGCACGACCTGACGGGGAGCGGCACGCGAACCTGCACGCGCGCTCGGCGCGGGCCGCTCCCCGACACTCCTCCGGACGGAGCCTCCGTCCGCCGCCCGCCCCGTTCCCACTGCTAGAATGCCCACAGGGCCAGACGCCCGTTCCGGGTGCGTCTGCGCGCTCAACGGAGGATCCTCGGGCAAGCGGCGCCGGCCCGTGGCGCGTCGCTCGAAGGGAGTTCGATTGACCGGCATCTGGTACGTCGTGGGGTTCGCCTTCGCCGGCGTGTCGTTCGTGTTCCTGACGATCGGCGCCGCGTGGCTGGTCTCGCACCGGAACCGCGGTGACGAGCACAAGGGCCTGCCCTACGAATCGGGGATCGACACGTTCGGCGACACCCACGGCCGGTTCGGACTGTCGTTCTACGTGTACGCCCTGCTGTTCGTCGCGTTCGACATCGAGGTGGTGTTCATCTACCTCTGGGCGATCGCCTTCGACAGCCTGCTGCTCGGCGGCCTGGTCAGCATGTTGATCTTCGTCGCGATCCTGCTCCTCGGCCTTGCCTACGCCTGGCGGAAGGGGGCCCTGACATGGCGGTGAAGTCCACCACACGAGAGCCCGGCAAGGGCGGCGGCCGCGCGACGACCTCGAGCATCCTGCCCGCCGTGACGGATGAGTCGACCGACCTGATCGTCCCGATCGTCGTCCCGAACATGCTCTGGAACGCGGCGGATCCGGAGGCCTACGACGGCGGCCGACCGACCGACATCGACCACCTCCGCGAGTTCGAGAACAGCGAGCTGATGCGCCGCGACGATGCGCGCTGGGGTGGCGTCCTCGAGGTCATCCCGACCCGCGCCGACTACGTCCTCGACCTGATCCGGATGAACAGCCTGTGGCCGCTCCTGTCCGGCCTCGCCTGCTGCGCCATCGAGATGATGTCAGCGGCGACATCGAAGAACGACATGGACCGCTTCGGCATGTTCCCGTTCCGCGCCAGCCCGCGCCAGGCCGACGTGCTCATCGTCGCCGGCACGCTGACGACCAAGATGGCCGGCCCGCTGGTCCGCCTCTGGGAGCAGATGCCCGAGCCCAAGTGGTGCGTCGCGATGGGCGACTGCACCTGCTCGGGCGGCCGCTACAAGCGCAGCTACTCGACGGTCGAGGGGATCGACCGGGTCATGCCGGTCGACGTCTACGTGCCCGGCTGCCCGCCCCGCCCCGAGGGCCTCATCTACGGGATGATGAAGCTCCAGCAGCTGATCAAGGACCGGCGCGGCCACTGGCCCGAGCGGGCGATCGGCCCGACCGTGCCCGAGGACGTCTAGGCGTGGATCGCCATTTCAAGGCGCGCCTCGAGGCCCGCTTCGCCGCGCAGCTGACCGGCCCGATCCGGCAGCGCCACGACGAGACCGAGATGCGGATCGCGCCCGGCGACGTGGTCCCGGTCATCACCGCGCTCCACGACGAGCCCGATCTCAACTTCCAGTTCCTGAGCGACCTTGCCGGCGTCGACACGGGCGTGGTCATGCAGGTCGTCTACCACCTCTGGAGCGAGACGACACCGGACTGGCTGCGGGTCACCGCCGACGGCCTGTCACGCGACGACCCGCGCGTCCCCTCGGTCACCTTCCTGTGGAAGGGCGCGGAGTGGATGGAGCGCGAGGCCTACGACATGTTCGGGATCACCTTCGAGGGCAACCGCGACCTGCGCCGCATCTACATGCCGCCCGACTACCAGTCCTTCCCGCTGCGCAAGGACTTCTACCTGGCCGACGATGCCGCCCGCTCGCCCGGTGGCGGCGTCCGGCCGATGGAACGCACCGCATCCCCGACCAACGCCCCGGCGACGGCGCTCGTGCGCCGGTCGCCGGACTGACCGGAGCAACCGCTCGATGCCTGTCATCCCGCCCACCAGTCCACCGACGATCCCCGGGTCACGCTCGATCGCGAGCTGGGCGTCTTCGAGCCCGTGCCCGCGTACCCGCCGCGGACCGAGCGCGAGGCCGAGTTCTACACGCTCGGCGACGGCGAGATGTTCGTCAACATGGGGCCGCAGCACCCCTCGACCCACGGCGTCCTGCGGGTCGTCCTCAAGCTCGACGGCGAGAAGGTCGTCGACCTCGACCCGGTGCTCGGCTATCTCCATCGCGGCGTCGAGAAGCTGTGCGAGAACGCCGACTACCACCAGGCGATCTGCTACACCGACCCGCTGGAGTACGTCAGCTCGCTGTTCAACGAGTGGGCGCCGGTGCTCGCCTTCGAGAAGCTGCTGGACGTCGAGGTGCCGCGGCGCGCCGAGTACATCCGGGTCCTCTCGTTGGAGCTGAACCGGGTCTCCAGCCACGCCCTCTTCATCGGCTGGATGGCGCTCGACCTGGGCGGCCTGACGCCGATCCTGTGGTCGTTCATCGAGCGTGACGAGATCGTCGACATGCTCGCGGCGCTGACCGGCCAGCGGATGCTCTTCAACTACTTCCGGATCGGTGGCGTCAACGGCGACCTGAACCACGAGTTCATGAGCCGCCTGGGCGACTGGATGTCGAAGGCGACCGAGCAGATCGAGTCGGGCAACGCCCTCCTCAACGAGAACGAGATCTTCGTCCGGCGGATGCGCGGCCTGGGGACGATCGACACCGCGACCGCCCTGCGGATGGTGATGACCGGCCCGAACCTGCGCGCGACCGGCGTGCCGTTCGACATCCGCCGGGCGCATCCGTACAGCGTCTTCCCCGAGCTCGAGTTCGACATCCCGACCCGGACCGAGGGCGACTGCCTCGCCCGCTACCTGCTGCGCATCGACGAGATCAAGCAGAGCCTGCGGATCATCGACCAGTGCCTCCACAAGATGCCCGACGGTCCGGTGCTGGCCAAGCTGCCGCGGCTGCTGCGACCGCGCCCGGGCCGGGCCTACGCCGCGGTCGAGGGCCCGCGCGGCCAGTACTCGATCTACGCCATCAGCGACGGCACCGACCAGCCGTTCCGGATGCGGATCCACGACCCGTCGTTCATCCACCTCCAGTCGGTCGGCCTGCTGATGCCGGGCCACCTGATCGCCGACACGATGGCGATCATGGCCAGCCTCGACCCGATCATGGGCGGCGTCGACAAGTGACCGTCGTCGGGAAGAGCTGGAACCGGCTGACCCTCCCTGGGAAGGTCATCTTCACGGTCGTGCCGCTGCTGGTCGTGGTGACGGTCGTGGCCGTCGCGGCGATCGTGCTGCTCGGTCCGGCGATCGTCGACATCCTCGCCGCGAACCTGCCGATCCTGCGGTTCGTGATCGCGGTCACGGTCGTGCTCCTGATGACCGTCCCGACCGCCTTCCTGATCATCTACATGGAGATGAAGATCATCGCCCTGATGAACCTGCGGATCGGGCCCGACCGGGTCGGTCCGTGCGGCTCGCTGCAGTCGGTCGTCCACGGCCTCAAGGTCCTCATGAAGGAGGACTTCACCCCGACCGGCGCCGACCCGATCGTCTTCACCTGGGCGCCGGTCGTACCTACCTGGCCAGCGTCATGACCCTGCTGGTCATCCCGTTCGCGCCCGGGCATCTTCGGCCAGGACCTCAACATCGGGCTGCTCTACTTCTTCGCGATCGGCGGCCTGTCGGTCGTCGGGCTGCTGATGGCCGGCTGGTCGAGCTACAACAAGTACTCGCTCCTCGGCGGCCTGCGCGCCGCGGCCCAGGTCATCAGCTACGAGATCCCGCTGACGCTGTCGGTCGTCGGGCTGATCCTGCTGGCCGGGCACGATGAGCCTCAACCAGATCGTGCTCAACCAGAGCGGCTGGTTCACCAACTGGTACGTCTTCCGGCAGCCGCTGGCGGTCCTGATCTTCTTCATCGCCGCGACGGCCGAGGCGAACCGGACGCCGTTCGACCTGACCGAGGCCGACTCGGAGATCGTCGCCGGCTTCGCGACCGAGTACTCCGGGATGCGCTTCGGGTTCTTCTTCTTCGCCGAGTACGTCAACGTGTTCATCATCTCGGCGCTGACGGTGACGCTCTTCTTCGGCGGCTGGAACGCGCCGTTCCCGTGGCCGTGGCCGGTCGACATCGCCTTCAACCCGGGCAGCCTCGGCATCGGGATGCTGCTCGGCGTGGCGATCATCCCGGTCGTCCTGACGCTCCTCTTCGCGGCGCCGATCTGGCTGGCGAGCTCGCGGATCAAGGGCTGGCAGGCGCTCATCGGCGGCTTCGTCCTCGCCAACCTGTTCATCGTCGCGGTCGTCGGCGCGTGGGCCTACATCGGGCTCGACTGGGTCGCCGGGCTGCTCTGGTTCCTGCTCAAGACGTACACGTTCGTGTTCATCTTCGTGTGGATGCGCGGCACGCTGCCCCGCGTGCGCATCGACCAGCTGATGGACTTCGCCTGGAAGTGGATGCTGCCCGCGTCGCTGCTCAACCTGTTCCTGACCGCCGCCGCCATCGTCGTCGTCAAGACCGTGAGGCCCTGATGAGCCTCGTCCCGGGCCTGGGCATCGTCAAGGGGATGGGGCTGACCCTCCGCCGCTTCTTCGAGCCCAAGGTCACCATCAAGTACCCGGAGGAGAAGCGCCCCGCTCCCGCACAAGTTCCGCGGCCGGCTCCAGCTGCTCTACGACGAGTGGGGCACGATCAAGTGCGAGACCTGCTTCCAGTGCGCCCAGGCCTGCCCGATCGAGTGCATCGACATGGGCGGCATCGACACGCGCGGCCGCTACCACGTCCACTGGGGCGCGCCCGAGACGTACGGCGAGCGCCGCGAGGAATCGGCGCTGCGGCGGTCCGGCCGTCCGGTCCCGGACCCCGCGTACGTGCCGTTCGCCGCGGTCGACCTGCGCGAGCTCGACAGGATCCTCGACGACTTCGACCACGACCCGGCGGAGATGCTGCCGATCCTCGAGGCGACCCAGACCGCCTATGGCTACCTGCCGGTCGCGGCCCTCAAGCGGATCAGCCAGCGGACCGGCGCCTGGTACGCGTCGATCTATGGCACGGCCACGTTCTACAGCCACCTCCGGTTCGAGCCGCCCGCCTTGCGCGAGCAGGCCGCCGCCGTCGACAGCCATCGGCCGCCCGAGGCGACCTACCTGACCGCCCTCGACGCATCGCTGGCGGGCGCGCGCAAGCCGGCCCGCAGGCAGGCGCAGGCGTGACCCGATGGTGAACCGCCTCAAGACACCCAAGGGCTGGCCGGCGATCCTGCTCGAGCGGGCCGGCGCCGCGGATCCGACCGACCTCGACGCGGCGGTGCGGGCCGGCGCGTTCGACGGCCTGCGACGCGTCGTCCGCAACTACGGGGCGACCGCGACGATCGCCACGATCGCGTCGTCCGGGTTGCGCGGCCGGGGCGGTGCCGGCTTCCCGGCCGCGGCCAAGTGGCGGCTGGCGGCCGGAACGCAGGCGCCGCGCCGCTACGTCGTGGTCAACGGCTACGGCGCGGACCCGGCGACCCGCACGGACGAATTCCTCCTCGAGAGCGACCCGTTCGCTGTCATCGAGGGCGCGGCGATCGCCGCGTTCGCCATCGGCGCGGGCGAGGTCATCATCGCGGTCCGCTCGGATGCCACGACCGCGATCGCGCGCCTCGGGTCGGCCATCGGCTCCGCCACCGAGGCGGGCTTCATCGGCTTCGACATCCTCGGCTCGGCGATGGACATCACGGTCACGGTCCGGCCGGTCCAGGGCGCCTACATGCTCGGCGAGGAGACCGTCCTGCTCAAGGCCCTCGCGGGCAAGCGCGGCCAGCCCGAGCAGCGGCCGCCGCACCCGGCCGAGAGCGGCCTGGACGGCATGCCGACCCTCGTCCACAACGTCCAGACCCTCGCCGCCGTCCCGTGGATCATCCGCAACGGCGCCGCGGCCTTCGCCCAGATCGGCAGCCCGGACAGCCCGGGCACGATCCTGGTCCAGGTCCGGACGCCCTCCGGCGACGGCATCGCGGAGGTCCCGCTCGGGACGCCGCTGCGCGAGGTCATCGGGCTTGGCGGGCGATTGCCTGCCAGCCGCTCGATCAAGGCCGTCCTGGTCGGCGGCCCGTCCGGTGGCCTGTTGCCGCCCGAGATGCTCGACACGCCGTACGACTTCGACGCGTTGCGTGCCGCGGGCGCGCACATCGGCTCGGGCTCGGTGGTCGTCGCCGACGATCGCGCCTGCGTCGTCGATCTCGCGCGGCTGCTGACCCGGTTCTGCGCCGGCGAGGCATGCGGCAAGACGATCCCGTGCCGGATCGGGACGCGCCGGCTGGTCGAGATCGCCGATCGCGTCGTCGAGGGCCGGCCAAGACCGACAGACATGACGCTGCTCGAGGACCTGTCGGCCGATATCGTGGCGTCCGCCCTGTGCGACCACGAGCGGCTGACGACCCTCCCGCTGTCCAGCGGGATGCGATACTTCCGGTCCGAGCTGGACGAGCACATCCTGCACAGTGCCTGCCCTGCCGGTGTCTGCCATCCGATCGCGGTGGCGGCCGGTGCGACCCGATAAGGCGACCCATGGCTGACCTGATCACGCGCCCCGACAGCCGCCTCGCGACCGAGCGGGAGGCACCTGCCGAATCGCTGCCCGAGCGCCTCATCGAGACGCAGTCGCCGCAGCGGCCGCAGGTCTCGCCGCGCATCCGGATCGAGGTCGACGGGCGGGTCGTCGAGGGCTTCGAGGGCCAGACGATCCTCGAGGTCTGCCGCGACAACGGGATCGAGATCCCGACCCTCTGCTACGAGCCGAAGCTCCCCGGCTTCGGGGCGTGCCGGATGTGCGTCGTCGAGGTCGAGGGCGAGGAGCACCCGCCGATCTCCTGCTCGCGCACGTGCGAGCCGGAGATGAAGGTCCAGACCCAGACCGAGGAGCTGCGCCGGCTGCGCCGGACGAACCTCGAGCTGATCTTCTCCGACCACAACGCCTACTGCCTGCCGCCGTGCCAGAACAAGTGCCCCAGCCACATCGACATCCCGGGCTTCCTCAAGGCCAACGCGGAGACGGACTGGCGCGAGAGCACGCGCATCTTCAAGCGCACGATCCCGTTCCCCAGCGTGCTCGGGCGGGTCTGCCCGGCGCCGTGCGAGGAGCACTGCCGGCGCGACGAGGTCGACGAGGCGATCGCCATCCGCGACAGCCACCGCTACGCCGGCGACCAGGTCCTCAAGGCGATGCTCGACGAGGGCGAGGACCCGCCGATCCCGTTCGAGCGCCAGGCGCCGTCCGGCCGGCGCGCCGCGGTCATCGGCTCCGGGCCGGCCGGGATGGCCGCCGCGTTCTACCTGCTCCTCGCGGGTCACGACGTGACCGTCTTCGAGCGCGACCCGTCGCCCGGCGGCATGCTCCGCTACGGGATCCCGCAGTACCGCCTGCCCAAGGTCGAGGTCCTCGAAGCCGAATACGAGTCGATCACCCGGCTCGGCGGCAAGATCGTCTGCAACGCCGGTCTCGGCGTCGACTTCACGCTCGACGACCTGACCTACCAGGGCTTCGATTCGGTCGTCGTCGCGATCGGCTGCTACGACACCAACAAGCTCGGCATCCCGGGCGAGGACGCCGCCGAGGTCCTCGACGGCCTCGAGTACCTGCGCACGGCGACGCTCGGCCTGCCGTACCCCGGTCACGCCGGCAAGCGGGTCGTGGTCATCGGCGGCGGCTTCACCTCGATGGACTGCTCGCGGACGTCGATCCGCCAGGGCGCCAAGGAAGTGACGCTCGTCTATCGCCGCGACATGAAGGACATGCCGGCCGCGAACGAGGTCCACGAGGCGATCGAGGAAGGCGTCACCGCGATCTTCCAGGCCGGACCGGTCCGGGTCGTCACCGACAAGAAGGGCAACGTCACCGGCGTCGAGTTCATCCGGATGGCGCCGGGCGCACCGGACGCGTCGGGCAGGCGCCGCCCGGAACCGGCGCCCGGCACGGAATTCACGATCCCCTGCGACCGCGTGCTGCTGGCCATCGGCCAGGGCCCGGACCTGACCTGGATCGGACCGGGGTCGGACGGGGTCGAGGCGACCAAGCAGAACCGGCTCAAGGCCGACGCCGTGACGTTCGAGACCGGCCGACCCGGCGTGTTCGGGACGGGCGACGTGCGGATCGGCGCGGCGACCGTGGTCGCGGCCGTCGCCGAGGGACGCCGCGCGGCCTACGCGGTCGATGCCTTCCTCAAGGGCATGGACCTGACCGCGATCCGGACCCGCCAGACGCTGGCCGAGCCGCAGCCCGAGTTCCTGTCGATCGTGCCGTTCACCAGCGAGGCCAAGACGCCGCGCTACCGGATGACCGCCCTCCACGCCGAGCAGCGCAACGACTCGTACATCGAGTACGAGCTGCCCTACACGCGCGAGGACGCCGTCGCCGAATCGACGCGCTGCCTGCAGTGCACCTGCGAGGCGATCGGCTTCTGCGACCTGCGCCGGCTCGGCATCGAGTACGGCACGACGCTGCCCACGCTCGAGCCGGAGAACCACCAGGGCGCCGGCTTCCGGAGCGTGACCGAGAACCGCTTCACCGGCGTCAACCACGACTACATCCGGGACGACTCGCACGCCTTCATCCTGCGCGAGCCGTCGCGCTGCATCGACTGCGGCCGGTGCGCCAACGTCTGCGCCGAGGTGGTCGGCGCCGCCTGCTACGACTTCATGCGGATCGGCTTCGATACGCTGGTCACGACACCGTTGGACATGAGCCTCAACGACACGCCGTGCGTGTCGTGCGGACGCTGCGCCGAGACGTGTCCGACCGGGGCCCTGATGCCCAAGCCGCGCGTCCTCCAGAAGTACGAGGTCGACGAGAGCCGCTGCATCCTGTGCGGGATCTGCGTCGATGCCTGCCCCTACGACGCCCTGCGCGACGGCGCGGACATCGAGCTGTCGCACACGAGCCGCGACGAGCCGATGATCGACCTGATGGCGATCGCGGCGATCGACCGCGAGACCGAGGTGACCTACATCCGCCGCGAGCGCGACTGGGCGACCCGCGCCGCGGCCGACGGACGGCTGATCGACACGTCGCGGATGCTGCCGATGCTGCCGCCGACCGTCACCGGCATCCCAGACAACGGACACGCGCACGGCAACGGCCATGGCCACGGCGGGACGGCCGTCGTCCCGACACACCACGAGTAGGCCGACGACGTGATGCGTCGCCTGATCCCGATCCTCCTGGCCGTGACGTTGCTGGGCATCGTCACCGGCATCGCCGTGATCATGCTGCTGTTCCTCGGCCAGGACTGGGGCGATGCCCTGTTCTGGCTGTTCGCGGCGGTGATGATCGGTTCGGCGTTCCTGGTCGTGACGATGCGCGACATCATCCGCTGCGGGCTGGCGATGATCGTCTGCTTCGGGTCGCTGGCCGGGATCTACGCGATCATCGGGGCGCCGCTGCTGGCCGCCGCGCAGGTCATCGTCTACATCGGGGCGATCAGCGTCCTGATCCTGTTCGCGATCATGCTGACCCAGACCAAGGACGCTCCGAGCCGGCTGGTCTTCCAGACGCAGGCGGTCCCCGCGGCGATCGCCTCGATCGTCATCGCGGTGGTCCTCGCCCTGGCGATCGGCGCGACCGATTGGGGCGAGGCGGCCAAGCGCGTGCGGCTGACCGCCGAGGCGATGTCGAGCGTGCTGTTCAACAGCTTCGTGCTGCCGTTCGAGATCGTCAGCGTGCTGCTGCTCGCGGCCGTCATCGGTGGCGTCTACCTCGCCAAGCGCGAACCGGGCGGGCCGTCGTGAGCGACTCGCTCGACGCCTACCTGGTCCTGTCCGGGCTTCTCTTCGCGATCGGCACGTTCGGGTTCCTCGCCCGGCGCAACGCGATCAGCATGCTGATGTCGATCGAGCTGATGCTCAACGGGGTCAACCTCGCGATCGTCGCGTTCGGGTCGTTCGGGACCGCTGCGGCCGCGGCCGCCGACCGGGCAGCGTCCGTGGCGGAGGGCTCGGTCATCGCACTGATGGTCATGGCCGTCGCGGCCGCCGAGGCGACGGTCGGGCTGGCCATCGTCATCGCCATCTACCGCAACAAGAAGACACCGCTGGTCGACGAATACGACGCTATGCGCCAATGAGCGTCATGGAACCGCCTTGCGCGCCGTCGGGACGAGCCGAGGGCAAGGCGCACCCGAGCATGCGAGCGAGCGCACCTCAAGGTGCGTGAGCGAACACGCGCAGGGTGCAACGCGGCCATCGGCCGTCCGACGGCGCGCCTGATGACCGCCAATGAACCCTGAGGCGCTGATCCCGGCGCTCGTGGTATTGCCGATGCTGGGGTTCCTGGTGACGGCGGTCGTCGGGCGCCGGCTCGGGAAGCAGGCGCACTGGGTGCCGGTGATCGCGATCTTCGCGGTCTGGGTCGCCGCGATGATGCTCGTCGTCAACGTGCTGAGCGGCGCCGCGCCGCTGCTGCCGGGCTCCGAGGACTCGCACGGCTACGTCGTCGACTGGTTCACCTGGATCCCGGCCGACAACTTCGTGGTCAACGTCGGCTTCGTCGTCGACGCGCTGACGGCAAGCCTGCTGATCGTGGTGACGACGATCGGCCTGCTCGTCCACGTCTACTCGATCGGCTACATGAGCCACGACCCGGGGTACTGGCGCTTCTTCGCCTACCTCAACCTGTTCATGTTCTCGATGCTGCTGCTGGTCCTCGCCGGCAACTTCCTGGTCGTGTTCGTGGCATGGGAGCTGGTCGGCCTGTGCAGCTATCTGCTGATCGGCTTCTGGTACCGCAAGCGCTCGGCGGCCCTCGCGGCCAAGAAGGCGTTCATCGTCAACCGGGTCGGCGACGTCGGTTTCATCCTCGGGATCATGCTGATCTTCGTCAGCCTCGGCACGCTCGACATCCGCGAGGTCATCGCGCGGATCGGCGAGCTCGATGCCGACGACGATCACGCTCATCGCCCTGCTGGTCTTCGCCGGCGCGATGGGCAAGAGCGCCCAGTTCCCGCTGCACGTCTGGCTCCCCGACGCCATGGAAGGCCCGACACCGGTCTCCGCCCTCATCCACGCCGCGACGATGGTCAACGCCGGCGTCTACCTCGTCGCCCGGACCAATCCGATCTTCGCCTACGCACCGTCGGCGCTCGTGGTGGTCGCCGCGATCGGCATCTTCACGGCCATCCTCGCCGCGTCGATCGCCATGACCCAGACCGACATCAAGCGCGTCCTCGCCTATTCGACCCTCAGCCAGCTCGGCTACATGTTCGCCGCGCTCGGCGTCGGGGCGTGGACCGCGGCGATCTTCCACCTGATGACTCACGGCTTCTTCAAGGGCCTGCTCTTCCTCGGTTCGGGCTCGGTCATCCACTCGGTCCACGAGGAACAGGACATGCGCCGGATGGGCGGCCTGGCGGAGAAGATCCCGATCACCTACGTGACGATGCTCATCGGCTCGCTGGCCATCGCCGGGATCCCGCCGCTCGCCGGCTTCTTCTCGAAGGACGAGATCCTGGGCAAATCGCTCAAGCTCGGGTTCGCCTGGGTCTGGCTGATCGGCTTCATCGTGGCCGGCCTGACCGCGTTCTACATGTTCCGGTTGATGGGCCTGACGTTCTGGGGCTCGTTCCGCGGTCCGCGCGAGATCTGGGACAAGATCCACGAGTCGCCGCCGATCATGACCATCCCGCTGATCCTGCTGGCGATCCCGTCCGTCTTCCTCGGGATGTACCTCGGCCTGCCGCTCGGAGACAGCCGGATCACCCACTGGCTCGAACCGATCTTCGCCGAAGGCGAGGCCGTCCTCCATGGCGGGGCCGCGGAGCCCGCCTACCAGCTGTTCGGCATCGATGGCGTGCTGATCATCGCCAGCGTCACGATCGCCACGATCGGGATGATCCTCGCCTGGCGGCTCTTCGGCGTCCAGCTCGGTCCCATCCGCATGCCGTCCCGACCGGAGCGCGTCCGCGAGCTGACGGCGCGTGCGCCGTTCCTTTATCGCGCCTCGCTCAACAAGTGGTGGTTCGACGACCTGTACCACCTGCTGTTCATGGTCATCGGCGGGCGGATCGCGGCGGCCATCTGGTGGTTCGACCGTGAGGTCATCGATGGCACCGTCAATGCCATCGGGACCGGGACCATCGACGCCGGCCGCGGGCTGCGCCAGGTCCAGACCGGTCGGGTCCAGAACTACGCCCTGGGCATCGCCATCGGCCTGATCGTGATGGCCGGGTCGTACCTGCTGCTTGCGGGCCGCTGACGATGACAGTCGACAGCATCCCGCTCCTGACGATCATCATCTTCCTGCCCCTCCTCGGCGCGCTGGCGGTCGCCATCGCGCCGGCCACGGCGGCACGACCGCTCGCGCTCGGGTTCGCACTCGCGACGTGGGTCGTCTCGCTCTTCATGCTCATCGGCTACCTGCCGCGGCCCGGCTTCCAGTTCGTCGAGACGGTCGACTGGATCCCGATCTTCGGCATCCAGTACAAGCTCGGCGCCGACGGGCTGGCGGTCGCCCTGGTGGTCCTGACCACGACCCTGTCGTGGATCTCGATCCTTGCCAGCTTCAAGCCGATCCAGACGCGGATCAAGGAATACATGATCTCGTTCCTCATCCTCGAGGTCGGCCTGATCGGCGTCTTTCTCGCGCTCGACACGTTCCTGTTCTACATCTTCTGGGAGATCGTCCTCGTCCCGATGTACCTCATCATCGGGATCTGGGGTGGCGCGAACCGGATCTACGCCACGATCAAGTTCGTCCTGTACACGCTCGTCGGGTCGCTGCTCATGCTCGTGGCGATCCTGGCGACCGCCTACGCGTACGCGGCTGGCCACGACGGCTCGTGGGTCGGTGCCTTCGACTTCGAGGTCCTGCGCGCGTATGCCGGGACCGGTGGGTTCGCCGACGGCCTACAGCTCCTCGCCTTCGTGGCGTTCTTCCTGGCGTTCGCCATCAAGGTCCCGATGTTCCCGTTCCACACCTGGTTGCCCGACGCGCACACGGAGGCACCGACGGCGGGCTCGGTGATGCTGGCGGCGATCATGCTCAAGCTCGGCGCCTACGGGTTCATCCGGTTCGCGGTCCCGCTCTATCCGATCGGCGGCCGAGACCTTCGCGCCGGTGATCATCGTGCTGTCGCTGATCGCGATCATCTACGGCGCGATCGTGGCCCTCGTCCAGCCCGACCTGAAGCGGCTCGTCGCCTACTCCTCGGTCAGCCACATGGGCTTCGTGACGCTCGGCATCTTCGTGTTCACGGAGCAGGGCCTCCAGGGCGCGATCCTGCAGATGATCAACCACGGTCTGATCACTGGCGCGCTCTTCCTGCTGTGTCGGCATCATCTATGAACGGACTCACGACCGGACCATCGCCAAGATGGGCGGGCTGGCGGCGCGGACCCCGGTCTGGGCCGCGCTCTTCGGCTTCTTCGTCTTCGCCTCGGCAGGTCTGCCGGGGCTGTCCGGGTTCGTCGGCGAGTTCCTGGTGCTGCTCGGGACGTTCCAGGCAAACCCGTACGCGGCCGCGGTCGCCACGTTCGTGATGATCCTGGCCGCCGGCTACCTGCTGTACATGTACGGGCGGGTCGTGTTCGGCGAGGTCTCCGACTTCCTGGCCGGACTCGGGGACCACCTGACCGATATGACCCCGGTCGAGATCCTGACCCTGGCACCGCTCGGCGCGCTGGTCGTCATCTTCGGCCTTCAGCCTGGCCTGCTGCTCGACCTCGTCAACGGAACGGTCAGCGAGACCCTCCGCTCGGTCCAGCCGTCGGCACCGATCGCCATCCCGACCACGATCGTGGTCGGCCTCCTGGCGATCCTGGCCGTGCTCGTCCTGGCTCGCATCGCCTACGTGCTGATCCGGCAGAGCCGCGGCTCGCTCGAACCCGAGACCGGGGTCGCCCATTGAGCTGGCAGGACTTCGTCACGATCAGCCCGCTGGTGGCGGGCATCCTGACAGCGGCCGCGATCCTCGTCGTCGACCTGGTCCGCCCGGGACGGGCGGCGGTCGCAGTCGGCGTCTCGCTCACCGGCCTCGTGATCACGGCCATCCTGGCGATGATCGTGGGGGCGGGGGCCACGCCGGTCACGGCGTTCGGGGGCGCGTACAAGGTCGATGACCTGACCACCTTCCTCGATCTGTTGTTCGTGGCGGCCATCGCACTGACCATCGCCTTCGGTCCCGACTACCTGATCCCGCGCGGCCTGCCGGTCGCCGAGTTCGCCGCGATCCTCGTCTTCGCGATGACCGGCGCGATGCTGATCTCGGCATCGGGCGACCTGTTGATGCTGTTCCTCGGGCTCGAGCTGATGGTCCTGCCCGGCTACCTGCTGGCCGCCTTTCACAAGTCCGACGCCTATTCCACCGAAGGCGCGATCAAGTACTTCCTGCTGGGCTCGTTCAGTTCGGCGATCTTCCTCTTCGGCATCGCCTTCATCTGGGGCCTGACCGGCACGACGAAGCTCGACGCGATCAACGAGACCCTGGCCGCGATCGTGGCCGGCACCGCACCGCTGTCACCTGGATTGGCGATGGGCCTCGCGTTCCTGACCACCGGCGTGGCGTTCAAGATCGCGGCGGTGCCGTTCCACTACTGGACGCCGGACGCGTACCAGGGCTCGCCGACGCCGATCACCGGCTATCTCTCGGTCGTGCCGAAGGTCGGTGCCTTCGCGCTGATCCTGCGACTGTTCGTCGAGGGTCTCGGGCCGCTGGCCGACTGGTGGATGCCGGTGATGATCGTGCTGGCGACCGCGACGATGACCCTCGGCAACCTGGTGGCGCTGACCCAGGACAACGTCAAGCGGATGCTCGCCTACAGCTCGATCGCGCACACCGGCTACATGCTGGTGGGCCTGGCAGCGTGGGCGGGCGACCCGCAGGACCGGCTGGACGGCATCGATGCCCTGCTGTTCTACGCGGTCGCCTACGCCTTCATGAACCTGGGTGCCTTCGCCGTCATCGCCGCGCTCCAGAAACGCTCCGGGGTCACCTCCAGCCTCGGGACGTTCGCGGGCTTGGGCCGTCGCGAGCCGCTGCTGGGCATCCTGATGACGCTCTTCCTGCTGTCGCTGATCGGCATCCCGCCGACGGCCGGCTTCTTTGCCAAGGCGAACATCATCCTGGCCGCGGTCGAGGCGGGCGGGCCGCTGACGATCCTGGCAGTCATCACGGTGCTCAACGCCGCGGTCGCCGCGTTCTACTACCTGCGGGTCGTCGTCTACATGTTCATGCGCGAGCCGGCGAGCGACGCCCCGGCGCTCCGCCACGGCGCGCTGATGTGGGCGGGGCTGGCGGCCGCGTCCGCACTGACGATCCTGCTGGGCCTGTTCCCGACCGGGCTGCTCGATGCGGCCGGGCGGGCCGCCGAAGCGCTCGTCCCGGCTCTCCCCAACTAGGCGCAGTTCACCGGCTTCGGATGTCGGGTTGGCCTCGTCGTGCGGGGCGGCCTCCTGCGACAGCGGCTCGGCGATGAGCTGGAGCTTGGGCTGGGTGCCCCGACCCTCGGACGTCTGGAGCCAGAGCTGCTCGTTGTCGGCCACGATGGCCGGGCCGACCGCGGTGTCATACGGGACATGACGCTTCACCTTGTTGACGACGTACAGGAAGCGCTGGTTGTCGTTGGTCCAGACCTCGACGATCATCCCGAGCATCTTCTTGCCGTTCGACACTTTGGACGCATCAAGGATCGGCAGGAACATGCCCGTCCTGGCATGGGCGTAGATGTACGTGGCGCGGCCCTGGCCCGGCTGGCCGAGCCGGTCGTCGGTGAGATACATGGCGACGTTGCAGGCTGGGTACCCCGCGGACCCGGAGATGACCGGGAGGTCGATCTTGAGCGCCGCGATGCGCACCCGCGTCGCGACCCGCCCCGGCGGGAACGACGCGATCGGCGGCGGTGGCCCGCCCGAACCGAGCGGCGGCAGCGTGATCAACGGGCTGGGGGTCGCCGAGACCGCCGCGTCGGGGCTGGCCGTTGCCGCCGGCGTGGTGACCGGATCGGCGGAGGCGGTGGTCGTGAGCGACAGCACGCCGGCCGCCAGGAAGGTGACGCCGAGCGCAGTCAGAAGTGCTGGAGCGATTCGCGTGCGGATCCGATCCGCGAGGTGGCGCATGGGACCGGCATGGTAGCAGCGGTCCTTTCGAGGCGCCGTGGACCGCTCGTACTGGTACCCTCCGCGCGACATGAAAGCACGCCTGTCGATCGTCGCCGGCCTGATCGTCGGAGTCGCCGTCGCAGGGATGTTGCTCGGGGGACTCCTCGCGCTCGCCCCTGAACCGCCCGCGCTCGCCACGCCGACCCAACCGCTCGCGATCGAAACGCCGAGTCCATCGCCCAAGGCGTCGATCCCGCCGAGCGCTTCGCCCAGCCCGTCGGCCGGCAAGTCGATCCTGCCCGGAGTCGACGTCACAACTTGACCGGGGACGGCCCGGCGAGAACGACGCAGCCGATGCTCCAGGGCAGCGCCGCGATCCGGGCGATCGGGCGGCTGGGAGCGGACCCGGGGCGGCTGCTCGTCGTGTGCGATTTCGACGGCACCCTGGCCGAGGGCTCGCGCGACCCCGGTGCGGCGGCGATCGTCCCGCTCGCTCGCCGCGCATTGCGCCGGTTGGCTGGCGTCGCGGCGGCACGGCCCGACCGCGCGTCGGTGGCGATCCTGACCGGTCGGACGGCGGCCGACGTGGCCGCCCGTGTCCGCGTCGGCGGCATCCTCTATCTCGGCGACCACGGTCTCCAGGCGGGCTCGTTCCCGCGCGGCGGCGACCCGGCCCGGATCGAGACCACGTTCCGTGCCGGCCACGAATCCTCGCTGGCACCGGCCGAGGTGCTCGCCACGCGCGTGCCGGAGGTCCTCGGCAACCCGGCCTGGTTGTTCGTCGAACGCAAGGGCCCGTCCGTCGCCTTCCACGTCCGCCAGGCCGAGGACCGAGTCGCTGCCCGGGCCGCGGTGGAGGCGGCCATCGCCGAGGTCGACAGCGGGTCGCCGCAGCACGACCTCGCGCACTACCGCGGTCGTCTGGTGGTGGACCTCCGGCCACGTGACGCGGGCGGCAAACGCGAGGCATTCGAGGCGCTGTTGGCCGAGCTCCGGCCGGCGATCGTCGTGGCCTTCGGCGACGACAGCAGCGACGCCGACGCGTTCGCGGTGCTACAAGCCGCACGGGCCGCCGGCACCCTTGATGGCCTGGCCGTGGCCGTGACCGGGCCGCACGGGATGCCAGACGATGTTCGCGCTGCCGCTGACGCACTCCTCGAGAAACCGCGGGACGTCGCGCGGGCACTGTCAGCCCTGGCACGCACCCTCGAGCACGAGGGCTGAGGACGGTCAGATCCAGTCGATCTTGCGCAGCACGAGCGCGGCGGCTCCAGCCGCGGCAAGGATGAGCCCGACGATAGCCCAGAACCCGATGGCCTGGCCACCACCGACCACGTTGGTGGCCTCACTCATGCCGAAGATCCCCGCGACCGCCCCGATCCCGGCGAGGATGACCGTCACCCCCGTCAGCCGTTTCACGATGATCGACAGGTTGTTGTTCACCTGGGTCAGGTAGACGTCGAGCGTCGAGGCCGCGAGCTCGCGATAGTTATCGAACTCGTCCGTGAGCCGGATGACATGGTCGTAGATGTCGCGGAAATAGATGATTTCATCGGGGTCGATCAGCTTCTCGTCGCGGTTCGTCAGCTGGTTGAAGACCTCACGCACAGGGCTGATGGCGCGGCGGACCTGGATCAGCTCGCGCTTGAGCTTGAACAGCTGCTCGACCGTGTCCGGGGTCGCCTTGCGGATGACCTGGTCCTGGATGTCGTCGATGGCGTCGCCGATCTGATCGGCGAACGGGAAGTAGCCGTCGACCAGGTCGTCGGCGATGGCCCACAGCAGGTGGTCCGGACCGTGCGCCAGGATCGGGGCGATACCGCCGACAAGGTGATGCCCCTCGCGGGGCTCCCAGTCGGAGTTGTGGACGGTCAGCAGGAACCCGGGACCGAGCACCGCATCGAGCTCCGACGCCACGACGGCATCGCCGTAACCCAGGTGGAAAAGCACGATGTGGACGACGCCGTCCGTCGTCTCGATCTTGGCACGCTGGTTGCCCTCCAGGACATCCTCGATCACGAGCGGGTGAAGGCCGAGGGCGTGCCCGACCTGCAGGGCCTGGTCAGGAGTAGGCGCGACGAGGTCGACCCACACGGCCGCCTCGGGGCGCCGGACCATCTCTGCCAGTCCGCTCAACGCCTCCTGTCCATGGGACTCGCGGACATCGTCGCCATCGCGCTCCACGATCCGGATGACCCCCGGATGGCCGGCTGGTCCGGTCGCGCCCTGGCGTTGGACCCGCGCGGCCAGCGGGAAGCCCGGGTCATCGTCAGAGAGCGAGTCCGGGTTCGGTGGGGTCGAGGCCATCGGCGTCGGGTCCTTCGGCGGCGGTCCTCTCGGTCGCGCCGCTCGCGGCCGATGCGCCGTCCAGCATACGCGCCCGCCTCCTGCGCGGGCCGCCCAGTGCGAGGGCCGGTGGGATCGCCACGGCGGTGACCCCTGCCGCGACGACGAACAGGCCGACCATGATCGATGCCGCCTCGCGCGACGCCCATTCCTCCAGCGCGCCGACGACGAACGGATCACGCAACGGGCGATCGCGCAGGGACTCGGGGATGAAGCTCTTGTAGGCGTCGGGCGTCGCGTAGACCTCGGTATAGAGCCGGTCGATGGTCGTCGAGCCGTACGCCGTCAGAATGGCCAGGCCGACCGCCATGCCGAGCATCCGTGCCACCGTGACGACCGCCGACGCGGTCCCGAACGCACGCCGCCCCGCCGCCTCGACCGCAGCGGTGGAGCGCGGGGTCACGGTGAGCCCGAAGCCGAACCCGTAGATCGCGAGGCTGATCGCCACCGTGTCCAGGCTCACCGCCGACGTCCAGCGCGACATGAGCACCAACCCGACGATGCTGAGCCCGATCCCGACCAACGCAACCAGCGCGAGCGGAACGACGCGGACGACGAAGCCCGAGGCCAGTGCGCCGACCGCGGTGGCCAGCGCGAGGGCCCCGAGTGCCAGCCGCTGGTCGTCCGGGCCGCCGTAGAGGACCCGGTCGACGAACACCGCCCCGCCGATGATCGCGGTCGCGAACGCGTAGCCTGTCAGCAGCGAGACGAGCGCGGCCGAGCTGAACGGCACGCTCCGGAACAGTCGCGGGTCGAGGAATGGGTCGGGCACCCGCAGGCCGCGCACGACGGCCACCGCGGTCGCGATCGCGGTGACCCCGAGCAGCACTGCCGTCACGACAGCTGGCGGGACACTCGTCCCGGCGATCTCGGTCGAGCCGAGCAAGGTCAGGCCGATCAGGCCGGCGAGCAAGGCCACGCCGAACAGGGCCGCCCCGACGATGTCGACCCGCCCCGGCCGTCGTGGCGTCTCCCATCCCGTCGAGGCCGCCAGGGCCAGGACGATGGCGATGATCCCGATGGGGATGTTGATGTAGAAGATCCAGCGCCAGGCCGGGTCCAGGATCGCCGCGGCCGTGCCGGTCAACCCGGCCGCGGCAAGGGCTCCGGCGGGGTGGACCGATGACAGGATCGCCGCCCCGACGACAGGCCCCGCGGCCATCCCCAGGAAGGTCAGTGCACCGACCACGCCGAGCGCACGCGGCCGCGCCGACCCGCCGAACAGGTGCGCGGCGGCCGCCGTCCCGACGGGGACCAGCACGCCGCCTCCGACGGCCTGGACCAGGCGCGCGGCGATGAGCTGGTCGAGCGTTTGAGAGGCGCCGGCAAGCGTCGAGCCCACGGTGAAGACCGCGATGGCGCCGATGAACAGACGGCGAGCGCCCCACAGGTCGGCCAGCCGGCCGGCGATCGGCATGGTCAGGATGTAGACCAGCAGGTAGCCGTTGATGATCCAGCTTGCCTTGCGCAGATCGGCCCACGCGGAGCCGCCTGCGGGATCGGCCAGGTCGGCCAGGATCGACGGGAGGGCGACTGCGGTGATCAGCAGCTCCATCCCGGCCAGGAAGACCCCTGCCCCGATGACGGCGAGAAGCACGTACGCCGATCGGCGGTCCATCCGGGGGAGTGTATCGAGGTCCGCCGAGGGCAGCGGTCGGCTCAGGCTCCGGTGAGCGTGCCCAGCGCGATCAGCAGGAGTACCAGGCCTGAGACGGAGACCGCGCGACTCGCGTGTCGACCGCTCACCTCGTAGACCATCAGGGCGGTCAGGGCCGCCATCCACGCCGGGTTCGCGAAGCCCTCGGCGAACATGAGGAGCATCAGCGCCCACGAAGCACCCAGGCAGTCGAGCCCGTGGCGTAGCCCGAGGCGCGCGTATGCGCCCGAGTCCGGTGTCGTGAGCGGCATCCTCGCCATCGGGTGACGACAGGCCGCCAGGCTGCGTCGCTTGGCCGGCGCGAACTGCATCGCGCCGGCAAGCGCCAGGACGCCGGCCGAGATGAGCCACGGTCGATCGGCCAGCCACGGCGTCGCGTCGACGACGTGGTGGAGGAGATCGTCGCCGACGAAGGCGAGGAGACCGAACGCCGACCAGACGGCCGCGAAGGCCCCGAGGAACCCGGCGCGCTCGGTGGCACGGCGAAGCGACCGGCGACGGTTCGTGTGGCCACCTCGACCGCCTCGATCGCGAGGAGGCTCGCGGGCACCATCATCGCGGCGACCATCACGATCCAGCCGAGGAGGAACAGCACGGTCGCGACCGGGAGCGGTGGCCCGCCCTCGATCAGCGCGTGGTGGTGGAGGCTGCCCGCCACGCCGGTCAGGTCAGCAGCGAGGACCACCGCCCACGCCGCCGTCACGATCGCCGGGGCCATGACCGAGCGTCTTCCCGGGAAGACTCGGAGTGCGGTCATGGTCGCGATCTAGACGTAGTCGAGGCTGCAGCCGAACGGTCGGGTCGTCGCGACCCGGACATCCCGCCCGGCCAGGAGGTCGTCGATGGCGTCGCGGAGGTCGTTGTGCGTGACGTTGGCCTCGATCCGCGAGTCGTCGAAGCGCCCCTGGTAGCGGATCCGCCTGTCGCGGTCGAGGACGAAGACGTGGAAGGTGCAGGTCGCGCCATAGGCGGCCGCGACGCGCTGGTCGTGATCGACCAGGTACGGGAACGTGTAGCCGTCGGCCGCCGCCCGCTCGACCATCCGCGCCTGGTCCTCGTCGGGGTACAGGTGCGGGTCGTTGGAGTTGATGGCGACCAGCCGGACGCCGCGTGGTCCGAAGTCCCGTTGCAGCGCGTTCATCCGCGGGCCGTACGCCTTGGCCGTCGGACACCGGTTCGACGAGAAGATCAGGACGACCAGCTCGTCTGCGGCGAAGTCCGAGAAGCCGAGGCGTCGGCCATCGGTCGCCGAGCAGACCCCTCGAACGCCGGGCCGGGGCGCCGATCGGGAGAGGCGCCGGACGAGCCGGCGCCTCCGACAGCTCGAGCGGGGTCATGCCACGGCCATCGCCGCGAACCGCTCCGGGAACTGCGCGACGATCCCGTCGTGGAGCGCGTCGGCGAGGACCATGATCTCGGTGAAGATGTCGTCGAACGCCTTCACGTCGGCCGCCCAGTCGCCGGTGATCCGCGCGACGGTTTCGTCCTTGGTGAGCTTGAGGTGCAGGGCCAGGAGGTCGAGGACGTCGGCCTTCGGCCAGTTGGGATTGGCGCCGGACAGGAACGTCGCGATCTCCTCGATGTTCGCCGTCCAGCGTGCGTCGTGCGTCGCGAAGGCGGCGTCGTCGCCGGACTTGGCGGCGGCGACGAGGTCGACGGCGATGAGGATGTGCTCCTTGAGCAGCTCGGTCAGACGGGCACCTGCGGCGTCGCCGTAGTAGCCGGCGATCGCGGCACCGATGTCCTCCTGGTTCTTGAGCAGTCGACCGGCCGCCGCGTCGGCGTCGGGCGTCCCGGCGACGGCGGCGACGATGTACTCGCGGGTCCAGATCACGTGATCCGACCAGAGCTTGCGGAGTGCGAGTCGTACGGGTTCTCGGGAAGTCGCCATGTGAACCACCTCGTGTCGTGGCCGTCGCGGCCGTTCTAATGTGAACGCGCGCTAGCGTTACACTGCGCACTCGGCCGCTGTCAAGTCTTTTCATAACGAGTCTTGCTGTTACACTCGGGCCATGACCGACGCGCTCTCCGACGGCGACCCGATCCAGGTCGCGGCCGTGCTCGCCGAGCCGACTCGGCGCGGCCTGTACGACTTCGTCGTCGCCCGGCACGAGCCGGTCGGGCGCGACGAGGCCGCGGCGGCCGCTCGGGATCAGCCGCGAGCTCGCGGCGTTCCACCTCGATCGGCTGGTCGGATGCCGGCCTGCTTCGGACCGAGTACCGGCGCCTGACCGGGCGGACCGGACCCGGGCGCCGGGCGACCGGCCAAGCTCTACCGGCGCGCCGACCGGCGATGTCGAGTTCTCGCTGCCGCCAGCGCCACTACGAGCGGGCGGCCGAGCTGATGGCGACCGCGCTCGATCGGCTCGGCGCGGCGACCGGCCTCGAGGCGGTCACGCGCGATCGCCCGGGAGCGCGGGCAGGGCGCTGGGCGCGGACGCCGTCGAGCGACGCCGGAGATGCGACGCCGGAGCAGCGCGGTTCGCTCGGGCGGTTGCTCGACCTGCTGCGCGGTGCCGGCTACGAGCCCGAGATCGAGCCCGGCGGGCGACCTGTGCCTCCGCAATTGCCCGTACGACGCCCTCGTCCAGGAGCACCGCGACCTGACCTGCGGCATGAACCTCGCCTGGGCCGAGGGCGTCGTCGACGGTCTCGGCGCCTCAGACGTGGCCGTGGAGCTCGACCCCGAGCCGGGCCGCTGCTGCGTCATCTTCCACCCGCGCCGGCCGAGGTAAGGCCGAGCCACGGCGTCCTAGCCGAACCTACGGCTGGTAGAGCACCGCCGGGTGTGAACCCCGACCCCACCGCGGCCCGATCCGCCACCACCGACGATGAGGACGCGGCCGTCGTTCAGCAGCGTCGCGGTGTGGCCGTCGCGTGGCGCGCCCATCGAGCCGGTCGAGCTGAACTTCCCGGTCGCCGGGTCGTACATCTCCGTCGAGGAGAGGACCCGGCCAGTTCTGGCCGTCGCTCCAGTAGCCGCCGGCGATCGAGGACGCGGCCGTCGGGCAGCAGCGTCGCGGTGTGCTGCTGTCGACCTTCGCCCATCGAACCGGCCGAGCTGAACGTGCCGGATCGCGGGTCGTACAGTCTCGGCGCGTCGTGTAGACCGAGTCCTTGGGCGAGCGGCCGCCGAGGATGAGCACCCGGCCATCCTGGAGCAGGGTCGCGGTCTGGAGCCAGCGGCCGAACTTCATCGAGCCGGTCCGGCTCCATTGGCCGGTCGCCGGGTCGTAGAGGTCGGCGGTCTTGCTGGCTGGCGCTGCTCTCGCCGCCGTTGCCGACGACGAGGACGCGGCCGTCCTGGAGCAGGGTCGCCGTGTGGCCGCGTCGGGAGGTGCTCATCGAGCCGGTCTTGCTGAACGTGCCCGTGGCCGGGTCGTAGATCTCGGCGGTCGTCAGGAAGCTGGCCGCGTCGACTCGACCAGTCGGTACGAGGCGAGGGTGATCCCGTGCCCGCGCTCGGGCTCGGCGCCGTATGCCGCCGGCGATGAGGACGCGACCGTCGGCCAGCAGCGTCGCCGTGTGGACTCTGCGAGGCGTGCCGCATCGAGCCGGTCGGGCTGAAGCGTGCCCGGTCGCCGGGTCGTACAGCTCGGCCGACGCCCAGATCCCGTCCTGGCCGGCCGGCCGCACAGTTGTAGCCGCCGGCGAACAGGACGCGGCCGTCGCGGAGCAGCGTCGCGGTCTGCCCGCCGCGGACGACGGTCATGTCGAGCCGGTCGGGCTGAACGTGCCGGTCGCCGGGTCGTACAGCTCGGCGGCCGTGCTGCAGCCTCGCCGTGACGAGCACGCGTCCATCGGCCAGCGGCGTGGCGGTGTCGCCGAGTGGCCGTGCCATCCGGCGGCGGCCGTCGAGCCGGTCCAGCGCGAAGCCGGGCGCGAGGTCCGGGGTCGGCGTCGGGGCCGGGGTCGGCGCGCGGCGGTCCGACCGCGATCGCCGGTCGCCGGCGTCCATGGCGGTGGCACGAGCGCCGCGCCACCGATCGGCTGCCAGCCGGACCGTCGTCGACTCGAACCGTCGGCGGCCACGCCGATCTCGGCGGCCGAGATGAGGAGGGCCGGCTCGGCTGCCGTCGGCGTCCATCGTCCACCAGCCCGCGCGCGGCCGGCCGCCGGCCGCCGACCAGCGAACAGGATCCGCCCATCCGCCGTCCACGTCGCGGACGACCGACGACCCCATCCGTGGTCAGGCGACGCACATCGGTCCCGTCGGGCCGGATCGTGTAGATGTCCTGCTGCTCGCCCGTCGCTCGACACGAACAGCGATCCGCGTGCCGTCGGGGGACCATTCGGGGTACTGCGGCGGCGAGCGTCGTCGGGCTGATCTGGTGCAGGTCCTGGCCGTCCGCATCGACCAGCCAGATCGCGTCAGCATCGGTGCGGTCGGGACCGCCGTCGTCCTTCTCGCCGGCACCGGAAGAAGACGATCTGCGGTCCCGTCCGGGGACCAGCCGGGAGCGGCACTCGGCGTCGGCCGCGTCGAGCGCAGTTCGCGACCCGACCGCTCTCGAGGTCCATCGTCGCGATCGTCGCGAGTCGGTATCGCGGACGGGTCCTCGGCACTCGCGAACGAAGACGAGTCTCGCGCCGTCGCTGGAGAAGGCCACCTGGGAATCGCCCACGCAGGGAGCGACGCAGCCGGTGTCCACGGTGCGGGGCGCCGCCGCCGCTCGCGATCGGTCAGGTAGAGTCGCCTTCCTCGAAGTACAGGAGGCGCGTCCCGTCGGGCGACCAGACCGGCGCGGCCTGGTTGGTGCACCCCATCGGGGAGGAGTTCGTGAGCGCCCGTGCCCGTCCGTTCCGACGACGCCAGAGTGCGGGAGCTCGTGCACGGCGCGTCGCCGCCGGAAGACAGGTGCGCCCTTGTCGACGGGCCGGATGAACGCGATCGACGTCGCCCGGTCGGATGTTCGCGGTCGGCGCCGGCGTCGCGGGCGTTCGGCGGCGATCCGGTCGGGACCGACGACGGCGACGTTCGGGGCGGCGTCACCGACCGGCCGCGGACGGATGAGCCCGGAACCGGCGACCAGGACGCCCGCCGACCATCAGGACCGCGGCAACGGCGAGCAAGGTGAAGCCCGCGGCGTCGCGCCGCGTGCGCGGAGCGGTACCGGCGTCGTCGCCGGGATCGTGGCGAGGACCTCGCGCAGGTCGGCCGGCGCCGACTCGGTCTCGGCGACCTCGGCCGCGTACCAGGCGCGCAGCCGCTGTTCGAGCTCTCGGTCGGTCATCGGACGGTCCCCTTGGTGTCGGCCGCGTCGATCGCGTCGTGCAGCCGCTTGAGTGCGTAGTGGAGACGGGACTGGACCGTCCCTCGCGGGACTCCCGAGCCGCCTCGCGATCTCGTCGACCGGTCAGGTCGCGGTAGTAGCGCAGCGCCACGACGACCTGGTGGTCGGGCGAGAGCGCCGCGATGGCGGCACCGATGACGTCGCGGTCCTCCGCGCGGCCGGCGTGATCGCCGGTCGCGAGCGCGACCTCGACGGAGATGTCGGTCGCCAGGCGGCGTGTCGAACGCAGCCGGTTGCGACAGGTGTTGACGAGGATCCGGTCGAACCACGGCTCGAAGCGCGACTGATCGCGCAGCGTCTCCCACTTGCGCCACGCCTGGACGAAGGCGTCATGGGTCGCGTCCTGCGCCTCGGCCGGGTCGCGCAGGATGGCCCGCGCAAGGCGGTACGCCTTGTCGAGGTGCTCGTCGGCCAGCCGGACGAAGGCCGCGTCGCGGAGTCGCGTGTCGCGGGACACGCTGCCTGGGCGCGTCCTGCGCGTTCTGCCAACTCGATGACCTCGGACGATCGGTTCACGATGACATGACACGCGGGCCGGGCCGAAACCTTCAATCGGGCTTGACATCCGACGCTCGACACTCGTAGCATCAACGGCGATTGATATAAACCGTGGTTGATGTGCCACGACGCACCACCCCAGAACCCGGAGTCAGCACGCCTTGTCCCCCTCGCCCGCCCGGGTCCGCGGCACGATCGCCGCGGCCGTCGCCCAGCCCGAGGAGCTGCGCCAGCTGCGTGCCTTCCACAAGGTCATGGCCGACGTGAACCGCCTGCGCATCGTCCGTCGCCTGGCCGAGAGCGAGGCGACCGTCGCGCAGCTCATCGCCCACGTCGGGCTGTCGCAGCCGCTCGTGTCGTGGCATCTCGGTCGCCTCCGCGCCGCCGGTGTCGTCGAGACGCGGCGCCAGGGCCGCGAGACGGTCTGCCGCCTGCGCGAGGAGGCGTTCAGCGAGTTCGCCGCCCGTGAGCGCGCGATCCTGGGCGTGGCGGGCTGACCGATGACCATCTCGAACGAATCCCGCGGCGCGCATCAAGAAGATCTTCGAGCCGATCGCGCTCGCCATGGGCCGGATCGGCCTGACACCGAATGGGCTGACGCTGATCGGGTTCGCGATCACCGCCGTCGGGGCGGTCCTGACCGGCGCGCAGGCGTGGGTCATCGGCGGCATCGTCGTCTTCGTCGGCGGCGTCTTCGACATGTTCGACGGCACGCTGGCGCGCGCGACCGGCAAGGCCAGCAAGTTCGGCGCGTTCATGGACTCGACCTTCGACAAGCTCGGCGAGATCCTCGTCTTCATCGGCTGTATCGCCGCGCTGGCGAACTCGAACGTCGGGACGGTGCCGATCCTGGTGGCCGCCGGCGCCATGGGCGCATCGATCATGGTCAGCTACACCCGGGCGAAGTCCGACGCCCTCGGCTATTCCTCCGGGATGGGCCTGGCCGCGGTCGGCATCATGCCCCGCGAGATCCGCCTCGTGATCATCTCGCTCGGGATCGTCCTCACCGGGACGAGCATCGGCATCTCGGCCCTCGAGTTCGCCCTCGGCATCATCCTCGTTGGTGCGGTCATCACCGTCATCCAGCGGATCCTCCACGTCCAAAGCCAGGCCAAGTCGGCCGACAACCCCCCGGTCACCACGACCACCAACGAGACACGGAGTAGGACGTGAGCACCAACGGCAAGAACGGCAAGGGCGCCAGCAACGGCGTCACGCCGAGCAACACGTGGGCGGGTGCCGCCCGGCGCAAGGACGGCAAGATCCGGGTCGCCATCGTCGGCGTCGGCAACTGCGCGAGCAGCCTCGTCCAGGGCCGCTACTACTACGAGAACGCCAAGAAGGACGACTTCGTCCCGGGCCTGATGCACGTCGACCTCGGCGGCTATCACGTCAAGGACATCGAGTTCGTCGCCGCCTTCGACATCGACAAGAACAAGGTCGGCAAGGACCTGTCCGAGGCGATCTACACGAAGCCGAACAACACCTACGTCTTCCAGAAGGTCGAGCCGATCGGCGTGACCGTCGAGCGCGGGATGACCCACGACGGCCTCGGCAAGTACCTCAGCCAGATCATCGAGAAGGCGCCCGGCCCGACCGCCGACATCGTCGGCATCCTCAAGGAGCGCGAAGTCGACGTGATGGTCTCCTACCTCCCGGTCGGGAGCGAAGAGGCGACCAAGTGGTACGTCGAGCAGGCGCTGCGCGCCGGCGTCGCCTTCGTCAACGCCATCCCGGTCTTCATCGGTCGCGAGCCGTACTGGCAGCGCCGCTTCGCCGAGGCCGGCCTGCCGGTCATCGGTGACGACATCAAGAGCCAGGTCGGCGCGACGATCAGCCACCGCGTGCTGACCCGCCTGTTCATGGATCGTGGCGTCCGCCTCGATCGGACCTACCAGCTCAACTTCGGTGGCAACACCGACTTCCTGAACATGCTCGAGCGCGAGCGCCTCGAGTCCAAGAAGATCAGCAAGACCAACGCCGTGACGTCCATGCTCGACTACGAGATGGACCCCGACGACGTCCACGTCGGCCCGAGCGACCACGTGCCGTGGCTGCTCGACCGCAAGTGGTGCTACATCCGGATGGAGGGCACGACCTTCGGTGACGTGCCGCTCAACGCCGAGCTCAAGCTCGAGGTCTGGGACAGCCCCAACAGCGCGGGCGTCATCACCGACGCCATCCGCTGCCTGAAGCTCGGCCTGGACCGTGGCCTGAAGGGCACGCTCGTCGCGCCGTCGAGCTACTTCATGAAGAGCCCGCCCCACCAGATCCACGACGACATCGCGTTCAACCGCGTCGAGGCGTTCATCCGCGGTGAGGACAACGAGACGCTCGTCGGCACCGAGGCGCCGGTGAAGAAGACCGTCAAGCGGATGGCCGGGACGAAGGCCAAGGTAGCCACCGCCGCCAGGTGACCGACGGCGAACGACGCCTCGAGGCGCCCAACCGGCGCGGAGGGGCGAGCCCCAGGATCGTGGAGCGGGCGGCCGTCGTCGGCTACCGCTCCGCCTCGTGGCTGCTCCGGACGTTGCCCGCCGCCCCGACGAGCGCGGTGCTCGGCCTGGGCGCCCAGGGGTCGTACCTGCTCTGGCCCAAGAAGCGCGACTGGTCGAACCAGAACTTCGGGCACGTCCTGGGTCTCCCGCCCGACGACCCGCGGGTCCGCCGGCTGGCGTTACGCGCCTATCGCGAGTACGGGCGTTACCTCGTCGAGCTGATGCGCGTCCCGTTCCTGCCACCCGATGAGGTCGCCGCCCTCGTCGAGCCGCTCGACCCGGTCGAGATCCAGCGCATCCGCGATGGGTCGCCCGTCGGCGGCCTTATCATCACGGCGGCCCACGTCGGCAACAACGACCTCGTCGGGGCGTCGATCGCCGGGCTGGGTCTGCCGCTCAACGTGGTCGCCGACAATTCTGCGTTCCCCGAGCTGTTCGACTACCTCCGCGCGCAACGCGAGCAGTGGCACGCCACGCTCATCCCGTGGCGCAACCTGCGGGCGATCTTCGGCGTGCTTCGCCGGCGCGAGCTGCTCGGCCTCCTGGTCGACTGGGGCTACCGCAGCGACGGCATCCCGGTGAAGCTGTTCGATGCCTGGACGACGTTGCCGGCCGGGCCGGCCACGCTGGCCGCCAAGACGTCGTCGCGGATCGTGCCGGCGATCACGACCCGCCAGAAGGACGGCCGCGTTCGCGTCGTCCTGGCCGAGCCGATCTCGGTCGCCTCGTCCGACCCGGCCGATCTCCAGCGCGCGACCCAGGCCATCGCCGACGCGGTCGCCGAGTCCATCCGGCCTGCACCCGAGCAGTGGTACAGCTTCAAGCCGATCTGGCCGGCGACGGAGGCCGAGGGGGCCGACCTCGAACGCCGCGCACTCGCGATGCAGGCCGGGCGACCCGACCCCGGACCCTCCCGCGATCTGCCCCGCGACGAGGCCGACCAGGTCGAGGCGGACCGGGTCGGGGCAACGCCATGACGATCCGTGGCCGCCTGATGCTGACCGCCTCGTGGCTGGCCTGCCGCCTACCGGAGGGCCCGCTCTACGGGCTCGCCGAGCTGATCGGCGAGCTCTGGTACCGGCTGACGCCCGGTCGCGCCGCGCAGGCTCGTCGCAACCTCCGACG
The DNA here is from genome assembly GCA_963765245.1 of uncultured Chloroflexia bacterium. Classification (GTDB taxonomy): domain Bacteria; phylum Chloroflexota; class Limnocylindria; order Limnocylindrales; family CSP1-4; genus SPCO01. The sequence goes on from CAVXVP010000032.1 coordinate 43,273, forward strand.
GGTCGTGCAAGCCCTCGCCGAGTCCGGACGCGGGAGCACTTCCGTCCGGGCCGCCGCCAGCGACCCCCGAGCGCTGGAGACGGCTCGTCCGCTCGGCGTATCGCCACGCCGCTCGCTACTACGTCGAGGTCGCGCGCAACCCGAGCGTCACGCCGGCCTTCGTCGATGAGCGCCTGGCGCTCGACACGCCCGAGCTGATCGCCGAGGCCGTCGTGCCGGGCAAGGCGGTGCTGTTCGTCGGGCTCCATTTCGGCTCGGTGGAGATGGCCGTGATCTTCCTCGCGTTCCGGGTCGGCGAGACGGTGACGCCGATGGAGACGATCGAGGACGCCGGCCTGCAGGCCTACTTCGAGCGCACGCGGGGCGTGGCGGGGATCCGTCTCGTCGGCCTGCGCGAGGCTCGCCGCGAGCTGACGCACGCGCTCCGCAACGGCATCCCGGTCGGGCTCGTCGGGGACCGCGACCTGACCGGCGGCGGGACCCTCGTCCCGCTCTTCGGAGCACCTGCCCTCATGCCGATGGGGCCGGCGATGCTCGCCGTCGAGACAGGCGTGCCAACGTACGGGATGACCGTCCGGCGCGCGGCGGAGGAGGGGCACTTTCGCGGCAAGATCATCCCGATCGACGTCCCCGCAGAGGGGACGCGCCGCGAACGGGTGACGACCACGATGACCCGCCTGGCCGCCGCGTTCGAGGACCTCATCGCCGACGCCCCCGACCAGTGGTGGGCGGTCTTCTTCCCGATCTGGCCGGATCTCGAGGCTGAGGCGGGCGGCCGCCGCGACGGCCGCGGCGGCCTCCGACGACAGCCCGGGCGCCCGAGGGGCCGCCGCATGACCGACGCCACGCCCCGCCTCGGTCGTGCGGACCTGCACATCCACACGCTCGCCAGCGATGGCACGGCCGGCATCGCCGCGATCCTCGACCACGTCGAGGTACGGACCGACCTCGACGTCATCGCCATCACCGATCACGAACGGATCGATGCGGCGGTCGCGGCCCAGGCGATCGCCCGCGATCGCGGCCTGCGCGCCGAGGTCGTCGTCGGCGAAGAGGTGACCACCCTCGGCGGCCACCTGCTGGGGCTCTACCTCGACCGCCCGATCCGGCCCTACCGCTCGCTCCGGACATCGATCCTGGCCGTGCATGAGGCCGGCGGTCTGGCCATCCCGGCCCATCCCCTGGTCCCATACCCGCTGTGTGCCCAGGGCTGGGTGCTGCGCCGCCTCCTCGACGACCCTGACCCGGCCGCCCGGCCCGACGGTCTCGAGACGTTCAATCCGACCAGCCTCGGCAAGCCGTGGCATCGTCGCGTCGTCCGCTTCGCCGACGACAACGGGATGGCCCACGTCGGCAACAGCGACGCCCACGCTCTCGAGGCGATCGGGACCGGCTGGACGACCTTCCCCGGCCGCACCGCCGCGGAGCTCCGACAGGCGATCGAGACCGGAACGACCGAGCACGGTGGCACCTTCCACGAGACGGCCGGTCAGCTCGGGACGTTCGGCAATCAGCTGCGCAAGCGCGGCCGCGACGCGCGCGACGAGGTCGCCGGCCGCGTCCGGCGCGACGGAACCGGGCGCGACCACGGCTATCCGGGCGGCCGCCTCCGACCACCTCGCTACGAATCCGAACCTGAGCCCGGGAGCCCGGAGCGCCGATGAAGATCGGCCTGGTCTGCCCGTACATCTACCCCGAGCGCGGTGGCGTCGCCCAGCACGTCCAGCACCTCTACGAGAACCTGCGGCTGCGCGGTCACGACGTCCGCATCATCACCGCCAGCCACGGTCCTCAGCGCGCATCCGAGGGCGACATCCTGCGGATCGGGGTCGGCTTCAGCGTCCCGCTCAACGGGTCCATCGGCACGCTGACGTTCTCGCCGCGCTACGTCAGCCAGGTGCGCGAGCTGCTCGATCGCGAGCGCTTCGACGTCCTCCACCTCCACGAGCCCTTCGTCCCGCTGCTGTCGCTCTTCCTCCTGCGCGAGTCGCGCAGCGTCAACATCGCGACCTTCCACGCCTACGCGGGTTTCTCGCCGTCATACGAGGTCGGCAGCCGGGTCATGAAGGACCACGCGGCACGGCTCCACGGCCGGATCGCGGTGAGCGCGGCGGCTCGCCATTTCATCGACCGCTTCTTCCCGGGCGACTACAAGATCATCCCCAACGGCGTCGACATCCCGCGCTTCGCCGGCGCCGTCCCGCTGGCACGCTGGCAGGACGGCACACCCAACGTCCTGTTCGTCGGTCGTCACGAACCGCGCAAGGGCCTGCTCGACCTGCTCAAGGCCCATCGCATCCTGCGCCGGACCGGGTACGAGGACCGGCTCCTGGTCGTCGGTTCGGGGCCGCAGGAGCGCGAGGCGCGCCGCTACGTCGCGACCCGCGGCCTCCAGGCGGTCGAATTCCTCGGTCGTGTGAGCGACCGCGAGAAGGCACAGCTCTTCCGCACGGCCGACGTCTTCGCGTCGCCGGCGACCGGTGGCGAATCCTTCGGGATCGTCCTGCTCGAGGCGATGGCCGCCGGCGCCCCGATCGTGGCCTCCGACATCCATGGCTACAAGGGCGTCGTCCGACGGGGGCGCGAGGGCCTCCTCGTCCCGCCGCACGAGCCCAAGGAACTGGCCACCGCGATCGCCAGGCTGCTCGACGACCCGCTGCTGCGGGTCGAGATGAGCGCCGCGGGCCGTGCGCGAGCCGAGCAGTTCAGCTGGCCACGGGTGACCGCCAAGGTCGACGACTACTACGGCTTCGTCATCCGCCGGCTGGCCGCGACCGGCCAGCTGCCCGAGGATTTCCGGTCGCCGGTGCCTCAGGCCCCGTCGGTCCGGGCGAGGCTCTCAGTGTCCCCGGACGACCCCGACGCTCCGGGCGCACCGGGCGCCGCCAGCCTTTCGGCCATGGTCAGCCGCCACGCCCAGGTCGAATAGGCGACCACCAGACAGGTCACGGTCAGGGCTACCACCAGGACCGCCAGGGTCGGCGTGAAGAGCGGCGTGTTCACGTTCCGGGTAACGGTGCTGACCGGGAACTGGAAGGCGTACAGGTAGGTCGGCAGGATGCCCTGATACGCGGCCACGACGGCCGCCGGGAGCGGCAGCGCGCTGATGTTCGGGTACAGGATCACGAACCACGCGACGACCGCCACCCCGAACCCGACGACGAACCGTCTCGCATCGCGTGAGGCCATGACCTGGAGCGCCAGGTAGCCGAGCGGGATGCCAACGACCAGGGCGATCGGCTCGACCGGGACGTTGGTCAGGGTCAGGATCGCGGTGTCGGGCAGGAGCGAGACCACGGCCAACGCGACCGCGACCCCGAGCCCGGTCCAGAACAGCGATCGGTAAGCGGCGGCCATCTGGTCCCGCCCGACCTCGCGACCGTCCGTCGACTCGAACGCAAGGAAGCGCCGGATGATGAAGAAGAGGCCGATCCCGATCACGATCGCCAGTGCCAGCGTGCGCACGGTCAGCACGAACTCCGGGATGACCGCCGGGCAGGCCTGCGACCCCGGGTTGACGCGCTCGACGCCGACGACGGCGCACAGAGGCCGGTCGAGCAGCCACATCGCCGCCGGGGCAACGATCGCGACCGCGGCGGCGACCCGGGCGAGTGCCCAGGTGTGGCGCGACGCGCCATGCCACAGCTCCGCGAAGAAATAGGCGAGCGACATCACCACGAACGGCAGCGCCGTGTAGTAGTGGTACTGGAACGCGGCGCGGTCGATTCGCGCCCACGGGATCCACTGCGCGGCAAACCCGACGGCGATCAGCGTCAGCGCCAGGCTCCGGCGCCGGAACGCCATCCACGAGACGAACGCCAGCGCCGGGATCCCGAGCCACCAGATGACGAGGCTGCCCGCGTCGTAGAGCGCGGCGGAGGTGCCTGCGGCGAGCCCCTCCTGGTAGAACCAGACCGGCTTGAGGTTCATCGGCCACGCCCACCACGGGGAGGACGCCGGGTGGGCCGCCGTCAGTCCGTTGTGATAGCCATACATCTGCCCGGTCAGGTCGAGCAGCGTCTGGCCGGTGTGACCAGGCGGCCAGCCCGGGACGAGCTGGTGGTTCTCGACCATCGCCCACGGGATATAGGTCAGGATGTAGACGCCGACCGGGAGTGCGATCAGGCAGACGAGCGCCCAGACGACCGGGATGCCAAGCGCCCAGCCGAGCCTGAGCCAGCCGTCAGGAGGCGTGCCCGGCGGGTCGAGCAGCAGGATAGGGTCGTCGGGATCCGGCGGGCCGGCCAGCGGGCCGAACCCGTAGCGTCCACCCAACCAGAACAGGCCGAAGACGACCAGCGACCCGAACCCCAGGGCGATCGCGAGCAGCAACGGCGTCGCCGAGAGCGAGCCCAGGGCGACCACGCTTGAAAGACGGCCGGTCGCGAGGGCGCCGAAGAAGACCAGGCCGCCCAGCGCCGCCGGGGCGATCACCGCGAACCGCATCTCCTCGTCGGTCCACGCGATCGGATGGAGGACCGCGACGACCACGGCGAGCAGCGTCAGGGCGACCATGATGAACAGGAACGTCAGGTTGCCGAACCCCGGATCGCCGCCGGGCGTCGCCGCCGGCACGCTGATCGCGATGTAGCCGAGGACCCCGGTGATGCCGATGAGCCCGAGGATCGCGAGCACGCGTCCGAGCGCGCTGCGCACCAGGAGCAGCAGCAGCAGAGCACCGATGGCGTAGGCGGCCACCCACTTGCTGGCAAGGGCAAGACCGAGCAGCACGCCCATCATCGGCATCGCCAGCCAGAACGCGGCCCTGCCCTTCCACCAGCCCGTCCAGACGGCCGCGAAGACCGTGTACGCCGCGACGATGAACAAGCCGACGTAGACGTCGTTCATGCCGATCCGCGACTGGACGAAGAACATCCCGTCGGCGATCACGAACAGGCCGACGAGCGCGGCCACGAGGCGGCGCCGGAACAGGATCCGCGTCAGCAGGTAGATGAGGGCCGCGGTCAGGGCGCCTGCGATGACGCCGGGCAGCCGCCAGGCGAAGGCGTGCGACCCGGCGTCGATCGACGCCATGGTCCCGGCCTTGTCGAAGACCATGATCTGCTGCCTGTCGGACGCGGGGTAGTCGGGATTGAAGTCGGAGCCCCAGGCGCTCGCCGTGAACCCGTCGGGCAGGCGGGCGTCGGCGAAGACTGCGTTGCCGTGCGGCTCGACGACGTAGACCGTCCACGGTCCGGCGGCGGAGGTCACGCCCGGCGCAAGACCGAGGATGTGGACCATCTGGCTGGCCGCGTCATAGGCGATCCAGGTGCCGGGCGCCGGCAGTGGCTGGAGACCGAGGCCCCACTGCGCGCCCTGGTCGGTCGGGCCGTTCTTGGCCGGGTCGCCACCGACGGCGATGACGTCGTAGCTCGGCTTCTCCGCACCGCCGGACGTCGCAAACAGCTTCGGGATATCGAGTCCGGTCACCATGGCCAGGCCGTGCGCCCCGCCGTCGAGCGCGATGGTCGACAGGCGCGCGGCGCCGTCGGGGACGATGAACTCGACTCCGACGTCGGCCGCGACCGCGATCCGTGGCAGCGTATCGACGGCGACGCCGGTCAGCGTGCCGTCGGCGATCGCGGCGTCGAGGTCGGTCCGCGCCTTGCCACTGCCAGCCTGGCCGAGGACGACGGTCGTGCCGGGCGCGACGCCTGTCATCCGCGCCTCGTAGTCCGACGCATCGGTCCCCAGGATGCGGGCGACGCTCTTGGCAAGGGCCGCCACATCCGTCCCGGTGTCGACGACGGCGGTCAGGGCCGGCCCGGTCCCGCCCGGCGCAAGGTCTGCGATGCCCGGCAGATCGATCGTGCCCAGGACGGTCGCCCCGTCCAGGCTGATGGTCGTGAGCTGGTCGGACGATGCGGCCGCGAGCGTGGTCCCGTCGGTCATGACCAGCAGGTGGTCGACCGGGTGGTCCACGGTCAGCAGGTCAGCAGGGACGGGGGCTGCTCCCGCGTCGCCGCCGGCCGCATCGATCAGGTCGAGCCCGAGCGTGGCGATCCGTCCGTCGCCGTAGCCGATGACGAGCTGGTTGCCGGTCTCGTCGATCGCGAGGGCAGTGGCGCCTTCGGCCTGCACGGTCGAGACCAGGTCGCGGGTCACGAGGTCGTAGGTCCGGATCTCGGTCCCGGTGGCGATATGCAGTCGCTCGCCGGCGGCTCCGCCCGGAGCGGTCTCGTCCAGGCGGCGCGGCTCGACGGCGGCGGCCACGACCGGGACCCCGAGATCGCTCGTGGCATTCACCTTGTCGTTCCCGAACGCCACCAAGCCACCAGCCATCAGGTACTTCGCAACGTGCGGATGGGTCCATTCGTAGATGTCGTGCGAGATGCCGTAGCGCCAGGCCTGGAGGAACTCGGTGGCGGTCCGCGCGTGATAGACCTCGTCGAAGTGCATCTGGTATGGCTCCGCCAGCCGGAACGTGCGGAGCAGCATCGTCCCGAGGATCAGCAGCACGACCAGGAACAGGTCGAGACGGTCGAGCCGTCCGCCACCCTCGTGGCGGAGCGTGGCGCTGCGGTCCGGGCGGACCGGAAGCTCGTTGAAGCGCGACTTGAGCCAGCCACGGATGCCGACCTCGTCGAGCGTGGGGCGCGGCGTCCAGGACGCCATGGGCACGACAGCGGCCGCGCTGGAGGCGAGGGCGGGATTCACGGCGGGTGGAAGCGGTGTTGTTGCCGCGACCACGGTCGATGTGGCAGTTGCGGCGGCGGTCGGCCGGCCGACGACACCCACCGAACCCGCCGAACCCTCCGAACCCGCCGCTCCCGCCAGCGCGCCGACCATGACTCGCGCGCCCGGCCCGCCACGCTGGTCCACGAGAGGCTCTTCCTCCCCGTCGACCTCCCACTCCTCGGCGTCCGCCAGATCCCGTTCCGCGGCCAGCTCCTCGGTCAGCCGTGCCAGCGCGCTCGGCCGGATTTGCGCCAGCGCCCACAGGAAGATGGCGCCGTTGGCGACGGCGAGGAACGTCACGCCCCATTCGCCGCGGATCGTCGGCCCGATCCCCAGCCAATCGCTGATCCCGGGGTTGTTGTAGAACGGGTTGGTCAGGGCCGCGTACATGTTGAGGAAGACCGTTACCGTCAGGGCGACGTAGGCGAGTCGCCACCGCCAGGCGATCGCGGCCAGGATGATCGCCAGCGCGAATGCCGGGTACGCATAGCGCTCGTGGACGCGCGTCGGGACCACGTAGAAGGCGATCGCCAGCACCGCCAGGCCGACCAGGATCGTGAGCCGATCGGGGCGACGAGCGGCGATCAGCGAGACGACCAGGGTCACGGCCAGCATCAGCGCGCCACCGATGAGGACCGGCGGGATGCCCGCGATCGAGGCGACGCCTGACCCGCAGCCTTCGATGATCGTCCACGGTCCGTCACAGACCCACAGCCCTGAATTGGCGAGCGTGTAACCGGTGTCGCCGGCGACCAGGGCCCACGGGTTGAACGCGTTGACGGTCAGGTACGGGTAGCCCGAGGCGGTGGCGAAGATCTGCGTCAGGAGGCCAGACGAGAAGTACGGCGCGGTCGACTTGAACTCGAGGACCGACAGACCGAAGGGGTAGCACAGGAGGATCGTCGTCGCCAGGGCGATCAGGCCGGTCGTGAGGATGCGGATCGGATGGTCGGTGCGCCGCTCCCAGGCGCGCACGCGGGCGAGCCAGCCGTCATCCGGCGAACCCGCCCCCAGGTCGGCCGCGTCAGGGACGTCGTCCGTCTTCTCGACCGGCCAGAGCGCCCGCCGGATCGTGACCAGCGCCAGGATCGGGATGAGGATCCCGAGCTGAGGCTTGATCAGCGCGGCTACCACGGCGTAGATGGCCGATCGCTCCGGGTGGTCGCGCCACAGCTCGCGCAGCCCCAGCAGGAGGAAGACGACGCCGACCGAGTCGACCTGGCCCCAGACCACGCTGTCGAACCAGCTGATCGGGTTGACGACCGCGACGAACGCCGCGGCCAAGGCGACGTTTCGCCGGCCACCGAGCTCGAGGACCATCGACCAGACGAGCCAGCCGATGGCCAGGTCGGCGAGGATCGCGGGCACCTTGATAAGCGCGACACCGACCCCACCGAGGGCCTGTCCGACGAGCCCCAACACCCACAGCACGTACAGGTAGCCGGGCGTGTAGTCGTGGAAGAAGTCGCGCTGGTAGAAGCCGTTCAGACCCTGGCTGGCGAGGTTCGCCGCCCAGGCGCGGAAGGCGCCGAGATCCACCCCGAAACCAGATCCGGGAAGGAGGTATGCGATGATGAGTCGGAGGGCAAGACCGAGCGCGAGGACCACGAGGACCGCGCCGACGGCTCCCTGCGTCCCGGTCACCCGCGACGGCGCTCGTGTGCCTCGCTCGGTCCCGCGGGCCGCGGGGCCAGTCACCGGGAACGGCTCCTGCACGAGCGTGGAAGGTGGACCGGAGCGTAGCACAGGGTCGCCGGGCGGACCCCGGGGCACTCCCCAGGACAAACGGACAACCCGATGGACGACCCGGCCCCCGGATCTCGCGCGGGGTGACGATCGCCGTCGGGCTCCTGCTCGCCCTCGTGGCCATGGCGGTCTACAGCGTCACCTACGTCGATCGTTACTACGACCACTTTGTCTGGCAGGCCGCGGCCTTCCTCGAGGGTCACGCCGCTATCCGCTACCCGGTCGAGGCGGCCGGCGGGCTGCTGGGGAATGCGCGCTTCCAGGACGTCCTGCCGATCGCCACCACCGACGGTGTCGCCAGGGCACTCCTGCCGTTTCCTCCGCTCCCGGCGCTCGTGCTGCTGCCGTTCGTCGCCATCTGGGGCCTCGCGGTCAACGACCAGGCCATCTTCATCGTCCTCGCCGGGGTCGACGTGGCACTCTGCTGGTGGGCGATCGGGCGGTTGCCGGTCAGCGTCGTCGTCCGCCTCGCGACGACGATCTTCTTCGCCTTCGGGACGGTCTTCTGGTTCACGGCCCAGACCACGACCACCTGGTACCAGGCGCACATCGTCGCGGTCGGGCTGACCTTCTTGTCGATCGGCATCGTGCTCGGGGCCGATCCCGATGCGGCCGAGGATGAAGCGGATGGCCCCGACGACGATCCCCTGGACGAAGCGCCCGTCGCCAATGAGGGCGCCCGGTTCCGCCTCGAGCCGCGTCAATGGCTTGCGGGCCTGCTGTTCGGCCTCGCGGCCACGGCGCGCCTGACGGTCGCCTTCGGGGCTCCGTTCTACGCCTTCGTCGGACCCGGCGATGTGCGCAGGCGCGTCCTCTCGGCCGGTCTCGGTGCGGCGATCCCGATCGGGATCCTGGTGCTCTACAACGTCGTGACGACCGGGCAGGTCCTTCCACCCGGCGTACGACCACCTCTACCGGCTCGAGAGCGTCGGCTACCCGACCCTCGGCTATCACCCCGACTGGGCCGCCGAGGACCCACGGTACGTGCCACAGAACCTCGGGATCGCCCTGTTCGGGACGCCGGTCATCGCCCCGTCGGTGCTGCCCGAGAGCACCTCCCCCAGCCCGACCCCGGTCTGCGTCGACCCGACCAAGGGACGCGGCCTGTTCTCTCTCGCGTGCCCCCTGGCGGTCCCGCGCGACACCGGCATGAGCGTCATCCTGACGAGCCCGGCGTACCTCCTGGCGATCCCCGTCCTGCGTCGCTACGGGCGCAGCCGGCTCGTGACCGGGGCAGTCCTGGCGGTCGGCTTCATCGCCTTCGTCAACCTCATGCACTTCTCGCAGGGCTGGGTCCAGTTCGGATACCGCTTCAGCAACGACGCCGCGCCGTTCGCCCTCATCCTCGTCGCACTCGGGTTCGAACGGCTGTCGACCCGCTACCGCTGGGGCATGCTCGGGGCGATGAGCCTCGTCGTCGTGTCGCTTGCCATCAACCTGTGGGGCGTCATGTGGAGTCGGTTGCTCGGATGGTGAGACGACAGCGCCTGGCCGCCTCGCTGCTGGTCGGGCTGATCGCCCTCGTGGCCGCCTCGTTCACCCTGCTGCCCGGTGTCGCGTTCTGGGACACCGGCGAGCTGCAATCCGTCGCGCCGCTGATGGGCACGGCCCACCCCACCGGGTTCCCGACCTACGTGCTGATCGGCTGGCTGGCGTCGGTCGTCCTCCAACCGCTGGGCCAACCGGCGTTCGTGATGAACTTCTTCTCGGCCATCTGCGTCGCCGTGGCGGCGGCGGTCACGGTCGACCTGGTCCGCCGCCTGACCGGTCGGCTGGTCCTCGGCATCGCCGCTGGCATCGGCCTCGCGCTGATGCCGACCGCCTGGGCGATGGCCACCCACGCCGAGACGCACACGCTCCACCTCGCCTTCGTGGCGATCCTCCTGTGGCTGCTCGTCGCTTGGGACGAGCGCGTGCGCGAGCGGGACGACGACGACCACGGCGACCGTTTCCTCATCGCCGCCGCCGCGATCTTCGGGCTCGCCCTCGGCAACCACTCGCTGACGACCCTGCTGGTCGTCCCGGTCGCGCTCTACGTCATCGCGGTCGACCCGACGATCTGGCGCCGTCCCCGGCTGGTCCTCTCGTGTGTCGGAGTGCTGGCGCTCACGGTCCTCCTCGTCTACCTCGAGCTGCCTCTTCGCGCCGGGCCGTTGCGTGCCCCGCTCGTCTACGGCACGCCCGAGACCTGGGAGGGGTTCAAGTACATCGTCCTGGCCGAACAGTTCCGGGACAGCGTGATCGACCCGTTCGGCGATCTGCCGCGCAAGTTCGGCGACCTGGTGACGCGGACCTCGACCCAGTTCGGGATCCTCGCTCCGCTCATCCCGATCGCGTTCATCGCGACCGCGGTGCGGCGGCCGCGCTACGCGCTCCTGACCGGCACGGCCGTGGCGATCACCTGCTTCTTCGCATCGTCGTACGTCAATGCCGACATCAGCCGCTACTACCTCGGGCCGGCACTGATGGCCTGGACGTGGCTGGCGATCCTGGCTGCGGCCGTCGTCGACCTCCTGGCGGGACTGGCCGGCGAGGACGTCGAGATGAGCGCCACCGACGACACCGACGCGCCCTTCGCCTGGACCCCCGCCGTCATGATCGCGGCGATCCTCGCCGTCGCGCTCGTCGTCCCGACGCTGCTCGACGTTCCGGGGCGCTACCGCTCGGTCGACGCCAGCCGCCAGCTCGAGGCCGCGACCTGGACGGACCACGCCCTCGAGGCGATGGAGCCGAATGCCGCGATCGTCAGCTGGTGGAGCTTCTCGACCCCGCTGTGGTACGCCCAGAAGGTCCAGGGCCGCCGTCCGGACATCGAGATCATCGACGACCGGACCCGCCTCGACCAGAACCTCGGTTCGCTGTCCGACGTCATCGATGCCAACCTCGGGAAGCGCCCGGTCTACGTCATCCGGGTCGACCCGAACGAGGTCCGCATGCTGGCCGGTCGCTACGACCTCGACTATATCGATGGTGGTAACGCGCAGTCGCTGACACGGGTGATCGGGCTCAAGGGCGCGTCGGCCCCGGCGGTCTCCTCGGCCTTGGCGGACTAGCTCGAGCGGCTTTCGCCTTCGGCGTCGACGTCGAGCGAGTTCACGAAGTCGCGGAACACGTCCAGGCGCGGGTCCACCACCTGTTCGCCGGTCTGCTCGAGCGTCGAGCCCTCCTCCCCTTCCTCGTCGACGATGCCCGCATCGCCACCGAGCGCGGCCTGCTCGAGGACCGCGTCGGCGGCGAAGATCGGCACCTCCGAGCGAACCGCCAGAGCCAGCGCGTCCGACGGGCGGGCGTCCACTTCCACCGTCCGTCCGTCGCGCTGGAGGAGGATGCGAGCGTGGAACGTCTCGTCGGCAAGCTCGCTGATGACGACCCGATCGATGCGGGCGCCGAGCTCCTCGAGCGTCGTCGCGAACAGGTCGTGGGTCAGCGGTCGTTCCGGGGTCAGTCCCTGGAGCTTCATCGCGATCGCGCTCGCCTCCCACGGCCCGATCCAGATGGGCAGGTAGCGGTCGCGAGCCTTCTCCTTGAGGATGACCACGTGGCGGCTGGAGAGCATGTGGACCCGGACGCTCTCGACGACCATCTCGACCAGCCCGTCGTCCATCGCCGGATTATCCCACGGCCCGCGGGTCCGCCGACCGGCCCATCCGTCCGCCGATGGTGATCGCGACCTTGGCCAGCAGAGCCCCGACCACGAACCCGCCGATGTGGGCGAAGAACGCGACGCCGCCACCGGTCTGGACCATGCCCAGCGACGTCAGACCATCGAGCAGCTGGAGCACGAACCAGAAGCCGAGCACGATGATCGCCGGGACATCGATCAGCTGGTAGAAGAAGCCGAGGAAGACCAGCGACGTCACCCGGGCTCGCGGGAAGAGCACGAAATAGGCCCCGAGCGTCGCCGCGATCGCTCCGGACGCGCCGATCGTCGGGACCGTCGACGTCGGGTCGATGGCGACCTGCGAGAGGCCAGCAAGCGCCCCGCCGAGCAGGTAGAAGCCGAGGAACCCGAGCCGGCCGAAGCGATCCTCGACGTTGTTGCCGAAGATCCACAGGTAGAGCATGTTGAACAGGATGTGCGCCCAGCCACCGTGCAGGAACTGGCTGGTCACGAGCGTCGCGGTCTGCTGCGACAGGTAGTCGCCGCGCGCCCACGCCGCGGTCAGGTCGGCCGGGACGACTCCCCACTCGGTGATGAACGCGTCGAGCGCGCTCTGGCCGCCGCTGGCCGACAACCCCAGCTCCCAGGCGAACACCACGAAGCAGGCGATGATGATGCCGAGCGTGACCACCGGGGTCCGCCGGGTCGGATTGGCGTCCCGCAGCGGGATCATGGGTCCCCTCGGGTCGGGGCTACTTGCTCGGCGCCGGTGTCGCGGTGACCTCGCCGGAGGCGCCCGCTGACGGACTGGGGACGACCACCGGCCCGACATCGGGCACTGCCACGAGGATCGCCTGGTGCACGCCGTCGCGCGACATCCAGACCAGCGTGGAGGGCTCCGGGTCGACGCCGGGGATGATGTACATCGCGCGCATGTCGTCCCAGTCCGGGGCGTTGCCGGCGAGGCGGTATTGGGCGATGTACTTGCCGTCCACCTTGGTCAGCGCGATGACCCGCCGGTTCGGCTTGTCGAGGGCGAAGATCTGGCCTTCCCGCCGAGCCGGACCCGCCGCGATGATCGAGTAGGCCGGCGCGGAACGGAGCAGGCTGTCCTTCGGCGCCTTGGCCGTCCAGCCCTCGTTCTTGCCACCGACGAAGCGGACCAGCGCGCCGGCGTCGGCCGCGAACAGGTCGCCGTCCACGAACGTCGAGGTCATCGCCGAGACGTCACGCGCGGTCGCCAGCCAGCTGCGTCGCCTTGGCCGGGAAGCCGCTGCCGTCGGCGGCCGGCGAGTAGGCCCGGATCTGCTGCTCGGACGGATCGACGATGTACAGGTTGTAGAGGCCGCGCGTCCCGGGCCGCAGGAAGGTGTTGATGCCCATGATGTCGTCGCCGAGCGAGGCGGACCCAAGGAGCGTGACCTTGGTCAGCGTGCCCTTGCCGGCATCGTTGGACGGACGCCAGCGCCACAGGACGTTCTTGGAATCGAGGATGAGCAGGTCCTGGCCGCCGACGCCCAGGTAGCGCGGATTGGCGACCGTCCCGCTCTTGTTCTTCGTGCCCTGCTTCACCACGAGCGTGGCTTCCTTGTTCTTGAGGCCGATCCGGTAGACGGCCTTGGTGGCGCGGTCGATGACGTACGGATTGCCGTCGGGGCCCTGGACCATCGCGCCCAGGTCGAACGGCGCGGCGCCTTCGGCCGGCTTGAACGTGTACAGGTTGGTGGAGGCGACCGGCACCACGCCGTACAGGCGGTCAAGGCCGGCATCGACCTGCCTCTGCAGCGGCGCGACAACGGCGGTGCTGACATTGGCCTTTGCCGCGAGGTCGAGCTGGTCGTGGGCGTCGGTCAGCAGCTCGAGCGCCTTGTCGGGCTCGTCGGTCACCAGGTCGATCCCGGATCCGCTGACCTTGGCCAGGTCGGCCCGCGCCTGGTCGAGGGCCTTCTGGCCGGCGTTGATCGACGAGATCGCTCCCTGCGTCGAGTTGCCCCCGAAGGCGTAGACGCCAAGCCCCAGCCCGCCGACCACCACGACAAGGGCAAGGACAGCGACCGCCGCCCGACGCTGGGTCTCGCGTCGGGACGACAGCGGCGTCACCCGGCGCAAGGCCTGCTTGCGCCGTGGCATCAGGTCCTGGACCCGGGCGAACCCTCGCTCGATGGCGCTGCCGGCCGCGGTCTTGGCGTTCCCTGCCGCAGCACTGACGGCCACCCCGGCTGCCTGGACGTTGTCCGCGAGAGGGATCGGTGAGCGGTCGGGCGCACCGGCCAGCGGCTCGGCCGGTCGGACCGGCACGAGCGTGCGTGCCCGGCTCGTCGACGAGACCTCGGTCGCCTCGAAGGCGATCGCGCCGTCGCTGCCTGAACCGTCGGCCGCCACGAACCGGTGGTGGAGGTGCTCCATGGCGGACTGGGGGTGGAGCGTCAGCATCGCGTCCTTGAGCTCGTCCGCCCCGAGCTTGGCGATGACGTTGGGCGAGACGAGGATGAGCGAGTCGCCGACCGAGATCTCGCCACGCCAGACGTCCGGCTCCAGATCACCCGAGGGCAGCCCGCGTTCGCGGTGCGGGTCCGGCAGCGTCGAGAGCCGGGCCTGGCGGATCAGGTAAGCCTCGGCCGGCCCGACCGTCGCGACGTACATCTCGCTGCCGCGGACGACGGCCACGCCGATCCCGATCGGGCCGTTCCCGTCGGTCGACTTCAGGTTGAGCCGGTCGGCCTGGTGCGCCAGCCGCTTGTTGGCCGTCGCGATCGCCTTCTGAAGGCAGACCCGGATCCCAGCCGACTCGTCGTAGTAGTACTCGTTGCGGATCGTCTCGGCCGCCAGGCGGGTCGCCTCGAGCGCGTGGCGCGACGAGATCCGCGAGGTCACCAGCAGGTAGAGGTGACCCTTGGACCGCGCGACGGAACCGACGCTCGGTTCGACGACGACGAGCGTGTCGGGCGAGTCGGCGAGTCGATCATGCTCGGCGACGACGCCGAGCTTCATGTGGAGTCGTACGGCCATCCGGGCCTCTTCGTGTTCGGGCAGGCCCCACGATCTCGGGGGTCGTGGGTGACGGGCGGACGAGGTCTGATCGGGCTTGGCGTGGCTTCGGCCGCGGTCGGCGCCTCTGAGGTGGCTGGCAGGTGAGCGGGATTATACGCGGGGACCCCCGCGACGGACGTGGACCCGCAATTCACGCGCGCCGACGCCACCCGGCGATGCCGCGAACGCGCTCAAGAGCTCTCCGCTGCGCAGGCGGAGCTCCTGCGCGACGATCGGTGCGTCGGCTTCGACGTCGAGCGTGAACCCCTCGAGCCGGGTCACCCGGCAGGCGCCTGCGGCGGCCGGCACACGCTCGGCGACGAGCGCCTCGAAGGTCGCCATCGCCCGCGACAGGCGGAGCTCGTCCTCCAGTCCCAGGCCGCGCGCGGCGTCCGGGATGAGGTCGCCGATCCGCACCATCGGCCGCTTCCGCTGGCCGCTCATCGGGACGCGTCGCTGGCTAGCCCGACCGGCCCGCCGACCAGGCGCGCGCCATCGGGCTCGGCGCGGACCTCCCAGGAGGTGGCGATCGCCAGCAGCTCGGGATCGAGGTCGTCGAGGGTCGTGGTCGTCACGAACGCCTGGGGCAACGCCGCGATGCGCCGTACGAGGTGCGAGCGGCGCTCGGGATCAAGCTCCGAGAAGACGTCGTCGAGCAGGAGCAACGGCGGCCGCCCGTCGAGCGCGGTGACGACGTCGAGCTCAGCGAGCTTCAGGGCGAGGATGGCGGTCCGTTGCTGGCCACGTGATGCGAACGAGGCGAGGTCCCGGCCATCGAGCTCGAAGACCAGGTCGTCACGGTGCGGCCCGATGAGCGTCGAGCCGTTCCAGACCTCCTTGTCGGCCGTCTCGACCAGGCGCCGGGCGAGCGCGTCCCGCGGCGACTCCCCGGGGAGTGGCGGCGCATTGGTCTCGTAGCGGAGCGTCAGACGAGCGGCGGCAGCCTCCTCCGGGGCGATCTCGGCATGGGCCGCTGCCAGCGGCCCGGAGAGCACGTCGAGCATCCGCCGGCGCTCGGCGACGATCGACGCCCCGGCGTCGAGGAACGCCCCGTCCCAGAAGCGCAGCTCGTCGCGTGACGCGCCCTCCTCGCGGATCGCGCGCAGCAGGCTGTTCCGCTGCTGGAGCGTCCGGCCGTACGTCGTGAACGCGTCCGCGTAGGCCGGGGAGCTGGTCGAGGCCAGCTGGTCGAGCACCGCCCGCCGCAGCGACGGCGAGCCGGCGATGAGCAGCATCTCCTCGGGTGCGAAGAGGACGATCCGTAGCAGGCCGGCCAGTCCGGTCGCGCGACGGCCGAGCCCGTTGACCCTGATCCGCTTGCGGCCGGCCGTGCCGGTCGCCCCGCCCCGAACGATCGCCACCTCGATGGTGTCGTGCCCGACCAAGCCTTCGACGCGAGCCAGGTCGGTCCCCCAGCGGATGATCTCGCCATCGGTCGTCGTCCGGTGCGAACGGCCCCAGGCGAGCAGCACCATCGCCTCGAGCAGGCTGGTCTTGCCGGCCGCGTTGGGGCCCCACACGAGATGCGGGCCGGGACCGAACGTCGCCTCGAGCGACGCGTAGCCTCGGAGGTCGAGCAGGCTGATGCTATCGAGCACTGAGCGACCCCATCGGCCCGAGGATCAGGAGGTGGTCCGGACCGGCATCACCACGTGGATGTACTGGTCGTCGCCGATCGGCTTGAAGACGCCGGGCGACAGCGGGCCGTTGAGTTCGAGGGCGAACTGGTCGGCATCGACGTTGGTGAGGACGTCGGCCAGGTAGCGGGCATTGAACGCGATGGTCGTCCCGTCGCCCTCGACCGCGGCCTCGACCTGGCCGACGAGGTCGCCGACCTCGGCGTTGGCGCTGACGGTGATCCCGGGCTCGCCGTCGGACGAGACCTGGAGCTTGACGATGTTGGCCGACTCATGGGCGATGAGCGCTGCCGGCCGGACCGCGCGCAGGAGCTCCTCGCGATCGAGGATCGCCCGCGTCGTGTGGGTCTGGGGCACGACCTGCTGGTAGTTCGGGAACTGGCCGTCGATCAGGCGGCTGACCAGGTCGATGCCATCGAGGTGGAACAGGATCTGGTTGCGCCCGCCGGCCAGGACGACCTCGACCGGGTCGTCGACGTCGGACAGGATCCGCGCCAGCTCGTTGAGCGCCCGGGCCGGGATCACGACGCTCGTCTCCGGGACGGCGTCGAGGATCGGGATGGTCTTCACCGCGATCCGGTAGTTGTCGGCCGCGGCGAGCGTCAGCTTGTCGCCCTCGAAGCGGGCGAGCACGCCGGTCAGGATCGGCCGGGCCTCGTCGCTGGCGGCCGCGAAGGCGGTCTCGGCCAGGGCCTGGCGGAGGACGTTCTGGGCGATCCGCGTGGTCGGCCGCTCGCCGGCCGCACCGATCGCCGGGAACTCGTCGGCATCGATGCCCTTGATGTGGGTCTCGAACCGGCCGCAGCGCAGGTCGAGCGTGTCGCTGGCGCCGAGCGCGAGGTCGACCCGGTCGCCGGTCGGCAGCGAGTTGACCAGGTCGGTCAGGAGCTTGGCCGGGACCGTCGTCGCGCCGTCGTTCTCGATCTTGCCCGGGACCCAGTAGACGATCCCGATCTCGAGGTTGGTGGCGGTCAGCTTGAGCCCGGCGTCCTCGGTCTTGAGCAGGACGTTGGCCAGGACCGGGAGCGTGCTCCGGTTCGAGACGGCGCGACTGACGACCGACAGGCCGCGCGCCAGGTTCTCCTGCATGACAGAGAGTTTCACGTTGGGCTCACTCCAGTTCGTGGCTTCGGGCCGCGGGTCCGCGGGGTCGGGTCGCCGGCGGTCGGGCTGCCGTGGGTTCGGTCGGCCCTCGGGGATCGTGCCGGGTCGGTAGTAGTGGGTATCTTCTCTCTATCTTCTCATCCCGTCATCACCGTAGTAATGGTGTGGACTCGGTGGAGGGACGCGCTCGCCCGTGAGTGATCTCGCGGTGGACGACCGGTCGGCCCCGGTGGACGGGATCGACTCGGACCGGGGTCTCGGCGGAGGACGAAAGGTGGACGGCCCGGCGCCCGTCCACGAGACGCTCCAGATGCCGTCCTGCTGTCCACCACGGCCTGCCCGGAAACGCCGCCAAACAGGGCCAGATGTCCACAGGTGACCATGGTTTTCCACCAATTCCGTGCCGTTATCCACCGTGGACGGCCGGAAAGGTGCCGATCGGGACCCTGTGGCGACCCGGCGCGCGACGGCGCGGCGAGGGTCAGTCGGCGTAGATCAGCTCCCGGACCGCGGCGATCTCGCGTCGCAGCTCGTCGTTGACGGCGACCTCGCGGGTGATCTTGTCGCAGGCGTGCAGGACCGTCGAGTGGTCGCGGCCGCCGAGCTCGGCGCCGATCCGCAGGAGCGAGACGTCCGTCTCCTCGCGCATCAGGAACATCGCGATCTGGCGCGGGACGACGATCGCCTTGTCGCGCTTCTGGCCGGCCAGCACGTCCATCGGGACGCTGTAGTACTCCGAGACGACCTTGGCGATGCGCTCCGGGGTGACCTGGCGCTTCTTGGGGTTGTAGAGGACGTTCGAGAGGACGGCCTGGGCGAGCTCGATGCCGATCGGCATGGCGCCCATGCTCGCGTAGGCGACGATCCGGTTGAGCGCGCCCTCGAGCTCGCGGATGTTGCTGACGACCTTGCGCGCGATGAACTCGATGACGTCCGAGGTCACCGGGACCGCACCCTCCTCGGCCTTGGCGCGCAGGATCGCGATGCGCGTCTCGAGGTCCGGCGCGGTCAGGTCCGCGATGAGGCCCCACTCGAACCGGCTGCGCAGCCGTTCCTCGAGGGTGAGGATCGCCTTGGGCGGCCGGTCGGACGACAGGACGATCTGCTTGCCGTCCTCGTGGATCGCGTTGAACGTGTGGAAGAACTCTTCCTGGGTCCGTTCCTTGTCGGCGATGAACTGGATGTCGTCGATGAGGAGCAGGTCGATCCGCCGGTAGCGGGCGCGGAACTCGTCGATCTTGCCCTGCTGGATCGAGGCGATGAACTCGTTGGTGAACTTCTCGCTGGTCGCGTAGACGACGCGCTTGCGCGGGAACTTGGCGATCACCTGGTTGCCGATGGCGTGCATCAGGTGGGTCTTGCCGAGGCCCACGCCGCCGTACAGGAAGAGCGGGTTGTAGGCGTGGCCCGGCCGTTCCGCGACCGACAGGCTCGCCGCGTGGGCCAGCCGGTTGGCCGAGCCGACGATGAAGTTGGCGAAGGTGTAGCGCGGGTTGAGGTAGGTCGTTCCGCCCTCGCCACCGACCCGCGTCGGCTCGACCCGCACCTGCTGGCGAGGAGCCGGCCCGTTCCTGGACCCGTCCGCGGCGGCCTCGGCGCCGTTCACGGCCGCCGCACCGACCGCTGCCGGCTGGGCCTCGCCGGGGTTCTCCGGCGTGGCGCCGATGACGAATTCGACCTGGACGCTGTAGCCCACGATGCGGGCGAGGGTCTGGCTGATCAGCGAGCGATAGCGCGACTCGAGCCAGTCCTTGGCGAAGCCGTTCGGGACGGCGATCCGGAAGCGCTGCTCATCGACATCCACCAGCTGGGTATCGCGCAGCCACGTCTCGAAATTGGCCGGGGAGAGCGAGACCTGAAGCTCTCCCAGAGCCGCCCGCCAGACTTGTTTTGCGTCCATTCGTCGATGGGATCCTGCGGTGTGGGATGACGGTTGATGGGTAGCGTTCTCTACGGTCGCTGAACGGGGCCTGGGGTCTCGCGCGCTCGGACAGGCTGTTTGCTTTGGCACCGGTCGATGACTTCCCGAGGATCCTGTCGGGACTCCGGGTGGTATCCCTTGTACGTCTCCGGCGCCGAGGGCCCGGAGAGGATAGCACCGCCCGGACGGGCGCCGCAAGGCGATTTTGCGATACCCCCGGGGAGTATCGGTGCGTGGCCGGTCCGACGTCGCTGCCGGTCCAGCCCGGCCGCCGCCTGGAAGCGCGAGCTGCTCCTCGGCGCGATCCCGCGCGCGAGGCTATAGACCGACCCGGGTCACGTTTGACACCCTTCTCGAACGCGGCCTATCATCCGCCGGACGACGACGCGCCGTGCGCTTTCGGGCGCCAGGCGCGTTTGCGTGCCTTCAGGGGGTAGTGACAGACCGTCCCCGAGGCCGGATGGAGAGGATCCCGGACAGTCCCGATGACCAAACAGACCTTTCAGCCGAAGAAGCGCCACCGCGCCAAGGAACACGGCTTTCGCGCACGGATGAAGTCGGCCGGTGGCCGTCGCATCCTGGCGGCCCGCCGAGCCCGCGGCCGAAAGCGGCTGACAGCCTGACCATCGGGCGCGGCTCCAACACGCCGCGGCTCGTGATGCTCTCCCGACCGCAGGACTTCGCGGCGTTCCAAGGCGGCGGGACCACCAGGTCCCACCCGCTCCTCATCGCCCGGTTCCGGCGGACCGATCTCGAGACGACCCGCTTCGGGCTGTCGACCGGCCGAGCGCTCGGCGGGGCGGTGGTTCGGAACCGTGTCCGTCGCCGGCTCCGCGAGGCGCTCAGGATGATGTCGCCGTCATTCCAGCCAGGCTGGGACGTCCTCATCATCGCCAAGCCGGCGATCGTCGAAGCCGATCAAGACACGCTGGTCGGGGCTCTGCGCCGAACACTCATCAAGGGCGGCGCACTCGGAGGTTCCACGGGTTGAAGCGCATCGGGATCGGGTTCATCAAGCTCTATCGGATCGTCTTTGCCTGGATGCCGTCGAGCTGCCGCTACGAACCGACCTGCTCCCGCTACACCGAGCAGGCGATCGAGCGATACGGACTCCTCAAAGGAAGCTGGATGGGCGCTCGACGCATCGCTCGCTGTCATCCCTGGGGCGGGAGCGGTTATGACCCGGTTCGCTAGCGAGGCCCGCAACACAGTGACGATCCGCCGCCCCAGCTGGCACCAGATCGGCGCGATCGCGCTCCTGCTGCTGGTCGTCCTGGTCGTGGTCGCGTGCGCGGCCCCGGTCGAGCCCGGCGCATCGGGCGTGTCGGGCGCACCGCACGTCTCGCCGACGCCGCAGCCGCCCCTCCAGCCGGCGCAGCCCGGCGCCGACCCGATCAGCCTCCTGGCCTGGCTGTTCACGCCGATCTTCCAGGTCATGTTCATCATCATGGTCGCGGTCTACGTGTTCCTGGAGGACCTCGGCGTCCCAGGTGCGATCGGCTGGGCCATCGTCGCCCTGACCCTCGTCGTCCGGTCACTGGTCATCCCGCTCTACCGGCGCCAGCTCACGTCGCAGCGCCGGATGCAGATGCTCCAGCCGGAGATCAAGGAGATCCAGCGGCGCTACAAGGGCGACTCCATGAAGGCGCGCGTCGCCCAACAGGAGCTGATGAAGGAGCGGGGCATCAGCCCGCTTGCCGGCTGCCTGCCGCTCCTGCTCCAGATGCCGCTGCTGTTCATCATGTATTCGGTCATCCAGCACGGGCTGACCAACCAGGACCCGACGGCGATGCTGTCGATCTTCGGCAACCCGATCCTCCACCTGTCGTGCACCAACGTGGTCAACGGCGTCGTCGACGCCACCCGGCCGTGCATCGACACGATCATCCCGATCTTCGGCGGGATCGACGTCAGCAAGCCATCGACGTTCGTGGACATCGCCATCCCGGGCACGCAGATCGTCCTTGGCCTGAGCATCCTGGCCATCATCTCGGCCGGCCTCCAGCTGGTCCAGTCGCGGATGATGCTGCCGACGACCCGGCCCGAGGACGACGACCCCAACACCAAGATCCAGCGTCAGACGATGCTGCTGCTGCCGCTCATCTCGGTCGCATACGGCGGCTTCCTGCCGGCCGGCCTGTTCATCTACTGGATCACCGCCACGATCTTCTCGATCATCCAGCAGTACCTCATCGTGGGCTGGGGCGGGATGTTCCCATTGTTCGGCCGGACACCGGCATTCGCGACGGGCCACGCCCCGCGCTTCCCGGTGTCGATGCCACCACCACCAGATCCAGAGAAGCGTGCGGCCATCCTGACCGACGCCGACAAGAAGACCACGGCCAGTTCGACGATCCGCCCCGTGAAGAAGGGTCGCCAAGGCCGACGAGGGAGACGACGCTGACATGAGCGAGTACCGCGAGTTCACCGGCAAGTCCGTCGAGGAGGCACTCAAGCTCGCCCGCGAGGCGTTCGGTGCCGACCTGAACGACCTGGACTTCGAGATCCTGACCCCCGGCAGCCGTGGCGTCCTCGGGATGGGCGCCGAGCCCGCACGGATCGTCGCCGCACCGCGCACCGCGCTCGGTGGCGCCGCACCCAAGCGCGAGGCCGCTGCCGCCGTCCCGCTCCCGCCCGCGCCACCGCGCGAGGAACGTCCCCGCGACGACCGCCCGCCGCGCCGTGACGACCGGCCCCGCGACGATCGACCCCAGGGTGACCGGCCGCCACAGGCGAACCGGCCTCCGCAGGGTGACCGCCCGCCGCGCCGCGACGACCGGCCCCGAGACGACCGACCGCGTGGCGACCGCCCGCCGCGTCGCGACGACCGACCTCGGCGAGACGATCGCCCGGCGCCGACGCGCGGCGGATCGGCCGACCTGTCCGCCTCCGAGGCCGCCGAGGTCGCGGCCGCGCGCGGTTCGCTGGCCGCTGAACGAGCCGACCTTGAAGCGGCCGAGGCCTCGCCCGAGGCGCTCGCCGCCGGCAAGGCGATCCTCGAGCAGCTGATGACCCACCTCGGGTTCGACGTCCGGGTCGAGGTCGAGACCGGCGAGACGAGCCGCCTCAACGTCGTCGCCGACGGTGACGAGAAGGAGGCGCTCGGCGCGCTCATCGGTCGCAAGGGCGAGCGCCTGTCGGCGCTGCAGCACCTCGTCAACCTGATGCTCTCCAAGGAGATGGGCACCTGGACCCGCGTCCTGGTCGATGTCGAGGACTACCGCGGCCGGCGCGAGCGCCAGCTGCGTGAGCTCGCCGATCGGGCCGCCGCACGCGTCGTCGAGACCGGCAAGATGCTCCAGCTGGAGCCGATGTCGGCCCTCGAGCGGCGCTGGATCCACCTCTCGCTGCGCGACCATCCGGGCGTCGCGACCCAGTCGATCGGCGAGGAGCCGAACCGCCGGGTCGTCCTCGTGCCGCGGAGCGCGGTCTGAGCGACTAGTCGGGCCTGCCGCCGGGTCAGCCCTCGGCGGCCTGCAACCCTCGCCAGATCCTCGGCGCGGTCATCGGTAGCTCGCGGAAGCGCACCCCCGTCGCGTCGGCGATCGCGTTGGCGACCGCCGCGGCCGCACCGCAGACCGGACCCTCGCCGATCCCCTTCGCGCCGTACGGGCCGTCCGGAGCCGGCACCTCGACGATGATCGTCTCGAAGGTCGGCACCGCCGCCGCCGTCTGCATCGCGTAGTCGAGGAACGTCCCGGTCAGCAGCTGGCCGGTCTCGTCGTGGACCATCGCCTCGTGGAGCGCCCAGCCCAGGCCCTGCGTGGCGCCACCGTGGAGCTGGCCCTCGATGATCGCGGGGTTGAGCGCGCGGCCGACGTCCTGGGCGATGACGTAGTCGAGGACCGCGACGGCGCCGGTCTCGCGATCGACCCGGACGTGGACGAGGTGGGCGGAGGTGAGCGGCGCGAGGACCGGCGGGACGGTGCCGCCCTGTGCCTCGAGCGGCTCGAAGGCCGAGGTGAAGCCGTCGAGCGACTCGCCGATCTCGGCCAGCGTCAGGCCTCGCTCCGGCGTCCCCTTCGGCCGGACCGAGCCATCGACGAGCTCGAGGT
>CAVXVP010000033.1:0-87361 GCA_963765245.1 uncultured Chloroflexia bacterium
CGCGGACATCGATCTCGAGCAGCAGTGCCGCGTAGGCCAGGATCTTCTCGCGCAGCGCGTCGGTCGCCCGCTGGACTGCGCGCCCGGTGGAGTACGTGATCACGCTGCCGCCACTGACCGGGGAGCGCGGGGCGGAGGCGGTGTCGGCGCTGACCACCGAGACGTCGTCGGCGGCGATGCCCAGCCCTTCGGCGGCGATCGTGGCGAAGCCGGTCGTCGTGCCCGAGATGTCGACCACCCCGGTCACGACCGTCACCCGGCCATCGGCCTCGAGACGGCAGATCGCCGAGGCAGGCTGGCGGCCACCCGGCCACGCCCCGGCGGCCAGCCCGATCCCCTCGCCGTCCGGGAGGGAAGCCCGGTCGCGGTAGAGCGGATGGTCGGCGAGTCGGGCCAGGCACTCGTCGAGGCCGATGCCGCCCCACGGCGTCCCGTCGGCCATCTCGTCGTCGGGGGCGACGAGGTTGCGCCGCCGGAGCTCGATCGGGTCGATCTCGAGGCGCCCCGCCAGTTCGTCGATCAGCTGCTCGAGGGCAAAGGTCGCCTGCGGAGCGCCCGGCGCGCGGTAGGCGCCGGTGGCGACCCGGTTGGTCTCGACCCCGTAGGCCACGATCTCGTGCGCGTCCCAGTGGTACGGACCGACGGTCAGGATGGCCGCGATCCCCTCGACGCTGTTCTCGCCGAAGCCACCGGTCTCGAAGCGAAGCCGGGCGCGCAGGCCACGGAGGCGGCCGTCGCGCGTGGCACCCACCTCGACCTCGAGGATGCCGGCCGGGGCGGGATTGGTCATCCGGAAGTCCTCGAGCCGGGTCAGCTCGAGGCGGACCGACCGGCGCAGGACCAGGGTGGCCGCCGCGGCCAGCGGTTCGATGACCATCGTCTTGCCACCGAACCCGCCGCCGAGGATCGCACCGGTCACCCGGACGGACGCCATCGACAGGCCGAAGAGCTTGGCGACTTCGGACCGGGTGTAGAACGTGCCCTGCGTCGCGCTCGTGAGGTGGAGGACGCCGTCGTCGTCGAGCTCAGCCATCGCGACCTGGGGCTCGAGGTAGCCCTGGTGGATCCAGCTGGTGACGAACCGCCCGCTGACCACGACGTCACTCCCCGCGAGTGCGGCGGTCGCGTCGCCGTGCCGGTAACCGCTGCGCGCGACGACGTTCTCGGAGACCGGCTCATCCGGGGTGAACTCCTCGGCGCCGCCACCGACCGCTGCGTGCTGCGACTCGCCGGTCGCACCGGCCTCCTCGGCGGCCCGCTCGAGGCAGGCCCGTGGCGCGCCGGGCTCGATCGCCCGGTCGAGGTCGAGGACCGGTTCGAGGAGCGTGGTGTCGACAATGACGAGGGCAGCCGCATCGGCGGCCGCCTCGGCCGTTTCGGCGACAACGAGCGCGACCGGCTGGCCGGCCCACAGGATCTCGCGCCGGACGAGCGGCTCGTGGGCACGGTCCGTGCCTTCGCTGACGATCGGCAGGTCGGCGGCGGTGAGGACCGCGACGACACCGGGGATCGAGAGCGCCGCCGAGGCATCGATCCGCTCGATCAGCGCGTGGGCTGGGAGAGCGAGGACCGGTCGGGCGTGGAGGAGACCGCGCGCCCCGATATCGGCCGCGAAACGGGCCCTGCCGGTCACCTTTGGTCCGCCATCGACGCGCGGAATGGGCCGCCCGATGGCGCTCGTCAGGGTGTGCACGACCTCATTCTAGGCGGCGCCCTCTTGGTATCCTGACGCGGCTCGCCGACCCCTCGCGCCGGCGCCCGCCCGAGGAGGTCGCGTGGAGGTCACGAACGTCCGGACCACGGTCGTCGGGACACCGTGGCGCGAGCTGGTCTTCGTCGAGCTCGAGACCGACACCGGGCTGACCGGAGTCGGCGAGGTCCGGCCGGTCAACAAGACCGACTCGTTCGTGGCGACCGTCGACGAGCTGGCGAGCCGCTACGTGATCGGCACCGACCCGTTCGACACCGAGAAGCTGGCGTGGGCGATCGAGCGCCTCGAGTATGGCCGGCCGAGCGAGCACGGCCAGTCCGCGCTTGCCGCGTTCGACATCGCCTGCTTCGACCTGATGGGCCAGCAGCTGGGCGTCCCGGTCTGGAAGCTTCTCGGTGGCTGTTTCCGTGACCGGGTGCCGGCCTATGCCAACGGCTGGTACCAAGCCGACTACGAGCCGCTCCGGATCGCCGAGCTGGCACGGGGCGTGGTGGCGCGTGGCTACCGGGCAATGAAGCTCGACCCGTTCGGGGCGGCAAGCGTGCGTCTGTCGGCCGGCGATCGGCGGCGTGCGATCGCGGTCGTCGCAGCCGTCCGCGAAGCGATCGGACCCGACATCGACTTGATGATCGAGATGCACGGCCGTTTCTCGCCCGACACCGCCGCCCAGGTCGCGACGGCCCTCGAGCCCTACGACCCGCGCTGGCTCGAGGAACCCGTCCCGCCCGAGAGCGCGACGGCCCTCGCCCGCGTCCGGCGCGCCACGAACGCACCGATCGCGACCGGCGAGCGGATCCACTCGATCTGGGACGCCGCGCCGTTCGTCGAGAGCGGCGACGTCGACATCGTCCAAGCCGACCTGACCCATTTCGGTGGCTTCACCGGGATGCGCCGGCTGGCCGGCCTGACCGAGGCGCACTACCTGACGCTTGCGCCACACAACGTCGGCGGCCCGGTGGCCACGATGGCCAATGTCCATCTCGCCGTCGCGACCCGCAGCGTCGACATCCTGGAACACTTCAACGATTTCGCCGACTCCTGGGTGAGCGAGCTGGTCGATGCGGCGCCGGCTGTCGACCCCGCCGACGGATGTTTTCCACTGCCAGACCGCCCTGGACTCGGCGTCCGGCTGGACCGCGAGGCGTGTGCCCGGCATCCGCGGACCGGCGCCCGGCTCCGCCTGTTCGAGGAGGGCTGGCAGAAGCGCGACGGCGGCTGACGCGGTAGGCTGCCCGTCCGAGTCGTCGACCGGGGACGTGAGGAGGACGAACGATGCTCAAGAAGATCATCGGACTGGGGGTCGCGGCGACCGCCGTGAGCATGGTCGCCGCGGCGGCCACGGCGCACAACCTGAAGCGCAGCCTCGTGCCGACGACAGACCCATCAGCGGATGAGATCGTGGCGGTCGCGATCTTCGACCAGCTCGATTTCCACAGCACCTCGCGCAACTTCCGCGGCGGCCAGCTCGAATGCTGGTATGGCGGCGGCGTCCTCGACCTGCGCGACGCGGTGCTCGCGCCGGAGGGCGCCACGCTCCAGGTCCGCGCCGTGTTCGGCGGCGGCCAGATCCTGGTCCCGGCCGACTGGAAGGTCGTCTCGACCGTCCGTGGCATGGGTGGCCTCCAGGACATGCGCGACGCGAAGGGCTACGCCTCGGACGCGCCTGAGCTCGTCATCGAGGGGGTCCTTATCGCGGGTGGGTTCGCCGTGAGTTCGGAACTGACTGACGGCGGCGCCGACTTCCGGGCCGACATGGAGTCCCTGCGCGACAACGAGGAACTTCCGCTCGAGCTCGAGTTCGACGCGGACCCGACCCCCGGCTGAAGGACATCGCGCCGGCCGATGTCAGCGCGGCGTCAATCGCACCATCGGGATCGCGCGGCCGGACTGCTCCGCATGCGCGGCCAGTTGTGGCTGCGCCTCGAGGTGCTGCTGCCAGAGTCGATCCCGTTCCGGTCCTTCGGCGATCGTGGCCGAGGCTTCGAACTGTCGGCCGTCGACCTCGACCGAGGCCGTCGGGTTGGCTTCGAGGTTGTGGAGCCACGCCGGATCCCGCGTAGAGCCGCTCGCGGTTCCGGCGATGAGGTACTCGGCGCCGTCCTTCGAGAAGAAGAGCAGCGCACGGCGCCGCTGGCCCGTCCTCGCTCCGGTCGTCGTCAGAACCAGCAGCCGCGTGCCGGCCATCGGCCCGGACGAGATGACTCCGCCGTGCTCGCGCATGTCGGCGATGACCTGCTCTTCGAACGCTTCCTTGTCAAAGCTCATCGGCTGGCTCCTTTCGGTTCGCGGCGACGATCCCACCGACGCGAGACGCGTGGCCCACGGGCGACGCCGACGTCGAAAGCCCGCCAGGCGGCCCGGCGGGCTGGACGAGAACGAGTATTGGTGGAGATGGGGGAGAGTCGAACTCCCCGTCCAAAACCCTTCTCCGGAGACCACTACGAGCGTGTCCGATGGTTTGTCGTCGACCGCCCGAACGGGCATCGGCACCCTGCCGGGCGGTCCAGTCACGTGCCCCTAGATCGGGCTTGACTCCGGACTACGTGACGCTTGCCCGGATCGCAGCCTCGCTAGATGACGCTTCCACTACCCGCGAGGCGGAGGTAGCTTCCACGCTCACTCTACTGCCTAAGCAGCGAGAGCGAGAGTCGACTGGCGGTTGCCAGGTACTTCTTTTTGCCACCTTTTTAACGAGGCCCAGTGGCGTCCTCGGCTCGCGTTCCCCGGTAACCAGGCCCTGTCGAAACCACACATCCCCACAGGTCCCGAGAACCAGCTCGGACGCGGGATGGTACCACCAAACCGTGCGCCGGCCCCCTCGTATGTCGGTCGTCCGCGCCTCCGGACCCCCGGAACCCGATGCATCTGTAATCCGCCCGGGACTAGCGTTCGCTCATCGCCGAGGCTTTCGCCCCGACCCAGACGAACGGAGCCTAGTGATGGACATCTCGTGGGACCGCCAGAAGGCGACCGACCCGGTGGTCCGTCCTGCCTGCCTCGTGCCCGGTTGCAGCTGCAAGGACCCCCGGATCATCTCCTCCCGCCGCGTCGCCTTCTTCACGGCGTGGGCCAAGGACCACGGCGAGACCGCCGACCGGGTGGTCGAACCCGACCCGGATTGGCCGCTGATCCTCGACCGATCCGGCACGGCCTGACCACTGCCTGACGGCCTGACGCCGCGACGGTCCGATCGGTCTCGTCGCCACCCCGGACCAACGGGTGGTCGCCACGAATCCGACCTGACTGATACCGTAGGAAATGGCCGAACCTCCACGCGGAGGACGGGGGACCCAGATCCCAGGGGCTAATCGCGATCGACGCGACGGCGAACCCAACGCCGAGCCCGACAGCTCACCTCGCAGGCCGGACGGGCTGCTTCGAGGTACTCGTGATCCGGCCGGCTCTCTTCTCGACGTCGCGCCAGCAACGCGCGGTCGGACGCAACCTTGCCCTCGACACGGTCGCATCGATCGGGGTCGGGGTGACGGCCGCCCTGGTCACGACTCTCCTCCCGACGATCGCACGTCGAGGCGGCCTCGAGCCGATCGGCTTGGCCGCCCTCGCCGCCGCACCGTTCATCGCGAACCTGCTGGGCGCCTTCGCGGGCCAGATCGGGCCACGGTCGCGGAACCAGCTGGCTCTGATCAGGGCGGCCGGCGCGGCCTCGCTCCTGCTGCTCGCCGTATTCGCGAGCGCGCCGGTGATGATCGCGGTCTCGATCGTCTTCTGGCTCAGCCTGTCACTCAGCGGTCCGTACTACCTGCGCCTGTGGGGGACGATGTACCCGCCACGGATCCTCGGTCGGGTCGTGGGCTTCCTCGGCTCCGGGCGGGCGGCCGCCGCGGCTATCGCGGCTCTGGTCGGAGGACTGCTCGCCGATAGGCTCGGCGGCGAGACTGCGGTCGCGCTGGCTGGCCTGGTCGGGCTCGTGTGCTCGGTCGCGTACGTGGGCCTCCGCTCGCCCGATACCGAACGCCCGCCGTCGTTCTCGCCGCGCGACTCAGTCCGGGCTTTGCGGACGAGCCCCATCCTCAGCCGGGTCGCCCTCGCCCAGGGTTTCTACGGTGGCGGGCTGATCGCCGCGGCACCGCTCTACGCGATCGTCAACGTCGACCGCCTGAACCTCTCCCTTTCCGACGTCGGCATCATCGGGATCCTGACCGCCGCCGCGACGACCTTCTCGTTCCTGCTCTGGGGCGCCATCTCGGACAGGTTCGGCCCGATGATCGCGATGCGGCTCGGGAGCGCACTCGGGCTCGCGGCACTCGTCGCCTACGCTCTCGCGCCCGACGTGACCGTGCTGTGGGTCGCGGCGGTCGCAGCGGGGGCCGGCAGCGCCTCGATCGACGTCGGGATCGCCTCGGTCGTGAGCGACCACACTTCGCTCTCGGCGCGGGCTGCGGCGATGGCTGGCTGGAACGCGATCACCGGGGCGCGGGGCATCGTGGCCGCGTTCACGATGAGCATCCTGCTCCAGATCGGGATCGTCGACGTCACGTCGGGGCTGCTGCTGTGCGCGGCCGTCTCGGGGATCGGGGTCGTCCTCTACGCCCGGGCCAGCGTGGATCCGGTCGCGGGTGACGCCGCGGTCGAGCCGTCGCGAGTGACCCGGGTCGTCCACGGGTTGCGGAGCGCCGCCAGCCGCTAGGTCTGGCATTCCTGGAGGGTCGGCGGGCTCCACGGGCCTATCCCGTCGCTACGATGGGCTCGATGCGCCTGACGCCGTGGGAGGAGGAGCGGCTCCTCGTCTTCACCGCCGCCGAACTCGCCCGACGGCACCGCGCGTCGGGCCTGGCACTCAACGCGCCTGAGGCGATCGCGCTCATATGCGACGCGATGTTCGAGGCGGCAAGGGCCGGCGCGACGTACGACGGAGGTCGAGGCGGCCGCCCGCGCAGGCGGTCTCGCCGGACGAGGTCATGCCGGGGGTCCGCGAGTTGATCGAGGATGTCCGGCTGGAGGTCCTGCTTGGCGACGGCACGCGGCTGCTGGTCGTGCTCGATCCGCTGGGCCGACCGGGGGAGCCGCCGCCGAGCGATGGTCCTGGGGCGGTGCGCCCGGCGGACGTGGCCGGCTCGGAGGACGATGCGTATGCCGATTCGATCGGGCTGACCGTCCGGAGCGAATCGAGTCGCGTGATCCGGGTGACATCCCACTACCCGTTCGAGCGCGTCAATCCCCGGCTGGTCTTCGATCGCGACGCCGCTCGCGGCTTCCGCCTCGACATCCCGGCCGGGGCCACCGAGC
The DNA here is from genome assembly GCA_963765245.1 of uncultured Chloroflexia bacterium. GTDB lineage: Bacteria > Chloroflexota > Limnocylindria > Limnocylindrales > CSP1-4 > SPCO01. Next base: position 6,959 of record CAVXVP010000033.1, read on the forward strand.
GCTGGTCGCCCGGGGAGACCCGGACCGTGCGGCTCGTGCGGTTCGCGGGTGAGGGCGGCCGGGACGCGTCGGGCGACCAAGGATGACCCGCCTCTCCCCGGCCGATCGCCTCGCACGCTACGGCCCGAGCACCGGCGATCGCGTCCGCCTGGCCGACACCGACCTGTGGGTCCGCGTCGCCGAGGACCGCCAGGCATCGGGCGACGAACCGATCTGGGGCTACGCGAAGACGCTGCGACCCCGGTCGATCCAGGGCCGCCCGGGTCCGTCCGAGCTCGATGTCGTCATCGCCGGTGCGCTCGTCCTCGACCCGCTCATCGGTGCGGTCAAGGCGGACATCGGGATCAAGGACGGGCGGATCGTCGGCGTCGGACGGGCCGGGAACGGCGCGATCAGCGACGGTATCGAGCTGCCGATCGGTCCCCACACCCAGCCGATCATGGGCTACGGCCTGATCGCGACCCCGGGAGCGGTCGACAGCCACGTCCACGCGATCAGCCCCGCTCTCCTGCCGGCCGCCCTGTCGGGCGGCGTCACAACGCTGATCACGGCCGGTTTCGAAGAGCCGCCGTGGGCGATGGAGCGGACGTTCGCCGGCCTCGACCGATGGCCCGTGAACGTCGGCCTCCAGGCCGGCGCGCGGATCGAGGACGATGGAGCGCTCGAGGCGTTGCTCGATGCCGGTGCCTGCGGCTTCAAGATCCACGAGGACTACGGGGCCTATCCCGCGCTGATCGACCACGTCCTCCGCTTCGCAGATGCGCACGACGTGAGCGTCGCGCTCCACACCGACGGTCTCCACGAGGCGGCTGAGCTCGAGGACACCGTGGCTGCGATCGCCGGCCGCACCGTCCACGCCTATCACGTCGAGGGGAGTGGCGGCGGCCACCTCCCGGATCTGCTCGGGCTGGTCCGCGAGGCGAACATCATGTGCTCGTCGACGACGCCGACCGTGCCGTTCGGTGTCAACGCGGCGGCCGAGGGCGTCCCGATGATCGTCCTCAACCACGGCGCATCGTTCGGCGTTGCCGACGACATGGAGCTGGTCCGCGAGCGCGTCCACCCGGCGACGATGGCAGCCGAGGGTCCGCTCCACGAGCTCGGCGCGATCGGCATCGTCAACTCCGACTCGCAGGGGATGGGCAGGATGATGGAGACGGTTCGGCGAACCGTCCAGCTCGCCCACGTCATGCGAGCATGGCGGGCGACCGAGGCCGGTCGCGGTCATCCTGGCCTGCCGGAGGAGGGGGACGACGCCTTCGATTCGACGGCGCGCGTCCTCCGCTACCTGGCGAAGGTGACGATCGAGCCCGCGATCACGCATGGCATCGCGGAGCACGTGGGGTCGCTGGCGCCCGGGCGACTGGCGGACATCGTCCTCTGGAAGCCGGCTTATTTCGGGGTCAAGCCCGAGTTCGTCTTCAAGTCAGGGTTCGCCGCCTGGGCGCCGCTCGGCGAGGGCAATGCGACCGTCGAGCGCGCCGAACCGACGCGCTACCAGGCCGACTGGGGCGGATCGGGGCGGGCGGCCGCGAGCCTGTCGCTGACCTTCGTCTCGGCGCGCGGCGCCGCAGATCCGCGCCTGATCCGTCGGCTGGCGGTGGGCGGACGTTCCGTGGCGCCGGTCCGAAACACGCGTGGCCTTACACGCGCGGACCTCGCGCTCAATCGCGCGACGGCTCCGATCGAGATCGATCCGACGGATGGACGCGTCAGTCTCGCCGGGCATCCGCTCGAGGTCGGGCCCGCCTCGGAGCTTCCCCTCAATCGCCGCTACTGGCTGCGCTGACCCGGCGCGCTACCAGATGTCGCCGACGGTGAAGCCATCAGGGAATGGATCGGTGTGGTCGACCACGTAGCTGGCGAACCCCGTGATCCAGGCCTGGCCGGTGATCGACGGGACGATCGCCCGGTACTCCCCGATCTTGGCCTCCTCCTCGACGCGGCCGGTGAAGACCGTGCCCAGGATGCCCTCGTGGCGGAACTCGTCGCCGACGCTCAGCTCCCCGCGGGCGTGGAGTGTCGCCATCCTGGCCGAGGTCCCCGTCCCGCACGGCGAGCGGTCGATGGCGCCGGTCCAGGTCGCCGGTCGGTCCCAGTCGAGCGTCCCGGTCGAGACCGTGACGGCGTTGCGCAGGCTGTTCGCCGGGTCGTGGGCCGGGCCTGACAGCTGCCCGATAGTGATTCCCGCGAAGCCCGGCTGGTCCGGATGGACGACCGGCAACTGCTCACTCGCGGCGGCCTTGATCATCTCGGTGATGCGCACGATGTCCGCGCCCTCATCGGGCGTGAGACGCAGGCCGAACCCCTCCGCATCGGCGATCACGTAGAACATCCCGCCATACGCCACGTCGACCGTGACAGTTCCAAGGTGCGGGACCTCGACGGGCGCCCCGAGGTGCGTCGCGAACGCCGGCACGTTGCGGAACGTGACCGCGGTGACCTTGCCGTCGTGGCACGCAGCCTTGACCCGGATCAGGCCGGCCGGCGCCTCGAGCGTCAGTTCCGTGACGGGCTCGGTCATCGGTAGCATCCCGGTCTCGAGCAGGACCGTGACCACGCACATCGTGTTCGTGCCGGACATCCCGGGGTACTCGACCTGCTCCATGATCACGTAGCCGGCGTCGGCGTCGGGGTCATACGACGGCAGGATGAGGTTGCAGTTGGCGGCCGGGTAGCCGCGCGGCTCGCGCAGCATCCGAAGGCGCAGGTCGTCGCGGTGCTCCTGGAGCCAGGTCATCGCCTCGAACATCGTGGCCCCGGCAACGCCACTCACGCCGCCGACGATCACCCGCCCGGGCTCGCCCGCCGCATGGGCGTCGACCGCCTCGATGACCGGGCCGATCCGGAGCCGCGCGGGGATATCGGTCACGGCCGACCTACCGGCCCCGCTGCGCGTCGGCCAGCTCGCGGGCGACGTCGCGTCGAGCGTCGCGGTCGGCGATATCGCGCCGACGGTCGTGGAGCTGCTTGCCGCGGGCGAGCCCGAGCTCGATCTTGGCCCGGCCCTTCTCGTTGATGTAGAGCCGCAGCGGGATGACCGTCTGGCCCTTCGCCTTGGTCTTGCCCAGCAACTCGTCGATCTCGGAGCGGTGGAGGAGGAGCTTGCGCGTCCGCTTCGGCTCGTGGTTGTAGCGGTTGCCACCCTCGAACGGTGCGATGTCGGCACCGACCAGCCACGCCTCGCCGCGGTCGATGCGGGCATAGGCGTTGGACAGGTTCGCCTTGCCAGCGCGGAGCGACTTGATCTCCGTCCCGGTCAGGACGATGCCGGCCTCGAACGTCTCGTCGATCGTGAAGTCGTGGCGGGCTCTTCGGTTGAGTGCGACGGTCGTCTCGTCGCCCATGGGAGGCTCCTCTGAACGATGGGATATTCCAGACGCACGAACGCCGGCCCTATGCGGGCCGGCGTCCGAGTGCTTAGCCACCCACAGGGTGTCCGACTAGACGGCCATCTCCTGCGAGGTGGTGCAGCTAGTACTGTCTATCACTGCACATCACCTCCTTTCGTTCTAAGAAACCGTACTCGATGCGTGGAGCGAGTGCAAGAGCGTGTACTCGTCCAGTACGTCCGTTACACATCGACCCCGACGGAGGCCAGGTATTCGGCCGGCGTGAGATAGCCCAATGACTGATGTGGTCGGATCGTGTTGTACACCCGCTCCCAAACCAGGAGCTCGGCCTGGAACGCGGCGAGGTCGGGCTCGGCCGTGGTCACCTCGTAGAACTCCTCGGTGTGGGTGCGGTTGGCGCGCTCGACCGCGCCGTGGAGCTTGGGCGACCGCGGGGGCAGGACGAACAGGCGGATGTCGCGGGTCTGGCAGGCGGCCTCGAATTCGGCCATGAACTCCGACCCGTTGTCGATGCTGATCGCGCGCACGCCGAACGGCATCCGCTCGGCCAGCCGATCGAGGACCGCCGCCGCGCTCGCGGCGGTCGCTCGTTGACCGAGCTCGACGACATCCCAGCGACTGACCACATCGCGGGCGGTGAACTGCTTCCAGACCCGGTCCGGGAGGGGCCGGATGTCGAGGGTGTCGAGCTCGACCAGGTCGCCCGGCCGCTCGACCGTCCAGTCGGCCGGCTTGCGGACCGCGTACGGTCGCCGCCAGCGGCGCTGCTGGACGCTCATCCGGCGGCGGCGCGGCTCGCGCAGCTCACCCGAGCGGCGCAGCCGGGCCAGGATGCGACCGACCATCGAGGTCGACAGGCGGAGGCCGGTCCGGCGCAGGAGGACGACGAGCTTGTCCTTGCCCCAGCGCGGATAGGTCTCGCGCACGGCCCGGACGGCGCGCAGCTGGTCGATCGTCCAGGTCGGCCGGCGCCGGCGGCGTGGTGCCGAACTGCGGTCCTCGAGGGTCTCGAGGCGTGAGCGATCGAAGCGCGCCAGCCAGCGATAGACGGTCGGCCGGCCGACCCCGAAGTGGCGAGCCGTCAGGCTCACGTTCTGACCATGGGTCCGGTGCCAGTCCAGCATCGCCAGACGTCGCCGAGCGTCGCGCGACAGGTCGGGCGCAGGTTGGTGTCGACCGAGCCGCTGGAACGAGCTCGGCGTCGTGCTCAGATACGGGCGCTTGGGGCCGGGTCGCACGCCGCGGGTAGACTTGGCCATCGAGAGCCTCCGTTGCTGCTGCTGTCTGACACCACCAGCGTAGCGGGGGCTCTCGCCTCGTCGTCAGGGTCGGATCGGCCTCACTGCGCGCCCAGCTCCGGTGTCACGGACGTATCTGGACGCCATCAGAGCGCCGAGGCGCACCGGCACCACATCGTCAGGCGGCTACGCGCTCCGACGCATGGGCCGTCGGACCAGCCAGCAGCTGGAGCGCCTTGTCCAGTGTCGGATCACTGCCGGCCGGGAGCGGCGTGGGCGGGGTGACCACGACATCGGGCGTCAGGCCCGTGCTGTTGATCCAGCGCTTGTTCGGCGTCAGCCAACGGGCGATGGTGAGCTTGAAGGCACCACCTTCGCCGCTCAGCTGTTGCCACTGCTGGACGGTGCCCTTGCCGAATGACTGCTGGCCGACGAGGCGCGCCCGCCCCGTGTCCTGGAGTGCGCCCGCGACGATCTCGCTGGCCGAGGCGCTGCCACCGTCGATCAGGACTACGACGTCCACGTCGGCGCCGGTCGCGACGCCGTCGCCGAGCGCCTCGGTCGCGACCTGTTTCCCCTGCGCGTCCTGCTCCCAGAAGACCGGGCCGGACGCGATGAACTGGCTGGCGATCTTGCGTGCAGCCGTGACGTAGCCGCCCGGGTTCCCGCGGACGTCGAGGATGAGCTTCGTCCGGCCCGCGAAGAGATGTGCCTTCAGGGCGGCCACCACGTCGTCGGCCGCTGCGTCCGAGAAGCCCGCGAGCCCGATGTAGCCGACCTTCCCGTCGGCGAGGACCCTGCTCTCGACCTCCGTGGTCTGGACCACGTCGCGCGTGATCGTCAGCTGGATCGGTGCACCGCTGCGGCGCAGGGTGAGCACGACGACCGAGCCCTTCGGGCCGCGGATCCGGTCCCGTGCCGCGTCGACCGTCAGCCCGTCCAGGGCCGCACCATCGACCGAGACCACGACATCACCGACCTTGACGCCCGCCCTGTCGGCCGGCGAGCCCGCGATCGGCTTGGTGACGACCAGGCGGCACATGCTCCCGAGCGGCGAGCAGCCCTCCGTGCCGTCCGACCCCTCGGTGGCGATCTCGGCACCGATGCCTTCGAACTGTCCGCTGATCCCGAGCAGGCTGTCGCGATACTCGTCCGACGTGAGGTACGCCGAGTAGGGGTCGCCGAGCGCCTGGATCATGCCGCGAATGGCGCCCTGGACGACCTTCGTCGGGTCCACGTCGCCGCCGGCGTATCGGTCGTTGATCGCGTGATACGTGTCCCAGAACGGCTGGAAGGCCTCGCTCTGGGAGGGTGGTGTGCCTGGCTCTGTGGCGGCCTGGCGACCGAGCGAGTAGCCCGATAGGAACAGGGCCGATCCGGCCAGGACCGCGACCAGCGCGATCGAGATGGCGAGGAACGGGATCCGCCGCGGCTCGGCGGCGGGGGGTGGATCGGGCGTGACGGTGTCGGGATCCACTGGGTCCATCGATCGAGTCCATCCTGCGTGCGGCGTCCGGAAAGGGCGACAAATGTACTGCGACCGTTCCGCGCCGTCCGTAGCCCGTTCGTCTCGCGACCGGGGTGGGTCAGCGGATGAGGTAGGTCCTCACCGAGAGCCACGACCCGAGGATGCCGAGACCGACGCCGGCCCCCATCACCAGCGTCACCAGATCGCGCGTCAGCGACCCGAACTGGAGCGGCAGGACACGGAAGAAATCGGCCATAAACGCGCTCAACGGGTCGGCGACAGCGAGCAGGATGATCAGCGTCAGCACCGAGCCTAAGAACCCGACGAACGCGCCCTCGAACACGAATGGCCAGCGGATGAACGCGTCCGAGGCGCCGACGAGGCGCATGACCTCGATCTCTTCGGCGCGGGCGAGGACCGCGAGACGGATCGTGTTGATGATGATGAACAGGGCGATCACGCCGACGATGACCAGGACCACGGTCCCGGCCGTGCGCAGGATGCTCGTGACCGTGAGGACCCGTTCGACCAGGTCCTCGATGTTGATGACGTTGCGGACGCTCGGGTCGCCGCGGAGCGCATCACCGACGACGCGCACCTGCGACGGGTTGACCATCTTGACCTCGAGGCTCGCGTACAGCGGGTTGTTGTCGAGGTAGCGGGTCAGGTCCTCGCGGCCCTGGGCCGCCATCGATTCGCGAAAGCGGACGAGTGCCTCGTCGCGGCTGACGTAGGCGACCGACGCGATCTCGGGCATCGCCTTGAGCTTCGTCTGGAGCTCGGCCACCTGCGTGTCGGTGGCGTTGGTCTGGAGGTAGGCGACGACCTCGACCTTCTGTTCGGTGAACTGGAGCCCCGCGAGCAGGCCGGTCTGGATGATCCAGAAGCCGGCCAGCAGGAGGAGCATCAGGATCATCGTGGCCGTCGCTGCCAGACTCATGACCGCGTTCCGCCAGAAGCCCTGCCAGGCGCGAGTCATGCTGAACAGGACGAACGAGATCACCGCTAATCCTCGCGGTGGTAGGCGCCACCGATCTCGTCGCGGATGATCCGGCCCTCTTCGAGCGCGACGACGCGCTTGCGCAGCGCGGTCACGACCTCGGCGTTGTGGGTCGCCATCATCACCGTCACACCCAGCTCGTTGATCCGCAGCAGCAGCTGCAGGATCTCCCAGCTGATGAGCGGGTCCAGGTTGCCGGTCGGTTCGTCGGCGATGATCAGCCGCGGGTCGTGGACCAGGGCACGGGCGATGGCGGTCCGCTGCTGCTCGCCGCCCGAGAGCTGGGATGGGGTCTGCTTCGCCTGGGAGGTCAGCCCGACCAGGGCCAGCACGCGATCGACCGCCGGGCGGATCTGCTTGCGCGGCGTGCCGGTGACCTCGAGCGCGAAGGCAACGTTTTCGTAGACGGTCTTCGACGGCAGCAGCTTGAAGTCCTGGAAGATGATCCCGATCTTGCGCCGCATCTTGGGCACCTGCCGACGGCCCAGCCGGGCGACGTCCTGGCCGTCGAGGACGACCTGGCCACGGGTCGCGAGCTCATCGCGGATGAGCAGCTTGATCAGCGTCGACTTGCCCGCGCCCGATGGGCCGACGAGGAACACGAAGTCACCTTCGGGGATGATGAGGTCGACGTCGCGCAGGGCGAGCTTGCCGTTCGGGTACGCCTTCGTCACGTCGTGGAGGACGAGGACTGCTCGTTCCTGCTTGGCCTGATCGTGGGTTCGGCCTAAAACCCGGCGTCGTATGGAGCGCGCGGCGCTCTGGGTTGGGGCGACGGTCACATGTGACTCCGCGGGCGTGTCTGACGGCGACGGGCGCCGATCGTCGGCGAGATCGCACGACTCCGTCCGCGGGCACGACAGAGGGGAGTCACTTCACGGCCGAGGCTACCACTCGTCGGGGACTCCGGCAAACCGGACGGACGGTCGAGGGCGCCCCGGGACGATGGTCCCCGCATGGCCGCCGTCCCTACAGCAGCCCCGGCGAGATCGGCAGGTAGCGCGAGAAATCGGCGAACGGGCGATCCCAGCAGACGAGCACAGGAAATTGGTCGAGCCGGAAGCCCGCCCGGAGAGCCGGCACGACCGCCCGATCGGCCGCGCCGCCGACCCAGATGGCGAAGGCGCCACGCGGCTGGACGGCCGTGGTCAGGTGCCCCAGGACGGGCCCGAGCAGGGCCTCGTCGCGGACCGCGATCGGACCGACGCGACCGGCTTCGCCTGCGTAGCCGTAGCCGACCGGCGTGCCATCCGGGCCGCGGTAGAGCCAGCCATGTCGGGATTCGCTGCGCAGGAAACGGTGATCGGCCGGGTGGGCGGCGCCGAGCAGCTCACGATCGAGGGTGTCGATCGCCTCGACCAGCATCCGGTGACCAACGCCGTCGGGTGACCCCGCCGCCAGCTCGTCGAACGGCAGCGGCACGACACCGGATGGCAGCTCGCCGAAAGCCTCCGGGCGGCGCGGCAGCCCGACCAGGCTGAGCAGCGGCATCCGGGGGACCAGGCCGAGGGTCGCGTACATCGCGTTCGAGATCGGCTGGACGCTGTCGGTGGCGGTCGCCCGGGCCATGCCGTCGTCGTCGGGAAGCAGGCGAGTCAGCAGGTCGCGTCCCAGTCCGGCGCCCTGGAACTCGGGCAGCACGAACAGCATCGACAGGTACCAGACGCGCTCGCGAACGATCGCCGAGCCGAATGCGACGATGCGCTCTCCGTCGGCCGCGTCGCCGGCGCGTCGATGCTCCTGCGGCACGATTGCGACCACGAACCGCCCCGGATCGGTCGCCTGGAGGTGGACGAACAGGCGCGTGACTGGGTGCGTCTCGGGCGGGATCTCGTCCTGGCCCAGGCGACCGATGTAGTCGTTGATCGCGGCTCGCCAGATCGTGGCGCAGACCGGCAGATCGGCCGGTCCAGCAGGTCGGAACGTGACGCGGGGAGCCGTCGGCTCCAAGCCAGTGCCGGGGCCGCCGCCCACTAGGCGGCACCCTCCTCGCCGATGGCGCGCTCCAGCTCGGCCTGCATGAACGCATCGAGGTCTCCGTCGAGGACGGCCCCAGTGTTGCCGGTCTCGTGGTTGGTCCGCAGGTCCTTGACCATCTGGTACGGATGCAGGACATAGCTCCTGATCTGGTTGCCCCAGCCGGCCTCGACGTGCTCGCCCTTGAGCGCCCGGACCTGCTCCTCCTTCTCCTCGAGCGCGCGCTCGAGCAGCCGGGACTTGAGGACCTTGATCGCCATCTCCTTGTTCTGGGTCTGGCTCCGCTCGTTCTGGCTCTGCGCGACGATCCCGGTCCGCAGGTCGGTCAGGCGAACGGCCGAATCGGTCTTGTTGACGTGCTGGCCGCCGGCCCCCTGCGAGCGGAACGTGTCGACCCGGATCTGGTCCCAGTCGAGCTCGATCTCCACGTCATCGTCGGCCTCGGGCAGGACCTCCACCAGTGCGAACGTGGTCTGGCGCCGGTTCTGCGAGTCGAACGGGCTGATCCGGACCAGGCGGTGGACGCCGCGCTCGGCACGCAGCCAGCCGTAGGCCCGTCGCCCATTGACCGCGACCGTGACGCTCTTGAGGCCGGCCTGCTCCCCTTCCTGCTGGTCGAGGATCTCGGTCGGGAAGCGGTGGCGCTCGGCCCAGCGGAGATACATCCGGAGGAGCATCTCGGTCCAGTCGGTCGCTTCGGTGCCGCCGGCACCGGCACTGATCGACAGGAGCGCCGGGCGCTCGTCGTACTCGCCGGAGAACAGGAGCGCGGTGCGCTCGCGCGCGAAGTCGGTGTCGAGCGAGGCAAAGTCGCGTTCGAGCTCGGTCTCGAGCTCCGCGTCTGGGGCTTCGTACAGGAGCTCGACCGCCGCGAGCAGGTCGTCGGCGCGGGTCAGGAGTTCCTGCCAGGTGGCGATCTCGCTGCGCAGGCCGTCAGCCTCGCGCAGGACCTTCTGGGCGGACCGCCCGTCGTCCCAGAAGCCGTCCTCCTGGGTCTGCGCCTCTATCTCCGAGACGCGTGCTTCTTTGGTCGGAAGGTCAAAGATGCCCCGAGGTCGACCGGATCCGTTCAGCCAGGTCGCGAATGGCGGACGCTTCCACCTAGTTCCGGGCCTGCAGATCCTGGAGCAGGATCGGGCGCAGCTCGATGAGGCGCAGCGCGGTCTTGCTTCGGGCGACGACGGGGTTGACGCAAGGGCAGTAGCCGTTGTGCGGACACACGCCGCAGTTGCCGTCGCAATCCAGGGCTGCCGCGTAACTGCACGATCGGCAGTCACGCTCACAGGCGATGAGATCGACGAACGATGCTTCCTCAGCCTGCTTCACGGGCTCCCTTTCTCTAATGCGGGGCAAGGGGCGAACGGGACAGCTGCGGATGGTGTCGCGGGTCTTGGGGGGACCCGGTTTCGACGGGTTTTGGAACAGTATACGGGTCCAAACCCCCTGCGCCAAGAGGGAAATCAGTTCTATCTCGGAATTGGCCGCCTGGGGGAACGGTCAGGACGCGTTGCCGACGAGAAAGTACTGGGCCAGCGCCCCGAGCTCATGCAGGGTCGCGTCGATCTGACGCGCAGGATCACGCTCGATCGGACTGGTGGATGTCGGCGATCCCCAGGCCGTGATGCCGTCGTCCGCCGCCATCCGGAGCACGCGCAGCATGTGCGGCCGGTCCGAGACGAAGACCGCCCCGTTCAGGTCGTTATCGCGCAGCAGCCCACCGACAGCCCGGATCGACTCGAGGGTCGTCCGGCTGTGCTCGTCCATCAGGATCGCGTCAGCCGGGACGCCGTGGCGGATGGCGTAGTCGCGCGCGCTGGCCGCCTCGGTCGTCCGGTCGCCGTTGGCCTTGCCACCGGTCAGGATCAGCCGCGGCGCGATGCCGGCCTGGAACAGCTCCACGGCGTGGTCCAGGCGCGCGGCGAAGAGCGGAGAGGGACGCCCGTCGTACTGGGCGGCCCCGAGGACGACGATCGCATCGGCCGGCCGGCTTTCGTCGCGCTCGCCCTGCGCCCACACCCGGAACGTCGCGTAGCCGGCGACGATGCCGATGGCGAGGCACGCGAAAAGCCCGACCTTCAGCAGGTCACGGAGCAGCGAATCGGGCCTCACGTGGGGGGTTGGGCGAGCTGCGCGGTGCCGGGCTCAGCGCCCGTGACACTTCTTGTACTTCGCGCCGGAACCGCACCAGCACGGATCGTTGCGGCCGATCCGCTCGCCGCTTGGAGTGAACCCCGGCTTCGGGCCGCCTGGGACGGCGGCCGCGCCTCCACCGTCGCTGGTGATCGGCTGATCGCCGAGCGAGGCTGTCATCGGTCGAGTGGTGGGAGGAGCCGGCGGACCGCCGCGCAGGATGGCCGAGCCACCCACCGCGGCCGCTGCCGGGACCTTCGCATCCGCCGTGACGCCTCCAGCCGCGCCGGCCGTAGCGGCCGTGCCGGCCGTGCCGATCGCCCGGCCGTTCCCGCCGCTGGCCCCGTTGCCCGTGCTCAAGGACGCGGCTCCGCGTGCGAGTGAGGCGGCCACCGCCGGGTCGCCCTCGCCCGGTGCCGGCTGACGGGTGACGGTCACCCGGAAGATCGAGGTGGCGACGCCGTGCCGGATCAGCTCACGCAGCTCGTCGTAGAGCGCGAAGGCCTCACGCTTGAACTCGTTGAGCGGGTCCTGCTGGGCGTAGCCACGGAGGCCGATCCCACGTCGCATGTCGTCGAGCTCGGTGAGGTGCTCGACCCACAGCGAGTCGATGGTCCGGATCAGGACCATGCGCTCGACGGTCTTCCAGTCGACCTCGCCGACCTCGGCGGCCTTGGCCGCCAGCTTCTCGTCGGCCAGGTCGCGGATGTGCTCGCCGATCGTCTCGCGACTGCGCAGCTCCCACAGGTCGTCGGCGCTCGTGCCCTCGCCGGTCAGGCCCATCGCCGCGAGGGCGGACGACAGGCCCTCGAGGTTCCATTCGGTCGGATCCTCGCCGACGAGGAAGGTGTCCACCAGCGAATCGACCTCGTCGTCGAGGAAGATCTGGACGGTCTCGGTCAGGTCCTCGTTGTGGAGCACCTTGTCGCGCTCGGCGTAGATCGTCTCGCGCTGCTTGTTGATCACGTCGTCGTACTCGACGACGCGCTTGCGGATGTCGAAGTTGAAGCCCTCGACGCGGCTCTGCGCCGATTCGATCGTGCGCGACACGAGCCGCGACTCGATCGCCGTGTCCTCGTCGAGCCCGAGCCGCTCCATCAGCCCGGTGACGCGGTCGCTGGCAAAGCGCTTCATCAGGTCGTCCTCGAGGGACAGGTAGAAGCGCGACGACCCGGGGTCGCCCTGGCGACCGGCACGGCCGCGGAGCTGGTTGTCGATGCGCCGTGAGTCGTGGCGTTCGGTGCCGATGATGTGCAGGCCGCCGGCGGCCACGACCTTGTCGTGGTCCTCCTCGGTGATCGCCTTGGCCTCGGCGAGCGCCGCGTCCATCGTCTCCTTGTCCACCTCGGCCGGGTTGAGGCCGCGCTTGTGGAGCGACTCGGAGGCGAGACCGGCCGGGTTGCCACCGAGCAGGATGTCGGTGCCGCGGCCGGCCATGTTGGTCGCGATGGTGATCGCACCGGAGCGACCGGCCTGCGCGACGATCCCCGATTCCTTCTCGTGGAACTTGGCGTTGAGGACCTCGTGCTTGATGCCACGGCGCTTGAGCATCGTGGCCAGCATCTCGGACTTCTCGACGGTCACGGTGCCGACGAGGACCGGACGGCCGGCCTCGGTCATCTCGACGATCTCGTCGATCAGCGCGTTGAACTTGGCCGGCTCGTCGCGGTAGACGAGGTCGGCCTCGTCCTCGCGGACCATCTCGCGATGCGTCGGGATCGCGACGACCTCGAGCTTGTAGATCTTGTGCAGCTCCTCGGCCTCGGTCATCGCCGTGCCGGTCATCCCCGACAGCTTGTCGTAGAGCCGGAAGTAGTTCTGGAAGGTGATCGTCGCGAGGGTCACGCTCTCGCGCTGGACCCGCAGGCCCTCCTTGGCCTCGATCGCCTGGTGGAGGCCCTCGCTCCAGCGCCGACCGGGCATCTGGCGACCGGTGAACTCGTCGACGATGACGATCTCGCCGTCCTTGACGATGTAGTCGCGGTCGCGCTTGTAGAGCGCGTGGGCGCGCAGCGCCTGCTCGAAGTGGCGGGCCAGGCGCGGGTCGGCGTCGTACATGTTCTCGACGCCGAGCCAGCCCTCCATCTTCTCGATGCCTTCCTCCGTCGAGGAGACCGCCTTCTCCTTGAGATCGATGAAGTAATCGCCGCCCTCCTCGTCGCCCTCGGGCCGGCCCTTGAGCCGCGGCACGAGACGGGCGAACGTGAAGTACAGGTCGGCCGACTCCTCGGCCTGGCCGCTGATGATCAGCGGGGTCCGCGCCTCGTCGATGAGGATGTTGTCGACCTCGTCGACGATCGCGAAGCTGCGCTCGCGCTGGACCCGCTGGTCGAGCTCGAGGACCATGTTGTCGCGCAGGTAGTCGAAGCCGAACTCGTTGTTCGTGCCGTACGTGATGTCCGCGGCGTACGCCTCGACGCGTGTGACCGGGCGGAGGTTGATCAGCCGCTCGTCGGTGGTCGGATAGCCGGGCTCGAACACGAACGAGGCATCGTGCGTGATCATCCCGACGCTGACGCCGAGGAAGTGGAAGACCGGGCCCATCCACTGGGGGTCGCGCCGGGCGAGGTAGTCGTTGACCGTCACGACGTGGACGCCGCGGCCGGCCGTCGCGTTGAGGATGGCGGCCATCGGCGCGACGAGCGTCTTGCCCTCGCCGGTCCGCATCTCGGCGATCTTGCCCTGGTGGAGGACGGCCGCCCCGATCAGCTGGACGTCGAAGTGGCGCATCCCGAGCGTCCGCTTCATCGCCTCGCGGGTCATCGCGAAGACCTCGGGGAGGATCTCGTCGAGCGCCTTCTGGACGCGCTCGTTCTCGCGCGTCCGGCGCTCCTTCTTCAGCTCGCGGCGGCGCTCGAGGTCAGGGTGGTGGAGCTCATCCTCGGACGGCTCGTCCGGGACGGCGACTTCCGTGATCTCGGCACGGAGCTCCGCGAAGTGGGCGCGGATCTCGTCGTCGGAGAGTGCCTCGTACTCGGCCTCGAGGGCGTTCGTCTGGTCGACCATCGGCTGGAGGCGTCGGATCTCGCGGTCGTTCGAGTCGACGAATTTGTTCAGGAAGCGCATTTGGCATCAAGTATAGGCGAGGACCCGCCGAGGTCCGGTCAGACCGCCCTGTGCTCGATGACGATCGCGGCCGGACTCGGGGACGGCTGGACCTGCTCAGCGCCCGAGGACAGCTTCCAGAACCCGCTGCCGTAGCCGATGACGATCAGCAGGAACGTGGCCACGCCGAGGCCAAGCCAGAAGAGGACCGACCGCATCCGCGAGGTCGGGTTCATCTCCGGGTTCTTCAGTTCGGGGAGGCGTTCGCCCTCGAGCGCGGTCCCCCAGCGGGGCGACTGGAGCTGCGATCGCCAGTCCGGCTCGACGACGGGTCGTGGCTCGAGGCCACCCTCGCCGTCGGGGCGATGGAGCTTGAGCGTCATCGGTCGCTCGCCTGGGCGGACGCGGCAAAGGCGTCGATCGCGGATGCCGTCGTCGGCCTCGCCGACGATGGGCGGATCGTCGCCCGGCTCACCGCCCCGAGTGTCGATCGTGCCCTCGTCGCCGCCCTCCCAGAGGACCATCTCCTGCGTCAGCGAGACCTCGCTCGAGAAGAGCGCACCGACCGATTCACCGCGGTGGATGCGGCGGATCGCCTCGCCGATGAGTGGCGCGACGGAGAGTGTCGTGATCTTGGCCAGCCGCTTGCGCTCGGGGAGCGGGACCGAGTCGGTCAGGACGACCTCGCGCAGGTTCGACGGCCGCGATCCGGTCGATCGCCGGGTCGCTCAGCACGCCGTGCGTGGCGCAGGCGTAGATCTCGGTCACGCCCTCGCGCACGAGGGCCTTGGTGATCTCGACCAGCGTGCCGCCGGTGTCGATCTCGTCGTCGACGATGATCGCGCGCTTGCCCTTGACGTCGCCGATGACGTTCATCAGCTCGGCCCGGTCGAGGTTGCCGACCCGGCGCTTCTCGATGATCGCCAGTGGTGCGTCGAGCAGCTCGGCGAACGCCCGGGCGCGCTTGGCGAAGCCGAGGTCGGTCACGACCACGGGGTTCTCGATGTTCTTGTGCTTGTAGTAGTTCGACAGCATGTGGACGGCCGTCAGCTCGTCGACGGGGATGTTGAAGAAACCCTGGATCTGGCCCTGGTGGAGGTCCATCGTGAGGACGCGGTCCGCGCCGGCGACGGTGATCATGTCGGCGATCAGGCGGGCCGTGATCGGGACGCGCGGCTGGTCCTTCTTGTCCGACCGGCCGTAGGCGTAGAACGGGATGACCGCCGTGATCCGCCCGGCGCTGGCCCGCTTGAATGCGTCGATCATGATCAGCAGTTCCATGATCGACTGGTTGACCGGGTGGCTGGTCGGCTGGACCAGGAAGACGTCCTTCTCGCGGACGTTCTCGAGGATCTTGACGAAGATGTTCTCGTTGGCGAACTGGAAGACCTCCAGCTTGCCCGGCTCGGTGCCGAGGTAGCGGCTGATCTTCCGGGCGAGATCCGGGTTCGAGTTGCCGTGGTAGATCTCGAACTGGTCCGCGTACAAGCCAGCCGCCTCCCGTCCGCCGAACGCCGAGAAGGCCGTCATCGCGGCCTCATCCGCCTGTTCCCGGGCCGGTGGGGCTCGCGCCGTCCGATCCAGGTTCGCCATCGTCGCCCATGCCGTCCTGCTCTGCAAGTCCGGCACGGAAGGCGGCGATGGCCACCACCCGGTCACCCTCGTTGAGGCGCATCGTGATGACGCCGCGGGCCTGGGCTTTCTGGCGGTTGATGGTGTTGACGTCGGTGCGCACGACCTGGCCGCCGGCGCTGATGAGGATCAGCTCCTCGTCCTCCTCGGTCACCTGCTGGACCGCGGCGACGTTGCCGGTCTTGCGTCCCTCGAGGCTGATCAGGCCGGACGCCTTGCGGGCCTCGGTGCATCGCGCGGAACTCGGAGAGCGGGACCCGCTTGCCATAGCCGGTCTCGGTCAGCACGAGGAGGTCGGAGTCCGGCTGGACCACGCTCATCCCGACGAACGTAGTCACCCTCGCGTGCCAGCCGGATGCCGATGACGCCGGCGGCGTCGCGACCCATGGCCCGGATGTCGCTCTCGTGGAACCTGGCGATCTTGCCCTGCGAGGTCGCGATGATGACGTCGTCCTCGCCGGTCGAGACGTCGACCCAGGCGAGCTCGTCGTCGTCGCGGATGGTGATCGCGCGGATCCCCGACGAGCGGACCTTCTCGAACTGTTCGAGCGGCGTCTTCTTGACGATGCCCTGGCGGGTGGCGAGGACGAGGTACGAGCCGGCCTTGAAGTCGGGCAGCATGATCGTCGCCATCGGGACCTCGCCCGAGTCGACCTGGACTCCCGGCAGGTTGATGATCGGGATGCCCTTGGCCTGGCGGCTGGCGTCGGGGATGTTGTGGACCTTGGCGCTGAAGACCCGGCCACGGTTGGTGAAGAACAACGCCCAGTCGTGGGTGTTGGCCACGAGGAGGTGCTCGACGGCGTCCTCCTCGCGCGTGACGTGGCCGATGATCCCCTTGCCGCCGCGGTGCTGGCGACGATACGTGGCGACCGGCTGCCGCTTGATGTAGCCGCGGCCGGAGATCGTGACCACGACGTCCTCGTTGGCGATGAGGTCCTCGTCGGTCATCTCGCGGCTGAAGTCGTCGGCGACGCGGGTCCGCCGCTCGCCGGCGTACTTCTTCTTCAGCTCGGTCAGCTCGTCCTTGATGATCTGGCTGACGCGGGCCGGGTTGGCCAGGATGTCCTCGAGCTCGGCGATGAGCTGGATGATCGCGAGGTACTCGTCCTCGATCTTCTGGCGCTCGAGCGCGGCCAGGCGGGCCAGCCGCATGTCGAGGATGGCCTGCGCCTGGAGCTCGGACAGGTCGAAGCGGGCCATCAGGTTGGTGCGCGCGTCGTCGACCTCGGCCGACTCGCGGATGGTCTTGATGACCGCATCGAGGTTGTCGAGGGCGATCTTGAGGCCCTCGAGGATGTGCGCCCGGGCACGCGCCTTGCCGAGGTCGAACTCGGTCCGGCGCCGGATGATCTCGCGGCGATGGTCGAGGTAGTGGACGAGGACGCTGCGCAGCGGCAGGGTCTGGGGCTGACCGTCGACCAGCGCGAGCATGTTCATGTTGAACGCGAGCTGCATCGGCGTGTGCTTGAACAGGTTGTTGAGGACCATGTGCGGGTTGGTGTCGCGCTTGAGCTCGATGTAGACGCGCATCCCGTCACGGTCGGACTCGTCGCGCAGGTCCCCGATCCCGTCGATGCGCTTGTCCTTGACCAGCTCGGCGATCTTCTCGAGAAGGCTCGCCTTGTTGACCTGGTAGGGCAGCTCGGTCACGACGATGGCGGTCCGGTCGCCCTTGACCTCCTCGAATGCGACCTGGGCGCGCATCACGACACGGCCGCGACCGTGGGCGTACATCTGGCGGATCGCGTCGACCGTCTCCCACTCGCCGGTCAGCGTGTTGCGCTGGCGCTCGAAGCGGTAGATCGTGCCGCCGGTCGGGAAGTCGGGGCCCTGGACGAACTGGCACAGGTCGTCCGAGGTCAGATCCGGGTCGTCGATCATCGCGATCGTGGCATCGACGATCTCGCCGAGGTGGTGCGGCGGGATGTTGGTCGCCATCCCGACGGCGATGCCGGAGCTGCCGTTGACGAGCAGGTTCGGAAGCTTGGCCGGCAGGACCGACGGCTGCTTCTGCGTCCCGTCGTAGTTGTCGACGAAGTCGACGGTGTCCTTGTCGATGTCGGCGAGCATCTCGCCGGCGATCGCGGTCAGCCGCGCCTCGGTGTAGCGCATGGCGGCCGCGGTGTCGCCATCGACCGAGCCGAAGTTGCCCTGCCCGTCGACGAGCGGGTAGCGCATCGAGAAGTCCTGGGCGAGGCGGACGAGGGCGTCGTACAGCGCGCTGTCGCCGTGCGGGTGGTACTTGCCCATCACCTCGCCGACGATCGCGGCGCACTTGCGGTACGAACTGGTCGCCGACAGCCCCATCTCCCCCATCGCGTAGAGGATCCGGCGGTGGACGGGCTTGAACCCGTCGCGGACGTCGGGCAGGGCGCGCGACACGATGACGCTCATCGCGTAGTCGAGGTAGCTGACCCGCATCTCGTCCTCGATGCGGATCGATCGGAAATCGCCCAGGTCGTCGGTCACGTGCTGGTTTCTCCTGTCGCGTCAGCGTGGGCGGGCTGCGTGGGGCTCGGCATCAGAGCGGGGGCTCCGGATGGTAGGCGGGATCGGGCAGGCGACCGAAACGGTCGGCGATCTCGGATGCGGCCGAGGTGGCCGGTGCGCCCGGGCGCTTGCGGATCCCCGCGAGTCGGGTGCGGAACTCGTCGGCAGTGGCCGGGTCGAGCTTGGTGAGGGTGTCGCGGATGACCCATGCGCGGTGACCGTCGTCGGTGGCGGCGGCACGCTCGGTCTCGGCGCGGAGGGCCGCCTCGGTCGCCGTCGCGGTCCACTCCCAGCAGCGACCGATAGGCCCACGACAGCGCCTTCTGGACATCGGGTTCGGCGTCGCCCATCAGCGCCGCCAGCAGGGGCAGGGCGTGGCCGGCGAGCTGCGGGTCGCGACCAGTCTTGCGGTCGCCATGGGTCATGGTCGCGATGGTCGAACCGATGAGCCGGCGTTCCCAGCGCGACGGGCTGTAGACGAGCTGCTCCAGCTCCGCCCAGCGATAGGTCTCGGCGGCGATCCCCTTGCCGTATGGGTGCGCCAGCGAATTGACGGTGATCCAGTCGCCCGCCTCGCGGGCGGCGCGGCGCATCAGCTGCCATGTGCGCTCGGTCTCGGTGGCCAGCGTTCGCTCGAGGAGACCGAAGGCGAACCAGCGTGCCTCAAGCTCGCGCTCGTGGAAGAGCCGATCTGCGATGAACAGGAGGGGCGTCGACGGCGAGCCCTTCGAGGCGTTCCGGAAGCCGCGCTGGACTGCCGCGAGCAGCGGCCAGCGGACGCCGTGGATGGCGCCGATCCCGGGCGCGATCCGCTGCTGTCCGGCCAGATACTCCGGGTCCGCAAGCGACGCGAGCCCGATTGTCAGGGCGGTCGCGAAGCCTTCCGGGTCGTTGCTGTAGTCCGCGAGCTCGGCGCCGAGGGCCTCGGCGGCATCACGATGGGCGGCCACGAACGCGACAGCGCGGGCGGTCACCTCGCTCGAGGTCGATGCCGGTCCGGATGCCGGTGTGGCGGTCATCATCGGGCGACGTCCACCGGTCGGGGTGGATCGGCGACTGGGCTGTCTCCGGCCGAACCGGCCGGACGGTACGCGTAGCGCTCGCGGAGATCTCGCTTGCGGGCCGGGTCGGCCGCGACGTAGGTGCCGGTCGCCGTCGCCAGCTCGATCCCCGTCACGGCATCGACGATATGGCCCTCGGTCTCGACGATCCGACGCCGCGCACGGGTGATCCACCCTTCGGCCCGGATCGGCATGTCGACGGCGACCGGCTTGCGGAAGTTGACCGCCATTCGTGCCGTCACGCCCCAGTTGTCCTCGCCGACGAGGGCCCAGGCCATCACCTCGTCGAGGATCGCGCACAGGATCCCGCCGTGGATGACGCCATCCCAGCCTTCGAACCGGCGTTCGAGGGCCATCTCGGTCCACGCCCGGCCGGCTTCGACGTGGAGGACCATCCCGATCCCGCCGGCATTGAGCGTCCCGCATCCGAAGCAGTTGTGTGCCGCGAACTCGAAACGGCCGTCTGGCGTCTCGATGGCGGGCCGGGCCGGCGCGGTCGTCCGAGTCGCCTCAGACGTCAAGATTTTGCACCTTCCGTGCCTCGGATTTGATGAAGTCCTTGCGCGGCCCGACCTTCTCGCCCATCAGCATCGTGAAGATGTCGTCGGCGGCCGCCGCGTCCTCGCTGTCGACGCGGAGCAGGGTCCGCGTCTCGGGGTTCATCGTCGTCTCCCAGAGCTGGTCGGCGTTCATCTCGCCGAGGCCCTTGAACCGCTGGACGGACAGGTTCTTGACGTTGAACTCCTTGATCACCCGATCGCGCTCCTTCTCGGATTGCGCGTAGCGAGTGACCTTGCCGGTGCTGACGCGGTAGAGCGGCGGCTGTGCGATGTAGAGGTAGCCGTTCTCGATGACCTGCGGCATGTGCCGGTAGAAGAAGGTCAACAGGAGCGTCCGGATGTGGGCGCCGTCGACGTCGGCGTCGGTCATGATGATGATCCGGTGGTAGCGCAGCTTCGCGATGTCGAAGCTCTCACCGATGCCGGCCCCCAGGGCGATGATCAGCGGTCGCACGTTCTCGCTCGACAGGATCTTGTCGAGGCGTGCCTTCTCGACGTTGAGCAACTTCCCCCGCAACGGGAGGATCGCCTGCTGGCGCCGGTCGCGGCCCTGCTTGGCCGAACCACCGGCCGAGTCGCCCTCGACGAGATAGAGCTCGCTGCGCGCGGGGTCGCGCTCCTGGCAGTCGGCCAGCTTGCCGGGCAGGGACATCCCATCGAGAGCGCCCTTGCGGATGACGAGATCGCGCGCCTTTCGGGCGGCTTCCCGTGCGCGGGCTGCGGTCAGGCACTTCTCGATGATCCGCCGGCCGTCGGCCGGGTTCTCGTCGAGGTACTGGCCGAGGCTGTCGGCGACGGCCGCCTGGACCTGACCCTTCACCTCCGCGTTGCCCAGCTTGGCCTTTGTCTGGCCCTCGAACTGCGGGTCGGTCATCTTCACACTGATGACCGCGGTCAGACCTTCACGGACGTCGTCGCCCGACAGGTTGCCGTCGGCGTCGCGCAGGACGCCGGCCCGGCGAGCCCAATCGTTGAGCGAGCTGGTCAAGGCGGCCCGGAAGCCCGTGACGTGGGTCCCGCCGTCGGGCGTATTGATGTTGTTGGCGAAGGCGAGGACGTTCTCGGTGTACGAGTCGTTGTACTGGAGCGCGACCTCGACCGCCGTGCTGCCCTCCTTTCGCTCGACATAGATCGGGCGGGTATGGAGGACTTCCTTGTTCCGGTTCAGGTGCCGGACGAAGGATTGGAGTCCGCCTTCGAAGTAGAACGAGCGCTCGCGATCGATCCGCTCGTCGATCAGCGTGATCCAGACGCGCTTGGTCAGGTAGGCCGACTCGCGCAGGCGCTGGCTGATCAGGTCGAAGGAGTACTCGGTGGTCTCGAACATCTCGCTATCGGCCATAAAGCTCGTGGTCGTCCCGCGACGTGTCCCCTGCGGACCGAGCTTCTTGACGGCGGTCTTTGGCTTGCCGCGTTCGTACTCCTGCGCCCAGATGAAGCCATCACGAGCGGATTCGACGCGCATCCACGATGACAGCGCGTTAACGACGCTGACCCCCACACCGTGCAGACCGCCCGAGACCTTGTAGCCGCCGCCACCGAACTTGCCACCCGCATGCAGCACGGTGTGGACGACCTCGAGCGCGTCCTTGCCGGTCGAATGCTTGCCGACTGGCACGCCGCGGCCGTCGTCCTCGACGGTCACGACGCCGTCGGCCTTGATCGTCACCCGGATCGTCTTGGCCTGGCCGGCCATGGCCTCGTCGATCGAGTTGTCGACGACTTCCCAGACGAGGTGGTGGAGTCCGCGGGCGTCGGTCGAGCCGATGTACATGCCGGGGCGCTTGCGGACAGCCTCGAGGCCCTCGAGGACCTGGATGCTGGCAGCGTCGTAGTCCGAGGCGTTCCGGGCACGCTTGCCGCGACCGCTCGGGGCGGCAGGCGCTGCGGGAACGACCGGCGGCTTCGATGCGCTCGGGCGGGTGGCTTCGGTCACGCGTTTCCTCCGGTCAGGCGCTCGTAGAGCCGCCCGAGTTCTTCGTCGCTGTAGTACTCGATCACGATCCGGCCACCGCGTCGTGACCGGGCCAGGCTGACCTTGGTCCCGAGCGCGCGCCGGAGGTCCTCCTCGACACGCTCCATGTCCGGATCGGATGTACGCGCCTGTGGTCCGGCCGGCTGTGGCTTCGGTTCACGCAGTCGCCGGACGAGTTCCTCGGTCTGGCGCACCGAGAGCTCCTGGCCGATGACGGAGTCGAGCACGCGGTCCTGGAGTTCGGTGGCGAGCCCGCCGATCGCGCGGCCGTGCCCCTCACTCAATCGACCGTCGGCTACGGCGCCCTGGATCCCAGGGGCCAGGTCGAGGAGACGGAGCGTGTTGGCCACGGTCGAGCGAGCTCGGCCGACGCGGGTCGCGAGGGCGTCCTGGGTGAACCCGAACTCATCGATCAGCTGGCGGTAGGCGTCGGCCGTCTCGATCGGGTCGAGGTCCTCGCGTTGCAGGTTCTCGACGAGCGCGAGCTCGAGCTGGTCGCGATCCGCCAGCTGGCGCACCAGCGCCGGGATCCGATCAAGGCCGGCGGCCTGCGCCGCACGGAGCCGCCGCTCACCGGCGACGAGCTGATAGCCGTCGATCGTCTCGGTCACGAGGATCGGCTGGAGGACGCCGTGCTCCGCGATGCTCGCGGTCAGTGTCGCGAGACTGTCGGGATCGAAGCGCTTGCGCGGCTGATGGGGGTTGGGCTTGATCCGTGACGTCGGGATCTCGAGCGTGCCGGGCTGACCGGCACTCCGCTGGGGGATCAGCGAGGCGAGACCACGGCCGAGGCCCTGCGAGCGCTCTGAGCGGACGGTCACGACGCCACCGCCTCGGGCGATTGGGACCGATCCGGATCATCCTGGTTGTCGCGCGCACGGAGTTCGTTGGTGAGGGCCGCATACGCGAGGGCGCCCGTCGAGTCCGGGGCATACCGCGAGATCGGCTGGCCGTGGCTGGGTGCCTCCGACAAGCGGACGTTGCGCGGGATCACGGTCTTGAAGACGTGATCACCCAGGTGGCGACGGACCTCGTTGGCGACGTCAGCCGACAACTTGGTCCGCGCGTCGAACATCGTCAGGACGACCCCCTTGATGTCGAGCTCAGGGTTCAAGTGGTCGCGGATCAGGTCAAGCGTGGCAAGCAGCTGGGTCAATCCTTCCAGGGCGTAGTACTCGCATTGCAATGGGATCAGGACGGAGTCGGCTGCCGTCAGCGCATTGACGGTCAGCAATCCGAGCGATGGTGGGCAATCGATCAGGATGTAGTCGTAATCGGCTTCGACTTCGGCCAGGAGGCGGCTGAGGCGTCGTTCGCGGCCCTCGATCGGTGCGAGCTCGACTTCTGCGCCGGCGAGCGCGATCGTCGATGGCACGACGTCGAGTTCGTCGACCGGGCCGGGGAGGGTCAGCTCACGAAGGCTGACACCGTCGACGATCGCGTCGTAGATGGATCGCTCGATGGAGTTGCGGTCGAAACCGAGGCCACTCGTGGCATTGCCCTGGGGGTCGAAGTCGATGATGAGGACTCGCTCACCAAAGAGGGCGAGGTAGCTCCCAAGATTCACGACTGTCGTGGTCTTCCCGACGCCGCCCTTTTGGTTGGCACAGGCGATCGTTTGGCCCACTCAGCGGCCTGCCCGGATATGTCTCACGATGAATGATTCTACCATCGCTGGCCCTTTCACCTCGGCATCCGCCCGTAGGCGGCCAGTGTGTCGCCCGGCGCTCATCCCACACGTATCTGGCAGGTTTTGATCGGCGGCGGTTTCACGTGAAACACGGGAAATAGGGGCGCCGGACGGGCCGAATTGGCGACGGCCGGGTTTCACGTGAAACACGGTATGCACTCGCGGTTGGTCTCGCGATGGGAACGGCCTGACCAGCGGAAAGCGGAGCCCCTTGAAAACGGTTGAGCCACGGCCGATCACGCTCATTTCACGTGAAACAGTGCACAGTCCCGGACCAAGGTCGACCGTCGCTACAGGACGAAAGGCCACCATATCTCCGTTGCTGGGAGGCCCCGTCCGTGGGATACTTCGCGGGAGGTCGCCGCCGTTCGACCGATTCCCGAAGGACCGTGCGGGCGGGGTGCGACCTTGGGCCAATCCACCGAGGATCGACGCGCTCGATGACACTGTTGCTGGCCGCGTTCGGTGCGACGGTGACGGCCTTGCTGGAATTGACCGTCGGGCCATACCTGCGGTTCGGGATCGCGCAACCGCACCTCATGCTCGTCTGTGGGATCGTCGTCACCGTGGCGATCGGCCTCGAGGCGGGCCTCGTCTGGGCCTTCGTAGGGGGCCTCGTCCTGGATGTCCTTGCTCAACGGCCGCTCGGTTCGACCGCGTTCGCCCTCCTCCTCTGTGTGGGCTTCACTGCAGTCCTCGGACGCCTTCTCCTTCGTCTCCGCCCGATCGTTCCCATCCTTGCCACTCTGCTGCTGAGTCTCTTCTACTCAATGACCCTGTACGTCGCGTTCAATGCCCTCCGGACACCGATCCCGGTTGCCGACCCGATCGGCATCCTGCTGCCCGGCGTCGTCTACGACACGATCCTCGCGGCTTTGATCGGGCCGCTTGCGATCTCGATCCACGATCGCCGAACCGAATCGGAACGGCTCGACTGGTGAGTACGTTCTACGACGAACGTCCTCGACCCGTCCGGAACCTCTCCCGCTTCCTCGTCTTCGCCCTCGCGGTGATCATCGCGGTCACCGGCCTGACAGCGCGACTCTTCTATCTCCAGATCGTCGATGGTGGTCGCCTTGCCACGCTTGCGACCCACAATCGGACGGTTCAGGAGTCGATCCCGGCTCCGCGCGGTCTGATCTATGACCGCAACGGTCGCACCCTCGTCACGAACGTGGCCACCTTCGTCGTCAAGCTCCGTCCGGCGGACCTGCCACTTGACCAACGCCCGGTCGTCGTCGATCGCCTGGCCGCCCTCCTCGGAATGCCTGCCACCGACATCAACACGACCATCGACGGCAACCCCGGGTCGACCTTCGATCTCGTCCGGATCGCCACCGACGTGGACGAGCGGACCGCCCGCCTCATCTCGGAGGCCGGCTTTGAGCTTCCGGGGGTCGAGGTCGCGGTCGAGGCAAGACGGTTGTACGCGGACGGGCCGCTGATGTCGCAGATCCTCGGCTACACGGGTCCGGTCTCCGGCGAGCAACTCCTCGACCTGAAACAGGACGGCTACCTGCCCGACGACCTGATCGGCAAGGTCGGCATCGAAGCGCAGTACGAGAGCAGCCTGCGGGGCATCTACGGCACGCAGAGTGTCGAGCAGGACGCCTCGGGCCAGAAGACCCAGGTCCTCCAGACGCTGGCACAGGCGCAGCCGGGCGATTCGTTGACGCTCACGATCGACACCAAGGAGCAGAGGTACGCCCAGAAGGCGCTCCAGTGGGCGATGAAGAAGGTCGGGATCAAGCGCGGCGTGGTGATCGCGATGGACCCGCAGACGGGCGAGGTCCTCGCGCTCGTCAGTCTCCCGACCTACGACAACAACCAGTTCGCTCGCGGCATCAGCATCAAGGACTACACGAAGCTGCTCAACAACCCGGACAAGCCGCTCCTCAACCATGCGACCCAGGCGCACTACCCGCCCGGATCGACCTATAAGCTCGTCGCCGGCACGGGCGCCTTGGCGGACAAGAAGATCACGCCGAGCACGCGGGTCCGCACCGCCGGTTTCCTCACGCTCGGCGGGACGCGCTTCTACGACTGGAACCACCGCGGATTCGGAGCGTGCAACATCTACTGCGGCTTCGGCCACTCGAGCGACACGTTCTTCTTCCAGATGGCAGGCAAGCTCGGCATCGATCGGCTGGGCTACTGGGCCAAGCAGTACGGCTTCGGCAACCCGACCGGCATCGATCTCCCCGGCGAGGTTCCAGGGATCGTTCCGACCAATGAATGGAAGCAGTCCACCCTCGGCGCACCGATCTTTGGTGGAGAGACGTACCAGGCGGGGATCGGCCAGGGCTATGACGTGGTCACACCCATCCAGCTGATCAATGCCTATGCGACCCTGGCCAATGGCGGCACGCTCTACCAGCCTCAGATCGTGCGCGACATCGTCGGACCCGATGGCACCGTCGTCCGGCCGTTCAAGCCCAAGATCATCCACAAGATGAAGGTCCAGGCGAACGTCCTGCGTGTGATGCGCAACGCGGCCCGCAACACGGTCCTCGTCCGGCACACCTACAACCTGGTCGACATGCCGATCAAGGTCGCCGGCAAGTCGGGGACGGCCGAATTCGGCACTCGCGACAGCAAGGGCCGGCTGCCGTACCACTCGTGGTTCGTCGGCTTCGTGCCCAAGGACGCCAAACACGGCTCCTTCAACAGCACGAGCGCCCAGATCGTCGTCCTCGCCCTGGCCTACGACTCGCGGACGAAGGGCAATGTCGCCACGGAGATCGTGAAGTACTTCTACCAACTGCACTTCGGGATCAAGAAGGATTACCGCCTTCCCGACCTGCTCAAGCGCGGCAACTTCTACCAGAGCAACTGATGGGCGTCATCCGAGCTCAACCGGCGCGCATCAACGATTGGGCCGCGAAGTCGGTCGGTGCCGCCTGGCGCGCGTTCGACCTCCAACTGACGACCTACGCCGGCCTTCTCCTGGCCATCGGTCTCGTGATGGCCTACACGAACAGCATCGAGCAGGGATCCGTGCCGTTCGAGGCCGGAACGACGTTCAGTCGGGGTCTGATGTGGGCGGCCATCGCGGTCACCGTCTTCGTGCTCGCCACGGTCTTCGACTACCACTGGCTCAAGACGCTCGCCTGGCCGATCTATGGCGTCCAGATCGGACTGCTTGTGCTCACCCTCGCGATCGGGAGCGGCGTCGGGAGCTCGTCGCGCTGGGTCTCGATCGGGCCGTTGACGTTCCAGTTCAGCGAGATCGCGAAGATCCTGATGATCGTGGTCCTCGCTGCCTATCTCGCTGGTCGGCAGGGTCGCCTCGACTCCCTGCCACCATTGGTCGGCGCCTGCCTCCTGGTCGCTCCACCGCTCGCGCTCGTGATGCTCCAACCCGACCTCGGGACATCCCTCGTCTTCGCGGCGATCCTGGCCGGGATGCTCTGGATGTCCGGCGCGAGCCTTCGCTGGCTGACCGTCCTGGCTGTCGGAGTCGCGGCGATGATCCCGATTGCGTGGACGTACCTGCTGCGCGACTACCAGAAGGCCCGCCTCGAGGCGTTCTTCAACGCCGCGCCGGATATCCAGGGAGCCGGCTTCCAGCTCCATCAGGCGCAGATCGCGGTCGGAGCCGGTGGCCTCGTCGGCAAGGGGCTGACGAATGGCACGCAGACGCAGGGAGCCTACCTGCCGGTCCAGGCCACCGACTTCGTCTTCGCCACTCTCGCTGAGGAGCTCGGCTTCATCGGCGGCGTCGTCCTGTTCGTCCTCTTCGTACTCCTCCTCTGGCGTGTCCTCGTGTCCGGTTGGCGATCGCGCGACGCATTCGGGACATTGTTCGCGGCAGGTGTGGGCTCGATGATCCTGTTCCAGCTCATCGTCAACGTCGGGATGGTCCTCGGGATCATGCCGATCACCGGCATCCCCCTTCCGTTCGTGACGCATGGCGGCGCCTCGCTCGTGAGCATGGCGGCCGGGCTCGGTATCCTCCAGAGCATCAATATCAGACAGACCCGAGCCGCCTGGTAACCCGAGGTCCCATCCCCGTGACCGTCTGATGGACGAGGCGGAGCTCCCGCACGCGATCGAGCTGCTGGTCGGCCTTCTCGGCCTGGCCGCGTTCGTGGCGATCGTCGCGCGCCCCCTGAGACTGCCCTACACCGTCGCCCTGGTGATCGCCGGGCTCGCGGTGGGCATCGCCGCCGGGGCGGCCGGGATCCCGAGCCTGCCCGTCTCGTCCGACGTCGTCCTGCTCGTGCTCCTGCCCGGGCTCGTGTTCGAGGCGGGCTATCGGCTCCGGTTCGCCGAGCTCCGGCGATGGTTCCGTGGCCTGGCACTCCTGGCGATCCCCGGCGTCGTGATCTCCGCGGGGATCGTGGCGATCGTCCTCAACCTCGCCACCGGCCTTCGACTGGACCTCGCGTTCATCGTCGGGGCGATGGTCTCGGCGACCGACCCGGCCGCAGTCGTCGCGACATTCAAGCGTCTGCGCGTCCCGCCGGCGCTGTCGACGTTGGTCGACGGAGAGAGCCTGTTCAATGACGGCACGGGTCTGGTCCTCTTCGCCATCGCGTTGCAGGTCGTCGTCGCTCCGATCGGTCCCGGCGAGGCCGTCGTCACCTTCGTTGGGACTGTCGCGATCAGCGTTGCCATCGGCCTGGCGACCGGCGTCCTCGCCGCTCGGATCATCTCGTTGGTGGACGATCACCTCATCGAGTTGACCATCTCGGTCGTGCTCGCCTACGGCAGTTACATGCTGGCCGACGTCTTCCACCTGTCCGGGGTGATCGCCACGGTGACGGCCGCCATCGTGCTCGGCAATGCTGGACCCGGCCGGGCGCTGACGGCGACCGGAACCGACGCCATCGACACGGTCTGGGAGTTCTTCGCATACCTGCTGACGGCCGTCGTCTTCCTGCTCGTGGGGCTCGCCATCCCGCCGGTGCGCCTCGTGGATTCGCTCGGTCCGATCGCCTGGGCGATCGTGGGCATCCTCGTCGGGCGTGCCGTCGTGGTCTACGGGCTCCTGGGCGGTCTCTCGCGCCTCGTGCCCGGCCCGGGGCTGGTCGAGGCGGTGCCGACAGGCTGGCTCCACGTCCTGTTCTGGGCCGGTCTGCGCGGGGCGGTGGCCGTCGCGATGGCTCTGTCACTCCCGGCCGACATCCCGCAGCGGGCGCTCCTCCAGGAGATCACGTTCGGGGTCGTCCTGTTCACGCTGCTCGTCCAGGGAACGACGATCGGGTGGGTGGTCGACCGGACGATCGACACGACCGCGACCGACGTGCCTCGACTGGCGAAGCCCCGACCGGCGAAGCGCCGGCCTAGCGCACTACTTGCGGCGGAACAGCCCTCGGCGGTCCGTCTCGCCCGCGTCGGCTGACTTGCGCCGGCCACTCTTGCGCAGGATCTCGTCGATCTCCTGGCGGTAGTTCCGGCCGATCGGCGCGCGGTCGAGCCACTCGACGTACTCCATGTCGCTCCGGGCGACCTCGCCCAGCGACCACCCGGCATAGCGACCGAAGTTCAGGACCGTCCCCGACGGCCGGCCCGGCGGCGGACCGGCGGCACCGAATCCATCCGCCGAATGCATCGACTCCTGATAGCCGCTGCCCTGCGTCGAGCGGCCCGAGGTCCAGTCGCGCGAGACGGTCTCGGCCGGTGGCGTGGAAGCCGACGATGTGCCTCCACTGCTCGACGACGACCCCGAACGGGTCCCGGTCGATGCCCCGCCGGGTGAGGCGGCACTCCCCGACCCGGGCTGCGTGCGATCGGCACCACCCGCCGGCTGGACAGGCGTCGTCGCGAGGGGAACGCGCTCGCGGTCGTACGCCGCCCGCTTCGCCGGCTCGCCGATCAGCTCCCAGGCGGCATTGATCGCGGCCATCCGGTTCGCCGCGTCGGGGCTGGCCGCGAGGTCCGGGTGATACTTGCGGGCAAGCCGGCGATACGCCGCCTGGATGACTTCGTCCTCGGCCTCCGAGTCGACCTGCAGGATCTTGTATGGGTCGATCTGATCAGGCATCGGTCCACTCGTGGGATGGGCCCATCCCGATCGGCTCCAGCGACGCCGCCAGGGCCGCGGGCTCATCGGGCGAGAGTCGCCGGAACAGATAGCGCACGACGTCGCGGAAGGCGGCGGTCATCGGCAATGCCAGGATCGCCCCGATGAGCCCGGCAAGCGCCCCGCCGACGATGATCGCGAAGATGACCGCCGCCGGGTGGAGCTGGATCGCGTCGCCCTGGATCTTGGGAACGAAGAAGTTGTTCTCGATCTGCTGGACCAGGGTGTACAGCAGGAGCGCCGCGATGACGGCGGCTGGCCCGGCCGTCGCCGCCAGGAGGACCGCAGGCACCGCCGAGATGATGGGGCCGATGATCGGCACGAGCTCGAGGACGCCGGCGATGATCGACAGGAGCACGGCGTAGCGACCGAAGATCGGGTCGACCAGCTGGCTCAGGATGAGCAGCCCGATGAACGTGAAGACCCCGACGACGACTCCGAGGATCAGCTGGCCCCGCACCCACTGGCCGAAATCGTGCTCGACGGTCTTGATGATCGCCCACGTGTCGAACCGCCAGGTCTTCGGAAGGTTGTGGTCGAATTGCCCGACGAGCGTCACCTTGTCCTTGACCAGGTAGGCGACCCAGACCGGCAGGATCAGGTAGCCGAAGACGAGTCCAAGCAGGCTGCTGGCGCCCGTGAGCACTGGCAGCAGGAATGACAGGTCGAGGCCGCCTCCACCCGACCCGCCCTGGCCGAACCCGGCGATGATCCCGTCGATCCAGTCCCGGATCGCGACCGGGATCTGGAGATGCGCGTAGAAGTCCCCGAGCCGCTTGAGCTGCGTATCCAGGTCGGCGGCGAGCTTCGGGAAGTCCGTGATGAAGCGCAGGATCTCGTTGAGCAGTGGCGCAAGGGTGAGCCACAGGAACACGACGAACGCCGTGATCCCGACCACGTAGACGATGAGGATCGCGAACGTTCGACGGATGCCGCGGCGCACCAGCCAGCGGACCGGCGGATCGAGCAAGTAGACGAACAGCAGCCCGACGATGAATGGCCGGACGCTGTCGCGCGCCATCCAGAGCAGCAGCCCGACGATGATCGCAGCCACGATCAGGACGGCGACCCGCGGCGAGAGCTGACCGAACCGTGTCCTGCCGGGACCTGCCGCCGGATCGAGGAACGGCGCGGGCGGTAGGGAGGCTGCCCAGCGAGCCAGGTCCACGGCCGGAGCATCTGTGGTCGGTGGCGCGGGCTCCTGCATCGTGCCGCAGACTACCAGACGTGGACGCACGCTCAGAGTCAGCTTCAGGGCCTCCGACCGAGGCGCCGGCCGAGCAGAACCTGCCGCCGCCGCGTCAGCGTTGGCGGCTTCTCCTGGCCCGCTCCGCCGAGGCGCCCGAGCTGGGGAGTCGCGAGGCGGTCGATGCCTGGGAGACCGCCCTCGAGGCCTCTGGTTTGCCGCTCTTCCGGGCACCCGGGCGGGCCCGGCCTCGGATCGCCTTCGGGGCGCCGATCCCGGCCAGGCTTGAGTTGGAGCGCGAGCTCGCCGACATCGTCCTCACCGAGTTCGTCCCGACGTGGCGGGTGCGAGAGGGCCTCGCCGAGCACCTCCCGGCTGGCTGGCGCCTGGTCGATGTCCACGATGTCTGGCTCGGCAGCCCGGCCCTCGCCGGACAGGTCGTCGCGGCGGACTACAGGATCGAGGTGGCCGGCGCGGACGCGCACGCGCTCGCGGCCGCTGCGACGGGCCTGCTCGACGCCACGGAGCTCCCGCGCGAGCGCCTGAAGGGTGGCTCGACCGTTCGCTACGACCTGCGCCCCCTGCTGGCCGACGTGGGCGTCGTGAACGTCGGGCCTCCGGTGGTGCTTCGAGTCCGGACCCGCTTCGACCCCGTCCTGGGGACCGGGCGGCCGGACGAGGTCGTCGCAGCGCTCGGCGATGCGGTCGGTGGTCCACTCGTCATCGCCTCGATGGTTCGCGAGCGCGTGATCGTGAGTGATGAGATGGATCGAAGGGGGCCGGCCGATTGACCGAATCGTGCTTGGAGCCGTACAATCCTCGTTCTGCGCTCGGCGTCGCCGCGCGCCATTTCTACAGTCCGATGTCGCGATCGCCGCGCGCGGTCGCCAGACACGCAACCCTGAGGATCCATGTACGCAGTCATCGAGACCGGCGGTAAGCAGTACCGCGTCGAAGTCGGGACGGAGCTCGAGGTCGAGCTTCTCGACGTCGAACCGGGCAAGACGGTCACCATCGATCGCGTCCTGCTGGTCGCCGACGGCGACGAGTCAACGATCGGCCGGCCGCTGGTCGACCGACGCGTCGGTCAGCGCCGAGGTCGTCACCCAGACCCGCGGTCCCAAGCTGATCTCGTTCAAGTACCGGCCCAAGGCGCGCAGCCGGGTCAAGAAGGGCCATCGCCAGGAACTGACCGTCCTGCGCATCGCCGACATCACGTTCGGAGGCAAGAGCGCGGCCAAGGCGGCCAAGAAGGCCGACGACGAGGCCAAGACCGAGCGGTCCCGCGTCGAGGAGGCCGCAGCGGCGCAGGCAGCCAAGGACGCCGAGCTCGCCGCGAAGCTCGCGGTCGGCGCGGACGCCGAGAAGAAGGCGACCAAGACCGAGGCGAAGCCGAAGACGGCGACCAAGGCCAAGGCCGAGACGACCACCGCGAAGACCGAGACCGCGTCCGCTTCGAAGACCGCGACCAAGTCAGCGGCACCGAAGAAGACGACCGCCAAGGCCGACGCCGACGCCCCGAAGGCGAAGACGGACGCACCGAAGAAGCCCCGCGCCACGAAGAAGGACGAGTAGACGAGATGGCACACAAGAAAGCGGGCGGCAGCGTCAAGAACGGCCGCGACAGCGTCGGCCAGCGCCTCGGCGTCAAGGCCGGTGACGGCCAGCTCGTGAGCGCCGGCTCGATCATCGTCCGCCAGCGTGGCATGACGTTCCTGAGTGGACCCGGCACCGGCCTGGGCCACGATTACACCGTGTTCGCGACAGTCACCGGCAAGGTGAAGTTCGAGCACGCAACCAAGTCCAAGAAGCGCATCCGGGTCGAGGCGGTCGAGACGACCGCCGCGAGCGCCTAGACCCCGGAATCACCGGCGACCACCGGCTGGGCCACTGCCCGGCACGGACGGCGACGGAGGAGAGCACATCGTGAAGCCCGATATCCATCCCACCTACTACGAAGCCAAGGTCCATTGCGGCTCCTGCGGGACCGAGTGGACGGTCGGTTCGACCCGACCCGAGCTGCGTGTCGACGTGTGTGGCAACTGCCACCCGTTCTTCACCGGCAAGCAGACCATCATCGACACGGCCGGCCAGGTCGAGCGCTTCCAGAAGCGCCTGGAGCGCCAGGTCCGCGAGCTAGCACACCGAGTCACACACAGACGGCGGGCCAGACGGCCCGCCGTTTTTCGATTCCGGCTCGAAACGCCCCACCCGCTAGACTGGCGGGCATGCCCAGCTACACCTACGGCGGCCAGGCCCTCATCGAGGGCGTCCTGATGCGCGGTCGCGATGCGATCGCGGTCGCCCTGCGCCACCCGGACGGCGAGATCGTCTACGCCACCGAGCGCCTCGACGCCGGCTTCCATGGCACGCGCTGGTCGAAGTGGCCGCTGATCCGCGGCCTGGTCGTCCTGTACGAGACGCTCGTCGTCGGCACACGCTGGCTGGTCCGAAGCGCCAACGTCCAGGCCGAGGAGGAAGGGGTCGAGCTGGGCAAGGGCTCGGTCATCCTGATGCTCACCCTGACGCTCGCCGCCGGTGTCGGGATCTTCTTCCTGTTGCCACTGTTCGTGGCGTCGGTGACGACGCAGAACGTCGAGAACGGCAACGTCCAGCACCTCGTCGAGGGGCTGGTGCGGGTCGCGATCTTCCTCGGTTACCTGTGGGTCATCGGCCGCTCGCCGGACATCCGGCGCGTCTTCCAGTACCACGGCGCCGAGCACATGACGATCCACGCCCTCGAGGCGGGCGATCCGCTGACCGTCGGCGAGGTCCGCAAGTACCCGACGGCTCACCAGCGCTGCGGCACCGAGTTCCTGGTCGTGGTCATCCTGCTGTCGATCATCGCCTTCTCGTTCGTTGGGCGGCAGGCGCCGCTGGTCATGATCGCCAGCCGCATCCTGCTGATCCCGGTCATCGCCGCAGTCGGCTACGAGATCCTGCGCTTCGGGGCGCGCCACCGGAAGAACCCGGTGGTCAAGGTCCTGCTCTACCCAGGGCTCCTCGTCCAGAAGATCACCACCAAGCAGCCGACCGACGACATGATCGAGGTCGCGATCGTCTCGATGGAGCAGGCGCTCATCGCGGACGGCGAATTGGTCCCCGCCGGCTCGGCCGACTTCGAGCAGCGACCGATGCGCCTCGAGCCGGCGGCGGCAACTGCCGACACGACCGCGCAGACCGCCCCGCCGACTACGACCGTTCCACCGGTCCAGACCGTACCGACCGACCCGCCACCCGGGCGATGAGCGATCTCGACGCCAAGCTGGCCGAGGTCGCGCGGCAATACGACGAGATCCAGGCCGACCTGTCGCTGCCCGAGACCTCGACCGACCCGGCCGCGATCCGCCGGCTCGGCCAGGAGCTGTCGCGGCTCGAACCCGTCGTCGAGGCCTTCCGGCGCCTGGAAGCCACCCGGGCCGAGCTGACCGGCGCGCGCGAGCTGCGCGACGCCTCGGATGCCGACGACGAGATGCGCGACGATGGCGCGCGACGAGATCGAGCGGCTCGAGGCCGACGAGACGCGCCTGCTCGAGGAGCTGAAGGTCCTGCTCCTGCCGCGCGACCCGAACGACGGCCGCGACGTGATCATGGAGCTGCGCGGCGGCGCCGGCGGCGACGAGGCCGCACTCTTCGCCGCCGAGCTCTACCGGATGTACATCCGATACGCCGAGCGCCACCGCTTCACGCCCGAGATCCTGAGCCTCAACGAGACGGGGATCGGCGGGATCAAGGAGGCGATCCTCCAGATCCACGGCGACGGCGCCTACAGCCGCCTCAAGTTCGAGGGCGGCGTCCATCGCGTCCAGCGGATCCCCGCGACCGAGTCCTCGGGGCGCATCCACACATCGACGGTGACGGTGGTCGTCCTTCCGGAGGTCGACGAGGTCGAGATCGAGATCGATGAGGTGCGCGACCTGCGCATCGACGTCAAGCGGGCCTCGGGGCCGGGCGGTCAGTCCGTCAACACGACGGACTCGGCGGTGCGCGTCACGCACCTGCCGACCGGACTGGTCGTCGAGATCCAGGACGAGAAGAGCCAGCACAAGAACAAGGCCAAGGCGATCTCCGTGCTCCGCTCGCGGCTGCTACGACCTCCAGCAGCAGAAGCAGCGCGCGGCCGATTCCGTGGCGCGGCGCTCGATGATCGGGGCGGGCGACCGGTCGGACAAGATCCGGACCTACAACTTCCCGCAGGACCGGGTGACCGACCACCGGATCGGGAAGACCGTGCACAACCTGCCCAACGTGATGGACGGCGACCTCGACGACCTCATCGACGCGCTCGTGATGGCCGACCAGGCCGATCGCCTCGGGGACGTCGACGGCGCCGCCTGACGTGTCGGGTCCGCCGGGCGGGTTCAACGGTCGAGACGACCGGGGAGTTGCTCCGGGAAGGTACCGATCGCCTTGCCGCGGCCGGGTCCGAGACACCGCGCCTCGACGCCGAACTTCTGCTCGGCCAGGCGGTCGGGGCGGGCCGGACGGCCGTCGTCGCGCATCCCGAGGCGCCGGTCGGAGCCGATGCGGCCCGGCGGTATCGCTCCGATCTCGAGCGGCGGGCGGCCGGCGAGCCCGTGGCCTACCTGCGCGGGATCAAGGAGTTCTACGGGCTCGCCTTCGAGGTCGACGCACGCGCGCTGATCCCGCGACCCGAGACGGAGCGCCTCGTCGACCTGGCGGGGGACGAGGTTCTGCGGCGGCTGGCCTCGAGCGCGCGGCCGCCCGGGAGCCGCGACCTCCAGGTCGTCGACGTGGGCACGGGGAGCGGCGCCATCGCCGTGGCGCTGGCCGTGCGCCTGCGGCGGGTCAAGGCTCTCGACGCCGTCCGGATCCTGGCCGTCGACATCTCGCCTGACGCGCTGGGGCTCGCCCGGGAGAACGCGGTCGGGCACGCGGTCGCGGACCGGATCTCGTTCGCCGAGGCCGACCTGCTGCCGCCCGATGCCAGAGGCTTCGACGTCGTCCTCGCCAACCTGCCGTACGTCCGGCACGACGCGATGGCGGGCCTGCCTGTCGCGACCTCGTTCGAGCCGGTGCTGGCGCTCGACGGCGGCGTCGACGGGCTCGAGGTGATCGGGCGGCTGCTCGACCTGCTCCCCGACGCCATGGCCGATGACGGCGTCGCGATGCTCGAGATCGGGGCCGACCAGGGCGAGGCGATCGTGGCGCTCGTCGCCGCGAAGCTGCCCGGCTGGTCGTGCGCCGTCGAGCTCGACCTGGCGCGGGCTGCCGCGCGTCGCCCGGATCGCTCCGGCCACCGGCCGCCGGAAGCGCCTGAGCCCGCCGTCCGGCATCATCAGGACGTGCCCAGGATCAAGACACCCGAACCCATCCTGCCCATCCAGCTGATCGCGCTCGACATCGACGGGACGCTCGTCGGCGACGACCTCGAGATCGGACCGGACACCCGGGCCGCGGTCCGCGCGGCGCGGGCAGCGAGGCGTGATCGTCAGCCTGGTGACCGGCCGGATGGTCTCGAGCGCGATGCATTTCGCGCGCGTGCTCGAGCTCGATTCGCCGGTCGTCGGCTACCAGGGTGCGCTGGTCCGCGAGATGCCGGCGGCCGGCTCCGATCGGCTCGGTCGCCTGCTCGTCCACACGCCGATGCCGGCGGCGGTCGCCCGCGAGATCGTGGCCTGGACGCGCGAACGCGGGCTCGACCCGCACCTCAACCACCTCGAGCGCCTGATCGTGCGGACCGACGACCCGCGAGCCGACGAGTACGGCGCGTTCATCGGCGGCGACCCGGAGCTGTCCGGCGACCTCGTCGAGTCGATCCGCCATCCGATCACCAAGATCCTCGCGGCCGGCGAGCCGCCGCTGCCGAGCGAGCTGGCGCCACTGGCCCGCGAGCGGTTCGAGGGGGCGGCCGCGGTGACCATCAGTCATCCGCGATTCCTGGAGTTCACGGCACCCGGCGTGTCGAAGGGCCGCGCGATCCGCTGGCTCGCGCGCCGGATGCGGATCCCGCTCGGAGCGGTGCTGGCCATCGGCGACCAGTGGAACGATTTCGAGATGCTCGCCGAGGTCGGCCACGGGGCGGCGATGCCGACCGCGCCGGTCGAGGTGCGGGCGGCGGCACGCTACGTCGCGCCGCCGCTGGCCGAGGAAGGCGTCGCCCGGATGATCGAGGCGCTTGGTCCTGGCGCCGCTGCCCGAGGCTCGGGCTGCCGCGTCTCGACTGGCCGAGGAGGGTCAGGCGGCGCGGGAGGCCGACGCCGGCGAGCCGACCGTGTCACGTCCTCGGCATGAGCGCCCGGATCGTGCCCGACGACATCGACGGGCGCGCGGCCGAGGCGATCGACGGTCCTGCGGCGCGGCGGCGTCGTCGCGCTGCCGACCGACACGGTCTACGGGATCGCCGTCGCACTCGACGTCGCCGGCGGCATCGAGCGCCTGTTCCAGGTGAAGCGGCGACCGCCGACCGCGGGATCATGCTGCTGCTCGATGACGGCGTCGCAGGCGGCGTCGATCGGCGGTCATGGGTCCGGCGGCACGCCGCTCTGCCGCCGCAGCTGCTGGCCCGGCGGGCTGACGGTCGTCGTTCCGCAGCGGCCCGAGACGTCCCGTTGCCCGCCGGCGCTCACGGGCGGAGCCGCCGACGATCGGGCTTGCGCGTCCCGGACCACGATGCTCCCCGGGCGCTCGCCGCGGCCGTCGGGCCGCTGCCGACCACCTCGGCCAACGTCTCCGGCCTGCCCGAGGCCCGCGACGCGCAGGAGATCCTCGCCCAGCTCGGGGACGGCGTGGACCTGATCCTCGACGGGGGAGCGGCGCGCGGCGGGCCGCCGTCGACCGTGGTCGATTGCACGGGCGAGCGGCCGCTGGTCCTGCGCGACGGTGCCATCCCCGTGGCGCGTCTCGTGGCGATCCTCGATGCCGCGGGCATCGCCCACGACCTGGTCGGCGGGTAACCCTCAGCCGTTCCTGCCGCGCGCGTCCACGGCCCACGTGTCGACCGCGTGCCCGTCCTGTGCCACGACGAACGTGTCGACGAGGTTGATGACCGGACAGACGTGATTGGGCACGACCCAGACGATCGTGCCGACCGCCGGTCGCGCCGCGCCCGCCGGCAGGTCCACCACGCCGTGGTGATCGTTGAGCCGCTGGATGACCGCGTCGGGGTAGCCGACGACCGCGCCGTGGCCCGCGATGAACGGCGCGACGTCCTGGGCGAGGATCTTGGCCCCGGCGTCGATGACGAACCCGCCACCGGCTCCGGCG
Organism: uncultured Chloroflexia bacterium; assembly: GCA_963765245.1. Lineage (GTDB taxonomy): Bacteria > Chloroflexota > Limnocylindria > Limnocylindrales > CSP1-4 > SPCO01. Next base: position 45,022 of record CAVXVP010000033.1, read on the forward strand.
CTGACGACGGTCGTCGCGACCATCAGCGCTGCATCCTCGGGCGGTTCTCCGGCGAGCGCAGCCTGCAGTCGGTCGCCGAAGACGTACGTCCCGGGCCGCTCCTCGGTGACTGCCCCATGCGCGGAGAGCGCGGCGGTCGGCGTCGAACCCGCGCTCAGGACCGTCGGTTCGATGCCTTCGGCTCGGAGCGATGCCGCGGCAACGGCCAGACCATCGGCCGCGTCCTCACCGGCCGCCGCCCGCAGGTCCGTGCCCTTGTAGCCGTGGCCCTCGTGGGTGAACGCCCCGCCCACCTCCAGGCCAAGGTCCGTGGCACGACGAGCGAGCGATCCCGCCTCATCGGGCCGGACGCCGGTCCGCGCCCCGCCCGAGTCGACCTCGATGAGGACGCGCAGCGTGGCACTCGCTCCCCGCATGGCGGCCGCCAGCGCCTCGAGCCCGACGGTCGAGTCCGCCCCGACTGACAACGTGCAGCGACTCGCGAGCTCCCGCAGGCGCCCGGCCTTGGGCCCGGACGCCACGACCGGATAGGCGATGAACAGGTCCGTGAAGCCGGCGTCGGCGAAGACCTCGGCCTCGCCGATCGTGGCGACCGTCAGGCCGACCGCGCCCGCGTCGATCTGGCGCCGCGCGACCGCGATGCTCTTGTGCGTCTTCGCGTGCGGGCCGCAGCGCGATGCCTCGCTCGCGCATGAGCCGCGCCATCGACTTCGATCCGTTCGTCCATCCGGTCGAGATCGACGACGACCGCCGGCGTGTCGAGCGCGCCAGCCTCGCCATCGTCGAGGAATCCCTGGCTCATCGCGGCCTCCATCGCGCGGGCACCTGCCACGCGTCTCGGCGGTGGCCCCGTTCGTGGGAAGATACCGCTCGGGCGCGCCGGTGGTGGGGGATGGGCAGCCGGTGGTGCAGGAAGGAGTCGGCGACGTCATGACGATCTCCCCAGGGATGGGCCTTGCGCTCGAGTCGATCGAGGACCTCGACCCCGTCCTGTGGGAGGCGATGGTCAACGAGCGTCGCCGCCAGCACGACAAGATCGAGCTGATCGCCAGCGAGAACTACGTCGTCCGCGGCCGTGATGGAAGCGCAGGGCTCGTGGCTGACCAACAAGTACGCCGAGGGCCTGCCCGGCAAGCGCTACTACGGCGGCTGCGAGTTCGTGGATATCGCCGAGCGACTCGCCCAGGAGCGTGCGCTCGCCCTCTACCCGGGCGCCGAGCACGTGAACGTCCAGCCGCACTCGGGCGCGCAGGCCAACATGGCGGCCTACTTCAGCGTCCTCGAACCGGGCGACCGGATCATGGGCATGAACCTGGCCCACGGCGGCCACCTGACCCATGGCATGGCCCTCAACTTCTCCGGGCGGCTGTACGAGGTCCATGCCTACGGCGTGCGCCAGGACACGGAGCGCATCGACTACGACGCGATGGAGATCCAGGCGCAAGGAGGTCCGCCCGAAGCTGATCGTGGGCGGGGCGAGCGCCTATCCGCGTCTCGTGGGACTTCGAGCGGATGGCCGCGATCGCCGCCGACGTCGGGGCGATGCTGTTCATCGACATGGCCCATATCGCCGGCCTGGTGGCGGCCGACGTCCACCCGAGCCCCTTCCCGCACGCCGACCTGGTCACGACGACCACCCACAAGACCCTGCGTGGACCACGTGGCGGGATGCTCTTCGGCCGGCGCTCGCTCCGGCCCGGCCTCGACCCGGCGGCCTTCCCGGCGGTCAAGAACGGTGAGGCCGAGGGCGCCCTGGGCGCCTCGATCGACCGGAACGTCTTCCCGGGCACCCAGGGCGGGCCGCTGATGCACGTCATCGCCGGCAAGGCCGTCGCCTTCAAGCTGGCCGCCGAGGAGCCATTCCGGGAGGACCAGCGCCGGACGATCGAGAACGCCCGCGTGATGGCCGAGACGCTTGCCGAGCCTGGGCGCCCGGGTGGTCTCGGGCGGCACCGACAACCATCTCCTGCTCGTCGACGTGACGCCGCTCGGCGTGACCGGCAAGGAGGCCGAGCACCTGCTCGACGAGATCGGCATCACCGTCAACAAGAACGCCATCCCGTTCGACACGCTGCCCCCGAACACAGCCTCGGGGATCCGGATCGGGACGCCGGCGACGACCTCGCGCGGCTTCGGCCCCGACGAGATGCGGACGGTCGGCCGGATCATCATCGACGCGATCGCGAAGCGCGACGAACCGACGGCCCAGTCCCGGTTGGCGGACGAGGTCCGCGAGATCGTCGCGCGCTTCCCGGTTCCCGGCCTGCCCGCCGCGTGAGGGCCGGGAGACTCACCTCACCCGCGCGCGCCGTGCCTCGATGACCTTCATCCCGACCGTCGGCAATGCCATCGGGCCGATCGTCGTGGTGTTCGTGCTCGCCGTCGTCCTCGCCCTCGTCCTCACGCCGGTGGTCCGGCGCATCGTCATCCGCTACGAGATCGTCGATCGACCGGAGGCCCGCCGGGTCAACACGATCCCCGTGCCGCGCGGCGGCGGGCTGGCGGTCTGCGCGGCGTTCCTGCTGGTCGCGGGTACGCTTCCTGCTCCTCAACCAGAGCCGCGGGTTCGTCCCGGTGCCCGTCGGTTTCTCGCCGACGGAGGTCGCGGCGTTGCTGCTCGGCGGGGCGGTCGCGGCGGGCCTTGGCGCCATCGACGACCTGTTCGACCTCCGTGCGCGTTACCAGCTGCTTGGCCAGGTCGCGCTGGCCTGTGGGGCGGTCGTCCTCGGGATCAGCATCGATTTCATCGCCAACCCGCTCGGTGGCGTGCCGATCCGCTTCACCGCCGGGCCTGTCGCCGCGGCGCTGACGATCTTCTGGATCGTCGGGATGATCAACAGCATCAACTGGATCGACGGTCTCGACGGGCTGTCGACGGGCGTCGCGTTCATCGCGGCCGTGACGCTCGGGATCATCAGCCTCACCACGGACGTGCGCCAGCCGCTGATCGCGGTCCTGTGCTTCGCCCTCGCCGGGGCGCTGCTCGGGTTCCTGCGCTGGAACTTCAACCCGGCCTCGATCTTCACCGGGACGAGCGGCGTCCAGTTCGTCGGCTACACGCTCGCCGTGCTCGCGATCCTGGGCACGGCCAAGGTCGCGGTGGCGTTGCTGGTCCTCGGCGTCCCGATCATCGACACGTTCTGGATCATCGTCCGGCGCATCCAGCAGGGCCGCTCGCCGTTCAGCCCGGATCGCACGCACATCCACCACCGGCTGCTCGACCTCGGGCTCAGCCATCGCCAGACGGTGCTCGCCATCTACGGCATCTGCCTGGCCCTGGCCGTCCTGTCGCTGCTCCTCTCGGGTGTCACCCAGCTGTATGCGTTCCTGGGCATCTTCGTGGCCTTCGGGCTGATCCTCTTCCTGCCGACGCGTGGCGACTTCGATCGCCCCGACGAGCTCGAGGCGGAGGCCTACGAGAACGGAGCACACTCGGACACGACCGGGGACTAGGGTGACCGACCCTCTGGGCGACTCCCCGATCGAGTGCTAGCATGCCGACCCGGCACGCGGAGGCGGGCCGACATGCGGGGATCCATGGCACCTGAACGCATCATCCTGAGCGCGGCACCGTGGCGCACGTCGGCCGCGAGGGTCTCGTGACGAGGCAGCCCGGCTCGGACGGGACGCCGGGACCGGCCGCGACGGACGGATCCGGTCCTGACGCCGCGCCCGACGCGGTCGGCGGTGCCCTCGACGTCATCGACCGGTCGATCGGGATGTACGTCGTGCGGCGCCTGACCGGCCGCGGGACGAGCAAGCCCGAGGAGCCAGCTCCGCCGGTCGTCCTGAGCGCCGATCAGGTCGCGTATCGGATCGGGGCCGTCGGAGCGTCGCGGGCCGGGCAGCTCCGGACACCTGCCGATCCGCCGAGGCCGGCAGTTCCCCTCGTGGCCGGCACGGCGGCGGCCGCCGCAGCGGCACGCGCGGCCGCCACACAGTCCGCGACCGGGCGTGGGGCCCGCGACGCACGCGCGTCCTCCAGGCGCGGGCGCGCCGCGTGAGCGACTCGTGCGCAATTCGGGCGTCGCGCTCCTTGCCCTTGCGATGATCGGCCTCGTGGCCGTCGTGCTCTGGCCGCACGGCCCGACCGGCGAGCCCGACCAGAGCATCTTCGGGGTCAACCGAACGGTGGTGACGCCCGGACCGACCGGCGAGGTCGACGCAGCGACCGCCGAGCCAACAGGCGACACGTCGGCGGGAGCATCCAGAGCCGGAGACCGCGGTGCCGACATCCGATGCGACGTGCGCCGGTCGTCCCCCGCGCGGCGGCGCCCGCCGGGCAGCCGACCCCGAAGCTCCCCCCGGGCGCGACGCCGAGGCCGACCTCGAGGCGCGCGCCGACCCCGACTCCGACGACGGGCGCGACCCCGACCCCGACGACGGGTGCGACCCCGACGCCTGAACCGACACCGACACCGACGCCCCCGGAAGCGACACCGACGCCGACCCAGAAGCCGACACCCGACGCCGACCCGAGCCGACCCCGACGCCACCGGAACCGACGCCCGACCCCGCCCGATCCAACCCCATCCCCGTGACGGTCGCGGCAAGTCGCCTCTGCTATACTGCCGCGGCCGTGTCAGGTCGCCCATGATCGAGCCCGGCCGAGGTTGGGGCTATCTAGTCCTCTTCTCGGAGATCGGCGTCTCACTCCTGGTCACGACGCTGATCGGAGCGCTCGGTGGCCATTGGGTCGACGAGCGGCTTGGAATGACGTTTCCGGTCTTCATGCTCATCGGGTTCTTCCTCGGCGCCGGAGCCGGGACCGTGATGATCATCAGACTGGTGAGTCGGTTCCTGAAGTCATTCGATTAGCCGGTCATTCCTCGACCGGTCAGGGAGGATCCGAGCGCGGCGTCAAGCCGCGCTCCTGTGTGTGGAGCGAGAGTGTCGAGCGAGCAGGACGTGACCCCAGAGGTCGCCGAGGCCACAGCACCGCCGCCGAAGCAAGGCCGTGGTCTGTCCTCGCGCTGGTTCCTGATCATCGGCGCCATCATCGTCTTCAACATCATCGCCTTGATCTTCGTTCCGCCTTTTCCGAAGGAAGGGGCGCCCGGCGACGTCTGCGCATTCCCGGTCTGCTTCATCGAGGGGACACTCGAGTTCCCGGCTCCGAACGTCGTGTGGGCACCTGAGGGTTCAACGCCGCCGCCGGCCAACGAGCTGATCACCTTCTACCCGAGCATCAGCTCGACGATCCTGACGATGTGGATCGTCATGGCGATCGTGCTCCTCGTGTCGTTCCTGATGGTCCGTGGCTCGAAGCTGATCCCGGGCCGCGCCCAGAACGTGTTCGAGTGGTTCTACGAGTTCCTGAGCGACTTCGGTCTTGGCATCGCTGGGCCCGCCGCGAAGCCCTACATCCCGCTCTTCATCGCGTTCTTCCTGCTGATCCTGTTCTGCAACTGGAGCGGGCTCATCCCGCCGGTCGGGCGGATCGAGGAGCTGCGCGCCCCGACGAGCGACGTCAACATCACGCTCGGCCTCGCGCTCGTCAGCTTCGTCTACTTCGAGTTCCAGGGCTTCAAACGGCTCGGCGTCGGCGGGTATCTCGGCAAGTTCTTCCCGTTCTACGAGTTCAAGCACGGGATCGGCGCCGGCGGGATCGCGCTGTTCGTCGGTCTCGTGGAGCTGATGCTCGAGTTCGTCAAGCCCATCACGCTCTCGATGCGACTCTTCGGCAACATCTACGGCGGCGAGGTCGCGCTCGGCGTCATCACGGCGTTGACGATCGCATTCATCCCGGTCGGCCTGCTCGGCCTCGAGGTGATGCTCAATGCGATCCAGGCCCTCATCTTCAGCATCCTGACGCTGATCTTCATCGTCCTCGCCATCGAAAGCCACGCGCACGAGGAGGGCGAGGTGGCCGAGGAGGCCCTCGACGCCCTGCATGGGTCGGAGCCTTCGCAGCTCCAGCCCGCCCACTGACACGCCGCCCAGGCGTACCAACCAACGGTCTCGATATCTCGTGCCGCAGGCACGGGGAACAGGAGGAAGACACGACATGGATTACACAGGCGCCGGACTCGCAGCCCTTGGCGTTATCGGCCCGGGCATCGGCATCGGCATCCTCGGCGGTTTGGCGGCTTCCGCCATCGGCCGCAACCCGGACGCTGCCGGACAGATCCGCGGCATCGCGATCATCCTCGCGGCCTTCGCAGAAGGCCTCGGCGTCCTCGCGATCGTCGTCGGCCTGCTCGCGATCTTCATCCAGCCGGCCTAGGTCGTCGTGGAAGCCTTGGCCGTCGCCACCGGGGCGGGCCAACACGTCGCACGACTTGCCGCCGAGGGCGACGCCCTGTTCCAGGTCAACCTGTTCTGGGTGATCGTCAGCGCGCTCAACTTCATCCTGTTCTTCATCCTGATCTGGTCGTTCGCGTTCAAACCCGTGTCGGCCATGCTCAGCGAGCGAAAGTCCAAGATCGAACAGGGTCTCAAGGACGCCGAACAGGCCCGGCGCGATCGGGAGAACGCGGAGCAGGAGCGCATCACTGCGCTGACAGAGGCTCGCCGCGAGGCGAACGAGATCCTTGCCCGTGCTCAGAAGGTCGCCCAGGAGACGCGTGACGCGGACATCGCCGCCACCCGCGAGGAGCTCGAGCGCCTGCGCGTCAAGGCCGCCGGCGAGATCGAGGCCGAGAAGACCCGTGCCATCCAGGAGGTCCGCGGCGAGGTCGCCGATCTGGCCCTCCTCGCGGCGAGCAAGGTCCTCGGCGAGATCGATGACCGACGAGCGTCAGCGCCGCCTGGTCGACGAGTTCCTGCGGACGTCCGGCGTCGGGGATTCGAAGAACTGATGGCCCGCCGAGAATCGGCTGCACGTCGCTACGCGGAGGCCGCCTTCGAGGTGGCCACGCGCGACGACGCCCTCGAGGCATGGCGGACCGAGCTCGACATGGCCGCGGACGTCGTGACCGACGAGCGCGTCGGGCGGATGCTCGCCAACCCGGCGGTGCCACTCGAGCAGCGCACCGAGATGGCCAAGTCCATCTTCGGGAAGTCGGTCAGCAAGCCCGTGCTCAACCTGATCGGCTTGATGCTGCGGCGCGGCCGTATCCACGAGCTGCCCAGGCTCGCCGCCGAATTCCGACGGCTCGACAACGCCCGCCAGGGCATCACCGAAGCCACTGCCATCACCGCCTCGCCGTTGACCCAGGACGAGATCCGCGCCCTGACCGAGCGGCTGGAAAAGTTGACCGGCGGTCGCATCGAACTCGAGGTCCAGGAAGATCCCAGCCTGCTGGGTGGCCTGGTCGTCCGAGTCGGCGACCGCATGATCGACGGAAGCGTCCGCGGCCGCCTCGAGCGACTCCGGAACCAGCTCGTTTCGGGCACCCTCTAGGAGAACTGACACCGATGGCCATCCGATCCGACGAGATCACCAGCATCATCAAGTCCGCGATCGACGACTTCGATTCGGGCGTCGAGACCCGCAGCGTCGGCACCGTCGTCGAAGTCGGCGACGGGATCGCCCAGATCTACGGGCTGTCCGGCGCGCTGGCGTCGGAGCTGCTCGAATTCCCGAACGGCTTGCGCGGCCTGGCCCTCAACCTCGAGGAGGAGACGGTCGGCGCGGTCATCCTCGGCAACGCCACGGCGATCAAGGAAGGCGACACCGTCAAGACGACGGGCCGCGTGGTCGAGGTCCCGGTCGGGGCCGCGCTGCTCGGTCGGGTCGTCGACCCGCTCGGCCAGCCGCTCGACGACAAGGGACCGATCGCGACGACCGCGACGCGGCCGGTCGAGCGCATCGCCCCGGGCGTCATCGTCCGCAAGTCGGTCGACACGCCGGTCCAGACCGGCGTCAAGGCCATCGACGCGCTGATCCCGATCGGCCGCGGCCAGCGCGAGCTGATCATCGGCGACCGGCAGACCGGCAAGACCGCGATCTGCCTCGACACGATCATCAACCAGAAGGGCAAGGGCCTCGTCTGCATCTACGTGGCCATCGGCCAGAAGCTGTCGACGGTCGCCAACACGGTCGCCATCCTCGAGCAGTACGGCGCGATGGAATACACGATCGTCGTGGTCGCCGGCGCCGAGGATCCCGCCCCGCTCCAGTACCTCGCCCCGTACTCGGGTGTGGCCATGGCCGAGGAGGTCATGGAGGCCGGCGTCGAAGTCCCCGGGCAGGGCCTGGTCAAGGACGCGCTGTGCATCTACGACGACCTCAGCAAGCACGCGTGGGCGTATCGCGAGATGGCGCTCCTGCTCCGCCGACCGCCGGGCCGCGAGGCGTACCCGGGCGACGTCTTCTACCTCCACAGCCGGCTGCTCGAGCGCGCCGCGCGGCTCAATGACGAGAACGGCGGCGGGTCGATCACCGCGCTGCCGATCGTCGAGACGCAGGCCGGTGATGTGTCGGCCTATATCCCGACCAACATCATCTCGATCACCGACGGACAGATCTTCCTCGAGACCGACCTGTTCAACGCCGGCCAGCGGCCCGCGCTCAACATCGGCATCTCGGTCTCGCGCGTGGGTTCCGCGGCGCAGACCAAGGCGATGAAGACGGTCGCCGCTCCGCTCAAGCTCGACCTGGCGCAGTACCGCTCCCTCGCGGCGTTCGCGCAGTTCGCGTCCGACCTCGACAAGGCGACCCGGGACCAGCTGACCCGCGGCGAGAAGCTGTCGGAGATCACCAAGCAGCCGCAGTACCAGCCACTCCCGGTCGAGAAGCAGGTGGCGATCCTGTACGCCGCCACGCACGGCAAGCTGGACGACGTCCCGACCCCGCGGGTCCGCGAGTTCGAGAGCCAGTTCTATCGCTTCCTCGAGACCGAGCGCCCCGACATCCTCAAGGAGCTTGCCGAGAAGAACGCCCTGTCCGACGAGCTCGGCACGAAGCTCGACGAGGCGATCGAGCGCTTCCGGGTCGACGTGTTCGGGCTGGACGCGGCCAAGGCGGAGGCCCCGGCGAAGCCCGCGCCGGCGCCCGAGGCATCGATCTCGGCGTCCCCGGCTCCGCCCGCCGCGCCTGCGGCAGTCGGATGCAGCCCAGGCCCCGGAGGCGGCCGAGGCCCCCGCGCAGCCCGACGAGAACGCATAGACATGACGACCGCGCGGTCGCCGCAGGTGGCCGAGGATCTAGCGATGGCTAGCCAGCGAGATATCCGCCGACGGATCGGCTCCGTCAAGAACATCAAGCAGATCACCCGTGCCATGCAGTTCGTGGCCGCTTCGAAGCTGAAGCGCGCCCAGGACGCGACGCTGGCGGCGCGGCCGTACAGCGAGAAGCTGGACGAGGTCCTTGCCGACCTCGCCGCGGTCCTCGGCCAGGAAGACCATCCGCTGCTGGCCGCGCCCAAGGAGGGCAAGCGGCTGATCGTGCTGATCACGACCGACCGACCGCTGTCGGGGCCGCTCAACACGAACATCGTTCGCTTCGTGGCCCGCGACATCATCGACAACCCGGGTGACGTGGCCGTCATCACCGTCGGGCGCAAGGGCCGCGATGCGATGCGCCGGACCGGCGTGCCGCTCGAGGCACATTTCGCGACCTACGGCGATCGCCCGACCTTCGCCGATGTATTGCCGCTCGCCCGCCTCGTGACCGACGACTTCCTTGCCGGCACATATGCCCGTGTCGACATCGTCTACAGCCTGTGGGTCTCGACGCTCGTCCAGCGGCCCACCTCGCTGACGATCCTGCCGATCCAGCCGGCCGAGGACACCGAGGGCATCCCCGGCAACCAGTTCATCTTCGAACCCAGCGCATCGGCGGTGCTGGAGCGGCTCCTTCCCCGGTACGTGGCGACGCGCCTCTTCCAGACCGTGCTCGAGGCCAAGGCCAGCGAGGAGTCGAGCCGGATGGTCGCGATGAAGAACGCGACCGAGAACGCCGAAGAGCTCATCGAGGACCTGACCCTCTCCTACAACAAGGTCCGCCAGGCCAACATCACCCGCGAGATGATCGAGATCGCGTCCGGCGCGGAAGCGCGTTGACGCTCTAGGACGCAGGAGGCAACCCCAACCATGGCGACTGCAACGGCCGCGACCGGCCGAGTCATCCAGATCACCGGGCCTGTCGTGGACATCGAGTTCCCGGCCGGCCAGCTCCCCGGCATCTACAACGCCGTCGAGATCCAGCGCGAGGGCCAGGAGCCGCTGACCTGCGAAGTGCAGCAGCACCTCGGCAACAACTGGGTCCGTGCCGTGGCGATGACGACGACCGACGGGCTCGCCCGCGGCGTCGAGGTCGTCGACACCGGCGCACCGATCTCGGTGCCGGTCGGCGAGGCGACGCTCGGTCGCGTCTTCGACGTCCTCGGTCACGCGATCGACGAGAAGGGCCCGGTCAAGGCCGACGTCTACCTTCCCATCCATCGCGACCCGCCGGCGTTCGACCAGCAGTCGACCGAGATCGAGGTCTTCGAGACCGGCCTCAAGGTCATCGACCTGATCTGCCCGTTCAAGAAGGGCGGCAAGATCGGCATCTTCGGTGGTGCCGGCGTCGGCAAGACGGTCATCATCCAGGAGCTGATCCGGAACGTCGCCCAGGAGCACGCCGGCGTGTCGGTCTTCGCCGGTGTCGGCGAGCGCAGCCGCGAGGGCAACGACCTCATCCACGAGATGACCGAATCAGGCGTCATCGCCAAGACCGCGTTCGTCTTCGGCCAGATGAACGAGCCGCCCGGAGCTCGCCAGCGCGTCGGCCTGACCGGCCTGACCATGGCTGAATACTTCCGTGACGAGGAACACAAGGACGTCCTGCTGTTCATCGACAACATCTTCCGCTTCACCCAGGCGGGCTCGGAGGTGTCGGCGCTGCTCGGCCGGATGCCGTCCGCGGTCGGCTATCAGCCGAACCTCGCGACCGAGATGGCCGGGCTCCAGGAGCGGATCACGTCGACCCGCGACGGCTCGATCACCTCGCTCCAGGCCGTCTTCGTGCCGGCCGACGACTACACCGACCCGGCCCCGGCGACGACCTTCGCCCACCTCGACTCGACGATCCGTCTCGAGCGGAGCATCGCCGAGCTCGGCATCTACCCGGCGGTCGATCCGCTGACCTCGACCTCGCGCGTCCTCGACCCGAACGTCGTCGGCCAGGATCACTACGACGTCGCCCGCGAGACGCAGCGCGTCCTGCAGCGCTACCGCGACCTCCAGGACATCATCGCGATCCTGGGCATCGACGAGTTGTCCGAGGAGGACAAGTCGACCGTCGCGCGCGCCCGCCGGCTCCAGCGTTTCATGAGCCAGCCGTTCTTCGTGGCCGAGGTGTTCACCGGCCGCTCCGGCAAGTACGTGAACATCAAGGACACGGTCGCCTCGTTCAAGGAGATCCTCGAAGGCAACACCGACACGTTGCCCGAGCAGGCCTTCTTCCTGGCCGGGACGCTCGACGACGTTCGCGAGAACGCGGCGAAGCTGGCCGGCTGAGCCATGCCTCTCCTGCTCGAGATCGTGACCCCGGAGCGCCTTGCCTATTCGGACACGGTCGATTCGGTCCAGCTGCCCGGCGTCGAGGGCGAGCTGGGGGTCCTGCCGCACCACGCGCCGCTCGTCTCGATGCTCGGCGTCGGCGAGTTGCGCATCCGGAAGGGCGGCTCAGAGGAGTCGTTCGCGATCGCCGGCGGGTTCCTCCAGGTCCGGCCGGACCGCGTCGTCGTCATGGCCGAGACGGCGGACCTCGCAAGCGAGATCGACCTGGAGAAGGCGCAGGAAGCCCGCCGTGAGGCCGAACGCGCTCTCGAGGGCGCCGCGCCGACGGATACCGTCGACCTGGCCGCCGCGCGAGCGCAGCTCCAGACGGCACTCCTCCGGATCCGCGTTGCCGAGCGCCGACACCGCGAGGGTCCGCGGCGCCGCGGCTGACGCCGCACAACACAGGATGGCCGACGCCAAGCCGTTCCATTGGGAGTACAACCCAGAACCGGTCGCCAGGGAGGTGTTCCGGGTCGAGGGCGGTCACGCGTTGTCCGGGACCGTGCCGATCAGTGGCGCCAAGAACGCCGCGCTCAAGCTGCTCGCGGCCGCGACGCTGACCGGTGAGCGTTGCCGGTTCACCAACGTTCCCGAGATCGAGGACGTGCGGGTCATGGCCGAGACGCTGCGCGACCTCGGTGTCGTCGTCGATCATCCCGCCGACAACGTCTACGAGGTCGCCTCGGGCGACGTCGAGTGGCTCTTCGTTCCGCTCGAGGCGGCCGCCCGGATGCGCGCCAGCTTCATGCTCCTGGGGCCGCTGCTGACACGCTTCGGGCGGGTCATCATCAGCAACCCGGGCGGCGACCGGATCGGGCGGCGGCCAGTCGACCTCCACGTCGAGGCGATGCGCGCCCTGGGGGCCTCGATCGAGTACCGCAACGGCTACTACTTCGCGACGTCGCCCGGGCGACTGCGCGGTGGCGAGGTCCGCTTCCCGTTCGTGTCGGTCATGGGCACGGAGAACGCGATGCTGGCGGCGACCCTGGCCGAGGGCACCAGCGTCATCCGGCCGGCTGCCCAGGAGCCCGAGGTCGATGACCTGATCGCATTCCTCCAGGCGATGGGCGCCGCCGTCGAGCGGACCTTCCCCGACACCATCGAGATCGAGGGGCGCAAGCGCCTCCGCGGCGCGGAGCACCGGGTGATCCCGGATCGGATCGAGGCCGGGACGTTCATCACGGCCGCTGCCGTGACCGGCGGCAAGATCACTCTTCAGGGAGCGTCCTGCGACCACCTCGAGGCGTTCATCGCGGCGGCCGATCGGGTCGGTGTCGGCCTTGGCTGCAGCGCCGACACGATCGAGGTCGACGGTTCCGCCCTTCGCGCCGGCGGCTACACGGCGACCGACATCGAGACGGCGCCGTACCCCGGCCTGGCGACCGACCTCCAGCCGCCGACCTCCGTGCTGCTCTCCCAGGCGACCGGCGTCTCGCACGTGCATGAAGCGATCTTCGAGGACCGCCTCGAGTGGCTCAGCGAGGTCCGCCGGATGGGTGCGACCGTCGAGATGCCCGACGCCCACCACGCCACGATCCACGGACCGGCCCGGCTCGTCGGGGCCGAGGTGGAGATCGGCGACCTGCGCGCTGGCGCGTCGCTGATCCTTGCCGCCCTGGCCGCCGAGGGCACGACCACCATCCACGGTGCGCACCACGTTCACCGGGGCTATGAGAACATCGAGCGCAAGTTCCTCGACCTCGGGGCGAAGATCACGAGCAGCGCGGAAGGGACAGCAGACACCCCCTCATGAAGATCGGCATCGACCTCGGCACCGCCAATGTCCTCGTGTACGTCAAGGGCAAGGGCATCGTCATCACCGAGCCCAGCGTGGTGGCCGTCTCCGATGACAACCGGATCGTCGCGGTGGGGGAAGAGGCGCGCGAGATGATCGGCCGGACCCCCGGCAACATCCACGCCATCCGCCCGATGAAGGACGGCGTCATCGCCGACTACGTCATCACCGAGGCGATGCTCAGCCACTTCATCGGCAAGGTCCGCAAGGGCCGGGTGGGGTTCGGGAAGCCCGAGGTCATGATCTCGGTGCCCGCTGGCGTGACCAGCGTCGAGAAGCGGGCCGTTCGCGACGCGGCGCTCAAGGCCGGGGCCAAGGAGGCGTACCTCATCGAGGAGCCGCTGGCCGCCGCGATCGGCGCCAACGTGCCGATCAGCGGACCATCCGGGAACATGATCATCGACATCGGCGGCGGGACCAGCGAGATCGCGGTCATCGCCCTCGGCGGGATCGTCGTGTCGCACAGCCTGCGCGTCGGTGGCAACCGATTCGACGAGGCGATCGCGACCTACATCCGCAAGAAGTACAACCTGATGGTCGGCGAGCGGACGGCGGAGGAGGTCAAGATCCAGATCGGGACCGCCCTCCCGCTCGAGCGCGAGCTGACCATGGAGGTCCGCGGCCGCGACCTGATCGCCGGCCTTCCGCGCACGATCCCGATCACCAGCAGCGAGGTCATGGAGGCGATCGAGACGCCGCTCCAGCAGCTGGTCGCCGCCGTTCGATCCGTGCTCGAGCAGACGCCGCCTGAGCTGTCCTCGGACATCATCGACAAGGGCATGGTGATGTCAGGCGGCGGCGCCCTCCTGCGCAACGTGGACAAGCTGCTGACCCAGGTGACCGGCGTTCCGTGCCACGTCGCCGAGAACCCTCTGAATTGCGTCGCGCTCGGCACCGGGCTCGCACTCGAACACTTCGACTTCTTCAAAAAGTCGTTGGTCCAGCAAGTCTGAGGCGACATGACCCGCGCGTTCATCGACCTGCATTGCCACTCGAAGGGGAGCTTCGACTGTCTGTCCGACCCGCGGGACATCGTCAAGGCTGCGAGTGACCGGGGACTGACCCACGTGGTGATCACGGACCATGACCGGATCGATGTCGCCCTCGCTGCTCGGGAGATCGCGCCTGCCGGTCTGACCGTCATCGTCGGGGAGGAAGTGAAGACCACCGACGGGGACCTGATCTGCGTTTTCCTCGACCGCGCCATCCCGCCAGGGCTGTCGGCGGTGGAGACGATCGCGGCGGCTCGTGAGCAGGGCGGTCTGGTCGGCATCCCGCATCCGTTCGATCGGATGAGGGGATCGCTGCTGCGCGATGCCTCGATGGCCAGCCTGGCGCCGCTCGTCGACTGGGTCGAGACCCACAACGCGCGCGTCGTCGGGCATGGCAACGAGGACGCGCAAGCGTTCGCGCTCGAGCACGGTCTTCCCGGCGTGTCGGTCTCCGACGCGCATTCGATCATGGAGGTCGGCGTCGCCTACACCGCACTCGATGGCGATCCGTCCACCGCGGCTGGGCTTCTCGCCGCGCTCCAGAGCGCCGAGATCGTCCCGGGGCGCGCGACCTTCTTCGTGCGCCTCTGGACACCGATAGCGAAAGGCGTCAACCGCATCCGTGGGAACGGCCGCGTCCAGCCCGTCCACGCCGCTCGATCTCCGGACCGGCCGGGGTGAGCGACCAGATGGGCCCGACCGGCACCGACGGAGACGATCGGCAGGACCATCGTCAGGGGGCCGACCCGGAGGCCGGTTCGGTAGGGTCTGGTGCGATGGAGTCGACGCCTGCGCTGAACGCGCCGATCACGCACCACGAGCCCGAATCGCTGATCGACGCCCTCGAGGATGAACCGACCGAGGTCGCCCCGATCTCACTCGGAAAGCGACTGACCCAGCCGCGGACGATCCTCTCGATCATCGTGCCGCTGGCGATCATCGGCTTCTTCCTGTACCTCAATCGCGAACGCCTCGCGGCGGTCCCGGAGCTGATCCTCCAGGCGAACCCCGCCCTCGTCCTGCTCGCGGCGCTCGTGTTCTACCTCGGTTTCCCGTTGCGTGGGTATCGCTGGAAGCGGCTCCTCCAGGAGACCGGCTTCATCATCGGCTTGCGCGACTCGGTCGAGATCCTGTACATCTCGTGGTTCGTCAACTGCGTCGTGCCGGCCAAGCTCGGCGACGTCTACCGCGCCTACCTGCTCAAGATGAACAGTGACGCATCGTTGAGCCGAACCTTCGGGACGGTCTTCATCGAGCGCATCCTCGACATCTTCGCTATCGCGATCCTGGGGCTCGCGGCCGGCTTCTGGAGCTTCCGCGACGGGATGCCGCCGGCCATCCGGCTCGTGTTCATCGTCGGCATCGTGGTCGTGGTGGTCGCCGCGATCGGCCTGTTCACGATGCGCAACTTCGGACGGAGGATCATCGTGCGGCTGCCGCTGCCGCCGCGGATCCTCGAGCTCTACGAACGATTCGAGGAGGGCGTCTTCGGGGCGATCGGTCTCAAGCACCTCCCGACCCTCGCCATCGTCACCGGCCTGATCTGGCTGACCGAGGGACTGCGCCTCTACATCGTGGTCCAGGCATTCGGCTTCCCCGACGTCGAGATCGGTCTATCGGGGGCCATCTTCGTCGCCCTCATCGGCTCGCTGCTGACGGCGATCCCGCTCAGCCCGGCCGGTCTCGGCTTCGCCCAAGCCGGTGTCATCGGCGTCCTGACGGTCGCCTACGGGATCCCGCTCGCTGAGGCGACCGCGATCACGATCCTCGACTGGGTGATCAGCGTCCTCTCGATCATCGTGTTCGGCGCCGTCCTGTACGTCGTCTCGCCGATGCCGCGCGGGATGGGCCACATCGTCCAACCACCGACGGCAAAACCGGCGGCGACGGCGGCCTGAGGCCCCGGATCGCCGTACCGCCGACCTCGGTCGTGATCCGATCCGTGCTGCCAGACGTACAAAGGTCAGGGGGCCTGTGTCCGACGAGTCCATGCCAAACATGGATTCAATACACCGGACCGCTACGGTTCTTGCATGGAACCCGAAACGCGACCGGTACCAACGGGTGATACAGACGTCCGCACGCCCCGCCGATAGTTACTGCAGCGAAACCTCCATTCGCTGGATCCCAACGGAGCGCCCAGGCAGCATATGACCACCCAGAACGGCCGAGCGTTCAACGAATGGCTTCGAGCCCAGCTCAAGGCCAAGAAGATGTCGCAACGGCAGCTCGCTCAGCAATCGGGCGTGGACCATTCCACGATCTCCCGGCTGATCCGTGGCGACCGCATGCCGTCGCTCGGGACAGCCACCAAGCTCGCCCGCGGCCTTCGCGAGTTGCGCGATGACGCGGACACGCCGCAGTACCTCGGTCTGGTCGCGGCCGGCAACACGAATCCAACCGCGCGGGTCGAATACGCGCTCCGCGCCGACGAGCTCCTGAGCGAACCGCAGGTTCGCCAGATCATGGAGTACTACCTCGCCGTACGGATGCGCCGCTACGGCCGAACCTTCCAGCCGCACGAGGCGAGCAACGGGTCCGATCGGACTCCCGAGCGAACCCCGGGGCGGACGACCGCCTCAGCCAGTCCGGTCGGGGTCGGGGTCGGGTCCACCATCAGCACGGTGCGCCCGGTCTCACGCACATCGAGCCGGGAACCGGGGCGTTACTGAGCACACACCAGGGCACGACCCGGATTCGCCCTCCACGGTCCGGGTCTCGGGGCAGCGAACGCCGGCGTCTGGGGCGCCGGCGTTCGCGATTCCCGGCGGCCGATTGCGGCAGCTAGGCTCGCGGTCCCCAAGTTGGTCCGGCCCGAGCCGATCCGCCTGGCCGAGCGCCCAAGACACCTTGGCCGGGCAAATGCTGGCCCCACCAGCAAGATCGGGTTTGGATGGGCATAAGGACCTCTGAGCAGCCCATGCCACGCTCAACGGCGTGCCACCGCGTTCCGAACCGACGGCGTTGAGCCGGGTTATCGCCACGTAAGTCCCATATGTGATGGTCCCAGCAGCATGGACCGACATAGGCGTACCGGTTTCGAGTTGGATGGCAGCGTCGAGGCGGCCTCGATCGCCGGGTCACTCGGGCGCGACCTCAGAGCGACGGCCAGACGACGCCGATTGACTCAGGCCGAAATCGGGCGACGGGTCGGATTGAGCGGCCCGCGGATCGGCGAGATCCAACGCGGCCAAGGCGCGAGCGCGTCACTCGAGACCTGGGTCAAGCTCGGCAAGGCGGTCGGTCGACCGCTGGCCGTGTCGTTCTCGCGCGACATCGATGCCGCGAGAACCGCGCGACGCCGGTCACTTGGCGGCGCAAGAGCTGGTCCTAGGTCTGGCGCGACGCCACGGTCGCCGCGCCGACTTCGAGTTGCCGACGAGACCCTCCGACCCGGCGCGGTCGATCGACGTTGCCCTTCGCGACGATCCTGCACGCGCTCTGATCGTGGTCGAGATCTGGAACCGGCTCGATGACGTTGGAAGGGCGGCAAGGGCCACGTCGCGAAAGGCGATCGAGGCCGAAGGACCGGCTGTGGTCGCCGCCCGAACCGGCCCCGCCTACCGCGTCGCATTGTGCTGGCTCCTGGTCGACACGGCCGCGAACCGCCGGCTCGTGGCCCGATACCCGGAGATCCTTCAGAGCCGATTCCCGGGATCGTCACTCGGCTGGGTCAGATGCCTAGGCGAAGGCTCGCCGCCCCCGGACGAGGCCGGGATCGCCTGGATCGACCCGCGAGCCGGCCGGATCGTGCCGTTGCGCTTCCGCTATCGCGCAAACGCCAGCGCGCCCCGATAGACCGAGATCGTGCGGCCGGGTGCTGCCAGGAAGCGGTCGACGGGCTCGCCGAATCGGTCAGGGGGCGCGACCGTGGCCTCTGCCGGACCTCCGCACGGCGCACCGATCGACTCCTCGAAGAGCGAATCGCAGATGACGACGAGCGCCCCGTTCGAGCTGGCGACGGGTCCGCTGCCCGTGTCTGCGAGCACGGAGGCGCCCGCGCGGATGAGGGGGTACGCATACGCCTCGGTCGACTTGAAGTCGGGGAGCGAGCGAAGCGTGATGGTCGTGCCATCGCCGGTCGCGGCGAGGATCCTGGCCGCGGCGGTCTCGGCGGCGGGGAAGCCGCCGTCCGGATGAGCGGCCGGCGGCTGGTTCAGCAGGTTGAAACCGATCAGGAGGACCAGGCCGACCACGACGACGGCGGGTCCGACCGGGACCGTCCGGCCGATGCCTGCAGAGGCATCAGAAGCGTGGTGGCTGGGGGGCCGGGCTGTGGCCGGCCTGCGAGGCACGTTCGGACGCGCCGCGCCGACTGCGAGCCGCTCGACCCGGCCGAACACGCCACAACGCCCCGGCTCCCAGACCGACGAGCGTGAAGACCATCGGGTCGGCGAACGCGTGGTAATGGTCGTTGGGCAGCCCCGGGATCACCGTCGCCAGGCTCGGCGAGATGAACGTCAGCGCCAACGCGGTCCACAGCAGCCCGAGACCCAGCCACCGAGCCGCCTGCCGCTCGCGCAGGGTCCCCAGCCGAGCGAGCCCGATCACGATGGCGATCACGACCACGGTGGCGAGCAACCCTGCCAGCGCGGCGTCCGTGAACAGGCCCGTCAGCGGCCACGACACGACGCGGGCGCCGATGACCAGGAACCGCGCCAGCGGGCCGAGAGCGGTGGGGTCGCCGCCGGAACGGATGTAGACGAGAGCAGCGTTGATCTCCGAGAAGTTCGTGGTCAGCTCGTGGATCGCCAACGGCACGAAGGCAAGCACGACGATCGCCAGACGCCCCGAGCCCGAAGCGCAGCACCCGCCGACGCTCGGCGCCACCAGCCCGCGACCGGGCATCCGCAACGAGCAGGGCACCGACGATCGGCAGCATCGTCACGCCCAGCACGTGGCATTGCATCGTGACCGCCGTCCCGACGCCGGCCAGCAGCCACCAGCGCGGGTCGCGCGTGGTCCAGGCCCGCCAGGCGCCGGCCAGCGCGACCGCGCTCGAGAGCGCGATGAGGTTCGGGTTCCAGATGAACGTCAATTCGTCGACCGCGGACGTCGAGACCGCCATCGCCAGCCCAGCGACGAGCCCCGCCACCGGGCCGCCGATCGAGCGCGCCAGCCACCACGTCACGAGGACCGCGGCGATCCCGGCGAGCGCGATGAGCGCGACGACCGCCAGAGGCGAATCCCCACCGGTCAGGAACGCGGCGGGGGAGAGCAGGTAGTAGTAGACCGCGCCGTGGTGGACGTCACCGATCGACGTCGGTGGCCCGAGCAGCGGGATGACCCCGTCGCGGACCAGCGCCCGCAGCATCAGCATGTCGTGACCCTGGTCGGCGTCCCAGGTGCCGCGCGTGGCAAGGTTCGGGAGCCGCAGCAGGGCCGCGACGACGAGCAACCCGATGGGGACCAGGACGAGCGCCAGTCCCGGCCGAACACGAGGGCCGGTCGTCACTCGCTCGCGTCCTCGTCATCTGCCGGCGCGGGGCCGCTCTTCGCCCGACTGCCGCGCAGGTTCATCGCCTCGGGTGGCAGGTCGGCGAGCGGACGGCAGGCGGCGATGTCGTAGGCACGGGCCACGTTGACCGCGTCGTAGCCCTCGTCCATCCCGGGCGTCTCGAGGTAGTACGTGACGTGAGCCAGCGCAGGGTGGCGCAGCAGGTGGCCGAGCCCCGCGGCACCGATCCGACCGGCGCCGAGATGCTCGTGTCGATCGAGACGCGAGCCGAGCTCCGACTTCGAGTCGTTCAGATGGATCATCACCAGCCTGTCGAGCCCGATCCGATCGTCAAAGTCGGCCAGGAAGGCATCGATCGCTGCGGGCTCGGAGACGTCGATCCCGGCCGCCCATGCGTGCGCGGTGTCGAGGCAGAACCCGATGCGTTCGGGCGGCAGACCTCGCGCCGCAGCGGCCTCGGCGATGCCGGCCAGCTCCGCGACATCGGTGCCGAGCCCGAACCCGCTGCCGGGCGAGTTCTCGAGGGCGATCATCGCCGCGTCGGGAGCGCCGTCGACCTCGGCCAGGGTGAGCGCGAGCCCGTCGGCCAGGCGCTCCGTGCCGGCCGCGACGCCCGCGCCCCGATGCGACCCGATATGGACGTTGACGAACCGGCCCCCGAAACCGGGCGCGGCCCGCAGGTCGCTGGCGAGGACCGCCACCGAGCGACCGAAGAAGTCCTCCTCGACGCCGGCGAGGTTCACGAGGTACGAGGCATGGACCGCGACCGGAGCGATGTCGTACTCGGCGAGGCGGGCCCGGAACGCCGGCAGCTCCGCGGGCGGCAGAAGTCGACGGCGCCACGCGGTCGGGTTGTCGACGAAGACCTGGATCGCGCTGGCCCCGATCTCGTGGGCGCGATCGACGGCCTTGACCATGCCGTTGCCGAGCGGCAGGTGGGCGCCAAGACGTCGGCCATCGGGAAGCATTCGCGGCATCGTACGACGTGCGGCGGTCGGGCACGCCGAGGGCTGGTTCGCTACCGACGCCCCGTCGCGGCGCGCTCCGGCGCACTCGGGGCATGGCTGCGTCCCTGCGTGTAGTCGCCACCGACGACGGGCTCGATCAGGCCGTAGTCGTCGTCGTCGCGCCGGTAGAGGATCGCGACCCGCTCGGTCTCGGCGTTGACGAAGACGAAGAACCGGTGACCGAGCTCCTCCATCGCCGCGACGGCGTCCTCCTCGAACATCGGCTCGATGGCGAAGCGCTTGGTCTTGACGATCCTCGCTTCCCGGCGCGGACCCTCCGAGCCGTCGGCGAGGCGACGAAGGATCTGCTTCTCCTCCTCCGGGCGCGCCCGCAGCCGCGGCTTCTCCTTGTACTCGACCGCCTGGCGCTCGACCTTGTCGATGACGTCGTCGATCGCGGCCTCGTAGGTGGTCCCGGTCGCCCGACTGCGCAGCACGCGCCCGTGGACGATCAGGGTGACCTCGACGAGGTGGGTGTCGGCGGCGCTCTTGTGGTGCTCGGTCCAGAGCTCGACCGTGGCGTCCGTCTGATCGTCGAGGAGCCGCTCGGTCCGCCTGAGTTTGCGCTCCGCGTACTCGCGAACGCGATCGGGGACCTCGGCGTTCTTGCCCTTGACGATCGTCCTCACGCAAACCCCCCAACGGTGGCCCGGCTGCGGGTGAGCGGATCCGGCGCGGGTGGTCGGGCCGCCGCCCTTCCGGTCCCGAGTATACCCTCGTCAGCCGGTCGCCCCGGTTCAGCGCTCGCGGGCGACGGCGATCGCCGAGACCGCGAGCGCCCCGGCGCGCTCGAGCGCGAACGCGCAGGCTGCGAGCGTCGCGCCGGTCGTGACGACGTCGTCGACGAGCAGGATCCAGCGCCCGGCGATCGCGCGCGCCGCCCGTGCTCCGGCGCCCGCGCGGACCCGGAACGCGCCGTCCACGTTCGCTGCCCGCTCGTCGCGGCCCAGCTCGAACTGGGCGACCGTCGCCCGCTGGCGCTCGAGAGCCCGGACGACAGGCAGCCCGAGCCGCTCCCCGGCGACCTCGGCGATGAGCGCCGCCTGGTCGTACCCGCGCTGCCGCTCGCGCTCGGCATGGACGGGGACCGGAACGATGACCTCGGCACCGGTCCCGACCCGCGCCCAACGCCGGGCAAGTGCCTCGCCGAGCGGCGCGGCGAGCCGCCGCTCCCCGGCGTACTTCAGGTCGTGGAGGGCTGCCCGGACCGGCCCGGCGAAGGGCGCGCACCATTCGAGCTGGAGCAGCGGCGCGGGCAGCTCGGCCGGGCAGTCCGATCGGCGTTCCGCCCGGCAACGCCAGCCGGGCATCGAGCGCGGGCAGGCACGCGGCGCACAGCGGCTCGCCCTCGCGACCGCACCCGGAACACGCGGCCGGGAATGCGAGATCGAGCGCAGCTCCGGTGAGCCGGCGCAGCGTGGCCATCAAGCGATGATGGCCGGTGGCGCTTACCCCTGCGCTTACGCGGAGCCGGCCGGCTCCAGCACCACGAGGTCCCCGACCGCGGTCCCGCTCCGCTCGATCGTGCCGACGGGGAGTTCCAGCACCCCGTGCGCGCCACGCACCAGCGGCACGAGCCCGGTCCAGGCCCGCAGCCCGCGATGGACGGACACGACGGGCCGCGCGCCCTCGCGACCCGGATCGGGGTTGCCCAGGAAGACGGCGTCGATCGCGAAGCGCATGAACATCATGTGGATCCCGTTCGAGTCGGTCAGCCACAGCCCGGCATCGGGTTCGAGCCCGGGCCGGCCCATCAGGCCCATGAACTTGCCCCACAGGCCGTCGGCGACCTCGAGCCGCTCGGCGATCGCGGTCGAACGGCTGAGATTACGGGCGCGCAGGGGCGCGGTCGGCGCGGTCACGTCGATGTGGACGTCGGCGGAGGCGCCTAGACCTTCAGGTTCAGGACGATCAGGATGATGGCCGGTCCGAGGATGACGATGAACAGCGACGGGAAGATGCATCCGACGAGCGGGAACAGCATCTTGATCGGCGCCTTGGCCGCCTGCTCCTCGGCGCGCTGGCGGCGCTCGATGCGGAGCTGTTCGGACTGGACCTGGAGGACCTTGGAGATCGAGACACCCAGCTGCTCGGCCTGGATGATCGCGCCGATGAAGTTGGTCAGCGGCACGACTTCGGTGCGCGCCACGATGTCGCGCAGCGCGTCTCGGCGCGCCTTGCCGACGCGGACCTCGGCCAGCGCCCGTCGGAACTCGTCCGACAGCGGTCCCTGGAGCTTCTCGACGACCTTCCCGAGCGCGGCGTCGAAGCCGAGACCGGCACGGACCGAGATGGTCAGCAGGTCGAGGGCGTCCGGGATCATCATGAGGATGGCCTTCTGGCGCTTCTTGACGCGGCCGCCAAGCCAGAACTCCGGGATCGTGTAGCCGAAGAGGGCACCGACCACAGGCATGAGCAGGCCGCCGATGAAGAACGGGAAGCCCAGGATGCCGACGACGCCGAACAGGAAGAAGAACAGGATCGCGCCGACGATCGCGCCGATCGCCTTGATGCCGAGCCAGTCGGCAACGCGCAGGTCGCCCGGGTTGCCGGCGAGCGCGAGACGTTTTTCGGTCTTCGCGGTGAACGACGAGCTGGCCATGCTCGAGACGCGTCCCGACAGCCGAGCCGCGAGCGGGCCGCAGCGTGCGCTCGATGAACGGCTGCTGAAGCTCGAGCTCTTCGAGGTTCTTGGCCTGCATCGTCCCGAGCTGGGTCAGCCGGGCCTGGACCGGGTCGACCGACGAGCCTGCCGGCGAGAGCGATGACGATGAGCAGGATGCCGCCGGCCGCGAGCGCGGCGATGACGATCGGGAGGATGGGCATGACGCTAGACCTCGATGTCCACGATCTTGCGGATGAACATGAACCCGAGGAACATCATGAACCCGCCGATCATCAGGATGATGACGCCGGCCGGTAGGCCGAGGATCTCGGGGGGATTGGCGAACATCGGCTCCATGAAGCCCGGTGCGGCGACGAACAGGAAGGCCGCCAGTCCGATCGGCAGGCCGGCCACGACGTAGCCGGACAGTCGCTGCTGCGCGGTGAGGGTCCTGATCTCGCCCTTGATCCGGACGCGTTCGCGGATCGTGTAGGCGATCGAGTCGAGGATCTCGGCGAGGTTGCCGCCGACCTGGTGCTGGATGCTGATGGCGGTCGCCATCAGCTCGAGGTCGTCTGACCGCACGCGGCGGACCATGTTCTCGAGCGCCTGGTCGAATGGGAGGCCGAGGTTGACCTCGCGGATGACGCGGCCGAACTCGGTCGAGACCGGCGGGCGGGACTCACGCACGACGAGCTCGATCGCCTGGAGGAACGAGGAGCCGGCACGGAGGGCGTTGGCGATGAGGGTGATGGTGTCCGGCAGCTGCTTGTTGAACGCGCCGAGCCGGCCGTTCTTGCGGCGTCCCAGCCAGAAGCGTGGCAGCAGGAACCCGAACAGGGCCCCGACCAGCAGGACGATGGGGTTGCCGAGACGCCGGCAGGAGGGCAGACAGCAGGAACATCGCCACCGGGATGCCGACGATCGAGGCGGCCCAGATCATCAGGAACTCGGACGGCTTGAGCTTGAGGTCCGCTCGCGCGATGTCCCGGGCGAGGTTCGCACCGAAGTCGCGCTGTTCGACGACCTTGTTCAGGCTGTTGAGCGCCTGACTCTGGGCGATCAGTTCGGCGACCCCGCCCTTGCCGGTCGCTCCGTCCTTGGCGCCAGCCGTTGGCTTTGCGGCGTAGCGCTCGAGACGGTCGGAGATGCCCGAGCCACCCGAGGTCGCGACGCCCACCGCGAGCAGGACGATCGCCAGCGCGGCGACTCCTGCGACCGCGAGTGCTGTGATTTCCATCGGGGGTGTGCGCTCCTTCCGAGCCTAGTAGGTGAAGCCGAACAGGCCGGGCGGAAGGTTGATGCCCATGACCTCGAACTTCTCGACGAACTTGGGCCGGATCCCGGTCGGCTTGAGCCGGCCCTGGATCTTGCCCTCGACCACGCCGGTCTGCTCGAAGACGAAGACGTCCTGCATGACGATGACGTCCCCCTCCATGCCCTGGACCTCGGTGATGTTGACGATCTTCCGCGTCCCGTCCTTGAGACGTGACTGCTGGACGATGAGGTCGACCGCCGAGGCGACCTGCTCGCGGATGGCCCGCAGCGGCAGGTCGACGCCGGCCATGAGGACCATCGTCTCGAGTCGCGACAGCATGTCGCGCGGGCTGTTGGCGTGGCCGGTGGACATCGAGCCGTCGTGGCCCGTGTTCATGGCCTGGAGCATGTCGAGCGCTTCGCCCGAACGGCACTCCCCGACGATGATCCGGTCGGGCCGCATGCGCAGGGCGTTGCGGACGAGCTCGCGGATCGGGATGGCGCCCTTGCCTTCGATGTTGGGCGGGCGCGACTCGAGGGTCACGACGTGCTCCTGGCGGAGCTGGAGCTCGGCCGCGTCCTCGATCGTCACGATCCGCTCGTCGTTCGGGATGAACGACGACAGGACGTTGAGGGTCGTGGTCTTGCCCGAGCCGGTGCCGCCGGAGACGAAGACGTTGAGGCGTGCTTCGACGCATGCCCGCAGGAAGTCGAACATGTCGGCCGTCGCGGTCCCGAACCGGATGAGGTCCTCGACAGTGAACGGCGAGGCCGAGAACTTCCGGATGGTGATGACCGGCCCCACCAATGAGAGCGGCGGGATGATTGCGTTGACGCGGGAACCGTCGGTCAGGCGGGCGTCGACCATCGGCGACGACTCGTCGACGCGGCGACCGATCGGGGCGATGATCCGGTCGATGATGCGCATCACGTGGTCGTCGTTCTGGAAGACGACGTTGGTCAGCTCGAGCTTGCCGGATCGCTCGATGTAGACCTGGCGCGGGCCGTTGACCATGACTTCGGTGATCGACTCGTCACGCAGGAGTGGCTCGAGCGGCCCGAGGCCGATGATCTCGTCGGTGATCTGCTCGAGCATCCGGACGCGCTCGGCGCGGGTCAGGGCGAGGCCTTCCTCGTCGATGACCTTGCCGAAGATCTCCTCGATCTGGCGCCGGACCTCGACCTGGTTGGACAGGTCGAGCTTCGGATCCAGGTCCTGGATGACCCGGTTCTGGATCCGGAACTTCACGTCCCGGAACGACTCGCGGACGGGCGCCTGGCTGGTCAGCCGGCCGGGCGTGGGCGCGCTCGGCGGCCCGCCCGCGGGTGCGGCTCGGCAGGTTGGACCCCGGTGCGCCCGGTGTGCCCGGTGCAACCGGTGCGCCAGAGGCTCCCGGTCGAGCGCTCTCGATCCGCTTCAGCAGAGACATCGCCTATACCCCTTCTCGCCCCGAGGGGCCGACTGTGGACGCGTTCATCGCCATGCGAACAGCGATTTCTTCTGGGTCGATTTTCCGGCGTCGACGGTGTCGGGCTGAGCCTGACCACCGACCACTGACCGGGCCAAACGAAGGATGTCCTGGGAGACCTGCGCCTCCCGATTGGAAAGGAAGAAAGGTACTCCCCGATTGAGGGCGTACACAACGCTTCGACCGTCGCTGACGACGGTCTCGTCGACCTTTCGACCGATCGAGTGCTCGACGTCCGCGACGCGG
The DNA here is from genome assembly GCA_963765245.1 of uncultured Chloroflexia bacterium. GTDB lineage: Bacteria > Chloroflexota > Limnocylindria > Limnocylindrales > CSP1-4 > SPCO01. The sequence goes on from CAVXVP010000033.1 coordinate 71,284, forward strand.
ATGCCGAGCGCCGAGTCGGCGCGGTTGAGGACAAGGCGGACCTTGCCCTTCTCATACCCGAGTTGTTCGGCGACCTCCAGGAAGAGGCGCATGTTCTTGATGCTCGTGATTTCGAGACTGAGCATCGTCAGGATCACATCGGCGGCGTCGAGGATGGCCAATGTCGTGTCGTTGAAGTACGAGGTGCAGTCGACGACCACGAGGTCGTGGTCGGCGCGCAGCCGTTCGAGGACCTTCTTGACGCCGCCCGCCGTGATCATCTCGGCCGTCTCGGGAGACGGAGGCGCGAGCAGGACCCGGATGCCGGCGGTGTGGTTGATCAGGAAGGTGTCGATCGATTCGAGCTCACCCGCCTCGAGCTCGGGGATCAGGTCGGCGATCGACTTGCTCTTCGGGTTCAGGTTGAGCAGGACGCCGACATCGCCGAACTGGAAGGAGCCGTCCATGATGACGACCTTCTTGCCGAGCTCGGTGGCGGCCGCGACGGCCAGGTTGACCGCGACGGTCGTCCGGCCCACCCCGCCCTTGGGGCTGAACACGGCGACGATCAAACCGGGCTCGCCCGGTTCGCCGGAGCGGGTGCCGTTCGTCGCGACGCCGGCCGTTGCCATGGTCGTGACGGCGATGCGGCTCTGCTTGTCACGCTCGCGCGCGCTGACCTGACGGATCGAGGCGGTCAGCTCGTCGCTGCTGAACGGTTTGACCAGGAACTCGCGTGCGCCGGCAAGCATCGAGCGGCGGAGGTAGTCGGCCTCGCCCTGGACGGACATCATCACGACGGCGGCCCCGGGCACGATCGAGGCGAGCTGCTCGGTCGCGGCGATGCCGTCCATGTCGGGCATGTTGATGTCCATGAGGACCACGTCCGGGACCAGTCGAGCGGCCATCTCGAGGGCTTCGCGTCCGGACGCGGCGGCACCGACCACATCGATGTCGCTTTCGAAGCCCAGGAGCTTCGTCAGGTGATCGCGGGTCTCGGGGATGTCATCGACGACGAGGACGCGGATCTGGTCGGCCATTTCGGTCTGCGTGGTTCCTTCTGTTCCCAAGCGTGGGATGTCGGGTCGGCGATCGAGGGGTTGTAGTGCCCGACCCCAAGGGGCCGGGCACGGTGCGAGTGCTAGTTGGTCGGGCGGATCGGCGTCGGGAGCCGGTTGTTCGGGAGGACCGGGCCTTCGATGACCGGCGGCAGGACGCCGTACTGGTCCAGCAGGATCTTGAGGGTCACACCCGTGGTCTCGGCGGAGGCCGGGGTCAGAGGCTGACCGGTGGCCGGGTCGATGAAGTCGTCAGGCGAGCGCAGGATCAGGGAGAGCGTCAGCAGGGGGTTGGCCTGCAGCTGTGCGTAGCGGATGACCTCGGCCTGCTGGGGATTGACCGAGAGGATCACGATCTCCTGCTGCTCGTTGAGGGTGGTGGTGCCGGGGGGAGGCGTGGGTGCGCCGGATGCCGCGGGAGCAGCCTCGGCCGGCGGAGCGACCGGCGGCAGAAGAGACCCGAGCACCTGCATGCCCTGGAGGAGGACCTTGGTGGTCGCGCCCTTCGGTCCAGGGGCAGTGATCGTCGCTTCGTCAGCGGTATCGACGCCCTTGATCGACAGGAACTGCTCCTCGGTCAGGCCGACGATCGCGTCCACGTAGTCCCCGGTCTTGATGACGGTGCCGACGCCGCTGATCTGGTCGACCCGGACAGCGATGGCTCGCTGGCCGACGGGAACCTGGACGTTGATGATGGTGCCGGTCTGCCCACCGTTCAGGGTCGTCGCGGTGATCTGGGCACCGGTGGCGACAGGCTGGCGTGCGATCTGCCCGATCACCTGCGACGGGTCGGTGAAGGCACCGGCGCTGATCGAGGTCAGCGGGAGGGTGATCGTCTTCACCTGCTCGGCCTTGATGCGCGTCGACAGCGGGATATCCGCCGCGGCAACGACGACCGGGCCATCGACGGGGGGCTTGTTCGTTGCGTTGTCCGTTGGCGGTGTGCGGACGAGCAACAGGATGCCCACGAAGGCTACGATCGCCAGGAAGACCCCGACGAGTAGGACGAGCCGATTAGAACGCTTCAAGTTGGTACTCCCCGACGAGATGGTGTGACAGGTGGCACCACTCTAGCACCGCGTCACGAGCGCGCGACTATACCAATGGGCTAGGACCATAGGGAGGAAACGGCAGGAAATCAAGCGTGATGCAAGGATGACTGCAAGGTTGGTTCGGGGCCGACGGCGCCCTCGACGTGGCGGTGCGTGGCAACAAAAATGGCCCGCCGGATGTTGGTCCGACGGGCCGTTGGATCCGATGCGCCCTACGGTGATGCGACGGAAACGACGAAGCCGCCGGGCCTCTCGGCACCGACGGCTTGATCGCCGATCGATTGAATAGCGGTCCTAGACGGAACCGCCAACCGTGCTCAGGATCTTGCTGACCTGGCCGCCCAGGAAGATGAGGGCGACGATCGCGACGATCGCGATGAGCGCCAGGATCAGGGCGTACTCCGCGAGTCCCTGGCCTTCGTCGTCGTTGCTGATGTGCGACTGGATAAGAGCGATGAGCTGATACATGTATTCATTCCCTCCTTTCCGTGAAGATTCCACGAGCCTCGTGGGTCGCACAAGGTAGATGGCAGTCGCGGCTTGTGTCAACCCCACGCGACGCATCCAGGCACCACCAATCCTTGGACAAACGAAGACCGCCGGAACCCGAAGGCTCCGGCGGTCCAGGCGATGAAGTGTCTGTCCCGATGCTTAGACCGACCCGCCGACCTCGCTCAGGATCGTGCTGACCTGGCTGCCCAGGAAGATGAGGGCGACGATGGCGACGATGGCGATGAGTGCGAGGATCAGGGCGTATTCCGCGAGGCCCTGGCCCTCCTCGTCGGTCGCTCATGTGAGACGTGACGAGGGCGATCAACTGGTTCATGTTCTGTCCCTTTCTCTGATGTCCCCCGGTAATGACAAATGAGAAGACCGCCGGGACCCGAAGGCTCCGGCGGTCTTGTGTAGCCGGTGGCTTCGGTCCTAGACCGAGCCGCCGACCGTGCTCAGGATCTTGCTGACCTGGCCGCCCAGGAAGATGAGGGCGACGATCGCGACGATCGCGATGAGCGCGAGGATCAGGGCGTACTCAGCGAGCCCCTGGCCTTCCTCGTCCCGATCAAGGGCGGCGAGGAACTTGAGATACATGTCCGTGATGACCGACACTTCGTGCCTCCTGGATGAGTTCGACCCCCAAACGAGGGCATGCGCAATATACGGAGACCGTGAGGGAAACACACTAGGATGATGGTACGGGGTGACGAGGCCGGACCACGGGCCGATCAACCGCCCGTGGCCGCATCGATCGCGTTGCCGATGAGCCCGAGGATGTCGGCCAGCGTTCCCCCGAAGACCCCGAGGATGAGCGCTGTGAACGTGCTCGTCAGCGCCAGGATCAGCCCGTATTCGACGAGCCCTTGGGCGGCGCGGCGACGTCGGCCCCGAACCATCTACGCCTTGGACGCGACGACAGGGTCGGGTGGCATCTCCACCACGATGCGTACTTCGTCGCCCTCGGGAGATAGCTCGGCGAGCATACCGAGGGTCGCGGCGCGACTCTGGATCTCGCGCCAGGTCGATGGTGGCAGGACGACGATCGCCTCCCGCCTCGCGGCCTCGAGCGCATCGCGTGCATCGGCACGACGGTCGGCCATCATCGCCGCGAGGGCTGGCGGCAGGTCCTTGTCGGCGGCCTCATCGGGGGTCTGGTCAGGACGCACCTCGGCGCTCGCACGCGATGCGGAGACGCGCACATCGAGCACCTCCGACCAATCGAGCCGGACGGACACCCGGTCGGCACGAGCGCCGAGATAGGCCGCGGTCGCTTCATCGACCATGCGGAACATCCCACTCTCGAGGTCCATGTCCAGGCGCCGATCGGGGCCCAGGGAGTCGAAGTCGACCGGGACCCCGGCACGTCCGCCTCGCTCCCTGGCCGCCCGGCGGAGCGTTGGGACGAGCCCGAGGTCGTCGAGGACCATGGGGCGGACGTCAAAGATGAACGACTTCGTCGCCTCGAGCGTCTGCTGGACCATGGCGACGAGCTGGCGCGCCTCGCCGCCGGCGCCCACCGGGTCGGTCGCCACCAGTCGCTCGACGATCTGTGCCTGCAGGATGATGTTGGTCAGGCTCTGAGCGGGTCCGTCGTGCATCGCCCTGGCGATCTCGCGCCGAAGGTCTTCCTGGGCTCCGAGGAGCAAACGCGAGACGGCCGGCGGTGCCCCGGTCGGGTCGGCGATGACCTTCGATCCGGCCTTGGCCGATCGCTGTGGCAACGGCACGTCGCCGAACGCGGTCAGCGCCTCGAGGTACACCGCGAGCGTGTCTCGGTAGCGTGTGAGGGCGCGGCGCTTGCCCTCCAGTACGTCGACCTGCGATTCCATGAGGGCCGCCCTCTTCGTCAGCAGGACGAGCTGAGTGTTGAGGTCGGCAGCGACCGTGGGTTCCAGGGTGCTACCCGCAGACGCCGCGGCCGCCGTCGCGGTGCTGAGCTTCTCCACGGCGGCGACCCGTCGCGTCTCGTGCCGAGCGGCTTCCGTCCGGGCCTGCTCGACCAGCAGCTCCACCTCGCTCAGCTCGGACTCGAGCTGCGCCAACTCATCCGCCATCTTCCCGGAGAGCTCGGGCAGGCTGGCGGGCGGCGTCGGAGACGGGGCGACGTCGGTCATCGGCGGTTCAACGGCAGGCTCGAGGATGTTCGGTCCGGCTCAGTCTTCCGGCATCCGGATCCAGCCCTGGCGCATCGCATAGACGACGGCCTGGGTCCGGTCGTTGACGGACAGCTTGCGCAGGATGGAGCTCATGTGGTTCTTCACGGTCTGTTCACTGATGGACAACGCATAGGCGACCTGCTTGTTGGTCATTCCCTGCGCGATGTTGTCGAGGATCTCCACCTCGCGCGGTGACAGCGGCGCGAAGATCGGCGCGGCGTCCTGGCCGTAGACGGCCAGCTCGCGGAACTCCTTGAGGACGCGGGACGCGACGGCCGGCTTGGAGAAGACCTTGTCGTTGATGAGGTACTCGCCGGCGACGACGCGTCGGATGATCGTGACGAGGTCATCCGGGCCGACGTCCTTGAGGATGAAGGCGGCCGCGCCTGCCTTGATGGCGTCGAAGAGCGCGTCCTCGTCCTCGGTCTGGGCAAGGACGATGATCCCGGTCGAGGGCAGCTCGCGCTTGATGCGCTGCGTCGTCTCGATGCCGCCCGGAGAGGGCAGCGACAGGTCCATCAGGATGATGTCGGGCGACGTCTCGAGAGCGCGATCGATCGCGCCACGCGAATCCTCCGCCTCGGCGACGATCTCGAAGTCGGGCTCCCGGCCGAGGATGTTGGCGATCCCCATCCGAAAGAGGGCGTGATCATCGACCACGAGGATGCGCGTGACCTCGTCGAGCGCTCGGCGATCCGGACCGCCCCGGCGGCGATCGGGCCCGCTGTAATCCTGTGCAGTCATCTGCTCTCCTCTCCTCCCGCGGCCGGTTCCGTCGGGATCGTCAGGCGGACGATAGTGCCGCCATCCGGCCGCGATCGTACGTCGAATCGTGCGCCGACCTGGCTCGGCTCGTTCGCGCATGAGCCGGAGTCCGAAGTTGCACCGTCCTCGGGCCGCCACGGTCCGGATTGAGTATAGGCGTCGGTCACGGACAGACGACCTCGAATGCGCTGACGTCAGCAAGCGGATCGTTCGTGCCGGCCTCCCCGGTCCATGGACCGAGCGGGATCGGTCGGAAGCAATCGGCCTGCGGGGCGCCCGCTTCAAGGTCCGCCGGCCAGTGCTTGTCTCGCGGCTGGATCAGGATCAGGTAGCGGGTCCCATCGAAGGACCGGGCCAGGTCAAGGACGTCAGCCGGTGGTTCGTTCGGGAGGGCCAGGGTCGGGATCCGCTGTGTCTCGGCAAGCCAGATCGGGAAATCGGTGATCACCGGACCCGCGCTGGCATCGAGCGGATGACCGGCGGCCGCCATGCGGACCGCCAGCTCATTGAAGACACGTGCAGTCCCGGCCGAGTCCGCGGCGAACGACGATAGGAGGACGACCGAGAAGATCGTCGACCCGAAGATGCCGAGCGTCGGACCAAGCCACGCCACGGGATTCGTCCACGACCGCCGCCGCCCGACCCAGGCGATCAGGGTATCCAGCGCGAAGAGGCCGCTGATGACCAACAGGACATGGACAGGCCCGGCTCCGTGCAGGAATGTGCCCCATTGGGTCGCGGCCGGGAAGACAAGGCTCGTGAACAGGAACGTGACAGCGCTGATGAGGAGGAGCGGACGCAGGGCGAGCGAGCGCAGCACCCACGGCAGACCGACGATGCCGACCAGCGACATCGGCAGGCCAAGAAAAACCAGGACGTTGAGCAGGTTGTGCGTGAGCCCGACCCAGCGGAGCTCCAGGAGCGCTGTCGGTCCGATCGCGAGGTAACGGGCGAGCGTCGGCCGATCGTGCCACGCGAAGATGTCCAAGCCCGATATGTATAAGGCGTTCGTCGCGGCGCCCCCCGGTAGTGGGGTTCCGAGCACGGTCAGATTCCGGTAGGCCCACGGGGCGAAGACGAGCAGGGCAACGACCGCGACGACGCCGATCAGGCGCAGCCGCACCGCCCGTGGCGCGATCGTGGCGAACCACGCGATCCCCGCCCAGATGACTGCCAGCCAGGCAGTCTCGTTGCGGGTCAACGCGCCGAGACCGAACAGGACGCCGAGCCCGATCAGCCGTGGGTCGGTGAGACGGCCACCGCGGGGATCGCGGGCGATCCGGGTCATGAGCAGGCACGCACTCAGGACGATGACCGTGAACGGCATCGTGGTGTCCGGGAGTGCCGAGTTGAGCAGAAGCGGCAGGTAGACCGCGGTCGTGAGCCCGACGCCGATCGCGACGGTCCGGGCCCGGCCCGTCGGCAGGCCACGTTCGGCCGTGATGTCCCACGCGAGCACCCATGCCAGGACCGGCACCAGGGCCCCTACCAGCACGGACGAGACTTGTGCGGCTTGGAACGTGGTGCCGAGGAACGCCATCGGGATCGCCGCCAGGAAGGTCGGCAGGGGCAGCCAGACCTCGAACGCCGGATGCGGGATCACGAGGTCAGGCGTCGCGAAAGTCCACAGCGCGTCCGTCACCAGCCCGCGACCTTCGACGAGGTTGCGCGCGACACCGACGTAGTACGCCGTGTCCTCGGGCTTCGGGAAGACGATGACCGAGGCGACGACGATGCGCGTCACCAGCGCCACGACGAACAGTCCGAGGGCGGTCAGGATCGCCTCGCGCCTGGTCATGAGCCGAGCTCCAGCGGGTAGACCATCAGCCCGGCGATCCCGGTGCTCAGCGGCGGCCCGACCCATGACGGCCGGTTCCCGGCGAGGATCGGCGCAGCGGCCGGCACCGACTCCTTGGCATCCAGGACGAGCCACGCGATCCCGTATGCGCGCGCGACCTCTTCGATCGTGTCGATCGGGTCGTTGACGAGGACGACCCCACCGTGGTTCGTCCAGTACTTCGTTGAGGAGGCGTCGATCGACATGACGCGGGACGCGGCGTCGGCGCCGGCCTGGGTCAGCGTCGTCGCCACCGCCAGCTCGCGCTGGCGACGATCCTCCCAGACGCCGTGGACCACGACTGACCCCGCGACGGCGCACACGACCGCGAACGCGAGGACGGCGCCGGTGAAGATCCGGCTTGCCCTCGCGGCGTCCCACGAGGATCGCCGCCTGGCGACCCATTGGACCGCGACGTCGATGCCCTCAAGGGCCAGGATGTAGCTGAACGGTGCAAGCGCGATCGCAGAATGGATGAAGGTCCCACCCGGCACGTGGACCGCCGACACGATCGCCGAGAACGCGAACAGCAGACCGGCGTAGATGAAGAACGGACCGAAGTCGCGCGACCTGCGCCGCGCCCAGCCGCCGATGAGCATGAACGGGGCGAGGACAACGCCGGCGACGAGCGTGATGTAGATCATCACTGCGGCGACGAACCCATCGATCCGCGTCTGGAGCAGCGGCCCGATCCCCATGTCGAGCAGCCGTCCGAGCGTGGCCGGGGTCGTGATGCTGTTCCACTCCTCGATCGAACGGATGAAGAGGACCTTGCCCGACGCGGTCGATGGCGAGAGCGACCCAAAGACGGCCAACTGCCGCGCCCACCACGGGGCCATGACGAGTGCGAACGCCGCGACGCAGCCAGCGGCCGAGGCATACGAGATCGCAGGTGGCCTGGTGCCGGCCGAGCGCCAGGACCGCCATCGATCCCAGGCGAAGGCCAGACCGAGCGCCGCGAGGACCAGCAGGCCGTCATTCCGCGACAGCGTCGCGAGGCCGGCCAACAGTCCGGCGCCAACGAACGCCCACGGAGACGAGCCGCGCAGTGCCCGGGCGCCGAGCCACAGCGAGCCGATGACCAGCGGCTGGAAGAGCGAGAAGTTGTCGGGCTGGACCAGGTAGACGGCCGACAGCAGCGGGACCGCCGTCAGGATCCCGGCCCCCACCGCGACACGACGGACCGCCCCGAAGTCGCGCGCGATCGCCCAGGTGAGGGGCGCCGCGATCGCGCCGATCAGCGCGAAGGGGAGTGCCTCCGCCCAGGCGACGTCGCCGAAGACGGCCATGAAGGGGACCTGCACGATCGAGGCCAGGGGCATCCAGTGGGCGTTCGATGGGATCGGGAGCATCGGGTCGGCCGGGATCTTGGCTCCGACCTCGGCGAAGATCCAGACGAAGTCGATGTTGAAGCCGGCGCCGGCGTGGAGGCTCCTGGCGACATCGACGTAGTACGCGGAATCCGGGTAACCGGGATAGGGAAACTGCGCGATCAGGACCAAACGGACGGCAAGGGCAAGCCCGTATAGGAGGAGGGGGATACGCACGGCCGGTGCAGCGTAGCACCGGGTCTACACGGGTTCCGACGGTACGAAAGGGCCACCCGCGGCAGCCCTAGGTCAGGCGCCAGAGGCCTCGGTCAGGCGCGACGTGATGGCATCTCAGGCGCTGTAGGTGGTGACCAGTGTCTGCAGGTTGACCACCATGATCACGAGCAGCATGCCGATCATCGCGAGGGCGTCCAGGCGCCACCTTGCGAATCGGATCCCATACGCGGAGAGCAGGATCAGGAGCCAGACCGGCGCCAGGTATCGCCCTTGAAAGCCGATCTCCCCATTGCACGATCGGCAGGAACGCGAAGAGGACGATGGCCATTGACACGAATGTCGCAACGGCTACCGCGGCCAGCAGCATCCGCTGGCCTGTCTGTAGGCCGACTTCCTCCTCCCTGCCGAAGAAGAACGCGATGCCGGTGAGCAGAACGAACAGGTAGAGGGCTGTCGGGAGAGCGACGGTGAGCCACCCGAGGACGCCGACACTCTCCAGCGTCCACTTCAAAAGGTGGTTCTGCAGGTTCGACCAGAGGATTGCGAGGAACTCGAAGGGCTCGCGTATGACCAGGATCAGCCCGTTTCGAGCGCCTACATCGGTGTCGACGCGGGCAGCTGCGCCCGTCAGGTAGTAGGTGAGCAGGGTGAACCCAACGACGACGAATACCGTGGCGGCCAAAAGCGCCAGGAGCTTCCTGCGGCCGCCCAGTTGCGACGGCCGGAGGAGCAGCACCAGCAGCGCTAGTGCGCCATATCCCGGCTTGATGTTGAGGAAAACTGCCGCGGCGGCGATCACCAGGGCACTGTCGAGTCCTCGAAGTGTCGGGCGGGTGGACGCCCAGAGGAGAAGCGACGTGAAAAGGAACGCACCCGAGATCGTGATGGCGTCGGGGGAGACGCTGGCCAGCTGAAACATCGTCATCGGGAGTAGCGCCAGGAGCATGACGAGCTGCTTGCCGAACGGCGCCAATCGGATGGCGAAGAAGAACAACAACACTGCCGCGAAGAGGTTCGCCAATCTGGCCAAGTAGAAGGAGGCCAGAGGCGAAGCGCCCATAAGCCGCCCGAGGCCGACCCCGGCCGCCTGGGGAAGGTATCCGACCGGGCCGTAGTTCGCGGCCCGGGAGACAACCTCTATGGCGTCGGAGGACGCGGTGTCGTTGAACAGGTCGTCATAGCCCGTGAAGCCTGGTTGCCCGTTCAGGGACGCGGGCAGGACCTGTGTGTCGCTGATCAGCCCCGCATAGAAGTCCGCAAGCCGGGCGAACGACCCCGGAAGGGTGACCGCTCCCGCTGGATCCGTCGTGAGCTGACCGTTGGTCATGGCCCACGCCCGGAACCAGTGATCCCCCTCGTCCGGGACTTGTAGGGGAGGCACGATGAACACCTGGGCAGTGCCGCCCACGAGGGCCAACACAAGGAACACGTACTCAAGGCGTGCCCGTTCGAGCCGTGCGTTGACGCGACGCCAGAGCCGTCGGATGTGACTCATAAGCCGGTCGATCCGGCCACGGGTACGTCACCGAGTTCGAGGCGGCTCTGGCGCGCCCCAAGAACGTCCGGCCATCGGTCCATGGCGATCAGCGACCAGGCGACCATGGCCACCGCGATCCAGATCAACGACCCCGCGTATGTCGAGACGAGGATGGCCGCGACGAGTGCGATCTCGCGCCGGATGAGGATCATGCCGGGGAGCAGGAAGAGCACCGAAAACATGTGGAGCGACGGCGACCCGACCAGGGCAAGGATGCCGATCCACGCGCTCGCGCGACGCGGCGGCACCACAAAGACCGCCAACACGGACAGAACCGACAGGGCAAGGCCGATGGGCAGCCCGACATAGATCGACAAAGGGGCGCCGATGTAGGGCCACGAAGGGTCACCGGATCGGCTCGCTTGCGATAGCCAGTCGAACCACGTATCGATGCCGACGGCCGGCAGCGTCACGAGCGCCACGATCACGAACGGCGTGAGACCGATCAACGCCGCCGCGGGACGGCGTCGCAGGACATAGACCCACGCGTGCACCTGCGAGACCTTGAGGGCTCCCACGAACGCGCCGAGGATCCCGTCGACAAAGGCCGGGCGTTCGCGGTCCGCCGGATCGAGTTGCCGGCCGTCGCGGTGCATCAGAACGACGTAGGCCAGGAACAACAGGATCTGGATGTTCCCCCCGAGCAGCGCCTCCAGGTACGGCGGCCAGAGCAGGACCACTGCGGCAGCGACCAGCCCGAACCCGAGGCGCCGTGCCGACGCGTAGGCTGCTCCGACGATGAGGATCCACCAGGCGATGAAGACGACCGTTCGCGGCAGGAAGGTCAGCGGTGCGATCAGCGGCAGGACGAACGGCGGGTAGAGGAACGGAAGATCGGGGCCGCTGCCGGCCGAAAAGGCACTGACCGGATACGGGTCGGCACCTGCCAGCCACCGTTCGGCGGCGCGCAGCGGGATCTCCAGGTCGACGCCGATCGGGTAACCGGTCAGCAGCCGTCGGATGTCGTCGGCAATGACCAAGGCGAGGATCGCCAGGAGAACGACGGTGAGACCGTTTTCCCTGATGGCGCGGCGGACATCCACGTGCGCAAGTATGTCTGGGCGTCGGGCGCCAGATAGGATGCGTCCGATGAGCGTCGACGTCCCGAGACTGTTCGCGTCGCGACGCGTGCTCTGGGTGTTCATCGCCGCCAGCGTTCTGGGCCTGATCATCGGCCTCGACACGCTGATCCTTCACCTCCGGCTCGATCCGCTCGCGGACGTCCGGGCCTACTACGACGCGGGGGCGCGCCTGAACGCCGGCCAGCCGCTGTACATCCAGCCCGCCACGACCGACGACCCCGGCTTCTACCGCTACCCGCCGTTGCTGGCGATCGCCTTCCGGCCGCTGGCCCTCTTGCCCTACGAGACGGCCGCCCTCATCTGGGAGGCCTTCCTCATCGTGTTGTTCGTGGCGACGCTCGTCCGCCTCGGGCTCCGCAACCGGTGGACATGGATCGTGACCGGCTGGCTGGCCGCGCCCATCGCCTGGAGCCTGGCGATCGGCCAGGCACAGGTCGCGGTCACGTTCCTGGTCGCGCTCGGGGCGCCGTGGGCGATCGCGCTGGCCGCGAACCTGAAGATCCTGCCGATCATCGTCGCGGTCTACTGGATCGGCCGGCGCGACTGGCGGGCGGTCGGCGTTCTCGTCGGGTGGCTGATCGGCTTGGCCGTGCTGCAGTTCGTGCTCGAGCCGGCCGGCACCATCGCGTTCATCACGTTCTCGGACCTCGGCCAGGTCGGCAACGTCGAGAACCGCTCGCTCTATGCGATCTCGCCGATCCTGTGGGGTGTCTTCGTCCTCGGGCTCCTGGCGCTCGCGTTGCGCTTCGCGCCGAGTCGGGCCGGCTGGGCTCTGGCGGTCTCGGCATCCGTGTTGGTCAGCCCTCGCCTCCTCATGTATCAGCTGTCGACGCTGCAGGCCGCAGTCAGGTCCCCTGACGATCCGGACGCTGGCCCGACGTGAACGAACGTCCGCTCGATACGACCATCCCTGTCGCCGCGGGACCGCGACCCCTTCGACGGGCCTTGCGAGACGGCGCGGTGATCGCCGGCCTCCTGTTCACGGCCTACCTCTTCGTCATCGTGGCGCCCGTCCAGCAGACGGTCGGGTTCGATGCGTTCGCCTACTGGAATGTGAACGGCGCCGATCCTTACCAGACGGGCGTCGGGGGACTCGGAGCCTTCAACTACACGCCACCGATCGCGCGTCTGTTCGATCCGTTCGGCGCGCTGGCGTGGCCGACCTTCCTGTGGCTGTGGCTCGCGCTCTTGATCGGCAACGTCATCTGGCTTGGCGGACGCGGCCACCGGATCATCTGGCTGCTGGCATTCCCGCCGGTCGCGCTCGAGCTCTATGAAAGCAACATCCACCTGTGGATCGCTGCCGCGATCGCGCTGGGGTTCCGCTATCCGTGGACCTGGGGGTTCGTGCTGCTGACGAAGGTGACGCCGGGTGTCGGCCTGCTCTGGTTCGCCGTCCGGCGCGAATGGCGGGCACTGGGCATCGCGCTGGGCGTCACCGGCGGCGATCGTGGCGGTCTCGCTGCTCGTCAACGGCCAGCTCTGGATCGACTGGGTGTCGTTCATCGTCTCGACGCCGGAGGGCGGCTCGGTCGCGCAATTCCAGATCCCGATCCCGCTGTGGCTCCGCCTGCCCGTCGCGGCCGTGCTGGTGGTCTGGGGCGCGCGCACGGACCGACGCTGGACGGTGCCGGTGGCGGCGACGCTGGCGTTGCCGGTGTTGTGGGTGAGCGGGTTTGCGATCTGCGCGGCGTTGGCGAGTGACGGGCTGTCGCGGGAGCGATGGATCGAGGGCCACGTGCGGCGGAGTCTTTGACGATGGCGTGGCATTTCGGGGCACGCTTCGCCGACCCATCCTTCCGCCCTGTCAATGGCTGGTACCCTCGGTACGTGTCGAGGACACGTCTCATCGAGGGCGAGGGTTCCGTGAGACGCAGGCCTCGGCGTCCAGCTCGACTCGATCCCGGTGGCGTCAGCGATAACGACAGACGAGGTCCCTTGCGACACGGTAGCCTCGCCGCCCCCAAGGGCCTCGGCGCCGGCGACATATGGGCGCTGGCGGGCCTCTTAGTAGTAGGGATGGCGATTCCCCTGGCCCTTGCCGCCGCCGCCGGCGCGATCGGCCTCCCGAGCAACGACGACTGGGTCTATCGGCGAGCGGCGGATAGCCTGTTTCGCACCGGCGTGGTGGACATGCCGGGGCACACGGCGTCCGCGATCGGCCAGATCGCACTGATCCAGCCCTTCCTGTGGTTGTCACGCGGTGAGCCCTGGGCGTTCCTGGCGTTCGGGCTGACGATGTCCTCGATCGGGATCGCTTCAACGTACTTGCTCGCTCGCCGGTTCATCGCGATGGCTTGGGCGGTCCTCGTCGTCCTGCTCGTCCTGGCCTTTCCCGGGTTTCTGCGTGTATCGGCGACGTTCATGACGGACGTGCCGACATACGCGCTCGAGATGCTTTGTTTGCTCCTGGGGGCGCGGTGGCTCCAGGGCGACGGCGGGCGGATGACGTTGATCGCGTCGCTTGCAGTCGGTGTCTTCGCCGCCAGCATCCGGGAGTTCGCAGTCGCGGCGCCTCTGGCTGTCTTGCTTGCCGCCTGGGCACAGGACCGACCCGGCGAGCGAGCCTTGTTAACGGCTTTATCGGTCGGCATGTTTGCGGGGTTGGTCGTCGTCCTTGTCGTATCGCGGACCTCCAGCCAAGGCGCGCCGTCGTCAGTGCAACTCGCCCAGCTGAACAACCTGGGTCCGGCGTTCGCGACCCTCGCTGCCGTCCTCCTACCTGCGACCCTGCTGTATATGGGTGGGCACCTTTCGAAATTCACCCCCGAGCAGATCGCCCTGGGCGCGGGTCTTGCGTGTCTCATGCTCGTCCTGCCGACCGGACCGCTGCTCGGAAACCTGTGGCGACCCGACGGCATCACTGGGAGCGACGTCCTTGCGGGAACCCGCGAGCCGGTCTTCGGCGACATCATTTGGGGGCTTTCGCAACAACTTGCCGTCGTCGCTGCAATCTTGGCCGCAGCAATCATCGTGCGCTGGTTCCAGCGGAACCTTGTCAGCGACCGGCCGCTCTTATCGGCCACGTCCTCCCTCATCCAGACCGTCCGTGGGCCGGTGGGACTGCTTGTTCTCTTTCTGGCCGGATACGCAGCGGAACTCGTCCTGTATGGCTCCCTTGGGAGCTTGTTCGACCGCTATCTCTACCCGATGGTCCCCGTGGCTGCGATCCTCATCCTGCGCAGGGCACCCAACCCAATCGGGACGGGTCGGAGCCACGCCCTCTCCCATGGAGCGTTCGCCTGGCTCGCCATCTCGGCGATCGTCCTCACCGCGAACTCGTTCGCGTATGACGCGGCTCGCTACCGAGAAGGCGAAGCAGCGGTCGCGATGGGATATAGCGCGCAGACCGTTGACGCCGGCTATGAATGGGTTGGATCGCATGGCATCGGGCCGTTGAATCCCGACTTCGATCCGACGAACGAGAACTGGTGGCAGGACATCTGGACGTCGTTTCGGCCATGCGCAATCCTCTCGAGCAGTCCTATCGCAATACCCGGCTACACAATGCTCCGCGAGAATCACTCGGCCTACAGGCAGTACCTCTTCTTCGGTCCCGACGAGCCGCTTTACCTCTACGGCGCGTCACGCTTGGACGGCTGTCCGGCGCCGCCTCCGACCCAATGACCCGCGTTTGGGCCATCTGGGACCTGCACCTTTCACCACCGGAGCCGGGATGTCGGGTAGTACAGGGATCAGGAAGACGAGGGCTCCGCGTGAATAGCGCTTGTGGCTGGCGGCGGCGGATACACTGCCGTCAAGATTGAAATGGGTGCTTTTGGGGGAAGCGAGGCATTGTGAAGGTCGTCATCCTTGCGGGCGGACTCGGTACGCGCCTGTCGGAAGAGACCGCATCGCGGCCCAAGCCCATGGTCGAGATCGGCGAGCGGCCGATCCTGTGGCACATCATGAAAATCTACAGCCACTACGGGTTCAGCGACTTCGTCGTGTGCCTCGGCTACAAGGGCTACATGATCAAGGAGTATTTCTCGAACTACTTCCTGCACATGTCCGACGTGACGTTCGACATGCGCGATAACTCGATGGCCATCCACCAGAACGCCGCCGAGCCCTGGCGGGTGACGCTCGTCGACACCGGAGCGGACACGCAGACGGGCGGCCGGATCAAGCGAGTCCGCGAATACATCGGCGACGAGACGTTCATGCTCGCCTACGGCGACGGGGTGTCGAACGTGGACATCGCGAAGCTGGTCGAGTTCCACCGGGCACATGGGAAGCTCGCCACGATCACGGCGGTCCAGCCGATCGGTCGCTTCGGATCGCTCGATATCGAGGACGACGAGGTCGTCGGCGGAGTCGTGGCGCCTGGGGTGCGAGCCTTCCAGGAGAAGCCCATCGGCGACGGGGCATGGGTGAACGCCGGTTTCTTCGTGCTCGAGCCGGCTGTCCTCGACCGAATCGACGGTGACGACACGCTTGTTCGAGAGCGCTCCGCTCGAGGGCCTCGCCGCCGACGGTGAACTCGTGGCATACCGACATCGAGGCTTCTGGCAGCCGATGGACGCCCTACGCGACGTCCGCGCCCTCCAATCTCTGTGGGACACGGGCG
>CAVXVP010000034.1:0-10207 GCA_963765245.1 uncultured Chloroflexia bacterium
GAAGATCACGCTCCAGGTCGCCGGTCGACCGTGGAACGCGGCGGGCTATACCGGCAACACCCTCACCGACCTTCGGCTCAGCGCCGCAGGGTCGCCGCCCGGACCCGCCATCGGCGTCGATGGCGGCTGGGATTCCTCGAACTACCAGCCCGGCCCGACGGGCATCCTCGCCGACTTCATCGGTGGCAACGACGGGGCGGCGCTCGCCTCGAAGTACGGCCTGAGCACTCCCGACGGCCCGGCTCCCACGAAGCTCGTCAACGACATCCTGGTCAACTTCGAGCGGATCTTCCCGGGCCTTACCAATGCCTGGAACGCGGGCCCCCGCCTCGCGCACTACCACGACGGCAATGTCAATCCCAAGCTGATGGGCGCGTGGTCGCAGTACAACGTCGGCCAGTACACCGGGTTCTCCGGGATCGAGCCCGTCCGCGAGGGCAACATCCACTTCGCCGGCGAGCACACCTCGCTCGAGTCACAGGGCTTCATCGAGGGTGGCATCGAGAGCGGGGAGCGGGCGGCCGCCGAGATCTGACGCGTCGACAGACGCCTGCCGGCGGCCCGCATCGGGCGCGCTCGACCGGATCCGACGACGCGATCCCGGCTGATCTTCTCAGCAACCTCTCAGGTTCACCTCAGCCGCGCTTCAGCCAGGCCGCCTATCGTGGTCCAGACAGCGCATCCATGGCGTCCCGACCCTGGGAGTCGATCGATGAGAGCCCTATCACTGTCTCGCGGCATCGCGGCCCTGGCCGATCCTCGCGCTGGCCGCCGGTGGCACGCTCGCGGCCAGCCCGTCGCCCTCACCAGCCAAATCGGCGGGGTCGAGCGCATCGCCTTCGGCTGACACGAGCGCATCGCCTTCGGCCGCGGCCTCCTCCGTGTCGAGCTCTCCTTCGCTGGCGCCCGCGGCGGCGTCGGAGGCACCGGTGAGATCCGATACAGCGAGGGAGTCGGAGCCAGTCGAGAAGGACGATCCGGCCGACAAGGCCGAGACACCGGACAGCCCACCGTCCGCGGCCGAGGTGACCGATATCGTCGGCAGGCTCAAGGCGGCAGGGATCTCGACGACCGACGCCGCGTTCGCGGCGCTGGCGGCCAAGGTCGGCGTCGGTGGCGCCGTCCGTACCCTCGCGTTCGCCAACGCCAGCGGCAAGACGCCCGACCAGATCGTCGCGATGTTCCAGGGCGGCAAGGGCTGGGGCCAGATCAAGCATGAGCTCAAGCTGAGCATCGGGCCCGGGATCGGCTGGATCATGGGCGGCGGAAACGGACACGGACACGCGAAGGGCCCGAAGTCGAAGTAGCCCGGCGACGCGATCCATCGGCGGCGGGCCTGACCAACGGGCAGTTGCCGCGCCACACTGACCACGGTTCAATGCGTCCATGTCGCTCGAGAGCGCCCACAACGTCGACCAGGTACGACCGATCATCGTGCTCGTCGATGACGAACCTGGGATCGTCGACTTCATCGAGCTCGGCCTGCGACACGAGGATCTCGCGGTGGTCTCGGCGGTCGACCTCGCCACAGGGCTGGAGACCATCCGACGCGTCAGACCGGAGCTCGTGATCCTGGACGTCGGGTTGCCCGACGGCGAGGGATTCGAGCTGCTCCGAACGATCCGGGCGGAGAGCGACGTCCCGGTGATCATGCTCACCGCGCGTGGCGATGTCGACGACCGCGTGCGTGGCCTGGACCTTGGTGCCGACGACTACATCGCCAAACCCTTCCACTTCAATGAGCTGCTCGCCCGGGTGCGGGCCCAGTTGCGGCGAGCTGGTGTCGCAGGGACCACCGATCCGAGGCTCCGCTTCGATGATCTCGAGCTTGACCCCCGAACACGCGAGGTGTATCGGGCGGGGCGACCGATCGTCCTGACGACCCGCGAGTTCGAGCTGTTGGAGCTGTTCCTCCGTCACCCTCGCCAGATGCTGTCAAAGGAGGCGATCCTCGACCGGCTGTGGGGCTACGCGTTCGATGACAACCTCGTCGAGGTCTACGTGAGCTACCTGCGACGCAAGCTTGGCGAGCCGATGCTCATCCAGACACAACGCGGCGCCGGCTACGTCCTTCGGGAAGGCGGCTGACGATGCGGCCGCGATCGCTCCGCTGGCGCCTCGGACTGCTGTACATGACGGTCATCGCCGTCGCATTGGCGCTCACCCTGGTCGTCGTCGACCTGCTCGTCGAGCGCGCCCTCATCGACGATACCGCCGCCCGACTCGAGGTCGAGGCCGGCCTCATCGCACCGACGAGTCCCGGCCGTGGCAACGCGCCGATCACGAGCCTCGCCGCCCCGGATCTTGCGCGTGCGCTCGGCGGCCAGCAGACGGCCGTCGTCATCCTCGACTCGGCCGGAACGACGGTGGCCAGCGAGGCCAATGGGGCGTCACCGGCCGTGCTCGACGCGCGGCTCGATCTCGAGACGTATCAGGCCATCGCCGCGTCAGGTGCGACGGTCGATCGCGTCCTTGACCTGGCCGGGCCGAACGGACGGGCACTCGTGGTTGCGGCCCCGATCCGGGTGTCGTCGGGCAGCAACGGCAAAGGCAACGGAAATGCCAATGGGAAAGGGGTCGGCCGTGGTCTCGGCGGCTCGGGCGATGCGGCCTCCACCGGGTCGCCGAATGCCGTCGCACAGCTCGCGGTCTCGCTCGACGAAGCCGACGCCACGCTTGCGTCGCTCCGGACGACGCTCCTCATCGTCGGTACGACGACCCTCCTGGCGGCGCTGGGGATCATGTTCGTCGTGACCAGCGTCGGGTTGCGTCCACTCGGACGGGTGGCGGACGTCGCCGACCAGGTGGCGGCCGGCGACCTGTCGGCTCGAGCGCGACTGCCGTCGGGCTCCGACGAGATCGGCCGCCTCGGGCGGGCCTTCGACGGGATGGTCGACCGCCTCGATCGCTCCTTTGCGGCGCAGCGCCAGTTCGCAGCCGATGCCTCGCACGAGCTTCGCTCCCCGCTCACCGTCCTTGGTGGGTACGTCGACGTGCTGGCGACGGGCGACGTCGCGGCTCCCGGGACGACCGATCGGATCCTCGGTTCGATGCGCCGAGAGATCGATCGCCTTTCGCGGCTCGCGTCGGATCTGCTCCTGCTGACCCAGCTCGAGGCCGGCGGCAGCCACCTCAACGCCGAGCGACTCGATGTCGGCGATCTGCTCGTCGATCTCGGCGAGGCCGCCAAGGTGATGGGCGGGGATCATCCGATCGTCGTCACGCACGACGGCTCGCTACCGGTCGTCGCGGATCGCGACCGCCTGACCCAGGCCCTGCTCAACCTCGTCGACAACGCCGTACGCCATGCAGCGATCTCGAGCGCGGTGCACCTGTCGGGTTGGCGCGAAGCCGACTGGATCGCCGCCGGGATCCACAACGAGGGGCCGCCCATCCCGGCCGAGCCGCTCTCCCATGTGTTCGATCGCTTCTACCGAGCGGCACCGTCCGACGATGACGGTCAGCATGCGGGGCTCGGGCTGGCGATCACCAAGGCGATCGTCGAGGCCTCGGGCGGCAGTGTGTCGGCCACCAGCGACGGGACGGGCACGCAGTTCGTGGTTCGCCTGCCGATCGATCCGAGCTTCGCTGGCAGCTGATCCACCGAGGCGGCCCGAACCCGCCGGGCTACATCGACTCGGGCGCCGAGATCCCCAGCAATGCGAGCGCGTTCGCGAGCGTGATCCGTGCCGCCTCGGCCAGGGCGAGGCGTGCCGCGGACCGATCGGGCTCGTCCGGATCCACGACGCGCGCGTCCCGATAGAAGCCGTGGAACGTCGTGGCCAGCTCGGTCGCGTAGGCCGTGACGCCCTGCGTCTCCTCGGCCGCGACCGCGTCCTCGACGACCTCGGGGAACCGGACGATCGCGCGGGCCAGCGCCGCTTCGGGCGCGCCCGACAACGTCCCCGCCACGTCGCGGGCGGGCGCCAGCCCGGCGTCGGCGGCCTTGCGCAGGATCGAGGCGATCCGGGCGTGCGCGTACTGGACGTAGTAGACCGGGTTCTCGTTCGACTGCTTCTTGGCCAGCTCGATGTCGAAGTCGATCTCGGTCGTGACCGCGCGCGACGCGAAGAACCAGCGGGCGGCGTCGACGCCGACCTCGGCGAGCAGCTCGTCGAGGGTGATGAACTCACCCGCGCGCTTGCTCATCGAGATCTCCTGGCCGTCGCGGACGAAACGGACCCACGAGTAGAGCAGGACCTGGACGGCCTCGCGGTCGTAGCCCATCGCCTCGGCGGCGTTGCGGACGCGGGCGACCGTCCCGTGGTGGTCGGCGCCCCAGATGTAGATGAGGTGGTCGAAGCCGCGGTCGAGCTTCTCGGTCACGTAGCCGATGTCGGCCGCGAAGTAGGTCGGTTCGCCGGTGGATCGGTAGATGACCCGGTCCTTGTCGTCGCCGAAGGCAGTCGAGCGGAACCAGACCGCGCCGTCCTGCTCGTAGACGTGTCCGCGCTCGCGCAGGCGCTCGACCGCTCGAGCCACCCAGCCCTCGTCGTGGAGCCGCGCCTCGCTCGTCCAGACGTCGAAATGCACGCCGAGCGCCTCGAGGCTGGCCTCGATCCCTTCGCGCACGCGACCGGCCGCCCACCGTCCGATGACGGCCGCGGTGTCGGCGCCGTCGGCGGTGGCGGCGGTCCAGATGTCGTCGGGGACGGCGGCCACCAGCTCGTGGACGTAGGCGCCCTGGTAGCCGTCCTCGGGCACCGGCTCACCGCGCTTGAGCGCGGCCACGGACGCGCCCAGGTTGCCGATCTGGGCACCCGAATCGTTGAAGTAGTACTCGCGCGTGACCTGCTGGCCGCCGGCTTCGAGGACACGACTCAGCAGGTCGCCGATGAACGCGCCACGAGCGTTGCCGATGTGGAGCGGGCCGGTCGGGTTGGCGGACACGAACTCGACGTTGACCGAGCGCGGGTGGGTCGGGGCGACGCGACCCCAGGCGGGCGGATCGGCGAGGATCGCGGCGATCGTCGCCTCGAGCGCGCCGTCGCGCAGGCGGATGTTGAGGAACCCAGGCGGCGCCACGTCGGCGCTCGCGATCGGCGTCGAGGCGGGATCGGCCGCGGCTTCGTTCGTCACCTCGGCGCCGAGCGCCTGCGCGATCGCGAGCGGCGCCATGCGGTACGGCCGGGCCAGCTTCATCGCGAGGTTGCTCGCGAAGTCGCCATGGGCCGAGATCGGCGGGGCGTTCGATCTCGACCGGCGGTCGCGTCGCGTCAGCGGGGAAGTCGGGTAGCGCACCGGAGGCGATGGCGCGTTCCCAGGCACGCGCGACGGCGGCTCGCGCCTGAGCGCGGATCGGGGGCAGGGCGACGAACCCGGGGGCGTCGGACATCGGCATCACGGCCGATGGTAGCGGCCCACCGCGGAGCGGTGTCGCGAGTGACCGGACCGAGCGATCGCGGACCGACGCTCGGTCCGCCGGGACTAGGCCAGCTTCTGCTGCGAGCTCGAGGGCGTGGCCGTCGGAGCCGTCGACGCCGACGATCGGTGCGACCAGATGATCCCGCGCGGGTCTCCGGCGATCAGGCCAGCCGCCGCGACACCGAGGATCGGACCGAGGATCGCACTGACATCAAGCGCGTACGCGATCACGGCACCGGCATACCAGCCCGCGAAGAACCACAGGAACGTGGCGAGGATGCGCTTCTTCATGCGCGGATAGTGGGATGGGTGGTGCCGGAGCGCGATCACCCGGAGGTACGGCGACCTCCCGAGTTGACGTTCGGCGCTCCGGTGCGATGATGCACCGCTGTCGGTCCAGATGTGTCCAGTGAAGGGTGGTCTGGCGTAGTACGAACGTCCCGAGATGCAATGTGACCTGCAAGGTCATCCTGCCAACCTTGCCAATCTCGCACAACCACCACGGGGGTTCCCGCTCGATGTTCCGCATGCCAAGGCTCCATCGCCGCCAGCGCTCCCGTGGTCAGGGGATCGTCGAGTTCGCCCTGATCCTGCCGGTCCTGATCCTGATGCTGCTCATCACGCTCGACTTCGGTCGGCTCTTCATGAGCTACATCACGCTCACGAACACGACGCGGGTCGCCGCGAACTATGGCTCGGTCAACCCCGGGATGTTCACGGGCACGCCGAATACGACGACGTACAACGCGGTCGTTGCGCGCGAAAGCGCCGGGCTCAATTGCGCCCTGCAACCCGATACCGGCGCCGCGCACAATCCGCCGATCCCGACATTCCCCGGTGCCCTCGGTTCAGGTCTGGGCGGTACCAGCCTCGTGGCCATGACCTGCAACTTCTCGCTGCTCACGCCGTTCATGACCAACTTCTTCGGCGGCCCGCTCCCGATCTCGGCCAAGGCCGAGTTCCCGATCCGCACGGGCGCCGTTGCCAACATCAGCGGGACGACGACGCTGCCGCCGCCCGGATCGCCGATCGCCGCGTTCAACTTCACGGGCGTGAGCGGAGGGACGATCGACGGCGCCGGAAACGTGTCCGGTGTCGGATCGGTCACCGTGAATATCAACAACACCTCGGTCGAACGCGCAGACGTGGGACTGGGATTGGGGCGACCACCACCGCACACGACTTCGGCTCGGCGCCGTCGGCCCATACCTACGCCACCCCGGGCACGTACACCGTGACGCTTCTGGTGACGAACCCGGTCGGAAGTTCCACGCTGTCCCGGACGGTGACCGTCACGACTGTCGTGGTCGCCTCCGCCAGTTGCCGGGTTTTACGGAACGCCGCTCGCCGGCGCGCCGAAGTACATCGACGGAGGCGGGCCGACGGGGACCGCGATCCGAGGCAGCCTCCCGTTGATCGTCGATTTCACCAACACGTCCACGAATGGACGGCGTACTCGTGGAACTTCGGTGACGGCACGCGCACCCGATACCCAGCCAGCGCCGCAGCACACGTTCACCAACCTCGGTGTCTTCACGGTGACACTGACCGTGACTGCGCCAACAGGCGGAACACCGATCACTCGGACGGCGTACGTCACGACCGGCTGCGTCGTCCCGAACTTCGCGCAAACGTCGACTGCGACGGCGGCCGTCGACGTGGACGAACGCCGGGTTCACTGGCACGATCAGGTACCGTCGATCCGCGAGTCCCGGCGGAATGGCGGGAAGTCGACGACTCCGCCTAATCGCGGCCAAGCCGATCATCAACCAGTCAGAGCATGAACGGCGGTGATTTCGTTCCGGCAACCCGGAAGAACAGCCGCAGCCCGTGGAACTGCGCCGGCGACATCCTGCTCGGTACTATCCGTGACGAGCGATCCAGCCGACGCCAGAGCGCCGAGGTCAGGCGCTGGTCGAGTTCGCCCTCGTCCTGCCGATCCTCCTGCTCCTGATCTTCGGGATCATCGACGCCGGCCGGCTCATCTATACGTACAACACGGTCTCCAACTCCGCCCGGAACGCGGCTCGCGTGGCGATCGTGAACCAGTCGACCGCGGGCACCGACACATGCGACACGCTCTCGGCGACCGCCTGGTCGACGGGCTGCGCGATCCAGTCCGGCGTCGGGCTGGGGATCACGCCCGCGGACGTCGCGGTCTCGTACCGCGACCCGACCGACGCAGTGGCGTGCTCGAGCCCACCGACGATCGGCTGCCTGGCCGTCGTCAAGGTCACAGGTCGTTTCCAGCCTCTGACACCGGTCATCGGTCAGCTGATCGGACCGATCGCGCTCTCATCGACGAGCAAGGTTCCCGTCGAACGTGTCTGCAACAACAACCCGCCGCCTGCCCCACTCCCCAACTGCTAGGAGCACCGCCACGATGGCCAAACCAACCGCCGCGACGCGAACGAGTACGAGGACAGGTCCTCGTCATCTTCGTCATCAGCTTCTTCGCATTGATCGCCGGGACGGCGTTCGTGGTCGACGGGGCCAATGTGATGGGTCAGCAGCGGGGGACCCAGAACGGCGCGGACGCGGCTTCCGAGGCCGGCACGGTCGTCATCGCGCAGTACCTGATGGGCGGCACGCTCGGCGACCGGCGCCACCGGGATCTGCCCGACGACGCCGGCCGACCCATGGGACCTCGAGGTCTGCAAGGCCGTCTACGGATCAGCGGCACAGAACAACGTCGCGATCGCCGGCGCCCAGTACACGGACTTCAAGGGAGCTCCGATCGGAGCGGTCGGCGCCGGGACGATGCCGGCCGGAGCGCAGGGCGTCCAGGCGTTCGCACAGCGTCAGTTCGACACGTACTTCGCTCGCGCGATCGGCATGTCGACCTTCACTGCCACGACACAGGCGACCGCGGTCACGGGCACGGTCACGACCCTGTGCGCAGCCGGATCGACCTGCGGTCTCTTCCCGATCACCGTGCCGTTCGAAGTGTCCAACTGCGACAACACCGGAAAGGTTGTGCCCGGCACCGGCCCTTGGCCATTCCTCGGCAACAACCAGACCACGACCGACAACGAGGCGATCGTGCCGTTGTGCAAGGACAAGAACAACGACATCGGCGGCGGATCGGCCGGGTCGGTCGGGCTGGCTCGACCTGTCGACCGCGCTGGGCGCGACCACGACGGGTTCGTGCCCGAACCAATTCAAGAACGCTATCCAGAATCCGTGCATCGTCTCGCCTGCCGTTCCCGACCTGGATCCAGACGTTCCCAGGTGGTGTGGGCAAGGGCGGCGGCGGCATCCAGGATTACCTGAACGCCTTCCACAACGACGTCGTCCAGGTCCCGCTGTTCGACGGGACGTGCAAGCGAGCAGCCTGCCGGAACGACCCTCGGCCGACTGTGCTCCCGGCGATATCGGGGTCGGGGCCAACACCTGGTACCACGTGCCGAGCTTCGCGAGCTTCAAGCTCGACTACTTCTACATCGACGGCAACGACCGCAAGCAATGCGACCAGCTGCCCGGCCAGCCGTTCGTCAGCGGCAATGGCGCGAACGGCTGCTTCAAGGGCTGGTGGGTCATCGCACTCCCCGGGCCCGGGGCGGTCGGACTTGGAACGATCACGCCGAGCACGACCAACCAGCTCGGCGTCCAGCTCATCAAGTAGGCGCAAGCACCGGGGGCCTGGGGGCCGCAAGAGAGCCGCGACTTCGGTCGCGGCTCTCTTCAGTTTCCGGCCGATACCGCCCGCGTCGGTCGCGGCTGACCATCGGGTCCCCCGGCTTGCCCCATCCGGGCTATGCAGCCGCGCAACGTTTCAAGGGAGAGTGAAAGGCGGTCGGTCGAGCATTCGCTCATGACCTCTCCATCCGCTCAGGAAATCCCTTGATGCTTCGCTTCACCACGATCCGATCATCGGCCCGTGCCGCCTCGACCGCGCGGCCGCGAGCGCACCCTCGGCCAGAGCCTCGTCGAGTTCGCGCTCGTCCTCCCGATCCTGCTCTTCCTGACGCTGATCGCGCTCGACTTCGGTCGGGTCTACCTGGGCTACATCAACCTCCAGAACATGGCCCGCATCGCGGCCAACTTCGCGGGCAACAACCCGACCGCCTGGGACGGGACCGTCGTCGCCAACGACGCCGTCCTCAAGACGAAGTACTACAACCAGATCATCGCCGACGCCCAGGCGATCAATTGCAAGCTGGTCGACACGAATGGCGACGGCACGATCGACGCCAGCGACTTCACGCCCACCTTCACGGACCGCAACGGCAACGGCAAGACCACCGACATCGGCGACACCGGCGAGGTGGCGATCGGCTGTCGGTTCCAGGTCATCACGCCGGGCATCGCCAGCATCGTCGGAGGCACCGTCAAGGTCGCCGCCGTATCGAGCTTCCCGGTCAAGACCGGGATGACCGCCGCCGGCAGCGGCAGTGGTGGCGGCGGCAGCCCGCCGAACGCCGCGTTCAGCGGGAACGGCGTCATCACGTCTGTCTCGGCACCGAATTCGATCTCCGGGGTCGCACCGTTCGACGTCGAGTTCCGGGACACGTCCGGCGGCAACCCGACCTCATGGCTGTGGACCTTCCCGGACCCGCCGGCGACGACATCGACGGCCCAGGATCCGCTGAACCACACGTTCACGACCGCCGGCACCTACACCGTCACGATGCAGGCGACGAACCTCTACGGCAACAGCACGGCATCGATGACCGTGACCGTGCTCGCCACTTCGGCCGTCAACTTCACGGCCGACCAGACGAGCATCACGCCGGGGACGACCGTCACCTTCACGAACACGTCGACGGCGGGCGGGACGGCCTTCGCCTGGACCTTCGGGGCCGGTGAAGGGACGAGCACCCTGCAGAACCCGACCCACACC
>CAVXVP010000035.1:0-14615 GCA_963765245.1 uncultured Chloroflexia bacterium
CGATCGCCGCTCGAGCGAGACGGCGATCTACCGCCATGGCCGGGATCCACCTGCCGCTCCGCGTAAGCAGGCGGCCGGACGCAGCGTTCATCGGACCGGGGTCCCGGCTCGGACCGATTGCAGGACATCGAGGATCGCCCGGGCGGATGCTTCGGCGTCCGCGCCCGAGATGAGCGAGTCGTGTGTTGCGGTGTCGATGACGCGGTGAACGCTGTTGGAGGAAAGTCCCGCCATCCGGTCCTGCGCCTCGAACCAGCCGGCCTGCTGTCCGGATCCGGCGGTGACCACGGCGAGCGGCTTGTCGCCGATCGACTGCAGGGCCTTGGCTTGATCGAGCGCGGTCGGCAGTTCCGCGACGGCATTTCGGGCGCTGCGGGCAGCGCTCGGGGTCGACTCGTCGGCGGAGAGCGCCAGGAGCGGTCCGAGGAGACCGACGCGGGCCAACGACGGGGCCAGGGCGGTGACGAACCGGTACGGGTAGTAGAAGCCCGGGATAGTCGGGAAGCGCGGTCAACGCCTCTGCCGGCTGGGCGTCGAGCAGGACCATGCCCGCGATCTCATCCGGGTACTGGGCCGCGAAGACGCGAACGTATGGTCCGCCCGACGAGTGACCGACCATGACGTACGGTCCGGTCACGCCGGCCCGCTCGAGCAGGGTGTGCAAGTCGGCTGCGAGGGCGATCCCATCCTGAGGCCCGGCTGCTTCGTCGCTATGGCCATGGCCGGCGCGGTCGTAGGCGCAGACCCTTGTCGACGCGGCGACCTTCGGCGCGATGGTTGCCCATGAGGAGGACGACGCGCCGAGCCCCGCCTGGAGGACGACGGTCGGGCTGCCTGAGCCCGTGCATTCGATGTAGAGCCGGTGGCCGCCCACGTCGACCATCTGGCCGGCTGCGGTCTGCGCGGTTCCGCGAGTGGCTGCGCTGACGGTCGCGAAGGCACCACCCACGGCCACGAGCAGAAGCACCGCGATGACCGGGAGGACGAGCCAGCGACCGCGACCGCGGAGGTTGCGTCGCACTTCCAGGATCATCCAGACAGCCAGGACGGCGAGAGCCGGGGGCCAGATCCAACTCAGCAGGTCCATGGCCGCGGGACCTGGCTGGAACACCATCAGGACGAGCCCGGTGATGCCGAGGAACAGCGCCGGCACCACCATCCACGGTTGCGGCTGGGCGCTGTACCGGGTCGACAGCAGGGCCATGAGGCCCCAGCCGAGTCCGAAGGCGAACATCACGGACCCCGTGATCATCGGCTCCGAGGCGCCCGACGCCGGCCCGAGGAGCAGGGCGATGGCAAGGACGATGCCTGCAACGAGCGAGGCGAGGATGGCGAGCACGGGGGAGCGGGTGCTCGTGCTCTGCTGAGGAAACGTTCATGGCCAGGCCTCCGCGCATACGGCTGAGGAAGTGACCGCTGTCGAGCGACGTCATGATGCGACCGCCTCGGTTGCAAGAACCGGCGATCCGATCGCTCGAGGGCTGTCAGACGCATGCGATCCCTTGATGGCGAGTTTGAAGAGCCAGACGATCAGCAACGCCTCACCGATGAACGTGAAGACGCTGATCGTCAGCGTGTAGTCGGGGACGAGGATCGTCCCGAACGAGTCGGCCAGGTAGCCGACGCCGGCGACGGCCACGAGGGCTCCGAGGACCTTCGGGAAGTCGACGGACTTGAAGAGCAGGACGCCGAGTCCGACGAGATGGAAACCGAAGATCGCGAGCGCCAAGTCCCAGCCGTTGTTGAACGAGGCGATCGACGAGGCGACCTGCGCCTGGATCTGGACCGGTGACAGCGGCCGTCGCGCTCGTGCCCTGGAGCAGTTGTGCGACGTCAAGCAGGTTGACGAGCGCGTACGCGAAGACAGCCGCGTAGGCCACGCGCAGCCACGCGACAAGAAGCGCGAGCGTCGCGTTCGTCGGTCGAAGCAGGACGTACAGGCCCCACGCGACCACGATGTCCAGGATGGCGATGATCAGGAAGGCGGCGATGGCGGCCCGAAAGACGCCGGCTGAGGCCAGGATGTTGGCGGTCGTCGCGGCGGCGTCGGCCGGCACGATGAGCGTCTGGAGGACTCCGAACTGGGCGAACGGCGCCAGCACCGCCATGACCAGGAGGCCGAGCCCAGTCACGAGAGCGAACCCGCGC
Source organism: uncultured Chloroflexia bacterium (assembly GCA_963765245.1). Taxonomy (GTDB): domain Bacteria; phylum Chloroflexota; class Limnocylindria; order Limnocylindrales; family CSP1-4; genus SPCO01. Next base: position 2,149 of record CAVXVP010000035.1, read on the forward strand.
ATGGAATGGTCGGCCGTCTGGCCTTTCGCCTCTGTCATCGATCGGCTTGTCATCTGATCCCTCGCGAACATGAGCAGCGATCGGCTTGGATGGCCGTCGGCTCGTGTCTCATGGAGACCGTAGGAGGGCAGGAGGCAGCGGCCAACGGAGCCCACCCGGCAGGTTCACGCGGTGTTTGCTCGGACGATCGGGGCAGGGACTGCACGGATGCCGCGGCGGCGTAGGATGGGGTCTCGATCGCTTACGCGTGGCCTAGCCGCTTAGGGCAACGCGTCGCCTAGCCGCCGACGATCGGCGCCGTCCACCCCGTGGTCGACCCTGGAGCGTTCGTGAGCGATCCGCCAACCGTCACTTGGGTTCGCGCCGCACTCCTCGTTCGCGGCGGGCGTGCTCGGCCTTGGGCATGCTCGTCGGCACAGCCCAGCAGGGCCCGCTCGGACTCGAGACCGTGCTCCAGGTGCTCGCCGGCTGGTCGTTCGTGGCGTGCGGATGCTTCCTCTGGGCACGTCGCCCGATCAACCGCCTCGGACCGCTGATGGTGCTCACCGGGATGCTGTGGCTGCTCGGGCGGACGATGACGCTGATACCCAATCCCGTCGTGTTCACGGTCGGCATCTGGTTCACCGACCTCTGGACCGCCGGCGTTCGCTCTGTTCCTGTTGTCGTTCCCGAGCGGTCGCCTCAGGTCGCGAGCAGACCGCGCCATCGTCGGCATCTTCCTGTTCGTGGTCGTCCCGCTCGAGTTCCTCTGGCTCCTGTTCTGGGTGCCGGAGAATGGGCTGAACATCCTCGCCATCGCGCCCGACGAGAGCGCTGCCAAGGTCGTCGACACGATCCAGCGAGCCGTGATCTCGTTCGGATCGGTGCTCCTGATCATCGTGGTCCTTCGGCGCTGGCTGCAGTCCAGCGGCCCGGTTCGGCGACAGATGGTGCCGGTCCTCGTCGGTGCGGCCGCGCTGATGCTGCAACTGACGGCGTGGCTGTTCGCCACGGTGAACATCTCGCTCGAGCCGTTGAACGACCTGATCCTGGCGTCCCAGATCGCGATCCCGATCGCCGTGCTGTACGTGCTGCTCCAGGCCCGAATGGCACGTGGCGCGGTCGCGGATCTGGTCGTCGAGATGGGCCCGACCCCGACCCCGGCCCGTCTCCGGGATGCACTCGCCAACGCCCTCGGCGACCCCAGCCTCCAGGTGGCCTACTGGGCCGCCGCGGAGGATCGGTTCGTTGATGCGGCCGGCCAGCCGATGGAACTCCCCGATGAGGGCACGGGTCAGGCCGTCACGATGCTCGAGCGGAACGGGGTCCCTGAGGCCGCGATCATCCACGACGCGATCCTCCTCGACGAGCCGGGCCTCGTGGCCTCCGTCGCCAGCGCCATGCGATTGGCGGTCGAGAACGATCGGCTGACAGCCGAGGTGCAAGCGCAACTCGAGGAGGTCCGCGCCTCGCGCGCACGGATCGTGGAGGCCGGGGATCTGCGAGCGGCAGGCGGGTCGAGCGAGACCTCCATGACGGCGCCCAGCAGCGGCTCGTCTCGCTCAGTCTCGAGTTGCAGGTCGCGCGACGCGCGCTGGGTGACGGTGGCGATCCGGCCGTCCGACGAAGCCTGGACCGAGCATCAGAAGAGGCCCTGGCAGCGCTGGCCGAGTTGCGCGATCTGGCACTCGGGATCCATCCACTCATCCTCACGGAGAGCGGCCTCGGGGAGGCGGTCGAGTCCCTCGCCGATCGCACGTCAGTCGACGTGGCGGTCGACATCGGCTCGGAGCGCTACTCCCCGGCGGTGGAGGGCGCCGCGTACTTCGTCATCTCCGAGGCGCTCGGCGAACGTCACGAAGTACGCCAAGGCGACCAAGGCGACGGTGCGGGTCCGAGGGCTCGACGATCACCTGAGCATCGAGGTCGACGACGACGGCATCGGTGGCGCCGACCCTCGTTCTGGCAGCGGCCTGCGCGGTCTCGCCGACCGACTCGCCGCGCTGGACGGGACGATCACGATCGTGAGCCCGGTCGGTGGCGGAACGCGGATCTCGGCGCAGATCCCGACCATTCAACCTATGCCGGCCCCCGTGTGAGCCCTGTATGCGACGGCCTCGCTCGAATGGCACGATGGGCCGCATGAGCACGATCCTGATCATCGATGACGACCCGCGCTTCCGCACCCAGGCGCGCGACCTTCTGGAAGCGGACGGCTTCGTCGTGATCGGCCAGGCGGTCGACGGTGCATCTGGCCTCGAAGCGGCCCAGTCGCTCCGGCCCGACTTCGTGCTGCTGGACATCGGCCTGCCCGACGTCGAGGGTTTCGAGGTGGCGCGCAGCCTCGCGATCGATGGACCGCCCCCGTTGGTGGTGCTGACCTCGAGCCGCGATGCGCGGGCCTACGGGCGGCGTCTGACCAACGGGCACACTCTGGGCTTCATCCCGAAGGAGCAGATCTCCGGGGCCGCGATCCGGGCACTGGTCGACCGCGGATGACCCTGCGGCTTGTCCTTGCCGACGACTCCGTGCTCGTGCGCGAAGGCGTCGCTCGCGTCCTGGTCGACGCGGGCTTCGAGGTGGTCGCTCAGGTCGGCGACGCCGATGACCTCCTACGGGCGACCCGTGAGCACCTCCCGGACGTCGCGATCGTGGACATCCGGATGCCGCCGACGCACACGGACGAAGGCCTTCGCGCCGCGGAGGCGATCCGCGCGGAGCACGGGACAGCCGTCGGCATCCTCGTCCTCTCGCAGCATGTCGAGCCGTCGTTCGCGCTGCGACTGGTGAGCGACGGAGCCGGCGGGGTCGGCTACCTGCTCAAGGACCGGGTCACGGATCTCGACGACTTCGCCGACGCGATCCGGCGGATCGCCAAGGGCGGCTCGGTCATCGATCCCGCGGTCGTCGCGGTCCTTGTCGGCCGACGCTCCCGCGTCCCGCTCGACGACCTGACGGAGCGCGAGCGCGAAGTCCTGGCCTTGATGGCGGAGGGCCGGTCGAACCAGGCCATCGGTGATCGGCTGTCGATGGCGCGCAAGACCGTCGAGGCGCACATCGCCAACATCTTCTCGAAACTCGAGTTGCCGCCCACGTCCGATGATCACCGTCGGGTTCTCGCCGTCCTTGCGTACCTCCGCGGGCCTGGCTGACTGACAACTGAACCCCGCGGGTCTTGACGTTTGGTGGATACTGGGGGGGAGTATCGGAGCGAAGGACCTGGATGGATCACGCAGCCCACCAACAGCACCACGAACCAGCCGCCCACGGCCGACGCCCATCACGAGGGTCACGCGGCGGGGCATGACCGGCACGCCGGCCACTCGGTGGCCATGTTCCGCGACAAGTTCTGGCTCAGCCTTGCCCTGACCATCCCGACCGTGCTGTTGAGCCCGGAGGTCGCGGGCTGGATCGGCTACACGATCCCGACGATCCCGGGCATCGAGTACGTGCCGGCGATCCTCGGGACGATCATCTTCCTGTACGGCGGGTTGGTCTTCATCCGAGGAGCCCAAGGCGAGTTGGCCGACCGCAAGCCGGGGATGATGACCCTCATCTCGCTGGCGATCATCGTCGCCTTCGTGACCTCGTGGGCCGGCACGCTCGGCTTCTTCGAGGTCGAGATCTGGTGGGAACTGGCCACCCTGATCACGATCATGTTGCTCGGGCACTGGCTCGAGATGCGGTCGATCGCGCAGGCACAAGGCGCGCTCTCGGCCCTCGCGGCTCTGCTGCCGGACACGGCCGAGCGGGTGGCTGCCGATGGCACCGAGGAAGTGCCGATCAGCGCGCTGCAGTTGGACGATGTCGTGCTCGTCCGTCCAGGAGCGCGGGTCCCGGCCGATGGCCTGATCGTCGACGGGACGGCCGACGTGGACGAGTCGATGATCACCGGCGAGTCCCGCGCCATCTCCAAGCAGGTCGGCGACGAAGTCATCGCCGGCACCGTCGCCGCGGGCGGCTCGCTCCGGGTGAAGGTCACCGCGACGGGCGATCAGACGGCCTTGTCCGGGATCATGCGCCTGGTCGCGCAGGCGCAGGCATCGGCGTCACGGGCCCAGGCGCTCGCCGACCGGGCCGCAGCACTCCTGTTCTACGTCGCGCTCGCCGCCGGCGCGATCACCTTGGTCGGCTGGTGGTTGCTCGGCGACCCAGAGGGTGCGCTGGTCCGGACGGTGACGGTCCTGGTGATCGCCTGCCCGCACGCCCTCGGCCTGGCGATCCCGTTGGTCATCGCGATCTCCACCTCGCTCGGCGCCCAGAACGGGCTGCTCATCAAGGACCGCCTCGCCCTGGAGCGGGCGCGGACCCTGGACACGGTGATCTTCGACAAGACCGGGACCTTGACCAAGGGCGAGCCAGTCCTCGTTGACGTCGCGGCGGGCTCGATGGATGCCGAACGTGTCCTCGGGCTCGCGGCGTCGGTCGAGGCCGACTCGGAGCACCCGCTCGCCCGCGCGATCGTGGAAGGTGCCAAGCAGCGAGGTGTCGAGACACGGCCAGCCTCCGACTTCGAGGCGATGGCCGGTCGCGGTGCGCACGCCAGGGTCCACGGTCACGACGTCTTCGTCGGCGGACCTCGGCTGCTGCAGGAGCATGGGTCTGACGCCGCATCCGCAGGCCGCGGACTGGGATCAGCAGGGCCGGACAGTCCTGCACGTCGTCGTCGATGGCGCCGTGGCCGGCATCGTGGCCGTCGAGGACGAGATCCGACCCGAGTCCAAGGAAGCCGTCGACTCGCTGCACGGGCTCGGCGTCCGGGTGGCCATGATCACCGGCGACAGCCAGGCCGTGGCCGACTCGGTCGCGCGCCGCCTCGGCATCGACGAGGTCGCCGCCCAGGTCCTGCCGGCCGACAAGGCCGCTGCGGTCAAGCGCTTCCAGGAGGGCGGCCGCAAGGTCGCCATGGTCGGTGACGGCGTGAACGACGCGCCGGCGCTGGCGACGGCCGATGTCGGGATCGCCATCGGCGCCGGCACCGACGTCGCCGTCGAGTCGGCCGGCATCGTGCTGGTCCGCAGCGACCCACGCGACGTGGTGGCCGCGATCGAACTGTCCCGGGCGACCTACAGCAAGATGGTCCAGAACCTCGTCTGGGCGACCGGCTACAACCTCGTGGCGATCCCGGTCGCGATGGGCATCTTCGTCCCGTGGGGCATCGACATCTCGATGGCTGCTGGTGCCATCGCCATGAGCCTCTCGACGATCATCGTGGCGGCCAATGCCCAACTCCTGCGCCGCGTCCGGCTGCATCGCGACACCCCGCCACCGCCACCCGCCCAGCCGCGACTTGCCACCGCATGATCAGCGAGGAGACGTGCCCTTGAGGGTCTGGGCTACACGCTCGGGCCGCTGCGTCTCTACGTTCGTGAAGGATGAGACAAGGACCGCGACGATCGCTTGCGGCGTCAGCTCCCACGCCGGTGACCAGTCCTGAGCTCTGCGTCATCTGCCAAGGACGACCAACGAAGAAGAGGCGCGGTACCGGAGATACCCCTCGTCTCTCGACAAAGCGAGCCGGTTGCATCGACAGCTTCGGCAATCCGAAGCCACGTCGTGTCGTCGTGATAGCCGGCCGCCCAGATGACCGAGCCGACGTCCCTCGTCTCACCATTCGAGAACATCGCGCTGGGCCTGATCGAATGCGGTCAGGCGTGGCACGAGTTCGACTCCGGCCCTGCGCAGATAACGATCTGCCAGATCACGCCTCGGCAGGGTGTCGCGTGAGCGCAACCGGCGCCCGAGCCGGCTGTCGCCGGTGATCCGCAACAGGCCGAGATGATCGAGCCACCAGAAGATGCTCCGACCCAGGACACGTTGCGGGGCAAGCGACCGCTTCTTGCCGGTCGCGAGGATGACGCGGTGTGAACCCGCGAGCTCCAGTGCGATCTGACGTCCGGTCGCGCCGTCACCAACGACGAGGACGGCCCCAGCCGGGACACTCGACGGATTGTGGTACGACAGCGGCGTCAGCTGCGTGACGGAGGTGGACAGCCCTAACGCGATCACGGGCACCGTTGGAACCTGGAAGGCGCCCGCAGCCACGACGACCGCACGAGCTTCGATCGTCGAGCCGTCGTCGAGCACGGCGAGGAATCCTTCGCCGTTGCGCTCGAGCCTCACGACGTCGGTTCCGAGCCGGACGGGAATGTCGAAGTGAGCTGCGTATCGGGCGAAGTAGTCGGCGATCTCGTCCCGCGTCGGGTAGCCCTCCTGGTCGCCGTCCAGAAGGAGGCCTGGAAGGTGGCTGTAGGAACGTGGCGTGAAGAGGGACAGCGAGTCGTATCGCTGCCGCCAGCTGTCGCCGATCCGTAGATTGCGCTCAACGAGTTCGAAGCGGACACCAGAAGCGCGAAGGTGATAGCCGACCGCCAACCCGGCCTGACCCGCGCCGATGACGAGAACGTCCTGAACGGCGCTTTGGCGCTTGCCGCTCGATCTGAGGCGGAGCCGCGGGCATCAAAGCAGTCATGGCGCGGCCGTCCCTTCGGTATTGATCGAAGTAGCGACCCGATCGAGGCGAGCAAGCTCGTCCCGGTAGATCCGCCGAAGCATCCGTGGCGCAGCAAGGCGTTCGAGAACGCCCGCCAGCCCACTGGCCGGTTGCCACCGCGTCTCGATCCGAGCCGTCGTGCGGTCGCCATCCGGACGGACGGTGAACGTCGTGACCATGTCGCGCCCGACGATGTGTTCCTCGATCACGCCGTCGCCGGGCTCCTCGACGCGCGACGTCGCGCGCTGCGTTCGCCCGCCGAGCGTGAGATCGAAGCTCATCACGGTGCCGGCTCCGACGCCACCTTCCTCGACGACCAGGTTCGAGAAGGCCGGGGGCAGGATCTCGCGGTGTCGTCCGTTGAAGTCGCGGAGGACCGCGAGAACCGTCGGGGCGGGGGCGTCGATGACGGCTTCTGCCGCCGTGTGAAGGGTGGCCATGTCAGGTTCCTTTCTGAGCCGTGAGGGCTCGGTTCACAGGGACGGGTCGGGCCTCGTGGGAGCCCAGTCGGTCGGGACGTCGATCAGCCGGCTGTGCCCGCAGGCAGAACGTCAAAGCTGAACATCATCCCGCTCTCGATGTGCTCGGCGATGTGGCAGTGGGCCATCCAGCGGCCCGGGTTGGTCACGTCGAGCAGGATGTCGACGGTCTGTCCGGCGGGGATCAGGACCGTGTCCTTCCAGACGAGGTTGTCGTCGGCCTGGCCGTCCCGCGCGAGGACCAGGAAGCGGCCCGCGCCGTGGATGTGGAACGGGTGATGCATCGGGTGATCTGATCCGAGTTCGTTGACGAGACGGATCTTGATCCGGTCGCCCACCGTGAAGGTCCAGAAGATGTGGTGGTTCTCGGCGCCGGTCTCGAGGTCCGTCAGACACCAGATCATGTTCGAGGGGTCCGTCTGCCGGTTGATCTCCGGCATCAGGTCCTCCCACTCCAGGCCGTCGCCATCGAGATGGTCCTCAGCGGCGTCGTGGCTGGCCGACTCCACCGCCGGATCGCTGATCGGCTGCAGCCACATCCCGCATTTCGGGCATTCCGTCGGACCGGTGCCGGTGACCTCCGGGTGCATCGGGCATGCGTACACCTCAGGCGTCCCGTCCGTCGGTGTGGGCGAGGGTGCTGCCTGGGTCGGGATGGGCGTCAGCTTCATGCCGCACTTGGGACAGCGCGACGGCTCCGACGACGTGATCTCCGGATGCATGGGACAGGCGAACGCGGTTGCGCGCGCCGCCTCGGCGCCGTACAGGAGCGGCATCGTCGAGCGGAACGCCAGGGTCTTGTCCGGCGCCCGGTCGCGGTCGATGTCGAGATCGGCGGCGATTGCCGTGAGTTCCGCGTCCACTCGGAGAGCCGCGAAGGCTTGGTTGGTGGACACCACGGTGATCGCGCCGAGGTCGTAGACGTGGTCCGGCGTCCGGTGCTCGAGCCGCGCGACGCCGGCTCGGTCGAACTGGACGTCGACGATCGCGCGCTCCGAGGGAGCGAGCAGGACCTCCTCGACGAACGTCTCGCGCTGGTAGCGACCGCTGTCGCCGCCGACGAGCTTCATCCGAGCGTCGGGGATCGCGATGTTGAAGATCCGGGTGTTGGCCGTGTTGACGAGGTGGAGCCGGACGACCTCGCCGAGCGCGACGCTCGCCTCGAGGCGCTCCTCGCCGTTCACGAGCAGGACGTTGCCGAACCGGCCCATGGCGGTGAACGTCGGACCGGAGCGGCTGAACGGCGCGATCATGCCGTCCTCGATCAGGAGGTCGTCGAGCGTGATCGACAGCTGCCGATCGACGCGCGGCCAGTAGGTGGCGTCCGCGGGCTCGACGATGATCGTCCCGTACATCCCCATCTCCTGGCCGTAGTCCTCGCGGAGATGGGGGTGATACCAGTAGAAGCCGGGATCCGGGAACTTGAGGCGGTACGAGAAGACGCCGCCGATCTCGATCGGTGCCTGCGTGTCGACCGGGACGCCGTCGAAGCGGTTGTCGAGCCGGAGGCCGTGCCAGTGGACGGTCGTCTCGACGTCGCCGTTGTTCGTGACGTCGACGATGATCTCGGACCCCTGGTCGACGTGGAGGGTCGGCCCGGGGATCGAGCCGTTGTAGGCGATCATCCGGACGGTGGACCCGCCGATGTCCTTGACGACGGGCGCGATCTCGAGTGCCAGTCGATCGCCGTCGCGGAGCCGGTGCAGGGTGGGCCGCTCGACGAACGGGAGGCCCGCCGTGTCGCGGGGAAACAGGTCGGTTGCGGTCATGGTCGTGTCCTTTCGCGTGTTCGTCGGGTTCCGGCCTCACGCGGCCAGCGCGAGCTGGTCGTCGAGGACGAGCCCGTCGCGCATTCGGATGATCCGGTCGGCGGCCGCGCCGACCTCCGGGTCGTGGGTCACGATCACGAACGTCTGGCCGCGCTCCCGGTTGAAGCGGCGCAGGAGGGCCAGGACATCCGCCGTCCGCGCCGAGTCCAGGTTGCCGGTCGGCTCGTCACCGAGCACCAGCGAGGGCCGATTGACGAGCGCCCGCGCGATCGCGACACGCTGCTGCTCGCCGCCGGAGAGCTCGGCGGGACGATGTCGCGCGCGGTCGGCCAGGCCGACGAGATCGAGAGCCGCGAGCGCTTCGGCCCGCCCCTTGGCGCCGCCGTGGCCGGCGTATTCCGCGGCGAGAGCGACGTTCTCGGCGGCGCTGAGCGTCGGGACGAGGTTGTAGGACTGGAAGACGAACCCCAGATGTTCCGCGCGCGTACGCGTGCGGGCGCCGTCCGAGAGCTTCGTCATGTCACGGCCACCGATCACGAGGCTGGGCCTCGGAGTGCCGTCGAGGTCGGGCTGGTGGAGCAGGCCGAGGATGTGCATGAGGGTGGTCTTGCCGGACCCGGACGGGCCCATGATCGCGACCATCTCGCCGGCCTCGATCGTGACGTCGACTCCGCGCAGGGCCTGGACGCCCGCGGTCTTGCCGAGCCGATAGGTCTTGCGCAGGTTGCGGGCTTCGAGCAGTGCCATGTCAGACGCTCCTATTCGTATCGAAGGGCGTGGACGGGATCGAGCCGCGCCGCGTGAACGGCGGGGATCGTCCCGGCGACCATCCCGAGGACGGTCGCGAAGACGATGGAAGCCAGCACCGTGCCAGCGGTGAGGGTGAACAGCACGGTCCCGGAGTCCTCCCCGGCCAGGTTGCCGAGGTAGACCGCGAGCGCGCCGAGTCCGACCCCGATGAGACCACCGATGAAGCCGATGAGCCCGGCCTCGGCGACCAGCTCACCGACGATCCGTCGGCGCGAGCCGCCGATGGCGCGCTTGATGCCGATCTCGCGGGTTCGCTCGTTGACCGACATGGCCATCGTGTTGACGACCGACAGGCCACCGACGATCAGGCTGATCAGGCCGACGCCGACGATGATCCCGCCGAGGAGGTTGGCCATCGAGCCGACCGATTCGTCGAACTCGCTGGCGGTCACGGTCGTGACGTTCGGCAGCGACGCCTCGAGGGCAGCGGCGAGCTTCGGAACGTCCGCACCCGCCTTCGGGTAGACGACGATGTGGGTGATCGTCTGCGTCGCGACGAGGTTGTCGGCGACGTCGGGCGGCAGGTCCTTGAGGTACAGGACCTGGGCGATCGTCAGCGGCATGAACGCCTGGCTGTCGGGCAGGGTCAGGGTCGGCTCGAGGATGCCGACGACCTCGAAGTCCGCCTCGCGGATCCGGATCGTGCCGCCGACCTTGACCGCGTTCTTGCGGGCCAGATCAGCCCCGAGGACGACCACGTTCTGGCCCTCGTCCGCCGCCGTCAGCGCCCGTCCAGATGCGTACTTGTACGGGAACTGGTCGCGACCGCGATCGGACCCCGGGACGTAGCCGATCATCTCGTCGGCCAGGCCGATCTGATGTCCCAGGTGATCGATCATCGTCTCGATCTGGCCGTACGCCACATCGACACCGTCCGCTGACGCCGCCTGCGCGACGAGCGAGATCGGCAAGGGAACATGCCACCGCCGCCGGCGGCGCTGCTGACGATGACCCGCTCCCCGAAGTAGGCGTGTGCACCGACGACGAGGCCGTCGATCTTCGTGGCCAGCGCACCGAAGACCACGAGGGCCCAGATGCCGATGGTGATGCCGGTGATGGTCAGCGTCGTCCGGAGCTTTCTCCGGCCGAGGTTTCTCAGAAGTCTCATGCGTTCATCGCCCTTTCGTCGTCGCGCCGTCGACCGCGTCGCGGTCAGTCGTTCCGGCGCTGGTGTCGTGAACGGTGAGCCGGCTCACGGGATGTGCTATCCGAGCCAGTACGGAAATACGCTCGGATTTCGCGGCGACTAGAGCCAATGGACGTCTGTCCATCGATTCCATTGACGCTCGCGGTGGTGTGCGACTAGGCTCGCCCCGCCGTGCCGTCACCGGACTCTCGCCGCGTCTCGAATCTCCCCGCGGAGCTCACGAGCCTCGTGGGGCGTCGCGACGAGCTGGGAGCGATCAAGCGACGCCTCGGCACGGCGCGACTCGTGACCCTCACCGGGCCCGGCGGCGTCGGGAAGACGCGACTGGCGCTGCGCACGGCCCGCGATCTCGGCGCGCACTTCTCCGATGGCGCGGATTTCGTGGCGTTGGCGGAGATCGCGTCGAGTGCGGACGTCGCTCCTGCGGTCGCAACGACGCTCGGGCTGCAGGATCGCGCGACACCATGGACGGTCGCGTTGCTCGGCGATCACCTCGCCGACAAGCGTGTCCTGCTCGTGCTCGACAACTGCGAGCACGTTCTCGAGGCGGTCGCGGTGCTCGCCGGCACGTTGTTGCGCCGGTGCCCGGATCTTCAGATCCTCGCCACCAGTCGCCAGTCCCTCGGCATTGCCGGAGAAGTCGTCGAACTCGTCCAGCCGATGGCGATGCCCGATCCCGACGACCATTCGACGTCCACGGCCTGGCAGTCGGACGCCGTCACGCTGTTCGTGGAGCGGGCGGCAGCTCGAGGACGCGGCTTCACGGTCGATGCGAACAGCGCGCCCGCAGTACTCGAACTGTGCCGCCAGCTTGACGGTCTGCCCCTCGCGCTCGAACTCGCCGCGGTGCGGCTTGACTCCCTTGGCATCGATGCCCTGCGCGACGGGCTGCGGAAGAAGATGCAGGTCCTGGGCACGGGAGATCGAAGCCACCTCCCGCATCAGCGAACGATGGAAGCGACCATCGACTGGTCCTATCAGCTCCTGGAACCCGAGGAACGGCTGCTCTTTGAGCGCCTATCGGTTTTCGCGGGTGGCTTCGAGATCGATGCGGCGCAGGAGGTGTGCGCCGACGTGGAACTGCCGGCCGCTTCGATCCCTGACATCGTCGGCGCCCTCGTCGAAAAGTCGCTCGTCCAGCGCGTGCAGCGAGCGGGGCGCGAGCGGTTCCGCGTGCTCGAGATCCTGCGCCAGTTCGGCCGCGAGCGGCTCGTCGGCGATGTCCGAGATGCTTCTTCGGCGTCGCCACCTGGCATGGATCGCGGACCTCGCCGCCATCGCCGGCGCCCACGATGACCGTGAGGTGGATGCCTTCACGCGACTCCGGGCCGAGCGGGCCAACCTCTGGGCGGCGCTCGAACACTGCCTCGAGGACGCGGCCGCGGCGGCGACTGGCGTCGTGATCTGTCGCGACCTATTCGAATACTGGCTGACCGATGGCGATTTCTCGAGGCTTCTGGGCGCCCTCGAATTCTTTGTCGAAATGCTTCCCGGCGAGACTCGGGCGCGGGCAGATGCATTGTGGGTCTCGTCGATCATCAGATCGTCACTCAGCGAGGCCGATCGCGGACTCGCTGAAGCGACAGAGGCGATCAGACTCGGTCGAGTCGCGGGCGAAGTTGTGCCCGTGGCCTACGGACTCACCGCTCTCGCGGCGGCGAACTGGGTCGCGGGCCGACAAGACGAGGCGGTTCTCCGCGCCGACGAGGCGATGACCCTCGGGCGGATGATGGGACTCGATTTCGTCGTCCTGGCGGCGATGGATGTAAAAGGGATCGCGCAGGTCTTCG
>CAVXVP010000036.1:0-29514 GCA_963765245.1 uncultured Chloroflexia bacterium
GGGCCGAGGCCGTCCAGGTGGCGCGCGAAACGAGTCGGCTCCTCCGACTGATGACCTCGGCGCGCGGACTGATGCCAGCGTCGTGGTCGCCAGCCGTCGAAGCCATGGTGAGGACCCGGCCATCGCGCAGTTTGGATGCTGTACTTGGATGCCGTACGTAGCCTGCGAGATCAACGAGGCCGAATTTCGATTTCCGCGCCTAGCCTTGGAATCCTGATCGGGCTCCGGTCGTCGCTGCTGGATGAGGCTTATGGCCTCGGATACCCCCCAGGAGTATCTCGTTGAGATCATGTACGCGCGACGTGGTTGCGTGGACGCAAAACGGCCGACGACGGGAGTCCGTCGTCGGCCGCTCGCTAACGGGCCGAGAAAACCTGCCCCACGCTGTGGGGCGGCGGAGAACCGCTAGACGGCCGGCGGCACCTCGCCGAAGGCCTCCTTGACCTCATCCGTGTTCAGGTACCACAGGATCAGGGCGGGCATGAGGACCATCGAGAAGGCGATCCCGGTGCCCGGGAACTGGAAGAACGCGAGGGCCGCCTCGAAGATGCCGAAGCCCGCGAGGATCATCGCGAATAGCCGCGCCCACGGCTGCAGCGACCAGAGGCTGAGCGAGGCGAGGATCCAGATCACGCCGTTGATCACGGCCAGCCAGCCCCACAGGCCGACGTGCTCGACCGCCGGCAGGTCGCCGAACAGTCCGAACCAGTCGAAGCCGATGGCCCGCAGGCCGAAGAAGAAGAATCCGAACCCGGCCAGCAGCCCGAAGAAGCCAAGAACCGAGATCAGAATCGGTGGGTTCCGCACGCGTCGTGTCCCTCCAGCTTCCGAACGAAGGATTGATGCCGCTCCATGACGGACGTCTCACCGACCGACCATGCGTTCGGACTGGTCGACTCGGCCCCGCCGCACGCGAGGCTAACACGTCGAATCCCGGCGCGGAACGGCGTCTGCGCGTGGAATCCACCCGAAGTCCGCACGCAACGCAGGCGAGTCAGCTGCTCGCAGCGCCCGGATTCGAGCTCCCGCTTGCCGCGACTTCCCGTCGGGCGGCGCCGAAGAGCGCGGTGGCGACCTCGGCGGCGGTCGTCATGGGGATCGAAGGGTCCATGGCGCGGATCGCCGGCCCGTCGACGGCCATCTCCCGGGTGTCCATGACCAGCGCCGCGCCGATCTGCCCGGCTCGCATCCGGTTGACGGGCCGTAGCACCACCGACAACAGGCGGAGCATCGCGCGCGGGATCTGTCGGCTGGAGCCGGAACGTCCGGTCACGGCCCGGACGATGTCGACGAGATCGAGCAGCGTCAGGTTCTGCGGTCCCGGCACCTCGATCGTCTGGCGAGCCTCGATCGGAGCGGCCACGGCGTGCTCGATCGTGCGTGCCACGTCGATTGCCGACACGAAGTTGATCGGGTTGCGGCCGCGGCCAAAGATCAACGCCTTGCCAGACGCCACCATCGGCCCGCCGACGATGCCGAGCCACGTCTCCAGGTAGGCAGTCGGGCGAACGATCGTCCAGGCGATCCCGGAGGAGCGCACCGCCGCTTCCGCGGCCGCCTTGGCCCGGAACAGCTCGATCGGGTGATCGGGCGCGGCCTGCGCAACGGACACGAGGATGAACCGCTCGACGCCCGCGTCGGCGGCGGCTTTGGCGAGCATCCGGTTGCCGCGTTCGTCGACCGCCCGCACGCCGGCGGGCGACGCGAAGCCCGTGATCGCGGAGATGACGACTCGGGCGCCCGCGACCGCTTCTCGCGCGCCTTCGGGGGTGCAGACGTCCGCGCCGACGACCTCGACCCCCTCGAATCGACGCGCCGCGCTCGGGATCGCGGGTCACAACGCGGACTGGCTCTCCTCGGGCGACGAGGAGCGGCACGAGCAGCGGGCCAAGCGTCCCGGTCGCGCCCGCCACGACGATCATCGCCGCGCCTCCGGGCCGACGCCCACCACTGCCCGGACCGCTGCGTCGATCCCGACCTGGGCCTCGTCGACGACCTCCATGTAGAAGCGCGCCCATTGGATCTCATCGCCGGCCAGACGCAGGATCGTCGTCCCGCGCATCAGGTGCGGCGCGCCGTCGCGACGCGTCCCGCTCCATTCCCACTCGGCCCAGACCACGTCCCCATCGACGGCGTGGCGGACGAGGGTCGAGTGCAGATCCGGAACGCCGCCCAGGATCTGCGCCCAGTTCCGGCGAACCTGCTCGCGACCGCGGAAGTCGCGCGACGGGTGGACGGGGAGCTCGCTCACGTAGTCGTCGGCGAAGCAGGCCACGAGTCCGTCAAGATCGTGGCTGTTCGTCGCGTCGCGCAACCGGTGCAGAACGGCGACCGGATCGACAGTGGTCCTCGGCTCGGCGATCATCGAAGCCTCCTCGGTATTTGGCAAGACGCATCATCAATTGATACGATCCAAAGTCTAATGACAACGACACCGGCCGTCAAGCGCTCCTACCGCTCGCCGCTGCGCGTGGCGCAGGCGCGGGCGACGCGCGGAAAGATCCTCGCCGCGGCGACGGAGCTCTTCGTCGCCGCCGGCTACGGCGCGACGTCGGTCGACGCCATCGCCGACGCCGCCGGCGTCAGCCGGGCCACCGTCTTCAACGTCTTCGGCGACAAGCCGACGCTGCTGAAAGCCGCTTACGACGTCGCCCTGGTCGGCGACGACGAGCCGGTGGCTCTCCCGGACCGGGCGGACTCGAGAGCCATCAGGGCCGAGCCGGATCCGGCCCGGTACCTGGAGCGCTACGCGGGCTTGATCACGGAGTTGGGCGGCCGGGTATCGGGGATCTACGAAGCGGTCCGCGGCGCCGCCGGCACGGATCCCGAGGTCCGGCCGGTCTGGGAGAAGATCCTCGCGGAGCGGCGGGTCGGCGCGGAGCACGTGGTCGCCGACACGGCGTCGAAAGGTCCGCTCCGGGCCGGGATCGACCCTGCGGCCGCGGCCGACGTCGTCTGGATCCTCATCGACCCCGGCCTGCACCACCTGCTCGTCGATCGGCGCGGCTGGTCGAACGAGACCTTCCGCAACTGGATCGCGGGCCAGCTGAAGCGGGAGCTGCTGGAAGCCTGACCCGATGCCCGGCGCTGACGCAGCGGATGAAGTCCGTTGCCCATTCTCCAGCTTCGTTCAGGTCTCGGCCGGGTCCTCGATGCTTGCCACCCACCGGGCGACCTGTACTCGCGAGTCGACGCCGAGCTTGTTGAAGATGCTGGCCACGTGGCTCTCGACCGTCCGCTCGCCGATGAAGAGCTGGGCAGCCGCCTGAGCGTTGGAGGCGCCGTCGGCCACGAGCCGGGCGACTTCCAGTTCGCGGGGCGAGAGGACAGCCCTCGGACCCGCGGCGACGGCGCGCCGGGCAAACGGAGGCGGCGCGGCGTCGCCCAACGCGAACGCGATGACTTCGGACCGTCCCATCGCGAGACCGGCCTCGTACGCTCGCCGGTAGCGCGATTTGCCCAGTCGAGCGCCGACGTCCGCCCTCGTCTGATCGTGATCGCGCTGGTTCGGCACGGTGTGGCGCCACGAGATCGACCGCCAGATCGCATCCGCGCCGCCGAGCAGACATGCTGATCGCTCGTCCTCGCCGCGGGCGAACTCGACGTTGGCGAGCACCTCGGCCAGCGACCCGAGACCATGGACGTGGTCCAGGTCACGCCGGATCTCGATTCCTTGACGGGCCAGCTGCTCGGCCTCGACGGCGCGCCCCGCTCGGAGCGTCGCCGCAGCGAGGAAATGGAGGATGTAGCCGCGGAGCCAGATCTCTCCGAGCTTCTCGCTCAGCGCGAGGGCCAGCCGTCCCGTCGCAATTGCCCCGTCCACGTCGCCGCGGAAGCGCTGAGCCAGCGCGAGCACGTTCATCGAGGTGAGCTCCTGGTACGGGAGGCCGTTGGTCCGGGCGACGGTCATCGCCTCGGTCGCGCCGGTGATCGCCTCATCCCAGCGACCTTCCACCCAGAGCGCAGACGCCAGCCCGAGCTGACCCCAGGCCATGATGTCGACGTCTTCCAGGGACCGACCGATCGTGACGGCCTCTTCGGCCAGGCGGCGGCCCTCCGCCGCATCGGCCATCGTCGTGTGGATGAGCGCAGCTACCCACAGCGCTTCGGCTCGCGGTCGGGTCGGGTCCGCGACACGATCGAGGAAGGCCTCCAGGACCCCGATCACCTGCGAGAAGTGGCCGTCGGCGAGCCAGAAGATGTAGAGATCGCGGCAGATCCCGATCCCTCGATTGACCTGGGACTCGTCGCCAAGGCAGAAGTCGAGCGCCGCCCAGACATTCGCGTGCTCGGTCCGCACGCGAGCGAGGGCTTCGACGAGTCGATCGTCGTTTGCGGCGACCTGTGCAGCCAGGTCGGAGATCCAACCGGCGTGACGAATGCGAACAGCGCGTTCGGAGCCAAGCTCACGAAGGCGTTCCTGCCCGAATTGACGGAGAAGCTCGAGCACGCGATAGCGATCTCGACCGCCCTGCTGGCCGAACTTCACCAAGGACTTCTCGACAAGGTCGCCCAGGAGCTTGGCGATCAACGCGGCCGGCAGCGCATCATCGGCGCAGACCTGCTCGGCCGCATCCAGCTCGAATCCGCCGGAAAACACCGACAGCCGGGACCAGAGAAGTTGCTCCGGCCGCGTCAGCAGCTGGTAGCTCCAGTCGATCGTCGCGTCGAGTGTCTGCTGCCGTGGCTGGCTTCGGTCGCCGGTCCCGAGAAGGTCGAGGCGCTCGCGGAGGCCCCTGACGAGCGCGTCCAGACCGAGGGCGTTGAGTCGGACGGCCGCGAGCTCGAGCGCGAGCGGCATGCCTTCCAGCCGGCGGCAGAGCTCGAGCACGGCGGCGGTGTTCCCGGCGTCGACGGTGAAGCCCGGCCGGTTGGCCGCCGCCCGTTCGATGAAGAGCGAGACGGCGTCGGCACGCAGGGCGTCGCCGGGTGCCGCGTCATGGGATTCCGGCAGCGACATCGGAGGCACCTGCTCGACGACCTCACCGGCAACGCCGAGAACCTGACGGCTCGTGGCGATGATCCGGAGCTCCGGGCACGCCCGCAGCAGGGTGCCGGCAAGGACTGCCGTCGCGTCGAGAACATGCTCGCAGTTGTCCAGCACGAGCAGTAGTCGCTTGTCGCCGAGGTATTCGGTGAGCATCGGGACCGACCAGGCGATCGAGCGATCCTGAAGCCCCAGCGCAGCGACGACCGACTGCGTGACCATCATCGGGTCGCGGACGTCGGACAAGGCGACGAACCCGGTGCCATCCTCGAACCGGCGCGCAGAATCCTGGACGACCCGGAGGGCGAGCCGGGTCTTTCCGACGCCGCCGGGCCCGGTGAGGGTCAACAGCCGCGTGGTGCCGAGCCGTCGCTTCAACGAGGAGAGCTCTTCGCGGCGTCCGATGAAGCTCGTCAGTTCGGCGGGCAGGTTCCCCCGGGCTCGTGACGGTGCCGATGTGCCCACTGCGGGGCGAGCCTAGGCCGCGCCCCTCCGTGGGTCAAGGTTGGGCAGCGCGACCGCCGGACAGACGCTGATTGTCGAGAGGCTGGTCGTCCGGAGCAGTCGCCGGACGGCATCGACCGTTGGTGCGACGAAGACGCACAGCAGGCGACCATCGTCCGGAAGATACGTACCGGTGAGATAGCGAACCGGCTCGCCGTCGACGGCAGAGCGTTCACCGGCGAGCGCGAGCATCGACCGCAGCAGCGGCCAATCGTCGAGGCTGGCGAGGGTGACCCGAAGCTCCGCTGCAACGAGGGCGCTGGGCACTACCACGACGGCGGCTCCTGGAACTCGCGATTTTGCATCTGCTCGACCAATCCGGTCCGCCTCTCGATGAGCGATGTCCGGCGGTCAGCATCCCGCGAGGCCGTGGTCCCGGCATCCGGGCAGGTACGGATTTCTCGGACGATCGACGGCCCTCTCGAAATTCCGTAGTGCGGTCCGTACCCGCCCCGATGGCGGTCGCGGCCGCCCGGCCCAGCCTCCCGCTGTGACACGCCGCGACTGCGGCCATCGAAGGGAGCTGGACATGGAACTCGGCCGAAATCTCGCGCGACGGAAGTTGCGGACCGGCCTGACGATCACCGGCATCGCCGTCGGGATCTGGGCGCTGGTCGTCTTCGGCGCGCTGGCGACGAAGATCGATACGATCGTCTCAGGCGCCCACGACTACTTCGGCAACCGGGTCATCGTGAGCAGCGCCTCGGGCGGCGGCGGGATGTTCCCGCTGTCAAGGTCGTTGATTGCCGAAGCCCGGCGCGTCGCCGGCGTGGACATCGCCTACGGCGAGATCAACACGATGGTCGACCACGAGGCGAAGCAGGTCGGCCTCCCGGACGAGATCGTCGGGGTCGTCGCCGGAACCGATGAGGGTCGGGACCAATTCCCGTATCGCTACGCCGCAGGGCGAGCGTTGACCCAGGCGGACGAGGGCTCGTGGGTCACGGTGCTCGGCGCCGATCTTGCGCGCAAGCATGCGTCGACGATCGGTTCGACGGTGCGGCTCCGCGACAGGGACTTCAGCGTCGTCGGGATCCTCGAGCCGACCTTGACCCTGCCCGACACCCAGGCCTTCATGCCGCTCGCGGCCGCGCAGGAGCTCTACGTCAAGGATCTCCCGGCTGATATCGCTGAGAAGACCGTTGCCGCGGACACGATTACCCACATCGTCGTCTACCCCCGGGCAGGCGCCGACGTCGAGCGGCTCGCGGCCCAGCTCGAAGCGACGCTGCCGAATGTCACCACGTTGACCGCCGGCGAGTTCGACGAGACGATCGGCTCGACGGCCAATCTCCTGAGCGGAATCATCGTCGGCGTCGGGTTCATCAGCCTGATCGTCGGCGGTCTATCGGTCGTCAACACGATGGCGATGTCCGTCAACGAGCGAACCCGCGAGATCGGGATCAAGCGCGCGATCGGCGGAACCCGCCGGCGGATTGTCCTGGAGCTCGTGGCCGAGGCCGGCCTGATTGGTCTCATCGGCGGCGCCATCGGCGTCGTGCTGGGTGCCGTCGTCGTGAACCTCGGCAACGACGCGGGTCGCGAGTCCGGAACGGTCCTCTTCAGCCTCACGGCAGCAACCGCGCTGTCATCGCTCGTCTTCGCGACCGCCCTCGGGATGGTCGCCGGGATCGTCCCCGCGAACCACGCGGCGCGACTCGATCCCGTCCAGGCCCTTCGACACGAATAGGAGCGAATGAGATGGCACTGCTCGAAGCGCAGAACCTCCGCAAGACCTTCCACCTTGGACGGCACAACGACCTTCCGGCCCTTCGTGGCGTCGACGTGACGATCGAGGCCGGCGAGATGGTCGCGATCATGGGACCGTCCGGATCGGGCAAGAGCACCCTGATGCACGTCCTCGGACTGCTCCACCGGCCGGACCTCGACAACGGCCCGGCCCCCCGACTCGAGATCGGCGGTCGCGACGTCACGCGGCTCTCTGACGGCGCGCGAACAGGCATCCGCGCCCGCGAGCTCGGGTTCGTGTTCCAGTCGTACAACCTCGTCCCGACACTCACGGCGGCCGAGAACGTCGCCCTCGCTGCCGGCTACGCCGGGAACGGCGGCGCCATGGGGCGCGCGGCCGCGCTCGAGGCGCTTGATCTTGTCGGCCTGTCCGACCGGGCCCGCCACCGTCCGAATGAGCTCTCCGGCGGCGAGCAGCAGCGCGTGGCGATCGCCCGAGCGCTCGTCAACCAGCCCAGCCTTGTCCTGGGCGACGAGCCGACCGGCAACCTCGACTCGGCGAAGACGGCCGACGTCCTCGTGCTTCTCCGCCGCTTCAACCGGGAACGCGGCCAGACCTTCCTGATCGTGACCCACGACCCCGAGGTGGGAGCCGCGTGCGACCGGATCATCCGGATGCGCGATGGCCTCGTGCGTCGGCTCCGACCTATCGCTGGCCGCTTGACGGTCGGCCCAGCCAAGAAAGGACGACCGCGATGCCCAGTCTCCAGTCCAGGCCGTTTGCGGCATCGGACGATCGCCGCGTCTTCCCCAACGGACAGGCCGAGGTCGTGACCATCGACGAAGCGGCCGTCGGGCGGGTGACTTACGAGCCGGGGTGGCGCTGGTCGACGGACCTCGCCCCGATCATGGGGACGCCGAACTGCCGGCTTCACCACTTCGGCTTCGCCATCTCGGGCTCCATGCACATTGTCATGGAGACCGGTGAAAGCCTGGACATCACGGCGGGCTCGGCCTTCGAGATCCCGCCCGGTCACGACGCCTGGGTCGACGGCGACGAGCCATGGGTCGCGGTCGTGTGGACGAGCATCCGGACGTACGCGCTGGCACCCGACGGACCGGGCGAGCGTGTACTCGCGACGATCCTCTTCACGGACATCGTGAACTCCACGGCCACGCTGGAACGGATCGGCGACGCGTCCTGGCGCGACATCCTCGAGACACACGACGACCGCATTCGCGACGCGCTCAACGTCTATCGCGGACGAGAGATCGCCACGACCGGCGATGGAATCCTCGCTGTCTTCGACAGTGCGACGCGCGCCGTTCAAGCGGGCGTCATGATGAGTCGATCGGCCAGGGACCTGGGTCTTGCGATCCGGGTCGGTGTGCACACGGGCGAAGTCGCGTTCGCCGGAACGAACGTCCGTGGCGTCGCGGTTCACGCCGCCGCGCGCGTGATGTCCCTGGCGGGTCCGGACGAGGTCCTCGTCTCCTCGACCACGAGCGACCTCCTTGAAGGCTCCGGCCTGCGGCTCGATGACCTGGGCGCCCACGAGCTCAAGGGCCTCTCCGGGGCGCGCCACGTCTTCAGGGTCGTGAATCCGGCCAGGCAGTCGATCGACCAGGCCGGCGCCATCACAGCGCGGGGGAGGTCCATGGAGGCAGCGAGCGCGTCCATGATCGCCCGGTAGAGGGCTCACCGGATCAGAGCGACTGACGTTCGAACGAGCCGAGGCCTGGCGTTGCGCGTCGAGCATGGCCACGAGCGACTTTCAAGCGTGGGCCGATCAAACGGTGGCGAGTCGTGGACGCGTGGGCGGGGGCGGGGTCTCTGGGCGGAGCCGGACGCGACGCAGGAGTTGGGCGTTGGCCGCGACGATGATCGTCGAGAGGCTCATGGCGATCGCCCCGACCGCCATCGGCAGATCGATGCCCCATGGCACGAGCAGGCCCATGGCGATCGGGATCGCCACCAGGTTGTAGCCAGTGGCCCAGATCAAGTTCTGGACCATCTTGTTGTAGGTCGCACGCGACAGCTCGATGGCCGCAACGACATCGCGTGGGTCGCTCCGCACCAGGACGATCCCGGCGGACTCAACGGCAACATTGGTGCCGGCGCCGATCGCGATCCCTACATCGGCTGTCGCGAGCGCAGGTGCGTCGTTGACGCCATCACCGACCATCGCCACCTTGCGGCCACCTTCCTGGAAGCGCTTGACGGCCGCGGCCTTGTCGGCCGGCAGGACCTGTGCGGCGACCTCGTCGACACCGAGACGACGCGCGACCGAGTCGGCGACCGCCTGGCTGTCGCCGGTGATCATCGCGACGCGGATCCCCTTCGAGTGCAGCTCGTCGATCGCCTCCTTCGACTCCGGCCGGATCTCGTCCTCGACGGCGATGACACCCGCCACCCGGCCATCAACGATGACGTAGAGGACGGTCCGGCCCTCGCGGTCCCAATCGGCGGCGATCGACGACGCTTCGAGCGAGGCGTCGGCGAGGAGGCGAGGTCCGCCCACGGATACTCCGTGGCCCTCGACGTGAGCGCGGGCTCCCCGCCCTGGCAGTGACTCAAACGAGGTCGCGGTAGGAATCGCTAACCCACGAACCTTGGCACCCTCGACGATTGCTCGGGCGAGCGGATGCTCGGAGTCGGCCTCGACCGCTGCCGCGAGCCACAACGCATCGGGTTCGCCGCTGACGTCGACGAGGACGGGCTCGCCTTTGGTGAGGGTCCCGGTCTTGTCGAAGATCGCTGTGCTCACCGTCCGGGCGCGCTCGAGGGCGAGCCGGTCCTTGATCAGCAGGCCGTTCCGGGCGCCGAGCGATGTCGAGATGGAGATGACCAGCGGGATCGCGAGCCCAAGGGCGTGCGGGCAAGCGATCACGAGGACGGTGGCGGTCCGAACCAGCGCACCTTCGGGGTCACCCAGCAACCACCAGCCCACCAGGGTGATCGCTGCGGCCGCAAGGGCGACATAGAACAGGACGGCCGCGGCCCGGTCGGCCAATGCCTGGGCGCGGGACGCGGATGCCTGCGCCTGCGCGACCAGACGCATGATCCCCGACAACGCAGTCTGATCGCCGGTGGCGGTGACCTTTACCCGGAGCGAGCCGCCCGCGGCGACTGTACCGGCAATGACTGCGTCGCGGCGCTGCTTGGACACCGCGCGCGACTCACCCGTGATCAGCGATTCGTCGACATCGGCGCTCCCCTCGACGACCATCCCGTCGGCTGGGACGCGAGCTCCGGGCCGAACGAGGACGACGTCGCCGACCTGCAACGCGCTGACCGGCACCTCCCTGGTGCCCTCGCCGGTCACGAGCTCGGCCACGTCCGGCAGCAACTCGGCCAGGGCCGAAAGGGCGCCTTGTGCCTGAGCGATCGATCGCATCTCGAGCCAGTGGCCGAGCAGCATGATGGTGATGAGGGTTGCGAGTTCCCACCAGATCTCGACCTCGAAGAAGCCGAGCGTCCCGGCCCATGAGGTCACGAAGGCAACGACGATCGCCAGCGAGATCAAGGTCATCATGCCGGGCTGGCGATCTGCCAGCTCGGCCCGTCCACCGCGGAGGAACACGGTGCCGCCGTACAGGAAGATCGCCGTGCCGAGGATCGCCGGAACATAGTCGATCCCGGGCAGCGACGGGATCGAGTAGCCGATCCATCCCGCGACCTCGGGGCTCAGCAAGACGGTCGGGACCGTCAGGGCAAGGCTGAGCCAGAACTTGTCGCGGAACATCGCGACCGAATGACCCTGGTGGCGCTCATGCCCAGCGTGCGTGCCCACGCCCGCGGTCGGCGACGGTTCCTGGTGGTGTTGATGGGCTGCCTGATCCACGTTCTTCTCGTGCTCCAATACTCCCCCCCAGTATCGCTGCCAGGTCAAGGCAACGCGCGATCGCTGGCCTCATACGCCTCGGGGTCAGCACCTCATGAACTTGACGGGCCGGGAGCGGCTGCCATTCCGGAACCCGAGGCATTGCGACCAGTGCGATCGGGCCCGGCGACGACATAGGCAACCATCGCGACGAAGCCGAAGCTCCAGATCCCCAGGACGAGCAGCACGACAAACCACGTCTTGTCGTCGAGGCGGGCCGTGTTGAATAGGGCGCCGATCCACGACACCACCCCAGCGATCGGTGCCGCCCGCGACGAGTAGCGAGGCGATGGCGAGGACGACGAGCACCGAGGCCAGTGCTTCACCGCTCACCGTCACGACATTGGGACCGCCGATCACAACGGCACCGTCGGCAATCGCGGCGATGATCGCGACGATCCCAACGACCCATCCGGCGATGACCGCCACGATCGCCCCGATGAACAGCCGGTCGACCATGGATTTCGACATCGGAATCACTCCTCTCTGAGTCCGTGGGCGGGCCGCGGCGCACGGCGCTGCCCAAACCAAAGGGCGGCGCCACCGGCGAGGCCGATGAGGGTGAAGATCAACGGCGCCGGAATGGGCCGCGGGCGCAGGTCGATCGGACCGTGGCCCGGCACTGGGCCGATGACGTGGGCGACGGTTCCGGCGAGGCCGCCGAGGGCGACCACGCCCCAAAGGATCAGGACCGCGACGGTCGCCCAGAGCTGCCGCTGCTCAGACCGGAGAATCGCCAGATTGAGGACGCCGGCAGCGACGGCCAGGCCGGCGACGAGCTACGCCGTAGAGCTCAGGACCTGTCGTATGCCTCGACAGAAGGCTGACGAGCTCCACGATCGACCAGCCGAGGACGACGATTGCGGTGAGGATCCAGACGCGACGCCGCGTCTGAGGGCCGCCCTCGTGGGACTGATGAGCCGTATCGAAGCGGTCGCCGGCCCGAGCATCCGTTGTAACCGTGACAGTCGACATCTCGCAACCCTCCTCGACGGCGCGGAGACTCGAGCTCCGCGCGCACTCGTTCACACCTGCTTCGGCACTCTTCCGGAATAGACAAGTCGGATGAGCTTGTGTCCGAGATCGGCGGTGGGCGCGAACATCAGTGGACAGCCGCCGTCGATCACCGTGATGCCGTGCTGCCGGCCGAACTCGGTAGCAGCGTCTGAGACGCTGCCCGGACCGGTGCCCCGGTGCATCCAGACCTGCTTGATGCCGAGCTCGGCGCACTCGCGCATCGTGTCCTCGGCGAACTCGGGTCGGGTTCCGATCACCACGGCCTGGACGCCGCCCGGGATCGATCTCAGATCGCGATAGGCCCGGTCGCCTTCGACCTCGGCCGCATTCGGGTTGACGGCGAACACCTCGTAGCCTCGATCACGGAGTCGTCGGTAGACGGTGTTGCTGCCGTGGTTCGCGGGCATGCGGGACACCCCTGTCACCGCCACTCGCTTCTTGGCCAGGAAGGCCATTGCCGCCTGATCGATGCTCTGCATGTCAGTCCGTCCCCTCAGTGGACGCCGGCAGGCTCGAGCGCCTGGAATTCGGCGAAAGACGTGACGCTGACCCCGATCTTGTTCACCAACTCCGTAAGCCGAGGAGACGGCTCGCCGTAGAACGCCATCCGGTGGTCGTAGGCGGACTCGGCGAAGAGGGCGTCCCGAGCTTCGCGGATGTGGAACGCGTGATCGACCAGATCGTCCGCGCTCTCATACGCTTCGCGGACTTCGCATTCGGTCCCGTCACTGCTGAGGAACCAGTCGTAGGCGAGCGTCCCGGTGTCCTTCTCCCTCGTCTGTCGCATCATCTCGGCCGCTTGTTGCTTGAATTGCTCGAGCTTCCCCTCGCGGACCTTCAGCCGTGCGCGCACTTCGAAGTGACTCATCCTTGTAGCCTCCTCTGACTCCAGGACAACGTTCAACTCGGGCATGGCCACCTCCTGCTCACGGCTAGTTCGTAGTGCCCGTTGCCGCGCCGCGGCTCATGGGATCTCCACCTGGCTGACGCGCGTGACCGTGGTTCGTTTGGCCACGTAGTCGGGTAGCAGCCGGAGCGCTTGCTGATCGCTGGTGGCGTCGACCGTCCACCACACCTCGTGGCCACCGGATCGGCAGGAGGTCAGCGTCATCTGGTGGCGAAGCGGGCTCTGGTCGCCCTTGAACGAGGTGAAGACGACGCCACATTCGTCCGGCGCGTGATGGTGCTGCAGCAGATACCGAGGCATGGGTGGAGGTTGATGTGGCGCTGCCCAACGCACATCGGGGCAGCACCCTGAGTGGCACCCTGAACCTTGCTTTTGAGGACCCTGACGAGTTCGAGTGGCAGCGTCGCGCGTCGGACGCGGAAGGGGGCCGTTCGGCACTTCCGCGGTCTGCCCATGGCGATCGAACCTGACGCATGGGATCGGAGATGGCCCAGATATCAGGGCGTCCCGGGCACCTGATCGGGCGGACCCCCGAACTGGCTGCACTCGAGCGGTTGCTCGACGACGTCGACCGCGGCATGCCCGGCGCCGTCGCGCTGCACGGAGAGCCAGGGATCGGCAAGACCCGGCTCATCACCGAGCTCGCTGCCCGCGCGGACGCACGCGGGCAGCTCGTTCTCCGTGGATCCGCGTCGGAGCTGGAGAGCGACCTGCCGTTGTCGGTCTTCGTCGATGCACTCGACCAGTACGTGGCAGGTCTTGAGCCGCAGAGCCTCCTCGCGCTCGACGACCAGGTTCGACTGGAACTCGGGCAAGTCTTGCCGTCGCTGTGGGCGCTCGCCGATGCACGCCAGGTCGCGCCTCAGAACGAGCGCTATCGGAGCCACCGCGCGGTCCGCGCCCTGCTCGAGCACCTGTCCGAGGCGAGGCCGCTGGTCCTGATGTTCGACGACCTCCAATGGGCTGACCCAGCATCGATCGAGCTGCTCGGCGCCCTCCTGCGCCGCCCGCCTGCGGGAGCCGTTGCGATGGTTCTGGCGCTCCGTCAGCTCCGGATGCCAGGGCCCCTAGTAGCGACGCTCGAGCGCGCGCATCGCGCCGGGACGCTCATCCGCATGGAAGTCGGCGCTCTGACGCCCGTGGAGGCGAGGGACCTCTTGGGTACCACGGTCACCGCCGCCGACGCAACGCTGCTCTACGAAGAGAGCGGCGGGAACCCCTTCTACCTAGAACAGCTCGCGCGGTCGCTCGACCGGGCGGGAAGCCTTGCGCCGGCCTCCGAGGTCCCGCCTGATCATGTCGGGGTGCCCTCGGCGGTCGCCGACTCGCTGCGCGAGGAGCTCAGCCTCCTGTCCGACGAAGGGCGCCTCGTGTTCGAAGGAGCCGCGGTCGCCGGGGATCCGTTCGAGCTCGAGCTTGCTGCCGCCGCGGCCGCAAGGTCCGAGGCCGCGACGATGAACGCGCTGGACGAGCTCCTGAGGCTCGACCTCGTTCGCACCACCGACCTCCCGCGACGCTTCCGGTTCCGCCACCCACTGCTCCGACGTGCGGCGTACCAAAGCGCGGCTGGAGCGTGGCGCGTGGGTGCCCACGAGCGATGCGCCGAGACGCTCGCGGCACGAGGGGCCACGGCCGCGGCGCGCGCCCACCACGTCGAGCGATCGGCGCGCGAGGGCGACCTTGCCGCCGCAGTCACCCTCCGGGACGCCGGCGAGGCAGCCGCCCGGCTCGCGCCCGAAAGTGCTGCGCGGTGGTACGGGGCGGCGCTGCGATTGCTGCCGCAAAGCGCGTCCGCCGAGGACCGCGTCGAACTGATGGTGGCCCGTGCCCGAGCGTTGGCGGCGGCTGGTCAATTCGCCGAGAGTCACGAGGCGCTGCTGGAAGCGATCGCGATCGTCCCGGAGGGATCGGCCGCACTTTCCACGACGGTCGCGACGGCGTGCGCCAGGTTGGAGCGCTTTCTTGGCCGATACGAGCAGGCCCACGCGCGGCTCGCGAGGGCTCTTGACGATCTGCAGGAGCCGTCCTCGGTCGAGTCGGCCCGGCTGCTGATCGAGCTGACGCTGAACGAGTTCTACCGCTCGAGATACGGAGCGATGCATGACTGGGCCCGGCGCGCGGTGGGGGCGGCGAAGAGCCTCGGGGATGGCCCGCTCCTGGCCGCGGCGCTGGCGATGCCCGCGCTCGCACACGGTATCGCGGGATCGACGCAGACAGGTCGCTTCCACCGGGCCGAAGCCGCAGCACTGGTCGATGGGCTTTCCGACGAAGAGCTCTCGCTGCGTCCCGACGCACCGGCCTGGCTCGCAGCGGCTGAGCTCTATCTCGACCTCTACCCGGAGGCCGACGCGCACGCGAGCCGTGCTCTCACGCTGGCTCGGGCGACCGGGCGAGGAGATCCCTTCGGCCCGTACCAGCTCCTGCCCAGAATCTGGTACGTGCGCGGGAAGCTCGCCCAGGCGAGCGAGCTCTTGGACGGCGCCATCGAAGCCGGGCACCTGATCGGGACCCCGCCCGCTCTCGCCGGGAATCTCTTCAACCGATCTGTGGTCGCGCTAGCCTCAGGCGACCTCGACCTTGCGCTCACAACCGCGGAGGAGGCCGTCGAGCTCACGCGCGAGCTCGATGACGGCTTCGTCACGGCCTGGGCTGCGGTAAGGCTCGCAGACGTGCTGCTTGAGACCGGGCAGCGCCTGCGGGCCGTTGAATTGCTCTTGGACCGAGCCGGTGGCGAGGAGCTATCGCTCATTCCCGGCAGTTGGCGGGCCTACTGCCTGGAGCTGCTCACGCGATGTCAGCTGGCGCTGGATCGCCGGCCCGAGGCCGAGCGCGCGGCTGGTCGCGCCCAGGATGTAGCTGCGGCGGTGCAGCTTCCTCTGGCCGTCGCTTGGGCCCATCGGGCCGCCGCCTCCGTGTCTCTGTACTCGGGCGACCTCGCATGCGCGGTCGAACGGGCACTCGCTTCGGCCGAGGCCGCCCACGAAGTCGGAGCCCCAATCGAGGCAGCACTGTCGCGCACGCTCGCGGGGCGGGCGCTCGCCCGGGCCGGCGACAGCGACCGGGCCGTGGCGGAGCTTCAGCGCGCGGCAACGGCGCTCGATGATTGCGGCGCGCTGCGCTACCGCGACCGCGCGGAGCGAGAACTTGGAAGACTCGGCCGTCGCTCGCATCGGCGCACGCGACCCGGCAACACGCACGGGCCCGGAATCGAGTCCCTGACCGAACGCGAGCTCCAGGTGGTGCGGCTCGTCGTCGACCGCAGGACGAACCCGGAGATCGCCGAAGAGCTGCTCCTGAGCCAGAAGACGGTCGAGACGCACCTGAGCAATATCTTCAACAAGATGGGGGTCGCCACTCGCGTCGCGCTCGCGCGAGCCGTCGAGCACAGCCGCGAGACGACGAGGGTAGGTTGACCGTAGGGCCGCTGGACTTACTCGCTGGCTTGGTGCCGGTGGGCGATGCATCGCCGAAGTCGGCGGCGCGCTCTCGCATACCGGTGTGTGTCCAATTCCATCCGCGAGCTCCTGTGCAAGGACGCTCCGAGTTGTGGCGGTTTAAAGGCGAGCGGGTGAAGAGTGCCGCTCCTCCGTCGACATCGGCGTGAGGCTCGCGTCGCCGAATGACACGCCGGGTCAGCCAACGAAGGCGATCGTCCCGCGCATCCCGGCCTGGTAGTGGCCCTCGGCGTGGCAGGCAAAGGCGTACGGGCCCGAGCCGTCGAAGGTGTAGGTCAGCGACTTCGACTGCATCATCGAGATGTCGGCGATCTCGGGCGTCCCCGGCGCATCGGCGGCGACGGCGCCAACCGGGCCGACCATGAACTCGTGGACGGCGGGGCCCATGGCCGTGACGACGAAGGTGACCGTCTCACCGCGGGCGACCGCGATGGATGATGGCGTGAACGTGTAGCCCGGGCCCGCGACGACATGCACGACTCGCGGGACGGCGGCGGTTCCGGCCACGAAGCCCGTCTCGCCCGGTTGCGCCCTGTTCGAGCCGGGGGCGCTGCTGCCCATCATCCCGCCGCCGGCCGTGCTGTCCGGCTGAGCGCCCGACATCATGGAGCCCGACCAGGGCATCGTCGGGCGGACGATGAACGCCGTCAGCGCGGCGGTAGCGACGACGAGAGCCAGCACCGCTACGAGAAAGACCGCCCACGACGGGACTCCTCGGCGGTCGATGCGTTCGGTGGTCATGGTCATCTCCAGGCCGACCGCTGCAGGACGCGCTGACATGAGGTCGCCGGGTCGGCGTCGTCAGCATCGGTTCACGGGCGACCGCACCGCCCGTGCCGTCAGTCACGATCCTCGGGCCGCCCGGGACGCAGTGGGCGAGTCGAGTCCCCGGTACCGCGGTTCCCGGGCGGGGCGGCGCTTGAAGTGCGGCCGCCTTGGCGGAGCGGTCGTCCAAGTCGCCATTTCACGGTCCGTGCGTGCTGAGCCTTGCCGGGAAACCTGATTGAGTCGACAACTGGCGAGCGCTAGCCGACGCCCGAGCGCTGTGCGCGGAGCGCGGCGACGCGAGGGATAGACACTAGCTATCTGCTGCCTCCCGCAGCGCAATCAACCCGCCCGTCGCCATCGATCAGCAAGTTGAGTCCGACGGCCGAGCCTGGCGCTTCGATGAGCGATGAAGTCTCCGCGGCGGAGGGGCAGAACGCGCGGGCCCATCCCACGTCCCTCAGGGCACGTACGCTCTGGTCACCACCACCCACAGCAGGACGGCGTCGATCCCCAAGCCGAGCACCAGCTGGGGCTCGAAGAACAGGACCAGCATGACCGCCGACGCGGTCGCTCCCAGCGCGATGGTCGGCTGCCACCACCCGGAGGGGACGATGAGGCCTACCGTGGACAGCGCCGCGAGTGCGAAGGCGCCGACCGTTGCCGCGATCAGAACCGCCCCGATGCCACGGACGAGATTGAGATCGAGTCCTGCTCGCGTGACCGCCCACGATTGGGCCATGTCGAAGGGCCACTCAGCCCCACCGTCGGTTGCCGCGGGAGTGGGAGCGGCGAACAGGACGTGGACCGCGCCATGGCCGATCAGCAGGGCGGCCAGCAGCAATGGCCCCGCCGCCATGTCCCGCGACAGCAACCACCAGATCGCCCCGCCGATCGCCACCACCACCGCTGCCCAGGGCAGCGTGCCCGTCATCGTCCTCACCATCGCATCTCTCCTGTCGCGGCTCGGTAGCCATCCAAGACGATCCGGAGGGTCCTCCGGAAGGTGGCATCCTTCCAAGCGCGCACATTCATGGCGTCAACTCCTGCCGGCCGGCATCAGCGGCCGCTGAAAGGGCTCATTGGTCGGCGCCGGCGGGCCGACCAATGTCGTCTGGATGGCGCCGCGGACGAAGTCGGCGAGGAGGCCGATGCTGACCGTGGCGATCACGGGTGGATGGCGTCTGGACAGGCGCCCTTCGCCTGAACAGGACACTCAGCAACACGCCGGACGCGATCAGAACGCTCCAGTTGATCGTCAGGACCATCACCTCGAAGGCGACAAGGTCGTGGCCCACCAGGCCCAGACCGACGAAGGCTGCGACGGCAAAGACGAAACCCAAGACAAGCAGGCCTCGGATCGCTCGCTCGGCTCTTCCGCCGCCAAAGACCGGAGCTGCGAACAGGAACGCTGCGCTCATCGCGAAATAGCCGAGGGACTCGAGGGAGATGAAGAGCCCGTGCGGGTTGTACTGCGTGAACAGGGACAGGCCGTCGGTCTCACCCGCCTGGAGGCTCGGCACGACGACCGCGAGTTGAACGAAGTAGTCGGTCAGGATGACGACCGCATAGACCAGGGCGAACGACAGGGCGATGCGGCTGTAGATCTTCCTGGGCTCCGACGCGTAGGCGTGGATGGAGGCCGTCAGCACGACGAAGACCGGCACGAGCAGGATGCCGGGCAGAAGCCAGAGGTAGTCGCCCGGAATGAACCGGGCGACGTCGACGTACGGATACGCCACGCACTCCGAGACGCAGAAGGGACCGCTCCTCGCCGGGGTCGTTACGCCGACTCCGGCGAAGACGGCGGTCACCGTGACGGTGAGCACGGCCGCCCAGAATCCGAGCCGCGTCGCGGTGCCCGCAGTCGAGACTCCGGGCTGGTTCGCGGCGATACGCAGGGCGTTCAGATTGGACTCCTACGTTCCGATGGTGACCTGAGACGGCCATCCAAGCCACAACACGGCAACCAGGACGGCCACGTCGACACCAAGCGCGGCGAGCGTGTTGAACATCGGCCAGTTGCCAAAGAAGAGGACGATGCCCGCGATCGACACGAGGGCCGCCACGACACAGACCGGCCGCCACCAGTTCGCCGGCAGGAAGACGCCCCAGACGGACAAGGCCGCGACCACGAAGCCCACCATCGCCACGACCCAGAAGGCGCTCGCGATCACCCTCGCCGTATCCGCGGTCAAGGCCGGCATGGCCCAAGTCCGCGCCGCCGACCAGGCCCCGGTCTCCGTCGCCGGTCGGAAGTGGATCCACACTAACGCCGCGAGCGCTCCGCCGTGTCCGAGCCCGTGGAGGAGGATCACGCCGCCGACGACCCACTTGAGCATCTGATCGGACATCGATCAACCTTCCTGCCGAGCACGGGTTCGCAAGGCACGCGAGACAGCCCGGCATCGACGCATACGCTCTCGCGATCCTTGATCCCGAACCAGTGCCGCAACGACCAACCGCGCAGAGGCCAATGGCTCCCACCCCGGTCGGCCTTGTGACAGTCGCCACCTAGCGGGATAGGTCGACGCGATGGTGGACCGTGTTCCTGCAGGAGCACCGGTCCCATCGTTCTACGTCGGACGGCGGTAAGCCCAATCCCATCCGCGATCTTCGGTGTGACCTGAGGGCCGACCGGCACTTCCTCGACGGAGCACGCGCCTCTACGATCCAACCGAAGGGGAGTAGACCCGTCGCTCGCGCGACGCGGGTGGATCGACATACCCGGCTCCGGCCCGGTCCCCCAGCCTCACCCCGAGGCGGACAAGACCTTCAACAGGCGTCGTGTGGTCGAGAGGTTGCCCACCACGCAGGACCCCGTCGGTCGGGCCCTGGCAGGCTCGCTCGGCTGGCGGACCGCCATGGTCGTCCGCGTCGAGCCGACCGGCTGGTCGCAGACAGATCCCAAGGTGGGCCTGCCGGAAGGACCGGAGGAAAGAGATGCATGTGACCGGACAGCGCGAACAGTCTGCGCATCTGCCGCCGCGCTGGTTCATTCGATTGTTCTGGGCGGTCCAGCGTGCCGCGTTTTCCGTGACAGGCGGCCGGTTCGGCCTCCGGACGGCGACGGCCGACCACCAGGGCATGCTGCGACTCCGGACGATCGGGCGTCGCAGCGGTGAGGAGCGGACGGCCATCCTCGGCTACTTCGAGGACGGTCCCGACCTGGTCACGATGGCCATGAACGGCTGGGCCGATGCCGAGCCCGCCTGGTGGCTCAACCTGGAGGCCCAGCCCGATGTCACCGTCGACCTGCCCGGCGGGTCGCGCGCTGTCCACGCACACGCAGCGGACAAGGACGAGCGGCCGCGCCTGTGGGCGAGGTGGGCCGGCTACGACAACGGTCTCGACGCCTTCGCCGCGCGTCGGTCGCGGGAGACCGCGGTCGTCATCCTGTCGCCCCGACCCATCCGGGGAGGCCCGGCATGAGCGCGGATCGGAAAGCCGCCGCGTGGATCGGCGTGCTGTACATCATCGGAACCGTTGGCATGGTCCTCAGCGGGGTCGTCACGAACGCGGTCGTGTCGGGCCCGGCCTACCTGGCCCAGGTCGCCGCGCAGCCGAACCAGGTGGCCGTTGGAGCCCTGCTCCTGCTGCTGGCGGGCTTCGCGCTCGCGCTGGTCCCGGTCGTGTTCTGGCCGATCGGCAGGCGGCAAGACGAGACGCTGGCCATGGGGTACGTCGTCTTCCGTGGCGCGATCGAAGGGGTCATCTACGTCGTCGGCGTGGTCTGTTGGCTGCTGCTGATCGCGCTCAGCAAGGAGCCGGACGCGGGTCCGCTCGCCGGCCTCGTGCGCACGACCCAGACCGTGATCTGGGATCAGCTGGTCGCCATCCCGTTCGTGCTCGGCGCGCTGATGTTCTACGTCCTGCTCTACCAGTCGCGGCTCGTGCCCCGGTGGCTGTCGACCTGGGGGCTCGTGGGGGCCGCGCTCTACATCGTGCGCGCCGCTCGGGAGCATGTTCGGCCTCTCGCTGGGCTTCTTCATGGCTCCGCTCGCCCTGCAGGAGATGGTCATGGCCGTCTGGCTGATCGCCAAGGGCTTCAACCCGGGTGCGATCGCTGCCGAGTCTGCCGGAAGGACGTCAGTGCCGCGGGCCGCTGCTTCGGGGTCAGCGGCCTAGAACGGCACCGCAATCGAGAAGGGTCAGCGGGACCCGGCGACCGTTCGGACTGAATCGCCGGTCGCCCCTCACCCGGTTGCGGTTCGACCGGCGCCGAGGCCGACGAGCAGTAACGCTCGACGCTCGACGTCCGCCTGCGTCGGCGCGCCCGAGGTGATGCACTCCAGGACGACACCGTCGAGGAGGGCCGCTAGCGCCCGGGCGGCCGTCTCGACATCGAGGTCGGGCGCCAGCCTGCCATCGGCGACACCCTCCTGCAGGACGACGGCCGCGACGGTCACGATGCGCTCGCGACGCCGGGCGACCATGTCGCGGATCAATGGCTTGCGCGACGCGACAGCCCACGCCTCGGCCAAGAATGAGGGCACCCCGGGTGCCTCGACGGTGAAGCGGTACCAACCGGAAATCGCTCGCCTGATCCCCGCCTCGGCCGAGCCATCCGATCGGATGTCGTGCAAGACGGCATCGCTCTCCGCCCTGTTCGCGGCGAGGATGCATTCGCGGATGAGTTCGTCCTTGCTCGCGAAGTAGGTGTAGATCGACCCAACCGATAGTCCCGCTGCCCGAGCGACGTCATGGGTCGTGGCCTCGTGGAACCCCTTGGCGACGAACACGTCGCGCGCGGCGTGGAGGATCTCCTGCCGCGTCGCCTCTCCTCGCTCAGCGCTGATCCTTGGCATCTCGCCCCTCGGCTACTCATGATGAATGACTGCTCACTCATCATGAGCGACGTCTTCCGAGGCAGAACGTGCCAAGTGACACTACAAGGAAACTGAACGGTCATTCATCATGGTTGCCATCAGAGATTGAGCCTGGAGGAATCGTCCAATGACAACCACCACCACCACCGAAGACATCACCAGGGCAGCCCTCGGTGGTCGCGTCGATGCGATCGGTTGGGGCCTGCTGTTCGTGGCCATCGGTGCTGTCGGCCTCATGCCCGCGATGCCCGATGGAGCGTGGCTAATCGCGGCGGGAACCGTGATGCTCGGGGCGAGCGCGGTACGTGCCTGGATGGGCCTTCGCGCGTACAGCACCACCATCGTCGTCGGTGTCGTCGCCCTGTCGGCGGGCATCTTCACGGTCGCCGGACTGACGACCGATGTCGGCCCCGTCGTTCTGATTGTGCTCGGCCTGGCGCTCGTCTTCGGGGCGCTCCATCGGTCGCGGCGAAGCGAAGTCCCGCAGCTCGCGTCCACCCACTAGGAGGTCGACATGTCCATCCCGATGCGAGACCGGATCGCGACACTGCTCGTCGCGACGGCGACGCTCATCTACGTATTGCGGTTCACAGGCATCCTCGGCGGCCTCACGGCTGGCTCGGTCGCGTTGATCGTCCTCGCGCTCGGCTTCGTCGCTTCAGCCTCCGCGGTAGTCCCGAGCTTCGCGGCATTGCTCGCGGGGTCCAAGCTCTACCTTGCCCTCGCATCGCTCGGCGGCCTGGTGGCGTTGGTATGCGGCGCCATCACTGTCACTCAGGCGACCGAGGAGACGCTCGCCATCCTTGTGATCGCGACCATCGGCCTCTGGGCGGCCGCGACGGCGCGGCATGGGATCGGTCGCGGCTCGAAGGTGGCGATGGGTTGAGGGCAGCCGTCATCCTTCCGTGACAGGAGGCGACCCGTTCCTGTCACGCGTCCGCTCGATTGCGTCGCTCGGTCAGGCGGCGCCGACCCCGATCACGAGGCCGACGGCGTATGTGAACCCGGCCGCGACGGCCCCGAGGCAGACTTGCCGCAGCGCGCCGTACCAGGCTGGTCGGCGGGTGAGGGCCGCGATCCCCGCCCCGAGGAGCGCCAGCGCGGCCAGGCTCACCAAGAGGCTGGCTGCAAACGCCGGCATCCCGGCGCCGAGGAGGTACGGGACGAGCGGGATGAACGCGCCGGTCGTGAACGCGACGAAGGAGCCGGCGGCGGCGGCCAGCGGCGAGCCGATCGACCGGGCATCGAGGCCGACCTCCTCGAAGATGAGCAGGCGGACGGCATGGTCCGGATTGGCGAAGACGGCGTCGACGAACCGATCGGCCTCGTCCGGGCTGAAGCCGCGTTCGACGTACAGCTTGGCCAGGATCGACCGCTCCTGGTCGGGGGCATCACGGAGTTGCTTGCGCTGGAAGGCCAGCTGGAAGTCGAGCAGCTCCCGCTGGCTCTGGACCGAGACATACTCGCCGACGCCCATGCTGAAGGCGCCCGCGATGAGCCCGGCCACGCCAGCGAGCACGATGATCCCGTTGTCCGAGGTCGCGCCGGCAACGCCCATCACCAGGGCGAGATTGGAAACCAGCCCGTCGTTCGCACCGAAGACGATCGGTCGAAGGACGCTGTTCGCCCTTGTTTCGTGTGGTTCCGAGGCCTCCGGCAGCGATCGGTCCTCGACCGCCGCGCTACGCATCACGGCCGTCCATCGTTTCCGCGGGATTGCAGGACCTGTCCGCAGGCGCGGTCGAAGCCGGTCCGAGCCTGACGCTACGCGACCCGGCGTCGTCGGCTAAGGGCCGGACCGCCCGATTCGGGAGGGCCGATGCCGCCGATCGGTCCGATCGGCACTGCCGCCGAGCGTGTCGCGGCGGTGACGCTTGGGATCGTACCCACCGACAGCTCGACCACGCCCAGTGAGGCGGACGCGAACCAAGCAACATGAGCATGTTTCCAGGCGACGGCAAGTCTTCGGAGGTCCAGCTCGAGGTCGTCTCCACGATGGATCGCGACCGCAACCCGTGGGGCGTCGATGCGCTGGAGGTCGTCGCCGCCCTCGGCTCCGACGCGGATCTGGGTCTCGATCCGGACGAGGCTCGGCGTCGCCTGGCCACGCACGGGCCGAACGAGCTCGAGGAGCACGCCGCCAAGTCCGCCTGGCGCCTGCTGGCCGAGCAGTTCACGAACGCGATGATCCTGGTCCTGCTCGGCGCCGCCGCGATCACTGCAGCCATCGGCGACCTCAAGGACACCGCCATCATCCTGATCATCGTCGCGCTCAACGGGATCATCGGGTTTGTCCAGGAATACCGGGCGGAACAGGCGATGGATGCGTTGAAACGCATGACCAGCCCGTCGGCGCGAGTCATCCGTGCCGGTGTCACGATCGTCGTCCCCGCGGCCCAGCTCGTGCCAGGCGACCTCGTGCGCCTCGACGCAGGGGACGTCGTGACTGCCGACATGCGCCTGGTCGAGGCTCGATCCCTCCGGATCAACGAGGCCGCCCTGACCGGCGAATCGGAACCCGCAACCAAGACCACGGCTCCGATGTCAGATGTCACCGCGGCGGTCCTCGCCGACCAACGGAACATGGCATTCAGCGGCACCGCGGTGACTTATGGCCGCGGCCTGGGACTGATCGTGGCGACCGGGATGGATACGGCCCTCGGACGCGTCGCCGAACTCCTCGCGGAACACGGCAGTGGCCAGACACCGCTCCAGCGACGGCTGTCGACGCTCGGCAAGCGACTGGCGGTCGCGGCCTTTCTGGTGTGCATCTTCGTCTTCGTCAGCGGCGTCGCTCGTGGCGAGCCGATCGACGTGATGTTCCTCACGGCCGTGAGTCTCGCGGTCGCGGCCATCCCCGAAGGCCTGCCGGCCGTCGTGACGATCGCCCTGGCTCTGGGCGCCCGTCGGATGGCCCAACGACACGCACTTGTTCGCAAGCTACCGGCCGTCGAGACCCTCGGGTCGGTGACCGTGATCTGCAGCGACAAGACCGGCACCCTGACCGAGAACCGGATGCTCGCCGAGCGGGTCTGGACCCCGAACGGCGACTATCGCGTGACCGGCGATGGCTACGCGCCGACCGGACGGTTCGATCCCCAGCCCGCGAACGACGCTTCCCTGGAGCGACTCGCCCAGGTCGCCGCAGCCTGCAACG
The DNA here is from genome assembly GCA_963765245.1 of uncultured Chloroflexia bacterium. GTDB lineage: Bacteria > Chloroflexota > Limnocylindria > Limnocylindrales > CSP1-4 > SPCO01. The sequence goes on from CAVXVP010000036.1 coordinate 25,195, forward strand.
ATGCGTCGCTCCATGCCCCGGCGACCAGCGACGACCCGTGGACCATCAGCGGCGATCCGACCGAGGCGGCGCTGCTCGCCCTCGCCGCCAAGCTCGAGGTGGATCCGCACGTGGTCGCCGCCGCATGGCCGCGGGTCGAAGAGCTGACGTTCGACCCCGAGCGGCGACGGATGGCGACCATCCACACGGGCGGTGCGGAGGTCTGGGTCGCCGTGAAGGGCGCCCTGGAGGCGATCGGACCACTCCTCGAAGCGACCGAGGCCCACCTGCTGCGGGAGGCCGAGCGCGTCGCCGAGCGCTACGCCGCCGACGGATACCGTGTGCTGGCGTTCGCGGAGCGCACGATCGACGACGTCCCCGCCCGGCTCGACGACGCCGAGCACGGCCTCCGCCTTCTGGGGATCGTCGGGATGGCGGACCCCCCACGCGAGGCCTCGGCCCCGTCGATCGCGGCGTGCCGTGCGGCCGGCATCACGCCGATCATGATCACCGGCGATCACCCCCTGACGGCGAACGCCATCGCCCGACGGATCGGCGTCCTGCGCGACGGCGGACGCAGCCTGACCGGCGCCGAGCTCGAGCAGCTCGACGACGCCGCCTTCGATGCGATCGTGGCCGACGTGGCCGTGTACGCGCGGACCAACCCCGAACAGAAGCTCCGCATCGTCGACGCCTGGCGGCGCCGCGGGGCGGTCGTCTCGATGACGGGCGACGGCGTGAACGACGCACCGGCACTGCGGCGGGCCGACATCGGCGTCGCGATGGGCGTCACCGGGACCGAGGTCAGCAAGGAGGCGGCCGACATGGTCCTCGCCGACGACGACTTCGCGACGATCGTCGCCGCCGTCGAGGAAGGCCGCCGGATCTACGACAACATCCGGCGCTTCGTCCGTTACCTGTTGACCACGAACTCCGCCGAGGTCTGGGTGATGACGCTCGCCCCGTTCCTCGGTCTCCCGTTTCCACTGCTCGCCGTCCAGATCCTGTGGGTCAACCTCGTCACCGACGGGCTGCCGGCCCTCGCCCTGGGCGTGGAGCCGACGGAGCGCGGCACGATGCGCCGGCCACCGAGGTCGCCATCCGAATCGCTATTCGCCCGTGGTCTGTGGCAGCAGACGATCTGGGTCGGGCTGCTGATGGCGTCGGTCGCCCTCGCGGTCCAGGCGTACGCCGTCGGCCAGGGTTGGCCGTGGCAGACGATGATCTTCGCCACGCTGGCGCTCCTCCAGCTCGGGAATGCCCTGGCGATCCGGTCGGAGACGGAAAGCCTCTTCCGGCTCGGCCTCCGATCGAACCTGCCGCTGACGATCGCGGTGGCGGGCAGCGTCGTCGTGCAGATGGCCCTTATCTACGTCCCGGCCCTGCAGCCGGTCTTCGGGACGGTCGCGCTGACGCTGCCCCAGCTGGCCTTGGTCCTGGTCGCCTCGACGCTCGGTTTCGCGGCCGTCGAGGTCGAGAAGTGGGTCGGTCGCCGGACGTCCGGTCCGCACGTCGGCAGGGCACCGCGAGCCTTGGCGCAGGTCCAGTAGTCCGAGCGGCGTGTCGCACGCCACGGTGATCATGGGATGGCAGCGTCACGATCCGGCGGCTGAGACGTTCCCTCGGACGATCAGGACCGAGACTCCCGCGTGCAGGAGCACGTTTCGCGAGACACTTCCGAGAAGCCATCGGTCGAGACCATGCAGATATCGCGAGCCGGTCACGACGAGGTCTACCTGACGCTCGGCGGCCGCGGCGATGATCTCGCGTGCCGCGTCGCCGGTCCGAACCTCCGGCTTGGCCGGGATCCCATTCTCGGAGAGCCGTGTGGCCATCGTCGCGGCGTGCCCCTGGTGGCGCTCCCGCAGTTCCTGGCGGTCCGGCTCGAGCGACAGGCTGCCCAGCGTGTACAGGTCCACCATCAACTCGAAGGCGGGCGAATCAACCGGCGTGACGCTGACGGCGACCGCAGGAAGCCCTTCGAATGCTCCCCATCTGGCCAGCACGTCGGGAATGAGCTCCGCGCCCGGCGAGCCGTCGGTTGCCACGAGCAGACGAGACACGCCCAGGCCTCGAGCGACCAGGACCGAACAGCTAGCCCGCTCGACGACCTCGGCGGACACCGAACCGAGCACCATCGATGCGATCGGGCCGTGACCCCGGGAGCCGAGCACAATGAGGTCAGCGGCCACGTCGGCGGCAGCCTCGACGATGACGCCCGGCGCGCGGCCGCGGACGACGCGTCGGTCGACCGACCAGTCGCGGCCGATGAAGGGCGCGGCCAACTGGGCCAGTGTTGCGTCTGCGTCGCGGCGCACGGCTTCCTCGGCCTCCGCCAAGCCTACCGCCCCAGCAGTCAGCGGATCGCCAAACCACGCAACGGGAATGTCGTACGCGGTGAGCGTCGTGACCGACGACCCGCCCGGGATCGACAGCGATGCGACCAGATCGCGAGCCTGGATCGACGACGGCGAGCCGTCGATCGCTAGGAGAATCCGCACGGTTGGCTCCATGGATCGAATCCTTCAGATGATTCTCTCGACGGCGCCCAACGCGGCAGGGCTGTTGGTCATCTCCTCGGTACGCACGCGGCACAGAGGCGTGGCTGTCCTGCTCGCCACAGACTCGGGCCGGGGCCGACCCCGGCTTCCACTCGATGCGTGTCCGCGGCGATGTTCGGCCCTAAGCGATTGCGTCATGCGGCTCTGGCGCGCTGGCCCCTCCGACCCCGACATCGGCGTGAGGCTCGCGTCGCCGAATGACACGCCGGGTCAGCCAACGAAGGCGATCGTCCCGCGCATCCCGGCCTGGTAATGGCCCTCGGCGTGGCAGGCAAAGGCGTACGGGCCCGAGCCGTCGAAGGTGTAGGTCAGCGACTTCGACTGCATCATCGAGATGTCGGCGATCTCGGGCGTCCCCGGCGCATCGGCGGCGACGGCGCCAACCGGGCCGACCATGAACTCGTGGACGGCGGGGCCCATGGCCGTGACGACGAAGGTGACCGTCTCACCGCGGGCGACCGCGATGGATGATGGCGTGAACGTGTAGCCGGGGCCCGCGACGACATGCACGACTCGCGGGACGGCGGCGGTTCCGGCCACGAATCCCGCCTCGCCCGGTTGCGCCCTGTTCGTGCCGGCGGCGCTGCTGCCCATCATCCCGCCGGCGGCCGTGATGCCCGGCTGAGCGCCCGACATCATGGAGCCCGACCAGGGCATCGTCGGGCGGACGATGAACGCCGTCAGCGCGGCGGTAGCGACGACGAGAGCCAGCACCGCTACGAGAAAGACCGCCCACGACGGGACTCCTCGGCGGTCGATGCGTTCGGTGGTCATGGTCATCTCCAGGCCGACCGCTGCAGGACGTGCTGACATGAGGTCGCCGGGTCGGCGTCGTTAGCATCGGTTCACGGGCGACCGCACCACCCGTGCCGTCAGTCACGATCCTCGGGCCGCCCGGGACGCACTGGGCGAGTCGAGTCCCCGGTACCGCGGTTCCCGGGCGGGGCGGCGCTTGAATACGTCCTTGAGAATCCGAGTCGCAACACGAACGCGCAGGTGATAGCCTCGCGGCGGATCTGCGAGCACGCCTCTGAGGGCGTCGAGCCGGCGACGAGTGAGGGAACGGCCCGACACGGTATGCGACGGCACGTGGAAGTCAACGCGACCATCGCTCACCCAGCCGGCCAGGTATTCGCCTACCTGGCCGATCCACTGCGTTGGCACGAGTTTGCGCGGGCTTGTGTATTCCGGAGGCAGATCGGCGATCAGCCACCCCGGATCGGCACGCGCTGGATGGCCACTGATTCGTATCGGTCCGTTCCGCTTCCACTTCATCGATGAGCTGGCCGAGCTGCAGCCGAACCGTCGCGCGGTCCGGCTATCGTCCGCGCCGTGGAACTCGCGAGTCGAGTACGTCTGCACGCCGGCCGATGAGAACACCAACCTCGAAGCGCGCAATCGATGGCACGCTACCCGAGATCCACGTCCCGGTGATCTACCGCGAACTGTCCGGTGAGCACGTCCTGACCGAGGAGTTCATCGCCGATGGAATCGCGCTTTCGAGGGTCGATGATCTGCGGGCCGCCGGCCTCGATCCAGCTCGGCTCGGCGCAATCTTCATCCGGCGATCGAGTCGGGGCGATCGTCCTCGGCACGCTCCTCCAGCCGTCCCTCGCCGAGTTCCTCCTGTTAGGTTTCGTGGCGGTGGCGGCGTTCGCGCTCGCGTTGTTGGTGAGCGTCGCCGTGCTGCGTCGCGTGACCGCGCGTTCATGATCCTGCGATGCGGGGCGTCGATGTGCGTGGGCGCGACGAGCCCAAGCTGCAAGTACAATCTCGGTCC
>CAVXVP010000037.1:0-20074 GCA_963765245.1 uncultured Chloroflexia bacterium
AGCACCTTAATGTCCCGGTCTCTGTTCTCTGGCGTCGTTTCTTGCGCGCCTCCGGTGTGTCGGTGTGGGCGAGACGCGAGTGATGGCCATCGAGGAGCGTGCGGACGACATCCGCCTGCGGGCCAACGAGTTCGGCCCGCTCGGGCTGCAGCGACAGCGCGAGCGAGGCGCCGGCCATCGGATCGGCGGATACCTTCGCCTCTACGATCACCGGTCCCAAGACCTCGAGTCGCTCGAATGCGGCCGCCGTGGCCTGTGCCCGTCGCAACTCGTACTCACGGCGGACGCCCTGGTGCTCGGGCGATTCCGGCAGCTCCACGTCCCACAACGAGCGCAGGTCCGCGAGATACCCGAGCGCTCGCTTCGGGTCCACGGTGTGGGCGGCGGCCTCCGGTCGTCGGGCCGCTTCGATCTGAGTCGCCAGCTCGGACTTACGTCGGAGGTAGACCTCGTCCGTCATCCGTCCGAAGGCGTTGTCGAGAGCGATGGCACGGAGTTCCTGCTCTAGGCGGGTGACCCTGCGTGTGTCGACCGCCGGCGGCTCGCCGCCGAGCGCGCCCACGATCCGCGCCTTGGCCGCCTCGTCGACCTGGGCCGTGGCCAGCAAGGCGGCGATCTGCCACTCGTAGATCTCCGCCCGGAAGCCCGTCCGCCGGCCGGACGCGGCGAGCCACTGCGCACAGACGGGCATCGGATGGACCATCCGACGTCGCCCGGTGCTTGCATGACCGGCAAGGGCGGTTCCGCAGCCATGGCAGACGAGGTGAGGCACATACACGCGCTCCCGCGCGCCACGGGTCCCTGGCGTCGCGCGCTCAAAGCGGATGGCCTGGACGCGTTCCCAGAGGTCGTCGCTGACCGGCGGGTCGACTACGATCTCGCTCGTGGGATCGGACGGGTCATGCGGCCGATGTCGCCACGGCGCCTCGACCTGTCTCCTCGTCGGCGAATCCACGGAAGCGGACGAGATAGCCGTTGTAGATCGGGTTGCGCAGGAGCTCGGCCATCCCGGCGGCGGTCAGGACCCGACCGGTCCGCCTCGACACGAGGCCGCGTCGGGCGGCTTCGAGGGCGAGCGTGTCGTCGCTGTACAGCCCGGACGCATACAGCTCGAAGAGCAGCACGGCCGCGGCGATGCCGTCAGGATCGGGCTCGAGGATCGGTCTTGGCCCAGTGCTTCGACGGAAGCCGAAGGCGGGATGGCCGCCTGGGTCGCGGTGGGTCCGGAACTTCGCTGCGATGCCGCCGGCGATCGCCCGCGCCCGATCGAGGTTGTCGATCTGGGCCTTGACAGCCTGCTCGCCGAAGTCGCCTTGCCGATCGGGATCGGAGCTCAGCAGGCGCCGATCGGCGAAGTACAGGACGCAGCCCCGGGCATGGAACGCGTCCCGGAAGGCGAAGGCGAGGGCTGGATCGCGCATGAACCGGCTGAAGTAGGGGACCAGGCCGACCTTGACTCGGCCATCGGCCGCCCATGCGAGGGCGGGCTCGAGCCGCCCGGCATCCCAGCCGGGCGAGGCGTCATGGAGTTCGAGATCCGTCGGGCTGACCCGCGTGCGTCGCTCGGCCAGGTCGAGCTCGTGCGCCTGGCCTTCGGGCCCGCCGCGGTAGTCCTGGGCCTCGGTCGACACCCGGATGACGCGAAATGAGGGCAGACCGGCGAGGTCCTCCTCGTTCATCGGAAGCCGCCGGAACGCGTCGGGTACGCCGATCCGTCGGCGAGTCGTGCGTCGGGGCACGGTGCCGTCCTTTCGGTTGTGCGTACCGTCTGCTGAGTATACCGCGGCGCTCTTCCGCGACTGCCGCCCGGCAGAGCTCAGCGGACGCGACGAGCAACGCAACGGCGCTCTCGAACACGGAGATCCGCGGCTGCCCGGCCGTGAAGTTTCGACTCGTCGAGGTCCGCATCCTCCGACGCTAGCGAGAGACGTGCCATCCCGCAAGACTCAGTGTGTACGAGAGTGTGTACGGTTTGATTATCGGTGGGCAAGCTTGATCGTCAACAAGTTCGGGATGTTGACTGGGGAGGTCGCATCCGGGACGTACAGTTCCGTCCTATCGGGCACGATATGCTGCCTCGGAAGCACGGGAGGAGCCGATGAGCCAGTTCGATCGCGAGCACGAACTCGTAGCGCGCGTCGCTTCCGCTCACGCTGCCCTATGGCCCGCCGCCTCTCCGCTTCGGGTGCTCCGCGCCGAAAGGGGGTACGGGCGAGGGGTAGCAGACCTCATGGTCCTCGACTTCGATCCGCAGGCGGTAATGGTGCGGCGAGAGGGGGGAGCGTCGCCGGTGGCCGGCCCTTCTGAGGCGATGGTATTGGCTGCGATCCGAGGCAGTGGGGCCGCCTCCTTCGAGAGTCTTGCCGCGCGGATGTCTGACACATCGCCTCGGCACCTACGGTTACTGCTTGGGCGTCTTCGAGATCTCGGGCATGTGGCAGAGGACGCCGACGGGAACGTTCGATCACTGACCGGCCCAGTGCTGCAGCGGGCCATTGCCGTCGAGGCGAAGCTGAGTGACTGGCGCGGAGGCGCTATTCAAGCCAGCCGCTACCACTCATTCGCCAACCGGTCCTATCTCGCGATGCCCGATGGGCCCGCGATCCGACTCGCGGCTCAGCGCGACGTTCTGGACGGACTCGGCATCGGCGTGATCGCTGTGGGCGAGCGTGTGCGGGTAGTGGTTGCAGGCCCGGACCGACAGGCAGTCGAACCGGGAGTCCGCTGTTGGGCCGAAGAAGCCGAGCTGGCTGCTCTACTTGGCATGCCGCGACGCCTTGTCGCGCCGTTCACAACGCGGTTCACGACACCAACGCCGGAACAATTAGTCGCGGGCGCTTGATCGGCTCACGCCAGAAGTTGTGCTCTCAGGTCGCGGAGCGTGCGATCCGCCGTAAGGCGGACGGCAGGGAGGGTCCGTCCGGCATTTAGCGCATCGACGCGAGCGGCGAACGACTCCAGAAGGCTGGCCACCTCAGCCCGGCGCGTTGAAGGATCTGTTCGCCGAAGACTACGAACGTACCGCTGCATCGCGGCCAAATAGTGCTCATCCGCCAGGCCATGGGCGTAAGCAAGGCCTGTGGCTGTGAAGAGCTGGCCGCACGCCGTGCAACCGCATCTGATTAGGTCGACATCCCCGGCAATCACCTTCTCGAGGGCGCGATCTTGGAGCTCCTCGAGAAGACGGAATGCGAACAGCCGGATCGGCCGCGATCCGCCCCCGCCACCTTGACTTGCGAAGCTCACGGCACGGTGAGACTGCGACGGTCCAGTGACGATCGCATCCCATGCTCCGGAGGCCAGCAACGGGACCATTTCCCCTCCTGAGTACGCCAGCACGGCTTGCAGGCGGTGGCGTCGCAGGCGATGCCCGACGTCTCGGAGAACGCGATAGAAGGCAAGCAGGTTGGTCGTAGGGGGTTCGATCACGGCGTACACGCCGTCGACGTCGATCGCCGTCATGGCGTCGAGAATTCGCTCGCGCTGCGTCTCGACATCGAAGACCCCTCGAGGGATCGCAACCGCAGCGAACAACGGCAGATCGGGCCAGCGTGCGCGAGCGACCTGGGATGCGGCGGCGGTCATCGAGGCTTGTCGATCGAGGTCGCTGTTGCCGATCGCAGGCCAGTCGTCAATCCGAATGTACGGGGCGATCAGGGCGTCCACTCCGTTCGACGCCTGCCACCCGAGAATCGACTCGGCAACACGAAGATCGTCGGTCCCGTTGGTGAGTGCGGCATCGAGCGGTGCTGGTTCCCAACCCCACCGGTCAATCGCATTCTTGAACCGATCACTCGCGACCCCGGCCTCGATGCGATCGGTATTTGGATCAATTACGACCGCCCCACCCGGCGAGCGCCAGTCCGTGGCGCGGAATCCGGAGGGCATCTGCCGTGCTTCGATGACGACAAGGTCGAGTGTCGAGTGTGCGAGGTTGTCTCGAACTGGATCGTGCCCGCGGCCTAATCTCGCGCCCATGGCGATGTCGCCGAACAGGCGTCGCGGATCAGGACTGAACGTCCTGATCCGATCGGCCACCTGACGTGCCGACGGCGGCCGGTCGGCCGGGCGAGCCGCCAGGAGGCTGCGGACCATATGCGCGATCTCGGTTGGGACAGTGGCGGGGACTGAGGCTGGAAGTTGAAGCGCATTGATCCTGTCCTGCCGCTCTGAGGGCCTGCCCGGCCCGTAGGGATGCTTGCCGGTCAACATCAAATGGAGGATCACGCCCAGAGCAAATAGATCGCTCCGGACACTGCAGTCATTCCGCAGCGCCTGTTCAGCCGCGGCATACCCGGGGGTGAAGCCCCAACGACCGGTAACGGTCGGGAACTCGTCATACCGCACGAGTTCGAGGTCGACCAGGACGAGACTGTCATCGGCGGCCCTGACCAATACGTTGCTGGGCTTGACGTCCCGATGAATCCGCTGGCGGTCATGAAACGCCTGCAGCGCATCCGCTAGCTGCGCGGTATGTCTCATGGCGTCGGCCAGAGACCATGTCCTCCTGCTCAAGGAGTCGTCCAGGGTCGGGCCGTCGATGAACGGCATGACGACGAAGTGATATAGAACGCCGTCAATCTCGATCTCGTCGGCTGCTTCGATCGGGACGACGTTCGGGTGCCTGATGGTGCTTGCCGCAATCGCATGACGCCACGCGACCGGATTGAACTGGGCTGGATCGATGACCTTCACGACAACGCGACGTCCGCCAAGTTCGCCATCCACAGCGATGCCTTGACCACCGGGTGCGAGCGGCCCATGAGGTACGAAGTCAGTGATCTCGTCAAGTCGCCGCCAGTCGAGCGCCATATGTCCTCATACCCCCCGTGTGCTGTGTTAGAGACACCGTATCCGGTTGGTGTCGCTGAAGCACCCCGGTCGGGCGGTTAGGCGCTGCTCGCCTGTGCGCGCGAGCCGCTTCGGAGACTTACCTCGGCTGCTGGTACTCGGGTCCCTTAACCATGATCCAGCCGGGCTGGAGGCAATTCGCGTGACGGATCTCGGGCTGGACAGTGCTCACGCGCCTCCGCGGATCATCGAGCGGCGGCTCGACCCAGATAATCGCCTGCTCGCGCGTGATCGGCAGCTCGCAGGTCGCACATCTTGGCTGTCCATTGCTCATTGCCGTGACTCCTCAATTGACGTGATGCTCCGAGTATGGCGTCGCCTCTGGGGCCGGATCGCACGGGCGAAGAGGCACTTTCGACCCTGTGACTGTACGCACGGCGACGACCGTCCTGGACCACGCCCGACAGGGTCAGCGATCCTCAAGAATGCAGAGGCCGCCCATTGGCTAACCTGATGGGATGGATGATCGTGGTGAAGTGCGGGGGCGGGCGAGGCCATTCTGGCGGCGGCCACCTTGACAACGACCAGTTCAGCCCGACAGCCGAGGCTGTCGCGGACGAAGTACGCCCATAGCCCAACATCCCCCTAGTCAGGCCTGACCCATGCCGATCAAGAAGTCCGAGCTCTACTCCTCGCTATGGCAGTCGTGCGACGCGTTGCGGGGCGGCATGGACGCTTCGCAATACAAGGACTACGTCCTGGTCCTGCTGTTCATGAAATATGTCTCGGACAAAGCGGCCAGCCAGCGCGACTACCTGCTCGACGTGCCGCCTGGGGCAAGCTTCGTGGACATGTCGGCCTTGAAGGGCAAGCCGAACATCGGGGATGGAATCAACGTCGTCATCGCGGCGCTTGCCGAGGCCAATGACAGCCTCCGTGGTGCCATCGATGTCGCGAACTTCAACGATCCAGACAAGCTCGGCAAGGGCCAGGACATGGTCGATCGGCTCACGAGCCTGATCACCATCTTCGAGAACCCGGCTCTCGACTTTCGTGGCAACCGCGCCGATGGCGATGACCTCCTGGGCGACGCCTACGAATACCTGATGCGACACTTCGCGACCGAGTCGGGCAAGAGCAAAGGGCAGTTCTACACGCCCGCCGAGGTGTCGCGGATCATGGCCGCGGTGATCGGGCTCGACGGCGCCCGCTCAGGCGACCAGTCGATCTACGACCCGGCGTGCGGGTCCGGGTCGCTTCTCCTGAAAGCCCACGACGAGGCGAAGAACGCGACTGGTCTCGACCTGGCCATCTACGGTCAGGAAATGGACAACGCCACGGCCGGCCTCGCGAAGATGAACATGGTCCTTCACGACGCCCCGACGGCGGAGATCGCCAACGACAACACGTTGTCGAGCCCGCAGTTCAAGAACCCGCGGACCGATGGCCTCAAGACCTTCGACTGGGTGGTGGCCAATCCGCCGTTCTCCACGAAGACGTGGACGAACGGATTCAACCCGGCTGAGGACCTCTACCAGCAATTCCCCTACGGCCAGCCGCCGAACAAGAACGGCGACTACGCCTTCCTGCTGCACATCCTGGCGAGCCTCAAGAGCACCGGAAAGGCGGCCGTCATCCTCCCGCACGGCGTCCTGTTCCGCGGAAACGCGGAGGCGACAATTCGCCGGGAGGTCGTTCGTCGCGGCTTCATCAAGGGGATCATCGGGCTGCCAGCCAACCTGTTCTACGGCACGGGAATCCCCGCCTGCGTGATCGTCCTCGACAAAGATGGTGCCGAGGACCGCCGAGGCATCTTCATCGTCGATGCGAGTCGCGGTTTCAGGAAAGACGGCAACAAGAACCGTCTGCGTGCTCTGGATATCCATCGAGTCATCGACACGTTCACGCGCCTCATCGAGACCCCGGGCTACTCGCGCCTTGTCCCCATGGACGAGGTCGCGGCCAATGACTTCAATCTCAACATCCCGCGCTACCTCGACGGGAGCGTAGCGGAAGATATCCAGGACATCGATGGTCACCTCCGAGGCGGCATCCCGCGCGGCGACATCGATGCCCTCGATCCCTACTGGCAGGTGTTTCCCGGCGTTCGCGATGCCCTGTTCGAGCCGGCCGGACGAGATGGATACAGCCAGTTGCGCGTTCCACGCGGGCGATTACGACCACGATCTTCGGCCACGAGGAGTTCACCAGCTTCAACCGCAAGGTCATGGAGACCTACGAGGCCTGGAAGGTGGCAAATCGACCACGCCTATGCGGCTTCGACAGGGGCGACCTTCCAAAGCCGGTCATCCGCGAGCTCGCGGATGACCTTTTGACCTGCTTCCGTCAAGCACCGCTTGTCGACGCCTATGACATCTACCAGCACTTGATGGAATTCTGGGCGGAGACCTTTCAGGACGACGCCTACCTCATCGCGGACGCAGGGTGGGTGGAAGCGATGAGGCCACGCCTCGTCATCGATCCCAAGGATGACCCAGATTTCGCGATCGGTAAGCAGAGTTTCAAATCAGACCTCATCCCGGCCGGCCTTCTCATCGCTCGTCATTTCACCGCCGAGCGGGGCGCCATCGAGAAAGTCTGGAAGACAGAGATTGCCAGCGTCGAACAGAGCCTCGCGGATATGGCCGAGGAGCACGGTGGTGAAGATGGGCTCCTGGAGGAGGTTGTTGGAGACAACGGCAAGATCACGAAGCAGGCAATCGCGGCCCGGCTCAGAGTGCTCGCGCAGGATGACGTGGAGGAGCGGGGCCAGCTGACCGCATACCAGACTCTCCTGGTAGACCTCGCCGCTTCCAAGACGCTGCTAAAGGACGCTCAGGCTGGCCTCGATGATCGGCTCGCTGCCCTTTACGGAGTCCTCAGCGAGGCCGAGATCAAGAGTGTTGTCGTTGATGACAAGTGGCTGGCTCACATCGAGGCCAGCGTTCAGCACGAGCTACACAGGGTTTCGAGAACGCTGACCACTCGAACGGCACAGCTCGCCAGTCGCTATGCGGAACCGCTCAAGGATGTGGCCGACCGGGCCGACCGTGCCAGCAGCAAGGTGATGGGTCATCTCGAGCGAATGGGCGCGAGTTGACCACACAGGCGAGGGATGCAATCGACGGACATCGGCCTGATCCCCGAGAACTGGGATGTCTCTGCGCTGTCCGAGCTGTTGGAGTTTCGCAACGGCTTCAACACCGACCGATCCGCATATGGACGTGGCTTGCCGTTCGTCAACATCCTCGAGGTGATCACGAAGTCCCATCTCCGGATCGAAGACATCCCGGGCCGGGTAGACGCTCCTCCCGGCGCGGCCGATCGGTTCTCGGTTCGTCATGGCGACATCCTTTTCAACCGGACCTCGGAGACACAGGAAGAGGTTGGTCTCGCGGCGGTCTACGTCGATGAGCTGGATATCGTCTTCGGCGGGTTCGTTATCAGAGGCCGTCCGCGCCCAGGCTCGCCGCTTCAGTCCGAGTTTGCCGGCTACGCGCTCCGGTCAGCCATCGTTCGGAGGCAGATGGTCGCCCGAGGGCAGGGTGCAATTCACGCGAACATCGGCCAGGTAGATCTGGGACGCGTCAAGGTGCCAATCCCAGGGCAGGGCGAACAGGAGGCGATTGCCGACGTGCTCCTCGACAGTGAGCACGCCATATCGACGCTAGACAGCCTGATCGACAAGAAGCGTGGACTGAGAGCTGCCGTAGCTGCACAGCTCCTCGTGGGAGAGGGGCGGCTGCTCGGATTTGAGGGGCAATGGACCCCAACGTCACTCGGCCAGCTTGGACCCTTCTCGAAGGGGGCCGGAGTCCGGAAGGATGAGGTCAGCGCAGATGGATTGCCGTGCGTTCGATACGGCGAGATATACACGCATCACACCGATCGCGTGAGGACCTTCAACTCGTTCATCAGTCGTTCCGTGGCCGCCGACAGTCATCGCCTCACGAATGGCGATTTACTCTTCGCTGGCTCTGGCGAGACGGCTGAGGAGATCGGCAAATGCGTGGTCTATCTCGGAAAGGGCGAGGCCTACGCGGGCAGCGACATCGTGATTCTCAGCCCCGTTCGCGACGACTCGCTCTTCTTGGCCTATCTCCTGAACCACGGGCAGGTCGCCCGCCAGAAGGCGCGATTGGGTCAGGGCGACGCAGTCGTGCATATCGGGGCTCGGGCATTGGCGCAGATCGAGTTGTCACTCCCGAGCATCGATGAACAGCGGGCGATCTCGGCCGTCATCTCCGACATGGATGAAGAGATCATTGCCCTCCAGGCGCAGCTCGGAAAGATGACGGACCTGAAAACCGCCATTTCTCAGGCGCTCCTGTCTGGTCGGACGCGGCTGGCATGAGGAATCCGGGGGAGGTCGAGCGTCGCACACAGAACCGGCTGGTGAAGCTGTTCAGCGGCCAGCTCGGCTACGACTATCTCGGCAACTGGGTCGATCGCGTCGGCAACAGCAACGTCGAGGACGAGCCGCTTCGAGCCTGGCTCACCGACACTCAGGGCTATGAGGCTGCCCTCGTCACCGGAGCCCTCTTCGAGCTCCGCAGGGCCGCGGGCAACACGACCAGGAGCATCTACGACCGCAACCACGACGTCTACGACCTGCTTCGTTACGGCGTCAAGGTCAAACCTGATGCCGATGAGCTGACCCGGACCGTGTGGCTGATCGACTGGGATCATCCCGAGCGGAACCACTTCGCCGTGGCGGAAGAGGTCACTGTTGCCGGGTCCGGCGTTGGGGCGCATGCGAAACGTCCAGATATCGTCGTCTACGTCAACGGCATCGCCCTCGCCGTCATCGAGTTGAAGCGCTCGACGGTGTCGGTAGCCGAGGGCATCCGGCAGAACCTCGACAGCCAGAAGCGGGAGTTCATCGAGCCGTTCTTCGCGACGATCCAGCTGGTGATGGCCGGCAACGACACCGAGGGTCTCCGCTACGGGGTCACTGACACCAAGGAGCGCCAATACCTGTCGTGGAAGGAGCCGACCCACGAGGACGTCGAGAACCCGCTCGATCGGGCGATCCTGCAACTCTGCGAAAAGGGCCGACTGCTCGAGCTGATCCACGACTTCATCGTGTTCGACCGGGGAACAAGAAGATCGCCCGGCACAACCAGTATTTCGGGGTCCAGGCTGCCCACAAGCACGTTGACGACCACGAGGGCGGGATCATCTGGCACGCCCAGGGCTCCGGCAAGAGCCTGACGATGGTCTGGCTGACGAAGTGGATCCACGAACACAACCCAGACGCGCGCGTCCTGATCGTCACGGACCGGATCGAGCTCGACGAGCAGATCGAGAAGGTGTTCCTGGGCGTCAACGAGAAGATTCGTCGGACGACGAGCGGGGCGGACCTCGTGACCTGCCTCAATGCCGGCGACCCGTGGCTGATGTGCTCTCTGATCCACAAGTTCGGGGGCCGGGAGGGTGACGAAGACGCCGCTGATGTGCCTGGCTACTTGGCCGAGCTGACGGCCGCGCTGCCCGCGGGGTTCGTGGCGAAGGGCGACCTGTTCATCTTCGTCGATGAGTGCCACCGGACCCAATCGGGCGACCTTCACGACGCTATGAAGGCGCTCCTTCCCAACGCGACATTCATTGGTTGGACTGGGACGCCGCTCCTCCGCTCAGACAAGAAGCGGAGCGTCGAGACGTTCGGCCCCTACATCCACACTTACAAGTTCGATGAAGCCGTAGCCGACCGGGTCATCCTCGATCTGCGTTACGAGGCGCGTGACATCGATCAGCACCTGACGTCGCCCGCCAAGATCGACGAATGGTTCGAGGCGAAGACCCGAAACCGCACCGACGCGGCCCAGGCCCAGATCAAACGGCGCTGGGGGACGATGCGCGAGGTCTACTCGAGTCGATCACGCCTCGAGCTGATCGTCGCCGACATCCTGCTCGATATGGAGACCCGTGACCGTTTCGCGAGTGGCCTCGGCAACGCCCTCCTCGTCTCGGATAGCATCTACCAGGCCTGCAGGTTCTACGAGCTCTTCTCCCAGAAAGGCCTTCGCGGCAAGGTCGCCATCGTCACCTCCTACCGGCCGACGGCTTCGGCGATCAAGGGCGAGGAGAGCGGCGAAGGGGAGACCGAGCGGCTTCGCGAATACGCGATCTACCGACAGATGCTGGCTGACTGGTTCAACGAGCCGGCTGATACCGCAGTCAACCGGGTCGAGGAGTTCGAGAAGGCGGTCAAGAAGAAGTTCATCGACGAGCCGGGACAGATGAAGCTGCTCATCGTCGTCGACAAGCTCCTCACCGGTTTCGACGCACCGCCGGCAACCTACCTCTACATCGACAAGCAGATGCGCGATCACGGGCTCTTCCAGGCGATCTGTAGGGTCAACCGCCTCGACACGGACGACAAGGAATACGGCTACATCATCGACTACAAGGACCTCTTCGGCTCCCTCGAAGGCGCTGTTCGCGACTACACCAGCGGTGCTCTCGATAACTTCGAGCAGGCGGACGTGGTCGGTCTCCTGAAGGACCGGTTGACCGAGGCCCGCCTGCGTCTCGACGACACTCGGGAGGCGGTCAAAGCCCTGTGCGAGCCGGTGGACATACCGCGCGACGCGTCCGCGTATCTCCGCTACTTCTGTGCCGCCGAAGGTGGCAACGCGGAACAGCTCAAGGCCAACGAGCCTAGCCGGGCAGCCCTCTATCGACTCGTCTCGTCGTTCGTCCGAGCCTTCGCAAACGTCGCAGGCGAGATGGAAGAAGCGGGCTACACGCCCGCCGAGGCGGCCGCCATCGAGGGCGAGGTCAGCCTATATGAGAAGGTGCGAACCGAGGTCAAACTCGCCAGCGGCGACTACGTCGACCTTAAGATGTATGAGCCGGCGATGCGCCATCTCATCGACACCTACATCCAGGCAGAGGACAGCACCAAGGTTTCCGCCTTCGACGATCTGTCGCTGGTCGAGCTGATCGTCCAGCGAGGCCCCGACGCTGTCGACGCGCTGCCTGATGGGATCAAGGAGAGTCCGGAGGCCGCTGGCGAAACCATCGTCAACAACGTTCGTCGGCTCATCATCGACAGGTCGCCGGTCAATCCGCGCTACTACGAGAGCATGTCCGAGCTCCTCGATGGGCTGATCGCGCGGCGTAAGCAGGAGGCGCTGAACTACAAGGACTACCTCGACGCCATCGTGGCCTTCACCCGTGACCTAGCCATGGGACCCACGGTCGCGGCCTACCCCGCAGCGCTCACGCGACCGTCCGTGCGGGCGCTCTACGACAACCTCGGCTACGACGAGGCGGCCGCCCTCGCGGTTGACCGTGCGGTGCGCGAAAGCTTCCAGGACGGTTGGAGAGACAATGCGATCAAGACCCGCAGGGTGTCGAACGCCATTCGCACCGCCTTGGATGATTTCGAGCTCGATGGGACCGAGACCGAGGCCGAGCGCCAGACCCGGGTCATCGCACTGATCAAGAGCCAGGATGATTACTGAGAACACGATGACCGTCGGGGGTCTCCGGGTGTTCATCGTCCGGAAGGACATCCGCAACCTCCACCTCGGTGTCTATCCGCCGGATGGCTGGGTCCGGGTAGCCACGCCGATCGCACTTCCGGATACAGCGGTTCGGGCTGCGGTCGCGAGCAAACTCGCCTGGATCCGCCGTCAGCAGATCACCTTCCGCGGTCAAGCGCGCGACGCGGCGCGGCAGATGGTCAGCGGCGAGACGCACTGGTTCGAGGGCCGGCGCTACCGATTGCGGGTCGTCGAGTCGCCTGGGCGATCGAGCGTGACTCTGCGAAGCGGCGCCAAGATGGAACTCCGGTGCTCTCTCGGCTCGACCGTCGAGCAGCGCGCCGCGATCCTCGACCGCTGGTATCGCGCCAGGCTGAGCGACATCGTGCCAGGCCTGATCGAGACCTGGTCGGACAGGATCGGGGTCGACGTGCCCCGTTGGCGGGCCAAGCGCATGCGGACCAAGTGGGGCTCATGGAGTGCGGCGAGCGGAATCGTCTGGCTGAACCTCGAACTCGTGAAAAAGCCGCGACGAGCCCTCGAATACGTCGTCGTCCATGAGCTGCTCCACGGCATCGAGCGCCGCCACGACGATCGCTTCCAGGCCTTGCTTGACCATTTCCTGCCCCACTGGCGTCTGGTCCGAGCCGAGCTCGCAGACCTTCCGCTGACGCACTACCCCTGGCCTGACTGAGACGGCTGATTCGCCTCACCCGTCAACGTCACGCGCTCGCCGACTCGGCTTGCCGCGCACGAAGGCGAGCGACCGCCGTAGGCCACATGCCGGAGACTTTGGTGCGATAGGCCCGACACTCGATGCTGAGCGGCACGGGTGACGGGATCGTCTCGACCGGCTCGCCGGCCCGGATGTGATTGAAGACCGTCCGATAGGGAAGGATCAGCGCAACCGCGACGGCGTAGGCCTCGCTTTCGACGTCGTGCTCGCACGTTCGCATCGGCACGCCATCGACGGTCAAGAGCTTCGACTTGGCGTGACCGAGCGCCACGTGCACGAGCTCCTCGGCAAGGGTCGGGCTGTGGCGCTCGGGCGAGTGGCCTGGGTTCAGGAGCACGTGCGTGCGCTCGTCGACGACGAGTGAACCCGCGCTCCAGGTGTGCCCGATCTCGTTGATGAGCAGGCGGCGGAGGTCCGGATCGAGCGTGTCGACCCATGAGGCCGGGATGATCTCAACCCCCATCCGCATGGCAAGATCGCGTGGGTCTACCGCCTCGTAGGGTCCGATGCCGTGACCCTTCTTGATTCCGATCGCCTTCATCTCGATCGTCTTCGCCTTGGGGGTGAAGGGCAGGAAGAGACCGGCCATCGCGGAAACTACTTTTGATGCTCGGGTCGGGCGAGCGGGATCCGCCCAGCCACGATGTCGTCGTAGAGGACGCGGAACGTTCGGGCCAGGACCTCGGCCGCGACGGCGTCCAGTTTCTTGTCGGCTCGAAGGTGGACCTCGACCACATCTGGGGTTGAGGTTCCCTGGCTCGTCGCGGTCGCTTCGCCGGGCCAGGCGATCTGGCTGATCGGGATGTTCAGCCACTCGGCGATAGCGAGCACGTTCTTGGCGTCCGGCGTGGCGCCGTTCTCGATCCTCGAGAGCGCCGACGCCGACAGGGCATTGTGTAGTTCTGCCTGTAGTTCGCGAAGTGTCAGGCCGCGCGCGCTACGTCTCGCTCGGAGCAATTCTCCGAGCCCCCGGACGTCCACTACCCCGGTGGGCGGCTCGCTGACGGATGCCACTGGTCGCACCTCCTTGTTGCGGACACGGGACACCCGTCGCCCGTCCTTGACGGAGACTGGCCTCGGCCCTATCCTTCGTTGCGCACAGGCGACGCACGTTGCGTCACCGCTTCCAGAAGCCTACACCCGCGCCGAGCAGCGCGAGAAAGGACCAGCACCATGACCAAGGACACCAATCCCGACCATGCGGCCAACGACAAGCCGGACCACGGGCCCAAGGACTTCCCGATCCACATCGACCGCGAGACCTTCAAGGTCGACCAGGAGACGATGACCGGGGCCGAGCTCCGCGCTCTCCCGAAGCCGCCAATCGGTGAGGACCGGAACCTGTATCGGGTCGTCCCCGGTGGCCAGGACGTCAAGGTCAACGAACGCGACGTCGTCGACCTGAAGCCGGGCATGCACTTCGTCACGGCGCCGAAGAACGTCACCCCCGGGGCGCCCCATGGCGATCGCGCCTGATCCAACAAGCGACGAGGCGTCCGAGGAGGAGCAGCTCCTCCCGGACGCCGATATCGAGCACCTTCGACACCGCGGGCTCAGCTGGTCCGCGGCGATCGTCGGTGCCTTGATCGATCTGGTCATC
Organism: uncultured Chloroflexia bacterium; assembly: GCA_963765245.1. Classification (GTDB taxonomy): domain Bacteria; phylum Chloroflexota; class Limnocylindria; order Limnocylindrales; family CSP1-4; genus SPCO01. The sequence goes on from CAVXVP010000037.1 coordinate 14,621, forward strand.
ACCGACTATCCGTTGCCTCCTGGCTATGACCACGCGACCGCTGACTTGTTGCTGCACCTGCCCGGCGGCTGGCCGGACGGCGTTCCGGATATGTTCTTCCTGTTCCCGCACGCGCACATTCAGACGACCGGTGCGTGGCCGCAGGCAGCCGCGAGCTTCCCGGTGATCGGGGATCGGACATGGCAGCAGTGGTCGCGCCACTTCCAGAATGTCTGGCGGCCGGGCGTCGACAACTTGGCGACCTACCTCGCCATCGTCGACGAAGCGCTCGCGACCTCGGTCTGATGCAGCGCGTCACGCTCTCGCTCCACGAGGAGATCGCGACACGCCTTCGGGCGCACGCCAACGGCCCGCTCGAGGTGGCCGGCGTCCTGATCGTCGGGGTGAGCGAGACTGCCGACGAGCTGCGGCTGACCGGGCGCTGGTTCGAGCCAGCAGCGCCGGAGACCTATATCGAACAGACAAGCCGCCAGCTGCGGCTCGACAGCGACGCTTACATGCCCGCGCTCGCCCGCGCCGAAGCTGCAGGATCGCTCGCCTTGTTCATGCATACGCATCCGGACGACGACCCGATCATCTCGCGCTTCGACGACGAGGTCGACGAGTTGCTCCGACCCGTCTTCCAGATCCGGACGGCCTCCGACCTCTACGGATCGATCGTGATTCGCATGGTCGACGGCGAGGTCTCGTTCAGCGGTCGAGTGTGGCGGGGAGACGTTCCGGTCGGGCCGATCGAGCTCCTCCGCGAGGTCGGCGACCGCTTCCGCTTTACATCCGCGATGGACACCCCGACGCCGGTACCGGTCGCCGCGGCGTTCGATCGCCAGGTGCGAGCCTTCGGTGGGCCCATCCAGCAACTCCTCGCAAGCCTCCATGTCGGCATCGTCGGGGTCGGCGGTACGGGCTCGGCCATGGCCGAGCTTCTGATGCGATCTGGGGTGAAGGAGCTGACCGTCGTCGATTATCAGGACTTGGAAGACACGAACGTCACCCGCTTGTTCGGCTCCCGGATGGAAGACGTCGGGCGGCCGAAGGTGGACGTCATCGTCGACCATGGTTCGCGGATCGGTCTCGGGACTAAGGTGAACACGATCAACGGGAAGGTCACCCGATTGGTCGTCGACGCGCTGCGAGCGTGCGACATCATCTTCGCCTGCACCGACGACAACGCCGGCCGGCTCGACGTCGCGCGGCTTGCCTACTGGTGCCTGATCCCTGTCTTCGACCTCGGCGTCCTCCTCGACTCGACCGACGGCGAGCTGCGGGGCATCTACGGCCGCGTCGACGTCCAAGTGCCTGGGACTGCATGCGTGTCCTGTTCGGAGGTCGTCGACCAAGATCGCTTACGCGCAGAGCAGATGCCGGAGCACGAGCTCGTCGAGCTCCAGCGGCAGGGGTATGCGACCGAGATGGACGATCCGGACCCGGCGGTGATCGCTTTCACGATGCGGACGGCGGCGGAGGCATTCAGCGAGTTGATCCTGCGGATCACCGGGGCTGCCGACCAAGCCCCGTCACGGACGATGACGTTCATCCACGACCGACACATCCACCTCACAACCGACTCGCCGATCCCGGGGCACTGGTGCGGCGACCGCGCGATCTGGGGCCGCGGGGTCACGAGCCGGCGGTTTCTGGGCCGAGCCTGGCCCAGGTCATGAAGCTCATCGCCAGGGTCCAGCGCTGGGTCGAGGATCGTTTCGGTCCGCGGGAGTTCGAGCGAGTGGTTCGGGTCTCGGAGCTCCACGACGTTCCCGACCACCTAGACCCGAAGTCGATCTACGTGGCCGGGACCGTGAAGGTCCCGAAATGGGCCGTGTTCATCTGTCCGTGCGAACACCCACATCGAGTCACGCTATCGCTCCAATCGTCCCACGCGGAGCGATGGCGGATCACCGACCGGAGACCGGGCCCGACTATCTCCCCGTCCGTTGATGTCCTCGACTCGCGGCGTTGCCACTTCTGGGTAAAGAGGGGGCAGGTCCAATGGGTGCCGCCATGGCAAGACCTCGACGGGGGCCGGGGGCAAACCACGGGTGGGACCGGGCGAGTCGGTAGCTGAGCCTGCCGCTCGAAGGAACCGCGGCCGGGACTCAGGGCCCACACGCTGTACACAATGCGTATTGACTAGCGACCACATCAGGTCCAGCATGCCGGGCATGCAGAACGTCATCGGTATCCGGTCCCTTCGCCGACGAGTGAGCGAATCCATGGTGCGCGTCGGTCGCGGCGAGACCATCGTGGTCGTCCGCCACGGCCGACCGATCGCGATCATCCGGCCGCTCAGGTCCGACGAGACCGCGCACCGGATCTCGGTGACCACCTTTCGCCGGAACCTTCGGCGAACGCTCGCCGTGACGCGACGTCGAGCGATCGTGCTCACGTGGTACGGCGACGGCGCGGCCGTCGTCGCGCCGGTGCCCACGGATTTCGAGTTCGACGACAACGAGGAGGAGTCGGCATGACCGCAGGCGGGATGATCCAGGCATTGGGGATGCGCGAGGTTCGCGGGAACCTCCGGGCCGTCGTTGCGCGGGTCGAGGAAGGCGAGACGCTGATCGTCCTGCGGGATGGGCAGCCGATGGCGGTCATGCTCGCGTTCGCCGAGGCGCAACGCTGGCAGCAGATCGAGCAGAGCCTGTCTGCGCTCCATGGCCTCGAGATCTACCCCGAACTCGCCCGCGACACGGCCGAGCTGGCCCGGATCGTCCGGCGGGAGAACCGGCCATCCGCCGCCGCGATCCGGCGACTCGGTGAGCAGCCGCGCGACATCCTTGCCCCGCTCCGCACGCTGGGGATCACCGACGCTCGACTCAAGCTCGCGTCCATCCTCGACGAGATCGAGGTGGGCCGGACGCTGACGATCGTTTCGTCCGGTCGCTTCGCGGCGACGCTCGTGGCGCCCCGGGAGTTCGACCGGCTGCGGGCCCTCGCGCGAACGGTCAGCTGGTTCCGCGCTGCCGGGCTCGACCTGGCGTCGGCCGATGAGTCCGAGATCGCCACGTTCGTTCGGACCTTCGGTGAGCGCGCGGCGGCGTCCGACGCGACGGCGGCTGGCTGAGGACGCGGACGATGCAGCGACTTACTCCGCGCTCACCCCTCGCTTATCTGCGACTTATCACGGTCTTCACCGTCGCTCTCCTGTGGCTCACCGTCGGCTCATCTCTGGTCGCCGCGGCGTCGGTTCCGCCGGGTGCCAAGGAAGCGCTGGCGCCGGTCACCAAGATGATCGCGACCCTCGTCGCGATCACGATCGGCCTCGGGATCGCGATCAGTGGGGCGGTCATCGTGTGGGGTGGCATCGAGAAGACCCTGGCCGGTTCCAACCAGGATGCCGAACATCGGGCGCAGAAGCGGATCACGAACGGGATCCACGGACTCGTCTGGATGATCCTCGCGAGCGTCATCGTCAGCACGATCACCGCGATCGCGGTCGCCGACGGGCTGATCGCCCGGCCGTTCTAGGGCGATGCTCGCGCTCCGGGGCGTGGCTGGCCCCACCCTCCGGAGGCTCGAGGGTATCCCGCCGGTCCGGTTCGGGGCCTCCTGGGTCGCCTTCGCGCTCGTGGCGCTGGCGCTCGCTGGCCTCGGTCTCGCCGTCGTGGCCGGGCCACCCGCCGTGCCGGGGTCGATCGCTCCGACCGTTCCCGAGACCGGGGTCACGCCGCTTCCGCGGGGCGACCTGCCGATCATCGGCGACCCGATCCGCGACCTGACGGTCTGGTACTCGAACCGCGTCAGTGACGCCAACCGGGCGGGCCTCGAGAATCTCAAGGGCCATTTCCTCTCGCCGCTCGATCCGCTGGCGGATTCCTCGACCAGGGATCTGTACGGAAAGATGCTCCTGATCGCGATCCCGCTCCTGACCCTCGGCGGGCTCGCGCTCGGGTATCTGATCACGGTCAGCCGGACGACAGGCGAGTCCTCGTACACCGCCCGCTCGGTCACGCCCCGCTTCGTCGTCGGTGCGACCCTTTCGATCCTCGGCATCTTTCTGGTCAGCGTCCTCGCCCAGTTCGTCACGGCGACCGATACGGCGATGGTCGGCGTCTCGATCCCGGGCAATGCCGTGGGCGGACATGAGGCATGGCCGGCATCGGGCGGCGTCTTCCAGGTGCTCCAGAACGGTGGCTTTGACCCGCACATCGGTGAGGGACCCGACAACTGGAACGACGGCGCGTGGCTGTCGGCCGGGCTGCTCGCCGCCATCCTGCTCACGCTCGTTCAAGTGATCAATGCGGTGCTCTGGGCACTCGAGAGCCTGCTGGTCATCCTCGGTCCGCTGTGTCTTGCCGCGTATGCGCTGCCGGCGACGGAGCGGGTGACGAACTTCTGGCTCAAGCTGCTGACCGCGATCCTGGTCGGTGCGCTTCGCGTGGACCATCGTGTTCATCCTGTTCAGCCTCGAGGCCCTGCCGCACATCGGGCCGAGCGGCAACCCGCCGACCGTCCGCGACATGAACGCGCTGCTCGGCCTGGCCACCGGCGCGGCCGCCATGATGCTCGGGCTGCCATTGGTGCTGCTGCCGGTCGCCATGAGCGGTCCCGGCGCCCTGAAGCCAGGCAGATGAACGACCGCGGTCTGGTCGACGTCCCGGAGAACGCGGTTCGCAGCGAGTCGCTCGCGTTCGGCCTGTCCGCACCGCAGCTCGGGTATCCTGGGCGTGGCCGCGGGGTTCGCGGCCGTCGCGAACCTCCTGCCGTTGTGGCTGCCGGCCAAGGTGGTCCTCATCCTCGTCGGGGTCGCGCCCGTCGTTCTGGCCGCGGATCGTGCCCATCCGCGGCGAACCGGCGTATCGCTGGCTCATCTGGGCGATCCGGTTCGGACGGGGACGACGATCCTGGCACGCTGTTCTCGAGGCGCCAGATAAGTCGCAGCTAAGCGGCGCCGAGGCGCAGACTCCCTCGTAAGCGTGAACAGGAAGCGGTGCGGCGGCGCAACGTCATGCGGTGGCGGACCTGGCCGGCGCGTGATAATGCGCAGCCTGCGCTACTGGTGGATCCGATCCCGCGACGGAGCCCAATGCCATGGAGAAGCAGGCGACTCGACTACGCATCGTCGGGCTGGAGGAGGACGGGCTCGGGGCCCGGAGCTTCCGGACGATGACGGGGAGACGCAAGAGCGGCCTCTCGCGATCCCCCATGTCCTGCCCGGCCTGCGCCTCGTCTGCGTCACGAGCTTCGCCGGTGGCGTCGGCAAGACGACCCTCACGGTCGAGATGGCGACGCTCATCGGCGCTCGCGCGCGTGTCCGTACCATCGATGGCGACGAGCAGCCAGTCCGCGTCCTCGTCGACGCGAGCCGAATCGCCAGCGCCGTTGGCCTCCGACTGGGACTCGAGCCGGCCGATCTGTCCGCGGCCTGGAGCCATCGGATCTGGCGTGATCCGGGTGCCGTCGGCGAACTCGCCAAGCCGACCCGCTGGCAGGTCGACGTGGTCACCCTGCCACCCC
>CAVXVP010000038.1:0-8953 GCA_963765245.1 uncultured Chloroflexia bacterium
GTCCCCGGCGGCCGGGAGGACCGCCGAGGACGTCCGTGGGCTATGCCGGTTGGCCCGAACGCTTTGAAGGCGCAGAACCTACGCGGTCCTACTTGGTGAACTGGAAGCGGGCGTCGTGGGTGACCCCGTCATGGACGTTCAAGTGCAATGTCTTGCACGATCCGGCATAGCTCTTGGGCGACTGCCAGTTCAACTGGTAATTGCCGTTTCCCTGGTTGAGGAGCCCTGAGGAACCGGCCACGACCTCCTCGACCTGATCGATCGTCGTGCCGAGCGCGCAGTCGAGCGTCGTTACGGTGATGGTGGCGCTGGACAGATTCGTGATCGGGGCGCCGGTGTTCGTCAGCAGTCGCCACTTGACCGGGATCGCCTGTCCGGCCTTGACGCGGTTGACGACCGGGGCGTTGTCGATCGGCTGGGAGAAGCCGACGAAGTCCGAGGTCCCGGCGGTGGTCGGCGGGCCGGGGAGGATCGCCGAGGTCGTTCCGTCGACCGTCAGCGAGACGGACGGGCTACCGGCTGGACCGGTGTTCTGGACGGTGTACGAACCGCCGCCGACATCGGCGACCCTGGCCGCTCCGCCCGCCGGGATCGAGACGACGGTGATCCCGCCACCGAGGACGATCCTGGCCGACCCGCTTGCGACCTTGATGTCGACGCTGTGGCAGGTCAGCTCCACGAAACTATTCACGTCGACATATAGCGCGAAACCGCCGCAGACCGACAACGAGACCTGGGCTCCGGGCGCTCCCGATCCCACCGTGATCTCGACCCCCGCGGTCGGGTCCGAGGCGTCCACGATGCCGTAGACAGGGTCGGCTGCTGGGACGACCGATCCGGACGTGGCCGGCGTCAGCGACGCGTCGACGAACGAATTCGGAGGGGTCCCGCTCGGCTGGAGCGAATTGGCGATCCGGTCGTTGTTCCATCGAACCCCGGGGGTGTCGGCGGTCCGCTCGGGGGCGGTCCACTGGGGACCGGTCCGCTCGGGACCGGTCCGCTGGGGGCCGGTCCGCTCGGGCCGGTCCGCTCGGCACCGGTCCGCTTTCCGTCGGTGTTTCGCCGGGCGTCGGCTCCGGGCTCGGGGGCGGAGAGCCGATCGGGAATGACGAAGATGGTGAAATCGCCCGATGACAGCAAGGTGCCGGGTGGCGCCGATGTCGTGCAATCGGCTGGGCCGCCAGGAGACGTGTCACCGAGGCCGAGCGTGTCGGGGCCGGTCGGTCCGCCGTCGGTGATGAAGATCAGACCATAAAGATCCGACCCTGGCCCGAAGTTGAGATGGGCGCCGAACACCGCGCCCGATCCCGAGATGAAGAGGCACGTCACGTCACCGTTCGACGAGGACGTCCCGTCCGAGATCGAAAAGGTGCCCAGATTGCTGGTGTCCGCGTTGACGGTGACCGTCTGCGTCACCGGACCGTCAACGAACGCGCCCGTTCCGGAGACGCTCCCCTGGGCACTCCCGGTGTCCGCACGAACCCCGCGTCCGCCGCCCGAGATGGCGATCGTGATCCCGACCACGACGACAGCCGTACACAGTGCGACGCCTCGGCGCACCTGACGTGGATCGCGCACTCCACGAGCCCTCCCACCAGGGCGATCGGTGGCGTCGGTGGCCTGCGTGACGGTCAAGAGGGTGGGCTTGCCCGGCGTCTCACAGGCGGGCACCATCGCTCCCGCGCCTCGGCTGCGCGACACCATACGCTCTCAGCCTGCGCCCGTCGATCCCCGTCAACGATCCGGATCCGTGCCCCTGCGGCGGCTCATCCTCGGCCAGATCCATACCAGCGCCACCAACCGGACTGACAGGAGCCGGCTGGGCACGGGCCGAAGCTCAAGGGCGAGAACCAAGACCGCCCTGGCACGTCAGCTGCGATCCGGACTCTTGTCGTCGTCGTCGGCGCGCCGCTCACCGCCCTGCCTCGGCGGTTGCCAGGCATAGGCCGCGTAGCGCAGCTGACGCTGGCTCAGTTCGTCCAAGCGGTCCTGCTCCCCGCGCGCCAGCTCAAGATCGCGGGCACGCTCGGCCGCGTCGATGTCGACCGGATCGGCAGCATCCGAGGTCGTCGGATCGCCCGATCCCGAGCCGGCGCCACCGAAGAGTCGCTTCAGGAAGCCCATCATCGGCGATTCTGCCACGCCGACGACCGCGTCCGTGGCGGACCGTAGCCGCGCCGATCGCTGACCGCCGGTAATGAGCGACTGCTTTGCCACCCAACCGGTCCATCGTCGGAGTCGACTGGACCCGGCGAGTAGGCTTTCTGTAGAGGCGCTGGCTTGGGTGATGGAGCATCCTTGCGCCTGGACGGCGAACACCTGAGCTCGACAGGAGGGCCGACCGATGAGGCACCCGAACCGCTTTTTCGTGGCGGCCGCCGCAGGCGTCGCCCTGCTTGCGATGTTGACCGGCATCGTTCTTGCCCAGGGCGCCGTGAGCGACAAGCTGCGAACCGGCAACACGGTGACCATCGCGGCGGGCGAGACCGTCTCGAATGACGTCTACGCATTCGCCGGGACTGTCCGGGTCGACGGCACCATCGATGGTGACCTGGTCGCAAGTGGTGGCCTGGTCGACGTCACCGGGACCGTCACTGGTGACGTCCTCGCGGCCGGTGGCAGCGTCAACATCACCGGGACGGTCGGCGGCGACACGCGGATCGCCGGCGGGACGCTGTCGGTGGGCGGCGCCATCAAGGAGGATCTCGCCGCGATCGGAGGCCGGCTCACGGTCACGTCATCGGGGACGGTCGGCGGAGACCTCATCGCCGGTACCGGTCAACTGACCATCGACGGCGCGGTGACGGGCAATGTGCTTGCCCGGACCGGAACGTACACGAAGACCGGCACGATCGGCGGGACGGAGGACGTCACGATCACCCCACGGGAGAGTCAGCCGGGCCAGCCGGGGGCCGCCCCCACCCCAACCCAACAGATCATCGACGCCGTCCGGCACTTCCTGGTGGTCGTGCTCATCGGCGCCCTGCTGATCTGGTTCGCGCCTCGAGCCTACGCCAGGATGAAGACCGCTCTCCAGCAACGACCGTTGCAGGCCGCTGGCTGGGGGATCGTGGCGATCCTTGGCTTCGGGGTGCTGCTCATCGTCGTACTGATCGCGATGATCCTGCTCGCGATCGCGTTCGGCCTGTTGGGCTTCTCCGACCTCGTGGGCATCGGCATCCTCGGCGGGATCGTCGCGATCCTCGGCGCCAGTCTCGGATTCGCGGTCGTCGCCGGGTACGTCGCGGACGCGCTCGTCGGCGTGGTTCTGGCCAGCCTCGTCATGCGCGGTGAGAACCAAAGCCGATGGCGAGAGTTGGCCGTGCTCGCGGTCGGGGCGGCCGTCGTCGTCCTCCTCTCCTCCCTGCCGATCGTCGGGCCGTGGGTCAAGCTGGTCGTCATCCTGCTCGGGCTCGGCGCCGCGCTGATGGCCTCGATGCGACCTCGGCGAACGGATACCGCCGCGCCGGGCGGATGGGTCCAGCCACCCGCCACGCCGCAGACACCGCAGACACCCGCCACCTGAGCCCCGGCTCCGCGTATCGGTCCCAAGCGCGTCGCGTCCGGCTGAGGTCGATGCTGCTACGTTTCTACGGTGACAACATGGCTTCCCGACTCCGCCCACGGGCGCCTCGCCTGGTCGGTCATGGGAGGGATCGTGATCGGGGTCGTCGTCGCGGCGCTCACCTACGGGCTGTTGGGCGTGCTCTCCGGCATCGCTTCGACGGCGACCATCTTCGACCTGACGGGGTGGTGGGCGTTGTGGCCGATCGACGCCGAGTCGACCAGCCGCCATGCCCGTCGCGACGAGTTCGAGCCGCGCCTCGAGGAGGTCGTGGTCGTCGCCTGGGCGCTGGCCGGTCTGATCGCGGTGGTGCTCCTGCTGGTGCTGGGCAAGACCGAGGAAGGCCCGTTGGTGGCGCTGCTCGCGGTCGCGGGCGTCGCCATGTCGTGGGCCGGGCTCCATCTCATGTACGCCGCCCGCTACGCCTACCTGTTCTACTCGGATCCGCCAGGCGGGATCGATTTCAACGGCAACGACCCGCCGGCGTACCGCGATTTCCTGTACTTCAGCTACAACCTCGGGATGACCTACCAGGTATCCGACACTGACGTCTCGAGCCGGACGATCCGCGTCGTCGTGCTCCGCCACTGCCTGCTGTCGTATGCATTCGGCACGGTCATCCTGGCCACCACGATCAACGTGATCGCCAGTGTGGTGGTGGGCTGACCAGTCCGCGCGGCCCTCAGGCGGGAACGATGCTGCCGGACAGCAGCCAGACTCCGATGCCACCCGCAACCGACATGGTCTCGCCGCCGCCGCCGGTGGCACCGGCGAACACCCCGCTGCTTTCGCTGCCGTTGACCGTGAAGGCGAAGTCGAAACGGCCCGGGCCGCCGTAGCTCATCGGGCTGGCGTGTGAGTCACCTGACCCGCCCGGCCGGCAGAACGTCCCCGTCGAATTCGATAGCGAGGCTGCCGCTTCCGTCGACCAGGTCGATCCGCTCGATCCGCTCAACCGCGAAGCATGCCGACCCCACGATCTCCTCGAAGCTCTCGTCGAGGATCGTGATCGTCGCGGATCCGAATCCGGCGAGCGAGCCGACACCGCAGAACTCGTCGGCGGGGCATGGAGCGTTGGAGGCCGGGTGTCCCTTCGGGAACTGGATCGTGAACGTTCCCCGCAGGTGGTCGGTGGTCGGCCGAGCTGCGGCGGTACCAACGCCGACGGCAAGCACCGCGGCCGCCGTCATCGCCATGATCATCATCACCCTCGAAGCGCGTCGCATGTCTCCTCCTCCATCACAACGCTTGGCCGCGGCTGCACCACGGGGCTCTGGTTGCGAGTACCAACGAACTACCGCCCGACGAGTTAGGGCCTGCCTCGAACATGGGCCTTTGGACCGACTTGAAGGCCGCCGCCGGCGTGGATCGCTCGATCGCGTCCAGCCGGCGACGTCCCGCGGCTCAGCGGTTCGAGCGGAGGCGCTCGATCTGGTCGTAGCTCACGTCGATCCCGGCCAGCGTCAGGGACGACGCACCGCGCTGTGCCTCGATCTGGTCGTAGCTCCGATCGAAGGTGACACCCACCGGGAACCTGGCACCGCGCACCGCCACGATGTCGTCAATGCTCGTGTCGACGCCCGAAACCTCGCTCGCCGCGGAGCGACCGAGGCCCATTCCCGATGCAGCGAATGCCGTGGCGGCGCCGGCGATCGCCAGCACCATGATCGCCGCCACGACCGTTCGGGCGCCGGGGCCCTTGTGCGATCGACCTGTGACTTCCGCCGTGATCTGTTCCGCGTGGATCAGTTCCATCGGTCGACTCCTGTCATCACACCGGTCTGGTTCGTCCGATCGCCGGACGCTCGCCGGGTGCTTCACTGACAGGGCGTTCCCTTGCGGGGTACGAATGTTCCACTCGGCGTCACGGGCTGCGATGGCGAACGTGATCCGAGCTGAGGTCGGTATGCTTCGGCGCCTGGACGTGGGAGGGGTTTCGATCCCGTGACGGACTCGCTATCACGGTCGCTGTTCGTGGGTCGGGAACGTGAACTCCGCACGTTGCTCGATGCTCTGGACGCCGCTTTAGCCGGGCGTGGAAGCCTGATCCTGCTCGGTGGCGAACCGGGGATCGGCAAGAGCCGGTTGGCGGACGAGCTCGCGGCACGCGCACGCGAGGACGGGTACCAGGTCTGGTGGGGACGCGGCTGGGAGGATGCCGGGGCCCCCCCATACTGGCCATGGGTGCAAGCGCTGCGGACCTATCTGCGGACCACCACGCCCCGATGTCATCAGGCGCCATATGGGCGCAGGCGCCAGCGATGTCGCCCAGTTGTTGCCCGAGCTGCGAGTGACGTTCCCGGATCTTCCGACGCCCGCTGACGCGGAATCCGAATCGGCTCGCTTCCAGCTGTTCGATTCGACCGCGACCTTCCTGCGGAACGTTGGTCGCGATGCTCCGCTCGTCGTCATCCTCGATGATCTCCAGGCGGCCGACACGGCTTCGATCCTGCTGCTTCGGTTCCTTGCCAGCCAGATCAGCGACAGCGCGATTCTCGTCGTCGGGACATACCGTGATATCGAGTTGACGCCCGACCATCCGCTGGCCGCAGCGATCTCGGAAATGGCGCGAGAACGAACCACGCGACTGATCACCCTCGGAGGTCTTCCGGCAGACGCAGTCGGGAAGTTCATCGGGGCGACCGCGAACATCGATCCACACGACCGTCTCGTGGCCGCCGTCTGGCGGGAGACGAGTGGGAACCCATTGTTCGTCGGCGAGGCGGTGCGATTGCTGTCAGCCGAGGGCCGTCTATTGGACGTCGGTGACCTGACCTCGCTACGCGTTGCCGTGCCAACCGGGGTCCGGGCGGTGATCGCTCGAAGGATCGGCCACCTCGGCAAGGAAACCGGTCGAGCGCTCGTCCTCGCCGCAGCCATCGGTCCGGAGTTCAGCATCGACGTCCTGCGCCGGATCGGCGATCTTGACGCCGACGACGCCCTCGACGCGGTCGACGAGGCGGTCCAGGCCGGGCTGCTTGCGCCTGTCGCTGGCGTCATCGGCCGCTACCGTTTTTCACACGATCTCGTACGAGAAACGCTTCATGATGAGTTGTCCGTCGGCCGCCGAGTGAGGCTCCACCGCCGCATCGCCGAGGTGCTGGAGGAGGCGTACGGGCCGTCGACCGACGCCCACTTGGCCGAGCTCGCGTACCACTTCGTCCAGGCGGCTCAGGCTCGAACTGCACGGTCGGGCGAGTCGGAGGCGCCGCCGGCCGGTCCCAAGGCGGTCGACTATGCCCGCCGGGCCGGCGATGCGGCCGCGCGATCCCTCGCCTACGAGGAAGCCGCGCGCCTGTACCGCATGGCCCTGGCAGTGCTGGACACGGATGACGTGCACGATGACCAGAGCCGCGTGGAAACCCTCTTGGCGCTCGGTGATGTCCAGGCCCGCGCAGGAGAGCTCGACGAAGCACGGGAAACGTTTCTGCAGGCCGCCGGCCTTGCCCATCGCCTCGGCTCGGGCCGCCTCCTGGCACTCGCCGCGCTGGGATTCGGTGGCAGGCACCAATGGGCCCGGGCTGGTCACGACACGATCCTCGTGCCGCTCCTGCAGGACGCCCTCGACGAGCTCGCCACCAGCGATGACGGACTTCGCGCCCGCGTTCTCACGCGGCTCGCCTGCGCGTGGCGGTCCGATCCGAAGCGTCGTGACGACAGTGCGGCCCTGAGCCAGGAGGCCATCGAAATCGCGCGCCGCCTTGGCGAGCCCACAACGCTCAGCTACGCGCTCGCCGGACGCTTTTGGGCGACCTGGTGGCCGGAGAACCCGGAGGAACGTCAACAGATCGAGCGCGAGATGATGGTCATCGCTCAGGCTGTGGGAGATGGCGAACGCATCATCGAGGCGCACCTCATGCGCTTCCTGAGTCTGACCGAACTCGGCCAGATGACCGAAGCGCGCCAGGAGGCAGTCACCCTCAGTCGTGCGGTCGAGGAACTCCGTCAGCCGGCCCAGATGTGGCTCGAGCCGGTAAATCGAGCTGAGCTTGCGCTGATCGAAGGCGACTATGGCCTCGCCGAAGCGCTCGTCTCGCGTGAATTGGCCACCGGATACCGCGTGACCGCGGGGAAGGACGACGTTTCGGCAGCGCGCATGCACCGGTTTCTCCTGCGACGGGAACAGGGTCGCCTTGCCGAAGAGGAGGCGACGGTGCGGGAGTCCGCGCGAGACTTTCCCTGGTACCCGATGCATCGGACGGCGCTCGTTTGCCTGCTGATCGATCTCGGCCGGCCGGCAGATGCTCGGACGGCGTTCGATGACCTTGCCTCGGGCGACTTCGAGGCGATCTATCGGGACAACGAGTGGCTGCTGGGGATGTGCCTGGCGAGTGAGGCCAGCGCACTCCTTGGCGATGAGGTGGCTGCGCGCACCCTGTACGGGCAACTCCTGCCATTCGCGGGACGACATGCGATCGGTCACGCGGAGGGAAGCGTCGGCGCGGTTGATCGCTACCTCGGCCTGCTGGCAGCAACGATCGGCAACATCGACGATGCCGAGCGTCACCTCGTGGCGGCGATCGCGACGCTCGAGACGATGGGCGCGCGTCCTTGGACGGCCCACGCCCAGCACGACCTCGCGGAGGTTCTGAGGCGACGAGGCGAGCCGGCCGATTTCGCGCGGGCCGAGGACCTGGATCGAACGGCGCTCGCGACGTCGGCGGAGCTCGGAATGGTCCTCGCCATGCAGATCGCGGGAATCGCTGGCGTGGCGGCCGGGGTTCACGAGCAGCAGCCTGGGCCTGCCACGTCCCCTGACGCCGGAACGTTCCGGCGCGAGGGCGACTACTGGACGATCCAATACGTGGGCGACGCCTTCCGGATGCGTGACGCCAAGGGCTTGCACCACTTGGCTCGACTGCTCGCCGCGCCGGGCCGGGAGATCCATGCTCTCGAGCTCGCCGGGTCCGATTCACGCGCCGCGGGCGTGAACGCCAGCTACAGCCTGGCCGCAGATCCGGCGCTCGTCGTCGGTCGCCTCGGTGACGCCGGCCCGACCCTTGACGCCGAGGCGAAGGCCGCCTATCGCACGCGTCTCGACGATCTACGTGAGGAGTTGGCCGAGGCAGAAGCCTGGAACGATCCGGAACGCGTTGCCCGCCTCGAGGCAGAGGTCGAAGCCTTGACGCACGAGCTGTCCGCCGCGCTTGGATTGGGTGGCCGCGACCGGCCCGCAGCATCGTCCGCCGAGCGAGCGCGGGTAAGCGTGACCCGGGCGATCCGGTCGGCATTGGCGCGGATCGCCGCACAGAACCCAGAACTCGGCGCACATCTCGATGCGACCATCAGGACGGGAACGTTCTGTTCGTACACGCCCGATCCTCGGGCTCCGATCGCCTGGCAGCTCTGATCCGTAGGCATAGGGCGCAAACCGATCGACGATGTGGG